>DAHUXM010000009.1 GCA_027307165.1 Gemmatimonadota bacterium | reverse complement strand
GTTCCGCGTCACCGACATCGTCGGATGATCTGTTCCGGCATACTGATACTCCGTCGTGTTGCCACTCACCAGATCCACTTCCTTGGTGATGTTGGAGCTGTTGGCACCGGCACCGTACAGATACAGTCTCTGTGTGGATGGAGCCGAATCCGTTGCCGTCCTCAGGACCAGCCGGCCATAGGGATCGTACCGGCAATCCACCCGCTCGCTTGGGAATCCGCCACCCGATACCTTGACGCTGTCCAACTGGTTCCCAGCGTCCCAGTAGAACTGCATCAGCTGGTTGTTCGCCGTGTTCGTCCGACTTATGACGTTCCCGTCGGCGTCGTACACGTACATCGCCCAGCTCACGCTCGTGAGCCTGTTACCTGGATTGTAGCCCGCGCCGGCGTCGGTCCTGTTCCCCACCGCGTCGTACGAGTACGACTCCGAGAAGAGCGCATTCGGACTACAGAGATCGCGCCAGCCCTGATCCTGGGAGAGCGAGTCGGGATTGGAGCCAGGCCACGCCATGCACCACTGATAGCTCCAGTTGACCTGCGACACATGGCCCAAGCTGTCGTACGCCGCCTCCCGGTTCAGCTGATAGCTGTTGGCGAGCGATGAGTACGGATATCCCATCTGTTCGCTCGTCACTCGCCCCAGGAGATCCACACGATACGATCTCCGGTACAGCGGATTGATCGTCGTGTCGCTACAGGTCCAGTTGTAAGCTGACAACGACTCAGTGGGATGCCGTAAAATAGCGACATTTGACATATATTAGCATTCATGATATTCTTCAACATTGAGCTACTGGTGGAATTGGAGGAGTTATGAACGTGTCTGTAGGATCGGAATTCGAGCGGTTTGTCGACGGGAAGGTGGCTAGCGGTGACTACGGTACAGCAACCGAAGTAGTACGCGCCGCGCTCCGCCTCCTCAAAGAACAGGACGCGGAGCGGGAGGCCAAACTTCACGCGCTTCGCCTGGACGTTCGTGAGGGACTCGCACAGCTTGAGCGCGGAGAAGCGGTATCAGGGCGTAAAGTATTTGCGCAACTTCGAGGCAGGCGCAAGGCAGCAAAGCGTAAGTGAAGAGATTTGCTCTCGCCCCCGCCGCAATTCTTGATCTCGATGAAATTTACGAGTACGTGGCATCGGACAGTCCTGCAGCAGCCGATGGAGTCATTGATGGCATAGAGGCAGCGTGCCAATTAGTCGCCGATCATCCTCATGTTGGCAGGCATCGAGAGGAAATCGAGGATCGCGTAATGAGTTTCCCGGTAGGATCGCATCTGATTTTTTATCGGATCGACGACAACGGCTCTGTCGAAATCGCGCGCGTGCTGCATGGCCGCAGGGATGTCGGCTCGTCGTTCCGCGATTTGTAGGCTTTGTAGAAGTTGTAGGCATGGCAAGTGCGCGTGATCCGCGCGACGCGCAACGTTCTCGGATGAAAAGTCCTGCGCCTTCAACTTTGCCTCATCCCAAAGGGCGGGTTGCCCCGAACTGAGTTCAGCTGAAGCGCTACCTCTCACCCGAGAGCGGCTCGGGACGAAGCTTCCATCCATTGGTGTTGTACCATACGCGGCATGGCACCGATCTCAACACGCTTCTCACCGTGCTGGACACAACGGTCGGCCCATGTGCTGATACTGATCGAACTCACTCAGATCCTTACCGCTGGGTGATCTACTGCACACATGGCTCGTCTCCCCTCAGTTATCGGAGACAGGCTCAGGGACCCAATCATGATAGGGGATAGCGCCCGTTCTCCCGACACGTTTGCCGCGATGACTGGACTCGCACGACGCAGTATCGACCGGCGTCTCGCCGACGCTGGCTTCGTCTCCGGCAAGCGACTGCTCGATGCGTGGCGCATCGTGGCTGGTTACAGAGCGATTACAAGATCCAGAGTGCCGCTCGGAAGGATCGCGCGCACGCTCGGCTGTACGACGCGTGCGATGGATGCGCAGTTCGTGGTAATGATTCGTGTTACGTGCAGTGGGTTACGGGCAGAGCCGCTATCGGTTGAGGAACTAGCGGGGCGAATGGCGCGACGATTGACTGAACGTGAGAGGTAGGCGGACGTAGGGCGAGTATCCGCCGGAGTACGAAGGGTCGTATCAGGGACCCCGAGTAGCCACCGGCGTTGTTGGAGCGCTCAATTAACGGAGCCTCCGGTAAACCCGGGGCGATTCACCTGAGCATCACGCACTTCCTGAAGACCCTCCGAAACTACAGAACTACAGAACTACAGAACTTTCTGCATTTGACCAAGGGAAGCGTCGCTTGTTTAAGAACTCTTGCTCGTGGAATTGTAATCCCTCGATTGCCCCATGGCTCTTTCAATGACTACAATAACCCAGAGAATCAGGAAAGAATCCACTGTGCTGATGATAGTCATCAGAAGGGCAGGCACCCAAGTCGCGGGCCAAGGAACGAATATGATCAGGGCTATATGAAAGATCCCGATAGCAGCCATTGCAATCCAAAACCACACACGACGCCTCAACGCCCATTTAAGCCATATTACTATACTCATCATGCCAATACTAATCATCAACGGCCACGCAAGCTCCAATCGCCCATAGAGAGCGAACAGAAAGATTGCCGGTGCCCCGATGATAAAGATTAACAATCTCGCACGCCAAGACAGGTGCAACTTCTTGGCTTTTTGCATTTCTCTCTTAAAGTCATTCATTTGGGACATTGATAAACCTTATACGCTGTCACACCTGCATCCCAGCTGAGTGCAGCGGTAGTTGTAAACTCATTTACAACAGGCACGTAATCGAGAGCTGTAATTCCGGCGGAAACCCACGAGGTCCAGTCGCCCGTGCTAAAACCTACCGCACTATTATCGAAGCCAGCGGTTTTTCCGGCCGCACGGATCATATTGCTACCATACCGATCGGCAACTATCCCTTTATAACCTGCTTGGTGACCAACCATCCTGGCAACGCCGCCCGCCTCCGGAATGAATCCGATAGCATCGATGGCGATATTCTTGGTACCCGTTTTGAGGGCATCTGTCACGCAGGCATTTTTATACCAAGGCTTCTGCTCCCTTCGTGGCTTTGGATTAACCTTGGCTTGCCCGCCACCGCCTGACGCACCGGCGAATGAGACGGGATCAGGCGTGAAGGTACACTCCTGCCACGAATAGATGACGGAGCTGATGATCCCCGTGTTGGGGTTGTAATTGACGAGCGACTTGCCCTGGCACGTGGTGGCGCCACCAAAATGCGGGGTCTCGTTGTTGTCACCGTCGTCACCAAAGTCGATCAACATCCCACTCGGATCTCTTCCATTGATCGCATCGTTGTTGGCGAACACGTACGGATTGGTCCCAGTTCCGAGCGAACCGTTCGCTATCTAACTTCCGCGCGATCGGAAGCCTCGTCTCGCGGCGGTCAGAAGAAAACGTACACTACGCTGGCGATTCCCCCTACGACGCTGGTGACCAACGCTATCCAGTATAGGAGCGGATCGTCCGCTTTGCTCACCATTCCGTACAGTATTGCGATTTCTCTCTTCACGACACCGTATGTCGCGTTCCCGAGCAAACCGGCAGCATAGAGGAGAAAAATCCAATGATGGTGATACTGGTTATCGACTACCACATGCCGCCTCAGCTTGATGAAGAGCGTCTGGAACCCCACCCAGTAGTGCTGCGAAAGCCCTCCTAGCCGAGTCCGTCGCTCCGGGAAAGGCGGCTCGTGTCGCGAGGGTGCTCATCACATCAATAAATGTGCTACGCACAAATCCGATCGTTGCGCCTGTGACTCGGCCCTGTCCGTACCCTGCCAGCGTCGCTCCTACCCTAGACGCGGCACTACCTAGGTTAATCAAACCCACGCCGAGCTCTGCTCCGCCAGCCTCTGCGGGAAGAGCTTCCGGAGCGAAGATTGCTCCAGCGCCGGATACTGCAGCGACACCTATGCCCATCCGTGTAGTCGTGGTTCCAAAATCTGACAGCTGACGTCCCAAATTCCCCACGACAGCGCGAGCTGTCGTGCACGATGGATATTTGGTCTTTGGCTTCGCCCCGCCGCTCGCTCCACCACCTGACGTACCGGCGAGTGAGACTGGAGCGGGTGTGAATGTACACTCCTGCCATGAATAGATGACGGAACTGATGATCCCCGTGTTGGGGTTGTAATTGACGAGCGACTTGCCCTGGCACGTGGTGGCGCCACCAAAATGCGGGGTCTCGTTGTTGTCACCGTCGTCGCCGAAGTCAATTAACATCCCGCTCGGATCGCTTCCGTTAATCGGATCGTTGTTGGCGAACACATACGGATTGACCCCGCCTTGCAGCCCCAGCGGATCCTCGCTCACGAATCGACCGATGTTGGGATCGTACCACCTGGCTCTCACATACGTGAGACCTACATCAGGATCGTAGCTCAGGCCCTTCCATGTGATCCTGTTCGTTGTCTCCCCGTTAATAGTTGGGAGGCCCCAATCGCCGTACGACACCTTCTCCGTAGCGTTGACCGAATCGGCAAACTGACCCGTCACGTTACCGAAATCGTCCTGCACATAGTATCGCGTCGCACTCACCGTCGTTGGTCCGGTGAGCATTGCGTATGGTGCATCGGTTCCGGCGTCGTAGACATATTCGGCTTGTCTGTTACCCAATGAGTCGAGATCGGCTAGTATCGAAGCTCCGTCGTAAAGAGTCACTCGCTGTACCTGACCCGTCCCTGTGCGCTTCACCACCGGATTGCCTAGTGTGTCGTAGTCGAAGCCTCGATCATTCGCTCGAGATCGTCGTCCAATGCTTCGCGGGTAATGATCCGCCGGCCGTACACATCACTCAGCTCAGGGATCGCTTCGAGAAACGCGCCTGGGCCTACCGCAACGATCAATGCGCCGTCGCCGTCGAGCTTGTCGGGGCAGACGCGGTGATGCAGCAAATATTCCCGACTGACACCTGCAACAGCGATCGATTCCAGATCACCTTCGGCAACCGATGACACAGACAGCCTCGCATTATGCCGGATACCACGTAGTGGCCCGCACGTAGGAATGTTTACTCGATGCGGAGTACAACGTACGAGCACGTGCGAAGGGGGCAAGTGCGCTTTCAGGACACTAACTGCGTTTGCCAGCCGCGTAAGATATTGAGTCAAGGCGGCTCATTATCTAGCCCTAATGCATACGGGAGTTCTAACGGCTGCCTGCTTTTGTATCACTCGGTTACTGACGTTGCATCTTTTGCCCTACCGCGATGCCTCAAGCATGAACGATCCGAACATGGCGCTTACAAAGACGACGCAAGGCCGTCCTGAAAATGCAGAGCATTGTCGGGAATCGCAGTGGTGTTTGCCGGAATTTTTTCGGGTGTATATATCTTGAACAGAATCCAACGTACAGTCCATGAGCGATCGCCCCATTCATTATACGCCAGCCTGGTGGATACCCGGCGCGCATGCTCAGACCCTCTGGGGAAAACTCGTTCGCAGACAGCAGCTCATCCCAACTCGGACAGAACGCTGGGAAACGCCGGACGACGATTTCCTGGAAATCCACCGGATCGATGCGCCGGCCGGCTCGCCCGACACTACTCCGCACGTGCTGCTCCTGCACGGACTCGAAGGCTCCATCCACTCCCATTACGCACAGGCGTTGCTCGCCGAGATGCAGCGCCGCGGATGGAGCGCCGACCTGCTGATATGGCGTTCGTGCGGAAGCGAGCCAAATCGCGCGCGGCGTTTCTACCACTCCGGCGAGACAGGCGATCTTGCATTCGTGCTTCGCCGAATTGCACTCGGTCGCCCAAACGCGCCACTCGCCGTCGCTGGCGTGTCGCTCGGCGGAAATATTCTGCTCAAGTACCTCGGGGAAGAACGAGAGAAAGCGAACGCGCTGTTGGTCGCCGCAGCTGCCGTATCAGTCCCGTTCGATCTCGGACGCGGGTCTGACTACATCAACCGCGGCTTCTCACGCCTGTATCAGAAGTATTTTCTCGACTCGCTCAAGCAGAAGGCGATCGAAAAACAATCACGATACCCGGACCTGCCAGCGGCCGATCGCATAAATGCCATCACCACCCTCCGCGGCTTCGATGACACCATTACCGCACCCGTCCACGGCTTTGATGACGCGATAGATTATTACACGCGCTCGAGCTCCCTTCAGAATCTGCACGCAGTCACAGTGGACACGCTCCTTCTCAATGCCGTGGATGATCCGTTTCTGCCGCCCGATGTTCTTGTGCAAGTCGCTCGCATAGCGGAGCAGAATCCCCATTTGATACCGGACTTTCCGAGGGGAGGCGGTCATGCTGGATTCGTCGGAGGCTGGAATCCATTCCATCCGGTGTACTATCTCGAACGACGGGTCGGTGACTTCCTCGCCGAGAAGTTCGCATTGGCTGCACAAAGCCAGGTCAACCCTTAACCGAACAACACTCATGCGCATCATTACTGCACTGGCAAGCTCGGTACTCATTGCGGTACCATCCCTGATGTTGGCGCAAGGCGGGATGACACACGACATGTCCTCGCATGACATGTCCTCGCACGCATCGGCAAACGCGGCTGACGATACCACGCTCCCGCCCGACGCAGAGCATGCGCTTGCGCGGCTCGATGCATCGCCGCGACACGGTCAGTGGGTGATGCTCAAGACGTCGACGGGCGATTCGCTCCACGCCTGGATTGTCTATCCGGAACGTGCAACCAAGGCACCCGTTGTCGTCGTCATCCACGAGATATTCGGCATGAGCACATGGATTCGTGCAGTCACGGATCAGCTCGCCAAGGAAGGCTACATCGCGATCGCTCCGGATCTCATACCCGGTGGAAAGATTCCCGCAGGTGCCGATACACTCACGAATCAGGAAGGCGTGGCCGCTGTCTCCAAACTCAATCCGGCGAACGTGCAGGCCGGTATTACCGCCGCGGCGAACTACGCCATGGGACTTCCATCGGCACTGCACAAGTACGGAGTCGTGGGCTTCTGCTGGGGCGGCACCGCTTCATTCGCGCACGCCGTCGTCTCGCCAACCCTCGGCGCATCCGTCGTGTACTACGGAACCTCGCCGAGCGCAGCGGACCTGATGTCCGTCAGCGCGCCCGTGCTCGGATTGTACGGCGGCAGTGATGCGCGGGTCGTTGCAACGGTGGCCCCCGCCGACTCGGCGATGAGGGCGATGCACAAGACTTACGAACCACACATCTTCGAAGGCGCGGGACATGGCTTTCTCAGAGCGCAGACGGGCAACAATGGCGCTAACATGGCCGCAACACAGAAGGCGTGGCCCGCGACAATCACGTGGTTCCGAAAGTATCTTGGTTCATGATGTCGCTGCACGAAACTGAGATTGTCTTTTACGCCGTCGTCTTCGGCGCCGGGTTGTTCATCGGCGTCTATGCAATGCTTCACGGCACGGTCCGCAAGGGACATGAGCCGGGCGCGATAAGATTTCCGATGGCGGGTTTCAATACACCGGTCATCGGTGCAGCGCTCGGAGCATTCGGAGCAGTCGGTTACCTGGCAACGAAATATTCGCAATATGATACTATCATCATATTGATCGCCGCACTCGTAGCCGGAGCCGCCGGATGGTCAGGTATGACGGTCCTCATGGCCAAGTGGGCACTACGCGGATCGCTCAATGACCCGCACGAGGAAATCGAGGAGCTGCAGGGAACCGTCGCGACCGTTACGCAGCCCATCACGCCGACCGCGCTCGGCGAAATCTCGTTCTCGTTCCGTGGATCCCCGACACGCACCCCCGCACGCAGCATAAACCATGACGCAGTCACCGTCGGAACCGAAGTCGTCATCGATAAAATCGAAAACGGTGTCGCCGACGTGGAATTGTGGTCCATCGTGGAACAACGCCTGTAGGGCGCGGATTCTTCCGCGCCTGGCCCCTTAACGCGTTATCGGATTTGGATCAACGCCGCGTCGATGCGTCGCGCACCGCACCTGCCCCTATACGCGCGATCGGAATCCGATCAGCACATCGTGCGTTACCGCGTCCCCGTAATATTGAACCGAACGTTACGCACCGCCACGTCAACAGCCTTGTTGAACTTCCTGAGCGCCGTGCTCCCGAATCTCCGAAACGCAGGAGCGTCCGCACGTATGCGCACTGTGTATCGCCCATTTCCGGGAACCGGCACGTTCAACCCGTAATGATTCATCCACGGATGCCACGTAAACGGCATCAGGTACGTGTCGATCTCTCGCCTGCGTGAATCCAGAATTGTAGCACGCACCTTCAACCCAGGTATGAACCGCCCCGTCGCTGCATCACGTATGCTCACGTCGAGATGAGCAACCGGTCCGATGTTACCGTTCGGGCTCTCATAGCTCAGCCGTCCATTCCGAGCCTCCCACGTCCCGCGCGCAGCCTGTACCACCACAGCCACCTTGTAATCACCTGAGCGTACCTGGGATCCACTGACGTCGGCACTGCGCAACATCCCGGAAAGCGGCCCATCGATCACATCACCTTCCTCACGTGCAAGGCTCACTGTCTGGCGCGACTCGCCACGCGCCAGACGCTCCGATGCCACCGCAAGTGAATCCGGTGAAACAACGACGTGCGCGAATCTCGCCATTACCTTCCCGGTAAACCGATCACCGTTGACCTGATCGTGCCTGCCATACGTCGGCATCGAGATGTACACGCGCAACGTGAACGGACTCGACGGAAGAACGAGATTCTCCCCATACCGATTGAGAATCGGGTGCCACTCGAAGGGAAGCAGGGCACTCCGCTCGTCGCCGGAATCCTCGTTCTGCAGCACCGCACGAACTTCCAGTCCCTGAACCATCCGTCCGTCCGCTGCGTCTCGTACCACTACCGCAACGTGCGCCGATCCCGGCACGACTGTCGTATGATGCGCCGGCAGATTCGGCTGAGCAGCTTCGAGATCGTAGTAGTCGTCAGCCGGCGTTATCAGGTAGGTGATGAGGTATTCGCCAGCCGCCATCTCACCGCTCGCTGCCGTTTCCTCGGCCTTGACCCAGTCCACTTCGCGATCGAGCGCCTTGCCCTCATCCAGCGCGCGATCGAGTTGCGAGGACGTTGCATCTTCGCTTTCGCGAAACGATGGCATCACAGGCGGAGTCGGGATTTCTACCGGAGCAACGCGCGCAGCCACCTTGGCGGGCTCCGATTTCGGAAAGGGCGCAGCGACCTGAGTGCGCGCAGCGCAGCCTGCACACACGGCAACGACGATCATGCCGACGATTGATACGTACCCACGCGTTGGCATCGCGGCGCGTGGCCAGCGTGTCACTATCAGGTCAGGCAGATGTTACGAATACGCCAATCCATTCAGGCCAGTTTCCACTGAGCTCGAAGAAGTCGTCGAAGTAGCGAAGCCCGATCGTTTCCAGCTGAATCACCAGATCGCTCAACATGTCGTCCGATGGCAGCGGTCCGATCGCTATCAATCCTCCTTCGACCATGAATTCTTCATCCGTCAGATTGAAGCGCGCATCGATGGCGTGGCGCTCCAGCCCCACGCGCTCGAACGCTTCGCGCCGGACGAAGACCGTAGGACGGTCACGAGTAACGGAGATCGGCATGGTCCAAAGTTAGTGGTGTGCCCTACATTTATAACGGGACACCACCACCATGCATAGTTTTGAATCCTCGTTCGACGTAATCGTCATAGGCGGCGGCCATGCGGGCACCGAAGCGGCCGTTGCCGCTGCGCGGCTCGGTGCATCCGTCGCCCTCATCACCAGCGCGCTCGAAACTATCGGGCAGATGTCGTGCAATCCGGCCATCGGCGGGGTTGCCAAGGGTACCGTAGTCCGTGAAGTCGATGCACTCGGCGGAATCATGGGCCGAGCCACCGATCTGGCCTCGCTGCAGTTCCGCATGCTCAATCGCAGCAAGGGACCGGCAGTATGGTCCCCCCGCGCGCAGTGCGATCGCGGCCTCTACCGCAGAGCAGCACGCAGCCTCATCGAGGAACAGCCCAACCTTCAGACCATCCAGGGTACCGTCGCCCGGCTCATCATGGACGAGGCCGGTGCAGCTATACGCGGCGCGGAGACGCTCGAAGGCAGGAAGTTCGGCGCACGCTGCGTCGTGATTACCGCCGGGACGTTCCTGAGAGGGCGCATCCACATCGGTACGGAAATGAGCCTTTCCGGCGGTAGAGCTGGCGAGTCCGCCACTACTCATCTCGCCGAACAGCTCGAGCGTGCTGGGCTTACGGTGGAAAGGTTCAAGACTGGCACGCCGCCCCGCATCGATGGGCGGTCTGTCGATTTCTCGCAGCTCCAGGTCCAGGAGAGCGAAATCGATCAGTTCGATTACTCCTGGTCGCATTTCTGGCCTGTACCACGGTCGACCGCCTCCGGTACTCGTAATCCCACTCAGCTCCCGTGCTGGATCACCTACCTCGGCGCGCCCGGCAAGCAGATAATCGCTGACAACATTGGCAAGTCGGCCATGTACGGCGGTGCGATTTCCGCTCGTGGCCCACGTTACTGTCCGTCCGTCGAGGACAAGATCCTCAGATTTCCGGACGCGGAACGTCACCAGATATTCCTCGAGCCTGAAGGTCACGACACGAGCGAGCTCTACGTCAACGGGCTTTCGACCTCACTTCCTGCCGACGTGCAGGTCGAGATCCTCCACAGCATCCCCGGCCTTGAGCGCGCCCGCATGAACCGCGCGGGTTATGCGATCGAATACGATTACTATCCTCCCACCCAGCTCGACCCGTCACTGCAGGTCAAGGCCATCAACGGCTTGTACTTCGCCGGCCAGATCAACGGCACAACGGGCTACGAGGAAGCCGCCGGGCAGGGAGTAGTTGCCGGCCTGAACGCTGGCCTCGCTTGCACAGGTCGAGACCCGATCGTGCTTGGCCGACACACGTCGTACATCGGAGTACTGATCGACGATCTCGTGACGCGCGGCGTGGACGAGCCGTACCGCCTGTTCACGTCCCGCTCCGAGTTTCGCCTTACCGTGCGACAGGACAATGCAATCGAGCGTCTCGCACTCATCGCTCTCGAGTTGGGCCTGTATGACGAGCGCGAGCGTCAGGTCGTCGAACGCCGTTTCGCCGCTGATCGCGAGACGCGCAGACTGGCCGAAGAAACCAGCATCCGTCCCGATCAGGCTGCGCCGATCCTGTCCGGCATCGATAGCAACGCACTGGTGCACTCCGTAAAAATCGCCGAAGTCGCAAGACGCCAGAACGTTTCACTTGCTTCCCTGTTTGCCGCCGTTGGCGTTGGACAGGACCTCGATCCCGCAGCAGTCCTCTCGACAGAGCTCGAAATCAAGTACGCTGGCTACTTCGACCGCGAGCGCATTCAGGCAGACAAGATCAAGCGGATGGGTGAGTTCTCCCTCCCGGGAGATCTCGATTATGCTCGAATGGCATCACTCACTCTCGAAGCGCGCCACAAGCTGACCGCAATTCGACCTCGCTCCCTGGCTCAGGTGTCCCGCATTCCCGGAGTCAGCCCCAACGACATTCAGAACCTCGTCATAGAAGTCGAGCGACATCACAAGCGGGGCGTTACCAGCTAACTGTCTGAATCGGCCGTCGTACCGCTTGTTCCTTTCGATTCTGGAACGTCGTATTTTCTTTCGTCTCCTTTCGAAGGAAGTGTGCGTTTGGTCGACATATCGATCGCCGATGGCATGGCTGTCTTCGATGTCCAGGGCATGGATAAGTTCTGGGCACTCAAGAGCCAGATCCGGGTCCCGCTCGTACACATTACCGGTGTGACGATAGATCCCGAAGCAGCACGTGGATGGTGGCATGGCCTTCGTATGCCCGGTACCCAGATTCCCGGTGTCATTACCGCCGGCACGTTCTATCAGCATGGCAGACGCGTCTTCTACGATGTGCATGATACGGATAACACAATCGTCATAGCGCTGAACCATGAGAAGTTCGATCAGCTGGTAGTCGAAGTCGCAGATCCGGAAGTCGAAGTGAGGAAACTTGCAGCCGCATTGAAGTCTGCATCGTGACTGTCAGCCTGGTTGCAATCAGTCATCGACGCGATCTACAACCTTGTTGCTGGCACGGTTGGTGGCATAAAGGTTACAGTTAGCGAGTAACAATTCACCGCACGTTAGCTGAGGGTTTCGTCGCATCGCTGATCCAGTATCCCCTGTAAACAAGCCGGTTACAGATCCAGACGCCGCTCGTAATCTGGGCTTCGGAAGTCGCATCGCGGTAGATAGTCGCGTAAGGCTACTAAATCGCGACGGTACGTTCAATGTAGAACTCGCCGGAACCAAGGGCAGGCACATATTCGCTCCATACCACGCCCTGTTGGGGATGGGGTGGGGACGCTTCCTGCTCATCATCGCGACGTTCTACGTCGTTGTGAATGCTGTGTTCGGACTGGGTTATCTCGCGTGCGGCCGGAATGCGCTGGCTGGTGCTGGTTTCGCCGGACACTCCACTCTGTTCAGTGACTACTTCCGTGCCTACTTCTTCAGTGTCGAGACATTCGGTACCATCGGCTACGGTAACATCGCGCCGGTTGGAATGCCGGCGAATGTGCTGCTTACTGTCGAGTCGTTCATTGGATTGCTGAGTGCAGCGCTTGCGACGGGTCTGGTGTTCGCGCGATTCTCCCGGCCGAGTGCTGCGATCATATATAGCAGGCACGCGCTGATCGCACCGTACCGTGGTATCAGAGCGTTCATGTTCCGTTGCGCAAACGAACGCAGCAATCAATTGATCGAAGTTTCCGTACAAATCATGTACAGCAGGATCGCCGTACGGCCGAATGGTGACCGTGTGCGAGAGTTCACATCGCTGCCACTGGAATTCGACAAGGTCACTTTCTTCGCGCTGAGCTGGACCGTTGTGCACCCGATCGATGAATCCAGCCCGTTGTTCCACTGCACTGCTGAAACACTGATAGCGAACGAAGCAGAATTTCTCGTCCTGCTGTCGGGAAACGATGAAACATTTTCGCAAAGCGTCCACTCTCGAACGTCGTACAAGGCAAACGAGATTATCTGGAACGCGCGCTTCCGTTCGATGTTCATCGAGTCGACCACGAGGGGCACCACCGGAATGGATCTCGCGCGCATCCACGATTACGAGCTGGAAACGCTCTGAGCTTCGAGCTCGTCCTTCCGCCGAGGCAGCCGGCACAATAGCTGCCGCATCGGTGTTCCAACACGGGGGACGAGCCCAACGTCCTTTCTACAAATTTCCTGGAGCCTTGATGCTACTCGATAAAGTCCTCGTATTATCCGTCTTCTCGGGAACGTTGCTCTCAGCTCAGAGCGCACCCATGACACACGATCCGATTCCGACGATCGCGAGCTCTGCGACCGCAGACGCCAAGTTCACGCCGGATCGTGCGACCATCAGTATCGCGGTTCAGACCAAGGCACCGACCGCCGCTGCCGCGGCAGCAGACAATGCCACCAAGCAGAACGCCGTTCTATCGGCCTTACGCGCGTTAGGATTAACTAACGAACAGCTCTCTACAACGGGCTATAGCGTGAGCCCGGAGTATCGCTACGATCCCAATCGGGCGCCGACGCTTACCGGCTACACCGTGACAAACACAGTACTCGCAGACATACACGATCTCAAGCAAATTGGCAAAGTGCTCGACACCGCTCTGGCGAACGGCTCCAACATGATCTCCTCACTCGACTTCTACGCCAGCAATACCGACGCTGCCCGTCAAAAGGCGCTTGCGGAGGCGGTAGTGAAAGCGCGCGCTGACGCCGAAGTTGCCGCCAGAGCCGCTGGTGGATCCCTTGGCCCACTCATGCACCTGAATGTTGGAGGCGGTGGATCCTATCCTCCTCCTCCAAGACCAATGTTCGCCGCGAAGACGATGGCTCAGTCCGCAGACACACAGATCAATCCAGGGCAGCAGACCCTCACCGTCAGTGTCTCGGCGGACTGGCGCTTTACTCCAAACCCGTAACGCGTTTTTTCACGTTCCACAATCTGGCTTTTTCACGTTCCACAGAGAGGGCAGCCGACGCTGCCCTCTCTTGCGTTTCCAGTCGCAACCACCCGCTCCCGCGGCTCAGCGTTTATAACTCTCGCTGGACCGTGGATCGCCAGGGAGATCATGCAACCCGCGTCAGACGGCCTTAGATTCCTCGACCTCTCCCTCCGCCAGGTACATTCCGTCAATTGTCCAGAGTCATAGCTGTCGCCAATCAAAAAGGCGGCGTCGGAAAGACGACGACCGCCGTGAACCTAGCAGCCTCTCTCGCAGCTGCCGAACAGCGCACGCTCCTGGTAGATGGAGATCCACAGGGCAATGCCACCAGCGGTATCGGAATAGAGCCCAAGGACATTGGCAAGACGGTTTACGAAGTGCTCCTGGGTGAGGCTACCGTCGCAGAAGCCCGCAAGGTGGGCGAGCACTTCCGCCTCCTCGACGTCGTCCCCGCGACACCAGATCTCGCAGGCGCCGAAATCGAGCTGGTCGATCAGCCACACCGGGAACAGCGAATGCGAGAGGCGCTGAAACTGGTCAGAGATGACTACGATTTCATCCTCATCGATTGCCCCCCGTCACTCGGACTCATCACCATCAACATGCTGGCAGCAGCAGATGCACTCATTATCCCGCTACAGTGTGAGTACTACGCGCTGGAAGGCCTCTCTCAGCTCCTCAACACGGTTCACCGGGTCCAGCAAGGGGTCAATCCATCACTCGGTATCGATGGGGTCCTCCTCACCATGTACGATGCTCGCCTCAACCTCAGTCGCCAGGTCGCAAGCGATGCACGTGAATACTTCGGCTCACAAGTCTTCGAAACAGTAATTCCGCGGAACGTCAGGCTCGCTGAAGCACCCAGCTTTGGAAAGCCGATTATCCTCTACGACGTAGCCTCAGTTGGTGCGCAAGCGTACATGGGTGTTGCGAGAGAACTCATCCAACGAGAAGCACTGTCGGCCAACGGCAACGGGGAACCAGCCCAATGAGCGCAGACAAAACCCCTTCGCCTCGCCGCCTCGGAAGAGGACTCGACGCCCTGCTCGGCGAGCGAACGACTCAAAGGCCGAGATCGTCTTCCACGGCACCCGCAGAAGAATCAGATACAAAGGCAGCAGAGCCAGCCAGTGCGCTTCGTGAAATCACGATCGTCGACATCCGCCCGAACCACTACCAGCCGAGAAAGGAATTCAGCCCGGAAGAGCTGAAAGAGCTCGCCGATAGCATTCGAACGGCGGGCTTGCTCCAGCCGATAGCGGTGCGAAACGCAAAGGATGGATATGAGCTCGTCGCCGGCGAGCGTCGCCTCCGCGCAGTCAAATCACTTGGCTGGACCACAGTACCAGCAATAGTCCGGGACTACGACGACCGCACAATGCTGACCCTCGCGCTGATCGAGAACCTGCAGCGCGCAGATCTCAACCCGATCGAGGAAGCCGAAGGCTACGCCCGTCTCGCAAGCGAATTCGACCTCACCCAGAACGAAATCGCCGACCTGGTTGGAAAGGATCGCTCCACGGTCGCGAATCTCCAGCGAGTTCTTCAGCTGCCGGCAGCTGTACGCAAGATGCTCGAGACGGGTGCGTTGAGCCTCGGCCACGCGCGACCACTCCTGGCACTCGAAGATGCCGCGCTAGCCACGAAGCTCGCCACAGAGGCCGTCGAACATGGCCTCTCGGTCCGGGCAATCGAAGAACGCGTGAGACAGGATGCGCCACGTCATGATAAGCCACACCGCGGCAGGCCACGTAAGGAAGACACCCGTCCGCCTGAAGTAAGACACGTCGAAGATCTCCTGAGAAAGCGGTTTCAAACCGATGTCTCACTCGTTCGAAAGAAGCGGGACAAGGGCGAGCTGAGAATCCAGTTCTATTCTACCGAAGATCTGAATCGCCTCCTGGAAGCCATGGGAGCAATAGAGTGACCGATCAATTCCCGAATATTCACACAGTTATCAACAACTATCGTAACTCGTTGTCATGACAAGACTTAACACACGTTCATGTCAACGTGTACCAAGGTTATCCACAGTTATCCACAGCTTGTTTGCAATCGCGATCGTGAGTTGCGGCGGCGCCAGAGAGCAGGCAAAGCCGGCATCCAATGCATTCAAGGTTGCACTGGTGACGACGGGATCGGTCTCGGATCAGGGCTGGAACGCTGGCGCCTATCAGGGCCTCCTGGCGATCAGGGATTCGCTCGGTGCACGCA
Source organism: Gemmatimonadota bacterium (assembly GCA_027307165.1). GTDB lineage: Bacteria > Gemmatimonadota > Gemmatimonadetes > Gemmatimonadales > Gemmatimonadaceae > Fen-1247. The sequence goes on along the minus strand of DAHUXM010000009.1, from coordinate 87,280 downwards.
TCTCCAATGTCCAGACACAGACGCCGGCGGAGATCGACGAGAACTTTCGGCAGTACGGCGCACAGGGATACAACCTCGTTTTCGGACACGGCTTCGAGTATCAGGATCCAGCGATCCGCGTTGCACCATCGTTCCCCAGAACCGTATTCGTGACTACCTCAGGCGTCAAAACAGCGCCGAACGTTGGCGGGGTCTATTTCACCTTTTCGGACGGTGCATACCTTGCCGGCATTGTCGCAGGTGCGGCCTCGCACAGTGGCGTCGTTGGAGCGATCGGCGGAACACAGCTGCCGCCAGTCGTTGCTGCATTCAAGGCGTTCGAAGCGGGTGCAAAGTCTGTCAATCCGAACGTGAAGCTGCTCACCGCCTACGTTGGGAATTGGGATGACGCCAGCGCGGCCCGGGAGCAGGCGCTCGCACAGATCGCCCGCGGCGCGGACGTGATATTCCAGGATGCGGATGCGGCCGGACTTGGCGTTTTCCAGGCAGCGCGTCAATCCAGGACCGTCCGTATAATCGGATCCAACTCAGACCAGAACGGAGTTGCACCGGAAGTCACGCTCGGAAGCGTCGTGATCGATCTTCCAAGAGCAATGATGATCATCGCACGCGACGTGAAGAGTGGCGCGTTCAAGGGTCACGTATACCGACTGGGCGAAAATGATGGCGTCGTTCGCTGGGTAGTCAATCCCAGGCTCGCGCCCGAGATCTCGCCGACAACGGTTGCCAGGCTGGACTCCGCTCGGAAGCTGATCGACGCCAAAACACTCAAGGTGCCGGAATGACGACAACCACTCTCGTCGTCAGATATCTGGACGACTTGCTGGAAACCGACTCTGTACCGGATTACCCGAACGCCTTGAATGGCCTCCAACTGGCGAACAGTGGTTCCATAAGTCGAATCGCTGCTGCAGTGGACTTTTCATTACGCACAGTCACGGCTGCAGCCGAGGCTGACGCGAACCTGCTGATAGTGCATCACGGAATGTTCTGGGGTGGACTGCAGCCGATACGCGGAAAGTACTTCGATCGAATCCGAGCGCTCGTTACGCGAGACATCGCGGTCTATTCATCTCATCTGCCGCTCGATCGACATGCGCTGTACGGCAATAACGCGCTGCTTGCTACCGAGCTTGGGCTGGAGCCGTCTGCCGAGTTTGCTCGGTTCAGGACGATATCGATCGGTGTATCTGGTGAGAGTGATGTCGCAACGGCAGAGCTTGCAGCACGTGCGGACGCCTTCGCGCGATTGCACGGCGGCTCGGCACGAACGACACTGATCGACTCGGGACGCAGAACGCATGCGTGGGCGATCTGCACCGGTGCCGGTGCGAGTAGCGAAACCCTGAACGAAGCGCGTGATCGCGGCATCGACACACTGATAGTCGGTGAGGGATCACACCACACCGCGGTGGACGCGGACGAGAGCGGGATCACCGTCATATACGCTGGCCATTATGCTACAGAGACGCTCGGTGTACGCGCGCTTGCAGCCCATGTTTCGGATCGTTTCGGTGTGCCATGGACATTTATAGAGGTACCGACGGGTCTCTGATCAGGTGAGCGACGTCGCACTCGAGCTGGCGTCGATCACCAAGCGCTTTGGCCGGCTGACAGCACTGGATGGGGCGTCGCTGCAAGCAATGCGTGGAACTGTCCACGCATTGCTCGGCGAGAACGGCGCTGGCAAGACGACACTTATGCGCATCGCATTCGGGATGCTGCGGCCGGACTCGGGCAGCATTGCCGTTGACGGCACCGGTCGTTCATTCGCATCTCCTGCCGATGCGATAGCTGTCGGAATCGGGATGGTACATCAGCACTTCACGCTGGTACCGGCCATGACCGTCGCTGAAAATATTGCACTGGGCGGTCGAGGCAGTTTTCGCCCTGCGAAGATTCGCGATGCGATCCTGGCGCTGTCCGAGCGGACAGGACTCGCGGTGGATCCGTCGGCGCGGATCGAAGATCTTCCAGCCGGAGCACAACAGCGGGTCGAAATCCTCAAGGCGTTGTCCCGCGATACGAGAATCCTCATACTGGATGAGCCGACGGCGGTGTTGACTCCAACCGAGTCGAGGGAGCTGCTTCAAAAGGCGCGCGAACTCGTAAGCAATGGCGGGACTGCAATCCTCATAACACACAAGCTTCGCGATGCACTGGAATTTGCGGACGACATCACAGTGCTGAGGCGCGGCTCGACCGTATGGAGCGGACGCGCGTCCGAAGCAACGGAAGAGACGCTCGTTGCCGCCATGCTGGGTGGAGAGCGAACCAGCACGGAGATGCAACCGGTTACCGCAATCGCAACAAATCGTAACGCTACTGTCCTCTCGCTGGAGAACGTTTCCGTTCGCGACGACGCTGGCGTGGAGCGGCTCAGGTATGTCACACTTTCCGTTCATGCGGGAGAAATAGTTGGGATCGCAGCCGTGGAGGGAAATGGGCAGCGCGAACTGCTGCGCGTCCTTGCCGGACGAATGCGCGTCACTAGCGGCGACGTCAGGATCCCAGCGGTGGTCGGCTTCATTCCGGAAGACCGGCATCGCGATGCGTTGATCCAGGATTTCTCGCTGCGCGACAACGTTGCTCTGCTCGGTGCAAGCACCCGCCGCGGAGTGATGGGCTGGGCTGCCATCGGCAGGCAAACGCGCGAGCTCATTCGGGATTATGATGTACGGGCTCCTGACGAGTTGACGCGAGCTCGCTCGCTCTCGGGGGGCAATCAACAGAAATTGGTGGTTGGAAGAGAGATCGAGGGGTCGCAGACCGCACTGGTTGCGGAGAATCCGTCTCGCGGACTCGACGTACAGGCAACTGCAGCGGTACACGCACGCATTCTCGCGGCGCGTGATGCAGGCATGGCCGTCGTGATCTACTCATCGGATCTGGATGAAGTTCTCGCGCTCGCCGAGCGCGTAGTCGTCGTGCACGCGGGGAAGGTGACGGAACCGTCTCGTGAATACGAGTCTATCGGTAGAGCGATGCTCGGGCTGCCCGTATCATGACGGAGACAATGGCGTTCGTCGTCGATATGCTGGTGCACGCCACACCGCTGGTGATAACGGGCCTTGCCGTCGCACTCGCCTTCCGCGCTGGAGTGTGGAACATTGGCGCAGATGGTCAGTTCATCGCTGGTGCAACGGCGGCCGCGTGGGTCGGCGTTTCCGTACCGGCCGGGATCGGGTGGCTTGCGCTGATAATCGCTCTGGTAGCGGGCGTGATTGCCGGTGCAATCTGGGCCGCCATCGCGGCGTGGTTGCGATCGCGCTTTGGCGTACTTGAAGTGATCAGTACGATAATGCTCAATTTCATCGCTACATACGGCGCCTCGTTCCTGGTACGCGGTCCGTTGCAGGAACCGACGCATGTTTACCCTCAGACCAGTGGCATCGTGAGCGGCGCGCACATGCCAATTCTTCTGCGCGGGACGAGGTTGCACTGGGGATTTGTCATTGCAGTAGCGCTTGCAGTGATAGCGTGGTGGGTGATGAAGTACTCCGCAACAGGCTTCAGAGTGAGAGCGAGTGGTGTCAATCCGTTTGCAGCTCGTAGCGCCGGCCTCATAGATGTCTCCAGAGTGACAGCGTTTGCTTTTGTCGCGAGTGGAGCAATTGCCGGAATGGCTGGAGCGATAGAGGTATCGGGCGTAACGTTCGCCCTGTACGAAAACATCTCGCCCGGGTATGGCTACACCGCAATCGCAGTCGCGCTTCTGGCGGGACTCAATCCACTCGGGGTAATCGGGACCGGAATTCTGTTTGGCGCACTTGAGACTGCCGCCGGCACCATGCAGCGTAATATCGGGATTCCATCCACCACAGCGTCGGTAATCGAGGCCATCGTGATTCTGGCAGTCATCGCAGTTGCGCAACTTCGAGCCAACAGAGTGACGACAAGCGCATGATAGACGGGACCTCTGCATTCCTCGAGGGCGTCGTGCGGACTGCCACTCCACTCGCATTCGCCGCGCTTGGCGAGACCGTTACGGAGCGGAGCGGCATAATAAATATCGGGTTGGAAGGAAGCATCATCGCCGGCGCGTTGGGTGCTGTCGTTGGTGCGGGATACGGTGGAGTCTGGGCTGGCTTTGCGTTCGCGGCTGTGTGCGGTTGCGCGGTCGCTGCAATTTTCGCCTTGTTTGCGGTCACGCTGCGTGCAGATCAGATCATATCGGGCACGGCTGTCACTTTGCTCGCATTGGGTGGAACGGGAACATTGTACCGCGTTCTGTACGGAAGCGCCGGTGCCGCTCTCAATACGCCCACACTTGACCCGGCGTCGATACCGTTGCTGTCCCGCATTCCGGTAGTTGGCCGCGCGTTATTTGTGCAGCCGTCGATCACATACGTCCTTTACGTGCTTGTTCCGGTGGTTATGTGGTGGACATACCGGACGCATGCAGGGCTTGGCCTACGTGCGATTGGTGAGAATCCAGCAGCGGCAACAGCTGCTGGCATCCGCGCGAAGAAAGTGCAATTTCTTGCGGTGCTGTTTGGCGGGTTGCTCGGAGGCATAAGTGGTGGCACGCTCGTACTTGCACAGGCTGGCACTTTCGTCGAAGGCATGTCTGCTGGACGCGGCTTCATCGCCATCGCGATAGTTGTTCTTGGACGATGGAACCCGCTCGGCGCTGCACTTGCGGCGCTTGTGTTCGGAGCTGCGAGCGCTTTGCAATTCTTCTTTCAGGCAACCGGGAGTAACCTGCCGTATCAGCTATTTCTCGCGTTCCCGTACGTCCTTACTCTGGTCGCGCTGGCTGCTACGCACGGAAGAACCAACTCGCCGGCGGCGCTTGGAAGACAGGACTTCGAACAGAGTTAGAGCAGAGCTAAGGCCTGAATCCGATGTACAACATCCGCGTATCCATTCCCGGGTTGACGCGCCCGGTGCCACCGTTCGATATGTGCTGCAATCTGAATCCAAAGGTGGTCGTTCCGAAGCTGGAGTGGAGATACATGCCGGTGTGGCCATCCGCGAGGAAGTTGAAGCGGGTTTCAGCGGGATCGGGGATTCGCCGGTCGAAGTACGCGGCTCCGCCACCACCACCAACGACGATACCGGTCCTGTCTGACAGATGCAGCGTGACTTCAGCGGCGACCGGAATCAGCCCAGCTCCGAACGCCGTCTTCTTGTAGGGCAGGAGCCCAATCCCGCCTCCATTGTAGAACACCGTTTCGTATTCCCTGTTTGCCGTCGCGATTACCGCTGGAACCAGAGTGGGAGTGAAGCTGACCTCACCAAATCGCCACCGAGCGATCAACCGGGCAGCGCTGACGCCAGCTACATAGAGCGCACGGTCTTCCATGTGACCTTCACGCGTCTTGATAGGTTCGTGAGTCCCACCAGCGAACCACGCCCCGTAGGACCAGTGGTGGTCCACGGGACGGACAATCAAACTCGAGTCGACTACTGGAGCCGGCACATCGCCAGCCGGCCCTCTCGCGGCCTGTGCACCAGACCGCGCTGACATAATGGCTACCGTCACCACCATGCAAGCGACAGAAGATTTTACATGCCGGACCACCGCGTTTGACGAGCCGATCAGATGCAAGAGCCCACTCCCCCGCTTGACAGAACCAGTCCACACTGAAAGCGCCATCCACCTGGGAGCCTTAATTTGAGGCCGATGACAGCCATAGTACATGATCCGTCGGGGACAGAAGAGCCGGGTACAGCTCTCGTACTGAATCAGGCTCCTGCAAGAGAGCGTTGGAGCTGGGCGTTGTACGAGTTCGCAAATACCATCTTCTCGATGAACATCGCGACTCTGTACTTCGCCGTGTGGTTGGTATCTGATCTTCACGGTTCGAATGCCGACGTAGCCGTCGGAAATGGGATCGCTTCCGTTCTGGTAATGCTGTCCATACCTGTCCTCGGCGCGATTTCCGACGTAACGCGACGACGCAAGCCCTGGGTGGTCGGATTCACTCTGGTCGCCGTGCTCGCGACGGTCGCAATCGGTGCCGTCGGTCAATATCTGATACCTCGCGTTGGGGATTCAGTGCTGAACCCGACTGGTGCTACCGGATTTGTAATATCCGGACTTCCGTTGGTGTTCGTGATAGCTGCATTCGTCGTTGCGAACTACGCATATCAGGGTGCGCTTCCGTTCTACAATGCGATGTTGCCGGAGCTGGCCCCGCCAAACAAGTGGGGACGTCTGTCGGGACTCGGCGCGATTCTCGGATATACGGGGTCCATCCTCGGCGTGCTCATGATCAAGCCATTCTTCGACGGGTCGCTCCCGGTGGTTGGACAGCTCCCAGCTACGTTCATGCACGCCCTGCGTGCGGTGTTCCCGCTCGCCAGATCGGGCGGCCGCGTTGCGACATTCGCACCAACGGCATTGCTGTATCTCGTGTTCAGTATCCCGCTGTTCGTATTCTGTCGGGATCACTTTCCGGTGCGCACCCGCCAGACCATACCGTGGCGCCAGGCATTCCACGATGTGGCAAATACGATTCGGGAATCACGAAAGTATCCTGGCGTTCTCAGGTTTATCATCGCCTCGTTCGTATATCAGGACGCAATGGGAACGATCATCAGCTTCATGGCGTTGTACGCCGTGGTAGCGATGGGATTCAAGAGTGGAAGTGAAACGACGCTATTTGTCGTGCTCACGATTCCTGCCGTATTCGGGGCATGGCTGTGGGGAAGGCTCACCGATTTCATCGGCCCAAAGAATACACTCATGACCGTACTCTGTGCCTGGGTCGTGCTTCTCATTGCGATGATTGCCGCGCCGTCACGTCAGGCGTTCTGGATAGTTGGTGCAATGATCGGATTTATCTATGGTGGAGTGAACGTGGCCGAGCGTCCGATGCTGCTGCGGTTGATCCCTGACGAAGAGGCGGGACGATTCTTCGGACTGATGGTACTATCGGCACGAGCGGCCGCCATTGTTGGGCCATTGGTGTGGGCGCTCGCCGTTGACGGACTCATGCCGAGCTTCGGCAAGGGCATTGCATACCGCGCCGGAGTTGCAACCGTAGCCATCGCGATGTGTATAGCGCTACTTATCATGCGTGGTGTTCCGGACAACTTTCCACGAACACAGGCGCCGTCCGGCTCGCTATAACCGACTGGAATGATTCAACGATTGGCACGCTGGCTCAGCGGAATCGGTTTACACTGGTTCTACAGCGACATACGCATTACCGGATTGGACCGTATCCCGTTGCACGGTCCGATTCTGGTGGCGATGAATCACCAGAACGCGCTGGTCGATGCAATGCTGGCGCTCGATGTCGTTCCGCGCGAAGTGCGCATCACCGCGAAGGCCACACTGGGTGACACCGTCGCCGGCGCGGCCTTGATGAAGGTAGCTCACATCGTGCCGCTCAGCCGCGCATCAGATAGGGCTGTTGCGCATGACCCGCTACGCAATCGTCGCTCTTTCGAGGCAATCATCGAAGAGTTGCGTGCTGGTGGAGCCGTGCTCGTGTTTCCAGAAGGAACGAGCCATAATGATCCGGAACTTGCGCCGCTAAGGACCGGCCTCGCACGCGTCGCACTGCGAGCACGTGAGGCAAACGTGCACGACATTCAGATAGTTCCGATCGGAACCACCTTTGCTGACAAGGCTGAACCGAATACAGTCGTGTCCGTACAGATTGGCGAGCCCATACCCATGGACGACTGGCCAGATGACGATGTGCGTCGGCTTACACGGGACGTCGCAAGCAAGCTTCGGACGGTTTCATTTACCGGAGATGTACGACCACTGAACGAACCCGGGGAGGCGCGTCAGAATCTCCTGATACGTACCGCAGCCTGGTGGGGACGAGTGATGCACGATATCCCACTCCGCATCGCGCGCCGCCAGGCGATCAGGCTCAGCGGCGACGTCGGTGAGATTGCGATGTACACCATGACCCTCGGCCTCGCGGCAACTTTGGTGTCCTACCTGATCGAAGTCCCGATTATCTGGGCGCTACTCGGCAAAGTCGTCGGGCTCTTGTTTCTCGCATCACTCGTTACCGGTGCATACTACGCCGCGTACACGGAACGCTTTCCGAAACGCTCCTGAGGTCGAGCAACGGTCGCTCGACCTCACAGCTTGGTATCGAGCCAGTTGTCGCCAATTCCCACGTCCACGACCAGAGGTACCGAAAGCTCGGCGGCGTGCTCCATCTGGTAGACAACTACTTCGCGCACATCATCGAGCTCCGATGGCTTGACATCGAAAACGAGCTCATCGTGAACCTGCAGCAGCATCCGGCTTTCAAAGCCCCGTTCGCGAAAAGACTCGTCCACACGAATCATGGCGATCTTGATGAGATCGGCGGCCGAACCCTGGATCGGCGAATTTGCCGCGGTGCGCTCCCCAAATGCACGCATGTTGAAGTTGCGTTCTCGCAACTCGGGGATATACCTGCGACGATTGAAGATCGTCTGCACGTATCCGTGCTCACGCGCGAACTCCACCATCGAGTCGAGGTATCGCTTGACGCCCTCGAACCGCTCGAAATATTTCGCGATGAAATCCCGCGCTTCAGCATGAGTGATGCCGAGCTGTCTGGAGAGCGCATGCGGCCCTTGACCGTAAATCGTCGCGAAATTGATGGTCTTTGCACGACCGCGCATTTCGGGCGTAACCGACTCCAGCGGCACGTCGAAGATGATCGACGCAGTCTGCCTGTGAATATCACCACCAGCATTGAATGCCTCGACAAAATTGCTGTCGCGTGACAGGTGCGCGAGTAACCGCAATTCGATCTGCGAGTAATCGGCAGCGAGCAACGTCCACCCGGCACGCGGCACAAAACCACGCCTGATGTCCCTGCCAAGCTCTCTCCGAATTGGAATGTTCTGAAGATTCGGATCGCTCGAAGACAGCCTGCCCGTGCTGGCCACCGTCTGATTGAACGACGTATGAACCCTTCCGTCTTTCGGATTTGCTGACCGCGGCAGGGTGTCCAGATACGTGCTCTCCAGTTTGGCGAGCTCCCGGTATTCCATCAACAACGATGGGAGCCGGTGCCCCTCCTCGGCGAGTTCCTGCAAGACGCTCGCGTCGGTGGAAGCACCCGTCGACGTCTTCTTTAACACTGGAAGCTTCAGTCGATTGAACAGGATCTCACGCAACTGGACGTTGGATCCAATGTTGAACTCCTCGCCTGCTTCCTTGTAGATCTGCAGCTGTACCAGTTCGCGTTCACGTTGAAACCGTTCCTTCAGTGTCGCAAATCGTTGGGAATCGATTGCAATGCCGTTCCATTCCATCTCGGCGAGAACACTGATGAGCGGTATCTCCACTTCCTTGAAGAGAGGAGTGAGCTCGTGGGCGTCGAGTTGTGGCTCGAAGTGCTCGCGCATCCGCAGCGTCATGTCCACGTCCTCGCACGAATAATCCCGAGCGATGTTCAGAGGCACCCGATCGAAAGTGATCTCCGATTTCCCCTTGCCACACACGTCGACGTATGACGTCATCGTGTGATCCAGGAACTCGAGCGCCAGCATGTCAAGGGAATGCGACCGACGACCGGGGTCCAGAACGTAACTGGCGATCATGGTGTCGAACTCGACGCCACGAAGAGCGACGCCCTCACTACGCAGAACGAGCATGTCATACTTCGCGTTCTGAAGCGTCTTTGGAACGGACTCGTCTTCCAGCAGATCCCGGAGCGGCTTCATTGCGTCCGACATGAGTGCCGGAAGGTTCTTCACGTTCGATGGCGGTTTGACCGAGGCGCCGAGCAGCTCTCCTTGATGACTGGTAGCGTCCGTATGTGCGAAGGGAAAGTAGTATGCCTCGCCCGGCGCAACTGCGATGGATATCGAAACGAGATGCGACCTGAGTGGATCGACCTTCGATGGTGACCCCGGATCGATGGTCGTTTCCGTGTCGACCGCGATCGTCCGCGCCTTGCGTGCCTTACGTACGACTCGTTCGACTTCTGCCAGGGTTTCTACTGTACTGTACTTCGCCGACTGGGTGACCTTCGGAGCCTCGACGGCGCCAGCGGCTTCCTTGGCGAACGTATGAAACTCCAGCTCGACATACAGTTGTGCCAGCGCTGCGTTGTCCGGCGCGCCGACGCTCAATGCGTCGAGATCGAATTCGACCGGAAGATCGTCACGAATTGTAACGAGTTCCTTCGAGAGGCGCGCGTTCTCGGCATGTTCGAGAAGAGCCTCGCGCGGTCGTTTCTTCGTGATCTCTGAAGCGTGTACGAGAATTTCCTCCAGGTGACCATAGGTGCCTACCAATTCGCATGCAGTCTTGTCGCCGATTCCCTTCACACCCGGCACGTTGTCCGACGAATCACCAACAAGCGACAGATAGTCCGTGACGAAACTCGGTGGTACACCAAGCCGCTCGGCGCCGTTCTCCACACCAACCCAGTGTTCTTCGACACTTGCTGGACCACCACGCCCGGGATTCAACAACCACACCCCTGGACGCACCAGCTGCTGAAAATCCTTGTCTCCCGATATGACGACGACGTTGACGCCGGCGTCCACGGATTTCCTTACCAAGGTTCCGATTACGTCGTCGGCTTCGTAACCCTCCAGTGACAGAATCGGAATTCCGTACGCTGAGAGGAGCGAGCTGACCCGCTCCATACCGCGATCGAAATCCGACTGCAGCTCCTCGGTCAGCTTCTCGCGCGTAGCCTTGTAGGCAGGGTACCGTTCGTGACGGAATGACAGACCTGAATCATGCACCCATCCCAGATATTCCGGGCGGTGTGTATTCAGTAGCCTCTGGAGAAAATTTGCAATTCCCCACGCTGCAGAAGTGTTCTCACCGCGGCTCGTGGTGAGAGGACGCGATATCAAGGCAAAGAAAGCGCGGTAGATCAGCGCATAGCCATCGACCAGAAACAGTCTTGGTGATTTTGGTAGCTCTACGTCCATTTATCTGTTGGTCATGCGCGCGAGTAGTGATTGGAACACCGCCATGCTCGGTCGTGTGAGGCGCCACTGGCGAGTGTCATTGGGATCGTAGAATATGATCCGTGTCTGGTACTGGCTGTACTCCCACACGAGAATCCGCACGCGCGTCGACAGCTGATTCACCACTCCAATGTCTCCCATGTACATCGAACCGTAGTCCTCGTACGAGTTCGTCGGCGCACCAAGGCTCACGAACACCATGCCGCGATCCGACAACCACCCACGTGGCGTATCGGTGATAAAAATCGCATTGGCATCGCGAATCCTCCCGAAATAATCGTCCAGCGCTTCGTTCTGCGGCGTCGACGGATTTGGATCGGTCGCGTGCAGAAACGCAGTCCATCGCGCACCGCGTTCCTCCGGCTTTGCGTCGTACAGCGGTTTCAGTTTGTCCGGAGTGCTGAAAAAACGCAGATATCCCAACATGTCCTTGAATGACAACACGGGAAGATCGGGACCAAAGCCAACGAACATCCGTGTACCGATGGTGTCGGGCGATCCGGGCAGCGTAGCGATGATGGTCCCGATGCCCACATCAGCATGAACGAGCGGAACAGTTACGATGCCCGATGCAAGGCCAGCACCTTGCGCTGAAAGTGTCCTGTTTCCTTGCCAGGCAATTTTTCCGTCGGGAGTACGAACCTGCATGGAGACCGGACCGGCTGTGCCATATGACTCCAGGTAGACCGCCGCGGAGTCATCGACACCGAACAGGTAGGACGCACGTGGCGCGGGAAGATAGGATGGAACCGAGTCCAGGTTCTGCCGCGACTTTGCCTCGTATATCGGCTCGAGGGTGGATAGTGCCGGGGACGATAGTTTCGGAACAGCGATCGACTGGCGTTGGCCCGCACTGCGTTGGCCGCTTCCATCTTGCACCGCATAGGTCAACGAGTAACTGCCGGGAACCACACGGAATGCTCTACGATATATCACGCTCTCGTCGGTCCGGGACGTTTCCCTGAACGTCGGCACACGCACCGATTCGCTGTCCCGAGACTGGGCTACCATGCCAGCGCTGTTTTCCAGTGTGAGATCCACAGCATAGCTGGCTGAGTAGCCATCGGGATCCTTCCTGAAGGACAGGCCCTTGTTCGGCAGCGACATTCCAACCACAACAATCGTAGTGTCAGGCGACTTGGTGGCGAAGTAGGCAACGTCACCGACAAAGAAGATCGGCGGACCCGATGCGGCGAGTCCCATCCTCCCGTAGATGGTAGCAAATACCCCTGTATCCCCAGCCGTCGAGGCACGGTTCGGGTCGTAGCTCTGCAGGGGATCTCTACCCCCGGATCCAGGACCAGCAGCGTTACCCGAGGCGCACGCCGCTAGAAATACCACCGCGCCAAGTCTGAGCCATCTGAGCGACATCACTGTCATGCACTGGTCCATGGGTGTGAGGGCAGCGAAGGCATCGCACGATCATTACGTATTATATAGCGTCCTGCCCCTGTCCCCGCCGCCCAATTCGCATTAGGTTCGCCGAGTGCCACGAGAAAATCTGGTGGGAACGACGATCGCCGGGTACGCGATCGACCGAGAGGTCGGTGAAGGCGGTACGTCCGCCGTTTACGAAGCGCACCACGCCGAGCATGGGCGTGTAGCGCTCAAGGTGCTGCGAGAGCGCCTGCGACAGGATCCTACTGCCGTCGCGCGGTTCATCCGCGAAGCGAAGTTCGGTGCTCGCGTAGAACATGGCAACGTCGTTCGCACGATCGAAACAGGCGAAGCCGAAGGCGGAATCCCATTCCTCGCCATCGAATGGGCCGCCGGCGAACTGCTGGAAAGATACGCCAAAACAAAAGGCCACCTCGATCCAGCCGAGGCATCGGTAATCACTGTCCAGATCGCCGCTGCCGTCGATGCCGCACATTGTCAGAACATAGTGCACCGCGATCTGAAGCCTGACAATGTCATGTACGACCCGCAAACCCGTACAGTCAAGCTGCTCGACTTCGGAATCGCGACTGACACGAATACACCAGCCGACGAGCGTCTGACACGGGCCGGTTTCTTCGTCGGAACACTGATGTACGTGGCCCCGGAAGCGCTGTCTGGCGAACTGGTCACACCAGCGGCAGATCAGTATTCCCTGGCCACCATCGCGTACTTTCTGCTCACAGGCTGTCACCCATATACGGCGAAGCAGCCACGGGAAATGTTTACGCAGCTCCTCACCATGCCGCCAATTCCACTCAGCCAGGCAAATGAGGATCTGCAGTTCCGCCCAGAAGTCGAGGAAGTCGTAATGCGCGGTCTCTCCCGACAACCCAAGGACCGCTATCCAAGCGTCATGGAGTTCGCCGTCGAGCTGGAGCGGACACTTGCCCTGCCGGTCGAAGAGAAGGGAAAACTATCCAGACTACTACGCCGCTTCTCCAGGCAACCAGACCGTAAACGTTGAGCCCTTCCCAAGCTCGCTCTCTACTGTAACGTCACCGCCCAGCAACCGTGCGAGACGACGTGATATCGGCAAACCAAGCCCGGTTCCGCGATTCATCGAATCGCCACGGGGTCCAGCGTTGATCTGCTCGAACTCTTCGAATATTCGCACCTGATCGTTCTTCCCGATTCCAATTCCGGTATCCGACACCAGGATTGCAACCCATGGACGCGCGGTGGTGAGAGATGCATCCTGAACCGATTTGACAGTTGCTGGAATGGACGTGTCGGAAGCCGGAATGATCCGGGTACGCACGCTTATCGTGCCCTTATGTGTGTACTTCACGGCATTTCCCAACAGATTGAGGACGATCTGGCGTAGATGAGTCGGATCGGTCCGAACCCGTGGAAGTCCCGAGCTCAGCGCGAGAGATAGATAGAGACTCTTCTCCGACACCAGTGGTTCGACCTCGCTTGCAACATCGAGGATGAATGGCCGCAGGTCGATTGGTTCGGAATGAACTTCCAGTCGGCCTGCAGCGATCTTGGCAAGATCGAGTATCTGATCGACCAGATGTCGGAGATGGCTGGCAGATGCCTCAATTCGCTCAACTGGCCCGGCTTGCTTCGGTGTCAGTTCCCCATACACACCTTCACGCAGCAGGTCCACAAACCCCACTATCGCGTTCAGCGGTGTGCGCAATTCGTGCGATACGTTCGCGAGAAATTCACTTTTCATCTTGTTGACGCGAATCAACTCGGTCGACAGATGCTCGAGCTCCCTGGAGCGCTCCTGAAGCCTGTGAGCCTGGGTACGAAAACGACGAACAACAAGGACAAAAACGATTGCCCCGATACCAACGAGCACCCAGCCCAGGCCTGCCGGAATATTATCTAACACTGATCAAGCACTGAAGAATCCGAGAGGAGTTCTGTATATTCTTCGCGCATGACGAAGCATGATGAACTGGTAGAGCTCCTCGCCACGCGATCTGCACGCCTTGGAGAATTTACACTGGCATCCGGCGCGCGCTCCGATCTCTACATAGATGCTCGAATGACTGCCATGAGCCCCGAAGGCCTTGCACTTATCGGCCCCCTGGGATTTGACGAGATCACCAATGCCGGCTGGACACCGGATTCCGTCGGTGGCCTCACACTGGGCGCCGATCCCGTCTCGTACTCCATTGCATATGCGAGTGCCCTGGCTGGCAAGCCAATTCGCGCATTCACGGTTCGGAAGGAAGCCAAGACACATGGAACCGGCAAGCTGATCGAAGGTCCATTCTTCCAATCCGATCGTGTAGTCGTAATCGAGGACGTCATCACAACCGGTGGCTCGGCGCTCAAGGCAATAGAAGCCGTCAGGAACGCCGGAGCCATGGTCATCGGCGTGTTGTCACTCGTAGACCGTGAGGAGGGCGGCCGTGAGCGTATAGAGGCCGCTGGCTACCACGTTCGATCCCTTGCCAAGGCAGCCGAAATCGTCACAAGAATGCGCAGCTGAGGATCCTCAGCTGCAACTAAGCGCATTTGGATATCCATCCCGGCTGGGCACTCACGGGCCGAAACGACCGCAGTTTGGCTACGTGTGGAAGGATCAACTCCTCCCTGAACTTGCGCAGCATCTTCTCGCCGTCGTACGCTTCACGAAAACGCACAGGTGACATGCCGAGCACGCAGCGTACATGTCTGCTGAAGGCTTGTGGGGAAGAATAATCCAGCTTTCGTGCTACGCTAGTAACCGATAGTCCGGCGTTCTCGAGTAGCCGCGCTGCTCGCACCAGACGCCCAACATCGATATAACGCTTGGGCGATGGCAGATTCGCACGATAGAACCGGCTCATCAACGTCCCCGGAATCACGTTGAGATGGCGTCCCATCTGACGGACGTTTGCGATGTAGGGTTTGTGGGTGAACAGGAGCTCGAAGAATTTCCAGCAGTCAGGTGCTACTCCCGCAAGATCCAAGTTGAGTGCGCCCAGCATCTGCCGTTGGACGTCAGTCGAGCGTTCATGTGTCAACAGGTCGCGCAATGCCGACCATCCAGCAGGCGACCGTGCGTCGATCAGCGTGCGTACGCCCACCCGACCGAGCTCAAGAACCGAATGTGGAGTCGACCGCTGTACATCCGTGAGAAGCGCGAATGTCGGTACCGTTGGAAACTCCCTCACCATCGCAGCCATCCGCGCCGTGCTCCCGGTATCATACCTGGCGACCGACAGAATTACAGCGTCCACTTCCTGCGAGCGGACATCCTCGGCCAGTTCATCCACGGAACCGCGATGCAAGACCTCGAAAACTCCACTGGAAGCGACGTCTACCCTGATTCGCTCCAATGGTGTGAGCACCGTTGCAATTACCGGTGCCCGGACAACGATAGACGGGACATGTGTACGTGACTTGTCAGACGGCAATGACGCATCCTCGGGATGATGGTAAACGGAGCGGATGTTCGCTCACGAGCACGATCATATGGCGGCACATCATCACGACATCATCGTTCCATCACTGCTGGATCATCACACTGTACTCATCGACTCCGTTAGATTGAGGCAGTGCCACCGGCTGGACGGTCGCGAAATAGTATCATTGCGATACTATTCCGAGGAAAGTCCGGGCTCCATGGACACACTGCCAGGTAACGCCTGGGCACGAGGCCGTAAAACGCCAAGTGACGGACAGTGCAACAGAAAACAAACCGCCAACGGGAAACCGTCGGTAAGGGTGAAACGGCGAGGTAAGAGCTCACCGCGTACGTGGTAACACGTACGGCTTGGCAAACCCCAGTGGGAGCAAGGCCAAATAGGCGGCGAAGGGTGTCCACCCTGACAAAGACGCCGCGGGTAGGCTGCTGGAACGCGTGGGTGACTACGCGTCGAGAGAAATGACCGTCAGCCAGTCGAGAGACTTGGCGTACAGAACCCGGCTTATAGGCCGGTGGCACCTCTCTCTTCAAGGTCCGATGATGAAACTGTCCGGGATGGCGAGCGTATTGGGCGCGGTATTCATGGCTGCATGCGTGGCCGCTCCACCAGCAACCGAGCCAACACCCGCAAACAAGCCTGAAGTCAATCCGACTCAGCCGAAATCGCAACCAGTGCCCGTGACTCCTGCACCCCCAGCGCGCATGTCACGAGGTGGTCCGTGGAGCTTTACATACGCGCCAGGAAGTTACGCATACACGATCGTTACCGATGCTGTCATAGCACCGGCTCTCGATACGACCCAGAAACGGCAGGTTCCAGAGCTCAGTCAGAAAACGACTATCTCTCTTTCAGCATCCGGTGATTTACAGGTAGTGGATCCAGCTCCCGGTACTACAGCGTCGTGCGACAGCAGCTCCGCGTTGATAACACGCGCCCAGCAACTCATCCCGAAGTTGCCCAATCAGCTCGCAGTCGGCGATCGGTGGCGAGATTCGACCACCACGACAGGGTGCAGGGGAACCATTCCCGCCGAGTCAACCGTGATCAGTAATTACGTCGTGATTGGAGACACAGCTTTCACAAATGCAGTCGCACTTCAGATACACCGGACGGATTCTCTATCCGCAGCGGGCGAGGGTACTGAAGGCCAACACCGAATCATCGTCACCGCAACCGGAACCGGTGTGATGGATCTGTTCCTGGACACTGCTGCCGGCAGATTGCTCGGCTCTCGTGGATTGCAGACCAGTCTCGTGAGTGTCACCACATCAGGCAAGCTGACACAATTCATTCAACATGTCACTGAAACGGCGAGCATTGCCGGCTTTCGGTAAGACTCAATCCATCAATCGTAGCGGCATTACGAGGCACATGTACGTCGCTGGATCGGTCCAGCCTTCTGGTTCGATGGTGGCAGCACGTTCTGGTGCTTTGAAGGTGAGTTTTATCTCATCAGTCGGCATGAAGCGCAGGATCTCGAGCAGATAGCTCGCGTTAAATCCAATCTCCAGCTGATCGCCATCGTAGCGAATCGGAAGCTCGTCCTGGGCTTCGCCCAGATCCGGAGTTGTGACGCTGAACTTGAGCATTCCGGAGTTGAAGGCCATGCGGATCCTGTGCGTCTGATCGCTGGCGATCACTGACATACGCTTGAGTGCACTGATCAACGCATTTTTATCGGCGATTGCGTACTTGTCGTTGTCGCGAGGAATTACCTGGTCGTAGTTGGGATAGGGCCCTTCGATCAGGCGCGTGTAAACGGCAGTGAGTGGTGAGCGAAAACCGATGTGATTTTCTCCGCGTGCAACTTCCAGTTCCTCTTCAGCCGGGAAGAGGCGGCGTACCTGCTCCAACGCCTTGGGTGGAACAATAAGATCACTCGCCGGTGCGCTGCTCGCAACGATCGGAGTTTCCATCTTCGCGAGACGGTGCCCATTAGTGGCAACCATTCGCATCTGCTCCGGACGAAGCTCCCAGAGCACACCATTCAAAATCGGCCGGCTCTCCTCGGTTGAAACGGCAAATACCGTCGCACCAATGAGCTTCTGAAGATCGCCTGACTTGATGCGCCAGCTCTCGTTGAAACGCACTACCGGAAAGGTTGGAAATTCATCTCTCGGAAGGCCGAGCAATTTGAACTTCGACCGTCCGCACTCGAGCGTGATTCGCTGCTCGCCGAGAGCTGCGATTTTCACTGGCGCTGGGGGCAATTCACGGGCGAGCTCGCTCAGTTTTTTCGCCGGAATCGTAACAGCACCCGAAGCTTCGACATCAGCTGCGACTTCGGTGCTGACGGCTATATCCAGATCGGTCCCGGAAAGCCGTATACCGCGGTCAGTCGTCTCGACCAGGATATTCGCCAGGACCGGGAGAGTTGTCTTCGTGGGAATGCTTGCCGAGACGGCATTGAGGCCTTCCTGAAGCTTCTCACGAGAGATCGTAAAGCGCATCCGTATTCCTTGACTTCCGAGGAGGAGAGTAAACGTACCATGTCGCTTGTCGGGGGTCTTCGTGTGGAAGACTCGCCGGCTCTAATACAGCCTAAATGATATAGAAATCTAGCAGTCGTAGTAGAGGAGTGTTCAGAAGCGGATAACCTCTGTAAGTATCGATTCTATATGGAGTTCCAGCGATATGGCTCTGTGGAACACTGGTGGAGAACATTTGATTTCAACAGTTGTCAACACCCCGGCTGTCGGAGTAATACGTTCGCGTATTGATATACGTGGATAACTGGCAATGGTTTGTTCATATCCTGAGAGACGCCAACAGTCCGCGGATCCTGCTGATTCTGGTTCCGGTATCCGCATCTGCAGCGATCATCTCCGCGACTTTATCCAGGCTATGGATTACGGTCGAATGATCTCTACCTCCGAATGCCGCACCAATCTCTACAAGCTGCATGCCCAGCAGGTCGCGCGTCAGGTACATCGCAATTTGCCTGGGTATTGTCAGCGCCTTGGTTCGGGTCTTTGACCGCAATCCGTCGACTGTAGTTCCCCACTCCTTTGCAACCGCAACCTGAATTGCGCTCACTGTAAGACCAGGGGGTTCGGTGTCAGCTCTCAGGCTCTCGGAAGCTTTGAGCTTGTCCCGTAAGGCTTCCTTGGCTACTTCGACGCTTACCGGCTTGTGGCGCAGCGACGCGTAAGCCAACAGCTTGATTATGGACCCTTCGAGTTCGCGGACACTTGAGCGAACGTGCTCCGCGATGAAACGGATAACATCATCCGGAATTGTGGTTTCGAGATCATCCTGTTGAGATTTCTGCTGCAGGATCGCGATTCTGTGCTCGAAATCGGGGAGCTCGATATCAGCGACCATACCCCACTGGAAGCGGCTCACGAGTCTGGCCTCGAGTCCTGCTATGTCGGACGGAGGACGATCGCTGGTGAGGATTATCTGACGGCCTGCTTCGTAAAGCGCGTTGAAGGTGTGAAAGAACTCCTCCTGGGTCCCCTCCTTTCCCTTCAGGAAGTGGACATCGTCGATGAGGAGGAGGTCAGTCTCACGATAACGACGCCGGAACTCGTGGTTGGTCCGAGTCTGGATTGCATTGACCATTTCGTTGGTGAACTGCTCGGTTCCAACGAAGGTGATACGTGTGGAAGGGTCGCGTTCGTAGATCGCGTGCCCTACGGCCTGCATTAGGTGGGTCTTTCCGAGGCCGGTATCGCCGTAGATGAAGAACGGGTTGTAGATCTTTCCGGGAGCCTCGGCGATTGCATGTGCGGCTGCAGCGGCGAGCTCGTTGGATTTGCCGATTACAAATTGCGCGAAGGTATATCTATCGTTAAGTGGCGCCTCAGTGGCGCGCTGTAGTCGCGATCGTGTCGCTGTTTCTTCGGGTTTTGGGGCTACGAAGAAGTCCATCTGGGGGCGAGCCTGGCGCTCTTCGGTGACGCGGAATGCGACCTTGACCGGATGGCCGAGGGCAACTGGTCCAAACGAGCTCAGCAAGGCTGCGTGTTTTGACTCGTTCCAGTCAGCTGCGAAGCGATCGGGGGCTCCGACTATGAGCGTGTCGCCGATAATTTCGAGAGCTTCCGTTGGCTCGAGCCAGGTTTTGAAGGTTTGTTCGGGCACCTCGCGCCGAGCGCGCTCCAGGAGGCGTGACCAGATTTCGGCGGGGAGAAGATCGAGCGATTCCATATGGTGGGGAGGCGAAGCTACGGAACGAATGTGGATAAGTCAATCACTCGCAGCCGAGGGCCCGGATCCGTAGTGAGGTGGCACATTTATGCTATTGTTGCATCTTGTTGCCGCCATTAGATTTAACGGTCTTTCGCTAAAGTTGTTCAAGAGCCGTTTAGAGCACTGAGGATCATATATGGGTAAGCCGACTTATCGTCCGCGTAATAAGCGCCGGATCAAGACGCATGGATTTCGCGAGCGTATGTCAACGCGCTGGGGACGTGAAGTACTTGCACGTCGCCGCAAGAAGGGTCGCAAGCGCCTGACGGTTCAGTTGCCGTCGAAGTACGCTGGCGCGTAAGCAAGCGAAGCAGGGAGCCGGCTGACGGGTCGCAACACGTACCTGCAGACGAGGCGGGAGAGAGGGGTTTTCAGCTTTCGAACTCAACGGCACAACCAACGTCACATCTGAGGTTTTCTCGCGCGCAGCGTCTGTCACGCGCGCCGGATATCGAGTCCGTCAGGCGAACGGGGAAGCGGGTGAAGTCTGGACTGCTGGACGTCCGGGTCACTGCTTCCCCGTCTTCGTGTGTGCGGGTTGGGATTGTCGTGCCGAAGTACGGGCACATCATTGTCGATCGGAACCGGCTTCGGCGGCGTATACGGGAGATCGTGCGTGTGCGCGTGCTTCCAGTGCTGCTATCGGTGCCGCCCATGGACGTGCTATTCCGTGCGCTTCCGCGGGCCTATTCGGCTAGCTTTGAGGTGCTGGAGCGGGAGATAGATGGGATTGTCGCACGAATCACATGATGGTCCGGAGGCTGATGCGCATCTTCACGAGCATCCGACCCACGGTCATCATGCACTGAAGGAAGAACGAGCTTTGACGGATCGCAGGCGGTCTGCGGCAGTATGGATGCTACGCGGACCGATCCGATTCTATCAGCTCGCCATATCGCCAATGACGCCGTCCGTATGTCGTTACTATCCCAGTTGCTCCAACTACGCGATCGAGG
Source organism: Gemmatimonadota bacterium (assembly GCA_027307165.1). Classification (GTDB taxonomy): domain Bacteria; phylum Gemmatimonadota; class Gemmatimonadetes; order Gemmatimonadales; family Gemmatimonadaceae; genus Fen-1247. The sequence goes on along the minus strand of DAHUXM010000009.1, from coordinate 66,414 downwards.
CCATCGACAAGTACGGTGCCTTGAAAGGCGGCTGGCTGGCGATACGGCGCATACTGAGATGTCATCCTTTTCGGCCGGGCGGTTTCGATCCGGTCCCTTGAGCTCGCACTGATTCATGGATACAAGCAAGCGAATTGTTCTCGCCCTCGCATTATGCGTTGCCGTCATATTCGGCATGCAGTACATCTTTCCGGCAAAGCCTCAGCCCAAGTCTGTTGCTGGTGCTGATAGTGCAGCGGTGCACAGCCCCACGGAGAGCACTGCAAGGAAGGCTGCCACTCGGGCGGGTGATTCAGCCAAAACCGTCGCCGCAGCTCCGACCACAAGCGTAGCAACGGCTCCGGTCGTCGCTGCTGAAACGACGATCGTAGCGCCTGTTGCTGCGCGTCGGGATAGTGGTGCGACCTTCGAGATGAGCAACGTTGGCGCTGCACCTGGCGTGGTGGTGATGAATACCTACGCCAATCGTGTAAGTGGCAGCAACGGGGCGAAGGTGCGACTGGGCTCCGCGGGCAATCCGGTGCTTAAGTACCAATTAGTTACTAATGGCGGTCAGCCGACAGATCTGTCCGGGACTGCATTTCAGACGGCACGATCCGGGGACGTCGTCACGTATACCGCCGATGTAGCTGGCTCGACGGTTACGATCAATTACGCGATCGTGCCGGACAGCTTCGTATCGCATGTCACGGGTTCCGTAAGTGGTGCCAAGTCAGGCAGCTATCTCATCGTCCAATTGCCGCAGACCTTTGCGGCTACGGAACCAGACACGAACGACGACCGTAATTCGCTGGCGTTTGCGTTCCTCACCAAGCGCGAGGCGGCACGGAATGTGTCGTTCCATTCGCTCGATCCGGGTGAGAGGCAGCTGGTAGAGGGACCGGTCACGTGGATCGTGGCCAAGTCCAAGTATTTCGTCGTAGGACTGCTGGCGCCCAAGAAGGGGCCGGAGTTCACCGAGGCAACGCTCGTCGGCGGACCGCGTACGACCAAAGTCGCAACTCGTGCCTCGGGCACGGTCGTGATACCGATAGCAGATGGCGCATTCGGATTCGATATATACGCCGGTCCGCAGGAATGGAAGAAACTCAATGCGCTGGGTCGCGACTTCGACCAGGTGAACCCCTACGGCTGGGCGTTCGTGCGGCCGTTGATGCAACCAATTGCGACGTCGGTGATTCGCCTGGTGCTGTGGATGCACAGCGCGCTCAATCTGAGCTATGGGCTGGTTCTCATCGCGCTGGGACTTCTCATCCGGCTGTTGATGTGGCCACTGTATCAGACGTCGATGAAGACGTCGATCAAGATGCAGATCCTGCAGCCGGAACTGACGGCCGTGCAGGACAAGTTCAAGGACGATCCGGAGAAGCAACGAACGGAAATCATGAAGGTGTACCAGAGCCACGGGATGAATCCGCTCTCTCCGTTGCTCGGGTGTCTTCCGTCGCTATTGCCGATGCCGATTCTGCTCGCGTTGTTCTTCGTGTTCAGAAACACGATCGAGTTCCGCGGCGTTCCGTTCTGGTGGATGAGCGATCTGTCGGTGCGTGATCCGTACTACATTCTGCCGTTGCTGATGGGCGCATCGATGTATCTCATCTCATGGATGGGAATGCGGAACACGCCGCCGAATCCGCAGGCGAAGATGATGAGCTACATAATGCCGGCGATGTTCACGCTCTTCCTTTACAGGGAGGCGGCTGGACTCAATCTGTATTACGCGACTCAGAACCTCGCGACACTTCCACAGCAGTGGCATCTGTCACGTACGCGTGGGATGAGCAAGCCGAAAGTTGTTACTGCGGGAAAGGAAGTTGCGGCGACACCGGCGACACCGGCGACACCGGCGCTGGCGAAGGGAAAAGCGAAGGGAAAGGGCAAAGGGTAGCGTCGGTCTACCTACTAAGTTCGATTGCACGTAACGGGGCCAGGCGCGGATTTTATCCGCGCCCTACGGGCGGGACGGTGTAGCTTAAGAGATGCGCATCACGTACATCGGGCATGCGACTCTGCTGATCGAGATTGGGGGGAAGACGATTCTCACCGACCCCAATTTCGATCCGGCACTGGGGCGGTTTCTGGCTCGGGTTAGTGCACCGGGAATTGCGATCGACAAGCTGCCGAAGCTGGACATGATTCTGCTGACGCATGCACATGCCGACCACCTGTCCTTCCGGTCGCTTGCGGAGATCGAAAACGTGCCGCTGTACGCCCCACCCGCCGTTGCGCGATGGATCCGTCGGCATGGAGTGAAAAACGCGATCGAGCTGGGGCCAGGCGAGTCGCTGACAAGTGGAAGCCTTACGGTACACGTTGAGGCCGCCACTCACTCCGGCAACCGATACGTGATAGATCGCTGGCGCAAGCAGGCTAATATGTATCTAGTTGCTACTAATTATGAAAGCGTTTTCTTCGCCGGTGACACAGCTCTCACCGACGACACGACCGGGCTTGTAAAACGCGAGATGAAAGGCCGGCAACTTGATATTGCATTGCTTCCGATCGGGTATGCGCCGCAATGGAAGGCCGAGAGCTTCAGTCGAGGGCACCTTACGAGCCTGGATGCGCTGACGCTGTTCGAGCGATTGGATGCGCGACACCTGATTCCCTATCACTGGGGAACGTTCAACCATGTGACGGCGTCGGCCTACGATGCGATACGCGAGCTGCGGGAGCACGTCAAGACACATGCACGCGGCATGGACGTGCGTGTCCTGGAGCCTGGGGAGTCACTGCAAGTAGCGCCGCAGCCGGCTTGACCATCGGCGTGGACGAGACGATTGCAGCAGAAGCCACGGCTCACGGCAGAGCAGCGATTGCGGTAATTCGCATTTCGGGACTGGCGGCATTCGAGATAGCGGGGCGTCACATAACGCCATGGCCGGAAGGCCACCGGCGCGCAACGTTGTGTACTGTGCGGGACGGAAATGGTGAGGTGCTCGATGAAGCACTCGTGACGACGTTTCTGGCGCCAGCGTCGTTCACTGGTGAGAACGTGGTCGAGATCGCGACGCATGGTGGTGTAGTTGTTCCAACGCTGGTTCTGGCGGCTCTGGTTGCATCGGGGGCGCGCGTGGCACTTCCGGGGGAATTCACGCGCCGGGCGGTGCTGAACGGCAAGCTGGATCTGGTGCAGGCAGAGGCGATTGGAGATCTGATCGATTCCACTTCACGCGCAATGCAGCGTGTGGCGATGACTCAGCTCGATGGCGGCTTATCGCGGCGGATCGAGGAGCTGCGCGACCGTGTGATCGGTCTGGAATCGCTGCTTGCATACGACATCGACTTTCCCGACGAGGACGACGGACCAATTCCCAAGTCGAGGATTATGGTGGCGACGGGAAGCGTCATTGCATCGCTGAACGATCTGCTCGCGACTGCGCCGGCGGGGGAGCTGGTGCGGAACGGAGCACTGGTTGTAATCGCGGGAGCGCCAAACGCCGGGAAGTCATCGTTGTTCAATGCAATGCTGGGCCGGTCGCGTGCCATCGTAACCGAGGTCCCCGGAACAACCAGGGACGCGATCGAAGCCGTGCTCGATACCGGCCCATGGCCGATTCGTCTGGTGGACACGGCAGGCTTGCGCGAGACGACGGACGTCGTCGAACAACTCGGAATTGAGGTCGCAACGCGGTATCTCGCATCGGCGGATGCCGTGCTCGCATGCGGTGACACTGCCGACGGCGTGTCACGGACAGCTGCTGCTGTATCACAGCTGACTGATGCGCCGGTGATTCCGGTGCGGACGAAAGGTGATCTGGCATCCTCTCTTGATGTGAACACGGTAAGCGCAACAACTGGACAGGGCATACGCGAGCTTCTCGACAGGGTCGCCGAAGTGGTATCCGAGCGCTACGGACGAGCGCCAGCGGATGCTCCCATTCTTACGCGAGAGCGGCAGCGTTTCTGTGTGGAACAGGCACGTGAGGAGATGGTCGCCTTTGCAGCCGCGATTGAAGATGAAGCATTGCCAGCGTCGATCGCGGCGGTGCATCTTCGCAGTGCCGTCAACGCGCTGGCAGACGTAACAGGCACAATCGACGTGGAGGACGTTCTGGATCGCCTCTTCCGAACTTTCTGCGTGGGCAAATGACTACTTCCGCACCAGTTGCAACAAACCCACCGTTTGTGCCGGCATCGAGCCTGGACATCTCGTTGGAGGTGGAGACTCCGGAGCAGATCGCTCTATCCTACTCCATCGCCGGGATAGGATCACGCGGTGCTGCAGCGGCGATCGACACATTGATCACCGTCGCGATACTCGTTGCACTGACGGTGATACTGCTGATCGCAGCCGATCACATGGGGCCCCAGCCGGCAAAGGCACCTCCGTCATCGGCATGGGTGCTCGCATTCTATTTTATCGCGCAGTTCGTGATAATGTGGGGCTACTACGTGATATTCGAGGGAATCTGGGATGGCCAGACTCCTGGTAAAAGGATCATGAAACTGCGTGTGGTTCGTGATGGCGGGTTTTCGGTCACGTTCGGCGCGTCTGCGGTGCGGAATCTACTGCGTGTCGTCGATGCATTTGGAGTCTATCTCGTTGCAATCGTCGTCGCGCTCATGAACAGCTCGCGCAAGCGGCTTGGCGACATCGTCGCCGGCACGTTTGTCGTGAAGGAAGAGCGGGCGCAGACTCGGTCCTCGCCGATACCGGCGGCAGCACGCGATCGCAACTTGTTCGCCCGTCTCAGCGATGACGAGTACTCGGTCCTCGAGCGTTACATCGAACGGCGCGGCACACTGGAGCCGGCGCACAGAGACGTAATTGTCGCGCAGCTGGCGACAAGGTTTGCGGAGCATTTGCCAACAGCAACGTCGCCGATGGGCGCGCTCGTGCGGTTGTACGAATCCGAACGAGATACAAGGGCGAGTGGCGTTGCATCACGAAGCGACACCGGCGCTCGGCGAGAGCAACATGCAATTGTGGCATTGGGTCTCAAACGCTGGAATGATTTCGCATCCGCGCTCGATGCTGCATATAAGAAGGGGCTATCGCGAATGGCGCCCGAAGACGTATCGGCCCTTGTGGCGCGGTACAGGGAGATGACGACCGATCTGGCGCGGCTTCAGACTGCGAGCCGCGGCCGAAACAACGAGTCTCTGTTCTACGTGAGCCGTCTGGTTGCACGCGGGCACAACCTGTTGTACCGGCAGCGTGGGCGCACCATCGCAATGATCTTTGGTTACATGACGGACACCGTCCCGTCGGAAGTACGAAGGTCATGGAGGCCTATTGCACTGGCCGCGCTGTTGTTGTTCGGGCCAGCAGCGGCCGCGTATATCAGCATCGTTCAGAATCCGGCGATTGCCAGCCGGATACTGCCAGATGAGATGATAAGTAGAGCCACGATGGGCAGCGAGCGAGAGAAGCGCGGCGAAGGGTATGTATCCATACCAGAGGAGATTCGGCCGGTTGTGGCTAGCAGGATCATATCGAACAATGTGACGGTGACGTATCTCACCTTCGCGATGGGGTTGACGGCAGGAATCGGAACGATCCTCATGCTCGTGTTCAACGGCGTCGCAATTGGGAGCGGCGTTGGCCTGTTTGCATCGCGCGGTGTGGCGAGGCTCATCTTTGCGTTCATAGCGCCACACGGCGTTCTCGAGCTGAGCGCAATCTGCATCGCCGGTGGCGGGGGGTTGCTGATCGCCAAAGGAATTCTGCTTCCGCTCAACAGAACCCGACGGGACGCGCTGATCGAAAATGGAAGGCGTGCAATCGATCTCATCGCCGCGTCCACTCTGTTGCTGATCGTTGCGGGAACACTGGAGGGATTGGTGTCGCCGCGAGTGTGGCCGCTGACCTGGAAGCTCACGATCTCCGGTGTGACGGCGCTCTTGATGCTCGGCTATCTGTCGCTGGGGCGGCGAGTCAAAGCGTCGAGCGTTCCTTGATTTCCAGATAGCGATTGATCAGAGCCGCAGTCATGCCCCTGGGCGCTGTGTCGAGAACTGCGACTCCGGCCTGGCGCATGATCTGAAGCGCTTCATCCCGTGCGGAGAGAAGCTCCTCGGCGGCGGCGCTCTCGTAGGTCTGCTCGTCCGTTGCATCCGGGGATGGAACGGAGGCCAGAACCAGCTGCTCGTTGCGCAAGGCTACTACCAGCGGAAGATGGCGTTCGGCGCTTCTGGCAGTCAGTGCTATTACGGCGCGTGAAGATCGGACGTCGATGACATCGGTAAAGAGGACGATGAGTGAGCGGCGCCGATTGCGCTCGGTGAGGGTACGGAATGCAGCTGCGTAATCCGGTTCCGTCATCGTCGCCGTGACGCCGGTCAATGCGTCCCGGAGTGCACCGAGAGTGCCAGGGGCGCGCGTCGGCGCGATGTAACGGCGGACAAGCGAGTCGAAGACAATGAGACCGACGCGATCGCCGGTGGAGAGAGCGATATCCGCAAGAGTCAATGCTGATGCGAGAGCATACTCGAAGCGCGGTCTGTCGCCGGCGAGCTGAGTCATCATTCTGCCGCAGTCGATCGCGATCATGATGGTCTGGCCCTGCTCCACCGTGAACTCGCGCGAGATGAGGCGGTGACGGCGCGCGGTGGCCTTCCAGTCGATGCGGCGCGGGTCATCGCCCGGTACATAGTCGCGGAGATTGGCGAACGATGTTCCTGCACCGCGCCGACGTATCACACGCTGCCCCGCGGTTCTCACGCGGTATTGGGCCGCGAGGAGACGATACCGGCCAGCATTGGCCATGGACGGTATTATCGAAATAGTATCATTTAGATAATAAATCACCGAGCGCCGGACTAGCTCCCACGGGCCAGAGATGGTGATTGCAACCGGGCCAAGCAGGAACGTGCCGCGGGCTCGTCCTGTAACCGTAAGAGTGGTAAGGACCGGGCTGTCCGGACGGACTTCCATCCCTTTTAGGTCGGGGTTGGTGGCAACGAGCGCCGAGGGAAGTTGCTGAGTCATGAAGATGCTCAGTGGGCCAGGCCACGACGACGTAATCGTGCAGGTTCCCGTTCTGCTGTCACCGACACCAATCGTGGCCGGGAAATCACGCGTCAGCGCTACGTAACGCGCGCCGGGAATCCGTAGCGCGTCGACAAGGGCTGCGATCGCGACGATTGCAGCTACTGCAGTCGCGACTACCTGACCGGCTGTGCTCGAGGAAAAGATCCAGACCGGTGCAGTTATCGCTACCACCAATGCCAGTCTCGGCGTGGGAGCATATCTCGCCAGCGAGCGCAATGACCGGGTGATACGGCCAAACAGCCGCGACAAAATCACCGTGGAAGCACCCTGGCTGGACGGACCCGCGCAGGACTCATTGCGGTGCAGGCACTCGTGCGAGGATCGCCGTAATCACGTCGTCTGTCGAGCGACCCTCGACTTGCAGCTCGGGCGCGAGAAGAACGCGGTGACGCAAGACTGGAAGTGCGTGCTGCTTCACGTCGTCGGGGGTGGCGAAGTCGCGGCCTGCCACGAGGGCAGCCGCCCGCGCGATGCGGAAAAGTGCGACTGCCGCGCGTGGCGATGCGCCAAGTGTCAGTGACGTATCCTCGCGCGTTGCTCGTACGATGTCGGTGATGTATTCGCGGACGTCGACCGTCACATTGACGCTATCCGTCATCATGCGGAGGTGTGACACTTCTGCGCCTGTCACCACGGGTGTGGGCATGAATGTACTTGTACGTTCCGCATCGAATCCTTCGGAATAGTTCTCGAGCATTTCGAGCTCGGCGCTCTTCGCCGGATAGCCGATTCGCACGTTGACGAGAAAACGGTCCAGCTGCGCTTCCGGGAGTGGGTAGGTGCCTTCGTATTCCACGGGGTTCTGCGTCGCGAATACGCTGAACATGTCACCGAGTGAATGCGTCACACCATCGACGGTGACCTGGCGTTCCTGCATCGCCTCCAGCAAAGCCGACTGGGTCTTGGCAGGGGCACGGTTGATCTCATCCGCCAGGAGAAGATCGGTGAATATCGGACCTGGGCGAAACTCGAACGCGCGCGACGATTCCTGATAGACGCTCACGCCGGCCACGTCGGATGGCATGAGGTCGGGCGTGAACTGAACGCGTCCGAAGCGAACATCCAATGCGCCGGCGAGTACTCGAACGAGCAATGTTTTCGCCGTGCCGGGAACGCCTTCGAGCAGAATGTGTCCCCGGGCAACGAATGCGGCGAGGATCTGATCGATTACGTCTTCCTGGCCAAGGACACGGGCTGCGACGGTATCGCGAATGCGCTGGAGCGCGGCGGATGTAGCGGTGAGATCAGTCACTCTCGAAATGCCCTCTCGATGTTCGCGACCGCAGCGCCGACAGCGGCGAGATGGTCTGATGGGTTCGGGGAATCTGGTACAAGAGCCGTCGCTATGCGATCGATATCCGGGGACGTCGCTGGCAGCCGGTCCCGTAGTGCCGACAGATAGGTCGAATTCGATACCGATCGAGGCAAACCAAGGGAATGGCGCCGCCGGAGGCCACGCACGAGCATGCCGGTACCGAGACTACGCGCATCGACCTGCGAGTAAGCATGCGCGAGTGCACCAACGTGCTCGAGCGGAGAGCGACGCGAGATCAGAGGCACCGGTAACGGTGCAAGCGGTCGCACGGCGAACGCAAGGAGAAGCACCAGGGCAGCGGCGACGATCCCAAGCGTTACCCGGCCTGGTGGAGTATCAGTGAGCGCGTGGGAGATGGCAGCTGGCATGTCGGCGTGAGTTCCGAAGCCGTGATGATATTCGTCGAAGACGACACTCCCAGGCTGTTTCGGAGAAGATCCGGAGCCATTCGCGAACTGAAGTGCGCGCACGATCGCGATGGCTGCCTGCGGGTTGCGCATGACCTGATTCATCAGGATCTCGGCCGGTGCGACGGCGATCACATAGCCCCGACCAAGTCTGTGGCCGAGCACCAATGCCGGTCGCTGAGCCGAGTCGGCTTTTGCGCCATCGCCGTCGCGCAATGACTGGAGCCAGAGGAATGTCTGGTTGTCCGACTTGGATTTCGACGCGACGGTCACAGATATGGGAAAGGCAGCTTGAAAAGCGGCGCGTGGATCCTGTATTGGCGGAGCCGGTGGATTGCCTCCGGCGACGGTTGTTCGGTTCAATGTGTAGAATCCACTCGGCGACGATCTCAGCTCGAGGCCCAGCGAATCGGTGAGCTCGTCGTCGTCCGGGGTGAACAGGAGAACCATACCGCGACGCACTGCCGCCAGAATTTGCGCCCGCTCGACCGTCGTGAGTGGTTGCGCGGGTTGTATGAGAGCGTAAGCGGAGGTCGAATCGAGGGTGGAGGGTGAAGTGAGTGGCTTTTCGTTGCGACTCGTCACGAAGCCGAGCCGGCCCAGTGTTTCGTAGAGCGCTCTGACGCCACCCGCTCCTACCGCCTGGGAGCTGTATGCCGTTCCCACATCTTCCCGTTCCTGTGGAGCGAAGAGGACAAAGATGACCAGCAGGATTGCTACAGCGGAGAGAACGCGGGCAGGCGTAAAGAGACTACCGCCAGCTCGTGTCTTGAATCCGGCGATGGATGGCGCGTCGCTCATTGTCCGAGACCGGGTGCGGTATTACCGGTACCGCCCAGGGCAGCATTCGCAGCGGACTTCGATGGAAGAGCTTGCAGGAGGCTGCCTGCCAGCGCGTTGAGCGTGCTGAAGCGGTCTCTGTCGCAGATGCCAATGCCGTAGATCACCGTTTCGTACGAGCGTGTGAAGTCGGTGAAGCGCGGCAGGTCGATCGCGTCTGGTTTTCTGCGAAGCTCGCGCAGGTAGTCACCGGTGGTCTTGGATTCGTGGACGGAGACGAGTCCACGGCGTGCAGCTGCCCCTATGAGCGCGAGATAGAGAGCGTGTGCTGCACCGGTATAGTCGTTCTGCGCGGCAAGCGTCTGTGCGGTGATCCACCAATCGGTGCGCCGGTTGAACTCGGACCTCCGCAATCCGATTGTGGATGGTGCGAAACGCAGCAGGAGGCCATAGACGATTCGAGCTAGCATGGCCAGGACGGCCAATCCGAGGGCGATGCGAAACACGATCCCGATCGCGGGGTGACTCTGGGCAAAGCCAAAGAATCGAAGGATCAGATTCCATATCCATTGTGCGATCAGTTCGCTGATGGAAACAGAACCGCGGCCAGCGAAGGTGCTGCTGCGGAAGACGGCGGCGACCGTATCCGCGATGGCGGCATTGTCGAGCGGGCCCATTAGTATCGAAAAGATACTAATGTTGAATCAGGATGCCGAATGCAACTGCGGTGCTCCGAGGGCCTGTGCCATGAGCTCGATGTCATAGCCTTCTCTGCGTATCCGGATGTCGTAGTAAAGGAGAGTCGTGACGATGCCGGAGAACGGCGATATCGCGGTAGTCAGCACGAGAGTAGCGACAGCGGTAGCTGCTGCGCTGTGCGCGAAAGCCTGAACGAGCTGCAGCAATATGCCCGTTGCGATGAGTACAAAGAGAAAGACTCCACCGAGGAGGGCGAATATGCGAGTGCCATTGCCTTTGGCGAGCTCGCGCGAGCGCGACATGGCGTCACCGACCTTGTTATCCTCGAACAATACGGTCATGGGAAGCGCAAAGTAGCGTTTGAAGATTACGAGTCCGGGTGCTATGAAGAGCACAAGACCGAAGATCATGAGAATCCACTTGGTCATCATGGCGATGAACAATCTGCCGGGGTGGCTGAACGCTGCGCGCATGGACTGCTCGAAATCGACCTGATTACCGAGGTATGCAGCCGAGGCGGCACAAGCGATGGCGCCCTCGGTGAAAGGCGATATGAGGACGCCAGCGAAGCGGATGAGTGCGGATGTGAACAGTCCGTCCGTCTGCTGCAGCAATACTGCTGTCTGGCCAAAGTAGGATGAGATAGCCCAGGGTACTGCTGCCAGGACGTTGATCGCGATGAAGACCGTGAAGTGGCGTCGGTAGATCTCGAATGCTGCATCGAGTATCTCGGAGTTGGACCGCGGGCGGAAGTCGGACATCAGCGCTGTGGGCTGGCGCTGGGGTCTGGCAGCGATGCAAGCCAAGCTGCCATGATGGCTGTCAGGTCAGGCGCTTGCGGCGGACGACTGCTGGCCTGCGGCAGCGGCCGCAATCTGTGAGGCGTCTGCGCGGATGGCCCAGGCGAGTCCGCGACTGTTGACGGCTGCGTCGGTAAGGCGAGCTCCGACGAAGTAGCCACTGCGTTCGGGGATGACGTTACGATCGACGGTACGTGCGTCGTCGCTCATTCCCCCGGATAGATAGCGCAGCCGTAGACCAAGTCCCGCCCGGTCGAAATGCTTGGCTACGGTGCGCATTATGAAGGGCTCTGCTTCGCGTACTCGAGCGTATTCCTTACGGGCGTAGCCGAAGTATTCCCAGGCTGCGTGGCCGGGACTGACGATTCGGCTGGTCTGTACGGCGAGGCCTTCGTTGACTATGAGCTCGCGGAGCGATGCGCGTCGGCCGGTTTCCCAGTAGTCGTAGTATCCGCCAGCTTCCGCGATGAGCTGGCGCATCTCACTATGGCTGGTGGGGGAAGTGTACCGGACTGCGTGCGCGATCTCGTGTGCAAGCCAGAGGGGAATGAGCTCCGGCTCGAGACCCAGAGCGCTCGTATCGGGATTGGGCTGTCCGGTGAAATGCTCGAGGGCGATGAATGCCATTCCGCGGCCACCGACGACGAGTTCACCTGCGTTCGCTGCACCGACACCGACCATGAGGACGACATCGGTGTCGACGTCGGCCTCGAGGACTCGGCGGCTTTCGGTTTCGGCGAGGCGAGCCAGTGCAACGACATCGATGCGTGCGAGCATGGCACGGAGGTCATCGCGATTAGCGTGGGTCGTAGCTCGAACTACTTCCTGGAAGTGCGGGCCTTCGGGATCGAGGACGTAGTTGGTCCAGTACGACTCCAATATTCGGCGATGCGCTTCGAAGTAGCGCAGATAAGCTGCGACGCGATCTGAGCTGTCTATGACAGCGAAAAAATCGGGGAGCAAGTTGATCAGCATCGGCGCCAAGAAAATACCGCGTTGGGAAATGCACAACAAGAGTAAACGGCCAACTCGGCGAATATTCTCGAGCTGCCGACCGTCCCGTCGAGTATCGGCTGGCGGCAGTGACGATCAAATCCGCGCCTTGGCACAGAAATTCCTTACGTGCCCACAGGGGAGGCGATTGAAGATCCTATGACTGCATTGCGCAAGATCGAGCTGCGGTGTCCATCATGTAGCCATGAGTTTCCGTCCGAGACGGTGGTGTCCACCAACTGGTTTGGTGGCAAGCGAACGGATTTTCATGAACGTGCGGCTGGGGCGCAGCCATGGGCGTATCAGGTGCACATGTGCGACCGATGCGGCTACTCGGGTGCGGAGCGAGATTTTACCGATCAGACCGATATCAGCCCGCTCGTACGGGAGCGAGTGTGGAGCGAACTGTCGCCGCATGCTCATGGAGCGGTGACTGGATCGGAGAAGTACGAAGCCGCGGCCAAGGTAGCGCAGTGGCAGAGCGCCGACCAACGTTACATCGGTGACTTGTGGCTGCGTGCCGCCTGGTGTTGCGTGGACGAAAACGACATCGAGGCGGAGCGGTATTTCAGGCGGCTGGCGGCGTGGTCATTCGAGCAGGCCCTGGAATTCTACGATACGGTTCCACGTGAAGATCGCGCAGTCCTCGTGTATCTGGTCGGCGAGCTGTGGCGTCGCATTGGTGACCTGACGCAGGCGAATGCGTGGTTCGATCTGGTGCCGGACGAGATTACCGATCCGGTCGCACAGCGCTGGGTGATAGAGGCAGCACGGCGACAGCAAGCCGATCCTCGCGAGTGGTTTGCCTAGGATCGGCTTGGTACAACTGGGTTCGGCGTGCGTTCAGCGCGTGCCGAAGAGTCTGTCTCCTGCGTCGCCCAGACCGGGAAGTATGTAACCCACGGAATTCAGCTCGCGATCGAGCGATGCTGCGTAGACCTGCACGTCCGGATGTGAGTCGAGGAGTTTCTGGACGCCTTCCGGTGCCGCGACGAGACAGAGGAAGCGAATACGTGTTGCGCCGGTCCTCTTGAGGGACGAGACCGCGGCGACTGCGCTTCCGCCGGTTGCGAGCATCGGATCGAGAAGAAAGAAATCGCGCTCGGCGGCATCGCCGGGAATCTTGAAGTAGTAGTCGACCGGCTGGAGAGTCTCATGATCGCGGTACAGGCCGATGTGGCCCACGCGTGCCGACGGGACGAGCCGGAGAACTCCCTCAACCATTCCCAGGCCGGCGCGCAGGATTGGAACGAGTGTGAGCTTCTTGCCACTTATATGATGACCCGTCGTGTGCTCCAGGGGCGTATCCACTCCCCTGGGCTCGACACCGAGATCCTTGGTAGCTTCGTAAGCCATCAGGGTCGCTATCTCATCCACCAATTCCTTGAAGATCTTGGTGGGTGTACGCCTGTCCCGAAGCAGTGTGAGCTTGTGGAGGACCAGCGGGTGACGGATAATAGTGAGGTTCGAAAACTCCATAATTCCAATGAAAGAATATCAGGCAGTAGTGGTCAAGCTTACGCGCCACACGCGTGAGAATGAAGATACCCTGACAGATCTGCTCAACGAGCGGATCCGTGGCGGCTGGGAGCCTGCGCTCATAAGTCAGGACAAAGACCAGCTGGTTCTGATATTCTGCAGGTCAGCTGAGGGCTGACCGATCCCAACTAATTAGTACCAACTAGCCACTAAATATGGAAATCGAGTTCTACGGCGCAGCCCGGGAGGTTACCGGGTCGTGCCACATTCTGCGCGTGAACGGCAAGGTCGTGATTCTGGACTGCGGAATGTTCCAGGGGCGGCGGAGCGAATCCACCGCGAAGAACAAGACACTGCCCGTGGCGGTAGCGGAGATCGACGCCGTGGTGTTGTCGCATGCGCACATCGACCATTCCGGGCGACTGCCATATCTGGTTCGAAAGGGCTATTCCAAGAGCATATTCGCGACATCGGCGACCCGGGACCTGTGTGCGGTGATGCTAGCCGACTCGGCGCACATACAGGAGAGCGACGCCAAACATCTGGCGAAGAACCACAAGGAGTTCGTGGAGCCGCTGTACACTATGCGGGATGCAGTGCGGACGCAGGATCTGATGATCGGGATCCCGTACAACAAGACCTTCGACGTCGTACCGGGAGTGCGGTGCACGTACATCGATGCCGGCCACATTCTGGGCTCGGCATCGGTGCTTCTGGACATCACCGAGCACGGTAAGACAAGGCGGCTCGTGTTCTCCGGTGACATCGGCCGGCCGGGTCTGTCGATCATTCGTGACCCGGTGGTGCCGGAGGGGGCGGACGTCGTGATCATGGAATCGACGTACGGCAACCGTGATCATGAGACCGTAGTCGACGCGCGGGCTGAGCTTGCCACGGTCGTGCGGGATACTGCAGCGCGCGGCGGGCGGATTCTGATTCCCTCGTTCGCCGTGGGGCGCACGCAGGAGCTGCTGTACAACCTGAATGGACTTTCGCGGGAGGGGGCGATTCCCCCGATTCCGATTTACGTGGACAGCCCGCTCGCGACCGACACCACCACGGTATTCGAGCTGCATCCGGAGGTGTTCGACCACACGGAAGATCTGGTGAACAAGGCGAAGAACCTCTTCCAGTTTCCGCAGGTCCACTTCACGCGGAGCGTGGAGGAGTCAAAGGCGCTGAACACGGCGCATGGGCCGATGGTGATCATAGCCGCGTCGGGAATGGTGGAAGCAGGGCGTATCCTGCACCATCTGTTGCAGGGGGCTGGGGATCCCAAGAACACGATTCTATTCGTGGGTTATCAGGCCGAGGGAACGCTGGGCAGGAGAATCGAGGCAAGCCCACCTACGGTGCGTATTTATGGGGATGATATTCCATTGCGGGCCGAGGTGAAGATCATAGATGGATACAGTGCCCACGCCGATCGGGCGGAACTGACGGAATGGATCGACGGTGTGAAGGCGACGTCGCCCCAACTGAGCAATCTATTTCTGGTGCACGGAGAGGCGGATGTACAGGACGTCTTCAAAACAGCACTAACTGCAAAGGGGTACATGGTAGAATGCCCGGAACCACGTGTAAAGCGAATGGTCTGACATGGTAAGATCCCGGTACGCCGCTTTGCGGCTGCTCTCTGTGGCTACTGCCGCAGCAGTGGCGTTTGCGACGACGGGTGGTGCGCAATCAATACCCCGCATTCCATTCGAGAAGTACACGCTGCCAAACGGGTTGGAGGTGATCCTTCATCAGGATCACACGACGCCCATGATAGCGGTGGATACGTGGTATCATGTTGGTTCGGGAGACGAGAAGCCAGGTCATACAGGGTTCGCACATCTCTTCGAGCATCTGATGTTCATGGGGTCGCAGCACGTGCCTACCGGACAGTTCGACCAGCTTCTGGAAGCTGCGGGTGCGAACAACAACGGCTCGACCACAGAGGATCGTACGAACTATTACGAAACGATGCCGTCGAACGCACTCCCCCTGGCGCTGTATCTCGATAGCGATCGAATGGGCTTCCTGCTTCCGGCTCTGGACAGCGCGAAGGTGGATCTGCAGAGAGACGTCGTGAAGAATGAACGCCGCCAACGTGTGGACAACGTCCCGTACGGAAAGTCGGACGAAACCATTCTCGCAGCGTTGTATCCGAAAGGTCATCCGTATTCATGGCCCGTGATCGGCTCGATGGCGGATCTCTCTGCGGCGACGCTTGCGGACGTCAAGAATTTCTTCAGGACGTATTACGCGCCGAACAACGCGACGCTGGTTATCACCGGGGATTTCAACATCGATTCGGCGAAGGCGTTGGTGAAGCATTACTTCGGTGACATCCCGCGAGGTCCACAGATTCCGTCGAGGCCATCGCCGGCGCCGGTTGTAATCCCGCGTGACACATTTCTGGTGTTGCAGGACAGGGTTCAGCTTCCACGGGTGTACTACACCTGGCCGTCGGTGAAAAACTTCGCGCACGACGACGCGGCACTGAACGTGTTGGCCTCGGTCCTGGCTGACGGCAAGAACTCGCGGCTGTACAAGCGGCTGGTTTACGACATGCAGATCGCCCAGGATGTGAATGCCTATCAGAACGGTGAGCATCTGGCGGGTTACTTCCAGATCATAGTGACACCGAGAAAGGGAATTGCACCGGCCAGGATCGACTCGCTGGTTCGTGAGGAGCTCGTCAAGCTGCAAAAGGACGGAATAACCGCGCGTGAACTGGCGCGTGTGCAGAACTCCACGCGGTCTGATTTTCTCAGATCGCTTGCCACGGATCTCGGCAAAGCCGAGCTGTTGAATCAATACAATTACTTTGTGGGAGATCCGGACTATGTGCAACGTGATGCAGCCAGATATGATGCTGTGACCAGAGCTGACGTTCAACGTGTTGCACGGATGTACCTCGGCAAGCCGAAAGTCGTGTTGACGGTTGTACCGGACGGGATGACAGCACTGATGGTCAAGGGGCGGGGAGGGTCCAGATGAGATATCGTATCCCGGGCGCAATCGCAGGAGCGATACTCGTCCTGCTCGCAGCGACGATGCCGGTGATGGCTCAGGTGCCGGTCGATCGCAGCAAGCCACCGGAGCTTGGTCCTCCGCCAGCCTTGCACATACCACCTGTCGTGGTGCGTGAGCTCGCGAACGGGCTCAAGCTGATGGTTGTAGAGCGGCACAATCTACCGGTAGCTGATTTCGTTCTCGTAGTTCCTTCCGGGGCGACAGCCAATCCGGCGGATCGGGCAGGTGCCGCGGATCTCGTCGCGAACATGCTTACGGAAGGGACGACCAGCCGTAGTGCGCTGCAGATTGCGGATCAAACCGCTTATCTGGGCATCTCGTTGTTCAGCTCGAGCGGATGGGACGCGACCATGGTTCGACTGTCTACACCGACAGCGCAGCTGGACAGTGCACTCGCGTTGTTCGCAGATGTAGCACTGCATCCGTCGTTCCCACCGACCGAGTTTGCACGTGTGAAACAGGAGCGACTGACCGCGCTGCTCCAGTTGAAGGACAGAGGTCCAGCGATAGCGAACCTTGTGTATCCAACGCTTCTTTACGGAAAGGACAATCCTTACGGTCGTTCGGTGGTAGGTACCGATGCGTCGGTGGGTGCGTTGACCGTGATGGATCTCAGCGCTTTCTACCACCACCATTTCGCTCCGAACGGTGCGACGCTGGTTGCCGTAGGCGATGTAACGCCGGCGGAGGTTGAACGGAAGGTGAGCGCGCTGTTCAGCGGATGGGCGCGCGAGACTGTACCAACTACAGACGTGGGTGCTGGCCTTCCTGCGCCGGCGACGACTATTTATCTGATAGACAAGCCCGGTGCCGCGCAGTCGTCGTTCAGGATCGGCTCCGTGGGAGTGGCGCGGTCGACAGCCGACTACTTCCCGATCCAGGTGATGAACACTGCGCTCGGCGGGTCGTTCACCAGTCGTCTGAATCAGGTGCTGCGTGAGGACAAGGGTTATACGTATGGCGCCTCGTCCAGGTTCGATATGCGGAAGCAAGGCGGACTGTTCGTTGCATCCGCGGAGATTGTATCGGCTAAGTCGGATTCCGCGCTAGTAGATTTCATGCAGCAATTGAACGGCATTCGGGATACGATCCCAGCAACGGAGCTGAGCAAGACAAAGCGCTACCTTCAACTGGAGTTGCCGAGTGCGTTCGAAACCACGGGCCAGATCGCGACACGGCTGGGCGACGTCGCGCTATATGGCCTGCCACTCGACTACTACAATCACGTTGTCGACCGGATAGGCGCGGTTACGCAGAGCGAAGCCCAGCAAGTGGCGGAAAAGTACATCGACCCGTCACATCTGACCGTGTTGATCGTGGGAGACAGAAAGGCAATCGAAGGGCCAATCAGAGCGCTCAACATCGGACCGATCGTATTTCGCGATACGAACGGCAACCCGGTTCAATAATCAGTGAGGAGCCAGGAGCACCTATGTCGAGGAGAATCACCTCAGCGATAGCCATAATGTCATTGCTTCTGACGGCGGGATGCAAGCAGGCTGATAATTCGCATGCACCGCCGCGAAGCGCATCTGAGGCAGCAGGCGCTGCCGCGGCATCTCGCGACAGCGTGGCGATTCGAACGACTGACGGTGCCATACAACTCGGCCTGGCACGTGACACCGTTTACATGGGACTTACGGATTCGGTGCTGGCGGTGGCACGGACGGACATGGCGCGCGACACGGAAGAAACGAAGAGTGTCATCGCGGGTACGATCGAGCGATTCGTCAAGAAGCGTGTGAGTTCCGCGCTGGAGACCAGGCTGAAGTATCCGCTTGCCGATCTGGACAGTGTTACGTACAGCGGGGGAGCCATCAAGTTCGCGTATCGGGACAAGCGGCGCATGGGGTTCGAGGATGTAAGTCAGAACGGTCACAAGGCATTGCAGTCCTTCACGCCGGACGACGCGCAACACTTCGTCAGCGTAGTCAACTCCGCGATTCGCGAGAGCCGGGGTTCCTTCCAATGACATCGATGATTCAGGATATGCGGTATCCGATCGGACGGTTCAAGTATGACGGTGATTCGTCGCGTGAAGCAATTGATCGCTCGATTGCCGACATCGCCGGATTGCCGGCTCTGTTGCGCGCATCAGTCGATGGATTGAATGCCGATCAACTGAACACGCCGTATCGTGAGGGAGGCTGGACGGTAAGGGAAGTGGTGCATCACGTTCCCGACAGCCACATGAATGCGTACGTGCGCTGCAAGCTTGCTCTGACCGAGCAATCACCGTTGGTCAAACCGTATGACGAGGCTGCCTGGTCCAGGCTTGGCGACGTGAAAGCGGCGCCGATAGACGTATCACTGGTGCTCCTCGAAGCCCTTCACACCAGATGGGTGGCGCTGTTAGAGTCCTTGTCAGATGCGGACTTCGAGCGCAGCTACATTCATCCTGATCAGCAGCGCAGTGTGGCACTGCGAGAAGTTGTAGCGTTGTATGCATGGCATGGCCGGCATCATACGGCACACATATCGTCATTGCGTGAGCGAAACGGGTGGGCCTGACGCAGCGATTTGCGTCGGCAGTCGTTGCATTGCTGTTCGCAACCTCGTCGCCCGGTATCGCGCAGGGCATCAAAGTTCCCTCAGTAGCTCCAACTCCGGCTGACGATTCACTGTATCGTCTCGTGGTCGATCCCGTGATGCACGAAGGCGAGACCACACATCCCATTGCGGATCTGGCGACAGTAACGGTCGAGAGCGATGGGCGGGTTCTCAAGACCTTCCGGCGCGTCATTCAGGTTTTGACGGATGCTGGTGCATCGCAGCTGCGCGAGCAGCAGTTCGGATACGTCCCGGGGCATCAGAGCTTCGACGTGCACTGGATTCGAGTAGTGCGGCCGAATGGATCCGTCATCAGCGCTGCTCCAACGCAGATTCAGGAGTCTGACGTTCCGGCACCCGTATCGACGTCACCGATCTACAGTGATCAGAAAGTGGTGCGTATGTCTCTTTCCGGCATTGCAGTCGGGACCATTCTGGACGTGGAATTCACGGTCGAGGAGCGCAAGCCAGTATTGAAGAACGACTTCGCGCAGACATATGTATTCACGCCTGGCGTATCGATAGGAAAAGCGCGATTGGTTCTGGATGTGCCGTCTTCGATCAAGCCTTTGATCCGGGAGGAGAATCTCGATTTCAAGCCGGTCACGAGCGCGTCGGGCGGGCGAGCGCGGTATGTGTGGTCACGTGATACGACGCCAAAGGTGCGCGCGGAGCCATTTGCTTCCGACTCGAATGGTGTGGTGATGCGCGTTCGTATCGGAGGTCCGCTCAACTGGAACGACGTATCGCACTGGTACGCGGATCTCGCACGTGACCGGTACAAGGCGACAGCCACGCTCAGCAGGACCGTAGACTCTCTGGTAGCTGGCGCGAAGACACGAGATGATTCCATTCGAGCCATTCACAGGTGGGTGGCTCAGGATATCAGATATGTCGGCATAGAGCTCGGAATCGGGGGCTATCAGCCGCGAATGCCTGATACGGTGATAGCCACTGGTTATGGCGACTGCAAGGACAAGGCTACGTTGTTCGTTGCCGCGCTTACCCATCTTGGCATCCGTGCATATCCGGTGTTGTTGAGCATCAATGCAACCGCTCGGCGCGATCTACCGACTCCGCAGCAGTTCAATCATGAAATTGCGGCTGTCGCGCTCAGCTCTGGTGGGTATCGGTTCGTAGATCTTACCTCTTCGTTCAACGCGTATGGGGAGCTACCACGCAGCATTCAGGGTGGATTCGGCCTCCTGATCTTCCCCGATGGGCGGAATGAAGAGGTAACGATTCCAGCGGACGCACCCACATCGGATGTTCAGACCACGACGATCACCGGAACGCTGTCGGCCGATGGGAAATTCGAAGGCCACTATGTAGAAACGGCTGTCGGATCGATTGCGGCTGCGATGCGGGCATCGTTCGCATCACCGCTGGATTCCACACAACGAGTGAATGCGGCGCGCACAGTCGCGCGCAAGTATTTCTCGAGCGCCGATGGAGATTCGCTATTGGCGTTCAATGGGAAGGATTACGCGGCGCTGGCCCGCGTGAGTGTTCGAATTATCAATGCGGACGCGACGACCAGGGCAGGCACGGTAGAGCTGCTGAACAACCCATTCGCCAGTTTTGCGAAAATGACGACGGCCGCTGACGACATTGCGCGGCTTCCGACTCGACGTTTCCCGATCGACGCGTCGAAGATCGTAGGGCGATTGACCGGGATCTCGGAGTTTCGTGTGACACTTCCTGAAGGCTGGCGCGCTCGGCTTCCAGTCAACGTGTCGGCGACAAGTGTATTCGGCAGCTATACGGCGACGTACTCTCAGGAGGGCCGCGACCTACTCATCGATCGTCGCATCGTTGGCGGGACGGGGATATATCCGCCGAGTCGCGTGGATGAGCTTGTAACATGGTTGCGCGCAATTGGTCGTGATGATACCAAGTTCATCGTCCTGGAGAAGCCGACCAACTGAGAGCTACGATGTCAGTCCGATCTCTTGTCAGCTGATTTGAGATGTTGGAGGAACGTCCGGTGTGGAAGTGACGCGCGCGCCTTCCGCAACGAGAGGGGCGACGAAATTGAAACTGTCCAGGATCAGCTTGCCAACCGGACCCTGGCTCATGTCCACGTCGAAGCGGGTGACCGAGCAATTGGCTACCTCGTTCTCGCGGTCGATCTTCAGTATCTCTTCCTCGGTGAGGCTTTCGACGATGTAGCGCATGCAGAGCACGACGACCGAGTGTGCCACGACGAGAATGCGCTCGCCATGGTACTCCCGGGACATCATCTCGAAGGCGCTTCTCAGCCGTAGAATCACGTCGCACCAACTCTCGCCACCCGGCGGGCGGTGATAGAACTTTCCGAGCGATGTACGGAAAGCAGCCTGCTCCGGAAAGCGCTCGGCGATTCCGTACCGTGTCAGGCCATCCAGAATCCCGAACTCCTTTTCGCGAAAGCGCTCATCCACCAAGAGGCTCGTTACGTCGCTTGCGTAGGGGAAATCGCCCAGGTCCTTGATTATGGCTGTGGTCTGTCTGGCACGGACGTAGGGAGAGGTGATGACGACGGTGGGCCGCTGGTCTACAGGCAGCGCGCCGAACCAGTGACCCAGTGCCGTGGCCTGACGTTCGCCAAGCGGGGACAGTGGGACATCGACATCACGGGATGAGGATCTGCGTATGACAGGCTCACGTGCCGCATTTGCCTCATCGCGGGCCACGTTGCCAGCCGATTCGCCGTGTCGCACGATGAACAGCGTGCTTGGCCAGACAGATGCATCGGTCATTCTGAAGAGGTTGCCAGGGGAAGAAGTAAGGGTGGATACATTCTATATTACCCGGAAACCAATCACTGTCATGCGCATTCCGATAGAGACATTCCGACTCGGGAACGGTTTGTTAGTAACCCTTTCCGAGGATCATACCGCGCCGATAGTCGCGGTAAACTTGTGGTATCACGTGGGATCGGCGAACGAGCGTCCCGGGCGTACGGGTTTCGCCCATCTGTTCGAGCACATGTTGTTCCAGGGGTCGGAGCATGTGGAGGCGAACGAGCATTTCGAGCTAGTGCAACGCGCTGGCGGCACGCTCAATGGATCCACATGGCTGGACCGGACGAACTATTTCGAGACCGTACCCTCCAACCAACTGGCAATAGCACTTTGGCTCGAGGCGGACCGGATGGGTGCTCTTCTGCCGGCCATGACTCAGCAGAAGCTCGACACACAGCGCGACGTCGTTTCGAATGAGCGGCGCTGGTCGGTCGACAATCAGCCATATGGCACATGGTGGGAAAAACTTCCGGCGCTCACATACCCCGACCCGCATCCGTTCCATCATTCTCTGATCGGATCGTTCGAGGATCTGAATGCCGCGTCGCTGGACGATATTGCGCACTTCTTCGCGACGTACTACACACCAGACAATGCAGTGCTGACCATCGCAGGCGACTTCGATCCACGGGAGGCACGCGAGCTCGTGGAATCGTACTTCGCGGCGATCCCGCGCGGCAAGGGCAAGCCTGCACTTCCGGACATGTCGTTACCCACAACATTCGGCGGCACGGTGCGTGAGGTAGTGAAGGACGACGTGAGTCTTCCGCGTCTGTATCTGGCGTTCCGCTCGCCGGCGTTCGGAAGCAGCGAGTACTACCCCGCGTCCGTAGCTGGCGCAATTCTCGGAATGCGCAAGGGGAGCAGATTGCAGCGAGCGCTGGTGCGTGAGCGTGAAGTCGCTACCGACGCAGCCGCATTCACGTTCGATCTCCCGAAGGGTGCCGACATTCTGGTCGTCGATGTCACGGCGAGACCGGGTATCACGCCGGAGCGCCTGGAAGCGGAGGTAACACGCGAGATCGACCGCATGCGATTAGACGGCGTGACCCAGAGCGAGGTCGATCGCGCGATCTCGCTCATCGGAACCGATTTCGTTGTATCGATGCAACAGGCATCGGAGCGCGCCGACCAGCTGTCACGCTTTGCCACGTACTTCGGCGACCCATCGTTCATCAATGATCAGATGAACCGTTACCGCTCCGTCACAGTCGAAGATGTAGATCGATTCGCTGCAACGCGACTGGGTGAGGACAACCGTGCCTTCCTGATGTATGTACCACGTGATGATAGTGAAAACGCAGAATCGAGAGACACAGCAGGTACCGATGCAGCTCTGGTGACCGCATGACAACAGCCATACGTCCGCAACCCGGTCCAGCGCGCGAGTATCATTTTCCGTCGTTCGAGCGTCGCCTGCTCCCCAATGGGCTCACACTGCTCGTTGCGCCAGCGCACAGCCTGCCAGTGGTCACGGTTCTTGCGATAGTCGATGCGGGCGCTGTCGCGGAGCCATCGGGGCAGGAAGGAGTCGCGCATCTGGCAGCGCTCGCGCTCAACGAGGGGACACCGAAGTACGACGGCGAAGCGCTCACGGAGTATCTCGAGCGGCTTGGTACATCGGTGGGTGGATCGGCTGGATGGGATTCAGCGTCACTCGCGATGACGGTATTGCGTGACAACCTCGAAAATGCGTTCGTGCACTTCGCCGAGGTCCTTGTCACGCCGACATTTCCGACAGCGGCAATCGAGCGACTCAAGGGCGAACGGATTGCCGAGCTGATGCAGATAGAGTCAGAGCCACGAGAGCTTGCCGATGAGAAGTTCGACGAGTACATCTACGACGTCACATCCCGCTTTCGCCTCCCGCTCGGCGGCAGTAAGCAATCGGTAAGTAATCTTGCGCGTGATGAAGTGGCGGCATTTCATGCGTCGAGGTATCAGCCATCCGCGACGACGCTGATCGTGGTCGGCGACGTGAACGTGGCTGAAGTCGAGCGAATGGTTAGTGGCGAGCTGGACGGTTGGAATGGATCTGTCGTACTGTCGTCGAAAGCGAACGACAAACCGGTTCGGACGTCGCGCGCTGTGAGGATCGTGCGCAAGGAGGACGCCCCGCAATCGGAGGTACGGATCGGGCACGTGGGCGTTCCACGCACGCATCCGGATTACTTCTCGATAACGGTAATGAACGCTGTGTTGGGGGGGCTCTTCTCGTCGCGCATCAATCTCAATTTGCGGGAAGCGCACGGGTACACTTACGGTGCGTCGTCATCGTTCGATTGGCGACGCGAGGCAGGTCCGTTCGTCATCGGCACCGCGGTTGCGAGCGACGCCACCGTGCCCGCGATTCAGGAGACACTCAAGGAGATCGATCGGATGCGCGCGGAGCCGATCAGTGATAGCGAGTTGTCGCTGGCAACGAGCTATCTCGAAGGCGTCTTTCCAATTCGGTACGAGACGACGGCTGCCATAGCAGCCGCACTCGCGACACTCGTGATATACGACCTGCCTTCCGACTGGTACGACAGCTATCGCGCGCACATGGGTGCTGTGACGGTGAAGGATGTGCTGGCAGCGGCCCGTGCCTATGTACATCCGGATTCATTGCAGATCGTGATCGTCGGCGACGCCAGCGCCATTCGCGAGCCACTCGAAGCACTTGCGTTCGGTCCTGTAGATGTCGTGAATCCGTAGAACTTCAACCATTGGGCTAAATGTCTGATCCACTGATTGCATCGCACCGCATCTACACCGGCAACGTTGTATCCCTGGATGTGGATCAGGTTCGTTTTCCCGATGGGACGACGGGCGAGATGGAGATCATCCGGCATTCCGGTGCCGCTGCGATTCTGCCATTCCTGACCGATCCAGCGGGCGAAGATCCGCAGATCATGCTGCTCAGGCAATACAGATATGCCGCCGGCGGCTATCTGTACGAAGTGCCAGCGGGAAAGCTGGAGAAGGACGAAAGCCCCAGGCATTGCGCTGAGCGGGAATTACGTGAAGAGACCGGCTGCAGTGCACAACGTATCGAGCCGATGTTCAGCTTCCTGACGACGCCCGGCTTCACGGACGAGGTAATTCACTCGTTCATGGCGACTGGACTCACAACCGGCGAGAAACATCTCGAAGCGGATGAGTTCAGCGAGGTCGTGACGTTCAAGTTATCGCACGCCCTCAGGATGATTCAGACGAACGAGATCCGGGACGCGAAGACTGCGTTGATAATTCTGTATGCCGCAGGATTCGGAGCGGAGCTCCGGTAGGTCACGCTCGATCCGGTATCACGATCATATCACGCTTTCCTCGTTCGTGACGAGAAACTGCGTCTGATCCATGTCGGCGAAGACACGCTCGTCAGGGGCGACTATCGCCAGGTAATCAGGATCGGAGAAGAAAGCGTTCTTGTCCTCCACAGAATCGAACCAGAGCTCGGCGGTACCGTCGTACGCCGGATTGCCAGCAGCGTATTCGGCGTCGAGTGTGTGCGCCTGTACATAGCGCCGGATATATCTGGACGTGGCGGCAATCGAGCGCACCTTCGTGGCGTGCTCGGTGCGCCAGTATCTGTGAAATTCTTCGGGCGACATGGCGGTGTTGCGCTTTATGACAACAATCAATTTGATCACGTTATACTCTGTGTGACGGATATGATGCGATAGCGGCTTCCCGCGCTCCTTCGGTTTGATGCGGTAGCCAGAGCGTGAATGTGGAACCGTGCTGCGGGCGGCTTTCCACCGTGATGTCGCCGCCCATCATGCGGGCGAGATGACGACTGATCGAGAGACCCAAACCGGCACCACTCTTCTGGCGTGTGTACGGATTGCCGTTATCCGCCTCGAGCTGTGTGAACGGTTGAAATAGCTTGTCAAGTTTTTCCTGATCGATTCCGATTCCGGTATCCGCCACGCGTATGGCTACATACATCGAATTGCGGTCCATGGTCACGTTTGCGCCTACTGGTTTGGACAGCGAGCAGGTGATTACGATCTCGCCACCAGAGTTGGTGAACTTCACTGCGTTGGAGAGAAGATTGGCGAGTGCCTGACGCACGCCACGTTCGTCACCTCTGTAGGCCGATGCCGCAGGGTCGCTGGCGCTGATTACGATCCTGATATGCTTGGCGCTAGCCTGCGGCTCTACAAGCGCCACAGCAGCGTCGATCGATGGTTGCGTCTCGGCGTGTGCGGCGTGCATCTGCATGGTACCGGACTCGATTCTGGACAGGTCGAGCACGTCGTTGACCAGGGCAAGCAGATGGCTGCTGCTCGTCCTGATACGACGTAGGTTCTCGTGCTGTTTGGCGTTGAGCGGACCGGAAATGCCAAGATCGAGAATGTCAGCGTAACCAATGATGGCGTTGATTGGCGTTCTGATCTCGTGAGACATCGTGGCGAGGAAGTTGGATTTCGCCTGGCTTGCGCTCACAGCCACTTCCCTTGCCTGATCCAGCTCATCCGCCAATCGTTGTGCTTCCTGAACCTGCCCCGCCAGTCGCGCCTGGGAAGCCGCGACCTTGCCAGCCATCTCGTTGAACGAGGTGCCAAGTCGTCCGACTTCGTCGTTATTCTGAACGGCAACGCGCGAAGAGTAGTCTCCACGCGCCATCGATGTGGCAGCTCGTGTGAGGTCGACGAGCGGTCGTACTGCACCGCGAATCAACAGCCATGACGCGGCTGCTGCAGCGATCAGGAGCAGAGAACTCAGCAGTGTGAATCGCGCGAGCATCGATCTGGCGGGGGCGACCACCGCTGCGTGCTCGACCTCCAGTACCAACGCCCACGGTGTTCCGTCAATCGGAATGGTGGTCGCCAGCACGGTACCGTGTTGCGCGTGGTCGTACGACGCAACGTGGAGCGTATCTGTTGCGGTCACCCTGGAAAGTGCCGGCGCATGGGCCGGTGCAGTGGCCGGAATGCCGCCGATCGTGCTCCAGAACGTGCCGGTGTCGTTCCGGAAATACGCAGCTGTGTGGTCACCGATCAAGCCGTTGATTTGCCGATCGGCGTTCGGGCGCGATTTGATGCGTGCCTGTTCCGCGATCCAGCCGACACGGTTGCCAGCATCGATCACCGCCACGGTCATCCAGTAGTAGACCTCATTGTCGCGACCTGCGAAGAACGGCAGAAATTGCGCGTTGCTGCCCTTCGGCATCGTGGTCTGCGGCGCGTCATTTCCTGGAATTGGAAAGGACTGATGGCTATCGCTGATCGTGCCGGGTGTTGCAGGAGGGCCACCAACGCTATCAATCAGCTGGCCGTCCGCTGACCACAGTTCTATTGCAAGCGTCGAGTCACTGGGGATGACCAGCCGGTGCAGCGCAGCATATGCCTCGGTGTGATTCGGTACAGCGCCCGTCGTGGGGGAACGCGAAGTTGGCGACGCGACGGCGCGTCTGACCGCAGGTGTCGCCGCAACCTCGCGCAGCAGTTTCGCGCGCTGGGTTACCGATAACGAAGATAGCGATGCAAGTTGCCGGGACGCTGTTTGAATGCGCGCCCCCGCTGCGAGCTCTGCCGAGTGGCGAACCTCGCGATACGCCAGGCCCACCGAGGTTGCCAGTGTTGCCACGAGAACCGCAATGACGAGTAGAGGGAGCTTGCGCTCCAAAGACATATTCCGAATGGACATGGCGGGGAGATGAGAAGTTATCCCCGCCGCGCGTCATCCGGCAGTCGTCAGGCTGATGTCACCATGGCCGGTTGACAGTCGTACGGAACGACCGCCCGAGCCCAGAACGCCGTGTGCGGATCCCGTCCTCGAGTGCCTGCTCTGATCGCTGATCGTGAGTGGAAAATCCGACGATACCCGACCATGGCCGGTATGCAGATCCACATCGCCGCTCAGGGCTCTTGGTGCAACGACGCGCACGTTGCCGTGTCCAGTCTCGAACATCATGTCGTTGGAGCCGACGGCAGCAGCCCCAGCCAACTCCGCAACGATGTCTCCGTGGCCCGTGTTTGCATGCACCGCACCGACATTGGACACGTGGATATTGCCGTGGCCGGTTCTGGCGCTGATCTGCTTTGCGGCGTTGACTATATCCATGTCGCCATGGCCAGTGTTCGCGTCGACGGTGCCAGCGACGTTCCGGATGGAGATGCTGCCATGTCCACTGCGAGCGATGACGTCCGCGCCAGCATCTGTGATGTGGAGATCACCATGTCTCGTCGCCGCCTGGAGCGAGACGCCGGCAGGCAGCAGCACGACGATGCGCATCGGCTGTGGATGCCCATCATCATCATCATCGTCGGGAGAAGAAAGATCGTTTGCGTTGCAGCTGGGCTTCTCATCAGAAATGGCGCAGATCACCACATCCGAGCCCTGGCGCTGAGTGATGAATCTGACCGGTTGGACAGAATTACCGAACCAGATCCAACGATCGAAGTCCGGCTCCTTCGTAGCCTGAACATCGATGGTCTTTCCGGATGTCCGTCTCACCTCGACAGTGCCGGCAAGGTTGCCTATTCGGAGCCAGCCGCCATCAGTCACGGTTCCGGTCCATGTGAAATCCGCCGAAGTGTCGGCGACGGTGGTGACCGTCGTTAATGTTGAAGGGTCGTTGGCAGGTAATCCATGAAGGAGGACGACGGACAGGGCAGTAATGGCGGTCTTCAGCACGCGAACTCCTGTGGCAGGGCCAGGGATGGCAGCTACAGTGCATTGGATGCCATCCGCGTCAGGATGGTTGCAAGGGAACAAAGTTCCGTTTTTGTGTTAACGAAGCGAGCTGTGCGAACGTCTAATTGGCGTTGAGGAACAGCTCGCGCGGTCGATTCAGTCAGAATGGCGCGACAGAATGGCAGTCCAAGAACCTTGAGATGGCGGCTAAATCATTGATACATAACGTGTTAGCCGACTTTATCAACAGCAGGCAACCCGGCACGGGTGGTGCCTGTCTAATATCAGAGCGAAGCACCTGTCCGGAGGGACTTCGCATGGGCCGGCCAATCCCGACCCCGCCCCGTTGAACAGTTGTCCCAAAAAAGGGGATTTTATGGCCATTGCCGCTCGTAAGACCTTACCAGCACTTGCCCATGCCGAGCTCGTTGGATCGACGATCCGCGACAGACTTCGCACGGCTGAAGATTCCGAAGTCGTCTCGGCGTTTCTAAACGGCGAAGAGCGTGCATTCTCGGAGCTAGTGGAGCGCTATCAAACGCGCCTCCTGAATTTCATCTACCGGACGATCGGCGACAGGGAGAAAGCCGAGGACCTGGTGCAGGAAGTGTTCATCCGCGTGTACCGGCATCTGCACCGTTTCGACCGGTCGAAGAAGTTCTCGACCTGGGTCTATACCATTGCGTCCAACCTCGCCAAGAACGAGCTGCGGAATCGCTCGCGCAACCCGCTGGTTCTGTTTCAGACGATCACCAAGAACTGGCAGGATGAGGAGCGTCCGTTGCAGTTCGAGGATCCTGGCAACCGGCCAGACGACCTGTTCCGGAAGCGTGACATCCGGGAGAAGGTCGAGGAGGCGGTTGGTCAGCTTCCGGAACATCACAGGAACGTCTTCGTTCTCCGTGAGCTCGAGGGGAAGTCGTACGAGGAGATTGCCGAGATAACCCACACCAACCTCGGAACCGTCAAGTCGCGCCTGAATCGGGCGCGAAACAGTTTTGCCGAGATAATTGGACCGTGGCTGGGCTAGAAGGGCCGGAGTCGGTGAGAAACGCGTGACCGGGGGTACTGGCCACGCGTTTTCTGTTTACGGATCCATCGGCACCTCGTCATTCCCGCGAAAGCGGGAATCCATCTGCTGCCGACCCGCACGGTGCTGCGATCGCGCCCGGAGATCGATAACATGGATTCCCGCTTTCGCGGGAATGACGATAGCGTGGGTCGCCGGTTTTGCGGGAATGACGATATCCGGACTTCCTGCCTGGCCGGTCGATTGGCCGGGAACTATTATTGACGCCGCCCGGTATCCTTATTCGATGCGCTGTTCAGAGTTCAAAGATCTTCACTGCTCCTTCGTAGACGACACCCTGGCAGGGGTCGAGCTCGTACGTATGCAGCGTCACATCGCTGAGTGCGCCGACTGTGCTCGTCTGGATGCCAGTGTGCGGCGCTCGCTCATGCTCGTGCACAATCTTGCACCGATCGAGCCCTCTGCGGACTTTGCATTCCGGCTCAATGCGCGGCTGAGAGAATGCCGGCTGAATCAGGCTACCGCATCCGGGGGACGATTCCGAACAGTGGCGGCGATTGGCGTAATCGCATCGTTGATAATGTTGGGTTACGTGGCTGAAACGATGAGAGTGACGGAGCAACAGCGGGCACTGCCGGAGATCGTGCTGCCACCCGCAGTTGCAATGGCGGTCCCGCCTGACACGACTCCAGTGCCCTCGATAGTTGCGTCGGTTTCTGCTGGAATGCCGATCTGGCCGGCTGCGTTGCTGGTGGAACAGGGCGGTCTTCAGACCGTGAGCTACACGCAACCGCGATAGTCTTCGCTCCGCGAAATTAGATTTTGGGCATGGCAACCGACGCTGCCCTCAAGACGCTCCGTGACGCCGTGAAGAAACGGCAGTTCGACGGGGCGTATTACGTTTACGGGGACGACGAGTACCAGAAGAACGAAGCGGTGAAGCAGCTCGTTCTTGCCGCGGTCGATCCGGCAACGCGCGACTTCAATCTGGATACGCGTCGGGCTGCTGATCTGGATGCCGAATCACTGGGATCGCTGCTAGACACGCCACCGATGATGGCGGAGCGCCGGGTCGCGATAATTCGCGAGGTAGGGGCGCTCAGGAAGGACGCGCGCAGCGCGCTCGACAGATACCTCAAGCATCCGTCGCACGAGACACTGGTCCTGCTCGTAGCGGCTCCCGGCGCCAAGGCAGACAAGGCTCTGCAGATGTCGACCACGCCGATGGAATTCAGTCCGCTCGACGGCAGCCGCGTCTCGAAGTGGATTGCGCATCACGCCAAATCGGAGCTTGGCGTCGAGATAACGGAATCGGCAGCGGATCTGTTGCACGAAGCAGTAGGCAACGATCTGTATCAACTGGCATCGGAGCTGGACAAACTCGCCAGCTACACCAGCGGTGCGCCGATCACTGAAGATGCAATCGGCGCGGCCGTAGGAATTCGGCGCGGAGAAACCGTGTCCGATTTTCTCGACAAGGTGTTGCAGCGGGATGCTACGGGAGCGCTCAATCTCATTCCGCATGTTCTGGCGCAACCCAAGACGAGCGGGGTGAGCGTCGTCATGGCCCTGTCGACGCAGATGTTGGCACTCGCGTGGGGTCGCTGCCGGCTGGATTCCGGCCTACCGGCGGGACGGCTGGAAGGCGAGTATTTTCAGCTCCTCAAGTCGACCGGTGCTTACCCGGGCCGCCCGTGGACCGGGGCTGCACGGGCCTGGGCGATGGCGGCTCGGGAGTGGAAGACATCCGAGTGCGACAGGGCGGTGACCGCGCTTCTGGCGGCGGACGTCGCCCTCAAGGAGTCACGTGTATCATCTGAAAACCAGATCCTTGCGACGACGGTCCTTGCCATCTGCGCGGCATCTGGTCGTCGTCGGGCAGCATAGATTCGCGGCATGATTCGCGACAGTAACACGCCATATTAGAAGCATCCTCGCGACAAATGAGCCAAATCATGAGTTTCACAAATTTCTGCAGAGTTTCGTTCATGGGCCGCGGGGCACCACGGACTGGGCAGGGGGCGCCGTTCCCGAGCCGCGGATATATCCGCGCGCTGCAACTCTGTCTGTTGCTGCCGGCTGTAGCCGGAGCGCAGTCGGCGAAGGACAGCACACTGTACCTTCGAGCCCAGCAGATGGTGGCGAACGGAGACGCTGCCGGCGGACGCAAGCTGGCTGATTCGGTCGCCAATGCCGCGCCTGCGGGAACGCCGGCGTACGCCGAGGGGCTTTACTGGCGCGCCACACTGGCTGCCAATGCGAGGGATTCAGAGCACGCGTACCGGCAGATCATCGTGGACTATCCGCTCTCCGGTAGAGTGCCCGACGCGCTGCTTCGGATCGGTCAGCTGGAGTCGGCACGTGGTGAGAACGCGGCGGCGCTGCAACACTTTCAGCGACTCGTACTGGAGCATCCGCTGAGTCCGCTGCATGCGGAAGCGAGCTACTGGGTCGCCAGGATGTACTTCGATGCGAACGACGCACCGCATGCATGTGCGGCCAACAGCGACGCAATGGCGAGCGCGCCGGCGTCCAATGTGGAGCTCAGGAATCGCATTGATTTTCAGCAGCAGCGTTGCAGAGGTGTAACACTCGCGACGAATGCGGCTCCAGCGCCGGCTCCGGTGAAGAATGTGCCGGTCGTGAATTCGCCGAAGCCGCCGGTCAAGCCCGCTCCAAGAGTTGCGGCAGCCAGCAAGGAATCTCCGAAGAATACTGTTCCCGAACGTCACGATACCGTCGCGAGACCGGCGGAGCCGGTAGTTGCGCCGAGCGCACCCACCGCAGTTACGAGTTCGACCACGAGCTCGGCTGCGCCGACGGCGCCCGTGGGCACAGCGTCAGGTAGTGTGTCAGGCGCTGGCAGCGGCGTTGTTTCCCGTCCTCCTACGAAAGAGGAGGTCGATCGCGCACTTGCATCGGCTGCGCAATCGAAACTGCTGAAGATGACGCCGGCAGCGCCGGCGAAAGCGACCGCAAGATCAGCGGTGAAACCAGCGGCGAAATCAACTGCCGAGGCGTCGAGCACATCGAGCGGTCGGTACGCGGTTCAGGTTGCAGCGTTCCGTACCAGGGCGGCGGCGACGGAGTTGGCCGCAGGGCTGCATGGACGCGGCTACGACGCTTACGTCGATGGCACCAGTGCGCCGTACCGTGTGCGTATTGGACATTACGCGACTCATGCGGCGGCAGCTCAGGAGCTGGTGAAGCTGAAAGCCAGGCACATAGACGGGTTCGTGGCAGAGAGGTAGGGCGTGGCCAAGCCGGTGGCCACGCCACTCATGCAGCAGTACCGGGAAATCAAGGCGAGACATCCCGGCACCATCCTCTTTTTCAGGATGGGCGACTTCTACGAGACATTCTACGAAGACGCCGAGTTGATCGCGCGTATTCTTGGGATTACGCTGACGTCTCGCAACAACGGCGGAGCGTCGCAGGTTCCACTCGCGGGTGTGCCCGTGAAGGCAGGCCCGGAATACGTGCGCAAGCTGGTGCAGCTGGGCCATCGCGTTTCGATCTGCGAGCAGGTGGAAGATCCGAAAACTGCGAAGGGAGTCGTGCGGCGCGAAGTTGTCGAGACGATCACACCCGGCGCCGCATTCTCGGACGAGCTGCTGGACGGGTCGCGCAACAATTTTCTCTGCGCGATGGCGGCGGGTGTGAAGGGCGATGCATCACGAGCGGGCATCGCAGCACTGGACCTCTCGACTGGTGAGCTGCGGCTGTTCGTCGTTGCCGGAGCGGAGATCGAAGCGATGCTGGCGCGATTGTCTCCGCGTGAGATGGTCATTCCGGAAGACATGGCCGCGGGAACCGACACAATTCTCGATTCCATACTCGTGTCGCATCGCCCTGCGTGGGAGTTCGACTCGGCGATGGCGCGCGAGGATCTGCAGCGCCACTTCGGTGTGCGCTCGCTGGACGGATTCGGCGTGGAATCGTCGGACGACGTTGCGGTGGGTGCGGCGGGCGCACTGCTGCGCTATGTACGCGAGCTGCAACCAGGCGGAGTCCCGCACCTGCGGGCGCCGGTGATCGAACGCTCGGGCGGCACGATGCCGCTGGACGAGATGACTCGCCGGAATCTCGAGCTCACCGAATCATTGCGCGGCGGCGCCGGTCAGGAAGCAACTCTGATCAGCGTGCTGGATCGCACGCTCACTCCAATGGGTGCGCGACTGTTGCGTCAGTGGGTGCTTGCACCGCTCACGCAGGTGGACCGCATAGAAACGCGTCTCGATGCCGTTGCCGCGTTCGCTTCCGATGCGATGACCCGGGCAACGATGCGCGCGGCGCTGGATGGCGTGCGCGACATCGAGCGACTTGCGGCCAAAGTCGCGGCGAGTCGTATCACTCCACGCGAATTGCGCGCGCTCGGCGATTCGATCGCGCGATTGCCCGATGTCGAAAGTGCTGCACGCCGCATCAGTGGCGACGCGTTGCAAACGGTTCTCAAGAGCTGGGATGCGTGCAGGGAGCTGGGCGACGACATCATCAATCTGCTGGTCGAGCGTCCGCCGATTGCACTGGGTGAAGATCCAACCATTCGCGCAGGCTTTGACGGCGAGCTGGATGAACTGCGCTCGTTGCGCGATGGAGGCAAGGATGGAATCGCGCGCATCCAGAGTGACGAGCGCGCGCGCACTGGAATCAACTCGCTCAAGGTCGGCTACAATCGTGTGTTCGGTTACTACATAGAAGTGAGCAACACGCACGGCCACAAGATTCCGGACGACTACCAGCGCCGTCAGACGCTCACTGGTGCGGAGCGTTACGTGACGCCGGCGCTCAAGGAATACGAAGAGCATGTCCTCACGGCTGCCGACCGGATCGAGTCGCGCGAGCGCGCGTTGTTCGAAGCATTACGCGGACGGATAGCGCAGGAAGTTTCGCGTTTGCAGTGCGCTGCGCGAGTGCTGGCCGAGTTGGATGTACTGTCGACATTCGGCGAGGTCGCGGAGATCGAGGCATATGTACGTCCGCGACTCGGCGATGGATTCGACCTGCGCATAGAGGGCGGCCGCCATCCGGTGGTCGAGCGCATGATGCCGCGCGAGAAGTTCATTCCAAACGACGTGACGCTCACGGGCGATGCGCGGGTAATAATTCTCACCGGCCCCAACATGGCCGGCAAGTCGACCATCCTGCGCCAGATCGGCCTCATCGTGCTCATGGCGCAGATCGGCAGCTTCGTTCCAGCTCGGTCGGCGGAAATCGGAGTGGTGGACAGATTGTTCACCCGTGTCGGCGCGAGTGACAATCTCGTACGCGGCCAATCCACCTTCATGGTCGAGATGAGCGAGACGAGTGCGATCCTGCACTCTGCCACTTCCAGATCACTCGTTCTGCTGGATGAGATAGGGCGTGGCACTTCGACGTACGATGGTGTATCCATCGCATGGGCCGTGACCGAGCACATTCATGATGAGCTCGGTTGCAAGACCGTATTCGCCACGCATTATCATGAGCTGACACAGTTGTCGGACGAACTCGCGGCTGTCCGTAACTTCAACGTGCGCGTGAGGGAAGTGGGGGAGGAGATTCTCTTTTTGCACACGCTGGAGCCGGGTGGTGCGGATCGTTCGTACGGAATCGAGGTAGGGCGTCTGGCTGGCCTGCCGCGCCCGGTGTTGAAACGCGCACGGACGTTGTTGCGTCAATTGGAGGGGGACCACCGGATGCCACCGCGCGAGCGGCCGGGTGACGAAATGGCGGGCCAACTCGCATTATTCGGATCGGAGCCGGACCCTATCATGGAAGAACTGAGAGGGATCGACCCAAACACCATGACACCGTTGCAAGCGCTCGACACACTCGCGCGACTGGTTTCGGATGCTCAGCAAAAGACGTGAATAGCATGGCCATCGATGATTCCAGATCAGTCGCGTTGCGCACGGTCGCAGCTACCGTGGCAGTCACGATTCTCACACTGTTCGCCGCATGCTCAAAGGGTGACGGCACCAGGACGGCGTTCGACGCCGGCATGGCGCATCCTGATACCTATCCGATCATGCTGAACAAGGAGATGCCGTTCCGGTATCCGCCGGCGTTGTACGCCGAGAAGGTACAGGGCAACGTGACGCTGCGATTGTACGTGGACAAGGATGGATCGGTGGTCGACGATTCGACACGCGTGATCGAATCGTCCAACGTCGCGCCGCTGGATTCAGCGGCGATCAAGGGGTCGCGCGAGCTCAAGTTCGTTCCCGCGAAGCTGCGCGGCACACCCATGCCGGTGTCGATCCTGTTCCCGGTATATTTCCGCCATCCAGACGCGCCGCCACCGCCGGGGGATTCCATTCTCAAGAAGAACGCCGCTGGCACCGACAGTGCGGCGAAGGGTCCTGCGAAATAGGCAGCGTCAAAATGTCGCCGTGCCCGGTAAGCAGGCGCAAAAAAATCGAGATAGTAGCAATATGTCAATAAAACGAAACGAGCGGCCATACGACAACGTTCTCGAGACGATCGGGTGGACGCCGCTGATCCGGCTGCATCGGGTGACGCGCGGTATTCGCACGCCG
This sequence comes from Gemmatimonadota bacterium, assembly GCA_027307165.1. Classification (GTDB taxonomy): domain Bacteria; phylum Gemmatimonadota; class Gemmatimonadetes; order Gemmatimonadales; family Gemmatimonadaceae; genus Fen-1247. The sequence goes on along the minus strand of DAHUXM010000009.1, from coordinate 30,409 downwards.
GTGTACGGCAAGGCCGAGTTCTTCAATCCGGGCGGATCGGTCAAGGATCGCATCGGGCTTCCGATCATCGAGCGTGCCGAGCGCGAGGGAAAGCTCAAGCCGGGCGGAACGATCGTCGAGGGTACGAGTGGCAACACCGGTGTGGGTCTCGCGCTCGCCGCTGCATTGCGCGGCTACAAGTGCATCTTCACGCTGCCCGACAAGATGTCGCAGGAGAAGGTACGTCTGCTCAAGGCGTTCGGTGCAGAAGTGATCGTGACGCCGACCGCCGTCGCACCGGATCATCCGGACAACTACGTGATGATGGCGAAGCGTATCGCGCAGGAGACGCCGAACGCGATCCTCGCGAATCAGTTCTACAATGAGGCGAATCCTGATGCGCATTACGCGACGACTGGTCCCGAGCTGTGGGAACAGAGCGAAGGAAAGATCACACACTTTGTAGGATCAGCGGGAACCGGCGGGACGATCACTGGTGTCGGGCGTTATCTCAAGGAGCGCAATCCCGACATCAAGATCATCGCTGGCGATCCGACGGGATCGATACTGGCTGAGTACTGGCGCAGTCATGGCGAGCACAAGATCGACGGGGCTCCGTACAAGGTCGAAGGAATCGGGCAGGACAAGGTTCCTGGAACGCTCGACATGAGTGTGATCGACGAGTATCACACAGTGAGCGACCGCGACGCGTTCGCCATGTCACGTCGTCTCACGCGCGAGGAAGGATTGTTCGTTGGTGGATCGTCGGGTTTGATCGCGAAAGTCGCTCTGGATCTCGCGCGGCGCATCGACGATCCGGACGCGTTCGTGGTGACGTTCCTGTGCGACACTGGCGAGCGGTATCTCTCCAAGCTGTACAGTGACGAATGGATGCGTGAGAATCAGATGCTCGAAGCCGAGCACGTCACACTCGGCGACATGCTCAGCCGCAAGGATGCGAACGCGCCGGCGATAGTGAGCGTTGCGCCTGCGGCGGGGGTACGACAGGCACTCAATCTCATGGCGCTGCACGACGTGTCGCAGCTTCCGGTGATGGATGGCGATGAGTGTGTTGGATCTGTGGTCGAGGCAACATTGTCGCAACGGGGACTCGAAACACCAGCGTTGCTGGAAGCGACTGTACGCGAGGTCATGGATGCACCGTTTCCATCGCTGACGAGTGATGAGGCGATCGAGTTCGCGGTGAAACTGCTGTCAAAGAGTACGCCGGCTGTGCTGGTGCTCGAGCATGGCCATGTCGAGGGGATCGTTACGCGATCGGACATGCTGAGATTCATGATGGGGCGGTAGGGATCGTGCCGATCCTCTCACCGCTCCGGATCACCGTTCTCATGGGCGGCGCGTCCGCGGAACGTGACGTGTCGCTTGCTTCCGGACTCCGGATCGCCGATGCGTTGGCTGCGCGGGGACACAAGGTCACTGCTCTGGATCCCGCGGTTGGCGTTCTGTCGTCGGCACACCTGGATGAACTGCGGCGGAGCAACGTGGGAACTAAACCGCCGGGGCTGGAGGAGCTCGCCGGCCTGGGAAATGGCCGGCTCCTCGACGGCCTGACGGCGATGCCGGAAGTCCGCGATGCGGACGTGGTCTTTCTGGCGTTGCACGGCGGTCAGGGTGAGGACGGTACGATCCAGGCTTTGCTGGACATGGCTGGTGTGCGATACACCGGAAGCGGGCACCTGGCGAGCGCGCTCGCGATGGACAAGGACCTGTCCAAGGTCCTTTTCAGGGCGGCCGGAGTTCAGACTGCGGATTGGCTGATGGCTCCGCAGCCGGGCAAACTGGTCGAACAGTCGCTCGGGCTACCGGTTGTCGTGAAGCCGTCGAAGCAGGGCTCGACCGTGGGGCTCTCGATCGTGCGCGACATTTCAGAGCTGGACGCCGCTGTCGCTGAGGCTTTCAGGTACGACGACGAGGTGATGATCGAGCGTTTCATCGCCGGTCGCGAGCTGACGGTTGGAGTGCTGGGGGACGAGACTTTCCCGGTAGGCGAGATCAAGCCTGTGAAAGAGCTGTACGACTACGAGTGCAAGTACACGGCGGGAATGGCAGTCGAGGAATTCCCGGCGAATTTGTCGCAGAGTGTTACTAATAAATTACGGGAGCAATCCTTGCGGGCGTTCAGGGCACTGAAACTGCGGGGGTACGCGCGAGTGGATTTTCGTCTGGATGATCGCGGTGAGTGCTTCTGTCTCGAGGCGAACACGTTACCGGGGATGACGAGGACGAGTCTGATTCCGCAAGGCGCCGCCGCCGCGGGAATGGGATTTGAAGAGCTGTGCGAGAGGATCGTTCAGCTGGCAATTGTGTAGGACGAAAGATCGCGCGGGGATCCATGGAAACGTCAACCGAATTCAACGCAGCGGATTTCGAGCCTGGCGTCGGTATAACACCGGCTGTCCAGTGGCTCATCGCGCTCAACGTACTGGTTTATTTCATCCAGCTGACGTCGCCAGTCGGGACGGCAGACGTTGCGGCGTGGCTGGGTCTGTCGGCGACGGAGTTTCCGGCCCATTGGTGGGCGATCGGCACATACATGTTCGTACATGCGGGCTTCGCCCACATCGCGACGAACATGATCATGCTGTGGATGTTCGGCCCGCGCGTGGAGCGCGCGTTCGGAACGCGTGCATTCACCTACTTCTATCTGTGGTGCGGACTCGGCGGCGGAATATTCCATCTGCTGTTCGAACAGCACAGTGGAGTGATCGGTGCATCCGGCGCGGTGGTCGGTGTGGTTCTCGCCTACGCGCTCAAGTGGCCCGACGACGAGGTCTACGTACTCGGCGTCATGCCGATTCGTGCGGTGTGGCTCGCAGTGTGGACGATCGCGTGGAACGTGGGCATGGCGTTCGCGGACTTCACGGGATATTCCAGCGGGTCGGTCGCGTTCATGACGCACGTCGGCGGCCTCGTGTTCGCGTGGATCTATCTGCATGCGCCGAACAGTTCGAGCTTCGACAAGATTCGCCGCCATGTCGCGACTGTGCCGGATGATTCCAATCCGCAACCGATTCCCAAGATGCAGCGTCCGCAGAAGCGCCGCGACGGATTGCCAAGTGCGGATGAAGCGGTGGCGCGCAGCAACGCGATAGTGAAACGGCGCCCGCAGACTCCGATAATATCAGCGCCGAATCCGAACCCCAAAGAGCGCGCCGAAGACGTGAACGGATTGCTGGACAAGATTTCGCGGGAAGGGATGGGGAGTCTGTCTGGCGACGAGCGAGCGCTGCTGCAGGAGATTTCCAGGAAGCTGCGCGGGTCGTAAGAGCGAGCTTTATTCTGACGAAGGCTGTCCAAAAGAGCCGTCATTCCCGCGAAAGCGGGAATCCATGTTATCGGTCTCTGGATGCGATGACGATGAGAGTGATCGGCAGCAGATGGATTCCCGCTTTCGCGGGAATGACGATCCTCTCGCGGCCTCCGGGATTGTTATGACGCTCGCCAAACTAGATTTGTAGGATGCCAAAGCCACAACTGCTCGAGGTGTTTCCGAATCCATACGTTGATCGGGACTATGAGATTCACATGGACTGTCCCGAGTTTACGTCGCTGTGTCCGCTTGGGGGGATCGAAGGCGATGCGAGTGATCTGACCGCACTCGAAGGCGGCGCTCCGGATTTCGCGACGATTCGAATCACGTACTTTCCTGGCGATTCCTGCGTGGAGCTGAAGAGCCTCAAGCTCTATCTGTGGAGCTTCCGCAATGATGGGATCTTCTACGAGCGTGCGGTCAATCGAATTCTGGATGATATCGTCGCGCGCGTGAAGCCGAAGTGGATGCGTGTTGTCGGTGACTTCAATCTGCGCGGCGGGATCAAGTCGGTGATCACGGCGTCGAACGGAACCAGACCGGATACCCGGAATCTCTGAGCGGGGTTACATCGATCCAAAGGCGAGATCGGCGCAGGCGACTGGGGCGCTGGCAGAGGAAGCTCGGGACGCTGCGGGAGTCGCGACGACGGCGTAGGAAGCCGAAGGAGATAGAGTTTCCGGAACAGCGGCTTCGGCAGCGCCAGAGCCATCTGCATGGATATCGAAGTCCGCGTATCTGTTGGCCGGACCAATGACGTTGCCCTGCGAGGCGCATGTACCGGACTTGAGACTCCACGCGTACGTCTCGCCGGCCACACTGTTATCGACCGAAACGAGGACGTGTACCCATCCCGGCGTTGGACTTGGTGTTACAGATGCAGCTCCGGCGATGCCGGACGTTCCGGCACCGCGCATGGCGCCGAGCCACAGCGGAGTTGGCTTGGGTGGGGGTAGAACGCCGAGTGTGTTGGGCGCATCGTAGGACTGGGCCGCGCATGAGGCACAGGCAGCTCCGATCGCTGCCACGACGGCAAGGTTGCGGAGGACATTGGAAAGCGATGGCATTTCGGCCAGATTAATGCAATTTCCGGGCACAGGGCCAGCGACGGTCCCGTTGTCGATCAATTCAATCCGATTCCCAATGTCAACCAGGTTCTTCGGATTACGTACTATCATTTACCACGTGGCGGATCTACAGGCCGCGAAGAAATGGTACGCTCTCGCACTGGGCGTCGAGCCCTACTTCGACGAGTCATTCTACGTTGGCTTCAACATCGGTGGCTTCGAGCTGGGGCTGGATCCGGATTCCGCGAGTGGCATGAGCGGCACCGGCGGGACGACGGCTTACTGGGGAGTGGAGAGTGTCGAGCGTGCCCTCGTGGATCTCGTCGAGGCAGGAGCAACGCTCAAGGCGCCAGCGACGGACGTCGGCGATGGGGTTCGTGTGGGGACGGTGCTGGATCCATTCGGCAACGAGTTGGGCGTGATGGAGAATCCACACTTCAAGCTCGTCGACGTGCGCTGACCGCTGGAGTTCTAGCGCACCTCTCCCGTCGTTCCAAACATCACTCCGTGCTTCTCCGGCCCGAAGTAAGTCAGGACTGCAATCACTACGGCAGCACACGCGGCGACAACCGCCAGCGCATACGCGTAGTTCCCGCCGTGGCTCGCAGCAAACCCTGCCTGCAACGCAGCGTTGCCCGAGGCCAGCAGATTGCCAAGCTGATACGCGAAACCAGGGAAGGTTCCGCGCACCTCGTCCGGTGACAGCTCGTTGAGATGAACGGGAACGACACCCCACGCTCCCTGCACCGCGACCTGCATCAGGAACGCGCCGAGTCCAAGTAGAACCGGTGTCGCGCTGAACGCCCACAACGGTATGATCGGCAACGCTATCAGCGCTCCAAACACGATCGCCTTTCTTCGTCCGATGCGCTGCGACAGTGCACCAAACGCGAGACCACCGGTTATCGCTCCGACGTTGCCGATGATCGACACGATACTCACCGTGTGCGTCGTGAACTTGTGCTGGATCTGCAGGAAGGCCGGATACAGATCCTGCGTGCCGTGACTGAACAGATTGAACGCAGTCATGAGCACGACCACGTAGATGAACAACGGCCAGCGCTTCTTCAACACGCTCATCAGACTCTGCGTCGGCCGCTCGCGCATCCTGTTCCACGCAGGCGATTCCTGCACATTGCGGCGAATGAACAGCACCAGCAATGCTGGCAGCACACCGACCATGAACATGCCGCGCCATCCGATACGGTCGAACAGCAAACCGTACACGACAGACGCGAGCAGATAGCCGAACGGATAGCCGGTCTGAAGAATTCCCGATGCTATGCCGCGTGCCTTCGGTGGAATGGTCTCCATGGTGAGAGATGCACCGAGTCCCCACTCACCGCCCATCGCGAATCCGAATGCGGTACGCAAAACCAGCAGTGCAACGATCGATGGTGCGAATGCCGACGCGAATTCCAGTATCGAGAACAGCAGGATGTCGATCATGAGCACCGGTCTGCGGCCAAACCGGTCGGCCAACATTCCGAACACGAGCGCTCCGGCGGGGCGCGCAGCGAGTGTCAACGTTATCGCGACTGCTACGACCTTGACATCAGTCCCGAATTCCTTCGCGATGGCGCCGAGCATGAACACCATGAGAAAGAAATCGAATGCGTCGAGAGTCCAGCCGAGGAAGCTTGCGACGAGCGCGCTTCGCTGGTTACGGTCGAACTCCTTCCACTCGCTCATCACACTCATCCGAGCAGGTCGAACCTCACCCCGCGCCTTGCTCGGCGGCGTTTTCTGGGACCATACCTGAAGAGCTGCGCTGGCCGTCCGCGACCCTCGCTGCGCCATTCATCAGTCGGCTCGACGAGTGCGGCGGCGGTGAGCGCGCGGCGAAAGCTCGCCTTGTGCAGTCTCCGTCCAAGCAGCAGCTCGTACATGTGCTGCAGCTCGCTCAACGTGAACGTTGCCGGCAACAACCTGAATGCGACCGGATACAAGTCCAGCCGATCGCGGACGGCGTTAACGGACTCCTGCAGCATCTGATTCTGCCGCTCGGTGAGCGGCGGGAGCTCACTCAGGAGAAACCACTGGAACTCATCACCCTGCACCGTTGCCTCGCCCATTGGAACGAGGGCGACGTACACGATCGACAGATCGGAGCCGCCAGGATGGGGACCTTCGCTGAAAGCGCCGACCTGTGTGTTCCAGACGGATGCCGCGCCCACGCTTCGCCTGATCGCATGCTGCGCAAGATCGTCGAGTCCCTCGCCATTCCGTGATGCACTCCACGGAAGTACCCAGCGCACAGACTTCTCTCGACCTTCGCTGCGCTGCTCGAGCAACACCGCGAGCTGGTTGTCGCGTGGAGTAAGTGCGACTACGTCAACGGTGTAATGCTGACGCTTCCCCCTGGGCTCTCTGGTCACGCAGCATATTAGTCACATATTGTGACTAATGTCAAGGATCGAATACGAATGCGTTGTGACAACTTCGGTGCAGGTGATATACGACTTCAGGGAGTGATGGTCAACCCGTCGCCGCGCTTCGCCACTGGCGGTATTGTGATCGGAAGATGGCCGGATGCAGGCAAGAGGCCCGTTATGACTCGAGCTGCCGACTGCTGGCTGACGTTTGCACCATCCCAGCCAACGACGTAGGTGGGAGTGCTTGGAATCTGCGAAAGCAGGTAGGGGTTCCCGAACGAAACCACAACAACCTTGCGGCCCCTGGCGACGAGACTGGAGAGCCAGTCGGCGAACGCCTGTGGCGCATCGACGCTCGTCACGTTCCAGCTCTGCCCTACGTAGGATGAAACGATGGTCACATCTGCAGAGTCGGCCATCGCTGCGAGGCGGGGATAGTTGACGGCTGGATCGTCCGACATGACGAACTCCGTACGCGTCGCGGGCGCCAGTTTGGCGAGCTCGGCGTTGAAGGTCTGTCCAGCGCCGAGATCTGTACGACGCGCAACCGTCACCGAGAGGACCTTCGTGTTCGTCGAGAGCTTGAGCGGCAGGATGTGCGACGAGTCGCGGACGACAGTTATCGATCTGTTCGCCGCCTGCTGTGCCAGCGCGAGATGCGCACTGTCGCCCACTGTGGTACGCAGCGAGTCGAGGTTTGCGAAACGGTTGCGGTCGAGATTGAGCTTGCGCTTCATGGCGAGTATGCGCCTTGCCGCCTCGGATACGCGAGTCTCGCTGTAGCGTCCCTCGCTCACGCCGGCTACCACGGCGTCGATTGCTGCAGGAACGTCGAGGGGCTGGATCAGCACGTCGACGCCGGCTGCTACGGCGCGCTTGATCGCTTCCGTCGAGCCGTACTTGTCGGTCACGCCCTTCATGTCCATCGCATCGGAGATGACGAGCCCGTTGAAGCCCAGCTCATTGCGCAGCAGTCCTGTTACCACGTTGGACGAGAGCGTTCCTGGAGCGCCGCTGCTATCGAGGGCTGGCATGGAGCCGTGGAACGTCATCACAGCGCCGACGCCGGCCTTGATCGCGGCGCGGAACGGGACCAACTCCACCGTATCGAGCCGAGCTCGGCTCACGTTCACGATCGGGAGGGCGAGGTGAGAGTTGGTCTCGGTGTCGCCGTGCCCCGGGAAGTGTTTTGCGGTGGCGATCATCCCGTTGTCCTGCAATCCATGGATGAAGGAGACCCCGAGGCGCGCGACCTCGTGTGGGTCCTCACCGTACGAGCGAGTGTTGATGACGGGGTTCGCCGGATTGTTGTTGACGTCGAGGACCGGGGAAAAGTCGATGTGGATACCGAGAGCGCGGCCTTCGATCGCGGTGACCCGTCCCTCGGTGTACGTGAGCGCCGTGTCATTTGCCGCGCCGTACGCCATCTCCGATGGAAAGACCGTGGCGCCGCCGAGGTCGATGCCGTTGGGGACGAAGTAGCCGCCGCGGGCACGCATGCCTGCGCCCGTTTCGAGATCGGCGCCGACCAGCAGCGGAAGGGCGCTCATGCGCTGAAGCGCGTTGAGTTTGACGGCCATCTCGATGGGTGATCCGATGGACATCAGGATCCCGCCCACCTTTTGATCGGCGACGTACGACGTGACCTTGCGCCAGCTCTTGGCATCCGCCGGTACGTAGTCGGCGTAGATGTTGGGCCATACCATCTGGGCAGCGCGATCCCTGAGCGTCATGGTGGTCAGAACCGAATCTGCCCACCGGTTGGCGTCCGATTCGACTGCTGCCCGCGACTTGCCGGTCGCCTGCGCAGCGGCGGACGATATCGGCACTGCCAGTGGGCAGAGCGCGGCGATCGCCACGAACATGGCGGCTGTCAGATAGGTAGGGGTGGTCGCAAGTCTTGAATGCATGAAGTCAAAGGTAATTGGCGGCAAAGTTGTCGGAATAGATCGTCGACCACTGTGGGATTCATGCAACAGATGGCGCTGTTCTGGCCATATGTAGCCACACTTTCCGAGGCCGGACTGTCGCAGATCGCATCGTTTTCGGTACTTTCGGCGATTTTTGCTACTCAATCGGCCAATTTGTTGATGCGCGATGCGGAATCCAGGACTATTTTACTCATAACTTTTTGTTTCCAACGTGTGGCCCAGAGTGTGTTAACTGGAACGCTACGTTCGAAGCTGCGCGCTCTTTTTGGCAATTCGGTTCTTATGAAGCAGCATATTCTCACCGCAGGATCATTAGCGGTACTTCTCTTTGCTGCCTTTCCGGCGGCAACGCCGGTATCTGCGCAGGCCGTGAGGCGCGATACTGTACCGCGTGCGGGACAGAAGCCGGTCGCGCGACCAGCGTCCGTCGACTCGCTGGTCGAGTGCTCGCCGGTCACGACTGCGGTCAAGAAGAAGCCGGTTGTGCGGCGCAAGGCTCCGGTTCGCAAGGTGGCCTCGCACGTGGTACCCAAGCCAAAGCCAGCGAGCAAGGTGCACCGTCCGGTAGTACGTCGTGCGCGCCGTGTCGTCCACAAGGCCAAGCCAGCTGCTGCACATTCGACGACCGTCGTAATGTGTCGTCCGGTGGGTCCAACGCCGACGCTCGCCGAGGGTACGCCTACGGAGCAATCGGTGATTCCAGTCCCGCAGCTTGCTACCGCTACTCCGCCTGCAGCACCGGTTGTCGAGGAAGAGGGGCCGCCACTCTTCGTATCGACGGCGCCTGGAATGCCGATGGCTACGGCTGGTGGTGGGCGGTCATGGCTGCCGTTTGGGCTGGTTCCGGCGATCTTCATCCCATTCGTTCACAACGGCAGGACCCACAACGGGTTTACGACGCCGACCGACACCACGGCGAAACCGCCGACGGATACGACGAAGACGCCAACTACTCCGCCAGACACGACGCCGGTGATACCTCCTCCGGTCGTACCTCCCACAACTACGCCGGAGCCGGGCACTCTGGTATTGCTGGGATCGGGATTGGTGGGACTGGCTGGGGTGGTGCAGCGCAGGCGCAAGAAGTAGTCGTTGTTGCGACGTTGATATCCGGGTTCGATCGCACGTAAATGGACCAGGCGCGGATATATCCGCACGCTACCGCGGCAGTCGCGTTTCGATCCGCCGGTCCGGGACCAGCCAGATGAGTGCGACGGTGGCGTAGACGGCATCGGCGATCCAGGGGTGCACAAAGGCCAGTGCGATTCCAGAGGCGTAGAGCAGCAGCGATGCAAGGCCTTTCCTGTCCTGTCCGATCGCCTTGGCGAGGCGCGAGTCTCGTCCTTCTTCTCTGATTATCGCCTTCTGAAGAATCGTGTATGCCAGCGCGGCCATGATGAGCACGGCGCCGTACAGCACTGTCGGCACCGACTGCTCATAGTTTCGGCCCATCCACGCGGTGACGAACGGGACGAGCGAGAGCCAGAACAGCAGATGCAGGTTGGCCCACAGGATTGCGCCGTTGACGGCGTCCGTTGCCTGGAGCATGTGGTGGTGATTATTCCAGTAGATGCCGAGGTATATGAAGCTCAGCACGTACGTGAGGACTGATGGAATGATTGGTCTGAGCGCAGCCCAGTCGTAGCCTGCGGGCGGGTGCAGCTCGAGGATCATGATGGTGATCAGAATTGCGACGACTCCGTCGCTGAACGCTTCCATTCGGTGCTTGTCCAAGAAAGTGTTCCTCGTTCGCCGATCGCATGAAAGCTGCAGGTGTCGTCATTCCCGCGAAAGCGGGAATCCATCTGTTGCCGATGCGCTTACTGATGCTACTGCATCAGAGAGATCGATAACATGGATTCCCGCTTTCGTGGGAATGACGAGGGACACATCGATTCCCGCCGTCACGGGAATGACGAGCGCTTACCCTTCAAAATACGGCTGAGTCGGTGCGGTTGGGCTTCGCGGATCAGGTTTGACGAGGAAGCTCTGGGTGTAGCTCTTTCCGTTGACGGTGAGCTTTGCGGTGAAGGTGCCTGATATCGGCGTGCCGCGACGACGGAAGCCGCCGCCACCCGCTCCTGCTTCCACCTTTATCGGATCCCAGACGACGCGGTGCATTCCAGCGGCGGTTGCAAATGGCGCTGGCGGCTCACGCCAGAGTGCGGACGTGTTTGGAATGCCACCTGCGTTGCCGCGCCGTCCGCCTGCTGCCGACTCGCGTTGCGGCTCGCTCGAGAACGTGTGCAACACGGCACCTGTGGAATCGAGGATGTCGATCGTCACTGGACCGGTTGCGGCAGTCTTGAGATAGTAGTCGATGGCTGCGCCATTCGGCGGGTTCGGGGCCTGCGGCTCATCCTTCTGCAATGGCGTGCCGTTGTCGCCGCCCTCGATCATGTTGATCGAATCACCGGGCTTGAACAGATATGCTTCGGCATTTCCGATCGTGTCGTTGATCTGACGCAGCGGGCTGATGTCGTCGATCACCCAGAAGCCGCGGCCATGCGTCGCCAGGATGAGATCGTTCTCGTAGATCTCGAAGTCGCGCATCGACGTGACGGGGAGATTCAACTGGAACGGTTGCCAGCTCTCTCCGTCATCGAACGAGATGTGAACACCGAGCTCGGTGCCGGCGAAGAGGAGGCCCTGGCGCTTGGGATCTTCCTTGATGGTGTGCACGTAGCCATTTGCAGGGAGACCGATCGTGATCTTCTGCCATGTCTTGCCCGCGTCGCGAGTACGATAGATGTACGGCGTGAAATCCTGCAGCTGATGTCTGTCGACACTCGCGTACGCAACGTTGAAGTCGAAGTGCGAAGCTTCGATCATGGTGACGCGACTCCACGACGTCATCGCCTTTGGTGTCACATCGGTCCAGCTCTTTCCATCATTCATGGTGAGCTGGATCAACCCGTCATCGGTGCCGATCCAGACCATGGGTACGAACAATGGCGACGGCGCGATTGTGTAGATGACACCACGCTTGTCGTTGCCGACGTCCGCTGCGGCCGCTGCATCGAGTGTGCGTGGCACACCGGGATCCTTGCGCGTGAGATCGGGACTTATCTGATTCCACGTTACCGCGTTGTCGGTGGTCTTGAACAGGAACTGGTTTCCGTAGTAGAGCGCCCGCGGATCTGCGCGTGAGAATACGAGCGGCTGAGTCCAGTCCTTGCGGCCGGTCTCCGGTGATTTCTGCACCGTGGTGCCGGATATCATGCGATTCTCTTCCATGTTGTAGCGCTCACCGGTACCGCCGAAGATGATGCCGGGGTGCAGCACGTCACCTGCGGTGTAACCGCTCTCGCCACCGGCCGCGACGGGCTCCCAGTCGCGCATGGAGATCTCGGCGAACTTGCCGCGCGATCGTACTGCAACCGCGCCACTGTCCTGCTGCGCGCCGGTAACCCAGTACGGGAATCGGTAATCCACCGAAACGTGATAGATCTGCGCGATAGGCTGATTGTACCACGAGCTCCACGTCACCTCGCGCGGATCTTCGGTCTTTGCGTTGCGCGTGATGATGGTGCCCTGATCGCTCGCGGAGATCATAGTATTGCTATCGTCCGGCGAGACCCAGACCTGGTGATAATCATCGCCGCCGGGCGAGCCGCGTAGCGCAACCCAGCTCTTGCCGCCATCCATCGAGCGTGAGATCGAAACGTTCGCGACATACACGATGTCGGCGTTCTTCGGATCGACATCGATGTGTTCGAAATACCAGCCGCGTCCCCAGAGCGCCTGGTCCGACGACAGTCTGCTCCACGTCTCGCCACCGTCATCGGATCGGAAGAAGCCGCCAAGTCCGGACGGCGACCCGAATGGATTGGGTGGTCCCGGTGGTGGCTTGGGTGCAGATGGATCGGGATTGAGATTGTCAATCACCGCGTAAACGCGCTGCGGATTGGATGGGCATACCGCAATTCCGGATTTGCCTATTCCTTCGTTCGGCAGACCCCTGGTGAGCTGCTTCCACGTATTGCCACCATCGGTCGACTTGTAGATTCCGCCGCCCGGCCCGTTGCTCGGAGCGTACACGAACCACGGTGGCCGGCGTGTGTTCCACAGGCCTGCGTACACGACGTCCGGATTGGTCCTGTCGATCACGACTTCGATTGCGCCGACATCTTCGTTCTTGTAGAGGACCTTTTCCCAGCTCTTGCCGCCGTCTTTCGAGCGGAAAATTCCACGGTCGGGGTTTCCGGCGTAGAAGTGACCGATGGCTGCGACGTAAACGATGTCGGGATTGTGCGGATGAACGGCGATCTTGCCGATGTGCTGTGTGTTCTCGAGACCGATGTGCGTCCACGTCTTGCCGGCGTCGGCGGATTTGTACATGCCGTTGCCGTATCCGGTGGAATCGCGCAACGTGCATTCGCCGCTTCCGACGTACACAACGTCAGGTGCGGAAGCAGCAACTGCGATCGCGCCGATCGATGCAACCGGTTGGGAATCGAAAACCGGCAGCCAGACTCGGCCCGCGTCGATCGTCTTCCACACGCCGCCATTCACTGATCCGAAGTAGAACTCGTTCGGACGACCAGGCACACCAGTGACCGCATCGGTGCGACCGCCACGGAATGGCCCAAGCATGCGCCAACGCAGACCGGAGTAAAGGTCAGCGTAGCTCCTGGGTGCGGGGTCGGCGGCCAGCGGTCGGTGCGCTAGCGAACCCTGCGCACCTGCTGTTTGCAGGAAGTGGCTGATGCCAGGAGAAGCGACGGAGAGCGCCGCACCTACCTGCGTGGCTCTTACGAAGAAGCCACGACGTGAAAGAACATGCTGGTCCGGCGGCTGCGCACCGGCACCTGCGAGATGAGTATCTGGTTGGTCGGACGTCGAGCGCTTTTTCTTCACGATCCACTCCACACGGTGGGCTAGGGTTCAACAAAACATACGGGAAAAGTCTTTACAGCGTTCGGGCTTGGTGGAGGGGCGCGGAGTCCGGAATTGTCATGTCGGCGAAAGCGCCCTTCGACTCGTCATTCCCGCGAAAGCGGGAATCCATCTGTTGCCGACCAGCTTCCTGCTGTCATCGCAGCCAGAGACTGATAACATGGATTCCCGCTTTCGCGGGAATGACGACGGGCAGATGGATTCCCGCTTTCGCGGGAATGACGACGGGCAGATGGATTCCCGAGGCGCGGATGCATCCGCGCCCTACAGCGGGAATGACGGTGGGGGGGCAGGTCTCCGATTTCGCGGCAACGCTGCGCGGGGTTACCGGCCGCCGAGTGGCTCGAACAGGTAGCTCAGCTTCACGAAGAATCCGTCCTGCGTGCGGCGCAGGCGTCGGAAGGCGAGCGCATCGGGCTCGGTCATCGAGTTTCCGTAGCCGGCGAAGAAGACCGTGCCTGGCGATGGGCGGTACGAGAATAGCCAGTCGGTGCGCAATCCGTTTGCGATGTTTTCGATCGACGGGACGTATGACGTGTCGTTGCGGATCAACAGAGGAAGCCCGGTGCGCGGATCCAGCAATGATGAGCGCAGGGTCGCGGTGTATTGTGTGACGACGCGCACGAAGATCGATCGTGTAACCTGGTACTCCACCTTCACCCGCGGAATTCGCGTCGAGGTCGAGAGCGCTCCGTCACTGCGACGTGTGAACCGGCTGCTTACGTATGTCGCACCGACACGCAGTTGCTGGGTCGGGCGTAGATTGAGACTGGCGTTGTAATCCAGTCGCCGAACGCGTGACGTCTCGAGGAAATCGACGTCGTTGCCGGTGGTGACGCCGAGTGATGCGTCGTACTTCGCGAACTGGGGTGTCGATATCTTGAACGCGTTTGTGAACGTCGTGATTCGTGGCGACGGCTGGAACGGGATATTGCTTCCCTGTGTCGTGCTGACGAAATCACCGAGATAAGCCGCAGGATCGAATGCATAGGTGGCGATCGTGGGCGTAACGCCGAGCGACCATCCGCCACGCAATGTAAAGCTGGTATTCGCCGATGCGTTGTCTTCGAGCAAGCTCTTTGCGGCGAAGAAATCGTCATAGCGCCAGACGGCCTTTGTCGAAAAGAATACATTGAACTTTTCGATCAGTGCGCCCGGTGGTCCGTACAGGCTCAGCCGATTGGAAATGCCTGGCGCGACGATTCCGGTGCGTGACACGAATCCGTTATCAGCCGCGAATGTGTTGCCTACACCGAGAACGTTGTAGTGAAATCCGAAGGCGCGCCCGGTGCGATCCAGGACGAGCTCCCACATTGGCGCTGTCTTGCTCGATCCATTCTGTGTCGTATTGCTGATGGCAGCCTGCGCCTGAGCGTAGTACAATTTTCCGAACACGTAGTGAATGTCGCCATCGACCACGCGATTGGATCTTCCACCGCCGACGCGACTGCTGTAAAGCAATCCGGCAGTACTCTGCCCACCGAATCCGCTGTTGAGTCGTATGATGTCAACCAGCGGCTGATCGCCGTTCGGCGTAGTGCTCGCCGCGTCGAGCGCGGATAGCACCGCGACGTCTGCGCGGCCGAGCTTGCCGGTGAGCTTCATTGCAGCATTGGGCTGCACGATGGTTCGTGTGTACACGAGCGTGTTGGGCACGTTGAACTGGTCGCTGCCTTCCACGAAGAACGGACGCTTCTCGGGATAGAACAGAGCGAATCGCTCATCTGCCGCGATCTGCGTTGCGTCTGCTTCGACCTGGGAGAAGTCGGGTTTCACCGTTCCGTTCAGCACGAAGTTGCTGCCCATCGCCCAGCGAACGTTGCCGCCCAGCTGAGGCTTGGAGGTGTACTTCCAACCAGTGAGCGATGAATTGCAGCAGGGCTTCCCGATGACAGTGTTCGTCAGCTCCGGGTTGAGTCCAATCACCTGACCGTGATGCATGTCGTGCATTCCCGCCAGCGTTCCCGCCTGATTGGCGAAGCTTGCTGCACCGCTTCGCGCTTCAGTCCACGTTTCCTTGTAACCGCTGTGCTGCACGTTTCGCTGGATCTGAATTCCCCAATCCTGGATCGATCTGTTGGGATAGCGCAGGCTGCTGAACGGGATTCGGATCTCGACCTCGTAGCCCCACGGCGTGACGTGGCCCTTGGACTCCCAGAGGAAGTCCGCACTCAGGTCTATCTGTCCCGGTCCGACGTTGGATCCGGGTATGAATCCACCGGTCTCGTTCGTAGTGCCGTCGGCCTGGACACCCAACGGATTGACCGCGAATACGAGCGATCGGTTGCGTTCGTTATACGGGTCAAGACGAATCTCGATATTGTCATCCGAGCTGATGTTGTCACGATCGGCGAGCGTGGCACGCACAGGGCCGTGTGGCTCATACGCGCGAATGCCGAAGTAGATCGCGGTTCGTGAGTACCAGACGTACACGTCAGTCGAATCCGGCGAGGGGCGCTGATCGGCTGGAGAGTACTCGGAAAAGCCGGTGAGCACGGCTGCGCGGCTCCAGACCGGCTCATCGAGACTACCATCTATAGTTATAGTCGTGTCAATGCGCGGAGCCTGCGCGGTGATCTGGCTGGCGCGTCCATTATATACGGGAGCCGGCTGGGCCGCGGCGATCTGAAACGCGCCGAGAAATGCTAGGAGCATGGTGCAGTAAATGTAGCCTGGCGCGTGACGGCGACCATCTGTTGTCGCACTACATTTCAGCATGCGTACATCCCGATTCCGTTGCGGCCTGGCCGTGCTCCCGGTGGCGGGCGCATTGTTCCTCACCCCCCCACCGGCCGGCGCTCAGAAGGCCGCCGTCGCGCTCACGAAGCAGGAACGAGCTGTCGCCAAGGCGGTGGACTCGCACAACGCCGCAGCTCTCGCCCTGCTCGAGCGCACTGTCAACATCAACAGCGGCTCGCTCAACTTTGCCGGCGTGCGTCAGGTTGGCGACATCTTCCGTGCACAGTACGACTCACTTGGCTTCACCACGCGCTGGGTCGATGGCGCCGCGTTCCATCGCGCGGGACATCTCGTCGCCGAGCATCCCGGGCCGGGTCCCAAGATCCTGCTGATAGGCCATCTGGATACGGTGTTCGAGCCGAGCAGCCCGTTTCAGAAGTTCACGATGGTGAACGATTCGACGGCTACAGGGCCGGGCGTCATCGACATGAAGGGGGGCGACGTCATCGCGCTGTACGCGTTGCGCGCGCTCAAGGACGCCGGTCTGCTGGACAGGATGAACGTTACAGTCGTGTACCACGGCGACGAGGAAGAGTCGGGCGCACCTTTGAGTCTCGCGCGCAAGACACTGATCGATGCTGCCCATGGCGCGACCGCAGCACTCGGCTTCGAGGATGCTGCGGGCGATCCGCATACGGCTGTCATCTCACGTCGCGGAGACGACGGATGGACGCTGCGCACGACCGGAGTGCCGGCGCACTCGTCGCAGATATTCACGAGTGATGTTGGAGCGGGCGCGGTGTACGAGGCGTCGCGCATCCTGAATCAGTTCTATCAGAAACTTTCGAGCGAACAGTATCTCACCTTCAATCCCGGCCTCGCGCTCGGCGGCACGTCGGTGAAAGCCGATACCAGCGGCACTGAAGGAAGTGCGGCCGGCAAGAGCAACGTCGTCGCGAAGGAGATGATCGTCACGGGAGATCTGCGCACGCTATCGCCCGAACAGCTGGCGCACGCGCGCAGGACGATGACCGATATTGTCGCCGATCATCTTCCGCACACGACTGCGGAGATAACGTTCGCCGACGGTTATCCGCCGATGGCACCGACCGATGGCAATCGCAAACTGCTCGCGATGTACAGCAAGGTGAGCACCGACCTCGGATTCTGGCCCGTCACGCCCGTCGATCCGTCACGTGCCGGCGCGGCCGACGTGTCGTTCGTCGCGAAGCTTGTACCAATGGCCATGGATGGACTTGGCCTGTCGGGCCGTGACGATCACACCGAGAAGGAAACCGCCGATCTACGGATGCTGCCGGTGCAGACGAAGCGCGCGGCGGTGTTGATATACAGACTCAGCAACCCGAAGTGATGCAGGAAGTGATGTAGTCATCCCACGCTCTCACGCACTATCATGAACCGTAAGCCACTCGCATCGGCAGTCGTCACTGCACTCGCATCCGTGATGTTCATCAGCCTCCCGCTCGCGGCGCAGGTCGCTCGACAGCCAGTGAAAAAGGCGCGAGGAGATACCGTACTCCGGCAACCGTCACCAACGGGAAATGACACGAGCCGAGCGCGACAGGACACAGCCGCTGGCAAGGTGCCCGTGGGCGATTCGCTTACGCGCTTCATCGACAAGTTTTCATTCCGGAATCTCGGACCGGCAGCGTACAGCGGGCGCGTGACGGCGATCGCGGTGCCAAAGCCATATCGCAAGACGCTCTACGTAGGCTCCGCCGCCGGCGGCGTATGGAAGACGTCCAACGCTGGTATAACGTGGCACTCCATCTCCGACTCACTCGGCAATGGATCGATTGGCGACATTGCCATCGCGCCGTCCGACAGCAATATCATCTGGGTCGGTACAGGCGAGAAGAATTCATCGCGCTCCACGCTGTGGGGCAACGGCGTGCACAAGTCCACCAACGGCGGCCGCAAGTGGCAGCACATGGGCCTCGCGGATACGCGATCGATCGCGAAGATCGTCATCAGTCCGACCGATCCGAATACGGTGTACGTCGCTGCACTCGGACACCTGTGGGGGCCGAACGCCGAGCGCGGAGTCTTCAAGACGACGAACGGCGGCATGTCGTGGAGCAAGGTTCTGTTCGTCGATGACACCACGGGCGCAGTCGATCTCGCAATGGATCCGTCCAATCCCGAGGTGCTCTATGCAGCGATGTGGCACCGGATACGTGAAGGCGGGTCGCACATGCAGGGAGTCGGCGCGGGAAGCGGGATCTACAAGACGGTGAATGGTGGACGCACATGGACTAGACTCACCGATCCAGCACTCGGCAACGGATTGCCGACCGGCGACATCGGTCGCGCAAGTATTTCGATATCCGCGAAGCACCCGTCGACAGTATATGCAATGATCCCCGTGGATCGCGGCGTCACCAGCACGTCTGCGGCACCATTCGGTGGAGTTTTCAAATCCGACGACGCCGGCGCGCACTGGACGCACGTCAACGACCTGGCCGCGAATCCACATTACTACTACGACGAGATAGTCACCGACCCGACCAACGACAGCCACGTGTACATGCTTGCGTCGCCGCTCATGGTTTCAAAGGACGGCGGACATTCATTCGAGAACGATTCGCTGTACAACGTTCACGTCGATAACCACGCACTCTGGATCGATCCCGCCGACAGCGCGCACATGATACTCGGCAACGATGGCGGCGTGTACACCACGTTTGACGGAGGGAAAGCCTGGGCACACGCCGCAATTCCCATTGGCCAGTTCTACACCGTCGCTATCGACAGCACGTCCAAGCCGTATCGCATCTGCGGGGGCCTGCAGGACAACGGCGTCTGGTGTGGACCGAGCAGTACACGTGACACGCTCGGAGTTACCGACGCCGACTGGTACAGCGTCAACGGCGGCGATGGAATGTGGGTGCAGATATCGCGCACCAACCCCAACATCATCTATTCGGAATCACAATTCGGCAGCATGTCGCGTCTGGACATGCGCACATGGAAGCGCGATCACATCCAGCCGATGGCGCTCGATGCGGGCGGCGACTCCGGCTACAACTACACCTGGGGCTGGACGACGCCACTGGCGCTGTCGCAGCACGACACCGCGACGTTGTACGCGGGTGGAAACCATCTCTTCCGCATTCACGATCAGGGTGACAAGAGCATCGATTGGGAAGTGGTCGGTCCCGACATGACGCGGGCCACGCGCGAACATCCCGAAGGTGAAGGACCGAACACGTCCTACCACGCGTTGTTCTCGATTGCAGAAAGCCCGCGCACGCGCGACGTGATATGGACGGGCAGCGATGATGGACTGGTCTGGCTGACGCGTGATTACGGAAAGACATGGACGAACGTCACCGCAAACTTTCCCGCGAAGGCGCCGACGCACTGCTTCGTATCGACGATCGCAGCGAGCCATTTCGCGGAAGGGACCGCGTACATGACGTACGACTGTCACAGTCGCGACGACTACGCACCGCACGTGTACAAAACCACGAACTTTGGAAAGAGCTGGAGCTCGATCTCGACTGGTTTGCCTGCTGACGCTGGCAGTCTCACCGTGTTCGAGGACCCGTACAATGCGCAACTGCTATGGGTCGGAACGGAGACCGGTGTCTACGTATCCATCGATGGTGGCGCGAAGTGGCGGAAATTCGGTCATGGACTGCCGCCGGTATCCGTCGAGAAATTCGCGATGTCATACGACCAGCGCGATCTCGTGGTCGGCACGCACGGTCGCGGGATCTGGTTGGTGAATGTCGGTCCGCTCGAAGAGATGACCGACACGTTGCTGCGCGAACGCGCGCATCTGTTTCGCGTTTCGCCAGCGCTTCAGTTCCGCTACACGGATACGTATCCGTCATTCGGAAGCCGCCCGTTCGTCGCAAAGAATCCTCCGCGCGGCGCGATCATCTCGTACTATTTGCGTGATGCTCTCACCGGTCCGGTGGACCTGTACATCCTTACCGCGAAGGGCGACACGGTGCGCAAGTTGAGCGGGCCGGGTTACGCCGGCCTCAATCAAGCCACCTGGGATCTCACGAGCAGCAAGCCGCGTCCGCGCGCGCTTGGTGATCCGACGTCGGCGGCGGATCTCAAGCGCGTCGAGCCTGGTGATTATGTGGTCACGATGAAGGTTGCGGGTAAGACGTTCAGGCAGGCGGTGCGCGTCGAGGACCGTCCGGAGGATCTGGTGCGACCACCACGGTAACGGCTTGCCGGGGTGGTCGTAGAACGGATGCGGTGGTCATGCGGGTTCGATACCGCGTAAATGGGTCGGGCGTGTGGCGCGGCGGTATCGACGTGGTGGTTAGCCGGGTTCGATACCGCGTAAATGGGTCGGGCGCGGATGCATCCGGCGGACATCCGAATCCGATTGCGGGTAAAGGGGCCAGGCGCGGAAGAATCCGCGGCGGTCATCCGAATTCGATTGCGCGTGACGGGGCCAGGCGCGGAAGAATCCGCGCCCTACGCAGAATCACCAATTCGGTGCGTGGCGTGCGTACGACGCGTCGTTATCGCGGCCATACGTTGTCGCTGGGATTACGATCGGGGAATCGACGGCCTGGATCCAGGGTTATCGATTCTATCTTGCGTCCGCCGAAGTCCAGTACGGCGTTGTAGGTTCTGTTGCCATTGAACCACACCTCGACGGGCCACGTAACTATCGCTGTGGTTGAGTCTGTCATCCGCGCGTTCTTCATTGCGCGGATCGCAGGACCAGTTGCCGCGAACTTGACTTCGAGAACCACTGGCGACGGCATTGCGCCGTCCTGACGAACTACAACCGTCGTTCGCGCACCGGCCGTCTTCACGCTCGCGATCGATCCGTCCACTGACTCGTCGGTGAACAGCCAGTAGTACCAGAACCAGCTGAGATCCTTGTGCAGCGCGTTGTCCATGAACAGCGCGTAATCCCACGGCGTGGGATGCTTGAAGCGCCATGCTTTTGCGTAATCGCTCATTGCATTCCAGACCGCGGTATCGCCGACGATGCCGCCGAGCATCGACAGCATCAGCGGCGCCTTGCCGTAGGCCTGGAAGGAATACATCGGGCCGCCGTAGTTCGCGTCCGACATGAGCGGGTGCTCGCGCTCATCACCACTCGTGCGGCCATACGACTGTCCCAGGCTGTCGACGTTCGGCGTCTGGCCGAGTCGATCGAAGCGGGACAGACGATTCATGTACTGATTGAAGCCCTCGTCCATGAAGCCGTACCACGTCTCGTTGGTGCCGACCATCATCGGCCACCACTGGTGACCCGTTTCATGATCGGCTGCACCGGCGCTCGACATGATGAACATCGGATATTCCATTCCGCCTTCGGGGCCGTCCACCATCGTGAGCAACGGATAAGTGTACGGCATCCACAACTTCGAATAGAACTCGAGCGCGTGACGCGCTGTTGGGCCGGCAGGTACGTACTTGCTGGCGTTACCAGGCTCGTAGAAGATGTTGATGGGAATGACACCCTTTCCCGGTATCGTCGCGCGGGTTGCATCCCAGACGAAGCGGTCCGACGTTCCCCATGCGACGTCCCCAACACTGTCAGCAACGAAGTGCCAGACGAGTCTGTCGCCTGCAGCGGTCGACTTGCCGGGTCCGCGCTCATCGGCGCTCACGATGTTGATCGTCGAGTCGGATTGCAGAACACGCGACAGCTTCTCGCGTGCGCTCGCAGTGAGCACCTGTTCAGGGTTCTGCAGCACACCGGTCGATCCGACGAGCCAGCCTGCGGGCATGTCGAGCTTCACATCGAAATGTCCGTAGTTGTTGTAGAACTCGGACGGGCCGAGGTACGGATCGGTGTCCCAACCGCGCAGATCGTCGAATACTGCTACGCGCGGATACCACTGACCGACCTGATACAGCGAGTCGCCCCACGCTCCCATGCGCAATCCGCGAACGCCCAGCGATTGCGGAACGCGAAAGTGCCACTCGGCTTCGATCGTACTAGTACCCTTCGCGGGGATCGGTGCGGGAAGCTTGATTGTTGCAACTGTCTGAGTGATACCGATCGCTTCAGGGTGCGTGATCGGCGGAGCTGGCCGGCCGCGCGGGCTTCGTCCTGCAGCGTTGGTTCTGTCGCTGAGGTCGACATTCGCACCGTCGACGGTCAGCTTCGTCACGACCATTCCGTCGGTGATCTCCGGAACCGTTTCGGCGCGCGGTACGTTAGCGCGATAGATGTTCTGATCCAGCCGCAGCACGATCTCGTGCATCGCCGAATCGCTGTTGTTGTGGATCACTACGCGCTCGCTGCCGCTCACTGTTGCTGTTGGAGCGTCGAAGCGGGCGTTGATTGTGTAGTCGTTCCAGAGCTGCCAGTAATTACGTCCCGGACGTCCTGTCGAATCGCGCGTCCCGGCTTCCCATGCTCGGCGGATCATGTTGGTGAGCGGGATGTCTCGTCGTATCGCCCGTGGCGCGCTGGTCGGCGTGTACGGAAGAACGGGCGCGGATTGCTGCGCTGAAATCGGCAACGCGACTGCGCTGGAGAGAAGCGCGAGGGCGGCGATGGATCGAACGGACATCTAGGCTCCGGGGCGGGACTTTAGCGACAGGGGCGGATGCATCCGCCCCCCACATGCGCGAACATCATAATACGGCTGCGAGGGGATGGTGTTGAATCAGGGGTCGATTGTGCGTAAATGGGTTGGGTGGGTGGCGTGGGGGATTGACGACGTGGTCATCCGGGTTCGATACCGGGTAAATGGGCCAGGCGTGTGGTGTGGTGGTATCGACAACGTGGTCATCCGGGTTCGATTGCGCGTAAATGGGCCAGGCGCGGAAGAATCCGCGCCCTACGCAGGACCACCAATTCGGCGCGTGGGGGGAATCGTCACCAATGCAGGACCACCAATTCGGCGCGTGGGGGGAATCGTCACCAATGCAGGACCACCAATTCGGCGCGTGGGGGGAATCGTCACGAATGCACGCGTACCAATCGGGCGCGTGGGAAATAACGTGCGTTAGCGTTCTGCGTAGGGGCGTGTGGTGCCGTCTCGCATCATCGCGAGCACGGTGTAGTGCTCCGGGGTTCCGCCTTCCATGCCGGGGGTGCCGGTCACCATGCCTGGGACTGTCAGTCCGACGACATCAGCTGGCTTGTCGGTGAGAAGCTTCTGCACGAGATCGGCTGGTACGTGTCCTTCGATCACGTACTTGCCGACTTCCGCGGTGTGGCATGATGCGGTGGCGTCGTTTATTCCGTGCGCGGTCTTGATCGAGTCCAGCACTCGTGCGGGCTCGTCGATTGCGGTCACCTGGAATCCGTTGTCGCGCATGTGCTGCACCCACGCCTTGCAGCATCCGCACTGGGCGTCCTTGTAAACGACGACCGGTGTGCCTGGTGTACCGGGCGCGAGTGTCGCCGCGGCGTGCGTGGCGAGGCCCTGGGTGGAAGCCTGCTGGCTTGCGGGAGGTGTATCGGCCTTGCCGGAAGAGCAGCCGAGCGCGGCGACGATTGCTGCGAGGGCAATCGTGGCGTGGAACCGTGATGTGTTCGGGACGTTCAACATGGTGTGCGTTTCCTCCATCGTGCGTGGTGTAACGCGGCCAGGCGCGGATATCGACACATGCAAATTCGATCGCGCCTGACGGGGCCGGCGCGGATA
The DNA here is from genome assembly GCA_027307165.1 of Gemmatimonadota bacterium. Lineage (GTDB taxonomy): Bacteria > Gemmatimonadota > Gemmatimonadetes > Gemmatimonadales > Gemmatimonadaceae > Fen-1247. The sequence goes on along the minus strand of DAHUXM010000009.1, from coordinate 6,532 downwards.
TCGACCCATCCAGATCCGATCGCGCCTGACGGGGCCAGGCGCGGATACATCCGCGCCCTACTAATGACTTATCGTGCCTAGCTTGCTGGTGTCGATCTGGCTCGATTCCCCGCGCTTGAACAGGAACGCCTCCATGTTGCGCGTGATGAACTGGCGAGCTTGCGGATCCATCACGTTGAGACCGTAGTGATTGATCAGCATCGTCTGCTGCTTGAGCCAGTCGCCCCAGCAGACCTGGCAGATCTCGCCGAGCGCGCGCGCGCCGATCGGACCGGGGAATGGCGCGCGCTCGAATCCTTCGCGCGTCTGGCCGCAGCGCGTGCACGTTACTGTAGCTGGCATTCGTCTCTTCGGTGTCTCGGGTTACGCGAAGCGCGGGTTACGCGGCGTCACGCATCTCCGACGATTCATGCTCCCGCATTCCGCGCGCGTACTTGATCTCGGCGAGACGGAATATCGCGAGGATGCGGAGATACAGCGCACCGACGTCGAACTCGAACCAGCGCGCCGAAAACACTGCACTGTGCGGATCTGCGTGGTGGTTGTTGTGCAGCTCCTCGCCGCCGAGCCAGATGCCGATGGGCGAGATGTTGCGGCTCTCGTCCTTGACGTCGAAGTTGCGATAGCCGACTGCGTGGCCGACGCCGTTGATGATGCCAGCTGCCCAGAACGGGATCCAGATCATCTGAATGCCCCAGACGAGCGGTCCGACGAAGAATCCGAACAGCCAGATGTCGATCCCCAGCATGAGCAGGATGCCGACCCAGTTGAGCTTGGAGAATACGTGACGCTCGAGCCAATCCGTGGGAGTTCCCTTGCCGTACTTCTCCAGCATGCCCGGCTGACGGACCGCCTTGCGGTAGTAGAACGCGCCCTTGAGCACGATGTTGCGGAGACCTTCCATCAGCGGCGAGTGCGGGTCACCCTCGCGGTCCGCGAATGCATGGTGCTTGCGGTGGCAGGCCACCCATTCCTTGGTGACGATCGCCGTCGACAGCCACAGCCAGATGCGCATTGGAAGCGCTGCCAGGTAGTGGAGCTTCACACCGCGGTGAGTCTGGGCGCGATGCAGGAAGATCGTCACACAGACGTTGGTCAGGTGTCCAGCGATGATGATGAAAAGGACCGGCTTCCACCAGGCGGTGGCAAGAGCTGCAAAATGGGGCATTATGGCGTCAATCTCCGTGATCTATAGCAGACCTGTAATCTATAAAGACGCGTGAATCCAGGTATCAGGCAAACGCTTACCGAACGATCGTTCGAACGGCCATCGACCAAGCGAATGGAGCAAAGTGATGTCGCCACTTGCGATGGCGCTACTCGGCCGGCATCATCCCGCGACATGCCGACAGCCGCCCATTCCGACTCTTCGCCGAACACGCCATCCCTGCCGCTTTCCGCACTCGGGATCGGATCGGCACTCGGCGCGCCGACAGACGAGGAAGACGCGGCTTACGATCGCGCGCTGCGGCGGGCGATCGAACTGGGTGTGAATCACGTGGATACGGCGATCAACTATCGCTGTCAGCGATCCGAGCGAGTGATCGGGCGTGTGCTGCGCGACGTCGGCAACAGCGATCGCGACGCGAGAATCTTCGTGACGACCAAGGGCGGTTATCTGCCCCTGGAAGCTCCGCCGCCTGCGAGCAAGCAGGAGTACCGTGAGTACATCGCGCGTGAATATCTCGATACGGGAATCATCGACGCCGCGGAACTGGTCGCGGGCGGGCACTGCATCGCTCCGGCATTCCTGCGCAATCAGGTGCAACGCAGTATCGCGAACCTCGGCGTCGATTCGATCGACATCTACTACATACACAATCCGGAGCAGCAGCTCGACGTTGTGACGCGCGGCGAGTTCGACAACCGGATTCACGATGCGTTCGCGGAGCTGGAGCGTTGCGTGAACGACGGATTGATACAGTCATACGGCTGCGCGACGTGGAACGGTCTTCGGGTTCCCGCGGACGCACCGAATCACATATCCATCGAATCGCTGGTGTCGGCCGCGCGTGATGTGGCGGGCGACGACCATCACATGGTTGCCGTGCAGATGCCGGTGAATCTCGGAATGATGGAAGGAGTGCGTACGCCGACGCAGATGGTGAATGGACATCAGCGGACAGCGCTCGAATCCGCCAGCGACATGGGGATCGTGATGATAGCAGTCGCGCCGCTCATGCAGGGGCGCCTGGCAACGAACCTGCCGGCTGCTGCACGCGAGGCATTCCCGGAAGCAAGGACGGATGCCGCGTGCGCGCTGTCATTCGTGCGCATGTTGCCGAATGTCGCCAGCATAGTTGTAGGAATGCGCGACGTGAAACACGTGGAGGAGAACGTGGCGCTCTTCACGTAGTGGTGTAACGCACGATGCGAGTCGCGATCGTCGGTGGCGGGATCAACGGTGTGATGAGCGCATGGGCGCTCCGACGGCGCGGCCATGAAGTCGCACTGTTCGAGCGCGGCGTGCTTATGGGCGCGACGAGTGCGGCATCGAGCAAGCTGCTACACGGCGGCCTGCGATACCTGGAGCAGGGCGACGTGCGGCAGGTGTACGAGGGATTGCACGAGCGGCGCTGGTGGATGCAGCGCGCACCCATGCTCACGCGTCGGGTCGAGCTGTTCCTGCCACTGTACAGCCACGCGCCGCACGGGCGTCTCGCACTTGCCGCTGGTCTCACGGCATACGATCTGCTTGCCGGCCGAGCGAGGCTCGGGCGTCATGGATGGTGGAGTAGAGGACGCATGCCTGAGCGCGCGAGCGGCCTCAAGCCCGACGGACTGCGCGGTGCGTTCTCGTACTGGGATGCGCAGATGGACGACGCAGCGCTCGGCCGCTGGGCGGCCGACCGTGCGCGAGACGACGGCGTCGTGATTCATGAGAACACGGACGTCCTGCAAATCGCGCGTGATGGCGAGCTGCGTACGACCCATGATGCTTCGCGCTTCGACGTGATAGTGAACGTTGCGGGACCGTGGGCGCGTGCGTTGCTGGACGCGAGCGGAATCGCGTCGCACACACAGCTGGATCTCGTGCGCGGATCTCACCTCGTTGTGAACAGAGCGATCGAAGCCGGATTTGCGCTGAACCTTCCGTCGGACGGCCGGCTCGTGTTTGCGTTGCCGCATCACGGGCGGACACTGGTTGGGACGACGGAAGTGCGTCAGACGCTCGACGAACCAATTGCATGCAGCGTCGCCGAGCGTGAGTACCTGCTGGATGCGTACAATACGTTCTTTGTGAACGGGATTGGTGAAGCGGACATCGAGACGACGTTTGCGGGTGTGCGTCCGCTGGTGGACTCCGGAAAGTCGGCGCACGCGCAGCGGCGCGGGGAGACTATCGAAGTGGAAGGTCGCGTGGTGAGTGTGTTTGGTGGAAAGTGGACGACGTCGCGGTTGCTGGGGGAGCGGGTCGCGGCTACGGTGGGGAGATTGAAAGAATCCAGTTGAGTACCTGCACGAGCGACGGTCCGCGAACAATGTGACGGAGGGTGATAACGTGTACGTGCAGAGAGGTGTGGCGATTGCTTCCTTTCCAGCGTTAGTCGGCGTGGCAATGGCGACTTATGTGGGTTCGGCCCGACATTTAACAAGCTCGCGGTATGAAAACGGCGCGGAGACATCCATGACGCTCGGCAAGGGTGATGGGATCATCAACATCGCAAGCAATCATTCGGTAGATGAAACGGTAGAGAGGCTCAAGGGGATTCTGCAAGCGAAGGGAGTCAAGCTGTTTGCTCTCGTCGACCATAGTAGTGAAGCGGAAAGAGCAGGAATGAAAATGCGGCCTACCAAACTCCTGATCTTCGGAAACCCACAGGCTGGCACGCCTGTGATGTTAGCCGCTCCCAGCATAGCAATCGATCTCCCGCTCAAGATTCTGATATGGGAAGATGCCCAGGGGAAAGTCTGGGTTTCCTACAACAGCCCGGCATATCTGCAAAAGCGGCATGGCGTACCGCAGGAGTTGTTGCAGAATATCGCGGTGGTGGAGACGCTGGCAGCGAAGGCGGCGGGATAGCTCCGCGAGTAGTTGCATCTGCACGCGCACGAACACGTGAGGTGAACGTGGGTGTCGTCACATGGCTTCTAAACCGCCTGCGCGGCGGTGAATGGTCGCATAGTCCACATCTGCGCGCCCGTACTCTTCTAAACCGCCTGCGCGGCGGTGAATGTTGTCCCGACGCTTTGATGTTCCGCGACGCCCTTCTAAACCGCCTGCGCGGCGGTGAATTTTTAAATCGCATACCGAACGGCGGGCGAACTCTTCTAAACCGCCTGCGCGGCGGTGAATGGTTCGCAGAAGGTAAGCCCCTTGGACCTGACCTTCTAAACCGCCTGCGCGGCGGTGAATGGATCTACAATACTGCGAAGTATCGCCTGGAACTTCTAAACCGCCTGCGCGGCGGTGAATCTGCACGTATGGGACATTCTCGCGCGTCGGCACTTCTAAACCGCCTGCGCGGCGGTGAATGCACCACACGAGCTAAGTGCAAGTCACACAATCTTCTAAACCGCCTGCGCGGCGGTGAATGACCGTCGGGCAGTCCGTTGATCCAATCGCCCCTTCTAAACCGCCTGCGCGGCGGTGAATGTCTGACTGCCTTCGGGATAGAGTACGATCTTCTTCTAAACCGCCTGCGCGGCGGTGAATATCACTGAGGCCATCGACGTGTTCGTGTTGGACTTCTAAACCGCCTGCGCGGCGGTGAATCAAAGACAGAGTCGTGCTGTCGTATGCCGTGCCTTCTAAACCGCCTGCGCGGCGGTGAATCCCTCTTGCTTGTTTGTACTACGTTCCAACTACTTCTAAACCGCCTGCGCGGCGGTGAATCCACGCTCAGTGCTCGGATGTGAGACGCTGGTCTTCTAAACCGCCTGCGCGGCGGTGAATACCCTCCTCGGCGTCGTCCTCCTCTTTGAACACTTCTAAACCGCCTGCGCGGCGGTGAATCCTGCCCGCCCGGTACACCAACCCCGTAGCAACTTCTAAACCGCCTGCGCGGCGGTGAATACTCCTCTACCGGCAACAGAAATGTCCTGGCACTTCTAAACCGCCTGCGCGGCGGTGAATCTTCCAGGGGCCTCTCTGGCGGTCGATGGTTCCTTCTAAACCGCCTGCGCGGCGGTGAATGAGGTGATCGACCGGAATTTCGGCATCGTGATCTTCTAAACCGCCTGCGCGGCGGTGAATGTAGGTTTCGCCGCACGCTTCGCACATCTGCTCTTCTAAACCGCCTGCGCGGCGGTGAATGTTACGTTTTTCGCGTTCGTGACACTCGAGGACTTCTAAACCGCCTGCGCGGCGGTGAATTCGAGCCGGGCGGCACGAAGACGCCAACACATCTTCTAAACCGCCTGCGCGGCGGTGAATATTTCGAGAACAACAGTCAGGCGGATCATTTGCTTCTAAACCGCCTGCGCGGCGGTGAATGTAGAAGCGCCATGATGTCACGCGAAGAAATACTTCTAAACCGCCTGCGCGGCGGTGAATCTCGACAGTGCTCAACGACGAGCTCTGGTATTCTTCTAAACCGCCTGCGCGGCGGTGAATGATAACACAGCAGCCGAAGGGATGGCCGACATCTTCTAAACCGCCTGCGCGGCGGTGAATCACGTGCGCTGCGTTCAGGGTGATCACCTCGCCTTCTAAACCGCCTGCGCGGCGGTGAATAGCTTGGCGTGTGCTCGGATACCTGCTACATCCTTCTAAACCGCCTGCGCGGCGGTGAATAACGAAAGGCTGCGAATCGAGAACCGCAGATGCTTCTAAACCGCCTGCGCGGCGGTGAATGTACGGGATTTGCTCCTGCGCGACGTCAGAGACTTCTAAACCGCCTGCGCGGCGGTGAATATGTCCATGCTGTCACTGGCGGAACAGATCGACTTCTAAACCGCCTGCGCGGCGGTGAATATTACGACGTCGGGACCGTTGGCCATCCTTGCCTTCTAAACCGCCTGCGCGGCGGTGAATCACTTCTATCCCTGCAAGCCTGACATCTTCGACTTCTAAACCGCCTGCGCGGCGGTGAATCTGCGCACGGCTGTGCGGCGAGCCTGTTCGATCTTCTAAACCGCCTGCGCGGCGGTGAATAGGGGCTAGATGCTCTCGATGTCAGGGATACTCTTCTAAACCGCCTGCGCGGCGGTGAATCATCGCGCAAATGATTGAATCCCCTTCCAACCCTTCTAAACCGCCTGCGCGGCGGTGAATTACATCCAGATCGTGAAGCAGGTTTATCGGTGCTTCTAAACCGCCTGCGCGGCGGTGAATAGTCAGCCGCGATGAGTGCAGTAAGCCTGCGTCTTCTAAACCGCCTGCGCGGCGGTGAATACCCGCTGGCGGCAATTCAAGACCATCATACTCTTCTAAACCGCCTGCGCGGCGGTGAATGTATCGCTCGCCGCACGCCTCGCACATCTGCTCTTCTAAACCGCCTGCGCGGCGGTGAATCGAGGGATAGGGCAATTACCTCCGGGCTACTCCTTCTGAACCGCCTGCGCGGCGGTGAATACGTCTTCTCGGTCT
>DAHUXM010000008.1 GCA_027307165.1 Gemmatimonadota bacterium | reverse complement strand
CTTCGGCTCTTTCTCAGTCATCGTATCTTCCCCCTCTGAAACACCGGCGACTCGCCGGCATGAGGGAAAAGTGTCAATCTTTCAACCTGCCCGAAAGTTCGATTTCTGCTGAACCACTACAGTGCGAGCCAGCATCTCGATAGTGTAACGGGGTTGCTCGATACCGTTGACGAATGAAGCGCCTGCAAATCCAAGCGCAGATTGCAACTCGCGGGCCTGGTTTCGGCCTTGCGAGGCCCTCACATCGTCGTCGTCCATCGTGCAACCCCCCGGTACGCTCCCTAATTTCTCAACTGCGATCTCAAAGCGCTCTGGTTCGCACTCTGGTTCGCACCTTAGTTCGCCCTCTAGTTCGCACCTTGCGACATTGCCGACGTGCCATTGGACCACTGGCGCACGGGGATGAGAAGCGTGAGGATCGGTGAACTACCGTCGTCCGGTGAGCCATCGATCACCGTGCCCATATTGGTACTCGCCCCCCAGGCTGAAGCCGGCATCGACCGATCGTAGAAGAACATCAGGTGCGGCATCCAGTGCGGATTTGTATCCGCAAGATACTGCTCAGGGGAAAGCATGTACGCCATCGCGCCAGGTGCCGGCATGGGGAACTCGTGAGAGGCATAGGCACGCCGAGTCCGCGTGGCGATTTCGGTCGGGCTCACGCCGGTCATGATCCACTCGGCTCGTTTCAACATTTCCGGAAGCACGGTGCGAACTGCTGGCGCATTGAGACAGTGCGGAGCGCGCATCAGCGGGTCCCAGAAATCGGGCGCACCGACCTGTCTGGCGAACGAGCGTACCACCATGCACGTGAACCCGTTGGTTCCCGAAGCGGCCTTGACGAAGCCGTTGCGAGTAAGCACGAGCACAGTTGCAGAATCGGACACACTTGCCGGGGCGGCGGTTCGTGCCAACGCGATCTCAGCGGCACGATCGCCCATCAGATACGGGGTGAGATCACGTGCCTGCTGCGCTCCTGCAGGCTCGATCGTGAAAAGGGCGGCCGCGGCGGCCGCGGCGACGACAGAGGTCATAGCGCGAATTGGCATTGTCTTTATCCTGAATTGGGTTGGGGGCTCACGCTTCAACCCGGCCTGGGCCGGCCGAGGGCTGATGGACGATATCAACGGCAATATACTAATCGGTACGCCAATATACTAGTTAGTACGTTATGCTTTGGCAAGCGATGCTGGCGCGTCGCCCGCAGTAGGGGTCGGCAGTAAGGGTCCGCGGCCGGGGTCCGCAGTAGGGGTCCGCAACGGCAACGTTTGCGACCGTGAGTATCGCGACTAAGGGTTCGCTCGAAGACCTGCTCGAAGACCTGCTCGAAGACCTGCTCAGGCTTCGATTGATTGCAGGTAGTTCCTGAACGACGCGAACAGCACATCGAACATCGCGGGGTCGTCGAGCCCCTTGAGAAGGCCGAACATACCCTCGATAGTCATAACGACATAGTACGCAACCTGCCTGGTGTTAACGTCCTTTCTTATGAACCCCAACTTCTTTCCTCGCTTCAAATGCACGTCCAATTCGGCGATCCAGAAGACGAGGGTTGCTTGCAGCCGTTTCTTGAATCCCTTGTCCACAGGAGACATCTCCTGAACAAGGTTGTTCAGTGGACAGCCCAGTCTCATGATCGCTGGGTCCTGCCCTCCCATCAGCCGCTTCATCTGCTCGACGAGCCCTTTCAGCGGGTTTGGATATTGATTCAGCGGCGTGATCCATCGGTCGATAATCGACGGCTTCACGACGTCGTCCACCAACGCGTACCCTAAATCGAGCTTGGTGGGAAAGTGATGATAGAAGGCCCCTTTGGTGAGAGAGGTCTTCATAACGATGTCATCAACGCTGATTCCCTGAAAGCCGTGACGGTGGACCTCCGCGGCCGCAACGTCCAGGATTTCCCTGCGGGACTGCTGCAGGTTACGGACTTTTTTGGCCGACGATGCTTTCTTCACGATACTCGGTTTCATGATAGTGGTCCTTCCTGACGGGTTTGTCTCGAGCCTGGCCGAAACCGCGTTATAGCAGCTACGCAGTCACGCATGGGCTCGTCCTGTTGTGTCGTTCGCGTTGCCTGCATTGATATTCGTCGCGAAAGCCTGCTGAAGCAAGTGCAGTCCGTCGCATCCACACACGCCGCGAGATTGCGTCGCAAACGTGCCCGGCCCCAGGTGATTACTCGAATTCCGGTTGTAACGCCTGGTCGACAGCCCAAAGCCCCGGTGGAACCAGCGACTGGTTCATTGCTCCAGTATGGAGGTGCCACCTTTTTACCGAATCCGGAACTCCCTGATCTTGACAACGTACTATTTGGTATGTTATTAGTAAACTGGCAGTAGGTTATTGGTATGTTACGGTTCACGTCCTGCCATGAACGGCTGGTGGCGTCAACGGCAAGTCGCTCTCGCTGGACGAATGCTTCATTGATCAATAGCCAACGGAATCGCACATATGACTCGCATATTTACGATCGCTCAGCGTACACTCGTTGGTGCAGCCCTGCTGATCGCCGACATCGGCGCTCGGGAACCGCAGCCCGTCGCCGCAGCCGGGCTCGCGAGCGAGTCTCAAGGCAACTTTGAAAGCAGGACCGAAAGCAGGACCGAAAGCAGGACCGAAAACAGGACCGAAAACAGGACTGAACGCAGGACGGAAAGCAGGGTTGGAAACAGGGTTGGAGGCAAGGCTACGTGCTCGGTACCGTTGCGCTCTGGCAGGTGGCGCACGCCCGGAGGAAATTATTTCTGGATTCAATGCGCAGGTTCCGAGATATTCTGGCTCGGCATGAACAAAGCTTCCGGAGATCGATCGCAGGGCACCATGTGGACGCAGGTGGGTCACGGTATTGTGCAGGGTACCGACATCGAGCTCAGCTGGTCCGATGTGCCGTATGGTTCGATCAGAACATGGGGCCGCATCGAACTGAGAGTCGCGGCGGACACTGTCCTTCAGGTGATACGGGATGATGGGCCATGCGGCATCTCAAGGATGACCTGGGTATCCGCCAAGTAACGAGACATCGAACCGTCAATCACGGCACGATCCGATAGCCGGACTTTCGCACAGTAAGTATGTGGCGTGGGGTGGTGGGATCGTCTTCCAGCCGCTGCCGCAGGCGATTGATATGCTGATCCACCGTTCGCGTTGCGATATCCGGCGCGTAGTGCCATACCTTCTGCATCAGCACGCGTCGCGATACCACTCGTCCATCAGCCTCCAGGAGATGGAGCAATAAATCGAACTCCATCGGCCGTACATCCACCTCCGTGTCCCCGCGGCGGATGGTGCGGCGGGCACTGTCGACGACGACACGTCCAAAGCGATATTCCGTGCTTCTCGATGGCGAGGCGACACTCGTACTTCCCGGCGTGAGGCGTCTGAATAATGCATCCACGCGCGCGATGAGCTCCAACACACCGACAGGCTTGACCACGTAGTCATCGGCGCCGAGCCGGAATACCTGCACCTTGTCGACCTCCTGATCCCGCGCGGAGAGCACAAGTATCGCCGCATTTGAGCCACTTTCCTGCAACTTCCGCAACACCTCGAAGCCGGACACGTTGGGCAGCATCAGGTCCAGTATGATCATGTCCGGATCAGTTATCGCGATTCGTTCAAGCGCTTCGCGACCATCGCCGACCACGTCCACGGTGTGTCCTTCGACCTGGAGGCTCGCTCGCAGGCCGAAGGCGAGCGACTCGTTGTCCTCAATTATCAGAATCGATCGCATTGTGTGAATCTGGTGAGCTGGAGATGGAAGTCATGGATCTTCCTGTCGTGTCGGCTCTCGGGAGACGGAGCGTGAAGCGCGCACCTCCGTACGGCGCATCCTCTATTACAATAGTACCCGACATTCGCGGAACAGCCTCGCGCACGATGGCAAGTCCGATACCGACTCCGCCGGTCGAACGGTTCCCCGGCGGTTCCAGTCGCACGAACGGCTCCCATGCCCGGTCTCTGTCGCCCGCAGGGATTCCCGGCCCCTCGTCATCGATATGAATGACGAACCACTCGCCGGATACTTCGGTGCTGACTCTGACGGTCTGGCCGGGTGGTCCATACTTGACCGCATTATCGAGCAGGTTGGTAAGGACTTGATGCAGTGTCTCCGGATTCACAATCACACACGCATCCTCGCCCGAGAGGGTTATTTTCGCGTGGCGTGCTTCGGCGAGTGGCAGAAAGAGCGTGATACAGTTTTGTATCAGCTCGGAGGCATTCAGCGGTTGCGTGTTGGTGTGGTCGGGTTTCCGGCTCGCCCGGTTCAGGATATTCGCGACCAGGGCGATCAAGCGCAGGGCCTCAGCCTCGATGATAGCCAGCGATCGTGCGCGCTCGTTTTCGTTCTGGAGTCGATTCAGCCGTAGCAGCTGCGCGAAGATGAGAATCTGCTGTAGTGGCGTGCGCAGCTCGTGCGACACGTCTGTCACGAAATTCTCTCTCTCGCCGGCAAAGCGAACCTCACGCCGGAAGAGTACAAGTGAGATGCAACCAAGGCCACTCGTCAGGATGAGGAGCACGAGCGCGCGTCGTGTTGCCCATGGGGAAGCAGCGTCTTTCAGGATCCGGGAGCTGAGGTCGGATCGAATCGTGACAGTGAAGTTGATGCCGGCGAGCAACGGAACGCTCGTCGTCCCGGCGTATTGAGTTTCCTGCGGAGTCGGTCCGCTGGAGTACAGTACGATTCCACTCGGGTCGGTCACGCGCAAAAGTAGAAGCGAGTCGCGCGACAGCGAAGACACCAGCGATGGAGGAAGTGGTTGCACCTCCTGATACAACCTTGCGAACTCATCTCGATCGATACACGAGTCGTATCCGTATACCGCAATTGGTTGTCCCGATGCGGTGTACATCGGCCGATATGACAGCCCAGTCACGGCCTCGCCGTCGCGCAAGAAAACGTAGCCCCATCCGGCCTGGCGCACTGCGGATGTGGTTGCCAGAAACGCGAGGGTATCGCGCACGATGCTGGCGAGGCGCTGTCCGAGGACTACCGGCTTGTCCGGCTGCCTGGACCCAAGATGGTCCAGCGCCTGCCATAGGCCAACGCCAACGTCGCTTGCACGCGACACATGCAACACGCGCGAAGGAAGATCCAGGCGAAATCGGTATCGGCCGCTTCGATCCGGTGGCTTACAGGATTCGCTGGGTGGGAGTACGATGGTTTCGGGCGGTAGCTGGCTCGAAGACTGTGGCGTGAAGCCCATGAGTCCGGCATAGGCATTCGATGCTATGTCGTGCGCGTCCGAAGTTGCGTTCTGGGAGTAGCTGAAGCTGGCGAATACGGCATAGTCCTGCAACATCCGCGTTGCTGTGCGAAGCTGTTCCCTTGAAGCGTTGTATGAGCGCACAGTCGCTATTACCGAGCCGGCAATCATGACGGCAATTGCGCCTCCGAGCGAGAACCATCGATACCGCCATCGATATTTCGCCCCGGAATAAGTGGTCATATATACCGATGACGAGTATGGGCAACGATGGTCAGGCGTGCCGCTTGAGGCTGCTTATCGATCCCTTGGTAACATCCGGCCGGTGACCGGGCCATCATCGCGGGAGCTTCCGTCCGAGCTCATGCACGCACGACTCATGACATGGAACGCTCGCGCCGGCGCCGTCGGCTGTCAAGCGGTACACGTGGCCGTATACATTGACGACGTCGGAACATACACGACGCATACATATCCAGCGGATGGTACGTCGGCCGGCACCGCGGTGACAAGCTGGCCAGGCGAGTGCCGGCGCTGGATTACACGGCCGCTCCCAGCGCGAGATCTCCGGGATTCCCGGGAGCGGGTGCGGTCATCGATTCGCGGCACAAGCCGAGGAGCTGCGGGTTTTCGCTGATCGTGTATAGCCACATCGGGACGCGCACCGCAAACCCCGGCCGGCCTGATGCGGTGAATAATTCGGGCGCCTCGCGCAGTCGCGCATCGACGACGACCGGCAGCCCGAACAGGGATCCGAACGCCGGCACGCACCCGGGTACGGAACGGGTGAGATGCTGAACTTCACCCATCGTGGCGATCCACGCCGTGGAGGCACCGAACATCTTGCGAATCAGCGTGAGGTCTGCTCGTAACGCCGCCGGTATCACGACAATCACGAAAGTCGTCGCGGCATCGTGCCGCAGCTTGACCACGAGGGTGCTCGTGAGCGGGACGCGATACTTCACGTCGGAATCGCGGGCAATATTCGCGACCGGCTCCTCCGCGAATCGGAGCCCTCTGACATCGTACCATTTGCGTACGCGAAGTTGCAGCGAGCGCCAGTCGTAGTTGCGAAGTGCTTGATGTCGATTCACCGTACCGACTCCCTGTTTCGATTTGGAGATGAGTCAAGCATATGACTTGCTCTGTAGGGACGGGGTGAATGGATTGTAGCCGTCTCGCCAACTCGCTGATCCGTGTTGTCTTCGAAGCGATCTGGAGAGCTGATCGTCCGGGATTGCCTACGGATGCCCTTCCAGCGTGCAACGCATGCGGAGGATGTTGCGCTGCGTTGACAATGTTTGCACGACACGAACGAAAGTAGCATCGAACAGACAAATGCTACGCGATTTCACGATAGGGATACTCTGCATAACCAGTACTGCAGGCCCGCAAACAATGCGTCGTCCTTAATACAGCAACTGCACATGGAATAGCTTGTTCGCGGCGCTTCCCTGCGCGCACATTCATCGGTATCGGCAAGGGGCCGTACGCGATGAATGCGCGCGCGAAGTGCATCGACATGTTGCATCAGCCACGTGCATGCTCTCGCGTCCCTTTGCTGCCACCGTACGCAAGCCCACGAGGGACACATGCGAATCATCCGTGGTAGGAGTACCGTTCCAACGTCACTGGCTGGAGCACGAGCAGTTTGTGTACGCGTAGTGTGTGCTATCGCGTTGCTGCTCGCGGGAGTGTCCGCAACAGCGCACGCTCAAACGCGGCGAGTGACAGGTCACGTAACCGTTCAGGGGACCACCGAAGGGATCCCAGGGGCAACAGTGCAGGTTGTAGGCACAACGCTGGGCGGCACGGCGGACGATGCCGGTAATTTCGGCATCAGCGTACCGGCCGGCGCGCATCAGCTTCGCGTTCGCCGCATCGGTTTCGCTGCCAAGATCATTCCACTTGGTGCGAATGACAACACCGTCAACGTCTCGCTCGCTCGCGACGTCCTTCAGCTGGAGGCGCAGGTCATCACCGGTCAGGCGACGACCGTGTCACGCGCGAACGCTGCCAACGCTGTGACGGTCGTCAACACCGAGCAGTTGAACAAGGTTCCGCAGCAGAACATCGAGAGCGCGCTGCAGGGAAAGGTTCCCGGCGCCGTGATCACGTCCAACTCCGGGGCACCAGGCGGCGGCATTCAGCTTCAGCTGCGCGGCACCAACACGATCAACGGCAACTACCAGCCGTTGTACGTAGTTGACGGCGTCATCGTCGACAACTCGGCCTTCGGCAACGGACTGAACGCCATCACCGCTGCCGGCACCGGTATCACGGCCAATCAGGACCAGCAAGTCAATCGTATCGCCGACCTGAATCCTGAAGACATCGAATCGATCGAAGTCCTCAAGGGGCCGTCGGCGGGCGCCATCTATGGATCGCGTGGTGCCAACGGAGTGGTCATCGTCACGACCAAGCGCGGCCGTGCTGGAGCTCCGTCGCTCGATGTCCTGCAGCGCTTTGGAACGTCACAGCTTTCGCACTCGCTGGACCTTCGCTGCTTCACGCAGGCTCAGGCTACCGATTTCATCAACGCCAACACACCGTCGGGCTACAAGGGAGCTGCCGACTACTTCGCCGCAAATCCGTACGCGGGCTGCACCGATCCTCAGCAGCAGCTGTATGGAAACACGGGCTTGTCGTACGAGACGTCTGCATCATTGCGTGGCGGTACGAGCGATGGCAACACCACGTACTTTGCCTCGGCCGGTGTGAAGCATGATGCGGGAATCACAACCACTGACGGCTACGACAAGCAGGATCTGCGTGTCAACCTTACGCAGCAGTTCAGCTCCAAGCTCAACCTTCGCGCCAACAGCGAGGTGTTGCACACGCTTACCAAGCGCGGAGTCTCGGGCAATGACAACAACGCCATCAACCCGTTGGATGTCATCTCCGGCACGCCTACTTTCTACGACTTCTCCAGGAAGGTGAACGGACAATACACAACTGATCCGTTCGCGGCGAGCGGGGCGAATATTCTGCAGGATCAGCAGGCGATCCAGACGCCGGAGAACGTTTATCGTCTCATCGGAAGCTCTCAGGCAAACTGGTCGATGCTGGCATCGACACGCCAGACGCTCGACATGTCGTTGCTTGGTGGTGTCGACAGCTACTCGGATCAGGCACTCGTCTATTCGCCGCCGACGACCTTCCTTGAACAGTCCGGGCTCATCGACCCGTATCCTGGAACAGTTGCGCACGGCAATACGAATGTCGTCAACGCCAACCTCAACCTGAACCTCACACACAAGCTCATCCTTTCGACGTTCACCGCAACGACATCGGCGGGCTTGCGCCAGGAACGGTCACAGGTCGACAATCTGTTCAACCTGGGGCAGGGATTGTTCCCGGGCATCACCAACGTCCAGACAGCTACCCAGACGGCGGTGAGTCAGGCTCAGAGTCTCACGAAGACGTTCTCGTACTACGGCCAGGAAGAGTTGCTGACCGCGAATGAGCGTCTCCTCCTGACAGGAGCCGTGAACGCCGAGCGCTCCAGCACCAACGGCAATCCGAAGACGTTCTATGCGTACCCCAAGGCATCGATCTCGTACAAGCTTCCGTGGCTGCCTCCCAGGGCGGACAACTTCAAGCTTCGCTTCGCGTGGGGTGAGGCTGGTAATCGCGTCCCGGTGAACTTCAAGTACACGTTCCTCACGCCTCTTCTGGAGGATGGAGTGAACGGACTGCGTCAGAGTGCCACAGTCGGTCTCAGCACGATCAAGCCCGAACAGACAACCGAGATCGAAGGCGGATTCGACGCGACATTCTTCGGCGGTCGCATGGGCCTCGAAGCTACCCAGTACCAGAAGAAGACCACCAATCTCGTCTTGACCTCAGGCCTGGCGCCATCGACTGGCTTCGTTACCAAGGTGATCAACGGCGGCTCGATGCAGAACATCGGCACCGAGGTCGGGCTCAACCTGGTTCCCATCCAGACCGGCGCCTTCAGCTGGACGTCCAACACGACTTTCTCGCGTAACAAGAACAAGGTGTTGAGCCTTCCCGTGCCGGCGTTCACCACCGGCTCCGGGTTCAGCGAGCGGTTTGGCGATTACAAGATCGAGGTTGGCCAGTCCGCAACGCAGATCGTTGTGTTCGACGGATTCCTTCCTGGCACCAAGACGCGCAGGGAGATCAGCATTGGCGATCAGAACCCCGATTTCCAGATGGGTTTCTCGAATGACTTTACTGTTGGCAAGCTTACACTTTCCAGCTTGCTGGACTGGCGGAAGGGTGGTTATGCCGTCAACCTCACCAACAATTACTTCGACTTCAACCTTCCCGGCAGCAACTTTGCCGACACGCTGGCGGCGCAGAAACGCGGTGCGGCTTTCGTGGCGGGGCAGCCGGTTTACGCCGAGCATGCCAGCTTCGCCAAGCTCCGGGAGCTGACGCTCTCCTATGACCTCGGGGAGTCGTTCGCGCACAGGATGTTCGGCAACCGCGCGAAGGATCTTCGAGTGGAGGCTAGCGGCCACAATCTGTACACGTGGACGAACTACACCGGTTATGACCCCGAGGTGTCGAACTTCGGCAACGCAGCGATCGGTCGCACGCAGGACGTGACGCCGTATCCGCCGAGCCGCCAGTTCTTCCTCTCTCTCAACGCCACTTTCTAATCTCGGGGAACGCACTCAAATGAAAAAATACATAGCTGCAGCACTCACCAGCATTCTCGTGCTGGCTGGTGCCTGCTCAGACAACCCGGCTGCACCGAGCCGGGACAACATTGTGGCCGGATCGCAGCAGACACTGCAATCTCAGGTGACAGGCATCCTGGCGACGGATCGGGCTATCATGGAGGCCGGCAACGGCTACTGGATCTTCGGCAGCGTAATGGCGCGCGATGCCATGGAACCGACCCTCAATGAATCCCGCTGGGTCACGGAGTTCTACGTAACATCGCCTGACCCGAGCGGCTTTATCGGAGGGGCCGATTGGACCACCTATTATCAGATGCTTCGCGCATCGCAGAACCTCTTGAAGGACGCATCGTATACGTCGCTCAGTCCAGCGAACCAGGCGGCAACGCGTGGGTTTATGCGCACCATGGACGCGCAAATCTACATCAGGGAAGTGGAGATGCGCGATCAGAACGGCGCGGTGATCCAGGGACCTGATGCAACAAAGCTGGATCCGATTCGCACCAAGCAGGCAGTGCTGAAGTATGCGTCCGCATTACTTGATTCAGCGCTGGCAGACTTGAATGCTGCATCACCATCCATGCCGTTCACGTTGCCGTCGGGCTATTCCTTGCACGGCGATTACAGCCAGACGGCAAACGTCATTCTCCTCAATCGTGGATTGAAGGGCAAGGCCGAGGTCATGCGAGCGCTCGACCCGGTTGCTCCGAACGCCGCCAGTGCCGCGACGGCACTCACTGCGCTGAACATCGCGCTGGCTGGTGAGCCATCACCGGTGACGGAGCAATACCTGAACATCGGGCCGTGGTATCAGTACAATCCGTCTGCACCGGAGAGCACTCCCAATCCACTAAGCAGCGCACTCACCACGAACTATGTCACAGATAACTTCGTGAACTCGTTCATGACCGGTGATATCCGCGCAGCGAACGTCATTCCCGCGTCCAAGATAACCGTGGATGGATTCACTGGGTCGAATCGTTTGAAGATGACCGATCCAACCAATTCGGCGCTTCTATCCGAGCCGCTTCCAATGGTGCGCAACGCTGAATTGATCCTCCTGCGCGCACAGGCGGAGATCGCGACCGGAGACCTGGTCGGCGCGACCAATGATATCAATGCCACGCACACCGTAGAGGGCGGGATGGCACCCTACGCCACCTTCACCACCTCGGCGGACGCGATCAGGGCGTTGCTGTACGAACTGCGCTACACTTTTGTTACCCTCGGTCCACAGCACATGGATGCGTTGCGGGAATATGGCATGTTCAATCTTGCGTACGTCTCTCAACCCGGCATGCCGTCGCCTGGTGCGAGTGACGCTCTGGTGTCGCAGCTGCCAATCCCACAGCGCGAAGTGAATGCACGCAATGGCAACATCACACCGGTGCCATAGAGTTCGATGTTAGTGCGGTCTGTGTAACGCAAAGGGGGTCTGGGCAACCGGACCCCTTTTGCGCAGTATCCAGCAAGATTCCAGCACCATCCAGCACCATCCAGCACCATCCAGCAGCATCCTGCGGCACGATACTGCATCACGCAGCTAAATCGCGATTGCGGGTACAATCCGGAGGAAGTAATGACTTGCCGCCGTAGATTTCACCCGTCTGCTCACGCTGCTTGCTTCGTTCTATTATCCCTGCTCGTTCTCGCTGGATGTGTCCGAGCGAATACCTCGGTGGCACCGGGCGGCGATCCGATGGTCGTCACTGAAGACCAGATCGCCCAACTTCGCGTCACCAGCGCGTACGACATAGTAGCACAGACTCACTCCGACTTCTTCCACAGCCGCGGCCGAGAGTCGATCGACCCGGCAGTGCCGGCCATCCCGGTGCACGTCTTCGTGGATGACACGTATTACTCGAACAATGTCAACACGCTGCGCGACATCAACTCCAGCGTAGTATCCGAGATCCGATTCTACCAATCGTACGACGCCGAGTACAAGTTCGGGAGCGGGCACATGGGCGGCGTGATCCAGGTGATTACCAGGAATTGACAGGCTCGTGTAAAGATGCAAGTCGACTTTGACGAGTCAGGCGGCATGGTATGGCATGGACCTTGTAACGCTTCAGCACCTTTTGAACTTTCCAGCCGATCAGAAGATTTACACTTCTCCGGTTATGGTCGTTTGAAGTTCGTGTTGTTCATGCAGCTAATTGCGGTGTGCTCGCGCTCTCCTTCACCCGTTCGTGGTTGATCTTTCTTCTCTCTTCGCGAGCTCTGGCCAGCTTGACTCTGCGCTCGTTCCGCCGGGCTTCAGGATCGCCATGGTAA
Organism: Gemmatimonadota bacterium; assembly: GCA_027307165.1. Classification (GTDB taxonomy): domain Bacteria; phylum Gemmatimonadota; class Gemmatimonadetes; order Gemmatimonadales; family Gemmatimonadaceae; genus Fen-1247. Next base: position 5,937 of record DAHUXM010000008.1, on the reverse strand, counting down.
TACTCCGCTGGCTGCAAATAGCCCAGCCCAGCGTGTAGTCTCTTTTCGTTGTAATGCTTCACCCAGCGCGCGATGATCTCTCTCGCTCGCGTCAGGTTCTTCAGATCCTCGTCTGAAATCCCTTCCCTCGTCGTTCGGTGAAAACGCTCCAGCACTCCGTTCGACTCCGGATGATACGTCCGGATCCGAATGTGCTCCAGCTCGAAGTGTCGAATGAGCTGCTTGAAGTCCTTCGATGTAAACTGCGTGCCGTTGTCGCTGACGATAGCGGGTTTCACGTCGCTCGCTCCCGGGTAGTTCTTCCTCGCGAGCTCCAGTGCTTCCTGGACCACAAGCGTCACGTCCCACGCTGCCATCGAGCCCAAGAGATTCCAGTGCACCACGTAGCGGCTGTATGAGTCGAGCACCGTGACCAGAAAGTACCACGTGTCCTCCACCCTCAGGTACATGATGTCCGTGTGCCATCGCTCGTTCGGCCTGGTCGGCTTCGGCGGCACAGTGCCCGTGTGCGTGGGCCGGTGCCAGCGATACAGCATGTCTGCCTCGCTCAGCACGCGGTATACGCTCGATGCGCTCATGAACGCCACATCCTCGTCCACCATCTGCCAGGTAAGTCTTCTGTAGCCGTCTTTCGGATGCAGAAGAGCATACTGCTTCACCGCTTCCTTCTCCTCCGTGAGCAGCGCGTCGAGCTCAGTCACCGGACGCGAGCAGCGATCCGTCAGTGTGTCTATGGCCCGATGTCGAGCCCACGCGTGATAGCGCGACTTCGTGATACCGAGTGAGCGCAGAATGCGATCGAGCTTCCACGCTGTCCGTTCTTGAGTCAGCTCGATCAACGCAAGGGTCTCACGCTTCACTTCGGCACTGAACCTCGATGCAGAGCCCAATTTCAGAGCCCCTTTTTTAGCGCGAGGTTCTCCTCAACAACCTCCGCTATGATCCGGCTCTTTCGGTCCAGCTCCGCCTTCAATCGTTCGATCTCTCGATCATTCGTGCGATCGTGCGTCCCTGCTTTTGGATTCCCACCAGCCGGTCGGCCGAGCGCTTCGCGCATCGCAGCCTTGGCCCGCTTCTCCCACTGGTAGAACGCTGCCCCATCCACCTGGTGCCGTCGCAACACTTCAGCCACCGTCGTGTTCGGCTGTCGGGCTTCCTCGATGATCTTCATCTTCTCATCGGCGCTAAAGCGCCGACCCTTTGCGCCCTTCGGCTCTTTCTCAGTCATCGTATCTTCCCCCTCTGAAACACCGGCGACTCGCCGGCATGAGGGAAAAGTGTCAATCTTTCAACCTGCCCGAAAGTTCGATTTCTGCTGAACCACTACAGGAGACGCAGTGGCGACAGCCGCAATCGCGATGCCTGAGTTCAGGCAGATCATATGGCCAAGTGGAAATATCAAGAGTCTTTCATACGGTGGTCCCCGTGAAATACGAACCTTTGACCCCACTACGAATTTATGGATGGAGCACCAGTCGCACATTCACGTCAGCATCTACTCACTTCTAGAACAAGGAGGCCCGTGATGAGTGACCTTACACGAGCGATCTTCATCTACGCATTAGGGGCAGCGAGTCTGTCATTTGGATCGCGTGTAGCCGCTCAGGGCGCCCCGCCGGGTGGGTTTCGGATAATGCTACTTGCTGAGTCGTATACGCAACGCGGGGTTGTCGACACGTTGTCAAGGGCGTGGTCACCCTATGATTCGCGGGATTCAGTCGTCGTGGTGATTGCTGGACCGCGAGGCGGCCCTGCTAACAGGTACAGCTACATGGCTTATGTCGAGCTAAAAGTGGGGTTGCTACGCTGGACCGACACAACGCACGAGGTTCCAGATCCAGACGCGATCGCAGCCCACTCAGTTTGGATTCCGTACAGGCAGACGTTTGTTGCGACTGATTCAGGACAGGCCGAGCGCATTGTGCTTGGTGTGCTTCATCCAGCCGCTTGGGGCGCCGACTTACGCAAGTTACGTCCGAACCTAGTGGTGGTTGGCTTACGTATCTCAGTGGCGAAAATCACGAGCAACACATCAGGCGCTGAAGATAGATCGCGTCCAGCAATGGTTGTACGGAAAGCGATCTACGTCGCCAGTTTGGATTGAATGTGTTGGAGCGCCCGAGGCCACGTTGACTCGGCTCACCACCAGGGCCGCGATGTTGCTTTCTTTGGCTCTGACTGTGGGGCGTCAGCGGCGATACGGGCTCGACGGCGTACATGCGGCTCGGCAGATTGAGGTTTGGCTTCAAGGGCATGCTGTACGACGAGACGACAGGTTTCTATAATGCACGGGCCCGGTGGTATCAGCCGGATGTGGGACGGTTCATGAGCGAGGACCCGCTGGGGCTCTCGGCCGGGATCAATCAGTATACGTTTGCAGCTGACGATCTGATCGATGGATCTGATCCGAGCGGGATGTTCGCTGGGAACGACTTCGTGTGCGTAACTTTCTCGAACGGCACGCAAGCGTGTAGCGGTAGCATATCGGGCGTGAACATTACTGCTCGTGGCCCCGATGCGCCGTCGGAGCCCGCTGATGCTCCATCAATACAAGGTGGCTTGCTTGGCGGAGTCGCGGGTGGGTCGGCAACAATGTCGAATACCTCATCGGCGGCTACGCCGAAGACAACTCCGGCAAAGCGTAGCTTTCTCTCCTGCACACTTACAGTGAAAGTAGCTATAACGTTTGGGCCATTCGGGCTTGACGCAGTTGGGGCGATTCCGGGTGGCGGAAACCTCCTTCACGGCATTCAATTTGGCGCAGGAATTATCGGTGCGGGCTTCGCGGTGGCCGGGGATGCGAGTGGAGCTGGACTGTCCGCGACAGGTGTCGGCCTTGCACTCGCCGACAGGACAGGGGCAAGTACAGTGGTGCATGGGACTGAAATGATTCCTATAGTCGGGAATCTTATTTCTATTGGCGCGACGTACCATGATATCAAGGGCAGCGATGGCATGATTGCGAGGTACCAAAGCTGCATGGCGCGGGCAACTCCATGAGAACAGATACTCAAAAGAAACCTACCGACTATTCCGGCCTCATTATTGGGCTACTTCTGCTACCCGTCTACATCGGTTTCGATGTCTTCTTGGGACAAGAAGAGCTTGGTAGATCGGTATTCATCATTCTTGGAATGGTGATGCTTGCGATCAGGGTTCGCTGGGACCTGAGGAAGCGCGTCTGGTTCTGGGCGGTTATCCTCTTTGTGTTGTTGCTTCATGTTCCGTTGTTGTTTCTCTTTCGATGGCCCCAGGGTTTCCATGGCTGGCTCCCTGCGATTGGCACGCTACCTATAGGGCTCGCAGATGTTTTGATCATCCTCGGAGCGGTTCAATTCGTGGAGAAGTTCATAGTGAAGGCTCCTCCCACCGACGATGTGTGATCTCGCGGAATGAAACCAAGTGAATCGCCCCGGGTTTACCGGAGGCTCCGTTAGTTAATTGAGTGCTCCAACAACGCCGGTGGCTACTCGGGGTCCCTGATACGACCCTTCGTACTCCGGCGGATACTCGCCCTACGTCCGCCTACCTCTCACGTTCAGTCAATCGTCGCGCCATTCGCCGTGCTACTTCCTCAACCGATATCGGCTCCGCCCGTAGCGCACTGCACGTAACACCAATCATCACCACGAACTGCGCAGCCATCGCCCGCGTCGTACAACCGAGCATGCGCGCGATCCTTCCGAGCGGTACCCTGGACGTCGTAATCGCTCTGTAAGCAGCCGCGATATGCCACGCGTCCAGCAGTCGCTTGCCAGAGACGAAGCCGGCGTCCGAGGATCTGGGAATCAGGGTCAGGTCTTGCCCCGTGCGCGTGCCCGCTCTGCGTTGCGTACGATCCGGCTCACGCGCGAGTAATGGACAGCGAAGTGCTTGCCGATCGTGCGCATGGTGCTGCCCCACCTGGGACGCATCAACGATCACCTCACTTGTTATGTATGCGGTGAAATCAACACGCGGTGTGGCGAAAACCTGCAATGAACGGTAGCGGCGCACGGGGCAAGACCTGACCCTGATTCCCAGTTTTCCTCTAACGCTCCTGCTCGCGTCGTAAATTCAGCTCGAGTGTATAAGAGACACAGCCTACGCAGCAGAGCGGCGTGCTCGACGTCTTGGTACATCCCGTGTGACCGATAGCAATGCCTCGGGATGTGCGGCGGCGACCCGCAGTAGAACCTTGGCTGGCCCTTCCGGCTTTCGGCGGTGTTGCTCCCAGTTCTGAAGCGTACTAGTGCTGATGCCGAGCAAGGCTGCAAACTTTGCCTGACTCAACTTGAAATGGGAGCGAAGTATAGCCACATCCGGCATTCCACCCTTCAGGACATCATCAGCGCGGGTAACGCGCGACGGCTTCCGGCGCCCGGACTGAACCGCTTTCATTTCCTTCACGCTCTCGATGAGCTGGTCGAATAGATCCTTTCGCATTGCGTACTCCCTTACTAGTCGTTGGTCATCAGCATGCGCAGAGCTCGGAGCTCCGGTAGAGATAGGTTACTCCGAACATTCTTCGGATACAGAAATAACAGAAAAATTTGACTGGCACTTGACTTCCAGTAGTAGATCACGCGAGCGCCACCGCGCTTCCCTCGTCCCATCAATCGCCACCTCATCTTCCGCAGCCCACCGGACCCAGGGATTATATCACCGATGTCTGGGTGCAGAATTAGGTGAAGCTGGAGGGCGCGTAACTCCTCATCCGAGAACGTTGCGTGCACCTGCTTCGTAAAGATGGACGTCTCGATCAACTCCATGGTGAGAATATACGTCACTGGCGTATGGACGTCAATAGCGTATGCCAGGAACGATCCCATCTCCGGAGTGACGAGCTTCAGCTACTCGCCGGGCGGCTTTACGAGGGTAGCGTCCAATGCAACGGTCAAGGACTCGAGCACGTCTCACCTCTTCTGCTACACGGGGCAGAACTCGACGAGCGACGCCTGCAACGCGGACACGACCGTCGTGACCATGGTGGGCACGGGTGCGCGTTATACGATGGGAAGCGCCACGCCTGGCGCGTTCAACGCAACCACGTCAGCGGGCGACGACGACGGCTTCACGCAATTCGAGAGCAAGTTCACGCGCAACAGCCTGGGGCTTGCCGACTCGGTGACCCTGGGACCGCTTACGATGAAGTACGTGTACGACCAGTACAACGGTCTGCTCACGACGACGACACTTCCCAACGGCTCGAACCGTACGGACCAGTACACGACCAACAACGAGCTGTACAACTGGACCTGTAGCGACACGACGATCAATCCGCTGTACCGGAGATCGTATCGTGTGGACTCGCTGGGCCGAGTGACGAGCGAGCAAATGGGATATCCGTACTCATCGCTCGCCAACAGCTATCAGCTGAACCGGGAGGCGGCGTACGACAGCTTGGGCCATGTGTCGCAGGTCAACTGGAGCTATCAGTCGTGCATGGCGTGGCCTGGCTCCAATCCCGACTCGCTCTCCCAGGATCAGGGCTGGCGCGATCTCTGTAGTCCGAATGCACTCTTCTCGGAGTCGTACTCGTACGACGCGGTGGGGAACAGGACCGACGCCGGAGCCGGCTACAATCCAGGTAACAGGCTCACGAGCGTGAGCTGGGCGCTGTACGTGTACGACGCCGACGGGAACGTCATAAGTCGGACGAACACGGCGAACAACCAGCTGATGCAGTTCTACTGGGACGCTGGGAACCAGTTGGACAGCGTACTGGTATCGGGTGGCGGATTCCCGAGCGTTCGGGTGGATTACCGGTACGATCCCTATGGCCGACTGGTCCTGAGGACGGCAACGGATTCAGCGCCATCCACACAGAGACTGTATCTGTACGGTGCCGGTGCCAACAGCTCCAACATCACCAAGGAAGTGGATCTGGTGAGTGGCAACACGACGGAGTATCAGTATGCCGGAACAGATCATCCGACGATGTCGGTGACGCGGAAC
>DAHUXM010000007.1 GCA_027307165.1 Gemmatimonadota bacterium | reverse complement strand
AGCGAAAATGACGCCGACTTCTGGAGCTTCTGGACCAGGTCCCGCTCCTGCTCCAGAACGTACATCGCGACCTCTGGATGCAGCTTCACCAGCAGGTTGTCGCGACGACCTTCCAGCACCATCCGGCGCACCGACCGCTCCATCCGCCGTACTATCGTCTCCGGTGTGAAGACCCGTCCGCTGCCGTGACACGTGGGACACGCTTCCGTCATGCTCTGATAGTGACTCTGCCGGACGCGCTGGCGAGTCATCTCGATCAGACCCAGATCGCTAACCGCGAATGCCTTGGTCCTGGCGCGATCCCGCGAGAGATGGTTCCGGATCTCCTGAAGCACCTTGTCACGGTTCGACTTGCTCTCCATGTCGATGAAATCCGTGACGATGATCCCGCCCACGTCGCGCAACCTCAACTGGCGCGCGACCTCGGCCGCCGCCTCCATGTTGGTTCGAAGAACGGTCTGCTCGGGATCCTTCTTGCCCGTGTAACGCCCCGAGTTCACGTCGATCGAAACCAGCGCTTCGGTCGGCTCGATGATCAGATATCCGCCCGAGGGGAGATCGCAGCGACGCTTGAATATGTCCCTGATCTCCGACTCGATCTCGAACTTGTCGAACAGAGGCGGCTCCTCGGCGTGGAGCTTCACGCGCGGGATCAGATCCGGCGCGATGTCCTCCAGATAATCAACGATCTCGTTGAAGACCTGCTTGGAGTCCACCGTCAGCGAATCGACCTTGGCGCTGAACAGGTCGCGCACGAGTCCACGCGTAAGGCCGGTCTCACGATGGATCACCGCCGGTGCGCGCACGAATCGCGTCTTCTTCTTGATCCGCTTCCACTGCGATATCAGCGACTCGAGCTCGCGCTTGAGCATGTCCGGCGTCACGTCCTCGCTCACCGTCCGCACGATCACGCCGCCGACCTTCTCGGGCAGAAAACCGCGGACCATCTCCTTGAGCCGCTGGCGCTCGGCACCGGCACCGATCTTCCGGCTCACGCCGACCTTGGTGCCGCCGTCAGGGATGTACACCAGGAACCGGCCCGCCAGCGAGATCTGCGCTGTGACGCGCGGACCCTTGGTCGAGATCGGCTCCTTGGTCACCTGAACCAGAATGTCCTGACCCCGCTTGAGCGTGTCCTGGATCGGCGGGACCTTGCCGCGGCGACCATTGCCGCCGCTGCCATGACCGTTGCCGCCGCCGCTGGCCGGCTCGGCATCGTCGTCGTCATGATCGTCCGGATCGGAGTCGTCATCCGAGTCGTCCGCCTGGACGTCGGACGCGTGGAGGAAGGCACTCTTCTCCGTCCCGATATTGACGAAGGCTGCCTGAATGCCGGGAAGGACGGCTTCCACCTTCCCAACGTAGATGTCGCCGATCATTCGGCGGTTGTCTGGACGGTCGACCAACAGCTCTACGAGGCGGTCGTCCTCCAGAATCGCGATGCGCGTTTCACGCGCAGCCGCGTTTATGAGGATTTCACGTTTCATTGTAGCCCACGCAGGCCCGGGATCGTGTTACAGGGTCCCTGCCTCAGCGCGGTCCAAAAGAGAAATAGACTGGGGCGCCGGAGTAGCCGGCGCCAACATCACTAAAGTTACGTCCGGAGGGTCCGGAACGCCAGCCAAATCATTGCCAGAACGTAAGTTAGGCCGGCTTTCCACTCGCCGTGCTTCATGTAGAGGGCCGAATCGAAGCGGTTCATGGAGTCGGCGTCGCCACGCCATGGCGCCGGCCGCGGGAAGAACAGCGGCACATTGGTCGCATAACGAGCGTACGCGTCTGGAAAACGTTCCTGGATGTTCGCGATCTCCCGCTGCATCGTCGGATAGTAGATGAGCAGGAAGAACACGACGACCGCGACAAGCAGGCTCCAGTGCGCCGCCACGGCAAATCCAGCGGCAATCAGAAAGCTGCCGAAATACAACGGATTTCGAGTGTGCGCATACGGCCCGCTGGTCGCGAGCCTCTCGTTCTTGTCGATGTGGCCCGACGCCCACGCACGCACGAGAACACCTGCCAGCGCGATCGCTCCGCCAAGCACGAGCGAGCCAACGGTCGGGCGCGCGAACAGCACGTACGTAATTCCCAGCACGAAGCCCAGCGGGATGCGAATCGTCTTCGCGACTTCCGAAAGCGTCACGCGGTGAGCCCGCGCAGTATGTGGCGGCCGATCACGAGGCGCTGAATCTCGGACGTCCCCTCCCCGATCTCGCATATCTTGGCGTCGCGCATCATTCGCTCGACCGGGTAGTCCTTGGTGTAGCCGTAGCCACCGTGGATCTGGACGGCCTTTGTGGTCGCACGCATCGCCAGCTCCGAGCAGAACAGCTTGGCCATCGCCGCTTCCTTGCCGAATGGCTTGCCGTGCTGCGACAGCCACGCCGCGTGGAATACGAGGTGCCGCCCCGCCTCGATCTCCGTCGCCATGTCGGATAGTTGAAACTGCACGCCCTGGAAATCCGCGATCGGCTTCCCGAACTGCTTTCGCTCCGACGCGTATCTCAGCGCCTGCTCGTACGCACCCTCGGCGATCCCGAGCGACAGAGCGCCGATGCCGATGCGACCCGAATCCAGCGTCTGCATGAAGTTCGTGAACCCCTCACCCTCGTTGCCGAGGCGATTCTCCTCTGGAACCTCGACATCTTCGAATATCAGCTCGCGCGTATCGGAGGAGCGCCAGCCGAGCTTGTCTTCCTTCTTGCCGGCGCGGAATCCCTTCATGGCTGGGAGCGACTCGTCGTGTCCGATTCCGATCTGCTTCGCCGTCTCGAGGTCGGTGGTCGGCTTGGTGAGGATGAACGAGCTGATTCCTTTGGTTCCGCGGCTCGGGTCCGTCACCGCGGTGACGACGAATATCTCGCCGACCCCGCCGTGCGTGATGAAGATCTTGGATCCGTTGATTATGTAGCGGTCCCCGCGCTTCTCCGCGCGCGTGCGCGTTCCGCCAGCGTCGCTTCCAGCCGACGGTTCCGTGAGGCCGAACCCGCCGAGCACCTTTCCCGACGCAAGCAGCGGGACGTAGCGCTTGCGTTGCGCATCGTTGCCGAACTTGACGATCGGCGACGTTCCGAGGGTCGTGTGTGCGGAGATCGTTATCGCGTGCGAGGCATCGACTTTGGCCATCTCATGGATGGCGATGATGTAGGAGGTGAGATCGAGGCCCGCGCCGCCCAGTTCTTCCGGCCAGGGTACGCCGAGCAGCCCGAGCTCTCCCATTCCCTTGACGTTGTCCCAGAGAAACTTTCCTTCCGCGTCGAGCTTCGCTGCAACCGGTGCGACGTGATCTCGCGCGAATCCGCGGACAGTATCGCGCACTGCAAGATGTTGTTCGGAGAAGTAGAAGGAATCGTCCATTATCGGGTATCGTGTTTATCCCTGCTCGTCGGCCAGCGCAGCCATGAACCGCGCACCGAACCGCTCAGTCTTGACCGGTCCGATCCCGCGCAGCTCGCCGAACGCCGAGAGAGTGCGCGGACGGTGCACGGCGATCTGCCGGAGCGTCTTGTCGTCGAACACAATATAGGCAGGGACCTCTTCTTCCCGCGCTATTTCGCGCCTGAGGGCGCGGAGCCGATCGAACAGCTCCCGCGCTGGTGCCGGTAGGTCGTCCGCGGCATCCGGTGCTTCGCGGACGCGGCCGCGAGCCGGTTTTGGAACCGGACCGCTGCGGGCGCGGCCGGAGGATCGGCTGCGGGCGGGTGATTCGTCCTTGGCTGGGCGCGGTGCCGCGGTCCCCTGACAGTTGTCGCAACCCGAGCAGCTGTTGCCCGCCGCCGGATCGCCGAAATATCGAAGGACGAAGGCGCGCCGACAGCTCTTTGCATAGGCGTAGCGCTGAACGGCTTCCAGCTTCTCGAGCTCGGCATCGCGCCGCTGGCCGAGCGATTTCCAATCGACGTTGAAACTGTCCAGATCGCGGGACGGCGCGACGAGCGTGATGCCGCCGCCGATCCTCTGCACGGTGACGAACTGACGATTCTCGAGTGATTCCAGCGTGTCCTGGATTTCCATGGGCGCGCCGAGTCCCGACGGAAGCGATGCGACGTCGACTATCGCGCCGTCGTTCAGATCGTCGCCGGCGGCTCGCCAGAGAGCGCGAAGGACGCCGAGCGCGATTGCGTCGTCGGAATTGGACAGCTCTCGCTTGATGCGCGCGGGAGCGGCAAGCAGTCTCACGCGCACGAGCGATGCCGACTCCTGTGCCTTTACCGTCGCGCCCGCCTGTTCGAGCACGCGCAGCGCACTCTCGATGTCCCGTGCGTTGGCCTTGCCGGGGACCGCGCTCGCCAGCTCTTCCGGCGACTCCGATATGGTTGCCGACCGGTTCGCGAGGCGCTGCAGCGTCGCGTAGACGCGCGTCACCAGCTCGCGCTCGGGGTACGCGCCCTTGATGAAATATTCGTGAGTGAAGCGATCCTGAAACGCGTGCAGCAGAATCGCCTCGGACGGAAGGCCGTCACGTCCAGCCCGTCCCGCTTCCTGATAGTACGCTTCGAGCGTCCCGGGCATCGAATGATGAACGACGGCGCGGACGTTGGCCTTGTCGATGCCCATTCCGAACGCGTTGGTCGCGACGATGACACGCACGCGCTCCGTCATGAAATCTTCCTGAACTTCATGCCGGTGGACGTCATCCAGGCCCGCGTGATATGCTGCGGCGGAAATCCCCTCACGCTGCAACATGGACGCGATGCGCTCCACCGATTTGCGAGTCGCGGCGTACACGACGGTAAGCCCGGGCCGGTCGCTCAACACCTGAACCAGAAGTGCATCCTTGCCGGCATCGTTGCGCGCGGGAACTACTGAATAGCTGAGATTGGTGCGATCGAATCCCGTGATCACGACCCTTGGATCGCGCAGTGCGAGCTGCCGCGCGATGTCACGCCTTACCGTTGGAGTTGCAGTGGCTGTCAGTGCAATGGTCGGCGGATCACCGAGCGCCTCACGCACTGCGCGCATCCGGAGATAGCTCGGCCTGAAGTCATGGCCCCACTGGCTGATGCAGTGAGCCTCGTCGATCGCAAGCAGCGACACTCCGGCTCGACGCAGCTGCTCGGCTGTGCTGCCGGCATCGAAGCGCTCGGGCGCCATGTACAACATCTTGATCTCGCCGCGCGCGACGCGGGCCATGCGGTCGGAAACCTGGCCGTTGGTGAGCGTGCTGTTAACGAAGGCGGCCGCGATTCCCTTTGCCTCCAGCGCGTCGACCTGATCCTTCATCAACGAGATCAGTGGCGACACGACTACGGTGAGACCGGGGAGTAGCAACGCAGGCACCTGATAGCACAGCGATTTACCGCCGCCAGTCGGCAGAATCACGAGCGTGTCGCGCCCCAGCAGCACAGACTCGACAGCGATCTCCTGGCCCGCACGAAATGCTGGATATCCAAAGGCCTTGCTGAGCGTGGCGCGCGCATCATCCAGAGTCGGGGCTGTCATGTCCGAATGATTCAGTGGATGCGCTCCAGAAGTCGAATCGATCCTGCTCTTCCCGCAGCAATGCTATCCAGCAGCGTAGCCAGTGAGGCGCCCATCGATGCCGCGCCGATCAGACTGCTCGCGCAAAATGGCCGCGCGTGAACGCGGAACCGACGACAGATCGGACCGAGCTGCCCTGTAGCACTTCACCGGATGCGAGCGAATCGATCAGCTGGCGGTAGCCGGCAATGACCTCGGTAACCGGGTCGCCGGGCACGTTGAATACCGCGCTGAACGAGCGAACACCCATGCTCCACAGTCTCGGCATGTATTCCGAGCCTTCGATCGGGCGCGAGTGCAACAGCCGGTTGCGACAGGCGCTGTCGGTTGCGACGGCGAATGTGTAGCCAGCAGGATCCGTCAGGGATACGTTGTTGTGCTTCTGGACGCAGAGATCGCGACACTTCGTCGGCTCCCGATCGAAAGCCGCGGACAGTACACAGTGCTCGATCGTCATTCCTTCCGGCCGGCCATACACCAGAACGTCGAACCCGCTTCCGCCCCATGGCGCTACGAGTTCGCCAAGCTCATCCACAGTCAGCTCGATCGATGGAACGATCTGCCGAACGCCGCTCGCAAAAAGGTACGCCGCGGTATGCTGGTTGAAACAGTTCACCGCATAGTCTGCAACAACGTCGCGGCCCTGTCGAGCGAGCTCGACGACAAGTCCAACGTGACCCGAAACGATCGGCAGATCGAGAGCGAGCCACTTGTCCACGACAGCGCGATCTTCGGGACGGACGATGCTCGGTGTGCGAATGCGCAGCGTGACACCAACTCCTGAAAGTTCAGTAGTTAGCGCACGGACGCGTGAAACGGGCGGCGTCGGGTGGCGCAGGAACGGATCGAGCACGATCTCGGTGGCGCCAGCGGCAGCTGCAGCGCGCGCATCAGCGAGATCGTACACGTGCGCCGACAGCTTGGGCCTGTCGCTCGCCAGCGGCCTGGTCACCGTCACTTCCGCAATAGCCGTCGAGATCCGTTCGGCGCGCTCACCGAGGCGTTCGGCGTTGCCCCACTCGACCCGTTGCTCCAGATCGGCGATTGCGCTCTGACGCATGTGATTGAGAACGCTTACGGGAATGAACTGACCCGCGGCAAGCCCGTTCGCATCCACGTCGCGCAGCGCGAAGGCGGTCTCGCCAAGCCGGCCCAGCTGTTCGCGCAGCTGCGTGACGTCGAGCGCGCGCTTAATTGCCGCCGCCAGCGGTATATCACTGCGCACGACGACGTCTCCAACGTCCGACCTGAACACGAGCTTGAGCGGCGATCCCGCGCTCCCGAACGCTGCGACGTCGACCGGACGCTTGCGCGCCGGTGCCAGCTCGACGGAATCGAAGCTCGCCCGCGCGCGAGCGAGAAGCGTGGCGTCGGAGCTGCGAACAACGACTGCGCCAACCTGCGGATGCGCACGCAGCGTCAGCGCCTGACGCAGTGTTCCGTTCGTCTCGCTCAGAGTGCGCACCGATGTAACAGTCGCTCCGATGGTCTCGACTCCGGGGCCACCCTCGAACGCAATTCCGTCGCCTGCTTCGATTCGCGCCGAAACTTCTACGACTACTTCACGCGCGCCGACTGTCACAACGGTGCCCAGCTCCACGCCACGATTGTCCGGCTGGTCACGCGTGACGTATTCGCGACCCGCACGGCCGCGGTACATTCCTGGTGTGAAGCCGCGACTGAAGATCTGAACCAGATCCTGCACTTCCTCGACAGCCGGCGGCGTTGTATCCCCTTCGCCAACGCGGGTGAGAAAATCGCGATATCCACGCGTCACGGTTGCTACGTACTCGGGTCGCTTCTTGCGTCCTTCGATCTTGAGACAACGCACGCCGGCATCTGCGATGTCGGCCAGTGAGTCGTACGCGCCAAGGTCCTTCGCCGAAATCAGGAAGCCGGTGTCGAGCGTCTCGCCCGTCGTGGAATCCGTGAGCGTGTAGTCCTTGCGGCAAGACTGTGCGCATGACCCGCGATTGGCGCTGCGCTCGGAGATCATCCCGGACATGTAGCACTGGCCGCTGTACGAGATGCAGAGCGCGCCGTGTATGAACGATTCGAGCCCTAGCTGCGGGACAGCGGTGTGAATCGCGCGAATGTCCTCGATCGTGTTCTCCCGCGCCAGCACTACGCGATCGATCCCCAGTTCCTGCATCAGCCGCGCGCCGGATTCGTCGTGCACGGTCATCTGCGTCGAGCCGTGTATCTCGAACCCTGGATAGACCTTGTCGATGAGTCTGACGAGCCCGATATCCTGAACGATCGCCGCGTCGATCCCGCGATCTATAGCCTGCCCCAGAAAATCGAGCGCGTCGCTGAGCTCGGCCGGCTTCACGAGGGTGTTGAGCGTGAGGTAGATCCGCGTCCCCCGGGAGTGCGCCAGCGCACATGCAGCCTCGAGCTCATCCAGCGTCAGCTGGGCCCCCTCGTCCCGGGCGTTGAACTTCTCAGCGCCCAGATACACTGAGTCGGCGCCATTCGCGACGGCGGCCCGAACGGCGTCCAGCGAGCCGGCGGGTGAGAGGAGTTCGGGAATGTTTCGGGTGGCCTTCACCCTCGCAATCTAATTACGCTCTCGGACGGACGAAACGGAGCAGAAACGCACCCAGAAGGCACGCGATGGCGGCAAGGCGATACGCGGTCACGCCGGACCTGATCGAAAGCGCGAACAGCACGATCGCACAAATCGCCAATCCGATCTTGAACGAGTCGATGCGTCTCATGCTTTCTTCGTGAACCGCAGAACGCCGCTGCGGAAGTCTTCGGTGCTTCGGGCGGCGACGTTCGTGCGCGCGCCAGCGAGCACGCCTTCACGGAAGTCCAGACCATCGAGCTGATAGAACAGTGTCTTGGTGAGCGCCTGCGCACTCACTGACGATTCTGCAATCTCGCGCGCGATCAGCTCTGCAGCTTCTGCAAAATCGTCCCCCCCGCCGCCGATCACGCGACTCACGAGACCCATACCGAGAGCTTCGGCGGCGGTGATGCGTCTTCCGCTCGCGACCAGGTCGTAGGCGCGCTTCTCGCCAACCGAGCGGCGGAGCATCGTCATCACCATCGCAGGTACGAAGCCGACGAGAACTTCCGGATAGCCGAACTGCGCGTCTTCGTGTGCGATCACGATGTCGGCAGCGGTCGCAAGCCCCGCACCACCGGCAAGCGCACGACCACGCACGGCCGCGATGACCGGCTTGGGCATCTCGCGCATCGCGATGAATACGCGTCCAAGTGCCTCCGCGTCGGCGTAATGTTGTTCGGGCGTCGCGCCGAGCATGCCAGCGAGCTCCTTGAGATCGGCGCCAGCGCAGAAGTCGGCGCCGTCGGCGGAAAGCAGAACCGCATGAGTGCCGGTGTGCTGCGCGCACGAGGTGAAGGCCTGCAACAGCTCGTGCGTAGTCTCGTGATCGAGTGCGTTGCGCTTCTCCGGACGCGCGAGCGTGATGCGCGCGAGTTCGCCGTCGGACTCGACCCGAATGCGGTTCATGCTGACGGCAGCCCCAGCGCGCGCGCCTCGGCGTCCGGTACGTCGAGCATCATGCGCAGAAGCGCCGTCGAGTACACCTTTCCCTGCGCGTCCGTCTTGAGCGACAGCGTTCCACCGCCGCCTAGCGCGCCGTGGAGCAGGAAGTTGAGGGCGTTCAGGTTCGGCAGTTCGAAGCGATCGACCTCGCCCTCGATCATACCGGCGAAGTGTCGCGTGACGCGCTCCTGCGTCAACTCGCGTGCGATGAGCGGGAACCACTCGGGCCGATTGGCAATGACGCCGACGTTCGCGGTGTCGCCCTTGTCACCGGATCGCGCGTGGGCGATGTCGAGCAATCGTACTTTCATCAGACGATCTCCACGTGAGTCTGCACGACTGTCTTGTCTATCAGTGCCGGCCAGTAGGCAACGATCTCTTCCACTTTCGGGCGCCCGCCAGCGAAACCGGTGACGCCGGGTGGTCCGTTCAGCACGAGCGGCGCGATCTCGCGCGTGAAGCGCTCGACGGTTGCGCGATCATCCGAGCGCACGCCGACACGCAGCTGAATCTCTGGTGCATTCCGCCCCGCATCACCAGCGAGTGGGCCGTGCGTGGCTGACGCACCGACGAACTCGGTGAGAATCTCATCGAAGCGCAGGCCCAGGCGTTCCAGTCGCTCGCGGAGGATGCGATCGGCGAGCTGCGCCTTCTCGAGCGCGTCAGGCCATGAATACACGAGCGTACCCACGGCCTTGTACCCGGATTTGTATGCGATCGACACCTTGAGCTTGTCGGTCGGTGCGTAGCCCTTGATTCCGAATACGCGAACGCGATCCGGTCCCGCGTCTTCGATCCGGATCGTGGAGAAATCGGCAATCACGTCCGGCGTGATGTAGCCGTGAGGATCGCCCATCTCGTAAACGAGCTGCTCCGATACAGTCTGCACCGACACGCGTCCACCGGTGTTGGGATGCTTCGTGACGACAAAGCTGCCGTCCTCGTACGCGTCGGCGATCGGGTAGCCGACGTTGGCGAGATCGGGAATGTTGCGCCAGTCATACTGGCAGTTGCCGCCTGAGCTCTGCGCGCCGCACTCCAGTATGTGCCCGGCGACGATTCCGGCGGCAAGCCGGTCGTAATCCGTGTCCTTCCAGCCGTACTCGAACCGGATGGGCGCCATCGTGAGCGCGGTATCGGTGGAGCGTCCGGTAATGACGACCTGCGCCTTGCGCGACAGAGCCTCGACGATCGGCCTTGAACCGATGTACGCATTGGCTGACAGAACGCGATCGCGCACCGTTTCGAGCGGCTCGCCGGTTTCCATGTGCGCCAGAGCATGCCCCTGCTCCACCAGCTCGTTAAGCCGCGGCAGCAGATCGTCGCCAGTCACCACGCCAATGCGCAGCGACTTGCCGCACTTCTTCGCCACCCCCTGAATGGCCGTCGCGCACGCTGGCGGATTCACACCGCCTGCATTCGCGACGACACGCACGCCGCGCTCGGTCACCGCATCGAGAACGGAATCCATCGCGCCAACGAAATCGCGCGCGTAACCCATCGCCGGATCGCGCTCCTTCTGCTTCTGCAGAATCGACATCGTGACCTCGGCGAGGTAGTCGAGCATCAGATAGTCGACCGGTCCGTTCTCCACCTGCTGGCGAGGTGCGTCGAGCGAGTCGCCCCAGAATCCCTGTCCGCTTGCGACGCGGACTACGCGTTCAGTCATTGTATGGTCAGGCTATGTGCGTTGGAAGAACGAATGGCCCGAGGTGCGGACCGGGATTGTTGAGCGACGCCGTCAGCGCGGTAATGATGGCAGAGCGCGTGTCTTCAGGATGAATTATCGCATCCACGTAACCGCGCGCGGCAGCGTAACGCGCATCGAGCTGATGCTCGTAATCCGCGCGCATCTCGTCCACGACGGCAGAGACTTCATCCTTCAAATCGCCGCCCGCCTTGCGTGCCGCGTCGATCGCGGGGCCGTGCACCGCCTGAATCGCGGCCTCTCCCTCCATCACGCCCATGCGCCCCGTGGGCCACGTGAAGACGAAGTCCGGATCGAAACCCTGTGCCGCCATCGCGTAGTAGCCCGCGCCCGACGCATGATTCACCGTGAGCACGATCTTCGCCACCCGAGTGGTCGCCATCGCTTCAACGAGGCGCGCGCCAGCACGAATGATTCCTTCGTGCTCGGCTTCCGGTCCAACCATGAAGCCGGACACGTCCTGCACGAACAGAATCGGGATGCGCTGTCGATCGCAACGGTCGATGAAGTACGCCATCTTCTCGGCGGATTCCGCATAGATGATTCCGCCGAACCGTGGCTTCTCGCCGGGACGTCCCTTCACCAGTCCGCGCTGGTTGGCAATGACAGCGATCGGAATCCCGCCGATGTGCGCGTCACCGCAGATCACTTCCTTCGCCAGCTCGCCCTGAAATTCATCCAGCGCGCCGTCATCGACTATGAGCCTGAGCAGTGCATGCATGTCATACGACATGCGATGATCGCTCGGCAGCAGGCTCGCAATCGCCGGATCCGTCGTCACACGCGCGACCGGTGCGGGTACTGCCGGACGCGGCAGACGCGAGATCAGTTCACGGATCTTCGCGATGCACGACGCGTCGTCATCCACCGCGTAGTGCGCGACGCCGCTCACCTGTGTGTGCGTCTCGGCGCCGCCAAGCGTTTCACTGTCGATTACCTGGCCCGTGGCACCCTTTACGAGGTTGGGACCGCCCAGCCCCATGAAGGACGTTCCCTTCACCATGAGAATGACATCGGACAGTGCTGGGAGATACGCGCCTCCCGCGATGCACTGGCCCATGACCGCGGCGATTTGCGGGATACGCAGGTAACGTCGCATCACCGAGTTGTAATAGAAGATGCGACTCGCGCCGAACTGTCCCGGAAACACTCCGCCCTGGTACGGCAGATTCACTCCTGCAGAGTCGACCAGATACACGATCGGGATCGTGCACCGCATCGCTATTTCCTGCGCGCGCAGAATCTTCCTGATCGTCTCGGGCCACCATGAGCCCGCCTTCACTGTCGGGTCGTTTGCAACCACCACGACCTCGCGGCCGTCGATTACCGATAGACCTGTTACAACGCCGGCCGAGGGCGCCTGGCCATCGTACTGATCGTACGCGACGAGCAGGCCGATCTCGAGAAAGCTGCTGCCCGGATCGCACAACAAGGCGACCCTTTCGCGTGCCGACAGCTTGCCCTGCGCGTGGAGCTTCTCGATCTTCTTTGCGCCGCCGCCCTGCTCGAGCCTGTTCTCGAGTTCCCGAAGGTCGGCGTCAAGCGACTGCAGTCGTGACGTCACGCTGTCTGGCTTTCGCGGGCCTCGAACCAGTCGTGGATGTAATCCACGAGCTCGCTGGTGGGCGTGCCGGGTCCGAACAGCCGCCCGGTGCCGCGAGCCTCGAGCGCATCCATGTCCTCACGCGGAATGATCCCGCCGCCGGTCACGAGTATGTCGTCGCGTCCGTCAGCGCGCAGCAGGTCGAGCACGCGCGGTATGAGCGTCATGTGCGCGCCGCTCAGAATGGAGAGCCCAACGACGTCAACGTCCTCCTGGATCGCGGCGGTAGCAATCATCTCGGGAGTCTGATGCAGGCCGGTGTAGATGACCTCCATCCCCGCGTCGCGCAGTGCTGCCGCAACTACTTTGGCTCCACGGTCGTGGCCGTCCAGTCCCGGTTTGGCGACTAGCACTCGGATAGGGCGCATCTGTTTCTATTGCAAGGGTTAGAAGAACACGGGCTCGCGGTACGCACCAAATACTTCTTCCATGGCGGCGCGTATCTCGTACAGCGTGCAGTAGGCGCGAGCGCAGTCGAGAATGAAGGGCATCAGATTGGTATCGGTCCGGGACGCTTCCCGCAGCGCGGTGAGACGCGATTCGACCAGTGCGTTGTCACGCGCCGCGCGCATCTGAGCCATCCGTGCACGCTGCTCGCGCTCGGCGGCCTCGCTCACCTTGAGCAATGGAATCGTGAGCTCGCCCTCTTCGGTGACGAACTCGTTCACACCGACGATCGTCCGGCGATGCTGCTCGATCTCCCACTGCTGGCGTGACGATGACTCTGCGATCTTGCGCTGCAGCCAGCCGGTTTCGAGGCCGTGCACCACGCCGCCAACTTCTGCGATCTGCTCGAACAATGCCTCGGCTTCCTGCTCCAGCTTGTCGGTCAGTGCTTCCACATAGTAGGAACCGCCCAGCGGGTCGGCGACATTCGGAACGCCGGTCTCGTACGCGAGCACCTGTTGAGTGCGAAGCGCGACCTGCACCGCCTGCTCGGTAGGCAGAGCGAGCGTCTCGTCCATCGAATTCGTGTGCAGCGACTGCGTGCCGCCCAGCACCGCCGCCATCGCCTGATATGCGACGCGCACGACGTTGTTCATCGGTTGCTGCGCAGTGAGAGTCACGCCCGCTGTCTGCGAGTGAAAGCGCATGATGAGCGAGCGCGGATCCTTCGCGCCAAAGCGCTCCTTGAGATGCCGCGCCCAGATGCGTCGCGCTGCACGCAGCTTGGCGATTTCCTCGAAGAAATCGTTGTGTATGTCCCAGAAGAACGACAGGCGCGGCGCGAAGTCATCCACATCCAGTCCGCGCGCGAGGCCCCGCTCGACGTACGTGAAACCATCAGCAAGTGTGAAGGCAAGCTCCTGCGCAGCGGTTGCGCCAGCTTCGCGAATGTGATAGCCGGAGATCGATATCGTGTTCCAGAGCGGAACGTGCTCAGCGGACCACGCGAAGTTATCGACTATCAAACGCAGCGCGGGCTCGATGGGGTAAACCCACGCGTGCTGCGCCATGTACTCCTTGAGGATGTCGTTCTGGATCGTTCCGCGCAGTTCCTTGATGTCCACGCCCTGCTTCTCGGCAGCAGCAACATAGAACGCGAACAGAATCACCGCAGGACCATTGATGGTCATCGACGTCGAGACCTTGTCGAGCGGAATTCCCTCGAAAAGCGTCTCCATGTCGGCGAGACTGGATATCGCGACTCCGCACTTGCCGACCTCGCCCTCGGAACGCGGATGATCGGAGTCGTAACCCATCAGCGTCGGAAAATCGAACGCGACGGAGAGACCGGTCTGACCATGCGACAGGAGATACTTGTAGCGCGCGTTGGTTTCGGGCGCTGTGCCGAAGCCGGCAAATTGCCGCATCGTCCACAGCTTGCCACGATATCCCGTCGAGTGTATGCCGCGTGTAAAGGGATATTCGCCCGGCAGCTCGAGTGCCGATCCGTCGCCGGCGATGTCGAGCGCCGTGTAAACGGGATCGACGACGTCGCCGGAATTCGCGAATAGCGCATTGCGCTTTTTCGCGGCGTCGAATCGCGCGCGCCACTGCGCGACTTCCTCACGCAGTCTGTCCAGCTCCAGCATCTCAGCCGTCGTCATGCATCGACTCCAGTCAACAAGGGACCGCTCCGTCTCAGCAACTCGTCCGCAACGCTGAACGGCGTTGCCGCTCCGGATTCCAGCAGATCGAGCTGCGCGTCAAGCCATACGTTGGTCTCCGGGTCATCCCAGAGCCTGTTGCGCACCCGCTCGGCTACCACTTCAGCAACCTGATTCCGAAGCCGTATGCGCCGGCGCCCCTTGAGAGCGCCTGACATCTCAAGATAACGAAAGTGACGCGCCACGGCGGCCAGCAGCAGGTCGATACCTTCGCCCCGGGATGCGATGGTGCCCAGTACGGGCGGCGTCCATCGCTCGGGATCTTCCGCCCTGGCAGCCTCGCGCGCTATGCGGATCGGGTTGAAAGTCTTGAGCTGAACGCCGTGATGTGCGGGAACGCCGCCGGCCGATCCCCGTCGCAGGCCGAGCATGAGCTCGATGTCGTTGCGCAGCCGATCGGCGCCTGGACGGTCACCCTTGTTCACAACGAAGATGTCGGCGATCTCCATCACGCCGGCCTTCAGCGTCTGGATCGAATCGCCCGATTCGGGAACGAGCACGACGACCGTAGTATCGGCAGTGCGCGCGATGTCGAGCTCGGTCTGCCCCACTCCCACCGTCTCGATGATGATTCGGTCGAAGCCGAACGCATCGAGCACGTCCGCAACCTCCGCAGTGCGCGCGGACAGTCCGCCGAGCGATCCGCGCGTCGCCATCGATCGGATGTACACACCTGGATCGAGCGCGACCGATTCCATCCGGACGCGGTCGCCGAGCAGTGCGCCACCCGTGAACGGTGACGTTGGATCGACGGCAATCACACCAACGGTGTGTCCTTCCTGCCGCAGCGACTGCACGATCAGATTCGTAACGGTGCTCTTGCCCGCGCCCGGCGGGCCCGTAATTCCCAGACGCTGCGCGCGGCCGATGTGCGGGTGCAGTCGCGTCATCAGCTCGTCATAACCGGCGCGATGATTCTCGACGATGCTTACCGCACGCGCCAGAGCCGCCGACTTCCCGGCCTCGAAATCCGCGACGAGCGCCTCAAGCGATTGAGGCAAGGATCTCCTCCTGACGGCGCCACATGTCGCCAGTGGTGCGATGAGACCCTTCCGCGTGTGTGTATCCAAGCACGTGCAACGTGCCGTGTACAACGACCCGGGCCAGTTCCTCGCGAATACCAACGCCGTTCTCGATCGCGTTGCGCCGCGCCACGTCCGGCGCAATGTAGATGTCACCGAGTATCGCCCGGCGGGATGAGCGCGTCCGTCCGCCATCCAGCTCGAAGGTGATGACGTCGGTCGCACCGGAGTGGCCCAGGAATTCTCTGTTCATTCGCGCGATCGTCGCGTTCCGAACGAACGCAACCGAGATCAGCGCTTCGCGCACTCGTTCGCGACGGCAGACGGCGCGCACGATCTCGCGCACCCGCTGTTCGGACAGCGCGATCCGCACCCCATCGCGCGATACGTCGACGGCTACGCTCACGCGCTCGCGCGCGAATCGCGTTTCGGCGCGATGGCCATCGGCCGCACCGGCGACGGATACTCGATCCGGCCGTGGAACATGCCGGTGAGGATACGCACGAACTGCTCGCGCACTATGCTGAGCTGGCGCAGCGTGATTGGCGCGTCGGCGAGCTGCCCCTCTTCCATCCGCTGTGCGATCGTAGCTTCGACCATCGTGCGTATCGCCACGGGCGTCGGATCGGCAAGCGCGCGCACCTTCGCCTCGGCCGCATCTGCAAGCATGCAGATCGCGGTTTCCGCACTCTGCGGAATGGGACCCGGATACGAATATTCGTTCGCGTTCACGGAGTCGTCGCGCTCACGCGCCTTGGCCAGGAAGTACGCGATCGGAAGAGTCCCGTGGTGCTCGGCAATGAACGCGCGGATGGGCCGCGGAACGCCGTTCTCCTTGGCCAGCTCGATGCCGTCCCGAACGTGCGAGCGTATGATCGCGGCGCTCGTAGCCGGCTTGAGCTTGTCGTGCGGATTGCGTCCCCGCGGCTGGTTCTCGACGAAGTGCTGTGGTTTCCGAAGCTTGCCCACGTCGTGATAGTACGATCCAACGCGGCCGAGCAGACCATCCGCACCGATGGCGTTGCACGCGGCTTCGGTGAGATTCGCCATCGCGATCGTGTGAGCGTAAGTGCCAGGCGCTTCCAGGCTCAGCCGTCGCATGAGCGGCATGTTGAGATCCGCCCACGCAAGCCAGCGAATGTGATCCGGAATCCGGCGCCACTGCCTGGCGCGATACACGAGCAACGCGCCGACGGCGACAAAAAAGGCGGTGATCAACTCGCCCACGCGACCCGGAACGAGGATCACCACCGCTATGGCAAGCGCGAAGGTGACGCGCGGATCGAGCAGTATGCGCGCCGTCACAGCCGCTATCTCGAGTATCACGTCGAGCCGCGGCGCGAAGGATGTTCGCGCAACTGCATCGTCGCGCTTGTTTCGATCTGGAGGGTCCGCCTCGTCCGCGGCATCACGCTCCGACAACCTTTGCCACAGATTCATCGCGTCACCCCGTCGTATCCTCGGCGTACGCCTTGATGATGTCACGCACCAGTCTGTGTCGGACAACGTCGGCATCGGTGAAGTAGAAGAACGATATGCCCTCGATTCCGGCGAGCACCCGCTCCACCTGCACCAGTCCTGAATCCTCCCGACGCGGAAGGTCGATCTGCGTCTTGTCGCCCGTTATGACGACGCGCGAATTGACGCCCAGTCGAGTCAGAAACATCTTCATCTGCGCCGCCGTCGCATTCTGCGCCTCGTCGAGGATGACGAACGCATCGGCGAGCGTGCGGCCGCGCATGTATGCAAGCGGTGCAATCTCGATCGTGCGCGTTTCGAGCGCCTTCTGCACGCGCTCGGCCGGCATCATGTCTTCCAGCGCGTCGTACAGCGGACGCAGGTACGGATCGACCTTGGCCTGCATGTCACCTGGAAGGAAACCAAGACTCTCGCCAGCCTCGACTGCAGGGCGCGCAAGCACTATGCGACGCACGCGCTTGCGCGACAGCGCGTCGACCGCCGCAGCCACAGCGAGATATGTCTTTCCCGTTCCCGCCGGACCGATGCCGATCACGATGTCGTTGTCGCTGATCTGCTTGAGGTACTCCGCCTGGCCCGCGGTCTTTGGCTGGATGACCTTCCGGATTCCCGGCAGCACGATCCGCTCGTCCGATGCAGAGCCATCCGGGCGCACACCATCAAGGCTCATGCGCAGGACGTCGTCCGCGGTCAGCGGAAGCTGGCGCTTGGCCTGGTCGATCATGCGCTGCGCGACCGGCTGCGCGCGCTCCAGCTCCTCGCGCGCACCCGTCAGTGTCATGGTATCGCCGCGAAGAGCTACGCGCGCTCCCGTCTGGCGCATCAGCTCTGTGAGATTCTCGTCGTTCACTCCCGCGAGAGTGAGCATGTCGGCGCCTTCCGTCGAGATTCTGAGCGCCGTGGTTTCGTCTGAAACGGTCAAGCGTGAGCGGGTTTGAGATGTAGCGCAGCGAGCTCGTCGGCCGGTATCACGGTCGGCGCTCCCTCGAACAATGCGCGCGCCGCAGTCGTTTTGGGAAATGCGATGACATCACGCAAGCTGGGGGCCCCTGCGAGCAACATCGCTATCCTGTCGAAGCCTAATGCAATTCCGCCGTGCGGCGGGGCGCCAGCCGAGAGCGCCTCCAGCAGAAAGCCGAAGCGCTCCTCGGCCGTCGAGGCATCGATACCCAGAAGAGACAGTACCCGCCGCTGGAGCGCAGGGTCGCCGATACGAATGCTGCCACCGCCCAGCTCCGTCCCGTTGAGAATCACGTCGTACGCGAGCGCACGAATGCGTGCCGGTTCGCTGTCGAGGAATCCGAAATCTTCCGGGTTCGGTGCCGTGAATGGATGGTGCATCGCATCGAGACGTCCGGTCTCCGGGTCCACCGCGAACATGGGGAAATCAGTCACCCAGAGCAGCTCGCTCGCGCCATCCGGGACCAGCGACATCCGGCGCGCGGCGTCCTGACGCGTACGATCCAGTGCCGGATTCGAGATGTGATCGGGACCAGCTACCAGCAACATCAGATCGCCATCCGACAGCCGCAAAGCGGCGCGACCGGCATCGGTGAGCGCCTTTGCCGGTGCGCCATCGGCGACACCGTTCACGCACTTGATACGCATCAGCCCGGCGGCGCCCGCGCTCTTGGCCGCAACTTCGATCTCGTCCACCTGCTTGCGTGAGAGCGCCGCTCCGCCAGGAATCACTATCCCGCGTACCCGTCCGCCGGACGCGATCGCAGCGCGCGCGATGGCGAAGTCGGACTCCCGGAACACGGATGTCACGTCCCGAATCTGCAGTCCGTAGCGCATGTCCGGGCGGTCGCAGCCGTAATTCTCCATCGCATCGGCGTACGTCATCCGCGGGAACGGTGTCGCGATCTGGATGCCGGCAACAGCGAACAGCGCCTGAAGCATGCCTTCTGTCAGCGTGTACAGATCTTCCGGCGTGATGAACGACGCTTCGATGTCGATCTGCGTGAATTCCGGTTGACGATCCGCGCGCAGGTCCTCGTCGCGAAAGCAGCGCGCGAGCTGGAAATAACGATCCATGCCCGAGATCATCAGCAACTGCTTGTACAGCTGCGGCGACTGCGGCAGCGCGTAGAACTCCGCGGGATGCAACCGGCTTGGGACCACGTAGTCGCGGGATCCTTCCGGTGTTGGCTTGGTGAGGATCGGCGTCTCGACTTCAAGGAATCCGCGCGCGTCGAGAAATGCGCGCGTTACCTGCAGCAGCCGGTGGCGCAGGATGAGGTTCGCCTGCAGCGGCGCGCGACGCAGATCCAGGTAGCGGTAGCGCAGCCGTATCTCTTCGGCCGGCAGGTTCGATCGCTTGGCGACGACCGGCATCGCTATCGACTCCGCCGGTCCCAGCACGGTTATCGAAGTTGCCTGTACCTCGACCGCACCGGTGTCCATGTCGGCGTTCGCCATGTTCTGCGGACGCAAGGCGACAGTCCCCTCGACGCGCACGACGCTCTCGAGCGAAACCGACGACGCGGTCTCGATCATCGCAGCGGGGGTGAAGTCCGGATTGAATGAGACCTGAACGACTCCTGCGCGATCACGCAGATTCAGGAAGACCATCCCGCCGAGATTGCGCGAACTCTCGACCCATCCGCCCAGCCGCGCTTGCGTTCCGGCATGCTCGGCGCGAAGTGCGCCGCAGAGGGTGGATCGCTCGGTTGTCGCGGGAAATTCGGGGGCGCTCACGCGGCGTGCTGGGGCAGTGCCACGACCTGATAATATGATTGCATGTAGATCGGTTAAATTTATGGCTGGCAATGGCTTATGGTAGGCCCTTCGCGCCGTTGCCCGCCGATCCCACATGTCCAAAATCAATCTTCTCAATCTCACGCCCGCGGACGCCGATGCGGCCCTCGAGGCGTTCTTTCGTGACCGTGGCGAGCCGCTGTATCGCGCTCGTCAGGTCGCGCGCAGGCTGTGGCAGGCGCCCGTACGCTCGTTCGCAGATATCACAGAGCTGCCGCTAGCACTCCGCGAAGCACTCGAACAGTCGTTCGAATTACCCGAGATGAGCATCGCCACGCAGCAACTGTCGGCCGATGGAACGCGCAAGTTCCTGTTCCGCCTCGCCGACGGCGAAGCGATCGAAACCGTGTCGATACCGGACGCCGATCGCCTGACGTTGTGCATCTCCTCGCAGGCTGGCTGTGCGCTTCAGTGTGCGTTCTGCGCTACCGGCAAGATGGGGTTCACGCGCAACCTGGAGCCGTACGAGATTGCCTGTCAGGTGCGCGAGATGGCGCTGCTGGATCCACCAATCGCGGTCACCAACATCGTCTTCATGGGGATGGGCGAGCCACTCATGAACTGGCGCGCCGTCAATTCCTCGCTCACGATCCTGAACGATCCGGCCGGACTCGGCATCGGTGCCCGCCACATCACAGTCTCGACAGTCGGGATACTGCCTGGCATCGTCGCGCTCGCAGAGCGTCCGGAACAGTTCCGGCTCGCGATTTCGGTGCACGCACCGACCGATGAGCTGCGTCGCAGTCTCATGCCCATCAATACCAAGTATCCGCTCTCCGAAGTGATCGAAGCCGCAAAGAGCTTCGACCGGCGCGTCACCTTCGAGTACGTGATGCTCGGCGGGGTGAACGACCGAGACGAGGACGCGCGTGAGTTGATGAAGCTCGCGCAGGAGTGCAAGGCGTTCGTGAATCTCATTCCGCTGCATCCGGGCGGTGCCGGCGATTTCACGCCAACCACTGCGGACTCCATACGTCGTTTCGCGGCTATGCTGCGGCGCGGCGGGCTCAGCGTCGCAATCCGCAAGAGTCGCGGAAAGGACATCGCCGCGGCGTGTGGACAGCTACGGGTAGAACGGCATCGAAGGCGGCGTCCAGTCGGTGCCGAGCACAACGGTGGCGTCGAGGTAGCGTGAAGTATCCGGGCGAGCGACGGCCTTCCCGCCGATCGCCTTGCTGATCAGCGCGGCCCATTCCGGATGATTGGACCTGTCCAGCA
Organism: Gemmatimonadota bacterium; assembly: GCA_027307165.1. Taxonomy (GTDB): domain Bacteria; phylum Gemmatimonadota; class Gemmatimonadetes; order Gemmatimonadales; family Gemmatimonadaceae; genus Fen-1247. The sequence continues at coordinate 82,102 of DAHUXM010000007.1, read as the reverse complement.
CCAGTGTCGGCACCTGCGTCGTACGGGAAGTGCCAATCGCAACCACGTCGTAACCGCGCGCGCGCAGCAGTAGCGCCGCGCGTCGCGCCGCACCACGGGCCGCGCTCGCGTTCAACACTTCGACCTTGATGCGCACCCCGGGCGGCGCGTGGCCGACGGTGGTGTCGATCTTCGCCGCCGCTGCATCTGCCGAAGCGCCGCGATGTTGATCGCCCTTTTTGCATCCCAAAATCGCAAATGCCGTGGCGATTACGAGCATTGCGGAACGGCGCGACATTACTGAAGGCTGTTCCAGAGCGTGACCGTTTCCGGAAAGATGTGGTTTCCCTCGCGCACGGTCCACTCCAGACGCATCCGCACCACCTGGCGAAATACGCTTTCGAACGACGTCGGAACCTGCAGCGAGAGAAAATATCTGTCCTGCTTCATGAACTTCCGGCCAGGCTCCAGAAAGTCGGCCATGTACAGGGCGCGCCCAACGACTCCCCAGCGCACACTGCCGACTGTGTGATAGCGAATCGCGTCCAGCAGGTCGGTGCGTTTCTCGCCGTGCCGTTCCAGTGTGATCGCCGCAGCGGGTCCATGCAGCAGACCGGCCGGGCTCTCGTTGTCACCGGTGATCTCGCGCAACTCGGTTTCGGTCGCGTCACGCAATGCGTCGTGCAGAACGCCGGCGTCGATGAACGCACGCGCCTCGGCCGGCGGAAGCCGCATCGCAGCTGCCCACGCATTCAGCAACGCAGTCACGCGTTGAATGTGCTCGGCGCGCTTGTCGCCAACGCGCGCCCAGTCGGGAAGGTCCAGCGTCGAGCTGTGCATTTTCAGAGTTGGATGTTATCGATCAATCGAGTGCCGCCGATCCGCGCCGCGACGACTATCGAATCTCCCTTCGCGGCGACGGACGGCCGTGCAAAATCAGTTTCATTTACCAGAGTGAGATAATCAACCTCGAACGCGCCATCCTTCGCCAGGACAGCCTTCCCCGCCGATTCGATCGCCGCCGGGTTGGTGCTTCCGGCGTCGAAAGCGTCTTTGGCCGAGACGAGTGCGGCGTGCAGTGCGGGTGCGTGGCGCCGGGCATCGGCGTCGAGGTAGCGGTTGCGACTGGAGAGCGCGAGTCCATCGCTTTCCCGCACGGTATCGATCGCCATGATCTGAACTGGAAAGTTCAGATCGGCGACCATGGCGCGGATGAGAGAGAGTTGCTGAAGGTCCTTGCGCCCGAACACCGCAACGTCTGGCTGCACGATGTTGAACAGCTTCGCCACCACCGTGAGTACGCCGGCGAAGTGACCAGGGCGAACTGAACCCTCGAGCAACGCCGCGAACAATGGAGGCGTTACCGTCGTCCGCGATGTGTTGGCGCCATACATCTCTTCCGCCGTCGGCATGAAGACAATGGTTGCGCCGTGCTCTGTGAGCGCTGCCGAGTCACTTTCGGGCGTACGCGGATAACGCGCGAGGTCCTCGTTGGGTCCGAACTGCAACGGGTTTACGAAGATGCTCACGGCGACCACGTCCGCAACCTTCGCGGCGGCGTCCACCAGCGCGAGATGTCCTTCGTGCAGTGCACCCATCGTCGGAACGAGTGCCACCCGGGCGCCGTTCGCGGTGAGCTCGCGCAAGCGCGCACGCATCCCCGCGATGGATGATTCGGTTAGCACAGTCTGTCGTCCCCGCGGGAGGCAGCTGAGGAATTCGTCATTCGCGCGCAAGCGGATGACGACCTCCGGTTCCCGCTTGCGCGGGAATGACGAGTGATTGCTTGCATGTAAGGCGAGTTCGCTCTAGAAACTGTGTTCGGCGGATGGGTACCGATGCCCGCGAACGTCGTCGCCATACGCGCGCACTGCGTCGCGCACCGTATCGGCGAGATTCGCGTAGCGCTTGAGGAAACGCGGTGAGAACTCCTCGTTCATGCCGAGCATGTCGGGAAGCACCAGCACCTGGCCATCGCAGCCCGGGCCGGCACCGATCCCGATCGTCGGAGCGCTGACGCTCGCCGTGATGCGCTCCGCAAGTTTCGCCGGCATCAACTCCAGAACTATCGCGAAGGCGCCCGCCTGATCCAGTCGCTTGGCTTCCGCCAGAATGCGCTCCTCTTCTTCAGCTTCTCTTCCCTGAACTCGAACGCCGATCGCGTTCACCGATTGCGGTGTGAAGCCCAGGTGTCCCATCACCGGAATGCCGATCTCAACGAGACGTGCGACTGTTGCCGCGATACGCTCGTTGCCGCCTTCCAGCTTTACGGCCTGCGCACCGGTCTCAACGAGCAACCGTCCAGCATTCACGAGCGCAGTCGCGGTATCGATCTGATATGTCAGGAATGGCATGTCGACTGTAACCAGCGCGCGGGAGACTCCGCGACACACCGCTGCACCGTGATAGATCATTTGATCCAGTGTCACTGGCAGAGTGGACTTGAATCCCGCCACCACGTTGCCGGCCGAATCACCGACGAGCACGATGTCCACGCCGGCCTGGTCCACAAGCCGGCCAAAGAGAACGTCGTAGGCAGTGACGACGACGATCGGATCCTTGCCCTTGCGATCGCGAATGTCACGAACCGTGACGGCGCGTGACGGCGGTGCGCTGCTCAAATGGATACCTCTGCGAGCTCGGCGAGCTCACGCTGCCAGAAGTCGCGGTTGTCGATTTCTCTATGTGGTACCTGAAGCTCGGCCGAGCTCCAGGTAGTGTGCGCGTACTTGACGATGTCCAAATCTATTGTGCGCGGCCCCCAACGGACGGTCCGAACGCGGCCACCCTCACGCTCAACCTCGTGCAACGTCGCCAGCAATTCGGGCGGTGACAGCGACGTGCGCAGTGCGACCATCTGATTCAGGTACGGGCCCTGAGCGACCGGCCCGATCGGTTCGGTTTCCTCGGGGCTGGTCACCGCCACTATCGCGACTCCTGGGATTCGCCCGATGCGTGCGAGGGCGTCGGACAGATGTTTTCGCCGATCGCCCAGGTTGGAACCCAGTGCGACGAAGGCGATGTCATCCATCGCGCTCGCGGGTGATCGAGACTTCGGCGTATTCAACCGGGCCCGGCAGCGGCACGTGCGGCTTTCTGATCGACACCGTGGCCGACCGGACACCTCGGACGCGCAGCGCCGCAGCCGCGACGCGCTCGGCCGCCTCTTCCAGATAGGCGATGTGACGTACGCTCATCACTTCGGCGACGGCGCTGTAAAGCGCGACGTAATCGACGACGTGCGGCGGCCGTACTGTCTGGTCTACCGTGACGGAAAGATCGAGCTCCACCGGTTGCGGCAGCTGCTCCTCGTGCGGCAGCACTCCGACGCGCGCGTGGAAGCGCATTCCCCTGAGCGAAACGGTGTCGGCCATGTCAACCTGCGTTGTCGATTCCCGCACGCAGAGACCGCGTGAGTGCGATCGCCGCATCGACGCTCGTTCCCGCCGCCCGGACGATCGCGCTTCCCACGACGACGCCGTCCGCGACGGCCGCAACTGCAGCAGCCTGGCGTGCGTCAGTGACGCCAAAGCCGACGCAGATGGGCAGCGTGGTCACCGAACGCAGACGCGCGACCGTCGAGCCCAGTTCCGGCGCAATCTGCTGCTGCATGCCTGTGACACCGAGCCGGCTGATGAGATACACGAATCCACTGCCGTTCTGTGCAATCAGCTTCATTCGCTCCACCGGCGTGGTTGGCGCGACCAGTCGGATGAACGCAAGCGGGCTTGCTGTGAAGCGAGCCTCGAGTGGCGGATCCGCCCCTACGGGAAGGTCGGTGATCAACAATCCGTCGCATCCCGCGTTCACCATGCGGGCCAGTGCACCCTCGCCGGCAGCGAGAAATGGATTGAGATATCCGAACAGCACCACGGGAACGCCAAGACCCGCTTCGGCGACGATTTCGAGCACGTCGCTGAATGTCGTGCCAGCGTCGAGCGCGATCTGAGAGCTTGCCTGGATGACCGGACCGTCGGCGAGCGGATCGGAAAACGGCACACCGACTTCGACTACGTCGGCGCCGGCGTCTTCCAGGCCGCGCAGCAAAGCGATGGAGCGAGCGCGATCGGGATGCCCAGCCGTCGCATAGCACACGAGCGCCTTTCTGCCCTGTTCCCGCAGACGCGCGAACCGCTCGTCGATTCTGTTAGATGACGTAATCGCTAACCCTGATGCCATACCTGTCCGGATCCGCAGTCTTGATGATGGTGCGCGCAAACTGACCATCGGGTCCGGTCGCCGCAAGGTCTGTCTCGATCGGCGGCTGCAGAAGATTTCCGCGTCCGTCGCTCACCACTACCACGCGCGGCCTGGACAGCATCTCCGGATTCGGATTCGCGGCAAGCACGACGGCGAGCTCGAACGTGTCGAGTACGACGAGCGTTCCGGATGGATAGATCCCGAGCAGCGTGATGAACGCCTTCACTACAACCGGATCGAGTCCGCGGCGTGGATTGTCGCGCATCTCCTGCAGTACGGCCGACGGCGGATACGGCTTGGTCTGGTACGATCGCCTGCTCGTTGCCGCGTCATACGCGTCCGCCACGGCAACGATCCGACTCGTCATCGCGATGGATCGCGGACGAATCACGCGCGGATAGCCGGTCAGATCGCGACGCATGTGATGCTCGTGCGCGCTCACCATCGCACGATACGGAAGTTCCTGCTGCCCCCGCAGCTGGAACAGCGTGAGCATTCCGAGCCACGGGTGCGCCGTGATGCGCCGCCAGTCGTCCTCGTCCAGAGCGGTGGATTTCTGGAGCAGATCGGTCGGAACGCGCGACTTGCCTATGTCGTGCATCAGCGCTGCGACCCCAAGCTCGTAGAGCTGCAGCTTGCTCATGCCAATTCGCTTCCCGAGCGCAACGGCGAAGATGCAGACGTTGACGGAGTGCGTGTACGTGTACTCGTCGTACTCACGCAGAGTCGTCAGTCCGATCAGCGACGCCTCTTCCGTCAGCACCTGGTCAACAATGGTCTGCACCGCTCGCTTGATCTTCCGCGCACTCGGCACGCGGCCCATGCGGACCGAGTTGATCACGTCCTTGGTGAGCGCGACCGACTGCGCATACGTACGTCGCGCCGCGGCCTTTGCGACCTCCCGCTCCTCGATCTCTTCTTCCTCATCGGCGTGAGCGGCGGGTTCGAATGCATCGACTCCCGCGGCGCGCAAGCGGCGCACGAGCTCGTCCGCATCGCCCTCGCCCGCGCTGCCGACCGTCTCCAGCAACGTGACCAGCGAGAACCATTCGCGTGGCGTTGCCTCGCGCAGCACACGCAGCGACCCGACACCAGCCGAGCGGAACAGGTCCAGCACGCGCCCGAAGCTGGCATAATTGCTGAGGTCCAGCCGCAGTCGGGTGCCGTTCACGAAGATGAACTCGCCGTGCAGGCGCAGCTCGAGCTCCGAATCCACGCTTCTGCATTCCGACGCCGCCGCAGCGAGTTCGCTCAGCGCTTTCTGCACCGCCTGATGCTCCGGAGGGTACAGTTTCATCGCGCGCGTTGCAGCGTGAGTCGCTACGATGAGCGCGCGGCCGGCGCGCCGCGTATTCGCGGTCTCTTCCCGCTCGCCCTCGCCCACCGCGGTCTGACTCACGTGCTGCCTCGCATCGCGCGCGTGGCCGCACTACGCACCACGATCTCCTTGTCGCCCAGCGCCTTGCTCACCGCGTCCAGTGCGCGCTCCGTGCCCAGCTTGCCGAGCGCCATTGCCGCGCTCGCCCGCGTCATCGGATCCTCCTTGCGCGCGAGCAGTCCGCGCGGAACGAGGATGCTTTCGAGCAGAGGCACGGATCCGTCTCCGCCGAGTGTGGCGTATGCTTCGAAGAATGCATTCTTCTCGTTCGACGAGCCGTCGCGCGTGAGGCGATCCTTGATGGCGCGCTCCAACCGCGCGAGCACCGGCCGGTACTGACGTTCGGCACATGCCTTGACCACGAACAGCCGAATGTCGCGATCGCTGTCGTCCAGTCCGCGTTCCAGGACCTGCATCGCGCCGGGAGATCCGATCTGCGCGAGCGCCGCGACCGCAGCGGCGCGACTGGTTTCGGATGGCGCGTCGAGCACGCGCGCCAGTGGTGCGACCGCGGCCGGCGATCGTATGTCACCAGCGCGACGCATTGCCTCGAGCGACACGGCCTCGTCGTCCGATCCGATCAGCGCCATCAGATCGAGAGTATTCGAACTCGCGAGACGCGTGACCGCCTCCTCGAGAATCGCACGCAGCTCGCTGTTGCGCGAGCGCACCAGGTGCGACACCAACGGCGTCAGCGCGCTCGGCTTGAGCTGCGTGAACAGCGACACCAGATCCTGTTGTGGAGGCTTGAGCTGTGTGTCTTCCAGCGCGTCGAGCAGTTGATTGAGCGTCGCAGGGTCGCTGATTCGATCCACCAGATCCGCCAGTCGCTGTTTGTGCGACGGCAGTACACCTTCCGCCCTGGCCGTCGCCGCAGCGCATTCGCGAATGAGAAACGCAGCGGTGCGAAATTGCAGACCCGACAGGAGCACGAGCATGAAATTCTCGAGGATTCCGCAGATCTCCTCGCGCACCGTCGGATCGGCCTGCGTCTCGAAAGTGTCGAGCAGTGCCGCGGCGACCGACGGACGAAGATCGCCTGCGAATTCGTCGCGAATCGACTGGTGCAGGTACGATATCTCCTGCTCTTCCAGGAAATAGAGCGTCGAGTCGAAATCGGAGATTCGTGCAAACTGCGAGGACCCGGGGCCGTAGGTGCCCGCGTCCTTTTCGTTCCCGGCGGGTGCGTCGACGACGCCGGCGGGGGCGCCTCCACGTAGCAAGTCGGCACCTGGCGCGGAGTAGCCATCGCCGCCCGCCTCCTCGTACGTGTACGACATGCACTCGAAGTCGCATTCCCAGAACAAGGTGACGAGATCTTCGTCGCCGCCGGCCTGCGCGCGCACGGCCTTGAGCGCACCGAGAAAGAGCGGAAGCTCCTTCATCTCGAATCCCTTGCGGAGCTCGAAGGAGCGAATGCCGTCCTTGTAGAAGAGCCACGGAAGACTCTCACCGCCGCGATCACTTTCGGCGAACACCGGCACGTCCTCGTGCGTGAACTCCGTTTCAGTCACGCCGAACTCGATGCTGTCCATCTTCGCCCACAGCGCAACGAACGCCGCGCGCGCCGAGTCTATCGCGCGCACGTGCATCGGGTTGTTCGGCAGGTACAACTGAAACGAGCGCACGGTGCGCGCGAGCGTCTTGAGCGTCTCCGAAACCAATGGATCCACGCCGGCGTGCGGAGCGCCGAGCTGGACGCCAAGCGGCGGTGTCGGAGAAAGGGACATCAGCGCTTGTTGGCCAGCATTGCGCGAACCTGAGCCACGTCCTTGTCACCGCGTCCGCTAACGCAGAGCAGCACGGCATCATCGGATGCCCATTTGCCCGCAGTGCCAAGCAACCACGCCACCGCGTGCGACGTTTCGAGTGCCGGCATCACACCTTCAAGACGGCTCAGCACGCTGAACGCTTCCAGCGCTTCAGCATCGGTAACGGCGACGTACTCCGCGCGCTTGCTGTCGTGCAGAAACGAATGCTCCGGTCCGACTCCGGGATAATCGAGACCCGCCGAGATCGAATGCGCCGGATGAACCTGGCCGCTCGCATCCTGCAGCAGATAACTCAGCGCACCGTGCAGCACGCCGGGCCGGCCACGCGAGAGCGACGCGGAATGACGCTCGGTATCGAGACCTTCGCCGGCGGCCTCGACACCGATGAGACGCACGCCCTTGTCGGCCACGAATCCGCTGAACACGCCCATCGCGTTCGATCCGCCACCGACGCAGGCTACCACCGCAGATGGCAACCTCCCGACGCGTGAGAGCATCTGCTCGCGCGCTTCACGCCCTATCACACTCTGGAGGTCACGAACCATGCGCGGATACGGCGCTGGTCCTACCACGGAGCCGATGATGTAGTGCGTCGTGTCGACGTTCGTTACCCAATCACGAATCGCCTCGCTCGTTGCGTCCTTGAGCGTGCGAGTCCCCGAATGAACGGGCACGACCGTCGCGCCCATCAGTCGCATGCGAAAGACGTTCAGCTCCTGCCGCTGCATGTCCGTCTCGCCCATGTACACGATGCACTCGAGACCGAATCGCGCACACGCGGTTGCCGTCGCGACGCCATGTTGTCCAGCGCCCGTCTCCGCGATGATCCGCCGCTTGCCCATCCGCATCGCAAGCAGCGCCTGACCAATCGCGTTGTTGATCTTGTGTGCGCCAGTGTGGTTCAGATCCTCGCGCTTGAGATAGACGGGCACCCCTACGCGCTCGCTGAACCGCGGTGCGTCGCTCAGCGGAGATGGACGGCCCACGTAGTCGCGCAACAGATCGGTGAACGTGGTGACGAACGCCGTGTCCGCCATCGCTTCGTCGAATGCCCGCTCCAGCTCATCCAGCGCCGGTATCAGCGTCTCGGGAACGTATCGTCCGCCAAACGCACCGAATCGCCCGACGCTGTCGGGAGTGATAGTAGTCAAAAATTCATGCACTCCGAACCGCTTCCACGAAACGGCTCATCAATATGGGATCCTTGACGCCCGGCGCCGACTCGACGCCCGATGACACGTCAACTACGTCCGGCTTGAGATGGGCGATCGCCTGGGCCACGTTATCCGGCGTCAGACCGCCGGCGACCACGAGTCTCGCCTGTCGCGGTACCGAGGCGAGCGCAGCAGCGGCCGCCGCCCAGTCGAACGATCGTCCGGTGCCGCCCAGCCCATTCGCACCCTTCGTATCGAGGACGACTGCGTCGGCACACTGAAACAGCTCGTGGGCGTCCCCCCGCAGGGAGCCGTCGACGACCGCCAGGACGGACCAGACCTCGGTAACGCCGATCGCGCGCGCCGCCATCACCGCTTTGGGCGACGAATCGCCGTGAAGCTGCGCAACCGACAGCGGAACCGAAGTGACATAGTGGTTCAGCTCGGTCGCGTGCGGCGCTCCGAACACGCCGACGCGACGCGCCGAGCCGGAATGGCGGAGAATCGACGCAGCTTCACCAAGGGTGCGATTACGCGGGCCGCCTGCGAAGATCACGCCGACGTAATCGCAGCCGAGCGCGACAGCGGCCTCGACGTCATCCGCGCGCGTCAGCCCGCAGAACTTAATTCGAACGTGCATCGCGCTCCACGGCAACGCCAGTGAGCGACCCGACCATCGCGCTGGCGTCCTCGGCGGCCGACACCGCGGAGCCGATCAGCACCGCGTCCGCGCCTGCCCGCGCCGCGCGCTGGACGTCGTCGCGCGACGTCATTCCGCTCTCGGCGATCGCCACGATGTGGCGAGGAATGAGCGGCAGAATTCGTTCGACGGTAGCAGGGTCGATTACGAGCGTTTCGAGGTTCCGGTTGTTCACGCCGATGATCGTCGCACCGGCGTCGAGCGCACGCTTGAGCTCGACCTCGTCCCTCACCTCGACCAGCAAGTCGAGCCCGATCTCCTTTCCGGCTACGATCAGCTCGGGGAGCGCCGGCATCGACAGAGCGCGGGCGATTAGCAGCGCGGCCGAAGCCCCATTCGCACGCGCCTCGTGGAGCTGAACGGGTGCCACGATGAAGTCTTTCCGGAGCACCGGGATGGGGACGCCGCGCGCGACCTCCCGCAGATCGCTGATCGAGCCGCCGAACCGTTCCGGCTCCGTCAGCACGGAGACGGCAGCCGCGCCCGCCTCGGCGTAGCAGCTGGCCCGGGAGAGCGCGTCGAGGTTCGGGTTTATCGAGCCCTTGGATGGCGAGCGACGCTTGACCTCCGCGATTATCCCCACCGTCGGGCGGAGGAGCGCCTCGCGGAAGGAAGGGGCGGGCGGGGCCAATCGTGCGGCGGCGAGCAGCTCGTCCTCGTGGGCGAGGAGAGCGAGAGCGCGGTCAAAGGACGCCTGCACCAGCTCGCCGAGCGTGCCAGAGGGAGGGGTCCAGCTACGCCGCGGTGCGGAAAAAGCTTGCGTTTCGGGCATTCTTCGGATAACGTACTGGTTCGGCGGCTGTTCGGGGTCAGCCGTGCATGCAGACCCACCCTCTAGGAATCTGGCGATGTCGCTGACCAAGCGCCAACGGGAAATTCTCAGTTATCTCGCTGAGTACACCGAAGATAACGGCTATGCGCCGAGCTTCGAGGAGATCGCGGCGCGATTCGAGTACAGCTCGCTGGCAACGGTCCACGAGCACCTGAGCAATCTCGAGCGCAAGTCTTACATCAAGCGGCGCTACAACGAGAGCCGCGGTATCGAGATCCTTCCGTCCGATCAGTATCCACGCGCCGTTCAGGTGCCGCTCATGGGGACCGTCGCCGCTGGTATGCCGATCGAGGCTATCCAGACGCACGAGACGATCGCGGTGCCGGAAGATTTCGTGCATCGCGGCGGCAATCACTATGTGCTCCGCGTCCGAGGCAACTCGATGATCGAGGACCACATCTGCGATGGCGACTTCGTGGTGGTCAACGAGCGCGCCTCATGCGACAACGGTGAGACGGTCATCGCTCTCATCGACGGCCAGTCGGCGACGGTCAAGCGATTCTATCGCGAGCGCGACGGCCGCATCCGGCTGCAACCTCGCAACGATACGATGGACCCCATCTACGTTCACGAGAACGACGTCGCGATCCAGGGAATCGTCGTCGGGGTGATGCGGCGCTGCTAGCAGCGTGACTGTTTCAACACACTCGTCAGGTACGTCGTCGTCATTCCCGCGAAAGCGGGAATCCATGTTATCGATCTCCGAGTAGCATGACGATGAAAAGGTGTCGGCAATAGATGGATTCCCGCTTTCGCGGGAATGACGATTCTCTGAGCCCGCTTTCGCGGGAATGACGATTCACTCCGCGCCTACACGCGCGGTAACGCTTTTCGCAGTCGTTCGAGGGCCGCTGTCGCAGAACCATCTGCCACAGCGGCCCTCGCTGTCTTGACGCCCGCTGCCAACGAGTCGGCCATCCCGGCGACGTACACCGCCGCTCCCGCGTTCGCGACGACCGCGGCGATCGCGCCGGCGGGCGCCGTGCCGGCGAGGCAGCTTCGTATCAACTCCGCATTCTCCGCGGGCGTTCCACCAATCAGCTCCGACGGCCGCGCCACGTCGGCGCCGATCGACTCCGGATCACACTCCCACTCCGTGATCTCGGTTCCACGGATCTCCAGAATTCGCGTCGGTCCGAGCGGCGAGATCTCGTCCATTCCAGGCGCACCATGCACAACCAGTGAATGAACCGTTCCGAGCGCCGCAAGCGCGTCGGCGATCACGGTCACGCGCGCCGCATCCGCCACTCCGATCACCTGTCTGCCGACCGATGCAGGGTTCGCGAGCGGCCCGATGATGTTCATCACCGTTGGAATGCCAAGCTCGCCGCGCACGGGACCAACGTGTCGCATGGCGGGATGCATGCGTGGCGCGAACATGAACACGATGCCCGCGCTTTCGTACGCGCGCCGCATTGCATCTGCATCGACGTCGATGCTGACGCCCAGCGCTTCGAGAACGTCTGCACTACCGGATTTGGAAGTGAAGGATCGGTTGCCGTGTTTCGCTATGCGCACGCCCGCGCCGGCAGCAACGAGGGCTGCCGCCGTGGAGATGTTGAAAGTCCCGACCGTTCCGCCTCCCGTTCCGCACGTATCGACGATACTGTCGTGCTGCGGCAGATCCAGCCGAACCATCGCGCGCCGCAGAGCGCTCGCCGCACCCGCAACGATGTCCGCGCTTTCACCGCGCACGCGCAAACCGGTCAGCAATGCCGCGATCTGTACCTGCGATGCGTCGCCGCGCATGACGACGTCGAACGCAGCCGTGATCGCGTCCTGCGTGAGCGGGCGGTCGTGCGCAAGCGCGGCTATCGCCGCCTGAAGCGGTGCAGGAGCGGGTGTCGTCGTCATGATGTATAGCTACTCAGGAGCGGGCAGTCTCCGCTACCTTGCCCAGCTCGGCCAGTCGAGCTTCGAGCTGGCGGATGAGATCAGTCTGCGCGCGCAGCGTCGCGTCCTGATGGTGCAGCTGCACGTGCGTCCGCTCCAGGCGATCCACGGCATTCACCACCTGCCCTTCCACTGCAACGAGTCGTTGCTCGGCGGCGATGGCCCGACGCTCGGCGGCACCGACCGCGTCGCGCAACTTGTGTATGACGTCGCTCGTCCCCGCGCGCTGCGCTGCGCGGAGTCGCTCGACCTCGCGCTCCAGGCCAGCCACCGCACTTGCATGCTCGGCGCGCATCCGCGTCGTTACATCGTGCAGCGCGGACACTGCTTCGAAGCGCGCGTCACGTTCGTAGAACCGGGCGTAGGCCAGCTCGAACAGCGTGGCCAGCGGCACCGCACGCTCGAGGAGTCTGGACGAGGACCGGCGACTCGAATCGTACAGCGCCAGGGCGGCTGCAAGGGCGCCCTCGAAGACGACTCCCTTGAGCAGGAGTCTGAAATCGCCCACCCCGGCATCGACGCCGAGCAGGCGTGCGTATTGCGACCCCTGATCTCCGACGTCCGCGAATCGCTGGCCCGCCAGCACGGCGTATTGCACCGTTGGCGGCAGATGATCCAGCGCGAGGAGTGCGTAAGGCGGAAGTGCACCGTCGGGGGCGCTGTCCGCCACCAGTTGTTCGTTGACCAGCGCGTTGCGCCGCGGATCGACCGTGAGCAGCACAAAGCCGGTGCGCCGGTCGCCACCGGAAAGCTCTTCGTGGACCAATCGGAGCGCTGCAGAGGCGTCCGGGGCCAGAGCAAGATCAGCCGCGAGCGCGGGAAGAGATTTCACGGACATCCGATGCTGCGAGTTTGCGTCCTAAATCGTGACTTGTCAATGCTTTGCGTTGCATCGGCGCACAGATTTCCTGCGCGGCGAATTGCTTGACATCATCAGTCGACCGGATAACTTCCGGCCCATGCGGGAGCGGACCGTGCAACTCGTACTGCAGTATGACGGGTCACGGTTCGCCGGATGGCAGCGCCAGCCGGCAACGGTGACGGTTCAGGGTGCTGTCGAAGGCGTACTCGAACGACTGTTCGAGCGCCGGGTAACGTTGATCGGAGCTGGACGGACAGACGCAGGGGTTCACGCGCGAGGACAGGCTGCGCACGTGCGAGTGCCGGAGACGTGGAACGCCTCCAAACTTCGCCGAGCGCTCAACTCGCTGCTCCCACACGACGTCTGGATCGCACAGGCGCACAACGTTACCGATCAATTCCACGCCCGCTACAGCGCCATTTCGCGACGATATACGTACCAGTTGGGGACGGACGAAGAGTCCGCCTCACCATTCAGGCGCAGGTACGAATGGCGCCTCCCGTGGCAATTGCGCGATGAATCGGCTCTGTCGGCCGCAGCCGAGTCACTCCTGGGCGAGCATCAGTTCTACGGCTTCGCGGTTCGCGGCACTGCCCCGGAAACCGATCAGCACCGCTGCACCGTGACCTACGCCGGATGGACGCGACGCGGCGGGCGGCTCGATTTCACCATCGAGGCGAACCGATTCTTGCACCATATGGTGCGCTTCCTGGTCGGCACGATGATAGACGTCGCTGCGGGACGCAGGAAACCCAAATCGTTCCTCGAGTTGCTTGCCGCACCGAACAACCTCGCCGTCTCCCCGCCGGCCCCTTCGCACGGTCTGTTTCTCGACCGGGTGACTTACCCGGCGCACTTCTATCTTGAGGGCGTATGAAGATCTTCGTTCAGAGCGCGTCGGTCGCAGAGATCAGGGAGTTTGCTTCGGCAGGTCTGCTCGACGGCGTCGTTCTTTCGCCGGTGGACCTCTCGGCCGAGGATCCCTCAGCGACCGTGCTGGACAGACTGGCTGAAATCACCGTCGATTTCGGCGTTCCGGTTTGCGTGCCGGTCAGCGCGATAAGTGGCGCGGACATCTACCGGGAGGCGCGTGACATCGCGCGAGTATCGGAGCATGCGATCGTGCAGATTCCGTTCGTCGAAGACGCAGTGTCGCCAATTCGAAAGCTCGTTGAAGACGGCGTGAGGATCTGTGCCACGCAGGTGTATTCCGGCGCGCAGGCGTTCGTCGCGGCCAAGCTCGGCGCATCGATGGTCGCAACCGACGTGCGCGAGATCGACGCCCAGGGTCGTCCGAGTGCGGAGATGGTGGCGCAGATACGCGCGGTGATCGACAAGTGCAGACTCGAGTGCGACGTCGCAGTGACGGCGCCGCAGAGCTCCATCGCTTTCACGAACTATCTGCTCGCCGGCGCCGACGTCGCATATGTCACGCCGGAGTTGTTCGGCTCGTTGCTGGTGCATTCGCTCACGGACCGCGGCGTGGACCGATACCTGAGCGCACTCTCCAGACGTCACAAGCCGAGGAGCCTGTAGGCAATGAAGCGGATAGCTGTGGTTGCGATCATCGCAGCGGCGATCGCATGCAATGGCGGATCATCCAAGGCGCAACAGATTACCGTCGCGCAACCTTCTGCCAACGCACAGGTCGATGCGTCCCGGCGCACAGCGATCACGGCTGCGGTCGCGCGCGTCGCACCGAGCGTTGTGACCGTACAGACGGAGGCAGTGGAGCACGTTCCAGCGGACATGATGGAGCAGTTCTTCGGCGGGAACTCCGCCGAGCGCCCCGTAGCGGGCCTTGGCTCGGGCTTCATATTGCGCAAGGACGGCGTGATACTCACCAACGCGCACGTCGTCCGCGGAGCAACACGAATCTCGGTAGCGCTGCGCGACGGCACGACGTATGTCGCCAAGCTCGTCGGCGTGGATGATGTGAACGATCTCGCCGTGCTCAAGGTCGACGCCTCCAACCTTCCTGTCGCACCACTGGGCAACTCATCGTCACTGATCGTCGGCGAGTGGGCGATCGCAATCGGCAACCCGTACGGTTTCGTGCTCGCCAATACGGAGCCGAGTGTTACTGTCGGAGTCGTCAGTGGCGTCGGGCGCAATCTCGTGGCTCCGCCGCCAGACGCGGGAAATAGCGCGTACGTCGACATGATCCAGACGGATGCGGCGATCAACCCCGGCAATTCGGGAGGTCCGCTCGTGGACGCCGCGGGCGAAGTCATCGGCGTGAACAGCTCGATCTACTCTCCCAGTGGCGGCTCGGTCGGACTCGGCTTTGCCATTCCGATCAATCGCGCAGCGCGCGTCGCAGACGACCTGCTCACGCACGGCTCGGTTCGCCGTCCGTGGATCGGCGTGAAGCCCGCAGTGAGCGAAAACCGCACGCTGGGCCAGCGCCCGCAACGTGGCGTCACGGTCGCAGCGGTGACCCCCGGATCACCTGCGGCAGCGGCCGGAATCCGCCGTGGCGACGTGATAGTACGCGTCGCGGCCCGACAGATACGCAACGCATACGACTGGGAAGCCGAGTTGCTGGAGCTGAGAGTCGGCGAGACGATTCCAATCACGTTGCAGCGAAGCGGGTCGGACAAGATCGTGAACGTGCGCATTGCGGATCTACCCGAGGTGAACGCGCCGCGAGTAACGGTGCTGCACGAGATCGAGCTCACGACGCTCACACCCGCGATTCGATCGGAGCGCAACATCAGAAGTCAGTCCGGCGCCTACGTACAGAACGTGAGCCCGCGCGTCTCGGCGCAGATCGGGCTCGCCCAGGGTGACGTGATAGTTCAGGTGAACACAACGCGGATCACAAGCGCCGAAGATGCCGCGGCGGCGCTCAACAGCGGGAGAGGTGTGGTAGTGATGTATGTCGAACGGCAGGGCCAGTTCTACTCGACCGAGTTCGTGACGCAGTAGATGCACGATACATATTCGTCACCGCTGTCCGCGCGATACGCGTCGCGCGCCATGCTGGAGCTGTGGTCGGCACAGGAGCGTCATCTTCTCTGGCGCCAACTGTGGATCGCACTCGCGGAATCGGAGATGGAGCTTGGCATCGACATCCCGCAATCGGCGATCGCCGAGATGCGCGCCGCCGCTGCCAACATCGATTTCGAGGCCGCGGCGAAGTACGAGCAGCGCTTCAGACATGACGTGATGGCGCACGTGCACACCTTCGCCGACGCGGCGCCGGGTGCGCGGCGCTTCATCCATCTGGGTGCCACCAGCGCTTTCGTGACCGACAACGCGGACCTCATACTGATGCGGCGCGCGCTGGCGATGCTTCGCAGCCGCGCAGTGGACGTCGTACGCGCACTGGCTGCGTTTGCAGAGAAGTGGAAGGATGAGCCGACCCTCGGTTACACCCACATTCAGCCAGCGCAGCTTACGACTGTCGGAAAGCGGGCGACTCTCTGGATCCAGGACCTCGTACTCGACATCCGCGACATGCAGTATCGGATCGACTCGCTACCGCTGCGCGGCGTCAAGGGAACTACCGGCACTCAGGCGTCGTTCCTGCGGCTCTTCAATGGCGACCACGCAAAAGTGCGCGAGCTGGACCGGCTCGTAACATCCAGAATGGGCTTCTCCTCCTCGATCCCCGTCGGCGGGCAGACATACACGCGGAAGCTCGACGCCGCGGTGCTTGGCGCAGTGGCCGGCGTTGCAGCGAGCGCGGCGAAATTTGCCAGCGACATGCGCCTTCTGCAGTCGTTCGGTGAGGTGGAAGAGCCGTTCGAGAAGGAACAGATCGGATCGTCGGCGATGGCATACAAGCGCAACCCGATGCGCTCCGAGCGGATCAATTCACTCGCGCGGTTCGTGTTGTCACTCGAGCCGAATGCAAACGAGACCCATTCGGTGCAGTACTTCGAGCGTACGCTCGACGACAGTGCCAACCGACGACTCGTGATACCGGAAATGTTTCTTGCGACCGATGCGATAATGTTGATCATGCGAAACATCGCGTCCGGTCTCGAGGTTCATCCCGCCCGCATTGCGCGCCGCGTTGCGGACGAGCTGCCATTCATGGCGACCGAAGAGCTGATCGTTCGCGCCGTTGAGGCGGGTGGTGATCGCCAGGAAGCGCACGAGGTGATCCGGAAACACAGCGTCGCCGCGGCCACTGCCGTGAAGGACGGTGCGAGTCGCAACGACATGCTGGACAGACTCGCTGCCGATCCCGATTACGCCGTCCCCATCGACGATCTCCGGAGTGTGCTTGACGCACGTAACTTCATCGGCCGTTCGAGCGAACAGGTTACCGAGTTCCTGCGCGAGATCGTTGATCCACTGCTGAACGACTCGGCCGACACCCTTTCCACTGAGGCACTCAGGGTATGACGACGCCGATCAGCACAACGTCGCTTCCCTTTCCCGTTCTCAGGCATGGAAAGGTCCGCGACGTCTATGAGATCGATGCAGACCGCCTGCTGCTCGTCGCAACGGACCGCGTGAGCGCGTTCGACGTCGTGCTGGATCAAGCGGTGCCGCACAAGGGTGCGGTACTGACCCAGCTTACGGCGTGGTGGTTCAGTCAGATCCGCAACGTGCCCCACCACATGATCACTGCCGACGCGTCGGAGATAGTCTCACTCGTGCCCGCGCTTCGCGCGCACCGCGACATGTTGCAGGGACGTGCGATGCTCTCGCGCCGCGCGAACGTATTTCCGGTCGAGTGCGTCGTCCGCGCATATCTCTCAGGCAGCGGATGGAAGGATTACCTCGCGACGGGAAGGCTTGCAGGTGAAGCGCTACCTGCCGGAATGGTGGAGAGCCAGGCGTTGCCGGAGCCGCGCTTCACACCGGCGACCAAGGCCGAGTCGGGACACGACGAAAACATATCGCGCGCCGAAATGAGCAACCGGCTCGGTGCCGTCGCCCATCGGCTCGAAGAACTCTCGCTGGAGCTCTTCCGCTTTGGATCGGGCGTGGCGGAACGGGCCGGCTTGATTCTCGCAGACACCAAGTTCGAGTTCGGGGAACGCGATGGGGAGGTTATATTGATAGACGAAGTCATGACTCCCGACAGCTCGCGTTTCTGGGCGCGCGATTCCTATCGCGCCGGTACGACGCCGCCGAGCTTCGATAAACAGCCGCTGCGTGATTACCTGCAACGGCTGCGCAATGAAGGAAAGTGGAACGGCGACGCGCCCGGTCCGAAGATCCCGCCGGACGTGATCACGGCAATGAGCAACCGGTATCTCGAAGCGTACAGACGCCTCACCGGATCATCGCTTTCGATCGGTAACGCAACTTGAGCTTCGCGCGCGAAGGCTGGCCATTCATCGGAATCGGTGTCGCCGCCGTGATCATTGCGTTCATCGCGGCACTGCACTACCGGTCGTGGCCCGTATGGCTGCTCGCGATTCTCATTACAGTCGTGGCCCTCTGGTGTGCCTACTTCTTCCGCGACCCCGAGCGAACGGGCCCACGCGGCGCGAATCTGATCGTCGCGCCCGCTGACGGCAAGATATTGATGATCACCAATGTCGACGAGCCGCTGTTCGTGCACGGCAAGGCGACCCGGATTTCGATCTTCATGAACATCTTCAACGTGCACGTAAACCGCTATCCGGTAGATGGACGCGTCGATTTCGTGCACTACAACAAGGGCAAGTTTCTGAATGCGGCCGCCGAGAAGTCGAGTCTGGAGAACGAGCAGATGTCGGTCGGCGTTACGACGCCATCCGGAGTTCGCATTCTCACTCGTCAGATCGCCGGGCTCATCGCGCGCCGCATAGTCACGTACAGCAAGGTCGGAGACGAGGCCCACCAGGGCGAACGGTTCGGCATCATTCGGTTCGGATCGCGCGTCGATGTGTTCGTCCCGACCGACGCTGCGATCAACGCGAAGCTCGGTGACATGACGACCGCGGGTACGACTGTTCTGGCGGAGCTCAAACGGTGAGTGCGCGCGTCGCCGGGACCCATCATCATCGGCGTCGCCCAATGCGGCGTGCTGTGATTCTGCTGCCCAGCGGCCTCACGATCGCGAATCTCTTCTTCGGCATATTCGCGATCGTTGCAGCCGCACGTGGAGATCCGTCACGCGCCGGTCTGTACGTCGTTCTCGCCGGCATCTTCGACGTTTTCGATGGCCGCGTCGCTCGTGCCACCAATACCGGATCGCCACTCGGATCCGAACTCGACTCGTTGGTCGACATCGTTTCGTTCGGTGTCGCTCCTGCGATGATCATGTACTTCGCGGTTCTCAATCGCGAAGGATGGGACTGGGTATTTTCGTTCGCCTTCATAGCGTGCGCCGCATTGCGCCTTGCGCGTTTCAACGTCGAGCAGGCGGGCCGCGCCAAACGCTATTTTCACGGCCTGCCGAGTCCGGCGGCCGGCTTGACTCTGGCCACGTACTACTGGTTCAGCCAGACGTCGCTCTACAACGATACGAACATCGCGAACCTTCAGTGGCACGTGATGCTCCGGTTTGTGATGGCGGGCCTCGGCGCGCTCATGGTGAGCGACGCGTCGTATCCCGCCGTCCCAACCGTCGGATTCAGGTCTCTGCGCGAGATACTCGGCACGATCGTCGTGCTTGGCACGATCATCGGCGTGTTCTTCGTGCCGAAGCAATTCTTCTTCCCCGCCTGCCTGGCCTACGTGCTGTATGGTCTTGGCAGATCCGTGCTGCTCGGCCTGCTCGGACGCCCAACTGTCAGCAACCACGACGCGGATCTCGAGAACGACGAGGAAGACGACACGGAGATCGAGCCGCTCGAGCGCCCGGCGAATGCCGCACTCGCCTATTCACCGTCGGAAACGACCAACGTCACGAGACGCCGCCGGCGTCGCCGGCGTCCCAGGCGCGATCGGCCCGGGAATGACAATCCGGACGAAGCTCCCCCTTCACCCGAAACTTGAGGTAGCTGTGCAGTTATACCGCGTTCCCGTTCAGATCATCCCGCGTCCCGGAATCCTCGATCCGCAAGGCGCAGCGGTTGCGGGCGCGCTCCGCAGCCTCGGTTTCGATACCATTGCCGACATACGAGTCGGACGCTTCATCACGGTCGACGTCAACGCGGCGAGCGCCGCCGATGCGACGAGCGCGGTTCGCAGCATGTGCGAAAAGCTGCTCGCGAATCCGGTGATCGAAGACTTCGTGCTGGAAGAGCCGACACTGCAACAGGGCGGTCAGTCGTGAAGTTCGGCGTCGTCACATTCCCCGGATCCAACGGCGACTACGATGCGTGTCACGCAGCGGCCGACGCGATCGGTCGGGAGTGCGTGTATCTCTGGCACAAGGACCACGATCTCAAAGGCTGCGACGTGATCGTCCTTCCGGGTGGTTTCAGCTACGGCGATTACCTGCGCCCCGGCGCTATCGCGCGCTTCAGTCCGATCATGAATGAAGTCGTCGTGCATGCCAAGCGCGGCGCACCCGTGCTCGCAATCTGCAACGGCTTCCAGGTCGCATGCGAGGCCGGGTTGCTTCCTGGCGCACTTCTGCGGAACGCCTCGCTTCGGTTCGTCTCACGCCTCGTCACGATGCGCGTGGAGAACGACTCGAGCATGTTCACGCATGAATATTACAAGGGCCAGATACTGTCGGTGCCGGTGGCACACGGAGACGGCCGCTACACGGCTGATCCCGACGTAGTTGCGAGATTGGAAGGCGAAGGGCGCGTCGCATTCCGGTATTCTTCCACGGGCGGCGACGTCAGTGATGAGGACAACATCAACGGTTCGGTGAACGGAATTGCGGGAATCATCAACGCAGCGGGCAATGTTCTCGGTATGATGCCCCACCCCGAGCGAGCGGTAGATCCGGTGATCGGTTCGACCGACGGCCTCGGCGTGTTTCACTCGCTGCTCGATGGAGTAACAGCCTGACATGAGCGAAGTTCTTCCCCGCCCCGGCGATCCGGAAATAACTGCAGCGCTTGTCAGAGAGCACGGGCTGACAGAGTCGGAGTTCGAGCGCATCTGCAACATGCTGGGCCGAACGCCGACGTTTACCGAACTCGGAATCGTGAGCGCGCTATGGAACGAGCACTGTTCCTACAAGCATTCGCGCAACACTCTGCGAACGCTGCCTACCGAAGGCGCTGCCGTCATCCAGGGCCCTGGCGAGAACGCTGGTGTCGTCGCAATCGGCGATGGCGTCGCAATCGCGTTCAAGATCGAGTCGCACAACCATCCGTCCGCAATCGAGCCGTATCAGGGCGCCGCAACCGGTGTGGGCGGAATCCTTCGTGACGTATTCACGATGGGCGCGCGCCCGATCGCGATGCTCAACTCGCTGCGCTTCGGCTCACTCGACAGCGCGCGCAACCGTTACCTGTTCGCCGGTGTCGTCAAGGGAATTGGCGACTACGGCAATTCTGTCGGCGTGCCAACGGTTGCGGGCGAGATTGTTTTCGACTCTGCATACGATGGCAACCCGCTGGTTAACGCGATGTGCGTCGGAATGTTGCGCGAGGATGAGCTCATCCGTGCGAAAGCCGAGGGCGTCGGGAATCCCATTCTCTGTGTCGGCGCGCGCACCGGGCGGGACGGAATTCACGGAGCCTCGTTCGCGTCCGAAGATCTGTCCGAAGCGAGCGAGGCGAAACGTCCTCGAGTTCAGGTTGGCGATCCATTCACAGAGAAGCTTCTGCTCGAAGCAAGTCTCGAGCTGATCCGCAGCGGACACATCGTTGCGATTCAGGACATGGGTGCTGCCGGTTTGACTTCGTCGTCCGCCGAGATGGCGGCGCGCGGCGACGTTGGAGTCACGATCGATACGAGCCGCGTGCCCGTTCGGGAGGCTGGAATGACTCCTTACGAGATACTGCTCAGCGAGTCACAGGAGCGCATGCTGGTAGTGGCACTCGAAGGTCACGAACAGCAGGTTCGGGAGATTCTCTTCAAGTGGGATCTCACCGCTGAAGTGATAGGCAAGGTCATTCAGGAGCCCGTGTACCGCGTGACTGAGGGAGATCGCATAGTCGCGGAATTTCCCGGCTCCGCACTCGTTACAGAGTGTCCGCGCTACGACGTTCCTGCCGAGGAGGGACGCGAGGCGATCGCGAGACGCAGCATCGACGTCGCGGCAACCAAGGAACTGGCTGCGGAGAGCGATCCGACGTGGACATTGCTGCAACTTCTCGCGGCTCCAACCATCGCGAGCAAGCGGTGGGCGTATCAGCAATACGACTCGACGGTGCGAACGAATACAGTCATTGGGCCCGGGGGAGACGCAGCAGTTCTGCGAGTCCGGGGCACCGACCGCGCCATTGCGCTCAAGACAGATTGCAACGGCCGGTACGTCACGCTCGATCCGAGAGTTGGCGGCCGCATCGCCGTCGTCGAATCAGCTCGCAACGTCGCGTGCACCGGCGCGCGTCCGCTCGCGATCACAAACTGTCTCAATTTCGGAAACCCGACACGCCCTGAGATATTCTTCCAGTTCAAGGAAGCTGTTGCCGGGATTCGCGAAGCCTGCATTGCATTGGACACACCAGTCACAGGTGGAAATGTCTCGTTCTATAACGAGAGTCCGACCGGCAGCGTGCATCCAACGCCGGTCATCGGAATGCTCGGTGTCATCGATTCGCTCGAACACATCACCCGGTCGACGTTTCGCAATGCGGGAGATGTAATAGTTCTTCTTGGTGATTGCACCGACGAGATTGGCGGCAGCGAGTACCTGGCGACGATCCATGGCGCGATCGGTGGAGCTCCGCCGGCCTGCGATCTGGATCACGAACGTGACCTCATCGCTACTCTGCTGGAAGCGATCCGTGCCGGAGTCGTCGCTTCAGCGCACGATTGCAGCGATGGTGGTCTGGCGATTGCCGTCGCCGAATGCATCATGGCGGATCCCGGAAAGATGTTCGGCGCAGACATCGATCTCGGTGCGTGGGATTCGCTCTCGCTCCGCGCCGTGCTGTTCGGCGAAGCGCAGGGCCGCGTGGTCATTTCGTCGGGCGAGGCGGACCGCGTGCTGGAGATAGCGGCACGAAATGGCGTACCAGCCCGGGTGATCGGGACGGTTACCGAGCTGGCTGAAGGTCTTACTATCCGGGCGGGTGGCAGAGTGCTGAAAATTGGAACCGAGCAGGCAGCCGCGGCGTATCATGAGGCTATCCCGCGCATCATGGACGCGGCGCCCCAGAGTGCCGCAATCGAAGAAACCGAAGGAGTGAAGGTCTAGATGTGTGGTGTATTTGGCATTTTCGGCGATGACCGCGCGGCATCGCTGACTCAGCTCGGGCTGTATTCACTACAGCACCGCGGTCAGGAGTCCTGGGGAATGGTATCGGTCAGCCCCGAAGGAGTCGCCCGCGCGACGCGCGCGATGGGACTCATCTCCGAAGCAAGTACGCGGCAGGTGCCGCTGGATGGCCGGCTCGCGATCGGCCATACCCGTTACAGCACCGCTGGCAGCTCGACTATCGAGAACGCGCAGCCGATACTGGCTCGCTCGCGCGACGGACATATCGCGATCGGGCACAACGGCAACCTTATCAACGCGACCGAGCTGCGCAGCGATCTTGAAAACGAGGGATCGATCTTTTCATCGACGATCGATTCCGAAGTGATCGTGCATCGCATCGCCAAGGCCCCGGACGGTGCTCCCGAAGTACGGCTGGCCGCTGCACTCGCACCGGTCGAGGGAGCGTACTCACTCGTCGCGATAATCGGCGAGACGCTGCTAGCGGCACGTGACCCGCGCGGCTGGCGACCTCTCGTGATGGGCGATGTGAACGGCGCGATTGTTTTCGCATCCGAGTCATGCGCGCTCGACATCGTGAACGCGACTGCGATTCGCGAAGTCGCGCCCGGCGAGATCATTGCAGTCGACGCGAGCGGAATACGCTCGATCTTCCCGTTCGAGCGCAAGGCGTCCACTCGATGCGTCTTCGAGTATGTCTACTTCGCACGACCTGACAGTCGCGTGTTCGGCGGCTCCGTAGATCGGGCCCGTCGTGCGCTCGGACGTCAGCTCGCGCGCGAGGTTCCGGCGCCGAATGCGGATCTCGTCTTCGCTGTCCCGGACTCGTCCAATTCCGCAGCGCTGGGTTTCGCAGAGGAGTCGCATCTGCCGTACGAGCTTGCGCTCATCCGCAATCACTACGTGGGCAGAACCTTCATTCAACCTGAGCAGGCCGGCCGCGATGCGAAGGTGAAGGTGAAATACAATGCAGTACGAGAAGTGCTGGAGGGAAAGCGCGTCGTCATGGTCGACGATTCGATCGTGCGCGGCACTACTACACGTGGGCTCGTGGCGATGGTGCGCGCGGCTGGTGCGATCGAAGTCCATATGCGAGTCAGCTCGCCGCCCGTGACCGGACCCTGCTACTACGGCATCGATACTCCCAACCGCGAGGATCTTATTGCTGCGAACTTCACGGTCGATGAGATAGCGAAGCACATCGGTGTCGATTCGCTCGGCTATCTCTCGCTCGACGGGATGCTCAACGCCGTTCCAGACGGACCGGAAGGGTTCTGTCACGCCTGTTTCTCCGGCGACTATCCGACACTGCCCCCGACCGATCCGGACAAGCTCCGGTTTGGTTGCGGCTGCTGACGTGACGCAGAAAGTCTTCTTCTTCGGCGGCGGGGCGGCCGAAGGTACGAAAGACATGAAGCGCACGCTCGGCGGCAAGGGTGCCAATCTCGCCGAGATGACCAACCTCGGCGTTCCCGTACCGCCCGGCTTCACGATCGCAGCGACGGAGTGCATTTCCTATCTGGAAAACGGCGCCTGCCCGCCTGAGCTGCGTACGGAAGTCGCAGCGAGCGTGGCGCGCCTCGAGGCAACATCGGGAAAGAAGTTCGGAGACGCGCACGACCCGTTGCTTGTCTCCGTACGTTCCGGCGCCGCGGTCTCGATGCCTGGTATGATGGAGACCATCCTCAATCTCGGTCTCAACGATCGAACGGTTGTCGTACTCGCGCGAGCGAGCGGTAGTGCACGCTTCGCGTACGATTCGTATCGCAGATTCATCCAGATGTACGCCGATGTCGTTCTCGGCGTGCCGTCCAGCGCGTTCGAGCACCTGCTCACTGCCAAGCGCATGACCGCAGGAGTCGAAAGCGACGCGGAGCTGAGTGAGGACGCGCTGCGTAATCTCACCGAAGAGTTCAAGGCGATAGTCCGCAACCAGACCGGCACACCATTTCCGACAGATCCCGCCGAACAGCTGTGGGGCGCGATCGAAGCAGTGTGGCGCTCGTGGACGCTCAAGAAGGCGCGCGACTACCGCCGGGTGCACGCGATTCCGGAGACACTCGGTACTGCAGTCAATATTGTCGCGATGGTGTTCGGAAACCTGGGAGACGATTCCGGAACGGGCGTCGCGTTCACGCGTGACCCATCCACCGGAGAGCACAAGTTCTACGGCGAGTTTCTCGTCAACGCGCAGGGCGAAGACGTCGTCGCAGGCATCCGCACTCCGATCGCCATCGATCAGATGGCCACTCGCCTGCCCGCCGCGTTCGAGCAGCTCATGGATACGCAGGCACGACTCGAGCGTCATTTCTGCGACATGCAGGACATCGAGTTCACTGTCGAGCGGGGTCAGTTGTACCTCCTGCAGACACGTACGGGAAAACGAACCGCAGCAGCAGCCGTTCGCATTGCGCGCGACATGGTCGATGAAGGACTGATCACGCAAAACGACGCGGTACGCCGCGTGCCCGCTGGACAACTGGATCAGTTGCTGCATCCGATCATCGACCCCGCCGCGCGCGCGAAAACACTGTGCGTCGGCCTCCCCGCGAGTCCCGGCGCCTCCAGTGGAATAGCGGTATTCGATCCGGACATCGCCGAGGCGCGTGCGGCTGACGGCTCTGCCGTGATTCTTGTGCGCGAGGAAACAACGCCCGAGGACTTTCACGGAATCGTCGCCGCCCGCGCGGTGCTCACAGCGCGCGGGGGAATGACCAGTCACGCAGCGGTAGTGGCGCGCGGAATGGGCAAGTGTGCCGTCGTTGGTTGTCGCGACATTCACGTCGATCTCGAGCACCGTCGCTTCACTGTCGGGAACCAGACCATCAACGAGGGCGACTACATCACGCTCGACGGCGCGACTGGCCGTGTTTTCTCCGGTGCCCTCCCCACGATTCCGAGTGAGGTGGTGCAGGTCACCAACGGCACGATGCGCGAGAGCGCGGCGCCCCTGTACCAGGCCTACGCACAGCTGCTCGGCTGGGCCGACGAAGTTCGCACGCTCAAGGTCCGTGCGAACGCCGATACGCCGCGCGATGCACGCATCGCCCGGAACTTTGGCGCGGAAGGGATCGGGCTCTGCCGAACCGAGCACATGTTCTTCGAGGGCGAGCGCATCAACGCGATGCGCGAGATGATCGTCGCGCGCGACGAGGCCGGTCGCCGGCGCGCGCTCGCGAAACTGCTTCCGATGCAGCGCGCCGATTTCGAGGGGATTTTCGAGGCGATGGACGGCCTGCCGGTCACCATTCGGCTGCTGGATCCTCCGTTGCACGAATTTCTGCCGCATGGCGGAGAGGAGAGCAAGCTCCTGGCACGGACGCTCGACATCCCCCGCAACGACCTGCAGCGGATAGTGGAAAACCTGCGCGAGACCAATCCCATGCTGGGCCACCGCGGATGCCGCCTCGGAATCACGTACCCCGAAATCACCGAGATGCAGGGGCGGGCGATTTTCGAGGCCGCCGTCAAGGCCAAACGCCGCGGCATCGAGGTGCACCCCGAAATCATGGTCCCGCTCGTCTCCGCGGTCACCGAATTCGACAACCAGCGGGCCATCCTCGAACATGCCGCCGAGCAGGTTCTGGGTGTCATGGGGGAAACCGTTCCGTACCTTATTGGGACTATGATAGAGCTCCCAAGGGCTGCGCTCACCGCGGGCGAAATTGCCAAACGGGCCGAATTCTTCAGCTTCGGAACCAACGACCTGACCCAGACAACCTACGGACTCAGCCGCGACGATGCCGGACGGTTCCTTCCTTCTTACGTAGAAAGTGGCATTTTTCCGGATGACCCTTTTCAGACCCTGGACCCCGTCGGAGTCGGCCGCCTGATCCGCATCGCGGTTGAGGATGGCCGAAAGGCCCGACCGGGCATTAAATTGGGCATCTGCGGCGAGCACGGAGGCGAGCCGCGCTCGGTAGCATTCTGTCATGCCACCGGCCTTGACTACGTCTCATGCTCACCCTACCGGGTTCCTATTGCCAGGCTCGCCGCAGCCCATGCCGCTCTTGAGGCCACCCCTGGCCAGTAGCGTGTATTCGTCGGCAATCGCCGGCCCGAGTCTCAACCTGGCGCCGCCTCGCCCCTTGAGGATCGCGCTGGTCACCGAGTATTACTACCCGCACCTGGGTGGCATCTGCGAGCATGTCCATTTTTTTGCGCGTGAAGCTCGAAAACTTGGCCACCACGTCGACATCATAACGTCCAATCTTCCGGGCGCGGTCGCGGAAAACGGTGTCATCAGGATTGGACGGAGCCAGCCGATCTACGCCAACGGCTCGCAGGCCCGCATCACGGTCGGCCTGTCGCTCCGCAAGGACATGCGCCGGGTCCTGCAGGAGGGACGCTACGATATCGTCCACGTTCACTCGCCTCTCAGCCCGATCCTTCCGATTCTCGCGATCGAGGAAGCCGACTGCCCCACCATCGGTACGTTCCACACCTACTTCGATAAATCCATCGGATATCAGCTCGGGCGCAAATATTTTCAGCGCCGGCTCGACATGCTGGAAGTCGCCATAGCCGTGTCGCATTCGACGACAATCGCCCTCGATCGCTATTTCGAAGCCGACTGGACCATCATTCCCAACGGCATCGACATCAATCTCTTCAATCCACACGCACCACTGCCGCCGGGGCTGCGTCGCGACGTTCCAGCCATTCTCTTCCTCGGCCGCTTCGATCCGCGTAACGGACTCACGACGCTCATCGATTCGTTCAAGCGCGTGCGCGGCAAGCAACGCGAAGCGCAGCTCGTGGTCGTCGGAGACGGTCCGCTACGCAAGCATTACTTCCGCGCGGCAGGCGACGATCCGGACATTACGTTCGTCGGATCCGTGCTGAAGGCACGCCCGAGCTACTACGCCCACGCAGCGATGTACGCCTGCCCGACCACCAAGGCGTCATTCGGAATAACGCTGCTCGAGTCGATGGCGTGCGAGACCCCGGTCGTGTGTTCCGACATCCTGGGTTTCCGCGACGTCGTAAAGGATGGGCGCGAGGCGTTGATGGTGCCGTGCGGGGACCGCGACGCACTCGCCGATGCGATGGTGACGCTGCTCGACGACGAGACGCTGCGCACCAGGCTCGGCAAGACCGGCCGCCGCGAAGCGGAGCAGTACGCATGGCCGCGTGTCACCGAGCGCGTCCTCGAACAATACGATAGCGTTCTCGCGCGGCGTTCAGCAGCGGCATGATACTACCCGCTACCGCCGCGCTTGTCGCGGCGGGGACGGCTGCGTACGGGGCATTCTATAGAAACAGTCCCGTCTTCGGCAGCGTCCTGCATCAACTCCCGACATCAGGGAGTACCGTATCGCTCACCTTCGACGACGGACCCAATCCGTACGCGACACCGGTCGTGCTCGATGCACTCGGCAAGGCCGGCGTCAGCGCGACCTTCTTCTTCCTTGGCCGACACGTCGAACGCTGGCCCGAGATCGCGCACCGCGCCGCCGCGGAGGGTCATCAGATCGGCAACCACGGCTACTACCATCGGAAGCTCCACCTGCGCGGCATCGGGTACGTGCGCGACGACCTCGGGCGTGGCAAGGCCGCAATAGAAGCCGCGTGCGGGGTCACACCAGCGTTCTTTCGTGCACCGCACGGATTCCGCAGCCCGTGGGTCACTGCAATAGCCCGCTCGCTCGGCGAGCGCACAGTCGGTTGGTCGCTCGGGGTCTGGGACACTGATCTGCCCGGCACGGATGCGATCGTGGCCAGAACGGTCGAAGGCGCGCGGCCGGGACACATCTTGCTCCTGCACGACGGCGATGGATACGACCCGGTTGGTGACCGCATGCAGACCGCTCGCGCGGTCCCGCAGATCGTGAGCAAGCTGCACGATCGCGGCTTCACGTTTGCGACTTTGCCCAGATGAATCGCGCCAGGATCGGCAGGTTGGTTCGCCTGACGTTGTCTGCCGCGATCATCGTTCTGCTGATCCTCTTCGCGAGGAAAGTCGACTGGGGCCAGGCATGGCACGCGATGATAACCGCGTCGCGTCCCCTGCTGCTCGCTGCACTCGCGGTGAACCTTCTCAGCCTCGTCGCACGCGGTGTGAGATGGTGGATTCTGCTTCGCGCCGTTGGATCTCCGTCGTTGGCGCTCTGCATGCGCGCAACCTTCGCCGGCGCGGGTCTCAACAACGTCCTCGTTGCGAACGGTGGTGACGCGGCGCGCATCGTGTTTGTCACGCGATCGAGCGGAGTGCCGGCCGCTCGAGTACTGGCAACTGCGGCACTTGACCGCCTGTTCGATCCGATAGGCTTCATAGTGCTGCTCGCCGTCGGTCTCGCGGTGTTCACCCTTCCGTCAGAATTTGAAGTCCTGCGTTGGCCCGTCGTCATCGCGCTGATCCTGATCACCGTCGCGCTCGTCTGGCTGGCCAGGACCGCCCCCGACGCCGACGCCGAGCAGATCATCGAGCGACGGGCGGTCCCTCGCGGATGGCGGGCCAAGGCGCTGGCGTGGCTCCGCGAGTTCGGCGGCAGCATGCGCGAGTTGGCAACGGGCCCGAGGATGATCCCACTGCTCGTGCTGACCATCCTGGCATGGTTGGCGCAGTTGGCGACGTTCGCCTATGCCGCGCGCGCAGCGCACACACCTCTGCCTGTGCAGGGCAGCCTCGCCGCGCTCCTCGCCGTGAACGTGTCGCTTGTCATACGCGCCACGCCGGGCAACGTCGGTTTCTTCCAGTTCGCGTACGCACTTGCCACTGCCCCCTTTGGCACGGTCGAAGCGAACGCCATCGCGGTCGCGGTCCTGATCCAGGCGCTGCAGATAATTCCGACGACGTTGATCGGCGTCGCGCTCGCGCCGGAGTTCATCTTCCGCAGGAAGGCAAAAACGCCGGCTGCGGTATGATCCGCAGTCGGCGTTTCTGGTGTTCTTAGGGAGATAAGTGGAGGCGCGGGGATTCGAACCCCGGTCCGAAGCAAGATTCACCACGGCATCTACGTGCGTAGCCTTCGCTTTTTTGTCTCTCCAATCGCGACCCGGAAGGCGGGGCTACGACTGGACAAGGTTCCTGTTATTTCGTGATTAAGGGGAAACCGCCCCTAGCCACTATCCCGAATTTGCAATACCTGGTCGGCGCGTCAGGAGCGCTCCGATTCAGGCAGGTGCAGTAACCGCTTTACAGCAGGTTACGCAGCCAGGGCCAAGTTGTCGTTGGCAGTTGTGAAGATTCCCAGATTTTTTTACGAGGTTCCAGGAACCTCGGCACGCGGCCACAGCTTCACTAACCCCGTCGAAGCCGGTCGCCCCCTTCACTTAACTTAACACCCCAAGCAAGCGCTGGTTCCGGTCCCCCGTCAGCCGAGAACGCGTATGGGCGGGCCCCCGTGCCCGCCCCCGTCCCGCGGCTTCGCGAAATCCGCTGCGACGCCGTGTCGCACTGCCGTGACGTGGCTTCCCCGAAATCCGCCGCGACGCCGTGTCGCACGGCCGTGACGTGGCTTCCCCGAAATCCGCCGCGACGCCGTGTCGCACGGCAGTTTGCTTTCTGGCAGGCTCTGCGCGTGGTGAACGGCAACAGAGCGGGCGGGCGCGGTGGCCCGCCCCTACGGCCTCGAAACTACATTAAATGACGGACGTAACACGTTACACCGTAACGCTATAACCCGCCCGCGACGACCCTATCCCGACCCTCGCGCTTGGCCACGTACAACGCCCGGTCCGCCGCCGAAAACAACTCATCGCGGTCCCGCGCGCCTTCGGGATACGTCGCGAGACCGAGCGAAATGGTCACGCGAATGTCCCTGCCGCCGATGACGAACGGCCTCCCGCCGACCGCAGTCCTCAGGCGCTCGGCAAGCTGGCATCCGCCCGACAAATCAGTCTGCGGCAGCAGGAGTGCCATCTCCTCGCCGCCGTATCGGGCGCAGAGATCGACGTTGCGGATCTCCCCCTGCAATGCTGTCGCGACGCGCTTGAGCACCTCGTCGCCGACCTGGTGCCCGTACGTGTCGTTGACGTGCTTGAACCGGTCTATATCGACCACCACGAGCGTGCACGACCCACCAAAGCGGTTGGTCTCCATGACTATGCGCGTCAGCCGCTCCTCGAACTGCTGCCGGTTCGCCAACCCCGTCAGGGCATCTGTCCGCGCGCGCCTGTTGATCTCCTCGATCTCCCAGACGGTTTCGAGCGCATGCGCCGCCATGACGCCGAGCAGGCGCAGGTTCTTGGCGTCTGTCGGGCTGATCGTTATGGGTAGCTCGTTTTCCATCACGAGCGCGCCGATGATTCCGTCGCCGCCACGGAGCGGAACTATCGCGAGCGCACCGAGCGGGTGCTGCTCCTCCTCGCCGCCGAAGACGACGAAACCACGGCCGCGGTCCGTCGCGTCCTCGATCAACACGGGGTAATCACCAATGCATGCCGCGCCCACCTGGCTCTCAGGCGTTACGACAGACCCCGCGACCACGGGATGTCCTCGAATCGAATACGCGACCTCACCCGCCGGCCGCGAAGGGTTCCAGCGCACCAGCGCTACCCGTCGCGTCCCCATCATGTGAGAGGCCGCGGTGCAGAGCGATGCGCCCAGATCGCCGATGGTCCTGTGATCCTGGAGCTGTGTCGCGGTAAGCAGGAGAAGATCTGCGTGTCGCTCCGACTGCGTCACCGCAGCCTGCGCGTCGAGCAGCGAGCGAAGCGTCGCCAACCTGCGGGCAAGCCGAGGGAGCCATGTGCGGAGCTGCTCCCGCGGAAGCTTGAGCGCGCCACGTTCTCCGGCAGCGACCGCCAGTACATGATGCGCTCCCGTCGTCGATGGAATCGGCGTGGCGACGAATGCGACGCGCTCACCATCGGTGGAAATCTCCCCGATGTTCTGATTCGCGGCCCATGCGATCAATCCCTTCGCGCGCGCGTCGAGCTGCGGCTCCTGCCCGTCGGCGCTCACGAACTCCATCAAACGCGGCGCGGCCGCCGGATCGGCTGCGTCCCACACAGACGCGTGCATTCCACCAAACATCTCGCGAACATCCGCAAGGATGTCCGTGATGGGCGTGTGCTCTACCGATGGCGCCGAATCAGTACTACGCAGCCTCGGCGATCGCGTCGCTCGTTGTATCAGCGGTTCTCCCGACCATGTCGTCGTCACCATTTCGCGCACCATAAGGGTGGGACAGGTAGTCGTCGAAGATTGCTTCGACCTCAGTGATGGATCGAACGGCGTACAACTTCTTGCGCAGCTCAGCCGATCCCGGCAACCCCTTCACATACCAGCCAAGGTGCTTCCGAAACTCAACGGCGGCGCCGCGGGGATCCAGCTCGAACTCGTCAGCCATGTGCGCGTGCTCGAGCGCGATCGCGAGACGCTCGCGGATCGGCGGCGCCGGCCGCTTCTCGCGTCCCTCGAGCAGGTCACGCGTCTGATCGAAGATCCACGGCTGACCGAAGGATCCGCGCGCAATCATGATTCCGGTGCAACCGGTCTGGCGATGCATCTCGATCGCGTCTTCAGCGGACTTGATGTCACCATTGCCGAGCACCGGAATGTCCAGCGCATCCACAACCGCCGCGATCTCATCCCAGCGCGCAGCGCCACTGTACATCTGTGCGCGCGTGCGAGGATGCAGAGTGAGCACCGTCGCACCGGCATCCTGACACCGTAGCGCGATCTCCACAGGGTTCCGCATCTCCTCGCTCCAGCCGCTGCGAATCTTGACCGTGACAGGCAGGGGTGTGGCTGCCGCAACAGCCTTGATCACCGACTCGACCAGTCCGAGGTCCTTGAGACAGCCCGAGCCGCCATTCCGCTTCACGACCTTCTTGACGGGACAGCCGAAGTTGATATCGATGAACTCGGGCTGAAAGACATCGGATACCAGTCGCGCAGCGTCGCCCATCGCTGCGGGTTCCGCGCCGAAAATCTGCACACCGATGGGACGCTCGTCGGCACCGAAGCGAAGTTTCGCGAGCGTGGCCTCATTCTCGCGCCGTATTGCTTCGGCCGAAAGAAACTCGGTTACGACGACGTCGGCG
Source organism: Gemmatimonadota bacterium (assembly GCA_027307165.1). Taxonomy (GTDB): domain Bacteria; phylum Gemmatimonadota; class Gemmatimonadetes; order Gemmatimonadales; family Gemmatimonadaceae; genus Fen-1247. The sequence goes on along the minus strand of DAHUXM010000007.1, from coordinate 49,153 downwards.
CCGAAACGGTGACAGATGCGGCGGAACGGGGATTCCGACACTCCCGCCATTGGCGCCAGATACAGTGGCGTCGCTGCAGCGATGGGGAATGGGAATGTCCTGGCCATGACTCTGAAGCTAATGTTAGCCCCGAGGGTGGGCAACGCGCGTATTTGACATGACTGTGGGCCGAAAGTAGCTTGGACGGTTCACCTCGAACTGCCCGCTCCGCCCGCACCCGCAACAAACGCAATGGAACTACGCGAGTTCTTCTCCGAAAATGCGATTTCGCTCGATCTCAAGGCCGACAACAAGGACGACATCCTTCGCGAGCTTATTTCGCTCCTGAAGTTGGACGAAAAGTCCGAAGGGATGCTGTTCAAGATGTTGAAGCGCCGTGAGAACCTCGGCTCGACCGGTATCGGTCGCGGGATTGCAATCCCGCATTGCCGCTCACTGGTCGTCAACAAGCTGAGAGTCGCCTTCGGTCGCAAACCGAACGGCGTCGACTTCAAGGCGATCGATGAGAAGCCTGTCTACTTCTTCTTTCTGATCGTCGCGCCGCCGCTGGAGGTCTCCAACCAGTACCTGCCAGTCCTAGGTAAGATTGCCCAGTTCAGCAAGGAATCCGACGTTCCAGGCCGGCTCCTAGAGCTCACCGAGCCCGCCCAGTTCATGGCGTTGTTGAAGGAAAAAGGCGTGTAACGTGGCAGTTGTAGGGGCGGGCCCCCGTGCCCGCCCCTCTTAACGGGATATCGAACTCCGTCCGGCGGGCCCCCGTGCCCGCCCGTCTTGACGGGATATCGAAACCCATTCGGCGGGCCCCGGTGCGCGCCCCTCTTAAAGCGCTATCGAACCCGCCCCTCCTAACGCGCTATCGAACCCCGTTCCACGGGTGCCCCGATCACCGCCACCCCAGTGCCGGCGCGACGTGTGTAAGAATCGCCTCGATCACATGCGCGTTGTAATCCACGCCAAGCTGATTCGGTACAGTCAGAAGTAGCGTGTCCGCCGCCGCGATCCCCTCGTCATTCCTGAGTTGCTCCACGAGCACATCCGGCTCCGCAGCATAGCTCCTACCGAAGATCGCACGCGTTTTCTCGTCGATGTACCCGATCTGGTCCGCGTCCGCGCCCTGACGCCCGAAGTACGCCCGGTCTCGATCGGTGACGAGCGCAAAAATGCTGCGGCTCACCGACACCCGCGGTTCGCGCGCATGGCCTGCCTCAGCCCACGCGGTGCGGAATGCCCGGATCTGCGCCGCCTGCTGCACATGGAAGGGCTCGCCAGTCTCATCGTCCTTGAGAGTGGAGCTCTGCAGGTTCATGCCGAGCTTTGCCGCCCACACCGCGGTGGCATTCGATCCCGCACCCCACCAGATCCGCTCGCGCAACCCTTCCGAATGCGGCTCGATGCGCAGCAGGCCGGGCGGATTTGCAAACATCGGGCGCGGACTCGGCTGCGCGAACCCCTCGCCGCGCAACAGGCCAAGGAACACTTCCGCGTGACCGCGCCCCATGTCGGCATCGGTCTGACCGTCGGCTGGGCTGTAACCGAAATATCGCCAGCCATCTATCACCTGCTCGGGCGAGCCGCGGCTGATCCCAAGTTGCAGCCGCCCGCCCGCGATGATATCGGCCGCTCCCGCGTCCTCCACCATGTAGTACGGGTTCTCGTACCGCATGTCGATGACAGCCGTGCCGATCTCGATGCGACTCGTTCGCGCACCGACGGCGGCAAGAAGCGGAAATGGCGACGCGAGTTGTCGCGCAAAATGGTGAACGCGAAAATATGCGCCGTCCGCGCCCAGCGACTCGGCAGCAACGGCGAGATCGATGGATTGCAGCAGCGCGTCGGCCGCCGATCGTGTTTGCGATTGCGACGAGGGCGTCCAGTGCCCGAACGATAGAAAGCCGATCTTCTTCATTGCACGAGATGCTGACCGTGAGTGTCGATCATTCCCACTCGATAGTCGCCGGCGGCTTCGAGCTTACATCGTACGCGACTCTGTTGACCCCATCGACCTCGTTCATGATGCGATTCGATATCCGCCCCAGCACATCGTAGGGGAAGTGATACCAGTCGGCGGTCATGCCATCCGTGCTCGTGACAGCGCGCAACGCGAGCACGTTTTCATACGTCCGCTCGTCGCCCATCACCCCGACACTCCGGATCGGCAACAACACCGCGAACGCCTGCCAGATCGTATCGTACAATCCCGCTGAGCGGATCTCTTCCAGATAGATCGCATCGGCGCGGCGCAACACTTCGAGCTTGGCCGGTGTGACGTTGCCGAGCACGCGTATCGCAAGTCCCGGCCCCGGAAATGGGTGTCGGCCAACCATCTCCTCAGGCAGACCCAGCTCACGTCCGACGTTCCGCACCTCGTCCTTGAACAGCTCACGCAGCGGCTCGATCAGGGCGAACTTCATGTCGCTCTTGAGTCCCCCGACGTTGTGATGCGTCTTGATCGTCACTGACGCGCCGCCGGTCGGCGAGAACGACTCGATCACGTCCGGATACAACGTGCCCTGCACCAGAAAGCGAACGTTGTCGCCGACTTTCGCAGCCGTCGCTTCGAATACGTCGATGAACGTGTGCCCGATGATCTTCCGCTTCTTCTCCGGATCTTCGACGCCTTCAAGTGCGCCGAGGAATTCCGCACTCGCGTCCACGGTGATCAGATTCACTCCCATGTGCGCGCGGAACGTGCGCTCAACCTGCTCGCGCTCGTGCATTCGAAGCAGGCCGGTATCCACGAAGATGCAGGTAAGCTGATTTCCAACTGCACGGTGCACCAGCGCCGCCGCAACCGACGAATCCACGCCGCCCGAAAGTCCGCAGATCACGTGCGCGTCGCCAACGAGGGCGCGAACACGTACGACCTCGCGCTCGACGAACGAACCCGGCGTCCACGTGGGATGCAAACCGCAGACACGGAACAGAAAGTTCTCGATCAACTCTCGGCCGCGTGGCGTATGTGCGACTTCCGGATGGAACTGCACGCCGAATATCGGACGTGTCTCATGACGGAACGCCGTAACCGGGTTGGCCCCGCTCCGCGCTGTTACTGTAAAACCAGGAGGTGGCGATTCCACATGGTCGCCGTGACTCATCCAGGCTTCGAGGCATTCACCGCCATCGAAACCCGCGAAGAGCGCATCGGGCTCGGTGACGCAAACCTGGGCGCGACCATACTCCCGCTTCCCAGCGCGCAGAACCGTCGCACCCGAGAGCTGTGCGATCAGTTGCATTCCATAACAGATGCCCAGTACTGGTGCCACGCCGAGCAACGCCGGATCCGCCATCGGAGCGGATTCGTCATATACCGAATTGGGACCACCGCTGAAGATGATGCCGGAAGGATTCCACTCGCGAACCCACTCGAGCGTTCGCGTGGGAGGATGGATCTCACAGTACACCCGTGCTTCGCGCACGCGTCGCGCTATGAGCTGCGTGTACTGTGCCCCAAAATCAAGAATCAGAATTCTTTCCGGATTCATCCAGCTCTCAGAGTTTTATGATTTCCACTTCGCGCGTATCCAGATCGACGAGCGCAGCCGTGCACGACCCATACAACCAGCCGCATGCCTCACCGGGATTCAGGATCAGCGTGTCTCCCCTGCTCTTCATCTCGACCTGGTGCGAGCTGCCATGGAACACGAAGTGGTGCTTGTCCAGCGACCGTTGATGCACCTCACCGATGTCGTGAACGATGAGGATCTGCTTGCCCGACACTTCGAAGCTGTGCGGAGACTCGTACAGCTCGGTCCCCACTCCCTGCGCAGCGACCGCGGCCAGGCCCTCGGGATCTCCATCGTTTCGACCAAAGACGCCAAGCATCGGAATGTTGGCGTCATTCACGGGCGTCAGCGAAAAGGGCGAACAGTGATCCCCGGCGTGCATCAGCAGGCTTGCGCCACCGGCGACCATACGGGCGACGAGTTCCGCAATTGCGGGAACCCTGTCGTGCGTATCTGCCATGATTCCGACTCGCATCAGTCCTCGATCCAGTCAGGCGCGAATGTCTCGCGGCGCGTAAGATCAGCGTCGGACTCTCGCTCGGTGATTACTGCAAATCGACTCCCATCCACAAGTACTTCGGCTGGCCGCGGCCGCGAATTGTAGTTCGACGCCATCGAGTAGCCGTACGCACCGGTCGCGCGCAACACGAGCAGATCTCCCGGCGCGACATCGGCAATGAGCCGATTGTTCGCGAAGAAGTCGCCACTCTCGCAAACCGGACCGACGATATTCGCACGCAGCGTCGGCTCGGCGTCGCTCGACGCAGAATCGATCGCGTGATGCGACGCGTACAGCGACGGGCGAATGAAGTCGTTCATCCCAGCGTCAGTGATGACGATCTCCTTTCCGCCGCTATGCTTGCGGTACAGCACCCGCGTCACCAGCACGCCCGACTCCGCCACGAGGAACCTGCCGGGCTCGATGAGTATCTCCACACCCGGCTCTGCCGCGGCGATCCGCAGCGCATCGGCGTACGCACGGAGGTCGAGTGACGAGCCGTCGTCGTCGGTCACTCCGAGGCCGCCGCCCAGGTCCAACGTGGTGAGCCGCGCGAGGTTCTCACTTTCGATCTCGCGCTTCAGCTGCACGAGGGCCTTCGCCGCCAGTGCGTACGGCGTTGCGTCACCGATCTGCGAGCCGATGTGGGAGGCCAGGCCGATCAGCTTCACGTTTGTCATGTGCGACATCGCACGCGCGACAGCGATGACCCGATCCAGCGGAATTCCGAATTTCATCCCGCGCTCGCCGGTGCGCGTGTACGGGTGCGGCGTGTCCACGGCAACGTCGGGATTCACTCGCAGAACTACCGGGGCGACGACGCCTATCCGGTGCGCAACGTCCTGCAGCACGGCGAGCTCACCTTCGGATTCTACGTTTATGCTGCGCACGCCGGCGCGCACTGCGCGCTCCAATTCGGCGGGGGTCTTTCCGACGCCACTGAATACGATGTCCGATCCCGCGAATCCCGCCTCTAGCGCGCGGTGGAGCTCGCCGCCGCTTACGATGTCGACGCCGGCGCCAAGTGATCTCAGCAGAGCGAGGATCGCCAGACTGGAATTGGCCTTGACGCTATAGTGTACGTGGACGGGCAGTCCTTCAACCGCGGCCGCAAGTCGCTGATACTGGTTGCGAATGGTGTTTGCGCTGTACACGTAGACCGGAGTGCCAACCCGATCCGCTATCGTGTCCAGCGCAACGCCATCGCAGAACAGCGCACCATCGCGCCGTGTGTAACCGGCGGGCATCAGTACGCTTTGGCCCACAAGGCCTCCGCTACCGATTTCTCTCCGCACCGCAGGCACGACGTCGGTGCCACCGCGGAACGGAACTCATCGTCGGGAAGGCACCGTATGGTCGCCTTGGTTTCTTCCTTGATTTTCGCCTCGCATTCGCCGGAACCGCACCAGCCGGCGTACACGAACGCCCCGTCGCCGTCCATGATCTCGCGAAAGCGCTCGTATGTAACGTCCCCGCGCACGCTGTTTGCCTCGCGTCGCGCGCGCGCCGTTTCGAGCAGGTTGTCCTGGATCGCGGACAGCAGCTCGTGTATCGATTCCCCGATCGTATCGAGTGGATACGGACGCTTCTCGCGCGTATCGCGACGCACCAGGACCGCCTGACCCGCGTCCAGATCGCGTGGGCCGATCTCCATTCGGAGCGGTATCCCGCGCAGCTCCCATTCGTAATACTTGGCGCCGGGCTTGATTCCCTCGCGCGCATCCACGTGAATGCGCAGACGCGCGGGCGACCGGCGTTCCCACGCGCCGAGTGACTCCTTGATCTTCATCGCAGCCGCGATGACGCGCTCACGATCCTCGTCAGTACGATAGATCGGCACGATGACCACTTCGATCGGTGCCAGCAGTGGCGGCGTGACGAGGCCGTTGTCATCGCCGTGCGTCATCACGAGCCCGCCCACCATGCGTGTCGAGACGCCCCAGCTCGTGTTCCACGCAAAGTCCAGTTCGCCAGCTTCGGTCTGAAACGTGAGATCGAATGCCCTGGCGAAGTTCTGCCCGAGGTTGTGCGACGTGCCGGCCTGCAGCGCCTTGTTGTCCTGCATCATCGCCTCGCACGAATACGTGCGCAGCGCGCCAGCGAACTTTTCCGACTCGCTCTTTCTACCCGTCACGACCGGCATCGCCATCCAGCCTTCCATGAAGTCGCGATACACGCCGAGCATCCGCCGCGTCTCGTCTTCGGCTTCCGCCTCGGTCGCGTGCGCCGTGTGTCCTTCCTGCCAGAGAAATTCGAGCGTACGGAGGAACAGACGCGTGCGCATCTCCCAACGGACGACGTTGGCCCACTGATTGATCAGCAGCGGAAGGTCGCGATAGCTCTGCACCCACTTCGCAAACATCGAGTAGATGATCGTCTCGGACGTCGGGCGAATCACGAGCGGCTCATCCAGCTCCTTGCCGCCGCCATGCGTCACGACCGCCGTTTCGGGCGCAAAGCCCTCCACGTGCTGCGCTTCCTTCTGCAGAAAGCTCTGTGGGATCAACAGCGGGAAGTACGCGTTCTGATGACCCGTCTCCTTGAACATGTCATCCAGTTGGCGCTGCATGCGCTCCCAGATGCCATAGCCGTTCGGGCGGATGACCATGCATCCACGAACCGGCGCGTAGTCCGCCAGTTCCGCGCGTACAACGAGCTCGTTGTACCATCCGCTGAAATCCTGAGCGCGAGTGGGAAGCTTCTTTTCGTCAGCCATCGATGCGGTAGTTGATGCAGTGGATGCAGTATTGGATGAGGCGTGCGTTATCGGGCATGAGATCCCGCCGTCGCCGCGTTCGTCAGGTGGATGATGCTGTGCGCGCCGGCCGCATTTGCCGACTTGCGCTGTTTGGATGGAGTCTGGTGCCGCAGCGCATACTCCACGGAAAAGCCCTGCGCCCTCAGCTGCGCGGCCTCGGCCATGATCTTCGTCAACGGAACATCCTCATCGGCCGTGAGCCAGTAATCAACCGACGGCTCCGTCACCGGAAGCAATTTGCGCGCGCGCAGCAGTTCGGTCAGCACGACGTCGCCCATTCCGAATCCGAGCGCCGGAAGCGCTGCGCCGCCGATCGCACCGAGCAGGTTGTCGTAACGCCCGCCGCCGCATATCGCACGAAACTCACCGGAACGATCGAACAATTCGAACACGATGCCGGTGTAGTACGCGAGTCCGCGAACGATCGACAGATCGAACTGGAGCCACGCAGCCCCGTCCGGCACGAGCGTGCCAACGTACTCGAAGAATCTGCGCAATTCTTCGACGTGCTCACCGCCGGGCTCGGACGTAGCTACGATCGCGGTCGCAACGGTATCGAGCGTGGCGCTCGTGATGTCGAGCACTGCGTTCACTTGCGATTCATTCAGCCCCGCCGCCGCGAGCTTCTCCGCCGACACCGCACGCGGCTGCCGCGCCAGCTTGTCGGTCACCGCAAGCACGACTTCGAATGCGCCGGACGGAATGCCGAGTGCCGCGAGATACGCGTGCATCACGCGCCTGTCGCTCACACGCACGACAACTTCGTTCGACGTGAGACGCAGCTCCCGACAGATGTCGATCGCACACGCCACCAGCTCGGCGTCCGCCGCGACTCCAGCCTCGCCGACGATGTCGACGTTCAGCTGATAGTGCTCGCGAAGCCGGCCCTTCTGCTGGCGTTCATATCTGAACAACTGCGGAATCGAGAACCAGCGCGTCGGCTTGCGCAGAGAGTTGGCACGCGCGCTCACCATGCGCGCGAACGTCGGAGTCATCTCCGGACGCAGCGCAACTTCGCGGCCGCCCTTGTCGACGAAATTGTACAGCTGGCCGACTATCTCGTCGCCGCTCTTGGCCGTGTACAGCTCCAGAGACTCGAGCGGCGGACCATCGTATTCCATGAATGCGTAGCGGCGTGCAACCTCACGCCACGCTCGGGTCACATACGCGCGCTCGGCAAACTGCTCAGGGTAGAAATCTCTGAACCCCGGTAGTGTTGTGTGCGCCATCGTCCAAACCTATTCGGTCGGAGAGGTGCGTGCTACCACCAGCGCCTGTGAACCACGGGCACGGACCCTGCGAAACACGCCCGGATCAGTCGCGCACGCCGCGCGACGCCCGAACAGCAGGGTCGATCCCGAGTACCGCCATCGCGTCTCCCACGGTGTGAAATGATCCGCAGACGACCTTGGTGCCGGGCAACGAAGCTGCACGCTCCATGGCCACGCCGAAGTCGAGGTCGAGCGAAACCGGAACCTTGCACGCATTGGCGTGCGCCGCCGCGGGCAGCGGGTCCCACGCACGCTCCGGTGGCGCGCTCGGAGGGTTGGTAATTATGAAATGATTCGCAACCGGTGCCAACGCTTCGATCATGCCGTACCAGTCCTTGTCCTTGAGAACACCCAGAACGATGGTCACCGGCGGTGGCGTCGGCCGCGCCGCCAGAGTCTCCGCAAGCGCCCGCGCACCTGCCGCGTTGTGCGCCACGTCGAAGATCCAGTCTCGGATGCGCTGAAACCGCCCTGGAAGGCTGACGGAGGACAGCGCCCGGTTGATGTTCTCCTTCTTGATCGCGTACTCCGGACCGGCGGCGTGGATCGTCGCGAGAGCAGTGAGCGTGTTGCGGACCTGATGTTCGCCCAGCAATGGAGTGGAGAGGCGAGTGCGCCCCAGCGGCGTCGCCGCGGTGAACGACGTCATGCCGCCAGCGAGCGAGACCGACCACGCACGCCAGTCGGAGCGCACGATCGATATCGGAGTGGCACCCCGCACCGCCGCTCGCTCAGCGAGCCTCTTGGCGATGTCCAGCCGTGGTTCTCCGATCACCGCGGGCCGGCCGAACTTGAAGATTCCACCCTTCTCGTCCGCAATCGACTGTAGCGTGGTGCCCAGATACTCCGTGTGGTCCAGCGAGATATTGGTCACCGTCGCCACGACCGGGTCAAGCACGTTGGTGCTGTCGAGAGCGCCTCCCAGACCTGTCTCCATCACCGCGACATCGACATTCGCTTCTGCGAAGTAGATCATCGCGGCAACCGTGGTTATTTCGAAGAAAGTCGCCTCCACCGACTCCGCGATCGGCTCGATCCGGCGCAACAGCTCCAGCAGCGCCTCCTCGGGGATCGGCACGCCATCGATCGCGATCCGCTCGCGAAAGTCCACGATGTGTGGCGATGTGTACCGCCCCACCCGCCTTCCCCCGAACCTGAGCAACGCATCCAGCGTCGCGACAGTGCTCCCCTTGCCATTCGTTCCGGCGACGTGAAAGGAAGGGTACCTCCGGTGCGGATCACCCAGTGCGTCAAGCAGTTTTTCGGTCCGCTCGAGCCCCGGAACCACCTTCGATCCGGTCTTTTCGAACAACCGTTCGATAGTCTCCCGGTACGTCAGGTCGAGAGCCATCCAGTCGCCGCCGGCTTGCCGCTCATGTGTCGCAAAAGGCGACCTACCGTTGGCTTCAGCTCGTGACGCGGTACCACGATGTCCACGATACCGTGCTCCAGCAGGAACTCGGCGGTCTGAAAGCCCTCCGGTAGATCCTGTCCGATGGTCTGCTTGATCACACGCGGCCCAGCGAAGCCCACCACCGCACCTGGCTCGGCGATTATCGCGTCCCCGAGCATGGCGAAGCTCGCGCTCACCCCACCGGTCGTCGGGTTCGTCAGCAGCGACACGTAGGGCACCCGGCGCTCCGCCAATTGCGACAGCATCGCCGATGCCTTGGCCATCTGCATGAGCGACAGGACGCCCTCCTGCATTCGTGCACCACCGGACGCGCAGACAATGACCAGCGGGTGCTTCTTCTCCAGAGAGCGTTGTCCCAGACGGGCGATCTTCTCGCCCACGACAGATCCCATCGACCCGCCCATGAAGGCGAAGTCCATGATGCCAAGGCTGATGGGCGACCCACCGAGCTGGCCCGTCAGGGTGAGAATGGCATCACCTTCGCCCGCGTTGGCTGTAGCCTTCTTGAGCCGTTGGGCGTATTCGGGGAAGCCGAGCGGGTCGGCCGAGCGGATCTCGACCTCGGTTTCCTCCGCCGTCCCCTCATCGAGGAATATGTTGGCGTAGTCCCACGCGCGAATTCTGCGGTGAAAGCCGCAGTTTGGACAAACGTTGAGATTCCGGACGAATTTCTCCGTTATGTCGGTGTAGCCACACGATTCGCATTTTTCCCAGGCGTCTGCCGGAATCTCCAGCCGTTCGCGCCGCGGACTGCGGGGCTTCTTGTCCTTCCTGAACCAAGCCATATACCTCTAATGTCACCCGGCACCCAATGCTGGGCAAGGAGTTGCGGAACAGGCGTCCGATATCCAGCCAGGTCCGGCGGCCGGAAAAGATGTGCGCCAGCTATTCCGGAGATGGCACGGGAGACGCCGGCGCCACCGCGTCGGAGGCGGCCAAACGATCCTTGAGACGTTGCGCCGAGGCCTTCGTGAAGCCGGGCAGAACGGCAATTTCGTCCAGCGATGCGTCGCGCACCCCCTGAACGCTTCCGAAGGCCTGAATCAACTGGCGTCGCTTTACGGGACCTACTCCCGGTATCGAGAGCAGCTCCGAGGTCACCGTTCGCATGCTGCGACGCTTGCGATTGAACGTTACTGCGAATCTGTGCGCTTCATCCCGAATCTGCTGCAGCAGCCGCAGCGCCGGCGACCGGCGTGAAAGTCTGAGAGGCTCCGCTCTGCCCCATACGAAGATCTCCTCTTCGCGCTTCGCCAGGCTCACCAGCGGGCGGTCGCCGAGTCCGATGGAACCAAGCGCTTCGTGCGCGGCGGAGAGTTGTCCCTTCCCGCCATCGATGACGATGAGATCGGGAAGCTGCTTTCCATCTTCCTTGCGACGGTTGAAGTACCGGGTGACGACTTCGTTCATCGAAGCGAAGTCGTCAGTACCAACGACAGTCTTCACCTTGAACTTGCGATACTCGCCGCGCTTGGCCCGGCCGTTCTCGAAGAAGACGCAGGAGCCGACGGTGTCCGTTCCCTGCGCTGTCGAGATGTCGAAACACACCATGGTGCGCGGCAGCTTCTGCAGCGACAGCTCTCGCGCGAGCTCGTACACCGGCTCGCCCGCGCGCACGTCGGACTCCGCCGATGCGAGCTTCAGCTCCTCCAGCAGGTGACGTGCATTCTGCTCGGCCAGCTCGACGAGTTCGCGACGAACACCGCGTTGCGGAATGTGTATGCGTTGGCCGGGCAACGATTCCTCGATCAGCTCGCGGTCGGGGAAGTCAAATGGAAGCACGAGCTCGGACGCGTGCTCGGGCATGGCGATGTAACTGCCGGCGAGGAACAGCCGTAACACGTCTGCATCATCCTCACCATCCACGTTCTCCATGAAGCGGTGCTCCCGCGCAAGCAGCTTCCCTTCTCTTATACGCAGCAGTGCGACCACTGCGTCGTCGCCATCGCGCGCATAGCCGATGACGTCGCGATCGCCGCCTTCCACGCGCAGAACGACCGTCGGTTCCTCCATGCGCTCCAGATGCAGCAGCGCGTCACGCAGCTCCGCTGCACGCTCGAAGTCCAGGCTCGACGCCGCGAGCTCCATTCGCTCTCGCACTCTGTGTACCACTTCGTCGGACCGGCCTTCCAGGAACAGCACCACCTCGTCAATCATCGCGGCGTATTCCGCCTGCGTCTGCTTGAACACGCATGGCGCCTTGCAACGCTGAATGAAGTAGTCGAGGCACGGACGCTCCGGCATCTCGCGCGGCATGTCGTAGTTGCACGAGCGCACGGTGAAGATGCGCCTCACCACATTGAGCGCGTGACGCATCGCGCCGACGTCCGTGTACGGCCCGAAATACTTGGCGCCGTCGTTGGTTACCTGTCGCGTGACGAACATGCGCGCGAAGGGCTCGTTCACCGTGACCTTGATGTACGGATACGACTTGTCATCCCGGAGCGCGATGTTGAACTTGGGATGATACTCCTTGATCAGGTTCGCCTCGAGCACGAGCGCATGCGCTTCCGTCGGGACGACGATCGTCTCGAGGTCGGCGATGTTGCGTACCAGATGCTGAGTCTTGAGGCTGAAGGGATGGTCGCTCGCGAAGTAGCTGCGCACGCGCGAGCGCAGCCTCTTTGCCTTCCCCACGTACAACACCACTCCGTCGGCCCCCTTCCACAGATAAACGCCGGGGCCGTCCGGAAGGTGCTGAAGCTTCTGTGCCACCGTTTCGGGAACCGTCACCATCGAAAGTTATACGCCCGAACGCCGCCGCAGTTTCGACGCCAGCATCGACGCTTCGGGAATGCGGAGAGCGACGGTGAATACCGCGTACCCGAGCGCAAACGCCGAGAGCGAGATCGCAGCCAGCACGAGCGGGCGCGACGTGGGCACCAGGAACCTGCCAAGCGTGCCCAGCGCAGCCGCGCCGAGGCCGGCGATCCACAGCTTCACGACATAGCGCACGGAGAGCCCGGTCCGTCCAATGCGCTTCGTAAGGCCGCGTCGCAGCAGAATGAACTCGACCCACCCCGCGATGCCCGCCGACGCGGTGAGACCGGCCGCACCGAGCTTTGGATCGAGACCGAGCCAGCCCGGAAGCTGGAACGCGAAGATGACACCCAGCACGGTCGTCAGTGCGATACGGATGATCGCGAACTTGAGCGGGGTCCTGGTATCGCGCAGCGCGTAGTACGTCGATGAATCGAGACGGCCGAGCGTGGACGCGAGCAGCCCGACGGTCGAACCGATGAGAATCTCCCATACCCAGACCGTGTTGGCGCGCTTGAATGCGCCTGTCTGGAGGAACGCGCCTGTCACGATGTCGCCCAGAGCGAGAAATCCGATCACGCACGGGACGATGAAAAAGGCGATGCGCTCCATGCCTGCGTTGAGTCGCACGCGAAGCTGTGCCGCTATCTCCTCCGGAGTGCCAAGTGCGCTGGACATCGCCGGCAGCTCCGCCGCCGATACCGACATTCCGAACAGGCTGCCCGGAAGTATGTACAGCGTTTGCGCGTACGCCAGCGACGAAACGGTCCCTATCGGCAGATGGTATGCAAGCGCGAGATCGATGAACGCGCTGATCTGCACCACGCCGCGGCTGAGAAATGCCGACGTGAACTGCTTGAACACTCGCCGCACACCGGGCAGACCGAATTTGAAATTCGGAACGATGGCCGGCGCGACCCGCCGCAGAGTCGGAAGCTGAACCATGAACTGCGCAGCGCTTCCAAGTACAGACGCCCACGCGACTGCCACGACGAGATCCGGCGCCGTGCGATGCGAGCCGTACACGAGCAACGCACCGATTATCACCGCGTTCCACGCCAGCGGCGCCATGTACGACAGCAGGAACTTGCGATGCGCGTTGAGAACTCCCAGGCACCACGCGGAAAATACGAGCAGGCCGGCGCCGGGAAACAGGATCCGGACGAGCGTCGTGGTTAGCGCGTCCTCCTCCGGAGTCGCGCCCGTGACGGCCAGCCACTGAATGAACGAGGACGGAAGGAATCGCGCGAACGGGTGCACGATCTGACTGAGTGTGCTGCCTCCGCCGGCCAGGATCCCAACCAGTTGCGGCGCTGCAAGGACGCCGATAAGAACGATCAGCGACGCAACCAGCGCCAGCGCAGTGAACACTGCGCCGGCTAGTTCGGCTGCCTCACGCTTCTCGCCGCGCGCCAGCGTGCCGGCATACTCCGGAATGAACGACGCCGAGAGCACGCCTTCTCCGAACAGATTCTGAAGCATGTTCGGAATCCGGAACGCGCCCTGAAATGCGTCATTGGCGAGTGACGCACCGAGATAGTGCGCGAAAACGCGCTGCCGGACGAGGCCGGCGAGCTTGCTCGCAAAGATACCGGCGCCGACAAGAAACGCTGCCTGTCCGGTCTGCTCCTCAGCCACCGTGTATCAAGCTGGCAACATGCATCCTCGCGCCCGCCCGCGTCGCATCGATCGCCGCGTTTCCGTATCGCGCCAGGAACGGAACGAAGCTCAGGACTCGCTCCTGCGGAGACCCGCTCGGATAGAGCGTTGCGCGAACAGCTGCGACGTCGTGCAATCTCTCAGACCCGATCTGCTTGATCGCGGCCGCGTAGCGACGTTCCAGCCGTTCCAGCCGATGTTCCACACCCGCACGCATCGTCCCGACCGACCGCGACAATGCGTCGTTCGTCTGCCCATCCCGGCGCATTGCATCGCTGCTCGACTCGAGCGCACGCCGCAGCGAATCCATGGCTTCGCGTACACGTTCTGAAATTCCCTCGCGCGCGACTCGGCTCTCGACAGCATGCGGATCGGCGAAATCATCGATGCTCGCGTCCAGTCGCGCGAGCATGCTCTCGACATGCTCTTCGAGCAGAGTTCCACTCCATCTGGGTGAGATTCTCGGCTGGGCCACGCCGAGCGCATCCGCGACAGCTGATACCTGCGCGAAATACGCGACCTCGCCCGGACCACCGACATAGGTGACAGTTGGAAGTAACTGTCGCTCGATGATCGGTCGCAGCAACACGTTCGGACCAAGCCGCCGCGGGGTTGCGTCGTCGGCGACCTGCCTCGCTGCACGGAGCGGAACGCGCCGGCGAGTACCGTCGTCCAGCGTCTCGAAAACGAGCGACAGGTTCGGGACGGCGGCCACCTGCGGATGAAATCCCGCGTCGATGATCGTCCTGGTACGCGCGCCCAGGGCCGCGGCGGCGTCATCGGCACTTCGCAGGGCGCGAAGGATCGTGTCGCGTCCGGCTTCGCGCACGGCCGCGTGAGATGCGTCGAGCACCGCGACGCCGAGCGGCTCGAGCAACGCGCGCAACAGGACGACGTAGGAGCTTCCAACGGTAGCGTTAAGCGCGTAGGCTTTCCGAACCGCTTCGAGTACACGCTGGTCCGGTGCAGATCCGCTGGCCTCCTCCAACCGCTGGACCTGCGCGGTGACATCGCCGAGCGGCGTGTCAGCCATCGAACGTCCGGGCACGACATCGGCCGACATGGATAGCAGCTCGAGCTTGCCGTGACGTACGACCGAGACGTGATTCGCTTCCACCAGGTCTGCATCGTCGGTGGCGGCCCAGAATACGGGCGCGACCGGACGTCCGGTGATTGCCGCGAGTGCATCAGCCATCTCGAGAAGTGTCACGGCCTTGTGCAACACATAGAGCGGACCGCCGAACAGACCCGGCTGTTGCCCTCCCGTCACGACAAAGCCGCCCGATTCGGACGCGGCCCGTAAGCGGTCGGCAGCAATCCCCGACGGAGCGAACGCGGGCAGCAGATCTCCGAGCCACGACCGCTGCCAAAAATCATTCGCGGTTTGCGATGCGGCAACGCTCCACGCGTCGGCATCGCTCAACCTGACGCCGTACCACTCGGGCAGTGCACCGGCGAGCGCGTTGCGCGCGAGCGGCGATCCGCCGATTGGCCGGGATATCGCGCGTATCATGAACGGTGTGCGAAGAAGATAGCCCTGGAGCTATCGGTGCTGAGCGGCGCACCGGAGTACTCGCCCAGCTCGTGATCGACCGAGAACCCGGCATCGTGCAGCAGACATCGAAGATCGTCCGGCTCGAACAGCCGCACTCGCTCGAGATATTTCCGCGGCGAGCCAGCTGCGGAAATGTCCTTCTCGACGTAAATGCCATCGCTGCTGATCCGTCGGTCCTGCGTCACGATGCGGTTCCCGATGCGGCGCGTGTCGTGCGGCACGAGCGTCGCACGCACCTGATCCGAGTTGAGATAGTCGAGCACGAATACTCCGTCAGGCCGTAGAACGCGATTCACTTCGGACAGCACCACGCGGTTTTCGTCATCCGAAGAAAAGTAGCCGAAGCTCGTGAAAAGATTGACAACAAGATCAAAGCTGGCTCCGGCGAATGGCAGTACCCTCATGTCGGCCCGGACGTATGGCACTTCCGGCGCCTCCGCCTTGGCCACCTCGAGCAACTCCATCGACAGATCCAGCCCCACTGTCCAGATGTGCTGGCACAACGCCCTCGTGTGACGACCCGACCCGCATGCCAGGTCCAGCGCGCGCCCCGCCGGGTCGGGAGAAACCATGTTTCTGATGAGCCGAACCACCGAACGAGCCTCGTGCTCGTCCCGGTGTGGATACAGATCGAGATACTCCTTGCCGAACCACCGCGTGAACCACTCGCTCATTTATGGTATGGCTCTCCGCGGACGATCGTGCCTGCGCGATACAGCTGCTCCGCGAGCACGAGCCGGGCAAGCTCGTGCGGCAGCGTCCACGGTGCCAGCGATAACCGGATGTTCGCCCCATCGCGCAGAGTGTCGTCCAGCCCGAATGCACCGCCAATCATGAAGACGACGTCGCGTGCAGCTTCCCGCTCTCCCTGCAGCCACGCGGCAAAACGCCGGGATGACATCGACTGCCCGCTCGCGTCGCAGGCAACGTTCGTTGCGACATCGTCAACTCTCGCGCGGATGCGATCTCCCTCGCGAGCGCGTACACTCGCCGACGTACTTGCATTGTCGGCACGCTCTGCCTTCACCTCGACGACTTCGATCGGCCAGTACCGAGCTGCGCGGGTCTCATATTCGAGAATCGCCGCGGCGAGCGCCCTGTCCTTCGGGTGCCCGACCGCGGCGATCATCACACGCACTCGTACGGAACGTTAGGAGTAGATGCCCCGCAGGCGATGCACAGCCGCAACACGGCTGATCGAAAGCATGTACGCAGCAGTGCGCATGTTCACCTTGTGCGTCTTGGACAGCGCAAGTACGTCGGCGAAGCTGCGACGCATGATCTCCGTGAGACGGTCGTTTACGGTCTTCTCATCCCAGAAGTATCCGCCGCGATCCTGCACCCACTCGAAGTACGACACAGTCACTCCACCCGCATTCGCGAGGATGTCGGGGATGACGAAGATCCCCTTCTCGTCGAGAATCGAATCGGCGGCTGCGGTGGTCGGCCCGTTGGCGCCTTCGCAAACGACCTTCGCGCGAATGTCGTGCGCGTTCTTGGTCGTGATCACGCTCTCCAGCGCGGCCGGCAGCAGCACGTCCACATCGAGCGTGAGCAGCTCGGAGCCACTGATTGCATCGCCGCCCTTGAATCCCTTGAGCGACTTGTGCTTCTGCACATATGCAATCGCCTCCTGGACCTTGATACCGTTCGCGTTGTGGAAGGCCGCGTCGCGATCGCCGATCGCGACGATCTTCGCTCCGGCCTCCTGAAGCAGCTTCGCAGCTGTCGATCCAACGTTGCCGAAGCCCTGAACCGCGATCGTGGACTTGCTCACGTGCATGCCGAGGTGCTCCAGCGCATCCGTCGTCACGATCGTGCAGCCGCGTCCCGTTGCCTCGCGCCGTCCAAGTGAGCCACCCATCTCGACCG
This sequence comes from Gemmatimonadota bacterium, assembly GCA_027307165.1. Taxonomy (GTDB): domain Bacteria; phylum Gemmatimonadota; class Gemmatimonadetes; order Gemmatimonadales; family Gemmatimonadaceae; genus Fen-1247. The sequence continues at coordinate 31,862 of DAHUXM010000007.1, read as the reverse complement.
GCTTGCCCGTCACGACCGCGGTCGTCGTGTGACCGACGTGCATCGAGTACGTGTCCATCACCCAGGCCATCACGCGCTCGTTCGTGTTCACATCGGGCGCGGGAACATCCGAGTCCGGTCCGAGCGTCTGGATGATTCCATTCGTGTACCGCCGAGTCAGGCGCTCGAGCTCGCCAACGCTCATTTTGAGCGGATCGCAGACCACGCCACCCTTTGCACCGCCGAACGGAATGTTCACGACAGCGCACTTCCACGTCATCCACGCGGCGAGCGCCTTCACTTCCTCGAGCGTGACGTGCATGTCGAAACGAATGCCGCCCTTGCCCGGACCGCGCGACGTATTGTAGAGCACGCGGTGACCGGTGAAGACCTCGACCTCTCCGTTATCCAGAACGACCGGGCACGACACGGTTATCTGCTTCTCCGGATTGCGAAGAATCTTGTAGATGCCAGGCTCCAGGTCGAGCAGCTCGGCGGCACGGTCAAAACGCGACATCATCGCGTCGAATGGATTTTCCTCGTTCAAGACCGGGTCCTTGTCCGGGTGGACGATTTTATGAGTCGAAAGACGGTGATCGGTGGCCATTATTCAGCGATTGAAGTGGCTCGTTTGAATAAATTCGCGAGAGCTGATGCGACGAGAGAGTATCCCTCCGTCAGGCGCACAGCCTGTGAAAGATACCAAAGCTCCAGTCCGTTCGCAGGCCAGACCCTCGTCAACTTCACCGCATCCTTTTCCGTCGTGACAACATATTTGTGACCTCGCGATTTACTCACGATCCGCGCAGCGTCCGAAGCGATATAGTCGTGATGATCGCGAAAATGCAGCTCTGTCACATCGGCGCCAAGTTTCCGCAGTTGCGCGAAGAAGCTGGCCGGATCACCGATTCCCGCCACCGCCAGCACTCGCTCACCGCGAAGCTTGTCGAGTACCATTGCCTGCTCATCCGACGCACGGACCAGCGCGTCCGGTTGCAGCGCTGCTATTGCGAACTCTGCGCCGGGGTGCTCGGCTCGAATAGCCCGCATCACGTCGCCCGCCTGCTCGTCCGTCGCACTTTTCTGCGTGACTACGATCAAGTCCGCGCGATCCAGCGAGCGCAGCGATTCGCGCAACGGCCCCGCAGGAAGTAATCGCAGGTCATTGCGCCAGCTCTCGGCGCTCACCAGCACTACATCGAGATCGCGCGACGCCCTGCGGTGCTGAAAGCCGTCGTCCAGTACGACGACGTCAGCCCCGCCGGCTGCAGCCGCGCGGATTCCGGCAACACGGTCGGCCCCCGGGATCACCGCAACTCCGGGATTCATTCGCCCATGGAGATGCAGTTCGTCGTCGCCATACCCGCGCATGACAACCGCGGGACGGTGCCCCGCAGAGATTAGTTCGCCAACCAGATAGGCGCTGAAGGGCGTCTTGCCGGTGCCGCCCACGGTGACATTCCCAACACTGATGACCGGAATCGAGGCCGGGTGCACGCGCAATGCGCCGCGATCATACAACGCGTTCCTTGTTGCGACTACGGAGCCGTAGAGCCATGAAAGCGGCGTCACGGCCGCGCGCGCGAGTCGTACGCGAGCTGATCTTCCGTACCATAGCTCGCCGACGGTCATCGACGTTCCTGATCGAGCGCCTGCGCTGTCGCGACCACCGCGTTCAGCGACGCCTCGAACACGTCACCCTGCATCGCCGCGCCGCGCGAGTCGTTCGCATTCACGTACGTGGGATCGCCGTACACGAAAGTGAGGCGGGCGAACGGCTTCGGAATCATGAACCGGTCCCAGCTGCGAAGATGCCATGCGCGGGATGCCGCAACGCCGACCGTGACTATCGGCGCGCCGGCACGTTGCGCGGCGACGACTGTCCCGCTCGCGAATTTCCGCGCTGGCCCGCGTGGGCCGTCGGGCGTAACCGCCACCTCGCTCCCAGTAGTCAGCGCATCGCACATCGCGAGCAATGCGCGAGTTGCACCGCGCGTCGTCGATCCGCGTATGGACCCGAACCCCATACTCGCAGTGATCCGCGCGATCACCTCACCGTCGCGATGCTCGCTGATCAATACCTTTATCCCCTGCGACCTGTGCTGCACTGTCAACGGCAACAGCTGGCCGTGCCACAGTGCAAACACGAACGGACGCCCCTGGGCGCGCAGCGCACGCCAGCCGGCGTCGTTCACTTCGCTCACCCTCCACGTCCAGTACAACACGCGTAGCAACGCGGGGCCGAGTGCCACGGCCAGCCGCTGGATTCCGGTCAGCCGAGCCCGCCCGGGCGCGGGCTCATTCATCCCGCGAGCCCCGAGATCATCTCCGCCACGCGACCGGCGGCACCGGGCGTACCGAGCTGGTTTCGGACCTCGATCAACCCCTCACGCTGCACTTCGCGGTATGCTGCGTCATCAAGCAATCGTCCGAGCTCCGTCGCAACCGCTACCGGCTGTAACGCTCCCTGCACGAACTCGCGCGCAACTTCGCGTCCCGCGACAACGTTGACAAGCCCGATGTACGGTATCTTGACCACACGCCGTGCAATTGCATATGAAAGCCCGCCCGTGCGATACGCGACGGCCATCGGGCACTGCGCGATGGCCGCCTCGAGCGTCGTCGTACCACTCTTGCAGAGCGCTACGTCGGCGGCACGGAACACGTCGAACGACGCGCCGCGCACGATTTCGAATGGACACTCGAGCGCATCCAGATTCACCGTCGACGCACCGTGCACGATGACGCGAAGGCCCGGATGCCGGCGCGCCAGTTCGCGTCCGCTCTCTATGAATGGAGCAAAGTGACGCGCAATCTCCTGTTCCCGACTACCCGGAAACAACGCGAGCACCTTCTCATCCGGACGGATCCCGAGCCGCTCGCGAGCTTCCGCACGCGTCGGCAAATTCTGCGCGCGATCCAGCAATGGGTGACCCACGAACGTCGTGTCGATTCCGTAGCCCGCGAGCAACGGGGCTTCGAAGGGAAGGATTACCGCAGCCTTTGTCACGAGCCTGGCGAGCTTCGGTAGCCGCCCTGCACCCCACGCCCATACTTGTGGCGTGACATAGTACAGTACGGGCACGCCCGCCTCACGCGCCGCCGCTGCAACCTTCATGTTGAATCCGGGATAGTCGATCAGCACGACTACGGCGACGTTTCCGGTAGCCAGACGCGCTCTAAGCTGACGCAACAGCGCGGCGTGCTTCGGTATGTGCCTTACTACCTCGACGAATCCCATCACAGCGAGCTCGGCGTAATCCCGCGTTATCTCAACGCCGCTCGCGCGCATGTGCGCGCCACCTACGCCCGCGGTCGCCAGATCGGGACGGATCTCTCGCAGCCGCGCCGCAACGCTGCCCGCGTGCATGTCGCCGGAGGCCTCTCCCGCGACGAAAAGAACCTCACGCACCGATAGACGGGGCGTTGCGCTCGATGTCGCCCACGATCCTCAGCGCGACTTCCAGCGCCCGACGACCCGCAGCACCACTCACCACGAGCGGTGCGCTGCCGTTGAGTGCCGCTGCGAAGCTCTCGAACTCGAGCTTGAGCGGCTCACCTTCCGGCGCCTCCAGTGCGATACGCTCGACGAAGTCCGCGAGATCCGGCGTCGTCCCGCTCGCGACGAGCGCGTGCAGATCGCCAGGCTTCTTCAGCCGAAAGAATTCGCCATTGCCCGCTCCGAGATCGAGCGAGAGATAGCCACTGGGCTGGAAGATTCGCACCTTGCGGAATCGCTCCCGTGAGATGCGGCTCGCGGTGATGTTGGCCACCGCGCCGGAGTCGAACGTGATGCGCGCATTTGCAATGTCCACCGTCTGCGTGAGCACGGGAATTCCGACTGCGGCGATGTTTCCCGCATGCGAGTTGACGAGCGTCAGAATCAGATCGATGTCGTGAATCATCAGATCGAGCACTACGGCGACGTCCGATCCGCGAATGTTGAACGGCGCCAGCCGGTCGCTCTCGATGAAGCGCGGATTGCTCACGTAGGGCAGCGCAGCACGTATCGCACGATTGAATCGTTCCACGTGCCCGGTCTGCACGATCGCGCCCGTCCGCTGCGCGATTTCAAGCAACGCGTCTGCTTCCTCGACGGTTGCCGTGATTGGCTTCTCGATCAGCACGTGCTTGCCGCGCTCAAGCGCCTTGCTCGCGACCGCGAAGTGCCGCGGCGTCGGAACGACGATAGTCACCGCGTCGACGTCGTCGAGCAGTGTCTCCAGATCGCTGTAACTCGGAACCTCCAGCTCGGCCGACACCTGCGCAGCGCGCTCCGGCCGCTCCTCCACGAAGCCCGACAACCTGAACTCGGGCATCTGACGCAACAATCGAACGTGATGGTAGCCGAGCGCGCCGGCTCCGACTACACCAATGCGCAGTGGCTTCAAATGGCGACCCCGCGCTGGCTCGATTCCACGAACTGCACCAGCTGTATCACCTCGGGAATCTGCTCCACCTCCGCCATGACCCGTTCGATCGCCTGCGCGAGATTGAGCTCCGATCGGAACAACAACCTGTATGCGCGCTTCAGCTCGAGAATCGTTTCCGGGGAGAACCCGTTCCGGCGCAGTCCGACCGAATTCAGTCCGTACAGCTTCATCGGATTGCCGACCGCCTTGACGAACGGCGGCACGTCCTTCGACACACGTGAGCAGCCGCCAACTATCGCGTTGCGCCCGATTCGAGTGAACTGGTGAACCGCCGTCACGCCCGAAAGGATGACGCGATCCTCCACCGTCACGTGGCCCGCAAGCTGCACCATGTTCGCGAGAACCACTCCCTCGCCGATATGACAGTCATGCGCCAGATGCACATAAGACATCACGAAGCTGTTGGGGCCGACGCTCGTCTTGAACGACTGGGACGTTCCGCGATTGATCGTGCTGTACTCGCGCACGACCGTATTGTCGCCGATCTCGACTGTAGTCCGCTCGCCCTTGAACTTGAGATCCTGCGGATCGCTGCCGAGAACGGTCCCGACTCCGATCTTCACGTTCTTGCCGAGTGTCACGTAGCGTTCGAGGCTGGCGCGCGCCGATATCACGCAGCCGTCGCCGACCACACACTCCTCGCCAATGATCGCGAACGGTCCGATCTCGACGCCGTCTCCGAGCTCCGCAGAGGACGAAACTATCGCGCTCGGATGAATTTTCGCCGTCATCTATCGCGCACCATCGCAGCCATCTCCGCCTCGGCCACCAGCTCGCCGTCGACCTTCGCGACGCCGCGCATCTTGCACACAGCCCCGCGGATCTGGATCACGTCCAGCTCGAAGCGAATCTGATCGCCCGGCCTGACTGGCTTCCTGAAGCGAACGTTGTCGAGCGACATGAAGTACACCACTTTCTGCTCAGTCTCCTCCAGTCCGCCCATCAACAACATTCCGCCGACCTGAGCCATCGCCTCGATTATCAACACACCCGGCATGATGGGATGGCCGGGAAAGTGTCCCTGAAAAAATGGCTCGTTGATCGTGACGTTCTTCATACCGACGATTCGCTGCTTCCCATCGATCTCGAGTATTCGATCGATGAGGAGAAACGGATACCGGTGCGGAAGGACCTTCATGATCTCTTCAATCGACATCGTTCCAGCCATGCTCTTCGCTCCTTGCTCTGTTGATCTGGAACGCCTTCCCGCGCGCACCATTTCCCGAACCAGCGTCACCGTACCGCGATGACTCGGCCGCACCGCGACGATTCGCGCCTTCACGCGCGAGCCGACCAGCGCGAGATCACCCACGCAGTCGAGCGCCTTGTGGCGCAGAAACTCGTCGTCCCAGCGCAACACGTTCGCAACGACGCCCGTGTCGTCGAGAACCACTGCATTATCGGTGGATGCACCCTGGATCAGACCCTTCGCGCGCAGATCTTCGACTTCGTGGAGAAAGCCGAACGTCCGCGCCGCAGCCATCTGATCGCGATAGCTCTCCCGCCCAACAACATAGCGAGCCGACTGGCGTCCGATAACCGGATGCGGAAACTCGATCGTGACGTCCAGCAACAGCTCGTTCGCGGGATGCGCCTCGTACACCGAGTTTCCGTCGATTACCCGAAGCGGCTCGGTCAGCGTGAGATATTCCGGTTCGCCCGGAAGCTCCTCGACCCCCACCCCGATCAATGCATCGTAGAACGGAGCGGCGCTGCCATCGAGGATCGGCGGCTCGGGACCGCTCATGTCGATCATGAGATCGTCGATCTCGAGAGCTGCCACCGCCGAGAGAACATGCTCGACCGTGTGGATGGCCGCCGCGCCGCTCCCTAGCTGCGTACGTCGTTCGGTCGCTGTAACCTGATCCACCCGCGCCGGAATCACCGGCTTGTCTGCAAGATCGACGCGCCGGAACCGGATTCCGTCTCCAGCGGCCGCAGGTCGGAACGTGAGCTCGCAAGCCTGACCCAGATGGAGCCCCACGCCGGCGATCCTCGCCGGTGCTGATACCGTGCGCCGCGTCATGCGGGCGCCTTGTCGTCAACGAGCTTCTCCAATTTCCTGATTATACCAGTCAGTTTGAACAGCGCGCCAGTAGCGCGCAGTGATTCGCGGTGCGGTCGCGCGGGATAGCCGGACCACGATTCGCCGTCCGGAACGTCACCGAATACGCCCGCCTGCCCGGCAATGCGCGCACCGTCGCCGATCGTCACGTGGCCACCGATACCGGCCTGCCCCGCGATGATGACGCCGTTGCCGATGTGCGCCGAGCCCGCTATGCCGACCTGTGACATCAGCAGACACAACGATCCGATTCGCACGTTGTGTCCGATCTGCACGAGGTTATCGATGCGCGTGCCGGCGCCGATTACCGTATCGTCGATGCTGCCGCGATCGATCGTCGTATTCGCGCCGATCTCCACGTCGTCACCAATTATGCAGCGTCCCACATGCGGAATCTTTTCGTGCCGGCCGTTTCGGAACACGTATCCAAAGCCGTCACTCGCGATACGTGCGCCAGAATGAATCGCGCACCGCGCGCCGATCTCGCCGCCACTGTACACCGTCACGTGCGGATACAGCCGCGTGCCATCGCCGATCTTCACCCCGTCGCCCAGCACCACGTAGTCTTCGATGCGGACGCCGGCGCCAAGTTGCACACCGTGTCCAATCCGCGCGGTAGGTGCGATCCACGGTTCCGCTGGCGCAAGATCGTACAGCAGGGGAAGTATTGCCTGCAACGCCTCGTGCGGCCTCTCGACTACGATTCTGCTCGGCGCGCCGCATGTTGCGTCCGCCAGTTCGCGGGCAACGAGCACAATCCCGGCGTGACACTCCGCCAGTTGCTCCGAGTAGCGAGCCGAGGCCAGAAAAGTAGCGTGGCGTGGCCCCGCCCTGTCGAGCGCAGCCACGCCATCCACCGCAGACTCCGGGTCACCGCGCAACTCGCCACCGACGAGCTGCGCGATTTCCCGTGCAGTCAGCGCCATCGCATCATCACGGCTTTGGACGCGTCACGCCCGCCGGCTTCTGCGCTGGTCCGAGTGGCTTCGCGGATGTCGTGGTCGCTGGCGTCGCCCCTGTCTTCGGCGGACCAAGCGCCTTGAGCTTTGCGAGAACCACCTCGGTGAGATCGAGCGACTTGTCCGCCGACACCAGTGCACTGCCCTGAGCCCCGACGTCAAAGATCATGCTGTAGCCGCCCTGCGAGCGCACCTGATCGAGCACCTGTGACACCTGATCCATGAGCGGGCGTGCCAGATCTGCCTGGCGCTGCTGCATCTGGTTGTTCAGATCCTGCGCGCGTTGCGTGAACGCGGCTTCCGTGTCACGGATCGTCTTGCCGCGCGCTTCCTTGCGTGCGCTGTCCAGGCCAGGCGCGTCCTTTTCATAGGTCGCGACCATCCCCTTGAGCGAGTCGTCCATCTGCTGCAGCTGCGCCCGCGCTGTCGCCATCTCCTTGTTGTACGTCGACTCAGCCTCTGCCCGACCCGGCGCTTCCGCGAGGATCTTCTGGGAGTTGATATAGGCCAGCTTGAGCGGCGTCGCCTGTGCGAATGCCGAAGGAGCGAGTGCGAGTGTCGCTGCCGCAAACATCGCGGAGTGCATCCATTTGCTCATCATGTTTTCCTAGAAGTACTGTCCAAGTTTGAAGTGGACTTTCCACCCCGGGTTAGAGTGTCCCTGCGCGTCGACCCTGTCCAGGCCGTACGCGAAGTCGACACCAAGAGGGCCGAGCGGACTCACCACTGAGCCGCCCACGCCTACACTGCGAAAGAGGCGCGTGGGATCGAAGTCCCGCGGCCGCTGCCATACGTTACCGCCTTCCATGAACGTATCCAGATACACCGACTGATTCACCCGGAGCCCCAGCTCCGCGGTCGTGACAAAGAACGCGTTCCCGAACGAGGTGGTCTTGGCGTTGCCGTTGCACGCCGAAGGGTCGTATCCGGCCGGCGTGATGGAAAATTCGCAGTAGCCGCGCAGCGGCTCACCGTACTGCGTGCCGCCGAGTGCGAACGACTGTGACGAGAAGAACGGTCCCGGATCGCCCAGCACTGCACCTGCGCGCGCCGTGAGGCCGGCCACGATCGTCATCGGCTCGCCACCAAGCGGATTTCCGCCGATGTACGCCAGCGGCGCATAGGAGCGGAGCTCCGTCGTGTACTTCTGGAAGTTCGCGGTTCCACCGAGCGGACCGCCGTTGAACGAGGCGCTGAAGTTCTGCAATCCACCCTGCGTCGCGAACGGAAGTCCAAGCCGCGTGTCATGCTGGTACGAAACACCGAGCGATGATCTGAAGCAGCTCTTGCAGCTCGTTATGATGGTGCTGAGCAGCGTTCCCTGCTCATTCGCGTACTTCACCGACTCGCCGCCATAGGACAGGAAGATGCGGCTGAAGTATGAATTGGGAACCGGGAAGCCGAACTGGATCTGACCACCGACGCGGGTGCTCTGACCGAGGTCGGCGATGGTGTAGCGCGTCTTGGTGTCGTACGCGGTCACCGACCCTGAAATGCGCGAGTCGCGAATGTTGGGATCGGAATACGTGAGGCTGAAATCGTTGATGTACTTGCCGAACTGCCAGTTGAGCTGCGCGCGCTTGCAGCGTCCGAACAGGTTCGGCTGGTCCAGGCCGATGAATCCGCCGAGACCGGTTCCCTGGCCCATGGATGCGCCGAAGTTGACGTTGCCGGTGCGCTTCTCCTTCACCTTGAACGTGATGTCGACGTCACCGTTCTCGTCGGGCGTGACCTCAGGCTCTGGCATTGGCGAATCGAAGAAATTCAGATTCGCGATGTTCTGGTAGCTGCGGATCAGATAGTCGCGCCTGAACACCTGGCCAGGCGCCATGACTATCTGCTCGCGTATGCACGACTCGTACGTGTAGTCGTTGCCCGCGATGTCGATTCGATTCACTATCGCCGGCGACTTTTCCTCGATGTCCCAACGCAGGTTGACCTTGCGCACGGAATCCTGCGACGGAACCCGTTCCTCCACCGGAGTCACGACAGCGTAGATGTACCCTTCGTTGCTGTACGCCTCCTTCACCTTTTCTGTCGCGTCGGTCCAGCGCGATTCGTCGAAGGTGCCCTTGGGATTCTTGTACGTGTGGTGAAACAGACCGAGCGCGCTCTCCGCCAGCGAGCGATCCTCGCGATCGAACGGGAAGTAGTTGCGAAGCTGCTCCTGTGTGAAGCGCTTGTTCCCGAGAATCTCGAAATTGCCCACCGTATAGCGCGGACCATCCTGAACGTTCAGCTGGATCTCACCCTTGCCGTTCTGTTTGTCCACTCGCATCGTGTCCTGCAACAGCCTGAAGTCGATGTAGCCGCGACTCGCATACAGCGCCGGAATGCGATCGGTGAGATCGCCCGCGAATGTTGCGTCGTCGAACTCCCCGTTTCGAAACCACCAGAAACCTTCCGGCTTCGTCTCCATCGCACCGACAATCGCGCGCGAGGGAACCGAGCGGTTTCCCGTAACGCCTATGCCGGAAATTGCGAGACGCCGTCCTTCAGTGACATCGAACCTCAGCGTCAGCTGGTCGTTTGCAAGCGATGAATCGACATGCACTCGAGCGAGATAGAATCCGCGGCTCTCGTACAACGAATCCGTGCGCGAGATCGCGAGCGCGACCTTGGCGGGATCGACGGCAGTTCCGATGGGAAGATCGAGGCGCTCCTTCACATCCTTTGCCGACACCTGATCCACACCGTGTATCGACATGCTCGCAAGTACGGGTCGCTCCTTGACCTGCACGTCGAGCGAAGCATTGTTGGTCTTTGGGTCGACAGTGCAGATGACGTGGACGTCATCGTAATTGCCGGTTGCGTACAGCGCTTTGACTGCGCGCTGCACGTCGCGGTAGTTGAGAGTGGTCTTGGGAACCAGGCCTATGGTGGCGCGCACTGTCGCGTTGTCGACACGCGAGTTGCCCGTCACTGTGATTGTATCGGGCACCGAGCATCGGCCGCCCGCGACCGTGGAATCTGCCCCCTGGGCGAACAAAGGGAGCCCTACCAGCGCTAAGGCCAGCAGGCTCCCAGCAAACTTGAACATCCCTCTAATATACCACGACAGTCGGTTTGAGCGCATCCATCCATGACTCGAGTTTGCAGCAATCATCAGGTCCGTACGACACCACGAGGTACAGGAAAGTTGCGCGCGCCACACGGCATTTTTTCGCCTCCGACGTTCGCCGCGTCACTCAAGAATTGCGCTCCTGCTGCCGACACCACGATGTGTCACACGCGTGGCGACCCAAACCGGCCCGCGAGCAGCACACTCCCCGCCCGCCCGATGGCCAGCCGCACTATCGCCCAGTTTCATTACTGACGCCAAGCACCTTTGACCGCCGCTCCCCCCCCGCCGGAGCGGCGGTTCGCGTTTCCGCCCTCCTCCGCCCTCCTCCGCGCTCCTCTCTCCCCGCAGAGCAAGCCTGTTCAACTCGCCTTATCCCTAAATGGACGGTGCGGACATGACGCAACACCTGTTGCAGCCGCGCATAGGCGGCTCCCCCAATTCGTACAGATGTTCCCCCAAGAGGGTCCGTGACGCACTGGCCGGGAAGCGTATCCGGACGAGATAACCGGAATCCTAGCCGATTATCGACCCTGAATAGCAGAAAAGTGACGGTTGCTGCGTGGCCCCGCGCTTGCCAATGTTTGGCGCTGACCGACCGACAGTCCTCTTACGCTAAAGTCCCTTAGGACACAACAATGTCTATCGCCAAGCTCCTCCTCGCCACAGCAATCGCTGCTGCCCCAATCAGCGTGGTGTCCGGCCAGTCGGGCGCGCCAGCCGACACTGGCACTGACCACAGTGCCCGCGGATGGATCGCCGGCGCCGGAGCTGCCGCCGGAGCAGGCCTCTTCCTGGCCTTCACACATTCCGGACACAACCAGTCCGGCAACGGTTCCAGCTTCAACCTCCACGCGGCGACAACGCCGGGCGCGCACGATCCTGCTCCAACGGGCGGCGCGACGCCACCGAGCCCGGCCGACACGACGTCGACTCCGGCGGACACCGGCACTGTCACCCCCCCGCAACAGCCCGGGCCGCAGAGTAACCCGCCATCGTTCAACGATGGCAACCCGCCGCCGAACAACGGGCCCAACGCTCCCACCGGCGAGACGCCGCCGCCCAACGGCGACGCGGGCCTCCTACCGGATGCCAGCACGGTCCCCGAGCCCGGCTCGGCTGCCCTCCTGCTCACCGGCATCGTCGGACTCGCACCGCTGCTCCGTAATCGCCGCAAGTAGGACGGTCGGACGACTGGACACGAAAAAGCGGGTGAGGCATGCAGCCTCACCCGCTTTCTTCATCCCCCCGAGCGCGCTGAACTACGCCGCGCTCGCCTTGGTCATGACACGGAATTCGAGCTTCTCGCCCTCTGCTGCGGTGTCGACCTCGATCTCGTCGCCCTTGGCAAACTCCGCCATGAGGATCTTCTCGGAGAGCGGGTCCTCGATGTAGCGCTGAATCGCCCGCTTTAACGGACGGGCGCCGAACTTGTCATCGTAGCCGTGCTTCACGAGGAAGTCCGCAGCCGGCTCCGTGAGCCGTAGCACCAGCTCCTCGTCTGCCAGCCGCTTCTGCACATCGCGCAGAACCACGTCGACGATCGAGCGGATGTTCTCGCGCGACAGCGGGTGGAACACGATCACGTCGTCCAACCGGTTCAGGAACTCCGGATTGAACGTGTGCGACATCTCTTCCTTCACACGCTGTACGATGCGCTCGAACGAGTCGCGCGATTCGCCGGTGTTGAAGCCGAGCGTCCCACCCTTGGTGATATCCTTGGCACCGACGTTCGATGTCATGATGACGACGGTGTTCTTGAAATCGATCACGCGTCCGTAGTTGTCGGTCAGATGTCCTTCATCCAGCACCTGCAGCAGAATGTTGAACACATCCGGGTGCGCCTTCTCGATCTCATCCAGGAGAATCACACTGTACGGCTTGCGCCGTACGGCCTTGGTGAGCGTGCCCGAATCCTCGTAGCCGACGTATCCCGGAGGCGCGCCGATCAACCGCGACACGGAGAACTTCTCCATGTACTCACTCATGTCGACGCGAATCAAAGCACTCGCATCCGCAAAGAGGAACTTGGCGAGCGCGCGGGCAAGCTCCGTCTTTCCGACACCCGTTGGCCCCGAGAAGATGAACGACCCGATCGGACGAGCAGGATCCTTCAGTCCGGCGCGGCTCCGGCGAATCGAGCGCGACAACGCCCTGATCGCTTCGTCCTGTCCGATGACGGATGCATGAAGCTCATCCTCCATCCGCAGCAGACGCGCGGTCTCCGCTTCCTGCAGCCGTCGAACCGGAATGCCGGTCCAGCGACTCACGATGAAGGAGATCTCGTCCTCTCCGAGCACCGGACGATGCGATTGACGGCGTTTGTCCCAATCTTCCTGCGCGTGCTTGATCTGCGCCTGAAGATCGCGCTCCTTGTCGCGCAGCGACGCTGCACGCTCGAAGTTCTGATCGCGCACCGCGGTTTCCTTCTCTGCGTTCACGCCTTCGAGATCGTGCTTGAGCGCGATGACCTCGGGCGGCGGAGCCTGCGTCGCGAGACGGGCGCGAGCGCCAGCCTCGTCGATCACGTCGATCGCCTTGTCCGGCAGGAATCTGTCGGTGATGTAGCGCTCCGACATCTTAGCGGCCGCGACGAGCGTGAGATCGGGGATCGTCACCTTGTGGTGATCCTCGTACTTGCTGCGCAGTCCCTTCAGTATCTCTACCGTGTCGTCGACCGAAGGTGGTTCGACGACTACAGTCTGGAAGCGACGCTCGAGAGCACCGTCCTTCTCGATGTACTTGCGATACTCGTTGAGCGTCGACGCGCCGACGCACTGCAGCTCGCCCCGCGCAAGCGCTGGCTTGAGCATGTTGCTCGCGTCGATCGCGCCCTCTGCAGCGCCAGCACCCACGAGCGTGTGCAGCTCGTCGATGAAGAGAATGATGTTCTTGTTCTGCGCAATCTCGTTCATCACGGCCTTGAGGCGCTCCTCGAACTGGCCACGATACTTGGTGCCTGCTATGACCGCCGCCATGTCGAGCGACAGCACGCGGTTGTCGCGCAACGAATCAGGGCACTCGCCAGTTGCAATCAGCTGCGCCAGTCCTTCGACGATCGCCGTCTTGCCGACACCAGGCTCGCCGATCAGAACGGGATTGTTCTTCTTCCGGCGCGTGAGGATTTCCATCACGCGCTCGATTTCCTTGGCCCGCCCGATCGTCGGATCGAGCTGACCTTCGGCCGCAAGCTGCGTGAGATCGCGGCAGAAGTGATCGAGTGCGGGAGTCTTGGACTTCTTCTCGCCCTTGGCGGCGGGCGGCGTGGCTGGTGCACCGGCGGTGGCCGCGGCACCCGCACCCTGCGGAAGCTCGGTGCCGAGCAGACGCAACGTTTCCTTGCGCGCTTCGTCGAGATTGATGCCAGCGTCGGTCAGCACCTGTGCCGCAATTCCCTTCTCCTCGCGCAGAAGGCCGAGCAGAAGATGTTCCGTACCGACATATGAATGATTGAGCTCGCGAGCTTCAGCCATTGCAAGCTCTAGAACTTTCTTTGCGCGTGATGTGTAGGGTAGATCAGGACCCGTAGCGACAGTTGCCTTCCCCTTCTTCACCGTCTCTTCGATCTTCTGTTGAATGTCGTCGAGATCGATGCTGAGGTTTTGCAGGACCGCCGCTGCAACGCCTTCGCCTTCGCGAATCAGCCCGAGCAGTATGTGCTCGGTGCCGACGTATTCGTGGTGCAGACGCGCAGCTTCCTCGCGTGCCATCGCGAGAACCTTGCGCACCCGCTCCGTGAAGTTGTATCCGTTCATTGGGCAGCCCTTTCCAAAGTCTCCCGTACGAAGGCAGCGCGAACGACGCTCGCCTCATCCTCTGTCAACACCCTTCCCTCGCGTGCGGAGAGATGCGCTGATTGAGTGAATACCAGGAGTTCGTTAAGAATGTATACACTCAACCCATCGATCAGTTTCAGTCCGGCAGCCAGACGGACACCACTGAGAAAATTCATCGCCTCGTCGAAAGAGAGGCTTCTCGCGTACCGCAGTGTGCCGTATGCCCGCCACAACTTGTCCTCTAGAATATACTCCGCGTCCCGCAGGAGCACTTTGCGCGCTTCCAGTTCCTTTTCGATGACGTGCCGAACGATATCCTGCAGGTAATCCAGCAGATCCTGCTCGGACTTCCCGAGCGTGGTCTGATTGGAAATCTGGAACAGGTTTCCTATGACCTCGCTGCCCTCTCCATATAAGCCTCGGTACGTCAGGCCGACCTGCTGAAGGCCGACCAGCACTCTGCCAATCTCCTTGGTGAGAACGAGTGCGGGCAGGTGAACCAGCACGGATGCCCGGAGCCCGGTACCGACGTTGGTCGGGCAGGCGGTGAGGAATCCGAACTCGCGATGATACGCGAATGGGACACGCTGTCCCAGCTCCACGTCGATGTCACGCGCATCCGCAAAGGCGCGATCCAGATCCAGCCCCGACCGCATGGCCTGAATCCGGAGATGGTCCTCCTCGTTCACCATGATGGCAACGTCGCGCCCGACGTGAACCGCTGCGCCGCTGCGGGGCGGGGTTCCGGTATCGAGCGCTGCGAGCTCCTTGCTCACCACGTGCCGCTCATGCAATAACAGACGGTCAGGCTCCTCCAGCTGGTCCACGCGCACCAGTACCCCATCCCGTGCGGCCGGAATCACCGACAAGGCATCCCTGACCTGCGACAGCACTCTCAGGCGCTCCCCCTCTCTGGCGCGCCCCGAGAAGGCGTAGCCCTCGACGTTGCGGGCCAGACGCACGCGGGTGGACAGGACGACGCCAGCCTGCTCGCCCGTGCCGTCCATCCACCCAAGGCCGCCGCCGGGCAGCGTCTCCGGATCGAAGCTCATTCGATGGCCCGGAGCTGGTCGCGCAGCGACGCCGCAAGTTCGAATTCCTCGTTCCGGATCGCCCGCTCGAGCCGCTCACGCAGCCGGTCTGGCGATGCTGGAATCGGCGCTTCGAGCGCGCCTTGTGCGCCACTGTACTCCCGGCCTCGATGCTGCCCCTGCCCGTGCACCTTTCGGAGCAAATCGCGCAGGCTCTGTTCGAAGGCGGTATAGCAGTAAGGACAGCCAAGCCTGCCAGTCTGGCGGAAGTCGCGCAGCGTGGACGAGCAGAACGAGCAACGCACCGCGTCCGTCTGCGACGGCGGGATGTGCTGCTGAACCGACTGGAGGAAATCGGTTACGGCGGGCGGTGGCGCCGAGACCGACGCCTGGAGTCCGCGCTCGGCGGCGCACTGCTCGCAGAGCCGAACCTGACGCACGCCGTTCCCGTCGATCTCCGTAACGGTTATGACCACGTCGTTTTCCTTGCAAACCTCACACAGCACCGATCCAACCTCCTCCCTCGCCCCGCACGATTTCCGACAACCTTCCTTCCTTCAACTGATACACCGCTTGCGCCCTGTCGGCCAGAGACATGTTATGCGTGACGACGACCATCCCAACGCCAAGGTCTCGCACGACTTCGGCCAGCAGGTCGTGCAACCGCTCGCCGTTTGCGAGGTCCAGGTTGCCGGACGGCTCATCCGCCAGGACGACACCGGGCGATGCCGCCAGCGCGCGGGCGACCGCTGTCCGCTGCTGCTCGCCGCCGCTCAGCTCACCGGGCCGGTGGTGCAATCGCCCGCCAAGCCCCACGCGTTCCAGAAGCGACGTCGCTCGCGCTTCCGCTACGGCTGGACTCTCACCCGCGATGCGAAGTGGCATTGCAACGTTTTCGAGCGCGGAGAACTCCCGCAGAAGGTGGTGAAACTGGAACACGAAACCGACGCCGCGGTTTCGCACGGCCGCAAGCTCCTCATCCGAACGATCGGACAGAAGACGATCAGACAACAGCACGTCACCGGAGGTCGGACGGTCCAGTCCGCCCAGTATGTGCAGAAGAGTGCTCTTCCCCGAGCCACTTTCCCCGATTATCGCAAGCATCTCGCCCGACTCGACGCGCAGATCCACTCCACGCAGAACATCCAGTGCAACACCGTCGCCGCCGATGTACCGCTTGGTCACGCCGCGACTTTCCAGAACCGTTGTCATTCCGACCGAATCGCGTCGACGGGATACAGCTTGGCCGCCTGAATTGCCGGATACAATGTCGCGAGCGCCGCGATCAGCAGGCTCGCAACGACAATCAATATCACGTCGCGCGGTTGTGTCGTCACCGGAAGATGATCTATGAAATATACCGATGGATCCAGCTTGATGAACTTGTATCTGTCCAGTGCAAGCGCCCCCGCAAAACCGAGCAGGAGACCGAGCCCGGTGCCCACGGCACCGATGACGAGGCCCTGTACCAGAAAGATGTTGCGGATCGCTGACGACGGGAGTCCCATCGCCTTGAGGATACCGATCTCGCGCGTCTTGTCGTGCACGACCATCGACAGCGTGCTCACGATGTTGAACGCCGCCACGATGACGATCAGCAGCAGGATGACACTCATTCCGAGCTTCTCCAGCTTGAGCGCCTGGAACAGTGAATGGTTCTGCTCCTGCCAATCGACGGTACGGTAGGGGAAGCCGAGGTGGTCCGTGATCGCGCTCGCAACGACGCCCGCGTTCCACCGGTCCTTTGTGCTCACTTCGAGCCCGGTTACGGAGCTGTCGATTCCCGCGAACTCCTCTGCGGAGCGAAGATCGATGTACACGTACGCGTTGTCGTATTCGTACATCCCGGTCTGAAAGACGCCCGTCACCTCGTAGCGGTAAACGCGCGGAATGTACGCACCGGTCGCCGCGTTCTGCTGAACACCCGCAACAGAAATGAGATTGATCGTGTCGCCCGGCCACACGTTGAAGCGCGACGCAAGCAGTTGCCCGATCACCACCCCACGGTGGGTGCCGTCCTGCGTGTCGAAGGAGAACTTACCGCGAACCGCATGCTCGCGAATGCTCGTTACTTCCGGGAATCCGGATCCGTTGCCGGGAATACCGACCACGTACACGCCGCTCGCGTATGTTCTGCCGGCGTTCATGGCACCCTCAGCCTGGACGAACGGCGCAGACGCGACTACACCGGGCACCTGACGCACGCGCTTGAGCGCAAATCGCCAGGAATCCATCTTGAGATCGTCGCCGTAGGTGAGCACGCGAATGTCCGGACTGCCGACCAGGATTTTCTCGCGCAGGTCGTGCTGCAGTCCGTTCATCACACCGATGATGATTATCAGAGCGCTCACCCCGACGACGACGCCGGCGATCGCGATGACGCTTATGAACGACAACAACTTCGATCCACGCCGGCTACGCAAATACCTCCAGGCGATCGCCAGCTCGAGGCGCGTCATTCCGGTCGGAGGGTCGGAAAGAGAATTACGTCGCGGATGTGCTGGATTCCAGTCAGGTACATGAGCAGACGATCGATTCCTATCCCGACTCCACCTGTTGGCGGCATGCCGTACTCCATCGCGCGGAGATAATCCTCGTCGACGGCGGCAGCTTCGAGATCGCCGGCTGCCCGCAACGCTGCCTGAGCCTCGAACCGCTCGCGCTGGTCGATCGGATCGTTCAGCTCGCTGAATGCGTTGGCCAGCTCGCGCCCGTTGGCGAACAGCTCGAACCGTTCGGTAAGCCGCGCGTCACCGCGCTTGGGCTTGGCCAGCGGCGACAGCTCGAGCGGATAATCGACCACGAACGTCGGCTCCACAATCTTCGACTCCACGAGCAACTGAAATATCTCGTCCATGAGCTTGGGCCGGCTCATCGCGGCAGCGCGCGGCACACCGAGTCGCGTCGCGTGCTTTATCAACCCTGCGTGGTCCAGCGCGAGAATGTCGGTGCCAAGGCCGGCGTTGATCGCGCCAAGCCACTCGATGCGCCTGAACGGCGTCGTGAAGACCGGCACCGCGTCGGTGAACGGTTCCACAGCGCGGACGGCGTCTGCAGCAGCAACGATGAGCCGCTCCACCACGTCCATCATCACTTCGTAATCGGCGTACGCCTCGTAGAACTCGAGCATGGTGAATTCCGGATTGTGTGTCCGGTCGACGCCCTCGTTCCTGAAATCGTGTCCGATCTCGTAGACGCGCTCCATTCCGCCGATGATCAACCGCTTGAGATACAACTCGTCCGCGATACGGAGATACAGCGCCATGTCCAATGCGTTGTGCTGCGTCACGAACGGACGTGCTGCCGCTCCGCCGTACTGTGGCTGCAGCACTGGCGTCTCGACTTCGAGATATCCGCGCGCATCGAGGAACGCGCGGATCGCACGGGTCATTCCCGCCCGCGCGACGAACGTCGCGCGCACCTCGGGATTCACCGCAAGATCGGCGTAACGCTGACGAAAACGCTGCTCCGGATCGCTGAAGCCCATGTGCCGGACGACCGATCCGTCGCTCGCCGTCTCTTCCTTGGCGAACGGCAGCGGACGGAGCGACTTGGCAAGCACCTCGAATGCAGCCACGCGAATCGTCGGCTCGCCACTTCGCGTGCGAAACACCACACCGCTCACGCCAATCACGTCGCCGATGTCGAGCATGTCGATCAGCGCATACGCGTCACCCAGCTCGTCACGACGGAAGTACAACTGAACGCGGCCCGTTGCATCGGCAAGATGCGCGAACGCGGTCTTGCCGTGCGCGCGCATCGAGACGATTCGGCCGGCTACGCTCACGCGTTCCGACGCCTCGCTGGATTGATCTTCCGGAGCGAGCGAGACTGCATGCTGAGCGGTCGAAGTACGATCGAAGCTGTAGGCAAACGGCTCGATGCCGCGCGCGCGCATCGCATCGAGCTTCTCGCGCCGCGCAGCCATCAGAAAGTGCAGCTCGTCCGTCATGACTCCGCGCTCCCCTGCTCTGCCTGCATCTTGAGGTACGCCTCGATGAACGGATCGATTCCGCCGTCCATGACCTTCTGCACGTCGGGAATCTTGAGCTCGGTGCGGTGGTCGTTGACCATCGTGTAGGGTTGAAACACGTAGCTCCGCGTCTGATTGCCGAAGCTCACCGACGTCTTGGACGCGTCCACCTTCGCCTTCTCGGCTTCACGCCTCGCGACCTCGGCCTGGTACAGCTTGTTCTTCAACATCTTGAGCGCGGTCGCCTTGTTCTTGTACTGCGAGCGCTCCTGCTGCGACGCAGTCACCAGTCCCGAAGGAATGTGAGTGATGCGGACCGCCGAGCTCGTCTTGTTGACGTGCTGGCCACCGGCGCCGGATGCGCGATAAACGTCTATCCGGAGATCGTCTTCCTTGATCTCGATGTTGATCTCTTCGTTGACGACAGGATACACGAAGATCGAAGCGAAACTCGTATGGCGCCGCGCATTCGAATCGAACGGCGAGATGCGGACGAGACGGTGCACTCCGGCTTCCGGCTTGAGGAATCCGTACGCATGATCGCCGCTGATCTCCAGTACGGCGCCCTTGATTCCCGCCTCCTCACCCTCGCTTCTGTCGAGCACTTCGACCTTGAACCCGCGACGCTCGGCCCAGCGCGTGTACATGCGCATCAACATCTCGGCCCAGTCCTGTGCCTCGGTGCCGCCGGCACCAGCCGCGATCTCGACCTGCGCGTCACGGAAGTCATCCTCACCGCGGAGCAGCGAGCGCAGCTCGAATGCGCCGAGTGAATCGTCGATCGATAGCAGCTCGGCGTCGAGATCGGTCAGCATTTCGGCATCGGGCGATTCCCGAAGCATGTCGTCCAGTTCGACTGCACTGCGAACGCGTGCGTCGAGCGCCTCGAAGGGATCCATCCACGTCTTGAGAATCTTGGTTTCCTGCACCACGCCCTGGGCCGCCTCGCGGTCATCCCAGAATTCGGGATCGGCCGTGCGCGCTTCGAGCGCCGTCAGGCGCTCCTGCTTCCCGGCGATGTCAAAGATACCTCCGCAGTTCTGCGAGGCGTTGCGCGGCGTGCTCGAGCAGGCGCGCCCGTTCGTGATCCAGCATGATTGATTATGTGTATCGAGAGTTGGAAAACCACCAGGGCTCGTCATTCGGCACGAGCGGGAACCATTGGCACCCATCATTCCGGCAAGAGCGGGAACCACCGGCACCCGTCATTCCCGCGAAAGCGGGAATCCATCTGCAGCCGACCAGTTTCCGCCCTTAGCGCGTCCAGAGAACGATAACATGGATTCCCGAGGTGCGGATGGATCCGCGTTTCGGGAATGACGACATCGCGCGACGCGCCGTGTCCCTAGAAAAGCTTCTTGCCGCTCGCGAGAACGTCGTTCAGCGCATCCTGAAAGTGCGTGGTCGATCCTGCAAAGTCACGGCCCACCTGATCGACGTATTCCTCGTAGCTCTTCTTGATCTCGTCGCGGAACAACGTCTTCAGCGTTCCGTCGCGCAGACCTTCGGCGTGACGCGCGGGGTGGTAGGCAACGATATCCGAGACGAGTGCACGTGCAAGGCGCTTTGCGCGCAACGCGGGATCGCGCGTGAGGAACGGATTGATCGGCCGCCTTTGGCCGCCATCCGGTTCGATCGGCGAGACGGCCGGTGCAACCGATGGCTTGGGCACTGCCCACGAAGACCCCATCACACTGTCCGCCGTACTCACCGCGGCCGGGGCGGCCTCGGGAGCAGCAGGCGCCGCTTCAGCCGCGACAGGAGCAGGAGGCGCGGGCTGCGCAGCGTGCTTCGGCGGCTCGGCGACCGTCGACGGGGATTCTTTCGCGGTAGTTGTCGCCGTGTCCGCGGCTCGCGGCGCCTGACGTTCACTCTCTCTGTATTCCGGGACTGCGCGCTCGGGCGCGCCCCGTTGCGGTGCGCCCCGTTGCGGTTCAGCGCGTTGCGGCTCGGTTCGTTGCGGTGCGGCAACGTGCGGAGCGGGGACGGTGATTACCGCGGAGCAGACGGAGCAGCGTGCGCGAACGCCGGCAGCCGGGACCTTGTTCGGGTCCAGCTCGAACTCGGTCAGGCACGAGGAACACTGTACGACCATTGGCGTCATTGGCGGGCACCGGTTTCAGTCAACTGCGGCGTCTGGATCTCGGAGCGGTCATCTGTTCGCCTGTCGATGGCGTAGACCGATCCGGGAAGCGTCTTCGCGTACGTCTTCATTTCGGTAGCAAGCGCGCTCACACCCACGGAGCTCGTGAATGTGCGCCGTTCGTTCGTAACGACGCCGATCGAAAGCGTCATCAAGGGAACACGATGCAGCTGGCCACGTCGATCCTTCCCGAAAAAATAGCCTGCGCGCCGGTCGTTCTCGGAATACTGATACGCGATGAGCGTATCAAATGTCTGGACGATTTCAGTGCACACATCGTCAACTCGGTCGCGCGGAATCAGGAAAATAAAATCGTCGCCGCCGATATGACCCACAAATCCGTCGTCGCCGACGAGGCCGCGAACGGTATCGTGAAGCAGTGCCGCCAGCAGGCGAATTACGCGGTCGCCCTCGACGTAGCTGTAGCGATCGTTGAATTCCTTGAAATGGTCGAGGTCCGCATAACAGGCCGCGAATGGCGTATCGAGCCGGTCCCGAATTGCGTCGTGAATCGCCGGCGCACCGGGCAGCCGTGTCGAAGGATGGACGTTGACGTCGCGATCCGAGCGCGCCAGTGTGCAGCGCAGCCGTGTCAGAGTCTCCGCGTCGTCCATCTCGGCCGATACCACGTCATCCGCCAGTGCATCCAGCGCCTCTACGCGCGCTGGCATTCCGTCTGGCGCGACGTACACGACCGGGACCACTCCGGTAAACGGATCGCGCTTGATCTTGCGGCAGGCAGCCAGCGGATCCCCGACCGGGGATCGTCCGTCTATGACGATAAAGCGTGGCCGGGAGCGCAGCGCATAGACCATCAGCTCGTCGATCGACGTGACCGGAACGACTGTTACCGGCTGGCGATCGACCCACCCCGCAACTGACGGAGGGAGTTGTGCCTCCACGGCCTGAAGAAGCAAGGCTATGGGGAGCTGGGGGCTTGAAAGCGACTGGTCCGTCATCTCGATCCCTGGAAGATAACCGCACAGGCAGGCATCGCGGCAGCCTCATAAGGTACTTGTGCAGCCGGCCTGCGCCGGGCTCTACAACCTGCCACGCAACCTACCACAAATATCGGAGCGAGAAATACGTCGGGGGCTTGTCGTTCGTACCCGTGAGCCCCCCGTATGTCCGTCCGATGTCAAACACTAGTTTACCAGATTGGAGCCCTACACCTATTGCACCACCGGAACCGTTCACCGGGTCGCGGATGTAGCCAGCGCGAACGTGTAGCCGCTGGTCGACGACGATGTCGGTGCCGAGTCGAGCCGTGGTGCTATCCATCTTGACTGTCGAGACCAGGTCCGCGGCACCATGAACTTCGACGCTGTCGTTTCCCCGCGCGAATGCCATGACCTTGTAGTCGGCGCCCAGGTCGATGCGGCCGGGCCGGCCCGCCGCCCCGGCAATCCCCAGATTGCGGGCGGCTGCCGCAAGAGTGAGCGGAATTGCATCGGGGCGAAACTGCATACCGATGTCGAAGCCGTTGGATCGCGAGCTGGCGATTCCGAGCCCGCTGCAAACGCCTGAACACGGAATTCCGGCCTCCACGTGTTTTGCGGTCACACCGAGCGCCAGCCAGGGGGCGGGCGCCACGGCGTAGGTTGCGGCCACGGAGTAGTCAGTGGGACTGGCGACGCCGATGCTGTTCCCCTGTTCGTCGGTGAGCGTCTGCTGCCCGAGATCGAGAACGTTGACCAGGAGACCGAACGCCGTCCTTTTGTCCGCCGGCCAGACGAAGGCAAGCGCGTTTCCCTGGCCTACGACGGTGGTGGAATGATGCAGCGCGACCTCGTGCGTCTGTGGACCGTTACCGACGATGCCGGACGGATTCCACCACAGCAGGTCGCTGCCGCCGCGCTGCGCGACGACCGCTTCGCCCATTCCGACGGCGCGAGCACCTACCGGGAGCAGGAGAAATATCCCCTCCTGGCCGGACTGTGCGAATGACGTGCGCGGGTACGCGACTGCCGCAGCCACGGTGAATGCTGCCACTAGTGCAGCTAGGGTGGTTGCGGCTCTGTCAGTCAGGATGCGCGCCACGCTATACCGGTGTCGCCTCGTCGATCAGCATTATCGGGATCCCGTCGCGCACCGGATATTTGAGCTTGTCACGCTGGCACGTCAATGCATCCTCTGCCTCGTTGTATTCCAGCGGCCCCTTGCACTTGGGGCAGACGAGTATTTCGAGGAGCTGCGGTGCTAGTGGCATGTTGGCTTCAGTCGTGTGTGGTGTAACCAAAGCGGCGAAGTGCCGCTGCGTCCTTTCTCCAATTCTGCAATACTTTGACCCAAAGGTCGAGGTACACGGTTGCGCCGACGAGAGTTTCAATTTTCTTACGGGCAGCTGTGCCGAGGAGCTTGATGCGCTTTCCCTTCTCGCCGATGAGTATTCGCTTCTGGCTGTCGCGTTCGACGTGGATCACGGCACGAATGTAGATGGGCGAGCGATCTTCGCGAAATTCTTCGATCTCGCAAGCGACGCTGTACGGCACCTCAGCGCCCAGCTGCTCGAGCGCCGTCTCGCGGATGAGCTCCGCTGCGAGAAAGCGGACTGAATGGATGCTTACGTCTTCGACCGGAAACAGGAAGGGGCTTTCGGGAAGATGGCTTTCGATCGCCGCGATGAGGGCAGGAAATCCCTCACCGGTGAGCGCGGAGATGAAGATAGCATCCGGCAGGGCGAGGGCCAGCTTCTCGCGTTGTCTACGATCGAGCAGATCGGATTTATTGAGTGCGACGATGATTGGAGCGCGTGGTGGAGATTCGAGTCCGGCGACTTCGTTGAGAGGACCCGGGACACCCTCGCGTGCGTCACACACGTAGACTATGCAGTCGGCGTCGCGGAGAGCTGAAACGGCGGCTGACTGCATGGCGGTCTGGAGCAGGTAGCCGGGATCCAGGAGGCCTGGGGTATCGGCCAGGATCATCTGGGTATCGCCCTCGGTGCGGACGCCGACGATGCGATCCCGTGTGGACTGTGGCTTGTCGCTGGTGATGCTGAGCTTCTGGCCGACGAGTCGGTTGAGGAGCGTGGATTTGCCAGCGTTTGGCTTTCCGGCGACGGTGACTGTTCCGGCTCTGGTCATGGTGGTAGTGGAAAATACAAAAGGCCGTCCAGTGATGGACGGCCTTTTGAAAAGGTGCCGGCGACGGCCTACTCTCCCGCGATCTCTCGATCGGAGTACCATCGGCGCTGCAGGGCTTAACGCTCGTGTTCGGAACGGGAACGGGTGTGGCCCCTGCGCTCTAGTCGCCAGCGTAGGAAGAATCGGAAGTCAGTAGTGATTGTGGTATAAGAAACTACGTATCGCAAGATCGCAGTTTTCTGCTGAGTCGCAACCTGTTGGTTGCTCGGGCTGGATCGGTATTCAGACCAGCCCAGATTTGGAGTCAAGCCTCTCGGGCGATATGTACTGCTTCGCTTGGAATAGATTGCTCCACTTCCACGTGCAGCCATTCGACGGGGTGTTCTTCCCCGGCCCTTAAGCCTTCTTAAGAAGGAGGGAGAGTTCATCTTGGGGGGCATTTCCCACTTAGATGCGTTCAGCGGTTCTTGCCACCAGTCATCGCTACCCGGCGCTGCAACTGGCGTCACAGCCGGTACACGAGCGGACTGTCCGACTCGGTCCTCTCGTACTAGAGTCCGCACCCCTCAACTCTCCAACGCCCGCAGCGGATACAGACCAAACTGTCTCACGACGTTTTGAACCCAGCTCATGTACCACTTTAACCGGCGAACAGCCGGACCCTTGGGACCTGCTCCAGCCCCAGGATGTGATAAGCCGACATCGAGGTGCCAAACCGCGCCGTCGATGTGAACTCTCGGGCGCGATAAGCCTGTTATCCCCAGCGTACCTTTTATCCGTTGCGCGATAGCTCGCCCACGCGAGGCTACCGGATCACTACGGCCCACTTTCGTGCCGGCTCGACCCGTCGGTCTCACCGTCAGGCTCCCTTATGCCGTTACACTCTTCAAGCGCGAGTACCGACCGCGCTGAGGGAACCTTCGCGCGCCTCCGTTACACTTTCGGAGGCGACCGCCCCAGTCAAACTGCCCACCTGCCACGGTCCCAGAAATGGTTTTCATTCCGTGGTGAGGGCGTCGCACAACACAGGGTGGTATTTCACTATTGCCTCCGCCCAAGCTAGCGCCTGGGCCTCAACGGCTCCCACCTATGCTACACAGTGAAGTGCAACGACCAATGGCAAGCTACAGTAAAGGTGCATGGGGTCTTTTTGTCCTGCTGCGGGGACTCGGAATCCTCACCGAGACTGCAATTTCGCCGAGCACGTGGTCGAGACAGTGCTCAAGTCGTTACGCCATTCGTGCAGGTCGGAACTTACCCGACAAGGAATTTCGCTACCTTAGGACCGTTATAGTTACGGCCGCCGTTTACCGGGGCTTCGGCTTAAGGCTTCAGGGTTACCCCTTGACCTCTCCCCTTAACCTTCCGGCACCGGGCAGGCGTCAGTGTGTATACGGCGCCTTGTGCGGCTTGGCACACACCTGTGTTTTTGCTAAACAGTCGCTTGAGCCGATTATCTGCGACCTCAAGTAGCCACCATAGTAAATACGATGACCAACCGAGGCATCCCTTATTCCGAAGTTACGGGATCATTATGCCGAGTTCCTTGACCACGTTTCACTCGTTCACCTTAGGCTACTCGCCTCACCCACCTGTGTCGGTTTACGGTACGGACATCCAACCAACTCCCCTAGCCAGCTTTTCTTGCATGTCGACTCCACAGCACTCGGAATTGGGTTGCCCCGCATCCTTGACGTTGCGCCTCGATTTCTCTACGCGCACGTACGGTCGATCCACATGACCGCTGCCACTTCGTTCCACGGTCCCTGGTAGGGTAATAACGTGTGTTGGACGGGGCAGGAATTTTAACCTGCTATCCATCGGCTACGCCTCTGGGGCCTCGCCTTAGGGTCCGCCTCACCCTGCGCTGATTGCCATGGCGCAGGAATCCTTGGGTTTTCGGTGTCAAAGGTTTTCACTTTGATTTGCGCGTACTCATTCCGGCATCCTCACTTCCCAACGCTCCACGGCTCGTTTCCACGACCGCTTCACTGCAGATGGGAACGCTCTCCTACCCCTCATACATAGTATGAAGACCAAGCTTCGGCGGGCCGCTTAATCCCGACCATTCTCGGCGCACACTCGCTGGACTGGTGAGCTATTACGCACTCTTTGAAGGAATGGCTGCTTCTAAGCCAACCTCCCAGTTGTCAATGCAAATGCACATCCTTCGCTATACTTAGCGGCCACTTTGGGGCCTTAGCTGTGGTTCTGGGTTCTTTCCCTCTCGCCACCGGACATTATCGCTCGGTGACTGCCTCCCGAGATACATTAGACAGCCATTCGGAGTTTGGTTGGGCTTGGTACCAACTTATGTCGGCCCGCACCCATCCAGTCGCTCTACCTGCTGCTAACAATTCCTCGAGGCTCTACCTCAATAGATTTCGGAGAGAACCAGCTATCTCCAGGCTTGATTGGCCTTTCACCCCTACCCACACGTCATCCGAACGGTTTTCAACCCGTACCGGTTCGGGCCTCCACTCAGTGTTACCTGAGCTTCACCCTGCACATGGGTAGATCGCCCTGGTTTCGGGTCTACCCCCTGGAACTTTACACGCCCTCGTTACAGGACTCGCTTTCGCTGTGGCTCCGTGCCATAGGCACTTAGCCGCGCTCCAGAGGAGTAACTCGCCGGATCATAATGCAAAAGGCACGCAGTCAGTCGTGTACGGTTTGCACCGTACCAACCTCCTACCGCTTGTAAGCGTATGGTTTCAGGAACTATTTCACTCCCCGCACTGGGGTGCTTTTCACCTGTCCCTCACGGTACTCGTCCACTATCGGTCACACAGGAGTCTTTAGCCTTGGAGGGTGGTCCCCCCGGATTCACGCCCGATTCCTCGGCATTCGGGCGCTACTCAGGAACATTGCTACCCTATCGTCTCAGACTTCGCGTACCGGGCTGTCACCGTCTATGGCGCGCCATTCCAGGCGACTTCCGCTGTCATTCAGACAGGGCGTGTGCAAGTCCTACAACCCCGAAACCCCAAGGGGTTTCGGTTTGGGCTAAGTCCGTTTCGCTCGCCGCTACTCAGGACATCTCGGTTGATTTCTCTTTCCTGCCGGTACTTAGATGTTTCAATTCCCAGCGTTCGCTCTCCCTAAGGAGTGACCGTCATCACTGACGGCCGGGTTACCCCATTCGGCAATCCAGGGATCAGCTTATGTGCAGCTCCCCCTGGCTTATCGCAGCTTATCGCGGCCTTCATCGCCTCTGTGTGCCCAGGCATCCTCCATACGCTTTCTTTCGCTTGACGCCATTAGATGTCAAGCAGAAAACTTCAGAAACAGGCCCTGGGGCCTGCTTCAATACGCGCGATCTTACGAGTGATCAGTTCATTTTGTACAGCCGGACGAATCCAGCCGTACGGACGAAATTGAATCACAATGTAGATTCGTTATCCCACAATCACTACTGACTTCCGTTGTCAAAAAGCGAGCTCCCGGTTAGCGCGGGAGCGGCGCAAAAAATAATTGAGATTGAGAATCGATTGATGTGTCGAGGCCGTCGACTTCCATTGAGGACTTTCGTATCGGCAAGGCATGCCTTGCCCACTACTCGTCGCTCCGGTAAGGAGGTGATCCAGCCGCAGGTTCCCCTACGGCTACCTTGTTACGACTTCGCCCCAGTCACCGCGCTCGCCTTCGGCCGCTTGGCCCCTTGCGGGATCCGACACGGACTTCGGGCGCTCACAGCTTCCATGGCGTGACGGGCGGTGTGTACAAGGCCCGGGAACGTATTCACCGTGGCGTAGCTGATCCACGATTACTAGCGATTCCAGCTTCATGTGGGCGAGTTGCAGCCCACAATCCGAACTGAGGATGCGTTTGAGGATTGCCTCACCCTTGCGGGGTCGGTCCCTACTGTCGCACCCATTGTAGCACGTGTGTAGCCCCAGACGTAAGGACCATGATGACTTGACGTCATCCCCACCTTCCTCCGGTTTCGCACCGGCAGTCTTCCTAGAGTCCCCGACATTACTCGCTGGCAACTAGGAACGGGGGTTGCGCTCGTTGCGGGACTTAACCCAACATCTCACGACACGAGCTGACGACAGCCATGCAGCACCTGTGCGCAGACTCCGAAGAGCGCATGGCGTTTCTGCCATACTTCCTGCGCATGTCAAGCCTGGGTAAGGTTCTTCGCGTTGCGTCGAATTAAACCACATGCTCCACCGCTTGTGCGGGCCCCCGTCAATTCCTTTGAGTTTCAGCCTTGCGGCCGTACTCCCCAGGCGGGGTACTTCCTGCGTTAGCGCCGGCACTCCAGGGGTCGCTCCCCGAAGCACCTAGTACCCATCGTTTACGGCGTGGACTACCAGGGTATCTAATCCTGTTTGCTCCCCACGCTGTCGCGCCTCAGTGTCAGTTACTGCCCAGCAGGCCGCCTTCGCCACCGGTCTTCTATCGGATCTCTACGCATTCCACCGCTACACCCGATATTCTACCTGCCTCTACAGTACTCAAGCCTTGCAGTATTCACGGCAGACCCGGGGTTGAGCCCCGGGCTTTCACCGCAAACTTACAAAGCCACCTACGCGCCCTTTACGCCCAGTGATTCCGGACAACGCTCGCACCCCCCGTATTACCGCGGCTGCTGGCACGGAGTTAGCCGGTGCTTCCTCACCCGGTACCGTCAAGTCGGAAAAATCCGCTATTCGTCCCGGGCAACAGAGGTTTACACTCCGAGGAGCTTCATCCCTCACGCGGCGTCGCTGCGTCAGCCGTTAGGCCATTGCGCAAGATTCCCCACTGCTGCCTCCCGTAGGAGTCTGGGCCGTTTCTCAGTCCCAATGTGGCTGGCCATCCTCTCAGACCAGCTACCCGTCGTAGCCTTGGTGAGCCGTTACCTCGCCAACAAGCTGATAGGCCGCAAGCCCCTCTCAATGCCCATTACTGGTTTCATCCCCGAGATATGCCCCTCAGGGATCACATGCGGAATTACCCGGCCGTTAGGCCGGCTATGCCCCACATCGAGGTAGGTCGCTTACGTGTTACGCACCCGTTCGCCGGTTGCCATTGCTGGCCCCCGTGACTTGCATGTGTTATGCACGCCGCCAGCGTTCGTCCTGAGCCAGGATCAAACTCTCCAATAGAGAAATCTGATAGCTCTTCCCGAACGCGGCCATCTACGGACATTTAAGCCCGTAGGCTACCACGTCCGGAATCACTTTTATGAATATTCAGGTCTATACTCTCCCCGAAGCCCTGAATGGCCTCGGATCAACGAGTCAGCCTCGCACATCCATCGATCTCAATTTCAATTGTCAATCAGCGTTTCGCCACATTTTCAGTGGCAGCCTTCCAACCTATCGTTTCTGCCCCTCTTTCGCAAGGGGCTTTTTGAACTTTCTTTACACTCCCTGCCGCGCCCTGCACCCTGCCCAACAACCGCGGCAACCGCCTCTCCACACTCCGAAAATCCAACAATTCCGGCCGCGCCTCGACGTCTCAACTCCACTCTACAATCAGCAACAACTTCGCCATACCACGGCGGATGCGCATCCTAACGGACGCCGCACTCGAAAGGAACCCCTGAAGGCCGCTTTTCTCGCGCCTTTTTCAAGACTCCCAACCCTGCCGTACTCAGCATGTCAAATGCCCCCTCTCGGAATCGAACCGAGAACCTACTGATTAAGAGTCAGTTGCTCTAACCAATTGAGCTAAGGAGGCGTTTCACTCCGAACTACCAGCGTACCACTCCAGTTCCACCACCGCTTGCCGTAACCGAGCGGCAGAACACCGCCAGAACCGCGTGGTCGCTCTCGCTCGTGACCTACCAGGTGGTGCGCCAGGAGGGGATCGAACCCCCGACCTGCAGCTTAGAAGGCTGCCGCTCTATCCAACTGAGCTACTGGCGCTGGACAGCCTCCCAATTTGGCGCGAACAACGCAAAAATGGAAGCCCCGCACGGCGCGATCTCACGGACAATGACGCAACCCGTCCCGACGAACGCCGAACCGCCGAGAGCTCGCCCATAACCACCGCGCGGGAACGCGCATTGCCACACCATAACCCCACAACACTCCCGCAAGCGAACGTCACCCGAGCAGCCGGTACTCGGCGAGGAGTTCCACACATGCAGTACGACGACTTTCTGGCTCTGGTTCAGGAACACGCTGGACTCAATAGCCGCACGCGCGCGCTCGACATAACGCGCGCCACACTGGAGACACTCGCCGAGCGGGTCGAGGCGGACACCGCGGATAACGTCGCGTCGCAACTTCCGCCCGGGATTGCGCGGTTCCTGCGAAATCGCACGGGCGGTACTGGTGAGCGCTTTCCGGTGGATGAGTTCGTGCACCGCGTCGCCGACCGCGCAGACATCGATCCCGACGAAGCAATTCGCGAGCTTCGGATCGTGCTCCAATCACTGGCGGACGCGGTTTCCGAAGGCCAGGTGAAGCACCTGTGGGCGGAGCTGCCGGGCGAATACCTTTTGCTGTTCCAGCCGACACAGAACTCCGGCCGCGCCGGTGCGATCAGGAGTGAAGGAAGCAGCTGACGAATGCAGTGTGCGGTGGATGAGATCGCATTCACCGATTGAATTCGGGATGCAGCATCAGTCCTCGCGCTCCAGGTCGACCGTGTGCTTGATTTGTGTTGCGCGTGATCGAAGACGCAGTGCGCGATGATGACGAAGTCTGCGAGCGACCTGCGCGTTTGCGCTCGCTACGGCTTGCTTCGAAAGCGCTCCCGACGCGCTTGCTCTGCGTGTTCCTGCAGCTCGAGCGCTGCGCGATCGGGCGGCGCCGCGTCGTCGGCGGCTTGCGTGGTTCCGGGCTGGCCCGGGACGGGCGGTAGCGGCGCCCAGTCGGAGGTATCGGGCCGGTATGCCCACATCGTTCCGTCGTCGCAGAGCGCGACGAGATTGTTGACGGGTCCGGTGAGCTGAATCACGTGCCGCATCGTGTCCCCTGCGTGGATGGTGATCGCGCGACGTTTCGAGGGCCGCCGTATCGACCGGATTGACACTCAGGAGCAAGATAAGGCCCCGCATCGTTCTTCGATGCGGGGCCTTATCTGCAGCAAGGTCGGGGCGGCCAGATTCGAACTGGCGACCTCCTGCTCCCAAAGCAGGACAGTACAAATACAGAATTCAATAATTTGCGCGGCTTTAGAGGGAAACCGAGCGTCGGTACTAGAGTTTTTCGCCAGCTGTGACCGTACTTGGGTCTAGAAAGTAGGCACACAACTCGACACCCAACAAGCGCTTTTGGTAGCGCCTTCAGCGCGGGCGTCCAAGCAACCAACATGGAGCCCACCGCAGTGGAGCCGTTAGGCCACCCGGCTTCACGGACCTCGCAGCATGCACATCCGCGCCAGAAGACGACAACGATAAAGGGTGCGAGACGA
>DAHUXM010000003.1 GCA_027307165.1 Gemmatimonadota bacterium | reverse complement strand
CGCCTACTTGAACCGCTCGGGTACCTTCCGCCGGCGGAATACGAAGCGCAGTTTCAGGAGCAGTTTCAGGAACTCCAGATCGCAACACCGGCGGCTGGAGCACTCAAATAACCGAGCCTCCGATAAACCCGGGGCGATTCAAACGCGTGCGCAGCGAGAGCCCTCAGTAGGACCATCGCCGCAGCTGTTTGAAACGACCTCGAAATACCGGTGCGTTATCTCCTCGATGAACACGTCGACGGAATTACCTTATGGGCATTCATGACAGACCAGTAGGTCGCGATCAGTTCAACGTTAACCGAGACTGCGGCCGCAAGACGTGCGCGCTGAATACGTGCTTTGATTGCCTCCAGAAAGACCGGATAAGGTGGCGGGAGGGCATCACGGCCGATTGCTGGCACGCCCCCGCACTACCACTGCCTGCTGGAGCCGAGAGGATATTGGGCGGGTCAGCTCGTTTCTTAGCCATAGATCACCGGGCGAGACGCGATGCGTCCGCCTCGGTCAGCAGCAGCTCATACGCGGCGCTCGCATACTGCCCAAGTTCAACCGGTCGTCGCAACAGTCGCGGTGTGAGCTGATCGGAGGAACTCGTCGAGTGCTTCGTGCGGTGTCTTCCAGCCGAGTGTCTTGCGGGGTCGCGTATCGGGTGCCAGCGCTACGGCCGCAAGCTCGCTGGCACGAGGCACGCTCAGATCTGTTCCCTTTTGAAAGTACTGCCGTATGAGGCCGTTCGTGTTCTCATTCGTGTCGCGCTGACACGGACTCTGAGGATCGCAGAAGTAGATCGCCAGCCCGGTCTCGATCTTGAGCCGCGCGTGCTCGGCCATCTCGACACCTTGATCCCATGCGAGCGAGCGTCGTAGCCCGGCCGGGAGCGCGGCCGACTCGCTCCCTCCTATCGCCTCGTCAGCTGTTCGTTTTTGGGATTGCGCAATCCCAAAAACGAACAGCTGACGCCTCGGCACAAGGTAACGGTTACACGTAAGCCATTATCTTACAACGAGATAGGCGGTGGCCGTAACTGGCACACTTCTTCCTTAAACATCACGGAACAGGTGCCATCGGTTGTGGCACCATCGGCGCTACAATCCTGATTTCAGACTTGGACATTCCCCGCCCCACACCTCCCAGTCAGAAGCGCTACGTCTATACCGGCATCGGGGCGGGCGCGGCACGCTCGTCCCGGAGCAGATCACGTGGGTGTCGGCGGTGACGGCCGGGCGCGTGGATCACATCAACGTTCGGCCGCCTGCGACCCTCGCGCTGCTCGAGCTTACCAATCCCGACGTGCAGCTCGAGGCGCGCATGACCGTGGAGCAGGATCGGCTCAAGGTGCTCTCCCATTCCATCGGCGAGCAGATCGCGCTGCAGCAGGTGCAGATCGCGAAGCTCAAGGCGAGCGTCGCATCGATGGAGGAAGAGCGCGGAACACTGGCGGTCGACGACGGACGGCAGCTCGAGGAGAGCTGCGACCGCGTCGTGAGTCGCGGTACGGATCTGCGGCGTGTAGCGGCCACCTTTTCACGTGCTGGCCGTGCGCCGCATGCACCATCGAGGGCCCCGCTCTGCCTAGACTCCGCACTGCCGCCATCGCCTATCACATCGCAACGTCGACGAGGCTCTCATGTCAGTGTCCGGCGATTCGACTCGGGGCGCGAACCAGCTGTCGTCAAATCGATAGACGGAGTCGGGACACGCGATATTCGATCACATGTGATCGTGCGTCCGGCACGCCAGTCTGTCGGCATTAATGCGTGTTGCGCAACGAGCGGTGGCCGCTGGGCTGTCCGCGAACGCGCTTTCAGCGACATCATCTCCGGAGTGAACGCATGACTGGCTTCGTCCGCGACCTTCGCTACGCGTTGCGCACGCTCACGCGTAATCCCACCTTTGCGGCCACAGCCGTCCTCATTCTCGGACTCGGCATCGGCGCGATGACGGCGATATTCACCGTGGTCGACGGAGTATTACTCCGGCCGCTCCCATACCCGCAGTCCGAACGTATCGTTTCGGTGAGTGAGCTAGACTCGAAGGGGCAGCCATCTCGACTTGCGGGGCCGAATTTCGACGATGTTCGCGACCAAAGCCACGCCTTCGAGGCGCTCGCCGAGGTCAGCGGACAAGCTCCCGTGTCTGTGGTCGGAGGGCGGGAGGCCGTGCGCAGCATGACGTCTGCAGTCTCCCGAGATTTTTTCCGCGTCATGGGAGTGCAGCCGTCCGTCGGACGCGCCTTCACGCCGGATGAGGAACACCCGGGCGCGTCACCTGCAGTCATTGTGAGCCACGACTTCTGGCAGGAGTCACTCGGGGGTACCTCAATCTCCGGTCGGGTGCTCAGGTTCGCGGACCGGGTGTACTCCATTGTCGGCGTCATGCCTGCGGGGTTCGACTACCCGCACGGCACAGAGCTCTGGACGCCAAGCGAGTTGGAGCCGCGATATCCAAGTCGCACGGCGCACAACTGGCTCGTCGTCGGCCGCTTGGGCGCCGGCGCACCAATCCAGCGCGCGCGCGCAGATGTGAGCGCGATCGCGCACCGGCTCAAAGCGCAATATGGGAGCGACATCGACATGGCAGATGCGTCCGTGACACCATTGCGCGACGAAATCGCCGGGAGCGCCCGCTCGCCGCTTCTCATCTTTCTCGGCGCGACAGCGGTCTTGTTGCTAATCGCTGTGGCGAACGTGAGTAACTTGTTGATGGCGCGCCTTGCGGCACGACGTCAGGAGTTAGCCGTCCGAGCCGCCCTCGGTGCAGACTTCCGTTCGATCGTTCAGCAATTGCTCGCGGAGTCCCTGGTACTCAGCCTGGCGAGCGGCGTCATCGGTGTGACACTCGCCTACGCCGGTACTAAGGTCCTATTGGCGTTCCATCCTAGCTATCTGCCCAGGATGGACGACGTGTCGGTGAATGCCGCAGTGCTTCTCTTCGCGCTCGTAGTATCGCTCTTGGTAGCCGTGACGCTATCAATGATTGCCGCATCGACGGGCGTGCCAACCGACATCCGCGGCTCGCTCGCCGGAGGCCAACGCACTGTCGCTGGAAATGCGAGGGGCCGTGTCACACGGGATGTGCTCGTGGTCCTTCAAACCGGGCTCACCCTAGTGCTGCTCGCCGGCGCTACCCTAATGGCGCGGAGCATTTTGCACCTGCTGGCCGTGAAGACCGGATTCCGAACAGAAAACGTGTTGGTAATGAATGTTGCGGCGAGTAGCACGAATGATAATGGACGTATTCGTGCATTTGACGAGCGACTCCTTGCGCAGTTGCGTGCGATGCCGGGCGTACGCGGAATCGGTGGCGTTAACGACTTCCCGCTGCAGGATGAGGGCGCGAGCGGGACCTATCTCCTGCTCAATACGCCGAACGAGGTGAAGACGTTTGACGACTTCGGCGCATTGATGAAAGTCCCCTCTCGAGCCGGCAAAGCCTTCTGGCGCGTCGCGAGCCCGGGCTACTTCCAGGCCCTCGGAATTCCCGTCGTTGCCGGGCGCGTGTTCGACGCCAGCGACGCACCGGAAGCGCCGGTCACCGCAGCAGTCGTCAATCAGGCCTTCGCGCGGAAACAATGGCCTGGGCGGGATCCGATTGGTCGCTTAATCCAGTTCGGCAACATGGACGGCGACCTCCGGCCGCTTCGCGTAATTGGCGTGGTTGGCGACATTCGCGCGATATCCGTGACTGAACCTCCCGTGCCAACGCTCTACGCGTTCTACGAGCAACGTCCCAACTCGGCCAACCGCTTCCACATTGCGATTTGGTCGCGTGGTGATCCCAACGCGCTCATCCCGGCGGCGCGGCGCGCGCTGCATGATGTCGATCCAGCGGTGCCGCCAACATTCAGTACCGCCAGGGAAATCGTTCAAGGCACGACGGCTGATCCCCGCTTCAGTTTCCTATTGCTTGCAGTATTCGGAGCCGCAGCGCTCGTCCTTGCCGTTGCGGGCATCTATGCGGTCGTCTCATACCTGGTAGCACAGCGTACGCGCGAGATCGGCGTACGTATCGCATTCGGCGCGCATAGCGCCGACGTGGTGCGGCTAGTCATGAGCCGCGGCGTCGTGCTCGCGCTGATCGGGATTGCCCTTGGCGTGCTCACCGCGCTGGCGTTGACGCGTGTGCTAGCGCACATGCTGTACGGCGTCACTGCTGCGGACCCCGTCGCCTATCTCGGGGGAGCCCTTTTCCTGGCATCGGTCGCCGCCATCGCGAGCTACATTCCGGCACACCGCGCTGCGAACTTGCATCCGGTCGAGGCACTGCGTGCAGAGTGACGCTAGCCCGCTTGACTAAGAGCCGGTTCTAAAACCTGTTAACCTGATTGCTGGGGCACAATGATTACGCAGGCGAGATGAACGAGTGCAAGGTGGTTCCCCGCCTTCCTTTCCCAGCGAACGAGCAATGCGCGAAAGCGATTGTGCCAGCTGCCGGTGCGCTCAACGACCCAGCGACGAAGTTTGCCCTTGTGCGCGGGGCCAAGCATAAGAGTACACCTTGGCGGCTCGCCTCGTTTTCGCTTCTTGCGAATGTGGAGGACGATGCGCCGCTCACGAACCGCGCGCACGCAATCAGGATAGTCGTATCCTTTATCAAGACAGAGATGCTCGGGTCGACGGGGTCCGTGCGGTGCTCTCAGCACGGCTCGCATGCGCTCGCTCACTCAGCCAACTTCCTTCCGTACTCCCTGCCGGAGCGCACGGCGCTCCTCGTCACTCAGAGCTCTGACGAACACAATCGAATCTACCCCAGATCACCCTCCAATGTACTGGGGGGAACAGAACGTGCACCGCTACTCGAAAACACCTGATAACTTCCGATCACCTACTTAGGATCGGCTCTGTCTCAGGAGACGGACGTAATGTCATCGTTGTTGGTGCGTCGCGAGGAGCGAGTCGATCGTGTGTACGAACATCTCGCGCGGAAGCGCCCCTTGGGCAACGAGTTTCCCATCGACGACGAAGGATGGTACCCCTCCGATGTTCAGAGTCATGCCGTCCTGCATGTCTGCGTCTAACAGGGCGCGCACGTCGTCTCGGGCTAGGCAGCTACTTAGCGCCTGTCGGTTGACACCGGCTGAATCGGCGAGGCCTATGAAGTAGACGTTCGGATGCGGCATGCCAGCCCACGTGTCCTGCGTCGCGAAGAGTGCATCATGAAACGCCCAGAACTTGCGTTGCTGCGCCGCGCAGAGTGCTGCCTCTGCGGCCAGCGGCGCGTTAGGATGCTTCTCGACTTTCGGGCGATTCACGAACACCCAGCGTACCCGCCCCGTCTTCACATAAAGTGAGTCGAGATACGGGTAGGTCTCTGTCGCGAACTGACGGCAGTAGGGGCACTGAAAGTCGGAGAACTCGTACACTGTGACGGGCGCCGCTGCACTGCCGTGAGTCCGGGCCGCGAATCGGCCGAACTCATTCGCCGGTGCGTCGTTGCGGCCCCGTACCGTTCTTCCGCGGTCAGCAATCGATGATTGCGCTTGCCCCGCTCTCGTCTGCGCGCCGAGCGGTGCTGCAGCGGCTGCGCCAAGCAGCAGCATTGACATTCCGGCGTGGGCCGTGCGGAATTTCGACATGGTCATCCTCTCTCATCCGAGCGTGTAAGTTCAGCGCGACCTGCCGCACCGGGTGCGGTTCATACACTGAACGTTGGGATCGTTCTCTTTCAACACTTCTAGGACCCAAAGCACGACGCCGCGCTGCAGCCGTTCAGCCCCTTGTCGACAAGACGGCCGTCGTGCGGACGCCTCGCGGCTCGGAACATTTCTTCGCGGTATACGGCACGAGGTCGACAAGCGGTCGAGCACCCAAGGTCGTGAGACGATGCAAGTACGTGAGAATACCGGCAGCTCCGGTTGCGAAGTCGTTGCTCAAGCGCGTCATCGACCTCCCTGGAAATCCAATACCCTGCGGTCGTTCAACACCGTACCAGAGGATTGTGTCCGCGATGTCCCGCGCACGCTCGTAGTATTCGGTACAATCCGTCGCGAGATACATGTCAATCATAAAATCGCCGATGCCAGCAAGCCCGTCGACCAAGGACGGGAAGACCGTCCATTTACACGCGCATCCGTCTGCGATTGTCTCCGCCAATTCGCGATAGCGCTCTTCGCCGAGAACGTTGTAAAACCGGATCGCAGTAGTGCCGACGCCGGCCGCGCCATGTCCCCAGTAGGGCAGTGTCACTCGGCTCGCAGTGCCGCTATCGCGGGCAGGCCATCCCCACCCATTTGGTGTAATCTCCCGATGGGCGACATCGAAGTCGAGCGCTGCGCGCGCCGCCGCGAGATAGTGCGGCCTCTGGAGGGCTTCTGCCGCCAAGAGGAGGAAATACGCAACACCGGATGCACCGTAGCCGTAGCCATAGTTGATTGCACCATCGGCCGAGCTCACCCATGACATACCGTCGTCACTTTGGGCCGCCGAACGAACAAGATACTCAGCGGCTTCCGCGGCACGCTCAAGGTATGTGGCATTCCCAGTCTGTACAGCGAAATAGAGGCTGACGAGGCCCCAGCCAGCTGCACCATGAAACATGGTGGCGTCCCGGAAGCGCAACGGTGATGAGTAACACTTCTGCAATATCTCCTCTCCCTGCTCGGCGAGGCCGATCTCTGCCAGCGCGTACGCGATTCCCGCCAGACCCGTAAACGCCCCGGGCGGATACCGGCCCACGGTCACCTCGCGGCTGCCGATCCACTCCTTCGCAGGCTTTGGAACCTGATAACCGCACCTCGCAAGCGACAGCGCGATGCCACCAGCCCCGTACGCGATACTGAGCGGGTTTGTCGCAAACACGAGCTGACTCGCGGGCCACAGCCGGTCGGTCCGATCGTAATCGGCGGTGTTGAGAATGAACGCTGCGATACCAGCGCACGTGGCCGGAATGCGCGCGTTCGGAGCAGCCAGGTAGCGCGCGGGGGGATCACTTGCAACAATCATGTTTATCGCGCCACGGTTTGGGGGAGAGGTGTAGTGTGTGCGAGGCCGGCATATTTGATTCGCGATCACCAGGCTCGGGCGTAAGTTCCACATCTGCATCGTCACGCCAGAGCAGCAGTTCAGTCGCTGAAGACCATGGTGTCCCGTCCGCGAGACGCGGGCGCCCGAGCACCGAGCGAGGGGAGCCGCTCTGGACGAGCGCGCCGTCGTTGAGGACGAAGATGCGATCCGCGCCGCTGATCGTGCTCAGGCGATGCGTAATGATGACCGTGCAACAGTCCTGCGACCGACGTGCGAGTGCGGCGAGTATCGCACGCTCGGCTCGCACGTCGACGGCGGACGTTGCCTCGTCGAGAATCAGGACTTTGGGTTGACGTAGGAACGCTTGAGCGAGTGCGAGGCGCTGGCGCTGGCCGCCGCTCAGGCGCGTCCCGTTGTCGCCGATCTGTGTCTCGTAGCCTTGCGGCAGGTTCCGAATGAAGGTGTCTGCCTCTGCGTCGCGGGCTGCGGTGACGACGTCCTCGTCCGACGCGTCGAGGCGTGCAAAGCGAATGTTCTCTCGTACGCTCAGTGCCAAGAGCCGCGTGTCCTGAAGGACCAGTGACACATTCGCGCGCAACGCGTGCGTGCTCAGCTCACGGAGATCGCGGCCCCCGAGACGCACAGACCCACACGTCGGATCGGTAAGTCGTGCCATGAGCGACGCGATGGTCGACTTCCCGGCACCGCTCGGCCCAACAAGAGCGACGACTTCCCCGGGTTCAATACGCAACGACACGTCACGCAGTATCGGCGTGGGACCGTGCGAAAAGCTCACACGGCTGAATTCGATACCAAGTGGCGTGCGCGGGAGCTCGCGGGGACGTACTGGATCGCGGAGCCTGGAGCGCTCCGCAAAGATCGCCGTAAGACGCTCAGCCCCTCCACGCGCCTCTCGGTACATCCGGTACGCGGTGATCAGACCGTTGGCAGACTGTGATGTTGTGTCTGAGTACATAAGAAACGTCACGAGTAGGCCGGCCGTTATCCGACCCTCGACAACCTGACGACCACCCACCCAGAACAGCGCAATAGCCGCGGTTGCGAAGAGGAGCTCCACCACCGCGCTGAGCGCAGCGCCCGCAATTAAGCCGCTACGGTTCTCCTCGTACGCTCGGGTTAATGCCTCTTCGTATTGGGCGCACTGATGGTCTCGCCGGTCGAAGAGAGTCACGCATCGTATCGCTGCAAGCGTTTCGTGTGCTCGTGCTGCTGCGTTCGCGAGGAGCCGCTGGGCGCTGGAGGCCATGAGTTCGATTCGCGCGCCGCCTCGACGCGCCAGGGTGATCACAACCGGTGCTGTTGCTAACACGAACGCAGCGAGGTGCCAATCGATCACGAGCATCACGGTCGCGGCCAGAAGCAATTTGAGACCGTGCACAAGGGCACCTGCAGCAGCGTCGGTCGACCCTGTGCGCACAGCAACAACGTCCCCCGTCAGGGCCGCGAGCAGCTCGCCCAATTGTCTCCGCGCAAAGAACTCGGCATCCAAGCGCACAAGATGCGCAAACAGATCCTGACGGACATCCTTTACAATCAGCTCCCCAGTCGTCCGAATGATGACTTCAGCTGTGAACCCGAGTACGAGCCGCGCAAGGCTGACGGCGAGCAGCAGACACGCCACGAGCGCCAACCGTTCGCGATCACCGCGAACTATCGCGTCGATGGCGAGACCGAAGCCCATCGGGAAGACAACGGCGAGCGCCGCAGTACCCACTGCGGCAATCGCCGCGACGGTCAACCGGCGCCGGTGGGGCTTGAGGCGTGAAGTGAGGTTTGATGGCAGAGGAGATGTCCTGTTTGGTTAAGAAACGAGCGCATCGCCGAACTCCTACGTCGTCCGGGCCACCCCGTGTGTGCAACTGCGCTGGCATCCCGGCGCAGTTGCAAACCGTCGGTCAGCAGCAGCTGATGTAGCTGCCGTTGCTGCCGTTGCAGCAGTGACTCTGAGCGCTGCCGGCGGTCGTCACCGCATCCATGTCCTCCGCCTCGCCATTGGAAGCCGCTTCGAGACGCTGGAGTGCCAGGATTGCCTTCATTGCTGTGCTCCTTCGAGAAAAAGTGAGTAGGGTCATGGAACCAACCTCACGCGTGACCCCATATCGCGTGAAGCCTGCGACACCGGTGTGCGTTACTTGGCGTCTGGCATCGGTTCACCAGCGGTCGACGAATCGCGCTCGACAACCGCGCCCGTCCGACCCGTCGTCCGTCCGGACGACTCGCCGCCACACGCGTGCGCCTATGCTTCGAGCCGCTCGCACGTCCCGTCGTAACGCATCCGAACCCAAGTCAACTAGCGCGCATCCACGCCTTCCCGAAGCTGCGTGCCGCGCTCAACTGCGTGTAGCCGCGCCTCAAGCCGTCGCAGACTTGCGTCGAGCAAGTCGAGTCGCTCGCTATCCCCGGCAGCGCCAGGGTCGTCATCCCCGCTAAACCAGCGTCCAATCGCTCGCCCGCCCGGACCATTTATGATCTTGACGATGCCGTAGACCAACGCCCAGATCACCCCGACCCAAACGATGCTTCGCGCTATCGCGTGCGCGTCCGTCATGTGAACACTCCGTTCAGCGGTTCAAATTGATGCACACGGCAGGACTAGGTCCGTGCGCTCATTCACTTGATGTCTTCTCGCCGCTCGCTACTGTTTCAGCAGAGCGCGCCGCGTCGGGGCCGTCGCCGGCGATCTCCGGCGTACCGTGCGTGCGCTGAAGCTCAGTGAGTGCATCGCGGGCTTGCGCGCTTCGGCCATCCAAGAGCGCTTGTATCGCGCTGCGCACACCAACCGGCAGCCCACAGCCGACTAATTCATCGAGAAAACCGCTTTCAGCTTCCGGCTTGAGCGAGAAAAAATTGCTGGTCGGCATTAGGACATTGTAGAGCACCATCCCCAACGCGTAGTAGTCATCGGCGGGGGATAGTCCCGGGCGCTCACGACGTCCCGGTCGCGCGAAACCAGGCGTGGCCCAGTCTTTAGCAAATCGCTCAAACGCGCGATTCTCGC
Organism: Gemmatimonadota bacterium; assembly: GCA_027307165.1. Taxonomy (GTDB): domain Bacteria; phylum Gemmatimonadota; class Gemmatimonadetes; order Gemmatimonadales; family Gemmatimonadaceae; genus Fen-1247. Next base: position 68,673 of record DAHUXM010000003.1, on the reverse strand, counting down.
CCAACGCCGTCGCTGACTCAACATCGATAAGCGAGAGACGTAAGGTCGCCGGGTCGACCATGACGTTAGTCGTGGACAAGTCGCCGATCACGACACCGATCGCGTGAATCCGCTCGACGATGTCCACAAGCTGCAGCCCGATATAAATGAGGCGCGGGAGGAACTGTTCGAGGACATGGCGCCGCCGCAAGTAAGCCACGGCGAGGTTTTCGTGCTGCGATGCGAAGTTCCGAAGCACGCGGCCATCGAGCCGTTCCTGGATGAGAAAGAGGTGTTCCCACTCTCGCACCAATGCGATCGCTCGAGGAGCACAGGCGAGTGGCTCCAGCCGCCGGAGCATATCGAACTCGTGCTCCAGTAGATCCGAGGAGTCGATGACGTGTTCGCCGCGGCGAACACGACCGACGAACGGACGTGCCTCTTTCAAGACCACGCGCGTTCCGTCACTCTGGTCGACGCCGTAGTACACGCCGCCGCGGTTGGACGAAGCAAGCACACCGTCGACGCGGAATCGCTCGCCAACAATCGTGGAGTCACCGGCGGCAGCACTCTCGTCGTCCGGAAAGGGGTCGGCGACCCAATCCGGCAAGCTGAAGTATGGTCTGCGGACGTCTACGATGCCGAGACCCGCCGGGTTCTCCAGCACGGTTTCAAAACTCCCGTCGATCCGAACCCGCTCCGGGGGCACAATGCCGCCATATCGGTAGTGGAGAATCGAGCTGTCTTTATACCGACGGTCTGACAGGATATACTGACCGCGCAGACCCGTGTCGATCGTTGCGACGTATAGCGCCTCAAGGAGAGCGAAGAAGGCGTCGTCGTCACTCGGATAGATTGTTATGAATTTTCCTGCCCCACCGCGGCTATAACCTTTGGCAGTGAGGATGCCGAGCAAGCGCAGGTCCCGTGCACACTTAAAGCTCGTACGTGACGCGATACAGATCGGCGTGACAATGTCGAGAAGGGCGAGCGCGTCGTCTGGAGTCGCGGATACATGGATTTTGAATCCCTGTCGCCGCAGCACACTTTCGGGGTGTCGCACGTGCAACCACATCTCGCTTTCCGTGAGCGTCCAACCATCGCATAGATGAGCAGCGATGCGGCTCCGGAATTCTGGTTGTGCGGCGTAGCGCGAGAGCCGCTCGTAGAACTCCGGATGTGCGAGCGTATACATGTCCATCTGCTGGCTCATACTGCTGGTCCAATTGCACGATGACATCGCCGTTCTTGGAACGATCCGCATGGCACGCCCGCGCTGCTGATCTGCATGAGGTGGTCAGATTTCGAGGGAGTCGCGCCGCCGGGTTTGCTTGCGGTGCATCGATTGGATTTAGTCAACTCGGCCGATGCGCCAGTTGATGCAGACTGCGCATCGCCCATGCAGATCCGCAGCTGGAACGCCGCGGCGTATCGACGGCTTGCCGATCGTCCCGCGTGAGCAGCGCGCCCGCTACCGCGGCGCTCCTGCATCAGGCGGACAGCATCGCGCTTGAACTCCGCGCTAAACGTCCGGCGATTGCGCTTCTGCTCTCGATCCTCCGATCGAACACCTCCACCGAGGGCGAGGGCTGCCCCAGGTTCGTTGGAGGCTCGCGTGTCTGGGGACCCGTGATCCTCGAAGGCGCGTTTGAATACTGTCGCCGTGTATTGCGGGCGCAGATCAAGGCTTGTCGATGCCGGATTGAACGACGGGCGGCCTTCGCGATCTCTCACCGTCATGAGCGCACCGCCGTGAGTGCAGCTCGTTGGTTCACGAGGGGACCCGGACACAGCCAAACCGCATTCCTAATGAATGCCCCAGCGCTCGCCAGATGCCGAATTGGCAGCACCGAGCTGCTCACGGCCGGGGCTTGGTGCTGTCTTGGGCTGCTAGGGTCCCGCCAACGCAATAGACTTGGCCATCGATCAGATAGCAGATCTTTTGCGGCCCGGCATCGCCCGCAGCGTGCAGGTGCTGATCAGAGCCCGTATAGGGAACGCCGGTTGGGCTGTCCGCACACGCGCCTACTCCTACGGCGATGGCACACAGCAGCGTGACGAGGCCTGGCCGAATTTTTGGTTGCTGTACGCGCATTCCTTGTCTCCTGGCAGCCCTCGCGCTGCCGGTTGCGGGCAAGCTTGATGGGAGTCAAATTTCTGGTTGCCGAACACATGTATAGCCAGCGTCGCTTATCTGGCCATTACTTGGCTCTTACTGGGGGCTTCCGCCCCGTTTATTTGGGCTTATCTGGCCTTTCTGGGGCGTTTTCGGGATGATCCGACTCAACTTATTCGGCGAGATTGCCCTCCTCGGCCCCGATGGTGAGAGCATCCTGCGCATCCTGCAGCAACCGAAGCGCCTGGCTCTCTTGGCGTATTTGGTGCTCGACGGTAGCCCCGGCGCGTCTCGCAGTCGCGACAAGGCCCTGCTCCTCTTCTGGCCAGACGCGACTGAGAAGCGCGCCCGGAACGCGCTCAGTCAAAACGTCCACTTTTTGCGTCGGTGGCTCGGACCGGATGTCATCATTGATCACGGTCAGGGTGGTCTGGGCATCGATAGCGGGGCACTCTGGTGTGATGCGGTCGCCTTCCGACAGGCGACAGCGCGCGGCGAATGGGCCGAGGCGCTTCGGCTCTATCGGGGGGATCTGCTGGGAGGCTTCGGCATCAGCGCGGGGCCGGAGTTCGAGCATTGGCTGGACGAGCAGCGAAGCCAATTGCGACGTGATGCCGCAGCGAGTGCATGGATGCTTGCGGACGCGGCCGGTGTGAACGGGCGGGATGATGAGGCTACCGCGTGGGGGCATCGTGCCGTCGAGCTGTCCCTAGACGATGAACGGGCGGTCCAGCGGCTACTCCGGCTCCTCACCCAGTTTGGTAACGGAGGGGGCGCTCTAGAAGCTTATGAGCGCTTCCGAGCACGACTGGCCCGTGAATATGACGCAACGCCGTCGGGCGAGACGCGGCAGCTAATTGCAGGAATCCGCGCAGGGAGCGGCGCTCGATCGTCCATCGAGTCGCCCGGGATAGCCGAGCCGCGGCGAGCCGCGAACAATGCTGACGAGGCGCCGCCCGAGACTGATCGAGGCAGATTGGATGCCACTGCGACAGCGCCCGATGTGCCGATGTTGCGGTCGATGGTGATGGGCCGTGCTCCGATAGCCCCGGATGCCGGTGCTCCCATGGGGCGAATGTTCGGGAAGCAGCGGCTGTGGGCCGTCACTATCGTGCTCTGTCTCGTGGCAAGTGCGACGCTGTATCGCGGCGCGCGAGCTCACACCGTGGAGTCCGGAGTGGCCGCACCTGACGCGACGACGCAGATCGTCGTCGATAGCTTGGTCGACATCGGTAGTTCACTGGATTCCGGTCAGATCGGCACCACACTGACCGCTGCTGTCATCGACCGACTTGTGCGTGTGCATTCGTTCAACGTGGTTTCGGAGCCACCCGAGGCGGCCGGCCACCTGGTCCAATCGATTCGGCCCGCCGGACCGACTTTCCTCGTGACTGGGCACGTTGTGCATTCGGGTGGCCGCGTTCACGTCGATGTCGCCGTCACCGACCGGCTCTCCAGCCGGATCCTCAAGACCGGTGCGTTCGAGCACGCGGCTGGTGCGCCGCTGCCCCTGACCGACACGCTGTCGCGCGAGATTGCCTCGCTGGTGCAGGCGACGGTTGGCCGGGAGGCAGAGCATCGCGAGTGGAGGAAGTATTCCAACAGCGAGCACGTGTACGGCCTCATGCGGGAGGCGAGCGATCAACGCGATCGGGCTGATACGCTCGCCCAGAAGGGCAATTTTCAGACGGCGGTGAGTGCGCTGGACGGCGCCGATTCGCTCTTGCGTGCGGTCGAGCTCATCACTCCGGGCTGGACTACGCCGCCCATCGAGAGGGCGGAGGTCTCGCAGCAGCTCGCAAGCTTGTATGCGGGCCCGCTTCGAGACGCTCCGCACGCGGCATCTTTCCTTTCGCGGGGGATCCTGCAGGCGGCTGTTGCCACTGCATCGCATCCGCACGATGCTGCAGCACTGAGCACGCTCGGGTCGTTGTACTACTGGTACTGGCTCACCGTGCCGATGTCTGCGGATTCCACCGCGCGCATGCTCGCGAGCGCAGAAGAAAATTTGCGTGCTGCCGTAGCGGCTGACCCGAGCCGCGCTCGCGCATGGGAGCTACTCAGTGCCTCGCTGTACGCGCGGGCGGACTACTCGGACGCGTATCTCGCGGCGAGGCGCGCCTACGCCAGCGACAGCTACTTACACGATTCAGAGGACATTCTGAATCGCTTGTTCCTCACGGCGTACGAGATCAATGACGACTCGGCTTCCGGCGCTTGGTGCGGCGAAGCCGAGCGCCGCTTTCCACGGAGCTGGACGAGTGCGTACTGTCAGCTTGCGCTGCTTGCCTGGAGCCACTCGACTGATCCAAGATCGACGAGCGTCGCATGGTCCATTGCGCGGGCCGGGGCGGCAGGGTCGGTACAACCGCGCCAGGCGGGGCCGCGCCTGGAGATGCTCACCGCCGCTGTCCTTGCCCGGCGGCGATTGCGCGATAGCGCGAACGCCGTGATCAGGCGAGCCCGGTCACATGATCCCGGAGACGATGAACTCCTGCCATTGGAAGCCGACGCCAGAATTGCGCTCGGTGAGCGCGACGTCGCGCGTGCCCTCATAGAACAATACGTCGACAAGCGGCCACTTCACAGGGCGGGAGTCGCTCACAGCCGACGTTTCCGCGCACTACAGCCGTCGCAGGTAACTGCCGAACGCGAGTAGTTCGGCCGCATGATCCCAGAGCTATCTCGGTGACCATCAAACCGGGTGACTTCCAAGCCAATCAACCGTGATCGCTAGCGGCGTTGACCGATCAGTAGACACGTCATGGAGTACGGGCGATGGCATTCTGACGAGCAAATCCTACAAACAGCCTCATCGTGACGCTGGCTCATCACGCGGCGCGTTTGCAATTCGCTGCCATAGTTCGGGGGTCAACGCATCTTTGCCAGCTGCGAAGACGACGCGGTCTGGATGGCCGGGCACATGGTAACGATTCCAAGACACCTGCTCGTTCACCGGCCCTGAACCAGGATTGGGATCCGCAGCGATGGTGAGCCAATTCTCCTTACCCTCACATGGCGTGATCCGTTCAATCTCACCCGTTGCGAACACACGCCAACCACGGAGCGGAGCGAGTCGTGGATCTCCGAGCGAACAGTAGATATCAGTTGCAGCATCGAAGAACAGAGCTGCCTTGGCATTGCGATTGCCCTGCTCGTTCTTCATATCGCTGGAGACGCGAGGGTCAGTCGCCAGACCGGCCTCGCGGCTAATACCGCACGCCAATGTAGTCAGGTATTTCGCGTCGGCAGTTGTGAGATGTATAACCCTGAACGGTGGTGCGTCAATGCGCGCAGCAAGCGCAAGGGCGTCGTCGACTTCTCGCTGGAAAAGATCGCCACCGAAATCGCTGTGCTGCCTCTGATCCATCCAAGCAGCGTACTCTCGTAACGCCTCCGCGACTTCAGGCCACCAAATCATTCTTCCACCTCCTCTCGTACAACCAAGGGTGACATACGGTCCCGTATCACGTATAAGCAATCCTTCGCGCTGATCTTACATCCTCCCGATGAGGCAACGTATACATGACGCGTATTATGAATAACCGACGATCTAAGATCGCCGTCAATCGAAACAGGACGTGATGTGGTGGTGACACATTCGCCGTAGTAACGAAATACGTTGTTCAAGCCGCGACATCACCGACGCCGTTCTTCCAGTACTCTTCCGCCCAAACCCTAAATCTCGATTTTGATCTTGCTGGCATCATCCGCGAGGCGGAGGAGGAAAACGGCGACTGAGGTATCAAGCCTGAAACCTCCATGCCAGCCTGCAACATCGAAGAATGCGTGAGATGCAGATACATCTAACGCGTTGATGATCGCCGCAAGCACGTCATCAGCCATTCCTGGAACGGCTTGCCGAGCTGGGCCGTTGACCAGATCGGCGATGATCGGCTCGGTACGATCGTTCCAATAGGCCCCGAAGTTGGGGTAACACGACCAGATGCGCATTGTCTGACCAACAGTTACGACGCACTGCAGGAAGTCGAACTGGCAAAGGATAGTTAATATCTTGTCGCGATCATCGCCGAAGGCGCGAACCAATGTCGGCCGGTCAACGATGAAGGTGGCGATCGGGCCGAGCACAGACTTGCCCTCGAACGCGCCCTTACTCACTTGATCCTGACGAAAAAGCGCAGTGACAATCTCGCGCAGCCAAAGATAATCAGGACGACTTCCCTCTGGCTTTGCCAAGACGATCCCCGGAACAACTTCGAAGCGTTTATATCGGACCGCCGCGGCACCGAGGACATATAGTCGTATCAGTACTTCGTACCAACGGTCGACGTAAGGGATCTTTGTTGCTCGTTGATAAAGTTCCGGCATATGCGCATCAGATGCGGTGTACAGGCGCGCGAATACGTCAATTAAATCGGCGAACAAAGCTATGGTTGACTGGCTCGGCCTCTCACGTAGGAGTTCAACACCAATCTGCGTCAGTCGATCAAATAGATCCGAGACAAGTCCAACATTCTCAACTGGATCACCGACAGCAATACGCTTATTGTCGTCACTCCAGAGCGCTTCTATCTTTTCCTCGGCGAGAACCATCAGGTCTTGAAGCGCGTTCTCAGCCATTCTGCCTCCGAATCATCTGACGTATAGCGGTGGCGAACTTCGTTGGATCGTCCCGAAGTAACTGCTCAGTTTTGTCCACCAACCCGTCACCACTTTCGGCGCTACTATTGGCGAGTGCCTCACGTGTGAATGCGGCACGATCGCGATCCAGAGCCCGCCGATAGAGGTAAGTCACGTCAGCCTGCGTCCACACGCTGCTCGACGAACCGTGACGCACAAATACTTCTCCGCGCCGAAACACAATCTTGTGGTCAGGATTTTTCCCATATTCGCCGTTCGCTTCGAACACGATAAGCGGGTGTCTGGTTGGCAGAACCGTGATGATGCCAAACTTGTTTCCTTCAAGTTCTATCGCTCTATTCACGAAGACGTCTATGGGAACCGCTGTGTAGGATCGCAGTTGCTGGCGAAGCTTGGCTTCATCGAGCGAGGCAAGAACGTTCTCGGCTATACCTACCGTTTCGAATTTGTTGGTGACACCGACAACCAGATAACCTCCCGCTGTATTTGCCATGGCAACGATATCCTTACAGCACTCTACCTTATCACGCGACTCTGCAAGATCGAGCGACGCCTTATAGTCAAGCTTGGCAGACTCTCGCTTCAGACCAATTAGGTGACGCACAATCTCGTTAGTTAATTCAGCGGTGACTTCAATTGGATCGAATTGGGCGGATTCAGCCATAGGAAATAAGATACGAGGAATAAAGTCTCGCCTGCGGCGAAAACCGTCGTTTGGCATTGGCACTGGTCCTCGCTGCGTCAGGCGAGGGGGTCAGGAGAGCGCACGGCGTGCTCTGCTTCGGCCGCCAGTATCAATCAATTGGATCGCACTTCGCGTTGCCTGCTGGTATCCGGCAATTCCGACAGCATCCTGCGCTCGTATAACCGGTTGCGCTTTCAATCACTTGGGGCCGCTGGGGCCGCAGTCCCGCGCGAACGGCGTAAAACCTGTTCACTCAATTCGCGCTAGGTCACGTCCAAGGGCGCGTGATTGCGCCACTTAGCCTCTGACAACGCTCCCCCGCCCACGCTTCGGGAGCAAGAGGTCGCCGGTTCAAATCCGGCCACCCCGACTGAATTGGATGTAGAGTAACTCCTGTAACGACAATCGCTTATGAACAATGACGCCGCCCGAACTTCTCGGGTGGCGTCATTGTTCTGGGGCCGCACCGAGACCACATGCGGCATCGCAGCCCTTCGAGTCAGATCGCAGATCGCGCCGTCAATTCGCTCCTGCCGCATCGAGCAACGCACGTTGAATCCGCCGAGCAACTGCCGACACAACCTCAGCCTCGGTCCCCGTTGCTTGGCCCGCCAGAAGGAGTTGGTCCGCAACCATCCGTAAAAGCATGCGGTCGTTCAACACGCCGTTCAGATATTTCGTCCACTCCGCGAAGAACACTGGGTATTGCGTGCCGATGTCAGCCAGTCCTGCCAGAGCGACCGGACCGAGCGTACTGTGCCTGATGATCTCCACCATGTACACGAGATCCTTGCTACGCTTCTGCTCGTTCACCCGCTGAGATGAAGACAATCCCTTATGAAAGAGGTACGCGGGAAGTGTCGGCACTCGGATTTCTATTGGCGGTGCAAGCGAGGGATGGAGATCGACACCAACTGACATCCACTCCGTGTTCTCGAGCAGAATCTGCTGGCCTGGGTATCCGGCAACGTGCAACCCGGCTTGTCCTTCGACTCTCACCGTCGCTCGTGGATCCGGGGACTCGGTGAGAATGTCAAGATCGACGAGAGACTTATCGATCATCTGGCGTAACATGACCGGTGCGCCGTCGAGATCGCTAACCGGGTCACGCTCGAATCCGATCTCGGTGACGAGTTCGACGAGCTGCCGGCGCCCATTGGCTTCCAAGTGTTGAGGGATCGTGATGTCAAAGTCGTCAGTCAACACCGCGATTCCGTCAGATTCGCCGCGTGCCGAGGCACAAGCGAGATACAGTGCGTGCACCCATCCGCCGATGAGTACGACATCACTAGCATAGGGCGCAAGCGCACGCAGCAGAGCAGCAAACACATCACGTGCTGATCGCGTACGAGCCGGAGCCATCACGCGAGCAACCTCCGCATCTGCTCTGGGGAGAGCCCCCACTCCGGTCCAAGGACCGCTCGCACAAGCACGTCCGCGGCTTCCTTCCCGCGCACGGGGTAATTGATTAGATCAAGGTATAATTGCACTGGTGACACAACTGGCAAGTCGTTTCGCATGCTCGCGCCAACAAACACTGAACGTCGATAGTATGGCTGAAGGAGATGCAGATTCCCGCTCCCACCTCGATCGGCGGCCTTCCCATGGAAATCGACTCGTATCCGTTCGTCGAGCTCGGTGAATGCGTTCGCTTGCACGTACGCATGCAGTTGCTCATGCTGCACATGTGCTGCATACAGATCGGCACCGCTATGAAGCGTTAACGCTACGGGGAATTCCGCCGAAGACCCGCGCTCCGACATGTCCTTGATGAACGCCCTGATACGCTGAGTCAATTCATGATATTCGAACGGTACGTTGTACGACGTCATATGGTTGGCCCGCCACGTATAGACGTCGGTCCAGTCCTGAAGCGCGGCGACTGGGTCGGCGATTTGCAAATCGCTTTCGCGCCCAGAGCCATGTTGGCTTCTTATTGCGTACCCACGACGCTCGATCGCGCGGGCGACCGTGGTGACCCATCCTGGATTCATCTTTCCGGCAGAAGCAAGGTCCTGGATGCGCCATGCCCTGTCCGGATCGTTGAGTAGGAGTCGTAACACCACTGAGGCTGCATCGCTGAACGGATTGATCGTCTCGAGCGCCGTGTCGGTTGCGACGTCAGAGGCCCGCATCTGCGAGTTACGGCTGGGCGTGCGAACTGGGTCAACATCGATGTAGAGCCCCCGTTCGCGCACGTAAGCTGCGCCGGCAAGATCGACATGGTTGATTCCAACATCGCGGAGTTCCCTGCGTAGCCTCGGAGATATTAGCGGTACCGCGAGCACAGGAATTTGCGACGGACGTTGTTCACGGGCAGCCTGAAATTTCGTGCGAGTCTCCGGCAGAAACGACCTGAGCCAGCGCGACTTGATCTCCACAAGAATCAGCCGTTCTTGTCCATCCTGATCAAGTGAGAAGGCCAGATCAAAACCGCGAAGATCCGATTTCGATGGCGCAGGCCGTACGGTCAGTCCAAATCGCTCACGCATGAATCCAGGGAGCCAAGCAGTGAACTCTGCTTCAACGATTGTTGCCAGGGACTGTCGTGAAGAAGGCATAGTTTGGTAATACTGGTAAATCCTGTCAGTACCAAAGTATGCCAAATTCCCAAATTCGGCAATAGTCTACCTCATAACAAACGGCCGCTCAGCCGCTCCTCACGCCGCCATCCCCGAGTGCGCTATCGCGGGGCCGCTGGGGCCGCAGTTCCACGCGAATAGCGAGAAATATGCTCCCTCAGTTCGCTCTAGACTGCGCCTAAGCTCGCGTGATTGCGCCACTTAGCCCGTGTTGCTGCTTCCCCGCCCACGCTTCGGGAGCAAGAGGTCGCCGGTTCAAATCCGGCCACCCCGACTTATAAGATGAAGCCCTGTAACGGTTTACGTTGCGGGGCTTGTTCTATCCCCTATCCACGATGCCAAGCGCTGTCCAGAGACGGTTGACGTCGAACCGTTCGCTCTCGGGGAGTTGACCCTCGTGATTTTCAAGGTCGCGGAGCAGCAGTTCGAGGTCCTTCCTTGATCGTGGTAACTTCGCTGCCTCCCTCGGCGTCAGCCCGCCGAGCGCTGGAATTTCCTGATCCAGCCATCCGAGCATGTATCGCTCCTTGAACTCCCGCATGACCGCGACAGCCTCGGGCGAGTTGGCCCTCGCCACGGACCGTGGTTCACGCGGCTGGGACGCCACGCGCATCAATTCTTCCTGCGGCGTCTCATCGCGAATACGATACTTCACCAACGGACCAACGTGCTCTGTGACTGACGCACGGAGGTCGTCAGCGCGACGCGTTGAGTTCGACTCCAGACGCATGCGCCGACCTTGGATGACAATGCGCCCGATGATGGTATTGTCCCACGACTCCATCTTCGCATTGCCCGGTTTGGTAATCGTAACTATGGTCTCACCGTCACCGGAGTCGCTTGCTTCGGGCTCCTCTGCGCCGGTGAGCGTCGCAATGCGCGCCAGCAAAGCCGAGTGATCGGATGTGAGTACGTCGAAATGATCAGTCGTGAGGAGTAATGGATCACCGTCGGAATTGGTGATGCGCGGCGCAGGTCGCGTCCGCCGTTCTTCGGCGATATCTCGCCAGAGATGGATCAGCGCCAACTCGATGCGCGACTGTCGCAATCGTTCAATGGCAATCGGGCGCGTACGCACACGGCATAGCCGCTGTACCTCGCGAACGACGATGTCTGCCTCCGTCGGCTCGAACGGATTCGGATGGATTCCCCCGAAAATGGTGACTCCGCCAACGTCCACCACGCGTCCGAGGATTACGGCGCGCACGCCAATGGCTTCGGACCCGCTGATTTCGTGAACAAACCGTTCTTCACCGGAGAGCAGATCCGTCACCTGCATACCGACGCCTCGCTCCACGTGCCGCACATCCCAGAGGCCAAGCCATGCGTTCATCTGCGCGTCGAGCAACTCACGCAACTCCCTCGATAGTGGGGTTGCATTCTCATCACGAAAAGCCGACGCCATGGTCATGCCTTCGACTATCTCGGCGCTGAACACGGCCCACGGTACGGCCAACTGCAGCTCGCCTTCTCCAACCTCGTCGTCCGCGTCCCCCACGTACAGATCGAAGGCCGCCGGCAACCATGTCGTACCAGCGCGCATACGCGCGAATCGCAGTATCCGCAACATAAGCGCGTTGTCGGCCACCTTTGCGGCATTCGCGCGGGCCACGTCCGGATTGACGGCCACATGCGTCGCCAGTTCGCAACATCTCTTGTATTTCTTTCCGCTGCCACATGGGCAGGGGTCGTTACGCCCTGGATGCATTAACGGTTCCCTTCGCTCCGCGGTTGGTGCTGCGAGAGAGTGTGTTAACAGGTGATTCCAGTCGTCGGAGCCGATCGACTATTCCATCGAAATATGACTGGCCAGCAAAGAATATCGGCCTCATATCGTGGGGTCGCTGTTGTCGTTTGCGGCGAAATCTGGACCGCGGCCGCATGATTGCCCGAGCGCCTGGGAGTCAAGAAGTGGCCGGTTCACCGTCGGCCACTTCCTCCGGGCTTATAAGATCAAGCCCTGTAACGGTTTACGTTGCGGGGCTTATTCGATGCAGTGCAATTTGTCCGGTAGGGCCATGCCTTGCGTGCGGGTCGCCGTGGAAGGAGTATCTTCATGCAAGGCTCAACACACAGGCTGCGATGGACAGTGCGCTAGTTGTAGATCGCCTCCAGTTCGCGTTCACAATTACGTATCACTACCTCTTCCCGCAACTGACGATGGGGCTGGCGCTCCTCATCGTCGTGCTGAAGACGCTCGCGCTCAGGACTGGAAATGAGCGATACAATGATTCCGCCCGATTCTGGGCCCGCATCTTCGGAATCAACTTCGCCTTCGGCGTGGTCACTGGCATTCCAATGGAGTTCCAGTTCGGCACCAACTGGGCTGCGTTCTCAAAATTCGCAGGCGGCGTGATCGGGCAAACACTGGCCATGGAAGGAATGTTCGCATTCTTTCTCGAATCATCCTTCCTCGGTCTCTTTCTATTCGGAGAGCGCCGGCTAGGGCCTCGGGGACACTGGGTTGCGGCGTTGCTGGTGTTTCTCGGCTCGTGGCTGTCGGGTTACTTCATCGTGGTGACTGATGCCTGGATGCAACACCCGGTCGCGAACCAGGTCATGCCGGATGGAAGCGTACAACTTGCGAGTTTCGTTGCGCTTCTCAGCAATCCGTGGGGTCTCTGGCAGTATGCCCACACGATGAGCGGCGCCGCAATTACCGGCTCGGTGGTCATGGCAAGCGTCGGAGCGTTCTACGTCCTGTCAGGCCGAGCGATCGGACACGGCCAGCTGTTCCTGAAGGTGGGAATTCTCGCGGGCTGCCTGTTCTCATTGCTGCAGCTATTCCCCACCGGGGATCGCCAGGGGAAGATGGTCGCCGAATACCAGCCGGTCACGCTTGCTGCGATGGAAGCCGTATTCACGACGGGGCCGGGCGTGCCGCTGGTGATCATCGGTCAGCCCAACATGCGCGACAGATCGTTGGACAATTCGATTACGGTTCCCAAGATGTTGAGTTTCCTGACGTACCGGCGTTGGGACGCATCTGTGCAGGGACTCGACGCCTTTCCCGCCGACACGTGGCCCGACAACGTGCCGCTCCTCTACTACGCCTATCACATCATGGTCGGCCTCGGCACGATCATGATCGCGGTATTGCTGGTCGGTACCCTGCTGCTGTGGCGGGGAACTCTGACTAAGAGTCGCTGGATGCTCTGGATGCTGATGCTCATGCTGCCGTTCCCGTATATCGCGAACACGGCAGGCTGGCTGACGGCGGAGATCGGCCGCCAACCATGGCTCGTCTTCGGGCTCATGCGCACGTCACACGGCCTCTCGCCGGAAGTGTCTGGGGGTAACGGCATCTTCACGCTTCTGGGCTTCATGGGTATGTATACCGTACTGACGATTCTGTTTCTGTTCCTCATCTACCGCGAGATCGAGCAGGGCCCCGCTCCGGCTGCTCGACTGGCAACGGCCTAGGCAGGCACAACGATGGCGACCGCCTTTTTTGTGATTGTTGCGTTGATGCTCCTGATCTATTCGGTGCTCGACGGCTTCGATCTGGGAGTCGGAGCGATTCACTGGCTGGTGGGCCGCACGAGCGACGAGCGCCGCCTCGTGCTGAGAGCAATTGGCCCTGTGTGGGATGGCAATGAAGTCTGGCTGATTGCAGCTGGCGGAACGTTGTATTTCGCCTTCCCGGTACTTTACGCATCGAGCTTCAGCGGCTTCTATCTCCCGCTCACGATGGTGCTGTGGCTGCTCATGCTTCGCGGTGTCAGCATCGAAGTAAGATCCCATGTTAACGATCCGCTCTGGCACGCCTTCTACGATTTCCTGTTCACGCTTTCCGCGGCACTGCTCGCCATCTTCCTCGGTGCGGCGCTCGGCAACGTGATCCGCGGCGTGCCGCTGAACTCGGACGGCTATTTCTTCGAGCCGCTCTGGACGACATTTCGAGTGACGGGCCGACCAGGAATTCTGGACTGGTACACCACGCTGATCGGTGTGATGTCGTTCGTGACGCTGGCAAACCACGGCGCGCACTGGCTCGCACTCAAGACTGAAGAGCCGCTGCGCGGACGAGCGCGTCGCATCGCCATGGCTCTCTGGTGGATCGTCGCTCTTGTTACAGTCGTGGGATTCGTTGCCACGGTCTGGGTGCGTCCGACGATTCTCGATAATTATCGCGCGCCCGGGCTGGGCTGGTTGATTCCCGTGATCGCGCTCGGCGGGCTGGTTGGAATGGCGGTGTTCACGGCGCGTCACAACGATCTGATGGCGTTCATCTCCTCCAGTATGTATATCGCGGGTATGCTGGGTGGAATCGCGTTTGGCATGTATCCAACGCTGCTTCCCGCGACGACCGATCCAGCGTACAGCCTGACCATCGCAAACAGCGCGACCGGCGCATATGGCCTCCGGATCGGTCTTATCTGGTGGATGATGAGCGCCGTGCTCGTCGTGGGCTATTTCGCCTACCTGTACTGGACGTTCCGGCACCGCGTGCGCGCTGCAGAGAACGCCGGTCACTGATTCCTGGCACCGATGTCGCAGACATGCAGCACTATCGCAGAACAACCCGCATCAACAATTCCCTGAATGGGTGTACAGCAGCGCGATATCGCACCGGTGGTTCGTACCGTCGGGCTGACACGGAAGTTCGACGACACAGTCGCCGTCGACAACCTCAACCTGACGATCGCTACAGGCGCAATTTTTGGTCTCCTGGGTCCCAATGGCGCCGGGAAAACGACGACCATAAAAATGCTGACGACGCTACTTCCGCCTACAGCAGGGACCGCACTCATCGCCGGCTACGATATCGTGAAGGACGCGGCACAGGTGCGCCGCCAAATCGGCTATGTACCGCAGTTACTCTCCGCTGACGCCGCCCTGACTGGCAGGGAGAACTTGCTGTTGTCCGCCAAGCTGTACCGCATTCCGCGCAAGGATCGCACGAAGCGGATCGCGGACGCACTCCGCTTCATGGACCTCCAGGAGGCAGCAGACACTCTGGTGCGCCGGTATTCCGGGGGAATGATGCGCCGTCTGGAGATTGCCCAGGGGATGCTGCACCGCCCGGCCGTGCTGTTTCTGGATGAACCTACGATCGGGCTTGACCCCATTGCGCGGCACATCGTGTGGGATCGCTTGCGCGAGATGCAGGGGGCCGCGATCACGATCCTCCTCACCACGCACGACATGGAGGAAGCCGACGCGCTCTGCGGTACGCTTGCCATCATGCACCGCGGCGTGATCGCAGCGCAGGGCGCGCCGGCGCAACTGAAAGCGGGCATTGGCCCTTCCGCCACACTCGACGACGTATTCGCCCATTATGGCGGTGGATCGGTAGATGCAGGAGGAAACTATCGTGACATCCGCAACGCGCGCAGCACTGCAGAGCGGCTCGGCTGAGCAATCGCGGCTCGTGTCCGTTGCGGCGCAGACTGCGGCAATCGCCGACGTCGAGCTCCGCAAGCTGATGCGGGATCCTACGGAACTGCTCACCAGAGCCGTGCAACCTGTGCTCTGGCTCCTTGTGTTCGGAGAGGTCTTCACCCGGACTCGCGCCATTCCGACCGGTTCGATGAGCTACCTGGACTTCATGGCGCCCGGTGTCCTCGCCCAGAGCGTGCTGTTCAGCGCAATCTTCTACGGGATCGCGATCATCTGGGAGCGAGACCTCGGTATCGTGCACAAGCTTCTCGTGAGCCCGGCTCCGCGAAGCGCACTGGTCCTGGGCAAGGCACTTTCCGCCGGTCTTCGCGGGCTCGCACAGGCAGTGATCATCATAATCGTTGCACTGATACTGCACATCAGTATTCGCGCCGAGCCAATTCCGCTGCTTGGCGTCTGCTTCGCAGTCGTGCTCGGATCAGCGTTGTTCTCGACGTTCTCACTGATCGTCGCATGTCTGGTCAAGACTCGCGAGCGGTTCATGGGGATTGGCCAGGTTCTGACGATGCCGCTCTTCTTCGCAAGCAACGCGATCTACCCGATCGCCATCATGCCGCGCTGGCTCCAGGTCATTGCCCGGGTGAATCCGCTCACCTATCTCGTGGATGCGCTTCGCGATCTCATGATTCAGCGAAGCGTGAGCACCTTTGGACTCGGAGTGGACTTCCTGGTGCTCGGCGCGATCTTCGCCGCATTCATCGTCATTGCGGCTCGCCTGTTCCCTGGCATCGTGCAGTGACGGAGCGCAGTTGCCGCGACGCTAGATCAGCTTCCGGCGCAGCAACACCGTCTTGAGCAGTTGCGTGACCGTCATGTAGGCAACGGCGGTCGCGAGCAGAAACGGCCAGTACAGGGACGGTAGTCTCACAAGGCCAAGCGATGATGCAAATGGAGAAAACGGCAGCCATGCCCCGATTGCCATTACCGTGATGCTCGTCGCAATGAGCTGCCCGCTCGCGCGGCTCTGAAAGAATGGAATCTTGTCGGTTCGGATCACGTGAATGATCAGCGTCTGCGTAAGCAGTGACTCCACGAACCATCCGCTCTGAAACAGTGCAGCGTGTGCGGGTGTTGACGCGCGAAAGACGAAATACATCACCAGAAACGTCGTGTAATCGAACAGCGAGCTGACGGGCCCGATCCAGAGGATGTAGCGCCGGATCTCGCCCATGGCCCAGGGACGTGGGCGAGCAATCTGTTCCGCATCGACACGGTCGGACGGTATTGGAATCTGTGACACGTCGTACAGCAGGTTGTTCGTGAGCACCTGGATGGGCGCCATCGGGAGGAACGGCAGCCATGCGCTGGCGCCGAGCACGCTGAACATGTTTCCGAAATTCGAGCTTGCGCCCATCCGCACGTACTTGAGCACGTTCGAGAAAACTTTCCGTCCCTCCATCACTCCCTCTGCAAGAACCGCCAGGCTCTTGTCGAGCAGGATGATGTCGGCCGACGCCTTGGCGACGTCCACGGCCGAATCAACGGAAATACCGACGTCCGCAGCATGAAGTGCCGGCGCGTCGTTGATTCCGTCACCCATGTAGCCAACGACGTGCGACCTTGCCTGTAGTGCGCGAACGATACGTTGCTTGTCGGCAGGCGATACGCGCGCGAAGATGGATGCTTTCTCCGCCGCATCCGCAAGTTGCACGTCCGACATGCGCGCGATGTCGGGCCCCGTAAGGACATGCCTCGTCGCGATTCCGACCGACCGGCAGATCGTTCGCGAGACAAGCTCGTTGTCTCCTGTAATCGTTTTCACCGTGATGCCGGCGTGCTCCAGAGCCTTGATCGCTGCCCGCGCGGTTTCCTTGGGCGGGTCCAGAAAGGCGACATACCCGCACAACACAAGATCAGTTTCGTCCGCGGTGGTGACTCCGTCCGCCGGCGGAATCTCGCGGTATGCGACCGCAAGCACGCGAAAGCCATTGGTGCTGAGTGCGTCGTATTCCTCACCGATATCGGCGAGGAATGCGGGATCGATCACTACCATCTCGCCGCTCATCTCCAGTCGCGTGCACCGCCGGAATACCTCTTCCGGCGCGCCCTTGACGATCAACATCCGCCTCCCGTCCGGCGCATCCACGACGACGGACATCAGCTTGCGCGTGAAATCGTAGGGAATCTCCCCCACCTTGCGGTAGCTGTCGTGCGTGATCGGAATCGAGTCGCTGTGACTCTGCACGTAGTCGAGGATTGCGCGATCGAGCACGCTCTTCAAGCCCGTCTGCATCTGACTGACCAGCGACGCGAGCAACAGCACGCGTGCGCTCTCTGCGCCGTCGACGTCGCAGTGCCGTTCCAGGATCACTTCGTCTCTGGTGAGCGTGCCGGTCTTGTCCGTGCAGAGAACGTCCATCGCGCCAAGATTCTGAATCGAATCGAGCCGCCGAACGATCACGCGTTTCCTGGACATCGCAAGCGCGCCTTGCGAGAGGCAAACCGACACGATCATCGGAAGCATCTCGGGTGTGAGTCCGACCGCCACGGCCAGTGCGAAGAAGAAAGCCTCGCGCCAGTCGTGCTTGGTCACTCCATTGATGAAGAACACGAGAGGCACCATCACGCACATCAGCCGTATCATGAACCAGGTGAACTGGCTCACGCCACGTTCGAACGCTGTAGGCGGTTCGGTCGCCGCGATGCTCGCCGCCACGCGACCGAAGGACGTACGCGGACCGGTCTCGACCACCACCGCCGTCGCGGTCCCGCTCTGAACGCTGGTCCCGAGATAGCAGACATTCACGGCATCGACGAGCGACACGTCGCTCGAACGACCATCCGTGGGGGCTGGAGTCGTGCCGGCCGACTTCTCGACCGGAAGCGACTCGCCAGTCAGTGTCGCCTGATTCACGAACAGTGTATTCGAGGCGACGATGCGAACGTCACCCGGGATCATGTCGCCTGCCGCCAGGTGGACGAGGTCGCCCGGAACCACTTCGTGAATCGGGATCTCGACAGCGGCTCCGTCTCGCATGACGGTCGCGGTTACGTGAATCATCTCACGGAGGCTTTCCGCGGCGACATCCGCACGCTTCTCCTGGAACAGCCGAAGCGCGACGCCGAGCACGATCATCACTGCAATCACTGTCGCGGCACGGACATCCCCCGTGGCAATCGAAACGGTGGCGAGTACCGCGAGCAGCAGGACGAGCGGATTGCGGCATGCCAGCAACAGTCGCCGCGCCCAGCCGGGAGGATGTTCCGACGCTATGTCGTTGGGGCCATGCAGCGCGAGTCTGGTACGGGCCTCGACGCTCGTGAGGCCGGTGTCACCTGTCCCGAGACGTTCGTACACCCATTGTACAGGGTGTCTCGCCGCGTCATCGAGGAGCGGCGACGTCTGAATCGAGCGCGGTCGCAGCTCCGCAGCGTGATCGGCGGCCGGCGGCTCTTCAGTCGCCGCCGGTATTGCGGCCGCGCTCTCCGTTCCAGTTGGAGCGCTAGCGGTGCGCAAGTTCATGACAGGAGCCGACCGACCGGCCGCGACCCGCATTCATGAGCCAGGCGCACATGAGTCACCGCCGAGCTGCCGATACTTCTACCGGTGGTGTATGCTCGATCATACCGGGAGGTGTTACCAGTACGGACCATCTGCCATCGCCCGCGATCGCCTTCCCCACGCTCCCCAGCAGCAAGCGATCGAGAAAGCGGTGGTGCTGGCTCCCGACCGCGACCAGATCCGGGGCGATCTCCTCGCAGAAGCGCGTGATCTCCGCGACCGGCCTGCCCTGTCGCACGTTGGCTTCGATCATCATTCCCGGCGGTGCATCGAGCGTGCGGATCAGCTCCGCGAAGGCATCGTCCACGCCGCGGCTCCGAATCAGCTGCAATCCCTCAGCGCTCTCTGTGGTCTCGCGCGGAGAATCAGATTCGACGAACAGGAGATGAACGCTGCAGTTGTCGTCGACCAACCTGCGTACGATCTGTGCCGCGCGAACGCTTGCCCGACTGAAGTCGACAGCAATCACCACGCGTTTGGGCAGCGCCGTCAGCCCAGGGCGAACGGCGAGAACTGGAACACCGCCTATCGTCATCACTTCCCGCACGGTGTCGTTCCCGATGGCCCGTCCAACGGTGGTGTGCCGGCTCAATCCCATCACGATCAGATCGACCTCTTCCCTCTGCGCCGCTTCCACGACCTCCTGCGCGACCGATCCAACCGCGATCTCGAATGGCCAACTCGCAGCCGCACCGTGTTCGATGTGGAGCACGGGGCGCATTCCGACAGCTTCTCTCGCGAGCGCCTGCGGGTCTTCGAGTTGCCCGACCAGCATCGCCGCTTTCGGTACGGACGGTCCTATCTCGATGACATAGACGACCGATGGACGCGCGTTGCGCTCGCGCTGAAGCGCGGCCGCGACAGCGGTCGCGGCAGGCGCAAGGTCATCATTGGTGATCGCGAGCAGCAGCTTCATGGTGCCATCGTGTGCTGGTTCAGACATCGCTGTGTGCCGGAACTACCACCGTGGACCAACGTGCCTCATGCGCCAGCTGTATCGATACGCTCGATGCGCTGCCCGGCACAGACACAGCCATTCGCAGCTCGGGCATGTCATGTCGCGGAGTCGTGTCGCCTGTCATGTCGCGTGATTGCGTCCACGAGCGCGCGTGCGGGCCCTCATGCAGGACGCACTTCTCCGGCGTGCGCGTCGGATGAATGATCACCATTGGCACGGCTCTCCCGTGCGTGCACGGCGCCGCACTATTCGGGGACCATCAGTAGTGACCATCGACGGTCGTTCAGGAGGTCCGCCGAGACACTGTCGCCGAAGAACCAATCGACGGCGGAGTGATGCCGGGCTCCCAGCGCGATGACGTCGGGTCGCATGCGCACCGCGGCCTGCTTGACACCCTCGATCGAGCCACCGTGCTCGATGATGGAAGTGATGCTGACCGCTTTCTGCGACGTCAGCTCGTCGATCAACAACGTAATCGCCGTTTCGAGCGCCGAAGCACCATCACCGCTGTCATTGGCCGCGGTCGCACCTGCGCTCGCGTCCGCGCTGCTGGCCGGTGGAAGATCCGGCTGGACATACACGAGAATGACGCGGCCGCCTGGTACCACGAGCTGACACGCCAGATGCGCAGCTCGCAGGCTCCCGATGCCAAAATCGAGCGCCACCAGAATCGATTCGGGGCGATGTACCAGCTCCGGACGAACTGCAAATACTGCCGCCTGGGTGTGTTCGACGATCCCCTGCACGGTATCCCGCACAAATGCGCGCCGGAAGAAGTTGTGGTCCGGCAATCCCAGAATCACGATCTCGGCACGGAGATCATGAGCCCGCCGCACGATTGTAGGTACGGTCACCCCGATCTCGACGTCGTATTGCCAGCTCGGAAGCGTGCCAAGGATTCGTTGTACCTGATCCTCGAGCGCAGTCAGCTGGGAAGTGCGATAGGCGGGATCGAGTGCAGCCTCCGGAACACCAACCATCGTCCCGGTTGCGGCTGCGCCTGCTGTGATATCATCCTGTACGACACGCAGGACCGTCGGTATTGCGCCGCACTCCTGAGCGAGTGCATGCGTGATGTAGATCGCCGCGCTCGCCGCGGTATCAGCCGTTACTGCAACGACCGCCGGAAAGATGGGCGACAATTGCGTTGCGCGCAGCTCCGAACCCGCGGCCCGGCGCGCCGTCTGGGGCGAGGAGAGTGGTGCCATGAGTTGCTCCGGACGAGATGAGTTACCTCATCATACGCCCGTCGCACCGCCTGGGATGTCAGCGCGTCACCTGATCTTCGTGCGGGACTTGACCCGCACGATGTAGTCCATTGTCTGACACCGCGAGGGATGGCAGCGTGAAGTGAAAGGCGCTTCCCTCTCCTAGCGTGCTCTCGACCCAGATCCGGCCGCCGTGCGCTTCGATGATCCCCCGCACGATCGCGAGTCCCAACCCGGTCGATCGCTGGGCTGCGCCGCGCCGCGCATGCCAGAAGCGGTCGAAGACGTGTGGAATCGCGTCGACCGGAATCCCGCGTCCCGTGTCTCGCACGGTGACCTGCACTGCATCCGCAAGCGCGACTGCGCTGACTGTCACGCTACCACCAGCGCGCGTGAACTTGCAGCCATTGCCAATCAGATTCGAGAGCGCCTGCACGATACGCTCGCGATCGATCATCAACATGTGTTCTTCCAGTCCAGGCGGAAGATCCATGACGAGCGCGATTTCCTGTTCGCCCGCAATGGGCCGATGCATCTCCACCGCCTGCTCGAGCGTTGGGCCGACAGCCTGCTCCGTACGCTCGATGGACAACTGTCCCGCATCGATGCTTGCGATGTCGAGCAAATCCTGAATCATCCGCGACATCAACAACGCCGCCTCTTCCGCAAGCATCACGAGGCCATGGGCCATGTCCGGCGTCGGCGGCGGTTCGTCGTGCAGTGCCGACAGACACATCGACATCGTGCTCAGCGGATTGCGAAGATCGTGCGAGACGAGCGCCATGACTTCATCGCGCGCGCCGGCAGCTTTCCGCATGCGCTCGGCAAGCACCTGGAGCTCTTCTTCTCTCCGAACCCGTTCGCTCACGTCGCGCAGGATCGCAGTATATCCCCATTCGCGGCCGACCAGGAATCGCGAGATCGACGCTTCCGCGGGAAACAGCTCGCCGTTCTTGCGCCGCCCTACGATGTGACTGCGCTCTCCCATACGTCGGGTCGTGTCGGATGACGCCGCGAATGCCGCGATGTGCGCGGCGTGTCGGCTTCGTACTTCTTCCGGCAACAGCATGTCCATCAACTGTCCGATGGCTTCGGTCGAGCTGTACCCGAAGATCCGCTCGGCGCCCCAATTGAAGAGCGTAATTCGGCGTGCGCTGTCGATCGAGACGATTGCGTCCGATGCCATCGAGACCATCCCGATGAACCTCGCCTCCGCCAGGCGATGCGCTTCTTCGCTTTGCTTCCGACGGAGCAACTGAGCGAGCGGAGTTGCGACCGCAGATGCGCGCTTCACCAGCTCATCGTTGTTGGCGGGCACGTCGCGCATGTAGAACTGAAGGACGCCGACAAAATCATCGTCGGCGTACATCAGCGGGATGGCCACCGCCGCCTTGAGGCGTGAAATGGCAGCCAGGGCACCGCGTGTGAAGATGCGCGACGTCGCCAGGTCTCCGACCCAGACCGGGCGCCCCGAAGCCCACGCCGCCCCCGGAACTCCCTCCCCGCGGTTGAACCGAAGCCCGGTCGCCTGGGTCGTAAACGTCTCGAGCCAACCCTTTTCGCTCGTCCAGCTACCGCAATACATGAGCGCTGGCGTCGCGCCGCCTTCCGAATTTTGCGGAACCCATGCTTCGCCAAGCGGCCATCCCGTCGCCTGACAGATATTCCGCAGCGTCTCCTCGACCGCGAACGTGACGCTGTCGGTCTTGGACACCGCGAGCGCGATCCGCGCCAGCAACTCGCCTTCCTGCCCGTCGTGCGTACGCCGGCCATCGGTGGCGACCGCCAGGAGGAGGACGGACCCGGTCTCCGCAAGTGCGCCGGCGGGCTGTACGACTACTTCAAAGGCGCCCCTTCCGTCACGCGTTTCTGCCGCGAGGTCAAGCTCCGTCACCCGCCCCCGGAAGGCTTCGTCGATCGCGTTGGCGACGGCCGCAGGGAGAATCCCGCGCGCAGAGACGACCCCCTCCGGGGGGAGCCCGAAGAGCCGACGCCCTGCTGCCGTACCCTCCAGGACCTCATGGTCCGACGTCAGAATGAGCGCGTATCGCTCGGGGTCCCCGAACAAGGCGCGGAATGCATCCAGTACGAAATTCCTCGTAGCCGATGCCATGGAATAAATGTATGCCAAGTCCAGTCAGGGATTCGGGATTGGGACCGCTGTCATCCAAATACTGGACACGGCTGCGCCGATCGGGGCATATGTTCTGGGGGTGATATTCTTCAGAAGAGGTGCGAGACCATGACGCTCGACGTCATTCGAGTGGTGCTGGCCGACGATCATTCAGTTGTGCGCACTGGATTGAAAACCATCCTCAGCAAGGCTGCCGACATCGAAGTGGTTGCCGAGGCAAAGCACGGGCGCGAAGCGGTAAGTCTGGTGGAGCGGTTTCATCCCCATGTCGTCGTGATGGACCTCGATATGGCTGGCGGCGACGGTACGGAAGCGACCAGGGAAATCGTCAGCCGGCTGAGCCCCACCAGAGTCCTCATCCTCACCATGCATGAGGAGGCCGAACACCTGTCACCAGCGCTGCACGCCGGTGCCTCGGGCTATCTCGTCAAGACCGCGGCGGACCGTGATCTGGTCGATGCCATTCGGGCGGTTGCGTATGGCGATGTCTATCTGCGACCGACTGCTGCACGCATGGTTGTCCAGCAACTCGTACACAAGGAGCCGCGCCATGCCGACCGCGAACGGTTTGCGACGCTCAGCGAGCGCGAGGGCCTCGTATTTCGGCACGTCGCGCGCGGATACTCCGGCCCGGAAATCGGGCAGAAGCTGAACATCAGCGCCAAGACGGTCGAGACGTACAAGCAACGGATTCAGGAGAAGATCGGCGTGTCGCACCGCGCGGAATACATTCAACTCGCGGTCAAGCTCAAGCTGTTCGACGAGGAGTGGGCGTCGACCAAATAGCTCGACGCCGCGGGCTCGGTTTGGACATGCACATATGGACATGATGGTTTCGCAATTTCTTCGCGAGATCTGCGAGCCACGGCGCGCACCGTGTGAGCAGCGGTGACGATCGCCGCAGCAGCCTGGGCATCGAGTTGGCTTCGGGCGTCGGGGCGTGCATGGAGTGTCGCCTGCTCGCCGCAGCTTTCGATGTCCTGAACCACACAGACCACAGGAATTCCCGCTATCGGAGTCCACCGATATCCCGGATTCCCCACGCTCCTGGAGCCGGGAACAATGAGGAGCTGTGCCGCGTCTTTCGAGCACAGCTGGCCGAGCTGAGGCTCGACGTGCCCCGCCAGCAACTCGAGCCTCCAGAATCCAGTCATTGTCGTGATCCTGTAGAGCTGCCGCGTAACCGAAGCAAGAAATTTTTCGATCGGCGCCTCCCCATCGAGCGCATACCCATCGGGAAGCCACGTGACAGCGCGAACGTCGGCACCAGTACTCTGCGAAATCGCGTCGGCAAGCCGCACTGCCCCGTCACCAGACGGCGTTCCGTCACACATAACGACAATGTGCTTAATCGACGATGGAACGCTCTGGGCGACGTTCCTGGCAGCGGGCAGGGCGGGTCGCTTTGCGCATCTGGTGTACATGGCTTTGCGAGTGTTTGAGTTTACGAACGAGTGGGGGCTGGGGCGATCAGCATCGAACACGACGCATGGCGGATGAGGTCCCGTGTAACGTCATCGCCCTCTGGCGGCGAAGTATCCGCCGGTGAGATGGCACGCCGGCCGGACGCGCCACAGGCAATGACGTCCGCCTGAATGCCTTCAGCAAAGCTGAGCGTCTCCCGCGCGGCGTCACCCAGCAGCATGATCGACTCGACGGAGACCCCGGACTCGTCACCAAGGGACTGTTCGACATTCAGCAACTGGCGTCGCCGCTCTTCCAGCTCCTGTGCAGACGCATACGGAACTACATGGATCAGGTACATACGCGCGTCGCGCGCGCTGAGACATCTGACGATGTGTGCAGCGTGAATGCTCGCGGCGCTGAAGTCGATCGCGACCACGACGCGACGGGCAATTCCGCGAAGTGTTGGCGCCGCGATGTAGATCGGGACTGCGCACTGCATCAGTGCCTCGGTCGCGCGCTCCTCTTCGGCCTGCAGATCGAGACTCCGCTGGCGTCGCTGTCCGATGACCATCAATTGTGCATGACTTCGCGTCACGAGATTCCAGGTGGTCTGGTCGAGCGGCCCATCGTACACCGTGATTGGCCAGTTTGCCGCCTCGCCGACCGTGAGAGCCACCTGCGCCTCGATCATTGCGCAGCGCGCGTCCCGTTCCTCGGCAATCTCTTCCTGCACGCGACCTTGCTGGCGTCGTTCACGATGAACGTGAGATGCGCCGGTTGCATTGTCGCACTCGCGACATGCCAGTGGCGCATGCTCCACGATCGAGAATACCTCCACATTTCCACCGACACGGCCAGCTATGAATGCAGCCGCGATCAGTGCGGTGTCCGCGTGCGGATTTCCGTCGGTTGCGACAAGAATCGGTCCCTCGCCGATGTCAGAAACCGGCGACCCGGAAAGCTCTCTGGTCTGGGATTCCATTGCAGGACGTAGCAAAGGGGGAAAGCGGCAGAATGATACAAGGACATACTATCTCGCGCACAGGAACGTCATGTCGGGAAATCAATGCAATTCGTGTAAGGACCTCACGCCACTGCGCCACCGCTCTTACGGACAGGCATGTCGGCTTTTCCCCGTCATCAGATACGGACGTATCCGACAGCGAGGCCATCCGCAGAACCGCTAGGTTTTGCTGTACCTCGATTACGCCGCAGAAGCGGAGGCCCGAAATGGCAAGCGCGAACAAAGAACAGGCAAGAACGACGGGGCCCTCCAGTCCGCCGGTATTTCGACAGCTCGCCCATCACGAAGCAGAGGCCCTGCTGGAGCGCAATCACGTCGGACGCCTGGCGTTTACGTTGCATGACAGCGTGGACATCGAGCCCATCAGTTACGTCTACACGCATGGATGGCTATACGGTCGCACTTCCCACGGCACCAAGCTCGCCATACTGACCCATCACCACTGGGTCGCATTCGAGGTAGACGAGGTCGCCGGCCAGTTCGACTGGCGCAGCGTGGTCATAAAGGGTGAGTTCGAGATCATTCCGGCCGATCTGTCGGGACCGGATGCACTCGCATATATCAAGGCACTTGAACTGCTGCGCCAATTAGCGCCGGACACGTGGACCGAACATGATCGGGTGGCTTTCCGGAACGTCCTGTTTCGCATCCACATCAATGAGATAAGCGGGAGAGAGGCGACGTCGACCCCGTCACGACCAGTTTGAGATCTGCCGGGCGCCCCATCGGACTCTTCTTTCCACGATCGCTTAACTGTCGTGCTCCGTGCCCACCGGCGGGGAGGGATATACTCGTGGGAGCATATCCCTCCTCAACGCGGCTGGTGATTCGCGCACCTCAAAGAACGCCGACCGTCAGGAGATCCTGGACTTGACGTACGCCCGGAGCAGCCCACGCGGCACGCTCGGCGTCGTTGCGCTCGGTCCATGACCGCACCGTCCCGCGCAACGTCACAGTGCCATCGCTGGCCGAGACCTGAACGTGTTTCGCGTCGATCTCCGCGTAGCGCTTCAACGCGGACTCGATCTTCCCCTTGACGTCGCTCACGGAGACACTCGGCATCACCGAGATCAGGTTGGACACACCGCGCACTCCGGTGAGCGACCGAACGGAAGCTTCCGCCGCGCGCCGCTGGAAATCCCATTCGACGTTGCCCCGCAGCGTGACCCAGCCATCCTCGACGTCGACCTGGATCTTGTCTTCGGGTACGGAGACGTTCCAGATGAACCCGTTGAGAACGGCATGTGCAATGTCCGTATCGTTCCGCTTGTGCTCTGGCAGCAGGTGCACTTCCACCTCATCCGCGAGTGCCTTGACGCCGGACACGCGGCGCGCGGCCTTCTCGGCTGCGTATTTCTGGCTGTAGTTGCGCACCTTGCCCGAGAGGGTGACGACGCCGGCCTTTGCTGCAACACCAATTTCTGTCGCTGTCAACGCGGGGTCCCACGCCAGTTCGTCGATGACGTTCTTCTGTAATGCGGTGTCCGAATACATGGTACGATCCCTCAATGAATTGATGGACGTGCTTCGCGCCAGCCCGTGTCGACACGGTTGAATCAGCCCCCCGGCTGACATTGTGTAACGTGCACGCGCACAACCGGCTATGCAGTCCGGCAAAGACATGAATTTGCGTCCGGAAGTCCTGACGTCGAATGTCAGTCATGAGATGACACGACGCATCGCACCCGCGTGCTGCTCTTTCGACCGCTCCGGCGTTGCAGTATTGTATACAATCCTGATTCCGGACCCATCCAAGTGCGCATCCATAAACTCGAATCCAATGCCGGTGGCAAGCTCACCTCAAAGCGCTCCGCCAGACCGGTGTCACGCCCGCCGCGCTCCAACCCTCACGAGCGTGTGACACTCGGCGTCATCGTCGGCAATCGGGGCTTCTTCCCCGGTCACCTCGCGAGCACGGGACGCGATGACATGCTCAAGGCGCTCTCCGAGGAAGGAATCGACGCGATAGCGCTCGGCCCGGAGGATTCGGTGCACGGAGCCGTCGAGAGTCGCGACGAGGCCAAGGCATGCGCGGCGCTCTTCCGTGCCAACGCCGACAAAATCGCCGGCGTGATCGTCACCCTGCCGAATTTCGGCGACGAGCGCGCAATTGCGGAGACGCTCCGGATGGCGCGGCTCGACGTGCCGGTGCTCATCCACGCCACAGCCGACGATCCCGCCAGGATGGGCATCGACGCCCGACGCGACGCGTTCTGCGGCAAGATGTCCGCCTGCAACGTGCTCACGCAGTACGGCATTCCCTACTCGCTCACTTCACTGCACACCCAGCGTCCGGAATCCGACAGCTTCCGCGCCGACCTGCGCAGCTTCACCAGCGTCTGCCGCGTCGTGCGAGGTCTAAAGCATGCGCGTATCGGCGCGATCGGCGCTCGACCAGCCGCGTTCAAGACAGTTCGGTTCAGCGAGAAGATACTCGAGGCCTCGGGGATCGCCGTGGAGCCGATCGATCTGTCCGAGATTCTCGGACGCATCGACCGCCTCGCCAACGACGACCCTCACGTTCGCACGAAACTCGACGAGATCGAGGCCTACGTCTCAACGGACGGCATCCCGTCCGAAGCGCTCATGAAGATGGCCAAGCTGGGCCTCGTGATCGACCGCTGGATGCACGAAGCAGACGTAACGGTAAGCGCAATCCAGTGCTGGACCTCGATGGAAGAGTTCTTCGGCGTGGTGCCATGCACGATCATGAGCATGATGAGCGACGTGAATCTTCCCAGTGCATGCGAGATGGACGTGTGCGGCACCATAAGCATGTACGCACTGACGCTCGCGTCGGAGACGCCGAGCGCTCTCCTGGATTGGAACAACAACTACGGCGATGATCCCAACAAGGCCGTATGCTTCCACTGCAGCAACCTGCCGAAGGCTTTCTTCGAAGACG
Organism: Gemmatimonadota bacterium; assembly: GCA_027307165.1. Taxonomy (GTDB): domain Bacteria; phylum Gemmatimonadota; class Gemmatimonadetes; order Gemmatimonadales; family Gemmatimonadaceae; genus Fen-1247. The sequence goes on along the minus strand of DAHUXM010000003.1, from coordinate 40,168 downwards.
TGCAGATGGACTATCAGGCGATCATCGCCGGCACCGTGGGACGGGAGAATACTTACGGCACAGTCGTAGGCAAGGTGAAGGCGAACCCGATGACTTACGCGCGCTTCTCGACCGACGACCGCAGCGGTCGTATTCGCGGCTACGTCGGCGGGGGGCGATTCACGAACGATCCGCTCGCCACGTTCGGCGGCGCGGGCGTCGTGGAGATCCCGCGCCTGCAGGAGCTGCTGCGGTTCATCTGCGAGAAGGGTTTCGAGCATCACGTCGCGGGCACGATGGCAACTGTAGCAGACTCGGTGCACGAGGCGACGTCGCGATATCTTGGCTGGGACGTCCACAAGCACGCGTAGCAGAATGCCTATTGTCGCAGGGGTGGATTTCGGCACGCAGAGTGTGCGCGTCGCGATCGTCGACAGCAAGGCTGGGCAGCTCGGCGCCGGAGTCGCCGGATTGCCGCTGCTGCGGGATCCGGACGATCCCGACTTCGTGACCCAGTCGCACGACGCGCAGATGAATGCGCTGGTCGACGCGATGCGGCTTGCACTCGCGGACGCGAGAGTCGATGGACATGACATTCTCGCGCTCGCGCTCGACACGACCGGATCGTCGGTGATACCGGTAGGCGAAGGACTCGTCCCGCTCGACGATTACTATCTCTGGGCCGACCACCGCGCAAAGCATGAAGCTGCCTTGATAACAGAGATCGCGCATCGCGACGGGCTGGAGGCGATCCAGTACTGCGGCGGTGTTTATTCCGCCGAGTGGGGCTTCGCGAAGCTGCTGCACTGGCTGCGAAACAATCCCGGCAAGCGCGACAGGTTCGTGACAGCGCTCGAGAATTGCGACATGGTTGCCGCGACGCTGTGCGGCGTCACCGATCCGCGCGAGATCGCACGCTCGATCTGCGCCATGGGACACAAGTGGCTCTGGAACGAGGAGCTCGGCGGACTCCCGTCGGAGGAGTTCCTCTGCGCGGTGGATCCGCTGCTGGCCGGCGTACGGGCGAAGCTGCAGGGCCGCTATCTCACGTCGGATCGTGTCGCGGGCGAACTGTCCGCGGATTGGGCCGCGAAGCTCGGCCTCAGAGCCGGAATTCCAGTTCCGGTTGGTGCATTCGACGCGCACTGGGATGCCATCGGTGCCGGTCTCGTGGAAGGCGACGTCGTCAACGTGATCGGAACATCCACCTGCATCGTCGCCATCGGGAAGAGCGTCGACTGTGTACCGGGCGTCTGCGGTGTGGTGCAGGGATCGGCGCATCCGCATTATGTCGGCGTCGAGTCGGGACTGTCCGGCGTCGGCAGCATCTTCGAGTCCATAGCAACGCGAAGCGGAAGCACCGTGGAGGAGCTCTCCGCCGGTATCGAGCACTATCGCGCGGGCCAGACCGGACTGCTGCGAATGGTGTGGGACAACGGTGACCGCACGGTGCTGGTGAATCCGCATCTTGGCGGTGTGACGTTCGGCTGGAATCTGAACCACAGCGCACGTGACGAGCTGTTCGCCGCTATCGAGGGAACCGCGATCCACACGCGGATCGTGCTCGAGCGAATGGCGGAGCACGGCGTGCCGATCAATCGCGTGATACACGGCGGCGGGATAGCGCAGAAGAACGACGTGCTCAACCGCGTCTACGCAAACGTGCTCGGCAAGCCGATTCTCGTTCCCGAGCGCCCGATCACCGGACTCGGCTCATCCATCTTCGCCTTTCTCGCCGCTGGTGTCTTTGGCACGATCGAGGAAGCGCAGGCCGCGCTCTGCCCGCCCTTTCGCGTCATCGATCCTGAGCCGCGCGAGCAGGCGACGTATGAGCGGCTGTATGACATGTACAGGTCGCTGTACTTCGCGCTGGGTGATCCGTCGTCGCCCGCGATACGTGTCGGCACGGTGCTCCCGGACTTGCGTCGCATCGCGGCCGAGGTTCGCTCAGCCGGGTCGGCCGCAGTGCAGTGATGCGGCCCTTCCGATTGGGATGTATACTTTATCCAATCTCAGGAAGGCCACCCGATTCCAGCTTCGGATAAGGATCTACTCCCATGTCGGATTCCGTATCACGGCGTGACGCCATCAAGCGCCTCGCCACGATCACCGCGGGCTTCGCCCTAAGCGGCGACATCACCCGCGGCGGACTTACCATCCGCCGCACCGCTCGCGACATCACCATCGCCGGCCAGCCAGTCGAGATCACCGTCTTGTCGCTGAGCCCGCAAACAGCGCGACTCACGATTCGCCCACTGCAGAACGGGCAACCACAGCCGCTGCCGGTCACGGGGGAGCTCGTCGACGAAGAGCTTGGGAAGATTTCGCGGCGCGGCCGCACTGCGATCGACCTCGCACGCGTACGAGCCGGTGATCTCTTCGTGACGGTGACCGACGACCCGCCGAGGATCCAAATCGAGACCGCCAGCGGCACGGTCGTTCAGGATCTCACGTTCGACGCATCGGCACCCGGCATGTCGTTCTCCCTTGGACGCGGACCGCTGCTCGGCCTCGGCGAGGGAGGCCCGCAGTTCGATCGCAAGGGAAAGGCCGATCCCATGATCATCGGACAGGGCGGCTATCGCCTGTCGACGAACGGAACTCGCGCGCCGATTCAGTGGCTCGTGGGAACCGACGGTTGGGCGATGTTCGTTCATCGACCACACGGTACATTCGATTTCACCGGCACTACGGGGAAGTTCATCCCCGCGCCGGCGTTGCCGCTCGACATATTCGTCGTTTCGTCGAAGGAGCCGCGCGTGATCATGCGTGAGTACGCGCGCATCACCGGCCTTCCCGAGATGCCTGCACTCTGGGGATTCGGCTATCTGCAATCGTCCCGCACGCTCGCCGGTCCTGACGAAGTGATGGGCGTCGCGCGCACCATGCGCGAGAAACGGCTTCCGTGCGATGCACTCATCTACCTCGGCACAGGTTTTTGTCCGTCGGGCTGGAACACCCGCAACGGTGACTTCACCTGGAACTCCGCAAACTTTCCGTCGCCAAAGCAGCAGATCGCAGCGTTGCACGCCGAGCATTTCAAGGTCGTGCTGCACGTGGTGGTGGAAGGGCATCATCTCACGGGTACCGTGTCGGATCCATGCACCGCCGCCCCGCTTCCGAGCGGGGTGACTCCGGACGGACACTGGCCACCCGACCGAGAGGTTGCGTGCTACTGGCCCTCGCACAGGTCCGTGATGGTGGATGACGGGATAGATGGATGGTGGCCCGATCAGGGCGATGGCTTCGATGGTCCGTCGGAGCTCAACCGGCATCGCATGTACTGGGAAGGCACTCAGCTCTTCCGTCCCAACGAGCGCCCGTTCGCGCTGCACCGCAATGCATCCGCAGGCGTGCAACGCTTTGGCGGCTTCCTCTGGTCCGGCGACGTTCAGTCGCGCTGGGAAACGCTGCGCACTCATGTTGCCGTCGGGATCAATGCAGGTCTCACTGGATTGCCGTACTGGGGAACGGACATCGGCGGATTCGTTCCGACGACGGAGTACACCGGGGAGCTGTACGTTCGCTGGTTTCAGTTCGGTGCATTCTGTCCGCTGTTCCGATCACACGGACGCAACTGGCATCTGCATCTGCCGTGGGGCTGGGATGGCGGTGATGGCGGTCCGTCGGAGACGCGCACTTTTCAGGTGGATCCGGCAGAGCTGCACAACAGCACTGTCGAGCCGATTTGCCGCAAATATCTGGAGCTGCGTTATCGCCTGTTGCCGTATCTGTATACCGCCGTTCGTGAGAGTCACGACACGGGAATGCCGATCATGCGCGCGCTGTGGCTGCACCATTCCGGAGAGGAAGCTGCCGTTGCGCGCGGCGACGAGTATCTCTGGGGCCGCGATCTCCTCGTCGCGCCCGTGGTGGAAAAAGGCGCGACATCACGACGGCTGTACCTTCCGCACGGAACCTGGTTCGACTTCTGGACCGAACAGCGCACCGAAGGCGGTCGCGACATCGATCGCGCGGTGGACCTCGCAACCACGCCCCTCTACGCGCGCGCAGGCTCCATCATACCAATGGGCCCGGTCAAACAATACGTCAGCCAGCAGAGCGACGAGCCGGTGACTCTGATCGTCTATCCGGGTGCCGACGGGGAATCGTCATGGTACGAGGACGACGGAAATACGTTCGACTATCGACGCGGTGATTTCATGCGCATCAACATGACGTGGCACGATGCGGCACGTCGGCTCAAGCTGAGCCTCGCACCAGGTTCACGCATGCGCGAGCCTGCACCGCGGCGCATCGATGTGCGAGTGGCGGGAAGCACGAAAGTGACTTCGGTCTCGTTCACCGGTCGCGAGATCGAAATCTCGCTTTGAGCGCTGACTGAATCGAACTCCGTGCAACATCGACCTGGCAATCTCTAACTCTTTCCCTGCCCATAGTACGCCGCTGGTCCGTGCTTGCGCAGAAAATGCTTGTCGAGCAGCGCCGCCGGAATTGCATCTGCGTTCGTATTCAGCGTAAGTGTCGCGTACGCCATGCGAGCCACTTCCTCGAGCAGGTCCGCAGTCTCCACCGCGGCGCCGACAGATTCACCCCAGCAGAAACTCGCATGCCCCGCCACGAGCACCGCCGGCATGCGTAGCGGATCGATGCCAGCCAACCTGCGCACGATCTCGCGGCCGGTGTTGGCCTCGTATTCCGACTGAATGTCGTCTGCCGAAAGATGCGCGGTCAACGGAATCGCGCCGTGAAAGTAGTCTGCGTGGGTCGTGCCGAGGCACGGAATCTCGCGTTGCGATTGTGCCCATACCGTGGCGTAATGCGAGTGCGTGTGGACCACGCCGCCGATGCGATCGAACGCGCGGTACAGCTCCAGATGCGTGGCGAGGTCCGACGACGGCCGCAGACTCCCTTCCACGACGTCACCCTTCATGTCCACGACCACCATCTGCGCGGGGGTCATCGCATCGTACGGCACACCGCTCGGCTTGATCACCACGACACCGGACTCACGATCGATCGCGCTTGCATTCCCGAAGGTGAATCGCGCGAGTCCGCGCTCCGCCAGCTCCTTGTTCGCTTCGCAGACTTCGCAGCGAAGATCCAGCAATGCACCGCGTCTGTCCGTCATACGATACCCGCCCGCTGCTTTGCGCGCTGAATGATCGCCGTCATCACGTCACGATGGCTGGTGAAGGTGTCGTCCACGACCTGGAGTGTGGGAATGCTGCTCGGCGATAGCGATAACGTCTCGGAATTGAACCGCCCGAATCCAGATTCGTGTACACCGCTGCTGCCGCGGCCCGGCGCCGGGCTGCTGAGATGCTGATACGCGTGACTGTACTTGGACCACAGTGGACCCAGACCGACCTGAAACATCGGGATGAAGCCGTGCAGCGCGTCGTATGGCATCTCGCCGACGCATGCCACCTGTGGATGCTTCGCGCGCAGGCTCTCGACCAGTTGCCGCGTTCCCTCGTGCATGTCGCCATTGGTGCTGTTGACGTGACCGCCCACGATGTCGAGAAAATACGCGTCGACGCCGTAGCGTGTTATCATGTCGGAGATCCGGCCCTCGAGATGCTCGCGCCACGCGTCGGCACCGAGGTTCATGTACGCGAGCCATCCGTCACCGTGACGGTCGTTGTTCCAGTCGACCCAGTCCAGGTTGTAGACGTTGCCGTCGATCTTCCTCGTGACCGCGTTGGCAATCTTCGGCCAGCTGGGCAGCTTCGTATTTGCGGCGTTCGTGCCATACATCGGCATCAGCTTGAAACCGAGCTTGTGACCCTCGTCGATCAGCCGGCGGAACCCTGCTTCGCCGCCCATGCGATCGGAGACAGTGTACGTCGGATAGTCCCAGTAGTAGCGTCCGTCCCACGCGGGCAGGAACACCAGCACGCGATCGGCTGGAATCTGCGTCGCCATCCAGCGCAGGATCTCCAGCATCTTCGCGAAATCGTTGAACATGTAGCCGGTGTAGTGCATGCCGTGCAGCGTCGTCACCATCGCAAGCTTGCGCATCCAGGCAGGTACGTCGGTGCGCGTCTCCCATGACTTGAGAGAAAATGCCTTCTCGACGTGTTGCATGTGCAGAGCTGTCGCGTCCTGCTCATTTACGACGCGGCCGAGCCGCCACGCAGGCACGGCAACCTTTCTGTCCTCGCGCCAGCCGTCGTGCTCGTAGACCGCCTCCACGCGATAGCTCGTCTCGCCCGGCGCGAGATAGAAGCGCTTTGGCCGCATGTGATCGTCCAGCGACGAAACGTAGAACACGTCGGTCGGCGTCTGGATCATGAGGAGCGGCGTCGTCATGCTTCCACCGGGACCGTTCAGATCACCGGCCCCGAATGCGTAACCAGCGAGCATCTCGTCGTCGTGCGGATCGCGGAATCCGCCCGCGCCGAACGAAACGTGGCCGCGCGGCACGCTGCGGACGATCGTGGTGACCGACTTGACCGGCCGTTCCATCTCCACCACTGCATCCCACTCGATCGCGCCCCCGTTGCGCCGCAGTGACGCGGTCAACCGCCCGGGCTCCGTCTGCTGCCCGCCCGCCCAGACGAAACGATCACACGTGAGAGTCAGCGCATCGCCATTTCCGTCGGCCCTTATCGCTGCCCGGTCGAGACCATAGGTGTTCTCGTCGGTGAAGACGAGAAATCCGAAGGTGTAATCGCCAAAGGCCACCGACGGCTCGGGAAAGTCGAAGCTGAACTTCTGGAAACTGCGACCGCGCGGCGGAATGAATATCTCGCTAGTCGAGACCAGGTCCAGAATCGTCCCTGCGGCGTGCCGCACGATCGGAGTGGCCGCTCCCGCCGCTGGCGTTGTCGCGAGCTGACCGGTTGCCGGCGCCGCGCGTTGCAGCGCATCCGGCGCGACCAGTGCGCCGGCGCCGACCAGGCCCATGGTCTTCAGCCAGTCCCGGCGAGTGACCGAGTCGCTCATGAATCAAGACCTCGCATCGAGTGCTGCCGGGTGTGGCCCACCGACACGGCCAATCCGTGTCATGTTCGGTATACTATATCCGAGAGGAGAATCGAGCGCCAGCACTTCGGCTGCCATTGTCTCCCCTTCAACACGCTGAGCAGGCAAATCTCGCAGGCGAATCACGAGGAGCGTTCCATGACGTTGTCCCGCCGTAATGTTCTTAAACTGGGCCTGGGGGCAGGCGCGGTTTCATTGCTCGATTCCATTGCGAGCGGAGTTGCGGAAGCAGGGGTGACCGCGCCCGGGAGCAAGCTGCTGCAGCCGCCACGGAATCAGATTCTGGCGGCGCGCCCGCTGCCCCTCGATGGGGTGCGTCTCCTCGGTGGCCCGCTCAAACAGGCGCAGGACGCCGACATCAGATATCTGCTCGAGCTGGAGCCCGATCGAATGCTGGCGTACTACCGCCAGAACGCCGGCCTCACGCCCAGGGCAAAGCCGTACGGTGGCTGGGACGGCGGCGGTCGCAATCTCACCGGTCACATCGCAGGCCACTATCTCTCGGCGACCAGCGCGATGTGGTCCGCAACCGGTGACAGGCGTTTCAAGGATCGCGTGGACTACATCGTCACCGAGCTCAAGCTGGTGCAGGACAAGCACGGCGACGGCTACCTCAGCGCGCTCGAAGGCGGACGGCAGTGTTTCAACGCACTCGCAAAGGGCGAGATCAAGACGGCTCCATTCGACCTCAACGGCCAGTGGTCACCCTGGTACACGCTGCACAAGACCTTCGCCGGACTGCGCGATGCATATCGCTTCACAGGCAACAGAACGGCTCTGAACGTCGAGACGAAATTCGCGGAATGGGCGCAGGGAATCCTGTCCGGCCTCGACAACGAGCAGATACAACACATGCTCGATACCGAGTTCGGCGGAATGAATGAAGTGCTGGTCGATCTGTACGCAGACACCGGCGATCAGCGCTGGCTGAATCTCTCATATGACTTCGAGCACACTGCGTTCATTCAGCCGCTGCAACGTCATGAAGACGTGCTCAACGGCAAACACGCCAACACGCAGATCCCCAAGCTCATCGGATCGGCTGCCAGATATGCGTACACGCAACAGGTGCCCGATCTTCTGGCCGCCGCGTTCTTCTACGATCAGGTAGCGCAACACCACAGTTTCTCCACCGGCGGTGACGGCACGGACGAATATTTCGGTCCGCCCGATCGCCTCGGCGCACGCGTGCACGGCCGCACCGCGGAGTCGTGCAACGTCTACAACATGCTCAAGATGTCCCGGCAGATGTTCTCCGTGACGCCCGATGTGCACTACGCGGATTTTCACGAGCGCGCGCTGTTCAATCATGCGATGGCGTCCATCAATCCGGACAATTCGCGCATGTGCTACATGGTGCCCGTGGGCCCCGGAGTTACGCACGAATATCAGGACATGCTGCACAGCTTCACGTGCTGCGTTGGCACGGGCATGGAGAATCACGCACTCGCCGGCGACGGTATGTACTACGAGTCCGGCGACAAGCTGTGGGTGAACATCTACGCACCGTCCACCGCGAACTGGCCAGCGGCGGGCGTACACCTCGCGATGGAAAGCGACTTCCCCGAAGGCGAAACGGCCCGGCTCACTCTCAAATTGCAGCGGCCCAGACAGTTCACGCTCGCGATGCGTCGACCCTACTGGGCCGGCGATGGCTACTCGGTGAAGGTCAACGGCAAGACGGTCACGAACCCAGCGGAGACGCCCAAGCCCGCTGACGCCGCGCGGGGACCAGCACGACACCCCATGTACAGCTCGCCCGTGCCGGTGGGATCGTACGTGGAGGTGAAACGCACCTGGCACAGCGGCGATGTCGTGGAAGTCACACTGCCCAAGACTCTCCGACTGGAACCAACCCCAGACATGCCGCAGCGCGTCGCGATCATGTGGGGACCATTCGTGCTCGCGGGCGACCTGGGCCCCGAGCCGCCGCATCGTGAAGACGACAACGGTGACGGAGAAAACGAGGGAGTGCACGATCCCGTGGTAGTGCCGGTCTTCGTCGCAGCCAACGTTCCGGTCGAGAACTGGATCAAGCCCGTGCCGGGCGAGCCAGGCCGGTTCCGAACCGTGGGCGTGGGTCACGAGCCGAACGTGGCCGGAATCGCGCACGAAGTCGATCTCGTGCCGTTCTATCGGCTGCACGAGCGCACCTACTCGACGTACTGGGATCTCCTCACCCCAGACCAGTGGACGGCACAGAAAGCAGAGTACGCGCACGACGCGGAGCGCCAGCGCAAGCTCGAAGCTGCGACAGTTGCCTTTGTCCGTCCCGGAGAAACCTCTACCGAACAGTCGTTCGACTACCAGGGCGGCAAGGACGCGACCCCGCAGCACGTGCTCGGACGCACTGCGCGCGCGGGACGAAGCTGGTTTTCCTACGATCTACCGGTCGAAGCGGGGCACCCGATGGTCCTCGTCGCGACGTACTACACGGCGGACCGTCGCACCTCGCCAGCCACGTTCGATATTCTGGTCGACGGCCAGCAGATCGCCGAGCAGAAGGTAGAGCGGACCGACCCTGGCCAATTCTACGATGTGCGGTATCCCGTGCCGACCGCACTGGTGCAGGGCAAGTCCAAGGTCACGGTGCGCTTTCAGGCCGCGGAGGGAAGCCAGATCGCGGCGGTGTTCGGAGTGCGAATGACGCGAGGAGACGCGCTCCCATAACGCCACACCACGCGACGCCAGCGTCACGCAATGACACTCCGTTCACGCAGCCGGTAACGCCGTTGCGGCGGTACCGGTCATCAACCGCAGGAGACCTTCCTGCGTCACGTCGGAGCGAGAGACTTCGCCGACGACGCGGCCGTTTCGCAGCACGAGGATGCGCGTCGAGAGATTGATCAGCTCGGGCAGCTCGCTCGAGATGAGCAACACTGCGCATCCACGCGACGCCAGCTCGTCGATCCAGGCGTGCAACTCCGCCTTGGCTCCGACATCCACCCCACGCGTTGGCTCGTCGAGTATGAGTATGTCGCAATCGGCGGCGAGCCATTTTGCCATCACGATCTTCTGCTGATTACCGCCCGACAACTCGGCGGTAACGGCTTGTGGCGTCGCACGTACGCGAAGCCGTTCGAACAGCTGTTGGATCACACCGCTCTCTCGCGTCCTGTCGATCCAGCCCATGCGTGCGAAGAGCGGCAATGTCGGCAACGTGCTGTTCTCCCCGGTGCGCATCGAGAGAACGAGGCCCTGCTTCTTGCGATCCTCGGGAACGAACCCGATACGCAACCGCACTGCGTCCCGCGCCGAACGGATTGCGGCACGTACACCGCGTACCCAGACCGTTCCATGCGTCGCCGGCTCGAGCCCGAAGATGGATTGCGCGATCTCCGAGCGTCCTGCGCCGATCAGTCCGGCCAAGCCGAGTACTTCGCCCGCGTGCAGCGTGAACGAAACGCCGGAGAACGCTGCGCCGCGCGCGAGTCCTTCAACACGCAGACGCTCTTCTCCGCGCTCCTCGCCTGCCGCCGTCGGGAAATACTGCTCCAGCCGGCGCCCGATCATTAGTTGGATGAGTGCGCCCTCATCCAATTCGTTAGCCGGACGCGTGACTACATGCTGGCCATCCCGGAGCACGGTGATCTCATCGCACAGCCGGTGAATTTCCATCATTCGGTGCGAGACGTAGATGATCGTAACACCGCGCGCCTGCAGTTCGCCAATCAGCGTAAAGAGTCGCTCGGCGTCATCGCCGCCCAGGCTGCTGGTGGGCTCGTCGAACACGATGACCCTGGCGCCGGCTCCGACGGCACCCGCGATCTGCACGAGCTGCTGCTCAGCAACCGTGAGGGTGTCCATCGGCCGCGACGGATCGATCGTCGCACCGATGGTCGCCAGCAACTCCTTCGCGCGGCTGTGCGTGACGTCACGTCGAACGAACCCGAACCGACGTGGAAGCTTGCCGAGACAGAGATTCTCGGCAACGGTGAGATTCTCGCAGAACGCGAGCTCCTGATGCACCATCGCCACGCCCGACGCGAGCGCATCACGTGGACTGTCGAATCGAGCAGGACGACCTTCCAGCTGGATCTCCCCGTCGTCAGGTCGCTGCAGTCCCGCCAGAATCTTTCCCAGCGTACTCTTGCCGGCGCCATTCTCACCGCACACTGCGTGACAGGAGCCGGCGCGCACGTCGAAGCTCACGTTCGAAAGCGCAAGAGCTCCCGGAAAGCGTTTGGTGATGTGTGAGAACGAAATCGCCGCCATGTGTGCCCCTGAATCGACTCCGGCGCCACCGCAAAAGCGGAAGCGTGTTATTCAGTCATTCCCGCGAAAGCGAGGCCGTGTTACTCCGTCATTCCCGCGAAAGCGGGATCGTGCTAGTCCGTCATTCCCGCGAAAGCGGGATCGTGCTAGTCCGTCATTCCCGCGAAAGCGGGATCGTGCTCGCCCGTCATTCCCGCGAAAGCGGGATCGTGCTAGTCCGTCATTCCCGCGAAAGCGGGAATCCATGTTATCGATCTCTGGATGAGGCAATGGCGGGAAGTTTCGCGGCAGCAGATGGATTCCCGCTTTCGCGGGAATGACGATTGCCAGTGCTGGAATGACGATTACTCCTGTAGTTACTTCATCGCGAGATATTTCGGATCGACGTCGGTGAATCCCCACGCTTTCAACTGGCGGGCCCACGTGCCGAGATTGTCCTTCGATACGCGCACGAGATCCATCTGTACGTGAGGCGGTACATCCTTGTGCAGATAGACGTGATCGAAGATCGTCTTCACGGAGACGTAACCCCAGAGATACGTCGGTTGTGCGAGGAGCACGGGCGCAAGACCTTTATCCACGTATGGCAGCTCGGCAGGTAACGCGTCCACGGACACAATCTTGAGTCGGGCGGGATCGAGATCTGTCAGAAGAGCCTTTGTAAAAAGTGCCCATCCACCGATCATCGCCCAACCCTGAATGCCCGGATATGCGTTCTGCGCGCGCACCACTTCCGCCGCGGCGTCCTGCGGAGTTTCCTCGTGGTAGAATGTGTTGACGATAGTGATGCCGGGGTAATTCTTCGCCTCGTTCTTCACTCCCTCGATGCGCTTCTGCAGGTTCGGCGCATTCTGACTTCCGCCGAGAATTGCGATCCGGCCTTTGCCGTTCATCTGCCTGGCCAGCTCCTGCATCACCTGCTTGCCTATCAGCTCGTCGTCGCCACCGTAGAACGAGAATCGTTTGGAGCCCGCGACGTCGCTATCGAACGTCATTACCGGAACGCCGCGGTCCACTGCTTCGTTCACCGCTCCGATGAGCTTGCCCGCATCGCTCGCCGAGAGGAGAATCGCGTTGTCGCCGCTGTTCACCGCCGACGCGATCCGTTGCGCCTGAATCGTTGCATCCTCGCTCGGCGGCGTGAGCCAGTCCACGCGCACGTTCACACCATACTGTTTCGACAGCTCCTTCGCAGCGGAGTCCGCGCCGGTGCGTCCCGAGAGGAACACCGGATTGGTGGAGCTCTTCGCGATCATCGCAATCGTGAACGTCTTTGCGCCACCAGAAGACGCGCTACCACCCTTCGCAGCACTTTCTCCGGAGCCCCCGCAGGCGAGCATGGCGGCAGCGCTCAGAAGGAATGGAACGGGGACGACATGCGATCGGTTCATCACAACGCCTCTCATGTTACAGTGGATGTGTCTTTCGTGGCGGGAACTGCGGCCATTCGGCGCGCGAGCAGACGGGTGCCACCCTGATCCAGTACGACGGCCAGGATCAGTGCGCTGCCAATGATGATCCACTCGTAGTTCTGGTCCAGATGCAATGTACGAATCGCCTGCCGGATCATGACGATGAGAATTGCCCCCAGCATCGCGCTGATCGCGCTGCCCTTCCCGCCGATGAGACTCGCGCCGCCGACCACTGCAGCCGCTATTACGTACAGCTCATAGCCGTTCGCGTCCGACGACGTTGCAGATCCATAGAACGACGCGCCCAGGAACGCCGCGATTCCAGCGCTCAGTCCGGAGATCGCGTACACACCAAGCTTGATGCGGTCCACCCGAAGTCCCGAGTAGCGGCTCGCTTCCGGATTGCCACCGATCGCGAATACGTAGCGTCCGCTCACGGTCCGGCTCAGGTACACCTGTCCGATCGCCGCCACGATGAGCATCACGAGCACTGGAACGGGGTACAGGTCGGCGCGCAGACCGAGGCGTGCCTTGGCGACGCTCGTCAGCGCGCCGGGTACCAGAATGCTCTCCGCATGGCTCACCACGAACGCGACGCCGCGCAGCACCCACATTGTCCCGAGCGTGACGATGAACGGGTGCACGCCAAGGCCGATCACCATGAACCCGTTGGCGAGTCCGCATAGCAGTGCGATGGAGAGGCAGGTCGCCAGAGCGACGAACACGGTGGCGACGGGCCCCATCGGACCGACGGCGCGAAGTACCATCGCCATCCCGACGCCGGCCAGCGCATAGATCGCGCCGACGGAGAGGTCGATCCCGCCGGCGATGATCACGATCGTCGCCCCGACGCCCATGATCGCGAACGAGCTCGCGTCGGTGCCCATCTGCACCAGCGTATAGACGTTGAGGAAATTATTTGTGTGGGCGCCGCTCACCGCGTCGATATGGGAGCCGGCTGCAAATGTCAGCGCGATACCGAGCGCTATCAGGACGGCGACGATTCCAATCTGCTGCGATTTCAACACGACGCCGGCAGCTCGGCGTAGGGGCGGTGTCCAGAGTGGGGTGGAAGTCACGTTGTGCGGCGGACTAAAGAAGAAGATGTCGGCGTGCGCAACGATGGGCCGCGGCGCGAGACTTGTCAACGTGGGAGGTCCTGGTGCCGCCGACGGGGCTGCTGATTACCCGTATGTGCCCCACAGCACATACCTTTGATCTGGTAGTCCCGGATGTGAACGTACCACCCTCCGATAATCCCGCGTAATCGATGTCTGAGAGCCAGTCGTCACCACGCGCACTCGCGGCGCATGGTGTGGTGCACCGCTACGGTAATGTGCTCGCCCTCGACGGCGCGAGTATTACCGTCGATGCGGCCCGGGCTCTCGCGCTCGTGGGCGAGAGCGGCTCCGGCAAGACGACACTCCTGCGATGTTTCAACCGCATGGCGGAGGCGGACGCAGGAGCGATCCAGGTAGGCGGTATCGATGCGCGATCTCTCCCGGTGATCGCGCTACGCCGTCATATTGGGTACGTCCCTCAGGATGGGGGATTGCTGCCGCACTGGCGCGTGCTGCGCAATGTGGCGCTCGTCCCGAAGCTGCTGCAGATGCACGAGCCGGAATCGGCAGCTGCCGAAGCGCTTCGCCTCGTCGGATTGTCGCCAGACACGTTTGGCGGCCGCTACCCGCACGAGCTCTCCGGCGGGCAGCGACAGCGCGTAGCTCTCGCTCGCGCACTCGCCGCGCGGCCCGGCGTGATCCTGCTCGACGAGCCCTTCGGCGCGCTCGACGCCATTACGCGCGCGGAACTGCACGAGACGTTTCAGGATGTGCGCCGCCAGCTGCGGATGACCGTGCTTCTGGTCACGCATGATCTCGCCGAGGCGGCGCGTCTCGCAGACGAAATCGCTGTGATGCGATCAGGGCGAGTGGAACAACAGGGAACCATGTCCGATCTCCACGCCGCTCCAGCAACGAGCTACGTCGCAGCACTCATAGCACGAGCGAGAGCGACGTCGGCGCATCTCATCCCCACCCCGTGAGCGGTATGCGTAGCCGGATCGCGCTCATGGTCTTCGTATTCCCTGCCATCCTGCTGCTTTCGCTAGCGGCCGGTGGAGTGAATGGTTTCGCGAGTGGATTCGCGAATAGTTCGCGCGGCCAGACCTACGGCCCACTTGCACCACCACCACACGCGAATCCGGGTGAACAGAACCAGCCTCCCGTCGTGATCGCGTCCAAGCCGTTTGGCGAGTCGTATCTCCTGTGCGAGATGTTCGCGCAGCTTCTCGAAGCACACGGCATTGCGGTGACACGTCGCCCCGGTCTCGGAGCAACGGAAGTCGCGTTCGGCGCGCTCAGACAGAACGCTATCGACGTCTATCCGGAATACACGGGAACGGGCCTGATAGCGATTCTGCACGACTCGGTTGCAGATTCCCTTTCGCGGGATCCGCGCGCAGTCTATGAGAAGGTGTCGCAGGCTTTCGCGGCGCGTTACGGCGTTCGATGGCTCCCGCCGCTCGGCTTCCAGAATACGTACGCGATAGCGGTCAGTCGTTCCACCGCGGATCGCTACGATCTTCGCACGCTGAGCGATCTGGCCCGTGAGGGTTCGCACCTCGTTGCAGGGTTCACTCCGGACTTCATCGGGCGCAGCGATGGACTTCCAGGTCTCGCTCGCGTCTACGGAATCCGCCTCCGCAGCGTCCGCCCGCTCGCACCGGCGGTGAAGTATCGCGCGCTCGCCGATGGAGCAGTCGACGTTGCAGACGGCTACTCCACCGACGGCCTGCTCGCACGGTACGATCTTGTCACACTGGTGGATGATCGTCATTTCTTCCCGCCCTACGAGGCGGCAGCGCTGGTCAGTCCGCGACTGGTGCGCGATCGGCCCGACGCCATCGCTGTGCTCACGCTGCTGAGCGGCCGGCTCGATGAAACGCGAATGCGTCGCCTCAATCAGCGTGTGGAAGTTGCCGGCGAGGACGTGCGTCGCGTAGCATCCGACGCGCTCACCGAGCTTGGTCTCACGAATGCTCCTGTAAGACCCGCGACGTCACTCACGAGCGATGCGCACGAACCGTTCTGGCGCTACATGTGGAACCGCCGCGCGACTATCGGTGCACTCACGCTGCGTCATCTATTTCTTGTGCTGATTGCGCTCGGTGCTGCCATCCTGGTCGCCATCCCCCTCGGCCTGGCACTCGAGCGAGCACGCACCGCGGCCGAGCCTGTGGTGCGTGCACTCGGCGTGATTCAAACAGTGCCGAGCATAGCGATGCTCGCCTTCATGATACCGCTGTTCGGGATCGGAACGGTTCCAGCGCTCGTCGCACTATGGCTGTATGCGTTGTACCCGATCGCGCGCAACACATATACCGGCGTACGCGACGCCGATCCCGGCGCCATCGAGGCCGCGGAGGCGCTCGGCACCACGGCAGTACAGCGCCTGCTCTGGGTTCGCCTCCCGCTCGCTGCGCCGATAATCATGGCCGGCGTGAGAACCGCGGCGGTGATCACCGTGGGCGCCGCCACGCTCGCGGCATTCATAGGCGCGGGCGGCCTCGGTGAGCCCATAGTTGCAGGTCTGGCACTCGCCGACACACGCATGATTCTTTCCGGCGCGCTACCAGCCGCTGCGCTCGCGCTCGCAGTGGACGGAATGTTGGCGCTCGTCGAGCGCAGAGTAACTCCCGTCGCCGGATAGCGCGCGCGGTCAACGCGAAGTACTACGAGCGTGACGCAGGAAGTGCGGCTCGATCCTCACCGTCAGCGATCTCGGGGTGCGATCGCCATTCGAGCAGCAGTTGCCGCATTCCTGCAACAAAGAAAGCCTGCACCTCATCCAGATATTCCAACCGGCCGCGAACCGTCGCTGGCTCCTCCGCAAAGTCCGGAATCGACGCCGCGACGAGATCGTGCAGCGCATCCCATCTCTCGAGTCGGTACGCCACGATTCCTGCAAAAAAATCCGGCGCCATCTCGTAGTAGTCCTTACGGTCGCCGGCTCGGCTGCTCCGGCGCAGCCAACCATGACGCAGCAGCAGCCGCGCGT
This sequence comes from Gemmatimonadota bacterium, assembly GCA_027307165.1. Taxonomy (GTDB): domain Bacteria; phylum Gemmatimonadota; class Gemmatimonadetes; order Gemmatimonadales; family Gemmatimonadaceae; genus Fen-1247. The sequence continues at coordinate 23,552 of DAHUXM010000003.1, read as the reverse complement.
CGGTGCTCACGCTCCCCTTGCTCACGTTCAGCGCCTCCGCGATCTCGTCCAGCGTGCACGGACCCGAACTCAGCAAGAGGTGCCCGAAGAGCCGCCCCGCAATCCGTGGCAACCCGTCCGCCTCCGCCGCCATCCCGACCTCTTCGATGAATCGCTCGCGCGCTGCCATCATGCAATTCCTCGAGTCACCAAACTTTGTTATGTTTGTTTAGTACACATTGAACGTAAACCCCCGCGGCGGGAGATCAAGCGCACGGGGCATAAAAACCTCACACAAGACGGCACGAACAAACCGTGCAGAACCAACCGATCGATCTCATAACCGTCAGTCGAGAGTTCGGAGCTGGAGGGAGCGATTTCGCGGTAGAGCTGGGAAACCGCCTCGGCTGGCCGGTACTCGACCAGGATATCATCCGCCGCGTAGCGCAGCGGCTCAAACTCCAGGTCCAGGCGGTCGAGCGCCTCGACGAACACCCACCAAACTGGCTCGCACGCGTCACCTCGGCGCTGCTCATCGCGCCGCCGGAGATGCCGGTCGGGATCGACACACCCCACATGCTGCACATGGACTCCGTTGCGGAGGCCGCCCAGAGTGTCGTCATCGAAGCCGCACAGAATCCGCCACTCATCATCGTCGGCCACAGCGGCCAGAACATCTTCGCCACTCGCCCCGGTACGCTGCACGTGCGCCTCGTCGCACCGCTGGAGTCGCGTGTCGAACGGCTCAGGGCGCGGTTTGGCTGGGACCACGATACTGCCGCCGAACGCGCGCGCCATATAGACGCCGATCGCGCGGCATACTCACAGCGCTACTATCATCGCGAATGGCGTGATCCCCTGCTCTATCACGTTGTAATCGATACCGGCAGAGTATCGATCGCCGAGGCCGTGACGATGATCGAGGCGATGACGCGGTGACTTCAGTATCCGGGGCTCTGGAGCGAGCTGAGCCCGCGGAAGGAACGCACAAGTGGGTGATAGCCGGCACTGTGATGACCGGCTCCATCATGGCGTCACTGGATTCCAGCATCGTCAACGTCGCGCTGCCGAACATGAGCGGCACGCTAGGCGCAACCATCGAAGAAATCACGTGGGTCATCACCGGCTACATCCTCGCCAACGTGATCATCATGCCGATCGTGGCACTCCTGAGCTCACGATTCGGCCGCAAGAATTTCTACATGGCGAGCGTGGTGCTGTTCACCACGGCATCGATGGCCTGCGGGCTCGCGCCCTCGCTCCTCGTGATGGTCATGTTCCGGATCATTCAGGGCATCGGCGGCGGAGTGCTCATCACAGTATCGCAGGCGATTCTCCGCGAATCGTTTCCGCCCGAGGAACAGGGAATAGCGATGGGCGTGTATGGACTCGGCGTCGTGCTTGCGCCGGCGCTCGGACCCACGCTCGGCGGTTGGCTCACGGATAATTACTCGTGGCCGTGGATCTTCTACATCAATCTTCCGATCGGGATCCTCAATCTCATCCTCGTCGCGCGCTTCATTCAGGATCCGCCCTATCTCATTCGCGAAAAAGGCGAGATCGACTTCCTCGGACTCGGCCTGCTCGTCGCTGGACTGGGGGCGCTGCAGCTCATGCTGGAGGAGGGCGAGCGCAACCAGTGGTTCGAGTCCGGGTTCATCCTGCGGCTCACTGCGATCGCCGCAGTTGGATTGATGCTCTTCATCTGGCGCGAGATGAAAGCGCACAGGCCAGCTGTCAACCTGCGGATACTCGGCAACATCTCGTTCACTTCGGCGACGGCGATCGGCGGCGTGCTGGGGCTGGCGCTCAATGGCAGTCTCTTTCTGCTCCCGCTCTTTCTGCAGGATCTGATCGGTTTCGATGCGACGCAATCCGGAATCGCGCTCATGCCGCGCAGTCTGGCCATGGCGCTGCTCATGCCGATCGCCGGACGATTCTACAACAAGCTCGGTCCGCGCGTCCTGATCGGGTCGGGACTCATCATCTGTGCGTACGGCTTCTGGGGTCTTTCGGTTCTCACGACCGACGTCGGTTTCTGGGACATTTTCTGGCCGCAGCTCTGGCAGGGCGTTGGTTTCTCGCTCATCTTCGTTGCGCTCAGCACCGCTGCGCTCGCAACTATTCCCAAACCGCAGATGACACAGGCGACAGGCCTGTACAACGTGGTGCGTCAGGTGATGGGCAGCGTCGGGATCGCGATCGCCGCGACTCAGCTCACGAGCGCTACTTCACGTTACCACGACGTGCTGTCCGAGAACACGGGAATGTGGAATCCCGCCACCGTGCGGTTCCTCAAGAACGCAACTGCTGCGATGATTCACGCTGGCGCCGACAAGTTCACGGCCCAGCAACGCGCACTCGGGCTGCTCGATATCTCAGTGACACGCCAGGCGACGGTACTCGCCTACAATCATGTCTTCCTGATGGTCACCGCGCTGTTCGTGCTTGGCCTTCCGCTCGTGCTGTTGCTCAGGCGCGGAGAGCGGCCGGCCGGCTCGGAGGTACATGCGGACTGACTGCGCCGATCGCGTCTGTCGCCTTGCGAATGAAGGCGTCCGGCGTGAACGGCTTCCGGAGGATCATGACTTGATCACCCGAAACGCCACTCGCCATCCCATCGTCCGCTACCCCGGACATGATGACGACCGGCAGATGCGGATCCCCCTCGCGCAACGTCGCGGCGACCGCAGCGCCCGTCATCGTCGGCATGATCATGTCGGTGATCAACAGCTTGATGTCAGCGCGATGCTCAGCGTACAACGCCAGCGCATCCGGACCGTCGTTCGCCGCGAGCACGGTGTACCCTGCGGATTCGAGAATGCGCGTCGCGACGTAGCGCACAGCGGCTTCATCATCCGCCAGTAGAACGACGCCCGACCCGCGCCTGCGCAATGCCGGCTTGTCCGGCTGGGCCTCCTCGTTATCCGCGTCAAAGGTCGACGCGGCTGGCAGATGTATGGTGAAGGTCGTCCCCACACCTTCCATACTGCAGACGGTGAGTCGGCCACCGGACTGACTCACGATTCCATGCGCTGTGGAGAGTCCCAGCCCTGTTCCCTTGCCGACTTCCTTGGTCGTGAAGAATGGCTCGAAGATTCGATCCTGAATTTCGGGCGGCATGCCGCATCCCGTGTCGCTCACCGAAAGCATGACCTCGGCTGTGTGGCGCGCGTCGACACCATCCGCGCCATCTGCCGCATCCGGCGCGACATTCGCGGTCGTGACGGTGAGCGTTCCGCCATCGGCCATTGCATCCCGTGCATTGACCACGAGATTCATCAGCACCTGTTCGACCTGTCCGGTGTCGGCGAAGACTACGTGAAGGTCGGGATCGAGCGACGTCACTATCGTTACGGTGGGCGGAAGCACGCGACGGAGCATCTGCTCCGTTTCGCGCACGACCGAGTTGAGGTCGATGAGAGTGGGCACCAGCACCTGCCTGCGACTGAATGCCAGAAGCTGTTGTACCAGGGCGGCGGCGCGTGACGCGGCTCCTCTGATCTCCAACAGGTCGGCGCGCTTCGGCGCAGTCTCATCAACGTCCCCGATGAGCAGCTCCGCGTACGCCGTGATTACCGTAAGCAGGTTGTTGAAGTCATGAGCGATTCCGCCGGCGAACTGTCCCACGGCCTCCATCTTTTGCGCCTGAAGTAACTGTGCTTCGAGTCGCGTGCGTTCTGTAAGATCCACCGCGAGAGTGACAAAGCCGGCCGGAACGCCCGTTGCGTTGTGAATCACCGCGACTGATACATCGACCTTGACACGGGTCCCGTCCTTCCGCGCAACTTCCGTTTCGCGCCCGGAAATTTGCGCGGTGCCGGGCAGGATGTCATGAAGTCGATCCTTACTGACACCGTTCGCATCCACTGCCATCAGCGGGCATTGCCTGCCGATGATTTCGTCAGCGTGCCAGCCGAATAGACGCTCCGAAGCGCGATTCCATTGCACGACGCGCAGGTCGAGATCGGTTGCTATGATTGCAACCGGAGAGCTGCCCAGGATCGCACGAACGAACTGGCTCGACTCACGAAACGCGGCTTCGATTTCGTTCTTTTGAGTCACGTCGTTGATCAGTACGAGCCGCGTCGCTCGATCCCCGACCGGGAGCGAATGAATTGTAAGATCGACGTCGATGAGCGTGCCATCCTTCTTGCGATGGTGGCGCCCCGCGAGGTCCACTGATCCCTGCTTCAGGCGCTCTTCCACGGAAAGAACCTCGTGCGCGTATTCTGGCGACCGCACGTCGAAGACCGTCATCTGCAGAAATTCATCGCGCGAATATCCGTAGTGCTCGACAGCAGCGTTGTTGACCGCCAGAAAGCGGCTCGTCTCCACATCGAACGCCCACATCGGCATCGGGTTCGTCTCGAACAGGAGCCGGTACTGCTCTTCCGACGCCTTGAGCGCCTCCTCCGATGCCTTGGCGTCGACGATATCGCGACTCGTGGTGATGACTTCCTTCACCTCTCCCGTCGTCGGATCACGGACCGCGGTGCCAACGGTCTCGAGCCACACGAAGTGGCCATCGGCATGCCGGAACCGATGTTCCGTACGCACGGCTTCCTTGAGAGACATGGCACGATGAATGGCGGTGCGCGTGGCGGCTGCATCGTCATCGTGGTGCAACGCGAACGGGTAGGTGTCCACAACTGCCTGCGGTTCGTAACCGAGCACTGCCTTTATGGCGGGCGATACGTACAACACGCGGCCATCCGGCGCGAACCGCGCGATGATGTCGGTGGAGTGATCGGCGAGCAATCGATAGCGCGCCTCCGACGTGGCCAATCCACGAAGATTCTCGGCGCGCTCCCTGTGACCGCGAGCGAGCACGAGCCAACTGACTATCGTCAGGATGACGAGGACAGTAGAAATCTCGTGAAGAAGGGTCGCGTCCGCGGTACGATAAAGCGTCTCCGGATTTGCGCGACGCACCAGCCCCCACGGGAGCCCGTCGATATGAACGGCAACAGAGGGAACGTGACCGTCCAGCGAGCGCGAGATTCCCGGCGCCCCCAGGGATTCGAGCACGAGCGGGCCCGCCTGCGACGCTCCCACCGAGTGAACGTGGAATCCGCTCCCACGCTTCGATAGCGTGTATGCATATACCGAGTCCCCCACGCGGGCGACCAGAGCGGTGTGCTGCGACGCCGGGCCGGACCGCGCGACACCAAGCCTTTCGAGCGACTTGCCAGCGAGCGTCGTCGCCATCACAACGGCGCCGATCATCGACGAATGGCCGGTGATTCTTCCGCTCGTATCCGCAGTGGACAACACCGGCTGAACGAACACGACGCACAATTGACTGTCGTTCAACGGAAATGGACCCACCACGATCATCGAGTCCGTATCGCTCGCATTGCGCAGTGCTGCAACGACGATGTCAGGTGGAGTGCTCTGCGTCGCGGAGCCGACCAACACACCTGATCGGTTCAGCAACCACAGGTCCGAGAATGGAGCAGCGGACTGCGCAGACGCCTGATCGAGCTGGTTGAGGACAGCTGCAAGCCTGTGCGTCAGCGCGGAGTCGGCCAGCGGAGGACCCATCGCCGCCGGTCTGGCGAAGAGTGCCGGGCTGCGAGCACCACTTGCACCAACGATTCGCACCGCAGCTGCGCGCTCGGCGACCCACGCCCGCGCCGAGCCACTCGATATTTGTACGACCGAGGACGACCGACGCGTCCACTCTGCGACGGCTGAGCGACGCAGATCGTTGCGACGGATCGCCGCCAGCGCGAAAAGAACGGCAACTGCTATCGCGCCCGCAAGCGCGCGATAGGTCACACGAGTGCTAACGATCTTGGGCACCCGGGTCGGGTACGATCACCACGACCTCCTGATCCAGAAGTGCGCCCGGCATGGAGTAGCGGAGACGTTCCGTGAGCGCGCGACCGACTTCCTGCCCGCGAGCGGCAAGCAGCAAACCATTCGCCCCGGTAACGTCGACAGCGAATATCATTCCGGGAACCACCTCTCCCAACCGTACGTGTCGCACGTTCACAGGCGCAGTATCGCTCTCGATCGACTTTACAAATGCTCGCAGAACGCGCGGATCGTAAACGTTCGCGCGATCCGACAATGCTGCAATCGCAACGCTCGCTGTCATGCCACCGGCCTCGAGCGCGTCGAGATCCGTCGCGACTTTGAGAATGCGCGCACCAAGCGGGATCTTCTCGCCGCGCACACCGCGACGCGGTGAGTTGGCGCCGTCGAATCCCGTATTCTGAAACACGAGAATTTCGTGAACGCCGTCCAGCCTGGGTATTTCCGCTATGAATGACGCAGCCAGCGCGGGGACACTGTCGGCGAGACATTGCTCTTCCTGATTCAATTCCTTACCCACGTGCAGTTTGTCGACGAGCGCCGGTGGCAGCGATACTGTGCCGAGCCGCGAAAGAAGCGCGGCGATCTCGATCTCCCACTGATTGTCCACCTCCAGTGCGTCTGCAACGCGAGCGACGTATCGCTTGAGTCGCGTTCCGCGGGCAAATGCCGAGGGATTGACGAGCGTGAGGATATCGATCAGCGCCTTGACCGACCCATGCAGCGTTCGTTCTAGCAACACACGTTCCGACATGGCGAGCCGATAATGCTCGGCGGCAGAGGACACAGCGGCGATCAACGCGCTTGCTCCGCACGGCTTGGTCAGAAAGCGGAATACGGCCCCATCGTTCACCGCGGCAATCGCACTGTCCATGTTCGCATGCCCGGTCAGGAGCACGCGAACTGTATCCGGCGCGATCTCACGAACACGCTTAAGCAGCGCGATTCCATTCACACCCGGCATCGCGAGATCTGATACGATGACCGCGAACGGCGACGACGCGGATTCGTCGATGAGCTTGAGTGCCGAGATCGGGTCCGAAGCAACGTGGACACTGAACTTCGAATGCAATATCCGCTGCATCCCCGCGAGCACAAACTGATCGTCATCGACACAGAGCACGCGCGGAGCGTTGGGCGATGCGTCCCGCTGCACGCCCCGTGCGGCCGGCACGCTGCTCACGAACGCCCTTCGCTGGTATCGAGGACTTCCCGCACCTTCCGCGTCAGATCCGCTGCCGTAAACGGCTTCGGCATGAACGCGCGGCGGGCGTCCGGCCCACGTCGGACGATGTCGTCACCGGTATAGAGCGACATGAAAAGCACCCGTACGTGCGGATATTCGCGCGCAAGTGCGTCTGCGAGCTCGCCGCCATTCATCACGGGCATCATGGCGTCGGTGATGACGAGATCCACGTTCCCTGCCCATGCACGGACCGTATTCAGTGCTTCCGCACCGTTCGCAGCCTCGATAACTGCATAGCCTTCGCTGATGAGCATGCGTGATGCGAGCGAAAGTACACCCGCGTCGTCCTCGACGACGAGGATGACTTCCTTCCCGTGCGCCGTCTGCACTCCGTCCGTCAATCCCCGATCCTCATCCGGTGCCGCTTCGACCATCGGGAGCAGGATATCGAAGCAGGTGCCCGCCCCCGGCGTCGTAGCCACGGATACGTAGCCCGACGATTGCCGGATCATTCCGTACACGGTGGCGAGCGCAATCCCAGCGCCGGGAGGTTTCTTTGTCGTGAAGAAAGGTTCGAACACGCGTGCAAGTGTCGCATTATCCATTCCGCGTCCGTTATCGGCGATCGACAGTCGAACGTGGGGCCCGGGCGTTGCCTCGGGATGTTGTCGGATGTCAGCCTCACCCACCATGTAGTTGCGCGTGCTGATTCTCAGCTCGCCGCCGCTCGGCATTGCGTCCGTTGCATTCGCGGCCATGCTCAGTATCGCGCTTTCAAGCCGCCCGTAATCGACCGAGACGCTGCCGAGATCGCTGGCAAGATCGATCGCGAGAACGACGCCGTCACCGACTTCACGAACGAGCGTTGGTTGCAGCGCGATGATGCACGCATTGAGATCGACGACTGATGCCTCGAGCTCCTGATTCGTCGTGAACGCGACCAGCCTGCTCGTGAGCGCTGCCGCACGCAACGACGCATCCCTGATCATCACCGCATCGGCGCGACGCGGGTCATCGTCGGCCATGCTTGTCGTGAGGAAATCCGAGCAGCCATGGATGACGGTGAGAATGTTGTTGAGGTCGTGGGCGACCTTGCTCGCCAGCCGGCTCACGGCATCCAGCTTCTGCGCCTGGCTGGGTTGAACTTCGCGGTAACTGCCTTCGTAATCTACGGACGTGGTCATTTCGCTACATTTGGCGGCGGCATTGCGTGCATTGGTCAATGACGCATGAAGGCAACACCCGCAACCACATCCCCTATCGACTCACCGCGGTACGTGCTCTGGATCGACCCGTCGTGACCCCCCGGGTGTTGACTGCCGGCAATCGGCGTTATATGTTCCGGTCACAATCGAAGCTTCGTGGTCATTTGCTGCCTATTGCCGCCACGTAAAACAATGTGCTAAAACGCAATCTGCCCGGCGGCTCTACCGTCCGGGCATTTTCGTTTGCGAGTCATGGAGAGCGTCGCGTAGTCTCATCTGCGCGCTGCCTTCCGTGACCGCGTGCGCCCTGTTTACGCGCGGCCAACGACGGCTGTGACTCCGAGAACACACCGGACGAGCCACATGCGAGAGAATCGCAAGCCGCGGCCCGCCAACAAACAGGATCGCGATAGATGACACAACCCGAGACACCGACGCCGAGCCGGGCTGCACGCGGAGCCAACAGGTTCCCCGAAGCATTCCCAGCTGCATTCCCCACTACAGTTCCATTGTCCGCGCCGTTACCGCCGTACGAAGTAACTGGCCCCCCCGCTGCGCCGCTGGTCGTCACACTCGGCGGAATCTCCGCCAGCCGCCACGTCACATCGACGGTTGGCGATGCGGCGGACGGTTGGTGGCAGGACGTCGTTGGCGCAGGACGCGCGATCGACACGAAAGTGTATCGCGTCCTCAGCCTGGATTACATCGATGGCGGCAGCACCAAAGACGGACAGCCGGAGACCCTCGTGTCCACCCACGACCAGGCCGATGCGCTCGCGCGCGTGCTCGACACGCTCCGCATCACACGGGTACACGCGATCGTCGGCGCGTCGTACGGCGGCATGGCGGCGCTCGCATTCGCGGAGCGATATCCGGATCGCGTCGCGCGACTGATCGTGATAAGCGCCCCGCACGAGACTCATCCAATGAGCACCGCCCTCCGTACCATACAACGACGCATCGTCACGCTCGGCATCGAGACTGACCGCGCCCACGATGCACTCGTACTCGCGCGCGCTCTTGCGATGACGACATATCGCTCGGCGCACGAGTTCGCCCAGCGCTTTGCATCCGCGCCCGAGACCACGACCGACACAGGCGCAACCTTTCCGATAGAGAATTATCTCCTGCACAACGGCGAGAAATTCGCGCGCCGCTGGAGCGCGAGTCGCTTTCTGGCTCTCTCGCTTTCCGCCGACCTTCACCGCGTCGCTCCTGAGCGAATCCGTACTCCAGCAGTACTCGTGAGCATTGACGGCGATACGATCGTACCAGGCGAGCAGATGCGCCAGCTGGCTGCCAGACTCGCCGGCCCCAATCGTCTCATCCGATTGCAGGCCGCAACGGGGCACGACGCATTTCTCGCGGAGCCGGATCTGATCGGCCCGATCCTCCACAACTCACTGCACGCCGAGGTCGTGTCATGACGAGCTCCAACATCACAACGTCGCACGGGGCAGCAACGCGCGCCGTGCGTGCTGGGATCGCGACCGATCGCGAATATGGCGCGGTGGTCCCGCCGATTCATCTCTCCTCGACGTTCGCGTTCAACGGATTCGGGTCACCGGGCCAGTACGATTACACCCGAAGCGGCAATCCGACGCGCAGTCACCTTGCGGACGCGCTCGCGGAGCTGGAACACGGTGCGTCGGCGGTCGTGACGAACACTGGCATGGCGGCGGTGACGCTCGTGCTTCAGCTGCTGCGTCCGGGTGATCTCGTCGTCGCCGCGCACGATTGTTACGGCGGCACACAACGGTTGCTGCGATCGCTCAGCGCCCGCGGCAACTTCGATCTCGCGCTGGTAGACCTCACCGGTACCACTGCGGAAGCGGAAATCGCGAGCAGAAGGCCCAAAATCCTCTGGATCGAGACACCCAGCAATCCACTGCTTCGCATCACGGACATTCGCCGGATCGCCGCCGCGGGGCACGCTGTCAATGCCCTCGTCGTGGTGGACAATACCTTCCTCTCACCGGCGCTCCAGCAGCCGCTCGCACTCGGTGCGGACATCGCCCTGCACAGCACTACCAAGTATCTCAACGGCCACAGCGACGTCGTGGGCGGCGCGGTGATCGCGCGTGACGCCGCACTGGGACAGGAGCTCGCCTGGTGGGCGAACTGTCTCGGTCTCACCGGTGCACCATTCGACAGCTTCCTCACGCTGCGTGGTATTCGCACGCTGTACGCCCGCCTCGCGTTGCACCTCGCCAACGCAAGCGCGGTGGTCGACGCACTGTGCGGTCACGAAGCCGTTGCCAACGTCTACTATCCCGGCCTTGCCACGCATCTCGGCCACGATGTCGCGCGTTGCCAGCAGTCCGGCTTCGGTGCAATGGTCAGCTTCGAGCTGCGCGGCGGAATCGATGCGGTCGAGATCTTCACCTCGGAACTCCAATGCTTTACTCTGGCCGAGTCGCTCGGCGGTGTCGAAAGCCTCATCGCGCATCCGGCGACGATGACCCACGCCTCGATGGACGCGGATGCACGTGCGGTCGCCGGCATCAGCGACTCGCTGCTGCGGCTGTCAGTCGGAATCGAGCTCGCAGCCGATCTCGTTCAGGACATTAGACGCGCACTCGATCGCGTGGCCGCCTCCCGGACGGAACATCGTGACACGGCAGCATCGCGCTCGCTCGCGGCAACCCTCGCATGATCGACGCGACAGGTCACACACGAGCCGGCCCGTTCAATTGTAACAGCGCTCTTACAATCCACAAATTTGGCGGCGCGGCCCTCGCCAACGCCGATGCGATCCGCACATCGATTTCTCTCATCACGCCAGTACCACAAGATGCATCCGCGTCCCCATCCGACGCACATTCCGCGGTTGTCGTAGCATCTGCCTTCGCGGGTGTCACCGACGCACTTCTGGGCATCGCGCGTACCGCATCCAGAAATGCGCCGGCGCAGATTGCGGTGGAGATCGAGCGGCTGCGCGCGCGTCACCTCGAAGTCGTCGACGGGCTCCTCGCGGGAGCAGCCGCAGACGAGTTACGGGCGTTTGTGTATCAGGCGTTCCATGAGCTGGAAATACTGGCAGCTGCCGCGCGGATCGTCGGTGATGCGGGGCCGCGCGAATCGGATCTCATCGTTGCGCGCGGTGAGCGTCTTGCCGCCCGCATCCTCGCGGCGACAATGCGCAGCGTGGGGCTCCCCGCCGTCTTCGTCGATGCGACAGAAGTGATCGAGACCGACGGCCGGTTCGGTCACGCCGCGCCGGACCTCGGCCGCACGACCGCTGCGACTCGCGCGACGCTCGGACCGCTGCTCTCTTCGGGAGCCATTCCCGTAGTCCCGGGTTTCATCGGTCGCGGGCATGACGGAGCTACGGTCACACTCGGCCGCGGCGGCTCCGATCTCGCTGCGACGGTGCTCGCACGGGCGCTGGATGCCGCGCACGTCATTCTCTGGAAGGACGTCGATGGCCTGTTGAGCGCGGATCCGCGCGTCGTTGCGACAGCGCGCGTCATACCGCATCTGACCTTCCGCGAAGCGGCGGAATTGGCGCACTACGGCGTCAAGATCCTTCATCCTCGTACGCTCGCTCCTCTCACGGAGCGCACTCGCGTACAGGTGCGCCCGTTCAGCAATGGACTAGCGACTGGAACCGAGATATCGAGTCGCCGCCACAGCTCGCCATCTCCCGTGCAGGCGATTGCGGCGACGATGGACCAGGCGCTTGTGAGCATCAGCGGTCAGGGCCTCTTCGCGCTTCCGGGCATCGCGACCCGCGCGTTCACTGCGCTGCACGACGCCGGACTCGGGGCAGCGCTCATATCCCAGGCAGCTACCGATTATGCGGTGGCGTTCACGGTCGCCAGCTCTCGCGCAGGTGCAGCCGTTGCCGCGTTGCGGCACGCTCTCGCGTCGGAGCTCGCGAGTGGAGAGATCGAGCACATCGACGCACGTGTCGGAGTCGCCACCATCGGCATCGTTGGGTGCGCACTTGCACACGAGCCCGGCGTCGCAGCACGCGTATTCAGCGCGCTCGCGGACGCGGGGATCAACGTCGTTGCCGCTGCGCAAGGTAGCGGATCGGGTGGCTCGCTTTCCGTCGTCGTTGACGCGACACGCGCTGCTGAAGTTCAGTGCGCAATCCACGACCGATTCCAACTGCACAAGACCGGCGGCGGCCGCGTCAGCGCGCCCGCTCACGCCGACGTCGTCTTGCTCGGCGCCGGTGCAATCGGCCGCGAATTGCTCGATCAGATCACCGAGCCGGGTACGACCGCCATCGCACCGCTCCGTGTGTGCGGCGTGATCGACCGGTCGGGCTTCGTCTTCGATTCGCGCGGATTGTCGCGTGCCGAGTTGGCCGCACTCTCGCTGCACAAGTCGAACGGCATCCCGCTGGCATCGGTCTCCGGTGGCCAGCTCGCCGATGCCGTCCAGGCGATCGAGGTAATGTCTGCGCACGCCCTCTCGCGTCCGATCCTCGTGGACGTGACCGCCGCCGACTCCAGCGCGATCCTCGATCTCGCGCTGTCCCGAGGATGGGATCTCGTGCTTGCCAACAAGATTCCGCTCGCTACGCGCGACACCGCTGTGCAATTGGAGAAGACCGCGGAGGCGCACGGCCGTCACATCCTCTACGAAGCAACTGTCGGAGCCGGCCTCCCGGTGATCGACACATTGCGAAAACTCGTCGAGGCGGGCGACCACGTTCTCTGTATCGAGGGCTGTCCTTCCGGAACACTCGGCTACCTCTTCGGCGAGCTCGGCAGCGGTCGCACCTTTTCAGCGGCCCTGCGGAGCGCAATAGCGGCCGGTTACACCGAGCCCGACCCGCGAGTCGACCTCTCCGGCATCGACGTTGCGCGCAAGGCTCTCATACTCGCGCGACTGATTGGATTCGAGGGTGATCTGGACGACGTCGCAGTCGAGTCGCTCGTCCCCGATCGGTTGCGCGACATCTCACGCGAAGACTTTCTCGATCGTATCGAAGAGCTGAACGACCACTGGAGCGCGCGGGTGAACGAAGCGAGCGCAGCCAGCACGGTTCTTCGCTATCGCGCCCGCGTCACGCCGTCGGCGATCGCCGTTGGACTCGTCGCCGTGTCGGTAACGGATCCCCTTGGCGCGCTGAGCGGCACCGACAATCAATTCGCATTCACAACCACGCGTTACAAACGGCAGCCACTCGTGATTACAGGGCCAGGTGCGGGGCCCGCTGTCACCGCTGCCGGCGTGCTCAACGACATTCTCCGGCTCGCTACTGAACGCGGTGCTTCGCGCGTCACGCGAGCACACTCGCAAAGCGTGACACCGGTGGCGTCGCGCTCTACAACACCCGCACCCAGATATTCCTGAAGCTGATCGGAGCGCTCCTGTCTCCATGCGCCTGCAGAAGAATCGGAGCAGGCCCGTGCTGCCTGTATTCCGGATACCCCGTATTCTTCGTCACACCTTTGAGCGCGACGTGGTTCTGCACAAGTACGCCATTATGAAACGCCGTTACATAAGCCGGAGTCGCAAGTGAGCCATCGCTCTTGAACGTCGGCGCCGTCCAGACGACATCGTACGTCTGCCATTCACCGGGCTTCCGCGCCGCGTTCACCAATGGCGCGTATTGCTTGTAGATGCTTCCAGCCTGTCCGTTGACGTACGTCTTGTTGTTGTACGAGTCCATGATCTGCAGCTCGTAGCCGCCCACGGGAGTGATGGCCAGAAAGACACCGCTGTTGCCCCGGTCCTGGCCCGTCCCTGTTATTCCGACAGGGATGCGCCACTCGATGTGCAGCTGATAGTTGCTGAAGGTCCGTTTGGTCTGTATGTCACCCGACGGCTTGTTCACGGTGACGATCCCGGTAGCGACGTCCCATCTGGCCGCCGAGCTGTCGCGCGCGCTGATCCACTGATCCAGATTCCTGCCGTCGAACAACACGATCGCATCCGACGGCGCCGCCGCATCCGACGCGCCCGGCGTCACGATCCGCGGCTCCGGACCCCACACCTCCGTGTCAGCCGGCTTCGGCTGAGCCACAGTCGTTTGCGCCGCGAGCGGTCCCGCAACGCAAGCAAGCATCATCGCAAAGCACTTGATCCGCAATGTCCCCCCTGATTGTATCCCACTCGACGCTCAGCCATGCGCCGAATTGGCGGTCCTGCGTAAGGCGCGGATGTATCCGCGCCTGGCCCCTACACGCGCGATCGAACTGGATGTATCCCACCCCACGCTCAGCCACGCGCCGAATTGGCGGTCCTGCGTAAGGCGCGGATATATCCGCGCCTGGCCCCTCCACGCGCGATCGAACTCCGATCTACTGCAACCCGCCCAGCGCCGGATACGATACAAATCGTCCGGCAATCGAGCCGATCACAATGAAGATCACGATCGCGCAGATTATTACCACCACAGTGTAACCCATCGCCTTCTCTGCCGGCGCCTTCATCAACGTCGGAAGACCAGTGTACAGCAGGTACAGGCCGTACAAACCCAGCAGACCGAAAATACGCAGCCCTGGAATGAGCGCAAAGATTCCCGCAAGCCAGCTCGCCGTGCTGGAGTACGCCGCAACCTTCAACGCCTGGATCTGATTCTTCTGCCCCGCGAACGTCGGCGCGAGAGCGTCGATGATGAGCGCGAGTACATAGATACCGGCCAGTCCGAGTACGTATTGCGTTATCGCGCTCGTGAGTGCCGAGCCTAGCGGAACACGATACGTACCGAGTAGCGGAAGACTGACTCCGAAAATGCTCAGCCCGATCACCGATGCAATCGGCGGAATGGCTGACAGCGGGATGATGTAGCCTGTGTACAGTTGACTCACGGTGGTTGACTCACCGTCTATCACACGCCACTCCGACTTCGGCTGCATGATGATGCCCTTCACACGCGCGACAAGCCCAGTTGGCCCCTGAGCGTCCAGCGAATCCCCGACAGTGGACATTGAATCCCCCCGGTTGATTGAATGGAAGAAGCTAGGGAGAGTTTACCATCCAGGGCGCACGGCGCAAGCTCGCCTTGCTGGTTATCCGTGCGCTGGCCGATGGTAGCGGCAGGCAACGTTTCTCCGCTCGAAACTGACACATAATCAGAGAGAGCGGCGTCGACCATCGGCGCCCCAAGCCTAGAGGAGCAACACAATGGTATTCGACATTCTTGCCGGTGCGGTCATCGTGGGCGTCGGCGGCTGGGCCTGGAATCGCCTGGTCCGCCACTGGGCATCCACTGGAAAGCGATTCTAGCCGCCGCGTTTCACTATACGATCAAGCCGCGGGGTTCGTCCCTACGGCTTCGTCGCGGGCGTTTCGACGACCATCGGGTTCCAGCATACAGCCGCTGCAGACCCATTCATCTGACAGAACCTTCCCGTCCGGCCATCGACCACCGAAAAGTGCTCGGGGCCGGCGGAGTACCGGTGGTCGCGCGCAGGACCGATGACATAAAACGTCGCGTCGAGGCTCAGGACGATCAGGCAGACAGCGACGACGATCTGTAACCAGCGAGGTATTTGCATGGCCGCAAAATGCGGTCATCGGCCGGGGTTGGCCAGTGTCGGCAGCGAGTCCGGCAGTTGTACCAGAAAGCAGAAAGGGGCGCGCATCTCTCGATGCGCGCCCCTTTTTTCAGCACACCTCAGTGCGCCGATCCGGCCATTGTTACTTCTGCTTCTTGCGGCGGATCATCGGGACGAGGCCGACGAGGCCCGTTCCGAGAAGAGCCATCGAGCTCGGCTCAGGTGTCACGACGTAACCCTGAAGCGTGGTCTGGCCACCCTGGCTCGGAGGAACGAGGGTATAGCCCGCGCCCGCTGGGGTCGCGCTCTGCGTGAACAGAGTGTAGGTCGAGATGCCAGCGTTGAACGACAGCGGACCAGTCGGAACCCAGAATGCCTGGCTGCCGTTGGAGAACAGCGTGCCGCTTACAGCACCGGCAAACGCGCCACTGCCGCCGGACGGCGCGGTCTGGAACACGTTCAGCGTGAAACCGGTCGAGAACGGCGATCCGCCGGTAGTCGCCGGCGTACCCGACGTCATGAAGTCACCGAAGTGAATGCCGCTTGGCGTCGGAAACACGGTCGTGCTACCGAGCGCCTCATAGGTGATCGTCATGCCGTTGCTGCTCACCACGTTCGTTCCGCTAGAAGTGAACACGCCCGTTGTGGAGTAGGTCACCTGTGCCTGTGAAGCGGCTGGCAGCGCCAGTGCTGCGGCAACGCCCAGAACAGCGGTGAACCGTCGAGAAACCTTCATACGAACTCCTCCAGAAAAAAATGTTTAACTGACTAACCCGACGGCGACCCTAGGATCTGATACAGCGCCGCGATAGCGCCCGTCGACACTTCTGCGACACACCACTCATCGGCAGAATCCATGCCCCGGAGAAAACCGACTGGATCGATGCAGTCGATTAGTCGCACTCTGGATTGTCTTTATGTGATCTCTCCCCATGAAGATCACCGTGCGCAACAGCCCCGTAAAACGGCCGTTTTGTGTTCACCTTCACCTGAACATTGGACGCTTTTGACAACAGTTCCACGCCCCGTTGTTGCGTCCGCCCAACACATGTGGGATCGAGCGCCAAGCCACCGTTTCCAGATGGTCCCGATCGCGTTATCGCCACGGTACCGATATTGTGCACGTGCCTCCGGTATCGATGTTGCGACTGGTCCTTCCCGCCGATACTACTACTACTGAGATACTGCTGAGACCGCCCGGCGGAGGCTGCCCAGTCACGCTCAACCGCCAATCCACCTCCCCCGAAAACGAATGACTCATTCCGTACTCGTCACCGGCGGCGCCGGCTTCATAGGCTCCCATGTCGTCCGCGCATTCACCGGCCGAGGCTCCTCTGTCACCATCCTGGATGACCTGTCATCGGGCAAACTGGCCAATCTGCCCGAAGGTGTCACCTTCGTCGAAGACGACATCCGCTCGCCTTCGGCTGCCCGCCTGGTCCGCGACGGTGCCTTCGACGTCATCTGCCACCTCGCGGCTCAGATCGACGTCCGAAAGAGCGTCGAGGACCCCGCCTACGACGTCGCCGTCAACATCGGCGGCTCGCTCAACCTCCTCGAGGCGATGCGCCAGAGCGGCAAGAAGAAAACCCGCTTCATCTTTTCGTCCACCGGCGGCGCCCTCTACGGCGACGTCGAGGTGCTGCCCACCCCGGAACACTTTCCAAAGGACCCCCAGTCCCCCTACGGCAACGCCAAGCTTTCCGTGGAATTGTACCTCGGCTACTATGCACGAGTGCATGGTCTCGATACGGTGGCGCTCCGCTACGGCAACGTCTATGGCCCGCGCCAGGATTCCCACGGCGAGGCTGGCGTCGTCGCGATCTTCTGCGAGCGGGTCCTCGCTGGACGGAAACTGACAGTCTTCGGCGATGGAAAGCAGACCCGCGATTACGTTTACGTCGCCGACGTCGCGAACGCCAACGTCCTCGCCGCCACGCGACAGTTGCCGCCAGCCGGCCCTCTCGATTCACGCTCGTTCAACATCGGAACCGGCGTGGAGACAACCGTGATCGAACTCGCCGAGCTGATACACGAGGCGTCCGGCGCCAACCCCGTGATCGAACACGCGCCGGAGCGCGCCGGCGAAGTGCGTCGTTCGGTCCTCCTGGCTTCAAGAGCGAAAGAAGTCCTCGGCTGGACTCCGCGCATGTCAATTGCAGACGGTATAGCCGAAACGTTCAGGTGGTTCGCGGACGAGCGCGACAGCGTTGCAAGCACCACATGACCGCCTAGGAGAAACGTGGCAACCGAGCACGTCTTCACGGTAGACGTCGAAGACTATTTTCAGGTCTACGCATTCGAGGGCGTCGTCGATCGCGCCGCGTGGGATGGCTATCCGTCACGCGTCGCGCGCAACACCGACGTGCTCCTCGACCTGCTCGCGCGTCATGGCGCTCACGGCACCTTCTTCACACTCGGCTGGGTCGCCGACAAGCATCCCGAGATAGTGCGCAGAATCGCCGACGCCGGTCATGAGATCGCCTCTCACGGATGGTGGCATCGCAAGGTGACCAGCCTCACACCCGCACAGTTCCGCGAGGACGCGCATGCATCGCGCGCCATCCTCGAGCAGGTGAGCGGACGCCCGGTCGTCGGCTATCGCGCCCCGAGTTTCTCGATCACACCCGGGAACGAATGGGCATTTGATCTGCTGCTGGAAACGGGCTATCGATACGATTCCAGTCTCTTCCCGATCAACCGGTCGAACTACGGCTACCCGGCCACGCCGCCGCTGCCGCATCTCATCCATCGCAGCGCCGGCGATCTCATGGAATTTCCGCTCACCACTACGAGTGTCCTCGGAAAGCGCATTCCTGCCGCTGGCGGTGGATACTTCCGGCACTTTCCATACGGCATAATCCGCCAGGCGTTCAGCGAAAAGGACCGCTCCGGAATCCCCGGTGTGTTCTACATTCATCCCTGGGAAATCGATTGCGAACAGCCGCGCATGCCCGTTCCGTGGCTGACCACCGTCCGTCATTACCGGAACATTCACAAAGTGCTTCCCAGACTCGAGCGCCTGCTCGGCGAATTCAAATTCACATCGATCGCGCAACGACTCGCCGGTGACGGCAAGTGGTTTCGTGCAACCGCACCGCTGCCCGACGTGTCACCACACGCCGTAGCCCGGATTTGACACTGCGCGTCGAGCGCTACACCGGATCGCCCGAGCGCTGGAATGAGTTCGTCCGGTCACAGAATGGCTGGACCCACTTTCACCTGCACGGCTGGCGCAACGTCATGCAGCACGCAATGCGGCACGACACTCCGTATCTCGTCGCGATCGACGATGCAGCGCACGATGACCAGATCGTCGGTGTACTGCCGCTGGTTCGTGTGAAGAGCGCGCTGTTCGGACACTTCCTCGTCTCGGTGCCCTTCCTCAACTACGGTGGCCCGCTCGGATCGCCGTCCGCGATAACGGCACTGGCCGCCTACGCGGCGAAGATGGCGGCCGACGAGGGCGCAACAGTACTCGAACTGCGCAGTCGCCACGACCTCGGTGCAATTCCGGACTTTTCCGTGTCACATCGCAAGATCACCGTCCTCCTCGACAGCAGCGGTGGCTCCGACGCTTTGTGGAAACGGTTGAGCTCGAAATTGCGCAGTCAGATCCGGAGACCGCAGAAGGAAGGCGTCACCGTGCGCATCGGCGCGGATCAGTTGCGTCCCTTCTACGACGTCTTCGCGCACCACATGCGCGACCTCGGCACCCCCGTAATGCCGCGCAGGTTCTTCGAGGAGATAGCGCACGAATTCGGCGACGATGCCCTCTTCGCCGTTGCGTATCACAACGACAAACCGATCGCGTGCGGCGCAGGCTTCACGTGGGGTACGGGCGACGCCAGCGAATTCGAGATCACCTGGGCATCGGCGTTGCGTGCGTACAACCGCATGTCGCCCAACATGCTGGTGTACTGGGAGCTGATGAAACACGTCGCCGATCGAGGCGTCGCCATCTTCAACTTCGGCCGCTGCACGCCCGGAGGAAACACCCACAAGTTCAAGACGCAGTGGGGCACGGTCGATCAGCCACTCTGGTGGTACGAGCGCAGAGCGGCCGGCGCCGCAACGCCATCCGAAGGACACGGCGCAGCGGCACGCGGCCCCGAGATCTGGAAGCGCCTCCCTCTCCCGCTGGCAAACGCGCTCGGCCCGCGCATAATCCGCTTCATTCCGTAGCGCGCGATGCACATCCGCCGGCAGCTCACCGTCGCGTCACCGCTCAGCGCAGGCAACATCGTCGGCGCGACGCTCGACACCATCGCGGGCCGCGATGCGAGCGAGCGCGTGCGCAACGCGATTGCGATGGAATTCAGCGCGCGCGACGTTCTGCTCACCGACAGCGGCACGTCGGCGCTCGTGCTCGCGCTGCGGATGTTCGCGAAGGTTACGATGCCTGTCGCGATGCCAGCCTACGTCTGCGTCGATCTCATAGCGGCCGCGCGACGTGCTGGCGTACGCGTTCGTCTCTTCGACATCGATCCGCACACACTCAGTCCCGACATGGACTCGCTGCAACGCGTGATGAGCGCAGGTGTCAGTGCGATCGTGATCGCACACCTTTACGGCTTTCCCGCGGACATGCCCGCCGTGATGAAGATGGCACGAGACGCTGGCGTGCCCGTGATCGAGGATGCGGCCCAGCATGCAGGCGCGACGATCGCGGGAAAGTCCGCGGGATCGTTCGGCGACGTAACCGTGCTGAGCTTCGGCCGCGGCAAGGGAACCACATCCGGCCAAGGCGGCGCATTATTGAGTAATGGCGCTGTAGAGGCCGCAGCAACGCTTTCCCCTGGAGAGCTTGCCCAGGCTCCGAGCACCGGCGTGCTCCTGACCACTGCCGCGACCTGGGTGCTCGGCCGACCTTCCTTCTATGGCATACCGGCATCCATACCGTCGCTTCATCTCGGAGAAACCGTTTATCACGATGCTGGCGAGCCGAGCCGAATGTCTCGCGCCAGCATTGCGCTGCTCGACCGGACCTTCCCGGGGATGCGGCATGCTGTGCAAGCGCGCCAGGCCAACGCGCTCGTTCTGCGCGACACCGCCGACCAGTCGCGGAACCTGGACACGGTACGCGCGATAGAAACAGGCGAGTCAGGATACCTGCGCTTCCCCGTTCTCCTTCGCGACGATCCACGCGACAACGACGCACTTGGAATCGCGCGCGGGTATCCAAACCCGCTGTCTCTCGAGCCACAGATACAACCCTGTCTGGTTGGGTCGCGCGAGCCGCTGCACGGCGCGCACGAGCTGGCGCGCCGCCTTGTTACATTGCCGACACATCATATGGTTAGTAGTTCCGATCTCGCTGACATGTCTCGCTGGCTGCGCGAGCGTTGATGCGGTCCGCATTCGAAGTTGCCGATATTCAGCAATCGGTATTCGCGCGTCCACACCATGCGCGCGGCATCTCAGCTCCCAGACCTCTGACCTTCCGCGCCGAATAGCAGATGAGCCGCACCAGTAAATCGATCGTTTACGTTTGGGATGCCGATTACCCGTGGGACGTTCGCACCGAGAAAGTGACCCTCGCGCTCGCGCGTGCCGGCCATTCGGTGCACATCGTGGCGCGCAATCGGGCCTGGAAGCAGACGACGGAGACGCTGCCGGAAGGCACTGTCCACCGCATGATGCCGTGGAAGTGGCTGGGCCGCCGCCTCGACAATGCGTTGAGCTTTCCGGCGTTCTTCAGTCCGCGCTGGATCAATCTGATCGACCGTACGTGCCGCGAAGCGAAGGCAGATCTGATAATCGTTCGCGACCTGCCGCTGTGCCCGACCGCAATTTCGTGCGGCAAGCGCCTCGACATACCGGTGATGCTCGACATGGCGGAAAACTATCCGGCGATGATGCGCGTGCTTTGGGAGACCGGTCGCGAGACATTGTTCGACTACTTCGCCAGGAATCCGTCCATCACCGCGAAAGTAGAGCGTCGTTGCGTGAGAGATGTCGGCCACATCGTCGTGGTCGTCGAGGAATCCGCTGACCGCGTGGCTGCGCTTGGCGTCCCGCGCAGCAAGCTCACTGTGGTTTCGAACACTCCCCCTCTTGCCAGACTCGACTGTCCGTCGCACGAGCCGTCATCGACGCGTGCCACGACGGATGTCGTTTACATGGGTAACCTTGAGGTTGTTCGCGGTCTTCTCGAAGCGATCGATGCGGTCGCGCATCTCAAGAACGAAGGAAAGCGGATCCGTCTTCGCGTGATAGGCCGCGGACGGGACGAGGCGTTGGTGAGAAATCGCGCTGCATCGCTGGGCCTCACGGCGGAGGACGTCGAGTTCCTCGGCTACATCGCATCACACACGGAGGCGCTTCGCGTTGTCGCGGAATCCGATGTGGGATTGATTCCGCACAGGAAGAACGACTCCTGGGATACCACGATCCCCAACAAGCTCTTTGACTACATGGCGGCTGGCCTACCCGTGGTCAGCTCGGACGCCGCCCCATGCGCGCGGATAATTCGGGAAACGGGTTGCGGCCGAATCTTCAGGTCGGGCGATGCCATCGAGCTTGCCGCTGCCATAGAAGAGGTAGCACGACCGGATATTGCAGCCATGCTTGGGGCTGCCGGACGAACGGCCGTTCGAGAACGTTATAACTGGGAACACGACACGGCTGTTTTGCTGGGAGCGGTAGACACCAGAAAAAGAACAGTAAGGGCAGTCCACAAACACATGACCGGCGGTTACCATGTAGGAAGTTAGTCGTTGTAGGATGACGGTAAGAATTACGCCTTTACCGTTCTTTTCCGGTTGGGCCCTCTAGAGGGGCCACGACAAAGGCAAACCCGCTGAAAGGCGGGGACGCAAAACCACGAGGCTAAAGCGCGAAAAGTTCGCGCCATGCTAGTCGGGCTTCCGAATGGCGTTTTTACGAGGACCGAATTGTGAACCCAAGTTCCAGACCTGTGCTTACAGCACTTCTTCTTGCCGTCGCTGCGTGCGCCGGCACCGACGCAAACAAGAGCGGGGCTGATGTTACCGACCTCACGGCAGCCGAGTACGCGCTGCCGCCGTCGGCATCCGTCGAGGTCTCGCCCGGCACATCCCAGCTCGCCGTCGGCAAGACCGTGAAACTGGCAACGAGTATCGTCGATGCCGATGGTCGCCCGATGCAAGGCGTGATGGGCGTCCTCGCACACTGGAGGTCCAGCGATACAACGATCGCCACAGTGTCAGTTACCGGTCTTGTTAAAGGACTGAGAGACGGACAGGTAGTTATCAGCGCGATCACTGGACATCGGACCGCTTCGAGCGCCGTTACGGTGACGGGCGGTGATCAGAGTGCCACATCGAGCGCGACGAGCGACACAGTCAATAGTCCTGCGACGGCCGCTCCGGCAGCGACACCGCCTTCAACAGCACCTGCCCCCGCAACGACGTCCACGACGCCTGCAACGGTACCGACTACCAACCCAACGACAACAACACCAACCTCGACAACGCCAACGGCAACAACGCCAACCGCAACAACGCCACCCGCGACAACACCAACTACAACTACAACAACCACCACTCCGCCCCCAGCCACCACGCCACCGCCAGCGTCAACGCCGCCGGTTACCACTGTTACAGCACCGTCCACGACAGTGCCGAGCACGCCGTCTAGTTCTACGGGGCCCGGCCTTTCCGGGTTGGCGTTGGTTTCCGACGATTTCTCCGAATATGCCAATACCGCTGCGCTCGAGAATAACATCAGCGTAAACATTGGCGGCACTGGGGACTGGCAAACAGCGTTGTATCATGATGGTCACTATGCGGGTCTTGCGGAAATCGACCCGTCGGTTCTGTATAATGGCCACGCCACGGTGAAATACAATGCTCCAGGCGGAACGTCATACATTCCTGGATTGTGGGTGACTCTTCCTCATCCGTTATCCACGAT
>DAHUXM010000013.1 GCA_027307165.1 Gemmatimonadota bacterium | reverse complement strand
AAGGCGCGAAGCGCAAAGTCAAGGCGCGAAGCGCAAAGTCAAGGCGCGAAGCGCAAAGTCAAGGCGCGAAGCGCAAAGTCAAGGCGCGAAGCGCAAAGTCAAGGCGCGAAGCGCAAAGTCAAGGCGCGAAGCGCAATCTCCAACGCTCGTGATCGCGCGTTATCATCACGCTTCCGGCGTCGATCTCCGGCTCGACCTCAGCCCGCAGGCTGTTCGCTGATCAGGAACGAGCATCGTGGCGGATTCTGTCCGCGCTCGCACCGCTCGCACACTTTTCCCCCAGTCACTTCCGCGAGCAGCTGCTCCACCATGCAGCACGCGTCCGGGTGAGACGAGACCGCCTGCGACAGAGCGCAGCCATTGCCGTGGATCTCGTACCCTTCTGCCGTCTCGACCACATCCGCGTCCGCACCAAGTTCCGTCAATAGGCTTGCAGCGTCACCCACCCGCTCCGCAAACGTGCCCGACGCCCGGGGACCGAGCCTTGAGCCCGCCCCTCGCAGTATCGATCTGACCTCGCCCGGATGCCTGCTCTCCAATTCAGCGATCAGCGCCGACAGCGCCGGTGCATATGCGCTCGAGAAGAGCGTATCCGCCCCTTCCGCGACGCCGTAGAGCGTCGCCGGCTTGCCAACGGATCCGTCACGCCGGGAGCCGGCTGCTGCGACCACCCCGTCACGCTCGAGCGTGGCGATGTGGGCGCGGACGGCGTTGTCGGTAAGCCCAAGCGTCGCCGCGATCTCGTCGACGCTGCGCCACCCGCGCCGAAGGATCGCAACGATCCGACCACGCGTGCTATCCCCGAAATGCCTTTCCCACCAGCGCATGCATCCTCCTGTCTGAACGTGCAGGCCTCTCCACTACAGTACCCACAAACATACGTATAAGCAATAAGTCAATGATTTCCTTGACAAATCCCTGCGCTCGTGCCATATGTCAATCACGGCATTGCCACACTGCAGGCCGTGGGCGTCGTCCAGCCCCACCACCACCACAACCGTACCCGGAGTTCTGAAATGAAGAAGCCCCGACTAATTGCTGGAGTCGTAGCAGCCCTTGCCACCACCGCAGCAGCAGCCCTTGTACCAGCGCCAGCCAGCGCGCAGGCCCGTCACACTGCACCTGCAGTACGTCTCGCCAAGTCACATACGCCGGCGCACGCCGCCGCAGCACTCGACGATCCCACAATCGTCGCCATCTTCGACGCCGCCAACACCTGGGACATCGACCTCGGCAATCTGGCCCTCAAAAAGAGCAGCAACGCCGAGGTCCGGACCTTCGCCGACATGATGGTGCGCGACCACAGCGCCGCTCGCAAGCTCGGCCGCGACCTGGCCACGAAGCTTCATGTGACGCCAACACCTCCTGGGAAGGACTTCGCACTGTACAAGGACCACGTTGCAACTCTGGCGAAGCTGAACAGCCTCAGCGGCGCCGCTTTCGATAAGGCCTACGTCGCACACGAGGCCTGGTATCACCAGGCAGTGATCGATGCCGTGACCAACACCCTGCTCCCCGCAACCAAGAACGCGGAGTTGAAGGATCTCGAGGTCAAGGTCGCCCCGAACTTCCAGGCTCACCTGGCAGCGGCGAAGGCTCTCGAGACAAAGCTCGGCGCATAAACTCACCACAGGCAGTGCGCGGTCGCCACACGTCAGTGGCGACCGTGCCACAGTCGTGTGGCGCAGCACGACCAGTCCCAGCTGACGAATTTGCGTAAGATCAAACCTGCCAAGGGGTTACGACCAGCGTCGGAAATTGCCTGGCCGTGGCATGTGGGATGCCGTATGAGCGGCTGCGTACAAAATCCTACCAGAGGCATCGTCCCATGATACGTCAGTTGAACGCAGCCGCCTTACTCGCGATCGGCGCCACGATCGCCGCACCGACTGCAAACGCACAGTTCACCAACGCATGCGGTGGATCGGATTTCTTCTCCTGCGTGACTCTGGCGGTGACCGGGCAGGGAACATCGACCTTGCTGTTCACCGTGACGAACACCTCCAACGGTGGGGTGGCGAACAACCCGAACAGCGTGTTCAAGGAGTTCGGAGTCGGTAATGGCGCGTTTACCGGAACCGCACCTTCAGTGACCGCCACGGGTACCCTCGCCTCACACTTCAGCGTTGCCAGCACCAACCCGAATTCGTTCAATGGTGTCGGCTTCACAGCGACCAACTTCTTCGGCCTCACACCGAACGCACCGCCGCCGACCAATGGTCTGCACGACGGCCAGTCGGTGGGCTTCTTCCTCGCCTTCGCCAATTCGACCGACGCGAGCCAGTTCCTGAACGGCTTCCAGTTTGCGGTTCACGATATCGGTGGTCTCACCGAGGCTTGCGGATCCAGCAAGGCGGCGTTCAGCAGCAACGGAACCCCGCTATCCGGTAGCGGGTCGCCGACCAACGCCAGCACCTGCAATCCAACCTCGACCGTTCCCGAGCCAAGCTCGATGGCACTCCTCGGAACCGGACTCGTCGGACTCGTTCCAGTCGTGCGGAGACGCAGAAAGTAGCTGCGCGTTCCGGCGTCCATCGCCGGACACCTGAAGTACCCCAACGCTCCGGTTCACTTGCAGAACCGGAGCGTTTTCATTGCCGTACGTCGCGCAATGCCTGACGTAGCCCGTCGCTTATCTCATTCGATGAGAAGTCCGCCAGATCTTCCAGCGCGCGCTGGAAATCCGCTACCGAGACCGTACTCAGCGCTGCCGCCGTTATCGCACCTGCGCCGACGCGATTTCCCCCGTACAGAAACGGCGTGAGCCGATTCCTGCCATCGATGTCGAAGCTCCATATCTCGCGCCCGGTGCGCGCATCCAGCAGCACCGCGGTTGCATTCATGAACAGATACGCAGTGCTCTGCCGGCGAATATCGATCCCGGAATTGTGCATGTTCACTTCGAGCACGAAATCGGCGTTCTGCCGGTTGGCGGCCGG
Source organism: Gemmatimonadota bacterium (assembly GCA_027307165.1). Taxonomy (GTDB): domain Bacteria; phylum Gemmatimonadota; class Gemmatimonadetes; order Gemmatimonadales; family Gemmatimonadaceae; genus Fen-1247. The sequence goes on along the minus strand of DAHUXM010000013.1, from coordinate 90,547 downwards.
AGTCGCACCGAGATACCGGCTCGTCCGCTCGAGCGTCCGCTGTGACATGATGGCGGTGAGGTCGACCAGTGCCACGGCGCTATCCAGCCTCGTGCGCGCCCGCCGGCCCTCGACTTCCTTCGCAACCCCGGAGCCGGCCGCAACGACCGCAGAGACTGCAGAGACCGGGTCATTGACGTCTGGCACATTGTACCATCCGGTCACCAGCTCCGGCCTGGGCGGCGCGATATACACCAGCGCGAGCGATCGGCTCGTGAAGTTGTATTCGGAGAGATGATTGTGACCGCCGCAGCCGGCGGCGAAGAGAACTGCTGGCACCAGAACCAAGGCACGAGCGGTTCGGTAGCGAGACATACGTGATCTCATGCGTGACTCCTGCCCGGTTCCTGACCCGGTGTGTGAATCCACTCGATTGCGGCGTCCAGATGTATGACGACGGTACCTGCCATCCGTGACCGCTCGATCGTATTCCGCCCCCCCCCCGGCCCCGCCCCCCGGCATGGCCGCTCAGCCGCACTGGCGATATGGTTCAGACATGCCCGATCGAACCGGAGATATCAGGCGCGAAATCGCCGAGGCAACCCAACGCGCGCTTGTCGCCGTAGCGCTCCAGGCGTACGAAGAGGCCGGATTATCCGGGCTCTGCGGTGAGGGACGGTGGGAAGTGGCGTTGGGTGCGATACGAAGCTACGACGTGCGGAACATCACGGAGAAGCCGGCTTTGTAGAAGGCGGCTTTGTAGTGGCGATCGCACGCTCGACACACCGGCCTGCGGAAACTCGCGGTGCGTGAAATGCCGTAATCGCATCTCACGCACCGTTCATGCATTACCTGACGATCGTCACTTGACGATCTTCGCCCCGGTCAGCTCTGCGACTGCGCTGAGCGTTGTCTGGGCTGCATTGAGACCAAGCCGGAAGTCCGCATCGCTGTAAGTCTTGTAGAGATCCGTCGGCTGATGCCACTGAGGATCCCAGCCTGCGCCGATCTGCGCGCCACGCTCGTTCTCGCGAAGACTGACCGAGGGAACCAGGTTCTCGAAGGGCTGCGAATCCGTGTTGGTCATGTGCTGGCCGACCTTTGCCGGATAGTCCGTCGCGTACTTGTCGTTTGCAGTCGACAGTATCCACGCGAGCTTCTGGGATGCTTCGGCCATCTTCGAGTTGGACTGGAACTCGATGTTCACGTCAGCTTCCGGTCGCTGCACCGGGCTCATGCTGCCGTCGGCGCGTGGCATTCCATGATCGAACATCATCATGTCGTGCTGTATGACGCCGAGCCACCTGGGTTCGGGATACTTTCCCGAGCCGGCTGGATCTTCCTTGCCCTGCAGTGCCGCGCGTTGCTCTACATACGCCCTGGAGCCGTTGAGTCCCGTCTCTTCGTTGTTCCAGAGGATGAAACGAATCGAACGGTCGGTCTTGACGTCTGGCGAGCTGAATACGCGCGCGAGCTGCATGACGAGCGCCGTGCCGGATCCGTCATCGTTCGCGGCTTCACCCCAACCGATTCCGTCCATGTGTCCGCTCACGATGTACATCTCGTCGGGATGCGTCGTGCCGATCTTGGTGCAGTAGACTTCCTGACGCTCTCCGGCAACACTCTGCGGCGTGTCGAGCTTGCGCAGTGCCAGATCGGGCTGACGCAGAGAATCGGTATTCACACCGGTTGGCATGATCTTGCCACGCATAACGGATCCGCCGGGGCCCGGCCTCTTGTTACCGGCCTCCGCGGCGCGCGCGCGGAAGCGAGCGAGCTGTTCCGCCGTAAGCGGTGCACGCGGCGGCGGTGGCTGAAAGTCATAAGTGATGCGTTCCGTGTTGGTGCAACCGTAACTCTTGAGCTGTGCCTCGATCCAGTCCACCGCCTTGCGATTGCGCTCCGTTCCCTGACGGCGATCGCCGAACTGGGTGAGTCCCTTGACGGTAGCCTTGTACTGATCCAGTGACAGCCGCGACACCATCTCCCTGATCGGGTCGAAGGCGGTGTCGGATGTGGCGGCGTTACGAGCTGGAGTCTGAGCGGCAACAGGCACCGTCACGACGCCTGCGAGGGCGCCGAGCATTACCAGGCGATTCAACGAGGTGGACATGCTGATGTGGGTCGAGGTGAAGACTGGACGAGCAAGCGTTTTCGGATTCTCGCTCACACTGCTTACGCGCGTGACATTGACATTGCTGCCCTGAACGCCGCGGCGGCAGCACTGGGCGCTCGCCCGGTCAGTCGCAGCTCCGTGAGCGCGCGCCTGAGATCGCGCTTGAACGCCGCGCTCTGCAACGGAATGACGGCAATGTACCCCAGCGCGAGCTGGTCCGCCGCCGCGGCACGAGATACGACTGCGAGGCCAAGGCCAGCCGCCACCGCCTGCTTGATGGCCTCCGTGCTTCCGAGCTGGACGGTGGTCCCCGGATGGACGCCGTGCTCGGCCAGCGCCGCTTCGGCCACGACACGGGTACCGGAGCCTGGCTCGCGCAGAATGAACGGCTCGTCGATGAGGTCGGCCGCGCGTACGCGGCGTTTGTGCACCAGTGGATGGGATGCGGGCGCAATCACGACGAGCTCGTCCTCACGCCACGGGATCACGGATATCCGCTCGTGCGACACCGGCCCTTCCACCAGCGCAATGTCGAGCCGTCCCTCGAGCAATCGGCGCGCGATCGCACGCGTATTGGCGCTCACGACCCTCAACGTGACCCCGGGGTGTTCCTCATGAAAGCGCGCTAGCAGCGGCGGGAGAAAGTACGTCGCGACGGTAGTGCTCGCACCAACGCGCAGAACGCCGCGCTCGAGGCCGCGCAGCGCAGCGAGCTCCTCTTCCGCGATTCGCTCGACACCAAACAGCTCGCGCGCGCGTGCAAAGAGTGCAGTGCCAGCGTCCGTGAGCCGCGGAGTGCGGCCGGAGCGGTCGAAGAGCGACAGCTGCGTCTGTCGTTCCAGTTCCTGCACCGTCTTGGAGACAGCGGGTTGACTCAGTCGCAGAACAACCGCGGCACGAGAGAAGCTGCGCTCCTGCGCGACCGCGGCAAAGACACGTAAATGGTGGAGATTGAGTGCCATAATCCATTGGAATACTAACATATAGATAATGTCTTTGTCTTATATCTCGGCGCCGTCTAGTCTTATGAAATGGGACAGAAACCCGTCATTCCCGCGGAAGCGGACTCAGAGAGCCGTCATTCCAGCGAAACCGGTGGCGTTCGCCGGGATACGGATTTCGACAGCCGGCTTCTCTCGCTCCTGCCCGGAATCCTCCTCGCAGTGGTTGTCAGCCTCGCATCGCTCGCCATCGCAAACGTCGAGGAGCGCGTCTTCGGACATGCGATCATCGAGGGCCTCGTCGTCGCCATTCTAGTCGGGATGATCGTCCGCACTCTCTGGATGCCGCCCCCGAGCATGAATCGGGGCGTCTCCTTCACTGCCAAGCAGGTGCTCGAGGTCGCGATATTCCTGCTCGGCGCATCCGTGGATCTGCCACTCCTGCTGCGCGCAGGACCGTCGCTCGCAATCGGGATAGTGCTGCTCGTGATCCTCGGGATCTGCGGCAGTTATTCGATCGGCAGGATGATGGGGCTGCCGCACAAGCTCGCGGTGCTCGTTGCGTGCGGCAACTCGATATGCGGTAATTCCGCAATCGCCGCAATTGCACCCGTGATCGGAGCGAAGAAGGAACACGTGGTGTCGTCCATCGCGTTCACCGCGATCCTCGGTGTCGTCGTCGTGCTGGGACTACCACTCCTGATCCATCCACTCGGGCTCAACAACTATCAGTACGGCGTGCTGGCTGGACTCTCTGTTTACGCAGTCCCGCAGGTTCTCGCCGCAGCATTCCCGGTGAGCATTCTCTCCGGCCAGGTTGGAACGCTCGTGAAGCTGGTACGCGTTCTGATGCTGGGGCCCGTAGTGATATTCTTTGCCGTCACTCATCCGAATGAAAATCACGACGGTGGTGCATCGCCGAGGCGGTTTCAACTGACGCGGTTCGTGCCGTGGTTCATCATTGGATTCCTGCTGCTGGCGATACTGCGATCGACCAACGCGATACCCTCGACATGGGTTGCGCCAACACGCGCGGTATCGACCTGGTTCACCGTCGCAGCGATGGCCGCGCTCGGACTCGGCGTCGATCTCAAGGCCATGACCAAAGTGGGCCCGCGCGTCATTACGACCGTCACGGGCTCGCTCTGCGTCCTGATAGTACTGAGCCTCGCACTGATTCACTTCCTGCACATCAGCTGACCGGCAGAATCGTCCGTTTGCAAAATCTCCCGCCGGGCGTAGCTTCTTTGTAGCGGCCCAGGCCGGCTGAGCCGCACAACTGGTTATCACCCCGTCAACACCTTGCGCGTCAATCACTTACGGTTGATCACACTCGGTCGCCTGGCGCTTGTTTCCGGCTCGGGTGATGACGAATCGCTGTCCAGGCGCCGCCGGCAACTTGCTGTCCTGGCGGTGCTCGCGCTCAACGCGCGTCCGGTGAGCCGGGAACAGCTGGTCGACATGTTCTGGGGCGATGAAGCCGAGGACCGCGCCCGCCACTCGCTCAGCAATGCGCTCTCGAGCATTCGCGGGTTGCTCGGCCCGACCGCGATCGCCACCCGGCAAACAGACGTTGCTCTCTCTCCCGATGCCCAGCTCGGCGTCGATGCCATGGAGTTCAACGCAGCGTGCGAGGCATCGGACCACGAGCGCGCCGTCGCGCTGTACACCGGACCGTTTCTGGACGGCGTTTTCGTTCCCGATTCGCCCCGGTTCGACGCCTGGGTTGCACGTGAGAGAGCGCGGCTCGAGCGCCAGTTTCTGCACGCGTGCGAAGCGCACTGCACGGCACTCTCGCGTGCCGGCCGCTGGGACGAGTGCGCAGCGCTCGCGACGCGGTGGCTGGATGCACTGCCGCCGTCCCGGGCAGCTGCGATAATGATGCTCTCGTCGCTCGCCGCGCCCGGTACCAGGGAGGCTCTCCACACCGCGCTCAATGCGTATGACCTGCTCGTGCGACGGCTCGAGCTGGACTACGAATCACCGCCCGATCCGCGCGTGACCCTGCTGGCCGCCGGATTTCGCGAGCAGATGCTGCGGGCGCCCGACATCGCGATGCCGGAAGTGAACGACGCATCGTCACCGCTGCCTTCAGCTGCGGCGGCGGCGCGTTCATCCGACGTCGCCACAGGAACGAAATCATCGCCAACCGCGACGGCACACGCCTCGCGATCTGGCGGACCGGACAAGCGACGCGCATGGAAAGTGCGGCTCGGCGGCGCCGTGATCGCCGCGGCCGCCCTGGTAGCTGTTGGATATCACACCATGTCGGCGCGAGAATCCGCTGCAGTGCCGCGCATGCGTCCGTTGATAGCGGTGACGAACGTCGTCAACGTGCGACACGACACGTCGATCGCATGGCTGGAAGACGGCCTCAAGCAGATGATCGCCGCCGATCTGTCGAATTCGAACGCAATCGACGTCGTTCCACCGTCACACGTCCACGACGTCTTCGTTCGTGCGGGATACCGGTCCGGTACCGCCATTTCGGCGGACCAGGCAGCGGACGTTGCCCGACGTGTGAATGCGACGTTGGCGGTGAGCGCCGAATTGAGCCACGGAGGAGGAGGTTACGTCGTTGGAATCGACGTGTTCAATGCGGCCGACGGAAAGTTGCTGCGGATGTCAACCGTAACGGGCGCGGACATACTCGGTGTTGCCGATGCGGCTGCAGCGCGCGTGCTCGACGTCGTGAGCTCCGCAGGCCGGTCCCCGCATTTTGCCGAGATCGAGACCTCCAGCCCGGAAGCCTACAAGCACTTCGTCCGCGGCATGCAGGCGAGCGCCGCGGGCCAGTTCCCGACCGACGAGCGCGAGCTGGATGCAGCGCTCGCACTCGATCCCGGGTTTGTGAGCGCGATAACCGCGCGGCGTGATATCGCGATCAAGCATGGCGAGTTCGGAGTTGCGGTGCAGATGGACTCAGCGTTCGCGCGCCACGCAAATCGTGCATCCGCCTGGGACCGATCGATGGATGAGGCGTCGCGGGCCTTCCACGGAGGTGAAATAGCGCGCGCCGAAGCTCTGGCGCGGGATATCGTCGCGAGATATCCAGGCGATCCACGCGGATATGTATTCCGTTCAGATGTGTTGATGGCGCACGGGCACTGGCTGTCGGCGGATACTGTGCTGCAGACGGAGCTCGCTCTCGACTCGCTCGCTGTCACCGCCGGCCCCGGTCCCTGCGCGCCGTGCTTCGCCTACCACGGGATGGCGGACGCCCGACAGGAAGCCGGCGATTTCGCCGGCGCGGAGCGCGCGGCGCGAGCCTGGGTCGCATTGCAGCCGGAATTGCCGGACGCATGGGTGACGCTGGCGAACACACTGGGCGTGAGCGGGCGCCCGGACAGGGCGATAGCGGTTGGTGAGCATGGCGCATCGCTCACATCCGATCCGCATCCGGCGATATCCGTCGGCCGCTGGTTGATCATGAGCCGGCGTTATGATGCAGCCGAGGCGTACGCTGCCAAGCTCCAGAAGTCCACCAATCCGCAGCTGCGTTATGGCGGCGATGACATTGCGGGGATGGTCGCGCGCGAGCGTGGACAACTGCGCGCCGCGAACAGGATCTTCGAGCGCGTCGAGTCGACGTACGGGCCGACCGATCCAATGCATCTGCTGCACGCCGACGATCTCGCACGACTTGGAGACTTCGCCGCTGCGCGCAGAGAGTTCAGGGCATTCGCGCGTCTCGGTCCGACCGATGGCTCACTCGCTCTGAGCGGCGACAACGCACGCGCATTCACATGGCCGCGCGCACTCGAGGCCGACGCATTGGCGGCCTCGGGCGACACGCTGCTGTTGCGTGCGATTGCCGATTCGCTCGAACAGGTCGGTCCCCGCAGCTACTACGGACGCGACTGGACGATCTTCCACCATGTCCGTGGCCTCATCGCGATGCAGGGCAAGCGATACGCAGAAGCCGAGCGTGAGTTCAAGGCCGCGCGCTGGGGCTACGCGGGCTGGACACGCACAGTAGCCGAGCTGGCGCAGGCACAACTCGAGCAGGGGCGCGCGCGCGACGCGATTGCGACGTTACGTCACGCGTACGCGAGCGCGCCCGATGCCATGGGTCGCTACATGCCGCGAAGCGAGGTCGATCTGCGCATGTCGAACGCATTTCGCGCTGCCGGCATGGCGGACAGCGCGCGGGTGTATCGCCAGTACGTCGCGCGCGCATGGGCGCATGCGGATCCGGAGGTGAAGCGTTTGATGGTGAAGTTGCCGGATAGCTGATGCAGCAACGCGGTCGATGGGTGTCGGAGCAACTACAATATTCGCTCCGGCCGCTCTCGCCGCTGGCCCTCCGAGCATGTCATCTGATTTTCTTGCACACCTTGCGATCGGGGGCTAGCTCTTCGCTACCGCGTCCCTCACCCCGTAAAACGCACTCGCGAGCCTGCCGATCGAGTGATTGTAGTACAGAATCAGCAGCACACCGAACGCGGCGACTGTCAGCACTTCGGCGTTCATCCCGCCGCCGAGTCCGGCCCATACGAGACCGACAGCGAGCGCGAGAGCGCTGGCAAGATGTCCCACCACTGTGTACGCATTCGCCGGAACGAGCTCGACCGGATGGTCGAAGCTCCTGCGCGCGACCATCGTCGCCTTGGCGAACAGCGGGAATCCTGCGAGCCCGAGCAGCGCCAGAGGCGGCAGCGTGCCCGCAATCACGAACCCGACGAGCGTGAGTCCCGCGATCGCCGCGATGACGGGATACATGCGACTCGCACGCAACAATCCAAGTCGCACGACCATCGTACGTTTCGATACCTCGTCGTCACTGGCCGCATCCTGGAATCCATTGATGAACAGGATCAGCGCCACGAGTATGGAAACCGGGATCGACGCGGCGAGCGCGAGCATCGGAATGCTTCCGACCTGTACGTACGTCGTACCGCACACGACTCCGACTCCGAATGCGAGCGCGACTGCAAGCTCGCCGAGTCCACGGTTCGCGAGCCGGAGAGGCGGGCCGGTGTAGATGAATCCGATCAACAGTCCAGCAAGCCCGAACAACAGCACACCGGCGCGTCCGGCGATCGCGAAGTATGCACCGATCGCCGTGCTCAGCAGGCCGAACCCGAGCATCGCAACCAGCAGCTCGCCGCGCGTCGCGAGACCACGTTGCAACACTCGCGACCCGCCGGTGAAACCCAGTATGGGGGTGCGGTTTCTGTCGTCGGCTCCAGTCAGCTGATCGTCCAGATCGTTCTTGATGTTGGTGCACGCTTGCAGTGCAACCGCTGCGATGAGCGTGAGAAATGCCCATCCCCAGTTCACAGCGCCGGTCACTGCAAACGCCGCCGCAACTCCTACGACCACCGAGGCGGCGCTCGCCGTGAGCGTGGGCCAGCGCACGATCTCCTTCCATGTGCCGAGCCGGCGGGCCATCAGCGCGCGATCGCTCGGTCTGTCCGCAGCGTCGCTGCCGAAGTCGAGGATCGACGGTGGCCGTCCCGCGACGATCTCGCCGAATACGCGATGCTTCATGAAGCGCGGCGTGACTCGCACGAATGACAGGAGATCCGTCTGTCCGACCGAGTCGAGATAGCGCACGATCGACGACGTCCGCATCGTGGCCTGCTTGGCGCGCTCGCGCTCCGCGGGGTCACGCACGATTTCCGCGCGGCCGGTGAGCTCCATCTCCCAGCTCGTGTGCTCTTCACCAGTTGGCGATTCGTGCAGCAGCAGCGCCACTTCCGGCCGGCTGCTCATCTCGCGAATCTTGGGATCGGTCTTCATCGAAGCCAGATACACGATGGGCCGCGCCGCTGGATCATCCGGCAGCCACGGGCCGGGGTGCATCATTCTGACGCGCACCTCCTCGCCCGCATGCGTACCGACCGCAACGCGAGTCGCGGCGAGCAGGGCCGCGCGGATGCGCAGCTGTGATTCCTCTGTCGACGTCGGGGCTGGAGCCGCTGGGGCAGCCTGGGTGGGTTCGCTCATTCCTTGATGTGCTCGGTTCGTGGGGTGCCCGAGGTATCTGGGCACTTCGTCCCTGTAGTCTAGCACGGTCCGGCCCGATCCGGGCATATGGTGAAAGATTGCCCCTTGCACCTCACGTTACGGTAGGGTTTAGACTGGCTGCGTGGCCACATTGGAACCGTCGAGAGCTGGGAGGAAGGGAATGAAGGAACCGCCGTGGAAGGTCGGTGAGCTGGCCCGCAATACGGGCATGTCAGTTCGCGCCCTGCACCATTACGACGAGATCGGACTGCTCAGGCCATCGCTCCGGACCGCGGCTGGTCACCGGCTGTACGGCCGGCCCGACATCGAGCGGCTGCAACAGATCCACTCCCTGCGACTCATGGGGATATCGCTGGAAGAGACGAAGCGACTGCTCGACGGGGCTGCCGCTTCTCCTCGGCAGGTAATCGACATGCACCTGGCCAGACTGCACGAGCAGATGGCCATGCAGAAACAGCTGGTCAGACGCCTTAAGGCGCTCGCCGATCATCTGGACACCGCGAAGCCTCTCTCACTCGAAGAGCTTTGCAAAACAATCGAGGAAATGATGCGAGTCGAGAAATATTTCACTCCCGAGCAGCTGGACGTGATGGAGCAGCGCAGAATCAGCGTCGGCGAGGAGCGTATGCGCACGGTGCGCGACGACTGGAACGAGATTATTCCTAAAGTACGGGCGGCGATGGAGAACGGCGCCGATCCCACGAGCCCCGAAGTACTGGCGCTCGCGCGACGCTGGAAGGTACTCGTCGAAGAATTCACCGGCGGCGATCCTGCAATCGCGAACGCCGTGAAGACGATGTACAACGACGACGGACCGGCGCTGCAGGAAAAGCTCGGAAATGTGCCGACGAAGGAGATGTTCGCGTACATCTGCAAAAGCATCGAGGCACTGAAGAGCTAGAAATACGTTGCAGCACGGTCGCAGATAACAGCGATCGCACTTGCATCGTGTTGCAATCTCGCCACGCCGCTGGCACTGTTTCCGTGCAGCGGCGTGGCGAGGTGCTATAACAAGACGCTACTGGCTATCGCCAGCGAAATATTCGCTCGAGGCCGTTGCCGATGCCGGCGACATCAGCGCGCGCGGTATCCGACCCTGATTGCGTGCCTCACTGCGCCTCACTGCGCCTCAGCGAACGACCACCCGAAAAGTTTCATGGCATGAGGTACATGATCCGCTCACCCGCGCGAGATGGGTCAGCACTGTATCCTTCAGTGCCGCTGGCCCGTGCGTCCTCCGAACGGCGACTGCGAGGCTGTCAAAACCGCCGTGCGTTCGCTCGGCGAGTTCCTTCCACTCGGGTGGAAGCAGCGCCTCGATTGCCGGATCTGCAGCCGCTGCACTACGGGCTGGCGCGATCGCAGCCAGGAGTGCGGTCGTGTCATCTTTCGCTGCAGCGTCCATCGCGCCACCTACCGCTCCGAGCATCTGACGCATTTCGCGTAGAACTGCCTGCTGCGCATCAGCCGGCAGCGGCACGGGAGTCCGTTTGTCAAGTGACGCGACGGCCGGCTGTTCGCGTTGGCCGCTGTTGCATCCGAGTGACGCCATGGAGATGATGCCCGCAACGACTGACAGCCTTGATAGATAGTTCACGTCCTCTCCTCATCGGGTGTGTGCCGCGCCCGACATCAGTGGGGATACTTGCATAGCGCGCCTGGTGGCAGCAAAAACCTGGGTGTCAGCAGGAGTGTCAGCACGATACGTCACGCGCTTCGGAACGCCAGCACGCCGTTCTGTCCACCGAATCCGAAAGAGTTCGAGATCGCGGCGTCCACACGCATCTCCCGAGCCGTGTTGGGTACCACGTCCAGCGGACATTCTTCGTCCGGCGTCTCGAAGTTGATCGTGGGCGGCACCACGCCGTGCTTGATTGCGAGCGCGGTGGCCGCGGCCTCGAGCGCACCTGAGGCGCCGAGGGTGTGGCCAAGCATGGACTTGATGGAGCTGACTGCGGGTGGTGCGCGGAACGTCGTGAGAATCGCGCGCGACTCGGTAGCGTCATTGGCCCGCGTCGAGGTGCCGTGTGCGTTGACGTACTGCACGTCCGACGCGTCCAGGCCAGCGTCGGAAAGTGCCATCGCCATCGCCGCCGCTGCCCATTTGCCGTCGGGGTCGGGCTGAGCCAGGCTGAATGCATCGCTGGTCATGCCAAACCCTGCCAGCTCGGCGATCGGCTCGGCGCCGCGCGCGCGTGCGTGGTCGAGTGTCTCCAGAAGCAGCACGGCCGCCCCCTCGCCCATCACGAATCCGTCGCGGTTGAGATCGAATGGACGGCTTGCTCGCTCCGGATCGTCGTTGCGGAGCGACAGCGCTCCCATGGCGCTGTAGCCGTTCAGCACGAATGGCGTGATCGTGGACTCCGCGCCGCCGGCCAGCATCACGTCTGCCTGTCCGGCGCGCAACACGGCGAGCGCCATGCCAATGGAATGGGCGCCCGTTGCGCACGCGGAGACGGCGGAGAAGTTGGGGCCGTTGATGCCGAGCGCGATGGCGACGTTGCTGGCCGGCATGTTGGGAATGACCATGGGCACGCAGAACGGGCTGATTGCCCTGGCGCCTCGATCGAGAAACCCGCGGTGCTGCTCCTCGAGTTCACCGTAGTCACCCGCCGCCGTCCCCACACAGCACCCCACGCGCAGCGGCTGCTCGTTGGGCAGATCGAGACCGGCATCCTTGACGGCGTCCATTGCAGCAGCCACTGCCATCTGGGAATTGCGGGCCATGCGCTTGGCCAGCTTGCGCGACAGGTAGGCCAGCGGATCGAAGTCTCGAACCTCCGACGCAATGCGCGTGGTGTAAGGCGTAGCGTCGAACGCCGTAATCGTGCCAACACCCGACACGCCATTGGTCAGCGCCGACCAGTATGTCTGGCGCGACGATCCGATCGAGCTGATGACCCCGATTCCGGTGATGACGATCTTCTTGCGTGTAGTCATGCTCTATGATAGCTCGATAATGCAAGCGATGGTTGCCCTCGCCGAAGCACCATCCATCCAGCAAAGCCAGCCAGCAACGACGCAGCAAAAATCCCCAGCTTCGCCGCCGTGAGCAGCTCCTCCGATCCACCAAACGCGAGTCCCGCAATGAACAACGACATTGTGAAGCCGATCCCGCCGAGCAATGCGACGCCGAACAACATGCGACGTGTGACGTCTGCAGGGATCGATGCAATCCCGCAACGCACCGACAGCCACGTCGCGAGCGAGATTCCGATCGGCTTGCCGATGAAGAGACCGGCGAGCACTCCGACTGCCACCGGGCTCGTAATGAGATGGCCGCTGCCACTCAGGGACACTCCGGCGTTCGCGAGCGCGAATACCGGCATGATTCCAAAATTGACAATCCCGCTCAATCCATGTTCCAGTCGGACGAGTGGCGCCTGCGCATGGTCGGCCAGCGTATTGAGCTGTTCGAGTGCAACCTGATGCGCACGGCTCGATAGCACGGTGGCTTCCGGCTTGTGCGCGTCGTGGAAATCCGCGAGTGCATCGCGAGCACCCGCGAGGAACGCGCTCTCGTCGATGCGGGTGCGCGTGGGAATCGTGAAGGCGAGCAGTACTCCCGCTACCGTTGCGTGAACGCCGGAAAGCAGTACCGCTACCCAGAGCGCGAGCCCGATCAACGCATACGCCCACGTCGCGCGAATCCCAACCGCATTGGCGATTATCGACAGCAGCAACAGCGCAGCCGCCGCGACGAGCGCGCCCCATGATATCGTCGCGGTGTAGAACAGCGCGATGACGAGCACCGCGCCGAGATCATCGGCGATCGCGAGCGCGGAGAGAAACACCCGGAGCGAGGACGGAATCCTGTCGCCCAGGAGCGCGAGCACACCGAGTGCGAACGCGATATCGGTCGCCATCGGAATTCCCCAGCCGCGCGTGGCGTGCGTCGATACGTTGAACGCGACGAACAGCGTCGCGGGAACGATCATGCCGCCGAGTGCTGCTGCCACTGGAAGTGCAGCCTGCCGCACCGACGCGAGCTCGCCAACGAGAATCTCACGCTTGATCTCGAGCCCCACGAGAAAGAAGAAGACGGCCATGAGGCCATCGTTCACTACTTCGTGGAGCGTGAGAGTCGCATGCGTCGCGGCGACGCCGATGGATATCCGTGTCTCCCAGAGCGCGTGGTACCCGTGCGCCCACGGGGAATTCGCCCATACGAGCGCAATCGCCGCGCAAACAAGCAGAACCATCCCGCCCGCCGGGCCGGTCTGCATCATGCGGCTCAGCGGAGTCGTTATGTGGTCAATGAGCGGCCGTTTCATGCCTACAGTCTAGCACGATGGGTACGCAAAGGTAGGGCGCGGATGACGACATCGACGAACCCGGCGTTGATCCAATTTCGATACCACGTAATGGGGCCAGGCGCGGAAATATCCGCGCCCTACGCGCGACCACCAATTCGGTGGGTAGGGGAATTCGTCGCGAACGCGCGACCACCAATTCGGTGGGTAGGGGGAATTCGTCGCGAACGCGGGACCACCAATTCGGTGGGTAGGGGAATGCGTCGCGAACGCGGGACCGCCAATGCGCGTCGCATGGTTCAGTGCGATCGCCGGGCATCCGACTTGCGCCTGTACATCTTCACACGTTCACGACGATTACATCGATGCCCGACTCTGCATATTCCGATACATTTGACGTCGCCATCATTGGCGGCGGTCCTGCGGGTCTCACCGCCGCTCTCTGGCTCGCTCGTTATCTCCACCGCGTGATCGTCATCGACGCGGGAGATCCGCGCAACTGGGAAACCCGTGGAATACACGGCTACCTCGGCTGCGACGGAATCACGCCGAGCGAGTTGCGTGGGCGAGGTCGGGACGAGTGCCGGCAATTCGGCGTGACGCTGCTCGATGCAACAGCTTCGCGTGTCGATCGCGTGGACGACGATCTGTTCAGCGTGACGCTCGAGTCGGGTGGAACGCTGACCGCCGCACGACTGCTGCTTGCAATCGGAGTGCGCGACGTTTGGCCCGACATACCCGGACTCGACAGATGTTACGGCGATACCGCGCATGTCTGCCCCGACTGTGACGGTTACGAGGCACTGAACAGGAAGACCGTCGTAATAGCGAGCGGGCGCAAGGCTGCAGGACTCGCGCTCGCGCTCACGACGTGGACGCGCGAGATCGTGATATGCACGAATGGTGAACCCGCAGACATGAGCGCTGAGATAATGAAGAAGCTCGACGCGCTCAACATCCCGATAATCGAAGCGCCGATCGAGCGCGTGCGGTCATCCGAAGGCGAGGCGCGCGCGATAGAGCTCAGCGGCGGAATGTCACTCGACTGCAATCAGATATTCTTCTCGATCGGGCAGGAACCGTCCGACGACATGGGCAATCAGCTGGGATGCGAGCGCGACGAGATCGGACGTGTCGTCACCGATCTGCACTTCCACACGTCAGTCCGAAACGTGTATGCGGCCGGCGACATAATTCACGGTCCGCAGCTCGCGATTGCCGCCGCGGGAATCGGTGCAGTCGCGGCGATCGCGATTCATCATTCACTGCTGCCGGAAGGCCGGAAGCTGTAGCGACAGATGCAACATCGTGCTGACGTCGAACAACGACGTCGGCCGCTACCAGTGAATCGTGATCTTCTGAGTTCTGCCGCGACGGGTGACGTCGAGCGTCACGCTGCTGTCGGATGCGAGACGCAACGCAGTCATTATTCCGAGCGGACTCTCGACCGGGATGGAATCGGCGCGCGTGATGACGTCACCGGATTGGAGCCCCGCCTTCGCCGCATCAGATCCATTGCTCACGTCCACGACGAGCACGCCGAAATTGCGAACGTTGAGAGCGTGGGCGAGTCCCGCGTTGAGGCGGGCAAGATACGCACCGGCGAACGGCGTAGCCTCGCGATCGGATGCGAGCGGCGCGGCGATCGCTATCGGCCCCGCCGGAACGCCGTACATGAGCGGCAGCGCTGCACCACTGGTCGAGCTTACCGTAATGCCCTCTCGATACACATTGCGCGCCGAACGCTTCGCGACCGTCAGCGTGAGCCTGCGAACTCCATTGCGCCGAACCTTGACCACGAGCTCGCGGCCCGCGACAAGGAACGGGCGCATTGCGACCGGGTCCGAGCTTGCGTCGACGTCGTTGTAGGCGAGGATCGTGTCGCCCGCGACGAGACCCGCAGCCTGCGCCGGCGAGCCCGGCTCCACGGATGCAACAACCGGGTATCCGACCTTGACGGCGGAATCCTCGTTACCGCTGGCCTTCTGAATCACCGACAGCCCCACCCAACCCGACGGTGCCGCGTCGTTCGACGCCGACTTCTGTGATGGTTTCGGCAGCGCTTTCTGCGATACTTTCTGCGCAGACGCGACAGTCGATATTGCAATCATGGCCGTCACGGCGGCTGCTACCAGGGCGCGGCGCATCTAGAAACTCGTCATTGTTGAGCCGACAGGCAGCGCGTTGCCTAGTTGCTGCAGCGTTGCTTCGCGCGCAGCCGACGCCGACAGGTAATACTGGTTGAGCAACGGATCACGCGGCGCATCCTTGATGGCGGCGAGCGATGCAGCCGTCATCTCGTCAAGTCCAGCGAGTCGATCGCGATACAGATCCGGCTCGGCGGTGATCCGCGGTTCCGTATCTGTCGCGGAGAGGAATGCAGCGGCGCGCTGATAGTCCGTCTGCGCACGCAGAAGTGTCCTGCGAGCATCGGCCTTGGATGAGAATTCCTTGCCCCCAATGCGAACCGACGTTCCGTGGCTCCCCGTGCTGTCGGATATGGCCAGCTGCATCTGGGTTATGAAATCCTGCCCGAACGTCATTCCGCGGCCTGCGACTACACCGACGCCGACGAGCGCCGCGCTGGCGGCAAGCCGCATCGTCCACCGTGCAGTGGTGCGAAACCAGCCGGATCCCGGTGCGACCGGCTCTGCAACGTACTCGCGCTGCGCCGACTGTCGCGCAGTCGAGGCGTCATGGATCAACCCTTCCTGTCGCAAGGACATGGACAGAGAGCGCCACTCCGTCAACGGCGCCACGACGCGCGTCTGCTCGCGCGTTATGAGCGCGTCGAGCGCCTGTTCCGAAAGTTCCTTAGATGGGAGTGCCATGCTCTTGACCAACGCCAGCGGAGAATCCTTCAGCCAGATGCGCGAGTAGCCGGCGTAGCTTCGCGCGTGCCTTGAACAACTGAGACTTCGACCCACCTGTGGTGATACCCAACTCGCGTGCAATCTCCTCGTGCGTGTACCCTTCCACGTCATGCAGAAGGAATACCGTCCGCGCACCCGGCGAGAGCTGGCGCACGGCCTGGTCTATCGACTCGGCCACGATCCCCCTCTCGGTTTCGGATTCCGGATTCTCCGGAGCTGTTGCGGTATCATCTTCGACATCGATCTCCACCTTTGCGATACGCCGTACCTTGCGTAGTGCGTTGAGCGTGCGATTCACGGCTATTCTGTGCGCCCACGTTCCGAACTGCGAATCACCACGATAGCTTGGAAGCGCACGGAAAATCTGAATCCACACTTCCTGGGCGACATCGGCTGCCAGATCGCGGTCGCCGCAAAGTCGCAGCACCACGGCATCTATGTGCGGGGCGTTCTCCATCCAGAGCTGACGGAGGGCTCTTTCGTCTCCCTCCACCGCCCGCTGCACGATTGTCTGGTGCGTCGTCATCCAGTGTGTGCTTGTATTTGACTCAGGTTGTATCTCAAGGGTTGCCGGAATCGTCAAATATGACAAATTGGGCTTCCCCGCGTTCGGTTCTCACTCGTCGGTCTTCATGCTGTAGGTTTTTCTGATGCTGGCTGCTGCTCTTCTTTTTGCCCTCGCCGGAGGATCCGGCGCCGTCGCCCCCATTCCGCCCGCCCCCGATCCGGCCGGTGGCGTTGGCCTGCCAGTAGCCTCCCCAGCCTCGGTCGGGATGTCCGCCGAACGGCTAGAAGCCATTGATCGCGTAGTCGAACGAGGGATCGAAGCAGGTGGATACCCCGGTGCAGCCGTAATCGTCGGGCGAAAGGGGAAGGCCGTTCTCCAGCGCGGCTTCGGCCGACTCGCCTGGGACGAATCTAGTCCAGAAGTAAGCCCGACTTCCACCATATATGATCTGGCCTCCCTTACCAAGGTGATCGGCACGACCACCGCGATAATGGTTCTGTTCGACCAGGGCCGGATTTCCCTCGATGCCCCGGTCTCGCGCTACCTCCCCGAATTTACAGGCGGCGAGAAGGATTTAGTAACAATTAGACAATTATTGACCCACCGGTCGGGACTGCCGGCTGGACGCGAGATCTTCAAGCTCACCCACGACCCGGTCGAAGCGAGAAAGCTGGTCCTCTCGACCCCCCTCATCGCGCACCCGGGACAGTACTACGAGTACTCCGACCTCGGCGCCGACGTGCTCGGCATGGTCGTCGAAGCAGTGTCGCAACAGCCGCTCGATGAATTCCTCGCCGATTACGTCTTCCACCCGCTCGGCATGTACCAGACGGAGTTCCGGCCGGCCGACTCGCTCGACGCTCGCATCGCACCGACGGGAACGTCCGGCGGAGGCCGCAGAACGCGCGGCGAGGTCAACGACGAGAATGCCTACGCGCTCGGCGGTGTGGCCGGCCACGCCGGATTGTTTTCCACTGCGACCGACCTGTCCATATTCGCCCAGATGATGCTGAACGGCGGCACTTACAACGGCGTCCGCATCATCGCCGACTCCACCGTCCAGCTCTTCACCACCCGCGCTGCAGGCCACAGGGCACTCGGCTGGGACACTCCGACCGGCTCGTTCGGATCCGGAAACTACCTTTCCGAACGCTCGTACGGACATACCGGTTTCACGGGCACGTCACTCTGGATCGATCCAGATCGCGACATGTTCGTCATCCTGCTCACCAACAGAGTGTATGCATCACGCTCGCCGCACCCGGTCCGTGTAATTGCCGACGTGCGGTCCGATCTGAGCGATGCGGCATCGCTGGCGGTCACCGACATGGGATCCGGCACACTCGTGATGCCCGCATCGTTCCGCGCCGACCGCGAGATCGGGTGGCATGAACGCGTGAGAGCCAAGCGCGGCGGACGGGCACGCCACGCGAAGTCGTTATCTTCAATACATGGAAGCCGCACCCGCAGATCCGCTGCAAAACACGAGCGAAGCTCGAGCGCCAGACACACCGCCAAGCGCAGCTCCAGCCACGTCTCCAAAAAGCCAGCAAAGTCCAGGCACGCAACCAGCTCCAAGTCAAAGCACACCAGCAGCAAGTCAAAGCACAAACGCTGAGTCAGCGGCAGCACCAGTTCAGGCAGCCGACGCTGCCCCGACATCGGAGCCTACCCGGGGCGTTGTGAGTGAGGATCAGGTGAAGCTCGGACTCCGGCGCGTGAAAGACCCGGATCTCCAGCTCAACATCGTGGATCTGGGTCTGGTTTACGGGGTGCGCGTCGATGGTGCGGTCGTATCGGTGGATATGACGCTGACCTCACCCGGATGCCCATCCGGCCCCGAAATCATGGGCGACGCCGAACGACAGCTGCGCACGCTGCCGGGTGTCGAGGACGTGAAGATCAACCTGGTCTGGGCACCGTTCTGGTCGCCGGACAAGATCGAGCCAAGAGTCAGGGCGTATCTAGGGCTGTAGGGCGCGGATATATCCGCGCCTGGCCCCTTCAGGCGCGATGGAATCCAATACACGGCGCCCCCATCCGTTCGTACACAATTCGTAAACCATAATTCAATGGCGCGGTTACGTTCCCGCGTGCATTATCTCCGCATGCGTTTGGACGGCTTCGGTTGGGCGCTATCTGGCTGCCTCTTGATGTCGTTCGGGTGCGCGCACCGGAGCCAGTCCGATCTGATCTCGGACACCGGACCCGAGATCAGCGTCAGGCGGATGCGAGTGGCGCAGCACGGCATCCCACCCGGCCCCACGTTCTGGAACTCCGTGAGTGAGCTCGACGTCGCCGCCGCGCGCGCGCAGGCGAGCACGATGTCGGAGCGATTCTTCACCGATGCGCTGAGTTCTCTGGTCGAAGGCAACGTCGTCGGCGCGGAGGTTCTGTTTCATTCACTGCTCGCCGATCCGGATCCACTGGTGCGCGGGCGGGCGCGGATCGGGCTCACCGTCTCGCTCAATGCGCAGGGCAAGTGGCAGGATCTCGCCGCGCTGCCACCGGAGATTGACGTGGGCGGCGACACTGTTGGAGACATGGTCGATCGAGCCGCGGTCGATTCATGGGCCGGTGTGTTGCGCGACGTACCGCCCGTCATCATCGAGGCGCCAGTCGTGCCCGACGTTCTGCCGGTAATCCGGAGCAGCGTCGGCACGCCCATCATCAAGGTCTTCATCAACGGTCACGAGCGCTACTTCTGGGTGGACACGGGCGCCACCATGTCGCTGCTTGCGAGCGACGTTGCAGCGGAGTGCGGCGTTGTACCATTGACCAAGGACACACTTGCAATTGCGGCTGCTCAGGGGCGAATCGACGCACGTCCAGCGATAGCGAGCGTCGTTCGGATCGGCAAGATCACGGTAAAAAATCTGCCAGTGGCGTTGCTCGACCCCTCCGCACTGCGGCTGGCCAAGCGACTCGCATACGGCCGCCTCGTCACCGTGAAACTCGACGGCGTGATCGGGTCCGACGTGCTGCGCAGACTGAGCGTGGTGCTCGACATGGGTGCTGGCACGATGTCGCTCGCGCGTCCAGCCACGCACGCACCCAGACGACGCTCGCTGATCTGGATTGGTTTTCCAGTGGTGCGTCTCCTTACGCGAGACGGCAAGCCCGTGCTGTTCGGCCTGGACACGGGCGCCGACTCGACGATAGTCACAGACGCGTGGATGGATAGAACGCCCGACCCCGGATTGTCACCAGCGAAGGGTCGCATCGACGCACTCGGCGCAACACACGCCAGCGATCTGCCCGTCCTGCGCAACGTTACCGTGGGCGATGGTGAATACGTTCTCCGTCTGCGCAACGTTCCGATCGTGCAGGAGCGACGGCAGACATTCGTTGCGCTGGATGGTGTACTTGGCTCCGACGTACTGGCGCATGCCACGCTGCGCATGGACATTACCAACGGAATGTTCTCCATCCGGGCACCAGGCACGGGACCGCTGCCGAACGACACCGCGTTCGTGAAAGTTGCCAAGTGACCGTGACGCCATGCGTCGACTGCCGAATCGCCCGTATATTCAGCAGGTAGCTCTACAGCAACCACTCCCATGACCAGATACTTCACAGCACCGCTCGCCGCGCTGATATTGGCTGCCGCGACATCCGCCGGCGCGCAGCGCACAACGCAGCCCACGAGGCCCACCCTGCCGGAACGAGCTGTGCGGCGCGACATCCCGCTGCAGCCGGGAATTCGCCGAGCCTTTGCGCAGGGAACCCGGGATTCGACAGGCGCCCCCGGCCGGAATTACTGGCAGCAGACCGTGGACTACCGCATCGACGCGACGCTGGACGCGCCAGCGGGAGTGCTGCACGGATCCGAGACCGTGACATTGCACAACACGACGCCGAATACGCTCGATAGAATCGTGTTGCGATTGTATCAGAACTATTTCAAGGCGACCGTGCAGCGCAACGACTACGTCACCGACATCACCGATGGCGTTGTGATGGAGAAGCTGGTTGTCAACGGCACACCAGTCTCATTGACCGACGACGCGCACTACAAGGTGAATGGCACCGTTGCAGCTGTCACGCCGGCTGCACCGATCGCGCCTGGTGCGACGGCGACGATCGAGGCGACGTGGCACTTCTCCGTACCGCGCGTCGACACACTCGCGCGCGGCGAGCGCATGGGCCGCTTCGGTGATTATCTGTATCAGGTTGCCCAGTGGTACCCGCAGGTCGCGATGTACGACGACATGCGGGGCTGGGATACCGATCAGTACATGGGAATCGGAGAGTTCTACAACCAGTTCGGCAGCTTCGACGTGCACATCACAGTTCCGGGCGGCTGGCTGGTGGGTGCGACGGGTGATCTGCAGAACCCGACGGAAGTATTATCGCAGCGCACGCGCGACCGACTTGCGCTCGCGATGCACGTCGACACAACGGTTCATGTGGTGACTGCCGCCGAGCGCGGAGCGAGCGCGACGGGAGCTGGCGCAACTCTTACATGGCACTTCAGCGCGCCTCACGTCAACGACTTTGCATTTGCCACATCTCGGGATTATGTGTACGACGCAACGCACGCCAGCATACCTGGGAGGAGTGTGATTCCCGTAAACGTTCTGTATCTTCCGCAGCACACCGCGTACGCGACCAACAACACGGCGCAGTACGGGCGCTTCGCGCTGGAGCATCATTCGCGTTACGTATTTCCGTACGAGTTCTCGCAGGGGACGATCGCGGACGGGCCGGAGACCGGAATGGAGTATCCGATGATCATCTTCGATGGCCCGGGGCTCGGTGTGACCGTGCATGAGTTTGGCCACGAATGGTTCCCGATGACCGTCGGCTCGGACGAAACGCGCTACGGCTGGATGGACGAGGGATTCAACGAATACATCGACGCGGCCGCGACGGCTGATTTCGAGCACAAACCGGAAGTAATGGCCGCGGGCGCCGAGTTATATCGTCGCGTCGCCGGCTCCGAGCTGGAAGCACCGATGATGTGGCCCACCGACTTCGTGGGCCCGAACGCGACGATGACGACATACGTCAAGGCGCCCGTCGTGTTTTACGCGCTTGGCGGAGTAGTTGGCGACTCCGCGGCGCATGCCGCGTTTGTCGATTACGCGAAGGAGTGGCGCTTCAAACATCCCTCGCCATACGACTTCTTCATGTCGATGAACAGATCGCTGGGCCGCAATCTCGACTGGTTCTGGTATCAGTGGTTCTTCACGACATATACGGTCGATCAGTCAATCGAGTCCGTGACCAGACGCGGAACCAACGAGATCGTTACGATTAACGACCGGGGCGATATGGCGATGCCCATCATTCTGCGCGTGGATTACACGAACGGAACGTCCGACACGGTGATTCAGAAGGCATCCGTCTGGTTCGCCGGCGGCCGTCACGTTGCGATGACGATTCCGTTGCGCGGGAAGACTGTAAGAACCGTGACGCTGGATCCTGACAACCGCTTTCAGGACCTGGACAGGACCAACAACGTCTGGAAGGGCACTCAGTAGACGTCTGGCGTGTATGAAGTGAGGTTCCCGGGCGTTGATCGCGGTCATGCTCTGATACATCATGATCAGTGCGGCGCGATCGACGCTTTGCTTCATGCACTCTCATAACGCTTCTGAAATGGCCGATCTGTACGCGCACCAGTCCGCTCCCACCACCGCCAGGTGGGCGCACGTTCTCCTGAGGATCTTCGCCGGTGCTGTACTCTGGCAGCATGGCGCTCAGAAGCTCTTCGGAATGTTTGGCGGGCACGCCGCGGCGATCGGCTTCACGCTGCCCGGTATCGCCGGCCCGCTCGAGTTCATTGGCGGGTTGCTCATTATCGCCGGCCTGTTCACGCGCCCGGTAGCGTTCATCCTGTCGGGAGAGATGGCAGTCGCCTACTTCCTCATGCATTCGCCTCGCGCCTTCTGGCCTGTGGAGAACCACGGCGAGGTGCCCGTATTGCTGTGCTTTGCCTTCCTCTACCTCGCGGCGACCGGCGCCGGGATCTTCTCGATCGACTATCTGCGGCGCCGTAACAGGCCCAGCTCGATAATGAGCTGATCGACCTGCCAAGCGTATGGCTGGCTCACGGACCAGCCATTGGCCCGAGGCGCGCAGTGGCGCTCTGCACGCGCCGGATGTAGGTCGGGACGGATTCGTCGTCGTGTGGATGCGGCAGGACGAACTCGGGACGCTCGGGCTCGGACGAATCAGGCGAATCCACCATCAGATCGCCACCCGCCCTTTCCACCGCCACCTCGAATTCGTCGATCGCGGAGAGGAGATCGGCAAGCTCGGCATCCGAAGCGCCTTCCGCGGCCTGAACGCCCTTCTGGTCCAGCCGCGCGAGCAGCTCTTCGTGGAGTGAAGCCCGCTCTTCACGTCTGATCGAGTCATCGAAATCTGATTGTTCCGGCATCGGAGTCTGGTTGGAGTCGAAGGCTTACTCTTCAAGTCCGATGCCGCGACCGCCGTCAGTTGACTGGGGTGCCCTGAACGGGTCTCGCGGATTTGGATGGCGTCTGGATCGCCATGCCTGCGGTCGTCATCCCGCCATCGCATGGTATTATGGCGCCGGTTATGTATTTCGCCGCGTCGCTGCACAGGAAGATCACGGTATCGGCAATGTCATCCTTGGTCGCAATGCGGCGGAGCGGGAGCTGTTTCGCGAGCGCCTCGCGCACCGGCCCGGGCGGCGCCAGCCGATCCATCCCTTCGGTGTCAGCGACAGCGCCGGGTAACACACCATTGACGCGAACACCAAGTGGGCCCCACTCGAGCGCGAGCGTGCGGGTGATCATGTCGACGCCGGCCTTGGCCGCGCACACGTGCGACTGCATTACCATCGCCTGAACAGCCTGTGGAGCGGATATGGTAACGATCGATGCGCCCGGACGCTCCAGATGCTCGAATGCCGCTCTGCACGTGTTGAACGTCCCGAGCAGATCGATGTCGATCACCGACTTGAAGGCGTTGGCAGACATCGAGCTCGCGAGCGCCGGAAAGTTTCCCGCAGCACCGCAGAGCACGATTCCGAGCGCGCCGAACATCTCGTGCGCGGCCCCCGTCGCGCGCGCCAACGCGTCGTAATCGCGAACGTCCGCCGCGAAACCTGCTGCCTTTCCACCGGCCGCGATGATTCCTTGAGCCGCAGAGTCCAGCCTGGACTGGCTTCGTCCTACGAGTGCGACGCTCGCACCCTGCTGCGCGAGTCGCTCGGCAATGCGCTGACCGATCCCCGAGCCGCCGCCCGTGATGAGAGCGGTCCTTCCCTCGAACATGCGCGGCATGAAAGTAGTCATTTCAACGTCCCTCGAATTTCGGTTCGCGCTTCTCGGTGAACGCGCTGATCGCTTCCGCAAAATCGCGCGATTGCATGAACGTCGCGTTCCAGAGCGCGGTGTAATTGAGACTTTCGCGCACGCCGGCGTGCGCACGCTCGTTCATGACGCGTTTGACGCCCTGCACCGTGAGCGGCGGGTTGGTCGCGATGCGTGTCGCAATGGCCACCGCGTGCTGCAGCGCGGCTTCCGGCGTGTCGTCGACGTGATTGACGAGGCCAAGTGCCGCAGCCCTGGCGGCGTCGAAATCCTCGCCCGTGAGACACAACTCGCGCGCCGCGCCCTCTCCGATGATCGCAGGGAGACGTTGCAGGACTCCCATGTCCTCGACGATTCCCATGCGCACGGCGCGCACGGAAAATGTCGCCTCGCTCGAACACACGCGCACGTCTGCCGCGCAGATTACATCAATGCCAGCGCCGACGCACCATCCGGAAATGCTCGCTACGACGGGTTTCCTGCACGACATGAGTGAGATGATTGCGCGCTGCATCGTCGTGAGCTGATCCAGAAAGCGAGTGCGCTCTACCGCCATTGCGGGAGCCGCGAGTGCGTATCGAAGCTCCGATGTCATCGCAACGAGGTCGAGCCCGAACGTGAAGTTGCCGCCGGCTCCGCTCAGCACCACAGCCCGGACTTCGGGATCTGCATCCAGGTCGTCGAATACACCGGGCGCATCGCGCCAGAAATCGGGGCCGAGCGCGTTGCCCTTGCCTGGTCCTTTCAATACCACGTGGGCGATGTGATCCGACACGCTCACATCGAAAGCGAGATGAGAGCCGCGTTGCGCTGATTCCGTCATGTGATCTCCGTGTCGTCGCCCTGCGATGCGATCTTCGCGATCGTATCGACGCCGAACCGGTAATGTGTCCAGTCGTTCATCGGGAATCCACCCTGCCTCTCATAAAACCGGATTGCGTTGACGTTCCAGTTGAGCACCGACAGCTCCATGCGCCCGCATCCGGATTCCTGCGCAATTTTCGCCAGACGTCTGAAGAGCTGCAACCCGATACCGCGGGCGCGCGCAGCGGGCCGCACGAAGAAATCCTCCAGATAAAGGCCGCGTCTTCCGGTCCAGGTCGAGAAATTGAAGAAGTAGAGTGCGAAACCGTACGTCGCATCATCACCCTCTGCCATTATCACGTGAGCGACCGCTTTCGGTCCGAACAGTGCGTCGTACATCAGCTCCGGCGTCGCGACCGCGGCCGCCGGATCGCGCTCGTATTCGGCCAGCTCGCGGATCAGATCCAGGATCGCCGGGATGTCAGCCGGCAGCGCCGGCCGCAGACGCACACCACTCATCATGCTTCTCCTCTTTCAGGATGGCGCCGCACGCACCGACTGCACAGCGAACACCGGGACTGTAACTTCCACCAGAGCTAAAGGTACGCAGGGCGGACGGGAACCGCGCCTGCCAGCCAGAACACATCTGACAAGGCTGAACTCAATGACGCTGTCGATTCGGAGCACTGTCCTGCTGGAGGCGCTGTTGATGATCTGCGCCGGCGCGTGTGCTTCATCTGGCGCCACACACGAGAGTGACGACCGCACCAGGGTGGCCGATGTCAACCAGACGGTCGTCGACGTGAACCTGCATCATGTCGAATCGACGACCGAGCGGGATGTGGACGTTACGGTGGTCCAGGCTTTCGACGCGCTGCCAGCGGCATACGCGAAGCTCGGCATCAGGAACGCTGCAGTGCTCGATACCAGCGGCGGTGTATACACCGTCGGTGCCCGCAACCTCCGTCTCCACGGAACGCTTGGCGGCACCCGCCTGTCGTCGTACATCGACTGCGGCAGTGGCACGATGTCATCTCCGGCCGACACGTACGACGTGATCTTCTCGGCGAGCACCTACATTACGCCACGGACCGGTGGCTCGACGCTGCACACCCTGATCGAGGCCAGCGCGAAGGACCCGACGGCAAGTGCACCGTCAGTGCGCTGCACGTCGACCGGTCGCTTCGAGCGCGAGCTTGCGAGGCTGGCGAGCACGCCAGGATAAAAGCAAACGCGGACGGGCAGTGATGCCCGTCCGCGTCGGTTATCTCGCTGCGTAACCTACTGCAGCGTTATCGATCCATTGACGGTGCTCGCACGCAGTTGCCGCCCACCGCTTCCCACAGTGCCCTCCGCATGCCTCCGGCGCCTGTCGAAATCCAGCGGGAACTTGCTGTCGATCGAACCGTTGAGCGTGCTGAGCCTGACGTCCGCGTTGAACGTGGATGGTGTGGTGATATCGATGCCACCGTTGACGGTACTGAAGCGCATGTCGCCGGTGCCGGAGCTTCCCATGGATGCGGTGACCGATCCGTTTACAGTCTCACCGGACACGGTTCCGCCTCGCGTGTCGACGTTCACATCACCGTTTACCGTGCGGGCATTCACATCACCCGTTACCTGCGTGACGCGCACGGCGCCGTTGACCGTGTTTGCACGAACGTCGGAGCTGATACGCTCGACGGAAACGTCACCATTGACGGTGTTGCCGGCCGTGCGCACACCGCCTGGTACCTGCACCGAGATCTCAGCCGTCACGTTCCGCCTGCGATTGCCGTCGTTGTCGTCATTCCTACTCCCCCTCATGCCGTCGATGTCGCACGTGGCATCGTCGTTCCACATGGCGCAGATCGTGAGGTTGTTCCCGTCGCGCACCACGGCATAGTGCACCGTGCGGGGATCACCGCCCGAGTGGACGTGCTTCACGGCCTGGACGTGCACACTCCCGTCCGCGCTCGCGGTGAAGCGCAGCGCTCCGTTTATGTTGAACAACTTGAGTGATCCGCCGCTCGCAAGCGCGCCGTCCCACTTCCACGTGGTTCCATCGCGTCCGAGATCCTGTTGCGCCATGAGCGGCGCGGCACCAACAGCTGCGGCACATGCGGCCGCCATGACGTACCTGGAAGTCCTGATCATTGGTTCACCTTTGAGATGTGTACGCTGCCGCTGAAAGTTTCTACTCGCACCCGTCCGCCACCGCGGTTGATTATGAAGTCATAATTGGTACTGTCGTCATCCGGATCACTGTTCTTTCGCCTTACGGCTCCGGGAAAGTCATTCGATACCGATCCACTGAATGTTTCGACACTCAGAGTCGCCTGGGTGTTGCTCGCCAGCTTCAGTCTCGCGTCACCCGAGTGCGTCTCGAAGTCATACCTTCCGGAGCTCGGTACGGATCCGGTAAAGTCGATGTCGCCGCTCACGGTCGTGACATGCACCCGATCGCCCCGCACACCGGCCAGGCTGATACCTCCGCTCACGGTCTCGGCGTTGACCGACCCTCCGACCCCCGTAAGCGAGACGCGCCCGCTGACATTCTCGACATGGGCATCACTGGCGACGTTGGCAACCGTTATGCGGCCCGATACGCCTTCGACGTTCAGGGATGCGCCGAGGTCGCGAAGATCCATCGAGCCGCTGACGTTGCTCGCGTCGACCGCTCCACGCAGACCTGTGGCGTTGATGCTTCCGGATACCGCTGCCAACGACGCCCGCGTTCCGCTCGGAACCGTGACGTCGTACGTGGCCGTTCCAATGTCATCGCCGCGCCCGCGCCGGCTCCCGGACCTTGTCTGCTCCAGAGTCAGATGCGTGCTGCTTGCGTCGAGCTGCAACGATGGCTCGCCAGTGGTACTCGCGACCACCCGCACCTGGTTCCTGTCCCAGGTAGAGACCTTCATCGTCCCAGAGACCAGCGAAAGGTCGATGGTGCCGTTCGACGAGAACGGAAGCAGCGTGTCGATCTTCGCGACTCCGTGATCGCCGCCGAACCATGTCCGCGGTGGACGCGGCGGTCGCGGCGGACGTGGAGACACAGGTGCATCGGCCGGACTTGGGGGACTCGGCGGCGATGGCGGTGTGGGGACCTGGGCCCAGCACGGAGCTGCGCCAATCGCGAACGCCGCTATCACGGCGGGAAGGACGAGTCTCTGCATTCGGATCTTCATGTGCGTGTTGCTCATATACTCATTTCCTCTCTCGTCATCACGCTGACGGAAGTAGTGCCGCAGCGCGCAACAACCCTGTCTTCTTGGCGAGCGTGCGGTCCAGCTGATCATTCAGGAGACGGCTGTTCGGGTCCTTCGCGAGCGCCGCTTTGGACTGGCTGATTGCTTCATCGATGACGCGCAAATTCTGCTCGATCACTGCAACCGTGGATGGATTCAACTGCCCGCGCCGCGCATCCAGTGCCGCGCGCAGTGTGGTGATCTCGGAATCGTAGGTCTGCCGCATCGCATCGCCGTCGTTGTCGCCCTGGCGTGACGCAAGCTGCATCGCGGCGCGACTGTGCTGCGTGATCTTCGGCGAATCGTCCGCGGCGTGCACCGCAACGCTTCCAACCCGTGATTGTGTCGCGGCAGTCTCACCCTGCTTCACGACGCGTGATTGCGTGTCCGTGGTTGCGGGTATGACTGCAGGGGTGTTCGCAACGTTGCTCGCCACCGCACGGCCCTGCAAGACGGATCGCGTGGTCAGTACGTACGTCACTCCCGCACTCGCGGCGATGAGCGCCGACGCGGCGATCAGCATCGGCACCCATCCGAACGATCTGCGGGCAGCTCGCGCGGGACGCGCCGACATCGGAATGACGCGCGCCGATATCCGGCTCTCGATCGCCGGCCACAGATCGTGCTCCGGCACGATGCCCTGCAACAACTCCGGGTTTTCCTCGAGATACTTCGCCACCGCGTCTCCAGCCTGCTCGTCATCCATGAGCGGTTCTTCGTTCGTCATGCCAGTGCCTCCCTGAGAAGTCGCCGAGCGCGATGCAGTTGAGCCTTGCTTCCGCCTGCAGTGATGTCGAGCATCTCCGCGATCTCCTCGTGCTTGTATCCTTCCACGTCGTGCAGTGCGAACACCGCGCGGGCACCGGGTGGTAACGCCGCTATCGCAACCGCGAGATCCATCTTCTCCGCATGATGCTCGCGCCTCACGATCGGCGGTGCCTCATCCAGTACGTCATCGCTCTCGGTTCGAGCGCGATTGCGTCGTTCGCTACGCTGGGCCTCCAGCACGACGTTCACCGTCAATCGGTGAAGCCATGTCGAGAAGGCGGAGTCGCCCCGAAACTGCGGCAACCGCTCCCACGCCCGCACGAACGCATCCTGCGCTAGCTCCTCCGCACGCATGCGGTCACCACACATCCGCACACACACTGCGTACACATGATTCAAGTTGTCCCGGTACAATCTCTCAAACGCATGCCTGTCCCCGCTGGCCGCGAGTCGTACATCGGGCTCGGCGGCCATGGGACTCATGGTGGGACTCGTGGTCGGACTCATGGTCTCGGGCGAGGTGGCAAGGGCTGTCTGCATCGGTCCTGGCAATAAGACGGACCGGAGTAAAGGAAGGTTTGAATCCGTACGTGGATTCTGTAGGGGCGGGCCCCCGTGCCCGCCCCGCCCTGATGCCGTGAACGATACGGTGGCTCGGGGCAAAAGACACGGGGGGGGCGGCGGAAAACGTCGGGAACAGACGAAAAACGGGGGAATGGCGGAAAAACGTCGGGGACGTCAAAAAAAAAACGTCGCGCGCCGGGTATGGATTACGTCATGGGGTTCGACGGGGGCGGGGGGCGTCGTCGTACGGCGGGCAGGCACGGGGGCCTGCCCCTACGGGCGTCGTCGTCGATGGGGGCGTCGGCGTCGCGTCGTCGTCGTCATCGATCGGGGCATGGGGATCGCGACGACGTCGTCGTCATCGATGGGGCGTGGGGATCGCGACGACGTCGTCGTCATCGATGGGGGCGTGGGGTCGCGACGACGCCGTCGTCATCGATCGGGGCGTCGTTATCCCCGCAACGCCGCCACGAAATCCGATCCCAACACCGACGCCTGCCAACGCCTGAGCTCCGGGATCTCGGCGAGCTCCTCGACCGCCTTCGGCTTCCGGCGCGCGACTGCTTCCATGCGATCCCGCGCGCACAGCACCCCGGGATCCAGCTTGAGCCGGCCCGCCGCGACATCTCTGACCGATTTCAGCTTCGCGACGTTGGAATCGAAGTCGGGGTCGCGGTCCCAGCGCGGTGCCCGCGGAAAGCGCGGCAGATCGGCCTCGGGAACCGCGAGCCCGCGCTGCACCGCATCCAGCAGATCCTGCGCGTGCCGCTCTACCACCCCGCGCGGGACGCCCTTGATCGCGGCGAGCTCCTCGCGCGTCTTGGGATGCACGCGCGCAATCTCGAACATCGCCTCACTGCCCATTACACGGAACGTCGCGCGATCGAGAGCCGCGGCGCGCTCGTCGCGCCATGCAACCAGCTCCTTGAGCACCGCAAGCTCGCGCCGCTTGAGATCGCGCGCGCCCTTGGTACGCATGAAGCCCGTCGCAGGATCGTCCGGTGCGAACTGGATCGACTCGAGCCGCTCGAACTCCTCCTCCGCCCACGACATGCGACCAAGCGATTCCAGCCCGGTGCGCAATTCGTCCCTCAAATCCAGCAGATAGCGCGTGTCCTGCGCGGCATAGTCGAGCATGCTCGGCGTGAGAGGCCGCATCGACCAGTCAGCTCGCTGGTGCTGCTTGTCCAGCTTCACACTGAAGAACTTCTCCAGCAGCGCCGCAAGCCCGAACGCCGGAATCCCAAGCAACTGTGCCGCGATACGGGTGTCAAACACGTGCGTCGTATGCCAGCCGTAGTCCTGGCGAAGCAGCCGGAGATCGTAGTCGGCGTCGTGGAAGATGACCTCCACCTCCCGATTCTCCATCAGCGCGCCAAGCTTGGGCAGCGCACCTGCGTGCAACGGATCGATGATGGCACTATGATGCTGCGTGGAGAGCTGCAGCAGATAGATCCGATCGACGTAGCGATGGAAGCTCGCCCCTTCGGTATCCAGCGCGATTTCGCGGACGTCCGCAATGGAGTCCACGAAAAGGCCGGCTTTTTCTGCTGTGTCCAGGTAAACTGGCTGGTACGGATCTGCCATACCTCAATCTATCATGACCTCAGAGCGATTCCCGCGTCCCACAGAGCGTCACCCAGGCTGGTTTACCCGTGACATAGCACGAGCGGCAATCGTAATCCTGCTCGTTGCGGTCAGCGGCTTCGTGATCTTCCGGGCTCACAATCTCATCTTCGTCGCCTACATCGGAGCGCTGCTCGGCATCGCGATCTCGGCAGGCGCGGCGAGATTGCGGCGATTCGGCATAGGACAGGGACTGGGCGCGGCCCTGATAGTAGCAGCCTCGGTCGCGCTCTTGATAGGCTTCGGCGCCTGGACCGGCCCAACGGTCCGGACCCAGTACCGCGAGCTCAAGCAACGCCTCCCGGAAGCCTTCGTGAAGCTGGACAGATGGATCGGGCAGCGCCAGGGCGGCGTGGTCGGCTCATTACTTACGGGCGAGCCGGACTCCACACAAGTAGCGCCATTATCGCAGCAGCAACGGGACAGTATAGGACTAAATGAGCCGCAAGGCGGTGATTCCCTGGTTCACCTCAGGGCGCTCAAGGAGCAGATCCTGGCCCGAAGTCCAGGGGCTTCGGGCTACGTTCTTCCGGTGCTCCACTCGACCGTCGAGGTTGCGGCCAGCATAGTCATCATCTTTTTCCTGGCTGTTTACATAGGAGCCGACCCCAAGCTTTATCGCAGCGGGATCATCGCCCTCATTCCGCACAGCAAACGAGTACGCGGCGAGCAGGTGCTGGAGGCGATAACGCTCGCCCTGCGCCGCTGGCTCGTCACTCAGCTCGTCGCAATGGTGGTCATGGGCGTGGTCGCGACCGCCGTGCTCACGGCGCTGCAGGTACGCGCTGCGGTACCGCTGGGGATCCTGTCCGGCCTGCTGCAGTTCGTCCCCATGGCCGGGCCCATCATCAGCGCGGTGCCGGCGATCGCGATGGGCTTCGTGGATTCGCCTGAGAAGGCCGCGGCCGTGCTGGTCGCCTTCTACATCATCCACTTCCTCGAGAGCCATCTGCTGATCCCGCTCCTCATGAAGGAGGGAGTGAATCTGCCGCCGGTTCTCACGGTGCTTACGCAGGCCGGAATGGCACTCGCGTTCGGTGTCATGGGGCTGTTCGTCGCCGTTCCACTGCTGGTCCTGGTGATGATCCTCGTGAAGATGCTGTACGTCGAGGATGTGATCGGCGATCCGACTCCGTTGCCGTTCGTCGCCGAGCCGCCACCGCATCCGGATGAATGACAGGATAGGATGACGGACGAGACACCGCAGGTCCGGGGAGAACGCAAAGGATCGCCGCTGCCGTTGTACGAGCGATTCCCCGCACTTCGCGCGATTCCACGCGTCTCGTTGTGCATCCTGCCCTCCCCTGTCGATCGCGTTGCTGTTGACGGCGCCGAGATATGGATCAAGTCGGACGGCCTCAACGCAGCGGTCTGCGGCGGCAACAAGGCGCGAGCGCTCGAGTTCCTGCTCGCCGGTGTCGGCAGCGGCGACACTGTCATCACGACCGGCGGCGAGGGATCCACGCACGTGCTTGCCACGGCGATGCACGCACGCAGACTCGGCGCTCGGGTCATCGGCATACGATGGCGACATGACATGAATCACTCGGCGTACCGCGTCGCCGACATGATCTCCGATGAATGCGTGTCATCGCGCGTGTATGGCGGTGCGACGCGCGCGCTGCTCGCCGCGCAGCTGGCTCGGCTCACTCAGCGATGCCATTATGTGCCGCTTGGCGGATCCACACCGATCGGCGTTCTCGCGCACGTCAACGCCGCACTGGAGCTTGCGGAACAGATCCGCGCCGGAGAGTTGCCGATGCCAGCGCGCGTAGTAGTACCGCTGGGAAGTGGTGGGACCGTTGCCGGCCTGTCACTCGGATTCGCAATCGCGGGACTCGACATCGCGACGATCTGCGTCCAGGTGACGCCGGCCATCGTCGCGAACAGACTGCGGGTGCGGCGGCTCATCTCGCGAACCGCGCGCCTGATCGAGCGAATGAGCGGAGAGCGCATTCCGCGCGTTCCAGCGCATCTGCTCGGCGTCGTGCGCGACGCGTACGGCGGCGCGTACGGCAGACCGCTTCCCGCCGCAACCGCGGCTGCGCGCTCACTCGCAGCGGCCACGGGAATTCAGCTCGACGACACCTATTCCGCAAAGGCGTTTGTGGTAGCACTGTCGCTTGCGCGCACTGCAAGCGGAACGACGCTGTTCTGGAACACCTTCGACTCGCGTTTGCTCTGACATTTCAGTGCGGGTACGCTCAGCACGCATGGGCCTGATCGGCGCGGCTCTTGCAAAACATTACGTGCGTCACAGATCAACCTTTCCGGGGAGGTTCAGATGGCAGCACGCAAGGCATCACGGTCGGGGCGAAAGTCTTCGGCTCACAAGACGTCGGCCCGCAAGTCGAGCCGGAAGTCATCCGGCAGGAAGTACAGCAGCAAGGCGAGCGCAACCGTTGGCAGCGCGATGCGCCGACGCAAACGCGGCACGCTCAAGACACGCGGCGGACGCAAGGTGACGAGCCGGAAGCAGGCACTCGCGATCGGAATAAACGAGGCGCGAGAAAAGGGTGAGAAGACGCCACGCAAGCGCGCGTCGAAGACGTCGGTCCGCAAGTCGGCTCCACGCAAGGCAGCATCACGCAAATCGGCTGCGCGGACCAGCGCCAGGAAGAAATCGACCGGCCGCAAATCTGCGGGCCGGAAATCCACGGCCAGGAAGTCGTAGCGGTGACCCGTCATTCCCGCGAAAGCGGGGATCCATGTGTCTGCCGTCATTCCCGCGAAAGCGGGGATCCATTTTATCGGTCTTTGGATGTGATGATAGCACGAAGCTTCTCGGCAGTAGATGGATTCCCGCTTTCGCGGGAATGACGAGACTTTTGCGGGGACGACGAAGAATCAGAGGGAGACCGATCGAACGGTCTCCCTTTCGATTTCCAGTGGGTTGACGCGCCCGCCGCTGGCCGGCCGCGCAGCCCCGCGCAAATCACGTGTTGAGCATCGCGCGACCTTGTTGCAAATTGAGCCGATGAATGAGTCCCAGAAAGACGTAGTGACGAAGGCGGCGCCGGCACCGGCTGTGTCGCTCTCAGCGGCGGAACGTACTCCGGCAGCCCGGGCTGGCGCTGTCTTGTTCCGGCAGCGCGGCTGGTTGCCGATCCTCTTCCTTGGCATTCCCCTGGTGGCGCCGGGCTCGATGTCGCCGCAGCTCTGGGTGATCGGTATCGCTCTCGTGGTGGTGGGTGAAGCGTGGCGACTCTGGGGCGTCGCCGCGGCCGGCACGTCGACGCGGCGGCGCTCGCGCAACGTCAACAGACTCGTCACTTACGGTCCGTTCGCCTGGAGCCGCAATCCGCTCTACAACGGAAACTTCCTGATCTGGATGGGCTTCGCCGTAATCTCCGGCGTATTCTGGTTTCTGCCGGTAGCCATCGTGCTCTTCGCAATCGAGTACTCCCTGATCGTTCGGTTCGAGGAAGGAGTACTGGAGAGCACCTTCGACGGCGAATATCTCTCTTACAAGTCGGCGACGCCGCGCTGGATTCCACGTCCGCCCACATTGCCCGCCGGCGGCGACTTCGACTGGCCGCAGGCGTGGCGCAGCGAAGTGAGCACCTTCATGCAATACGCGGTGCTCATCATCGCCTTCGTGATCAAGAGCCGCTACGGAATCGGCGGAAAGCCGATGCCCTGATTCGCGATCGGCGAATCAGCGTAACACCTCGGCAAAGGGCTGCAGCGATCCGTCGTTCAGCGCCGGTTGCAGGCGAAGCAGTTTCGCAAGCAGATCGTACACGTCGACATTGGGGAACGACGGCATCGTCACTCCCTGCCTGAACGCCGGGCCGTGCGCCACGAATATCGCATTCATCGACGCATTCGCGTTGTCGTAACCGTGCGCACCGCCCGGAGGACCACGGCGAGGTCCGTGCGTCGCGATCGTCCACCCGTCGTCCGCGACGGCGACCACGGGTGTGATGCGACGACCTTCGTTGTAGTGCAGACGCTCAGGAACATCAGCCTTGAGCCACGCACTCACATGCGGCAGTTTCCTGATTCTGGCAAGCAGCGCGAGAGCATCTCCATCGCGCGGCGTGACCATCAGGTTGGGCGATATTGAAGTGATGCGGATCGACGCGGTGTCGACCACGTCATCGAGATACACCACGCGATCGGGTGACAGCTGTGACATCCCGTGGTCCGACACGACTATCAGATTCACCTTGTCGTACATGCCGCGCGCACGTAATCCCTGTACGAGCCTGCCGAGCGCGCTGTCGGCACGCGCCGCAGCCTCGGCAGTCCTTGGTGAATCCGGTCCCACCTCATGACCGGTATGGTCGGGCTCGTCGAAGTAGAGCGTGATGAGCGACAGGCGCTGTGCACCGGTAAGATCGAGCCACGACAGCACGGTATCCACGCGCGCCTGGAACGGAACCTTTCCGTCGAACGGTTTCCATCTCGTCGGCCGAACGCCGTCGATCTCGACCTCCGATCCCACCCAGAACATCGACGCCGCGCGCTCGCCCTGCTTCTCCGCCGTGACCCAGATCGGCTGGCCGCCCCACCAGCGACTTTCCCTGGAGGCGGCGTTGCTCATCGTGAACAGCGCCTTGAATTCGGGATCGTAGATCGTGTTGCCGACGATGCCGTGGTGCTCTGGATAGAGGCCCGTGACGATGGTGTAGTGATTCGGAAATGTCAGCGTGGGAAACGACGGTATCATCGCCTGGGCCGTGACGCCTTCGCGGCCGAGTGCGTGGAGCGTCGGGACGGAGTCGGTGTCGAGATAGCTGCGACGGAATCCGTCCATCGAGACGAGTATCACCTGTGGCGCGGCACCGGTCGGCGATACACCGGCCGCTGGCTGCACCGGCGCGGTAGCGCATGCGGAAACGATGATTGCCAGCGTGGCGACGACTGACGCAGCGGCCGAGCGGTGCAATGACTTCATCTGACTTCCGAATGGGGAGTGCGTTGGGGATGCTGAGACGAGCCCGGGAACAGCAAAGGCGCCCGAAGGCGCCCTGCAAATACGAAGAAAGACGGCTCTACCGTTGAGGCTTTCCGGGTGGATTGGGCCCCTTGAACACGTCCGCGTTGAGCGCGATGTACGATCGCAAGTTCTGCGGAACGTCTTCTTCCGGGAAAATGGCAGTCACGGGGCATTCCGGCTCGCATGCACCGCAATCGATGCATTCATCCGGATGGATATATAGCTGCTTCTCGCCCTCGTAGATGCAATCCACGGGGCAGACGTCGACGCAAGCACGGTCCTTTACGCCGATGCAGGCTTCAGTAATTACGTAGGGCATTTCAAGGGGTTGGTTCGGCCTTCTATGAAGCGATTGGTCAATCCTAAGAAAGATAGGCCCGGGGGACCAGATTTCAACGCCAGGGCGGGACGTTGCCCTTCCACTCCAGCTCCGGATTGTCCCTGAAGAACGTCGCTTTTCGCCCGATCACCTGCACCACCTCGGCGCCAGTCGCGTCGGCGAGCGCGCCGGCGACTTCCTTGATAGGCGCACTCAGGTTGCGGCTGATATCCACCTTCACGAGCTCGTGCGTTCGAAGCACGTCGTCCATCGTCTTGACGATCGCGTCGGTGACTCCGCCGTGCCCGACGTGAACCAGCGGACTCAATCGCTGCGCCTCGGCGCGCAGATTCGCTCGCTCCTTACTGTTCATTGCTCGCGCGCACCTGTCCAGGAATTGTAAAGAACGGTTTGACGTCGACCGCCGGACTGTTCCAGTAATCGTGCCGATCGGGATCGCGCCGCATTACCTGAAAGTGCAGATGCGGCACCGGCGCGTTTCCCGTCATACCAACATAACCGAGCAGTTCGCCCTGCGAGACATGCTCGTTCGCTGCCAGTCCGTCCGCGTATCCTTCGAGATGGGCATAATAGAATATGAACCGGCCCGTTTCATCCATCATGTAGATGGTGATCCCGCCCAGCGCATTCCTGCTCAGCCGCATGATCGTACCGGACTCGGCGGCCACCACTCTCGTCCCCTTGGGAACCAGAATGTCACTCGCGCGATGGGTCCTTCCATTATCGCGCCGGTCGTTGAAGCTGTCCGAAACGCCGCTCGGCTGAACCCCCTCCACGGGAACCATCAGCGGATTGGCATCGAAGTAGGATGTGTCGTCGGCGTCCGCCGGCACCCTTGCCGTTCCGCCGGATGGATATGACTCCGGCACGGGAGCGGGTAGCGGAGGAAGTGGACGTATGCTCGCGCCACATCCGGCCATCGCGACCAGTGCAACGATCATCGCATTTCTTTGCGCAATTTCGAGCGGACTTCTCATGTACGGTCAGATTTCCGCGCCAACGCCGGTAAGTGCCACGCTCGTCGTCCACAGCCTTTCCTGCAGCGCCACGTCGTTACTCAATGCACTTGTCCCAACCGGCTTGCACTTGTCAAAGTACTGCCCCGTCACGCCTTCCACATCAGGCGACGCGGCAAGATACACCGTGGTGCGCGCGCCTTTCTCCGGCGAGAGCATGAGCCATCGGCTCAGAAAATCGAGGATGGGAACCTCCCGCCATATCTCCGTCGCAACTACCCCTGGATGCAACGCGTTCACCGTGACGCCGGTTCCTGCGAGCCTGCGCGCAAGTGCGTACGTGAACATCAAGTCCTCCAGCTTGCTATCGGAATACATGCGAATGTTGCTGTAGCTGCGTTCACCCTGGAGATTGTCGAAGTCGAGCCTGCCCCGCCGATGCGCACCAGATGAGACATTGACGATCCGGGCGCTACCGGCGGCACGCAATCCTGGAAGCAGCAGATTGGCGAGCATGAAATACGCGAGATAGTTCACCGCGAACGTGCGCTCGATGCCGTCTACCGTCAACTCGCGATGCTTGAGCGCAACGCCGGCATTGTTGACCAGTACGTCGATCCGGGGATGCGCGGTGAGAATTGCCGCTGCAATGGAGCGTATGTCCGATTGTGACGAGAGATCGGCAATGGACAGCTCCGCACTGCCGCCGTGTCCGCCCTTCAGTGCCGCTGCCGCGATCTCTTCAAGAGCACGCTCGCCCCTGGCTCTGTCGCGGCATACCATCACGATTCGCGCGCCGAGCGCCGCGAGTGCCGCGGCGGCGGCCTTGCCGATGCCCGTGTTTGCGCCGGTGATGACACAGATCTTACCGTGCATCGCTGTGGTAACGGGGTTACAGGCGGTCATCCAATTTCGATTGCACGTAGAGGGACCAGGCGCGGATACATCCGCGCCTTACGCGTGCGTAGCATCGATGTCTCCTGCGACGCGACGGGCGAACCGTCAGATCACGCCGTTTGTCGTTCCGGTGCCGTTCTGAATCGACATTGGCGAATCCAGCTTCACGACCACCTGGCCGCCACTCGGCAGGCACGCGTCGTACTTCTCGGTCTGGTGTGCCAGTACTGCGCCCGCCGCGGCGCCGCCGGCGGCACCGATGATCGTGCCCTTGGTCTTGGACCGGCCGCCGAGTATGCGTCCGAGAATCGCACCCACGACCGCACCGCCGGCCACCTTGGTCGCGTCGTTGTTATCGGCCGCCTTCACCTTTTCGACGGCGGCACTGACGATCTGGCCATTCACAGGATAGGTCTTGCCGCCGTACGTGATCGAGCGCACGACCAGGCCGATGTTCATGTTCTCGCCGGCCTGATTGCTTCGGCCGAGCGAAGTGATTTCCAGAACCGCCGTTGCACCCGCTGGAATCACGACGCCGTTGGATCCCGACACGGCCTCGGCGAGCGTCGCCGTTATGCGGTCGCCGACGCTGTTGGTGTTGGTGCAGACGCGCTGTCCGGAGCTGAGCGAGAGATTGGTGCCCGCTGATACGACTCCCACTCTCCCCTCGGTGTTGGCGGCGGTCGAAGGCGCCTTGACGACTGTGTTACCGGACGGTGTGGTGACCGGTGCGGGCGCCTGAGCGACTGCCGGCGCCTTTGGCTCCGGCGCGGGAGTGCGCCTGCGCGGCGGCGGCGCGACGGCGACGCGCTTTTTCTCGACTACCGCGGCACGGGGCGGCGCTGGCGGCGGTGTTGTGGGAACGTCCTTGAGCTGCGGCTGCGCGGCCGTATCGTTGTTCGCGAGCTGGAGATCGCGCGAGAGTGACGAGTCCTGCGCCAGTGGATCCTGGGCTGATTTATTGTCGCTCTTGTTGCACGCAGCGGCGGCGAGCAGCGCTATTGCACAGATCGCCGCGGGACGGATTGATCTCATTGAGTTATTAGGTTCGCTTAGTAATTGCCACGAAGGATTGGACCGCGCTGGTTGATCAAGATAGTGCCACCGCGGCCGTGACGTCCGCGAGGATCGCAGTGATCGCCGTCGACCACTCCGCCACGTAAAATTGCACCGCCGATCGCGCCGATGATTCCGGCGAGCCCACCACCGCTATGCGTCGATCCCGACGACTCACCCGATGGATAGGAAACGTCGACGGGTTGCGGGCGCGGCGTAGGGACAGCTGGCTGATCCACCGGAGCGGGAGTCGCGGAGGCTACATCGGAACTGGTGGTCGCGGGCTCGGACGTGGTAGTGGCCACGGGGAGTGGCGGAAGCGCAGCAGCCGGTGACGGCGTCACATCACGATGCGTCACGCGACTGCTGACCAGTCGCGTCGATTTGCTCGACGATCGAAGTTTCGCACGTCCCTGCGGCGACAGTTCCTCGGGAGACACGACTGTCTGCACACCAGCGTGGGGTGCGAGTGCCAGCACATCGTTTGTCTTGGCAGTAGCCAGGTCCTTCGCCAGATCATCGCTCATTCTGGCGTCCTTTCCCTTGCACGCGGCAACGCTCAACAGCACCGCGGCGGAAGCGAACAGCGACCCGTAACGCATGTGTCCTCCAGCGGACGTCCTTCGACCATATTTCGACCCGCGTACTCAACCCCCGGTCCAAACCAAGGTTCCATCCTCATGATCCGAAATCTGGCGAAGATCGCAGCCCTCGCGGGACTGGCCGGACTAGCCGGACTGGCCGCACCAGGCTGCTCCTCCGGGTCCGCACCAGGAGTGACCGCCATCCAGCGCATTGCGGCGCAACGGGCGATCAGGACCGAGGTCGAGGCGGCCTACGACTTCACCCGCCCGGACGTTCCCGGGAACCTCATGGCCCTGTACGCCCCCACCGGACCGATCCTGTCGGCCAGTGGCGGGCGGATCACGACGTCGCGGGATTCGCTCCGGGCTGGCATCCAGGCATTCTGGACCAATGTCGGGCAGAATATGCGCGATGCGCACGTGGAGTGGACCGCGATGCACATCGACGTACTTGCCCCAGGAGTGGCCGTTATGACCGCAACGTACAGGATACCGCACCGACAACCCAGTGGACTGCCGCACGTGATCGGGGGCGCCTGGACCGCCGTATTCGTGCTGCGAGGCGGGCACTGGTACATCGTGGATGAGCATCTCTCGGACAATCCATTCGCATCCTGATCCCGCCCGGATGGCGCCGCAATCGCGGAATGCGTGATCGCATGCTGACAGGTCGGTCGCTGCGTGACGATACTTGCCGATAGCGACGGAAGGGCCGGACCGACCGGCTCCGGTGTGCCCTTTGCAGAACCAGGATCGTCAGACTTGACAATGTCGGAAGCGAAAGCGGCAGGCACGCCCTATCTGATTCACGCCTACGAGCACAAGGCGTACCCGATCCCCGCGGATCATCCGCTCTCGATCGGGCGGGAGACGGCGTGCGACATCACCGTCAACGAGGTGGCTGTATCGCGCCATCACGCGGAGATCCGGCAGGAAGGCGACGCCTTCGTTCTGCATCCTGTCGGGTCGACCACCACGGTGATGAACTCGATGCCGGTGCTCGCTCCGCAGCCTCTCCATGAAGGCTCGACGTTCCTGGTCGGGTCGATGAAGTTCATCTTCACACGAGAGCGGCTTCCGGTCGCGATGAAGATCGCGACCCCGGTGGATCGTCCGGCCACGGTGGACGGCAGACGTCCTA
Source organism: Gemmatimonadota bacterium (assembly GCA_027307165.1). Taxonomy (GTDB): domain Bacteria; phylum Gemmatimonadota; class Gemmatimonadetes; order Gemmatimonadales; family Gemmatimonadaceae; genus Fen-1247. The sequence continues at coordinate 49,707 of DAHUXM010000013.1, read as the reverse complement.
CGCTGACATTTCCGGGCCAGCCGAACGCGCCGGAGATTCAGCAGCCGTCAAGCGGCCTCAAGATGATGCCGCTCGTCCTGGCGGCCGTCGTGGTGATCGTCGGCGGCGCGGCGTACTGGGCGTTGAGTCTGAGGTAGCTCGGGAACGAGTTGGAAGTCGTCGTTCCCACGTAAGCTCTCCCTTGGCTCGTCATCCCCGCGAAAGCGGGGATCCATTTGCTGCCGACCAGCTTCGTGCTATCATCTCACCTGGAGATCGATAACATGGGTTCCCGCTTTCGCGGGAATGACGACGATTCGCTACGCACCCACAGCGAACCGCTCGAACGCGAGCTTCTCCAGCTCGTCGCGCACTGCGGGGATCGTCAACTCTTCCAGCACTTCGGCCGCGAATGCGTAGGTGAGCAACCGCAGCGCTATCTCAGGCCCGATGCCGCGACTCTTGAGGTAGAACAACGCCGTCGAATCGACCGGTCCGATCGTGGCGCCGTGCGTGCACTTGACGTCGTCGGCGTAGATCTCGAGTTGTGGCTTGGTATCGACGCGCGCACCTTCCGAGAGAAGCAGATTGTTGTTGCTCTGCTTGCCGTCGGTCTTCTGTGCTTCGGGGCGGACGTACACCTTGCCATTGAATACCGCGTGCGACTCGCCGTCCATGACGCCCTTGTACAGCTCGTGGCTGGTGCAGCTCTCCTTCGCGTGGATGACGCTCGTCTGGTGATCCACGGTCTGCTCGCCATTCACGAGATACAGTCCATCCAGTGAAACGTGCGAGCCCTCGCCGTCGAGCAATGTCGCGATGTTCGTGCGCGAGAGATCGGCGCCCACCGCGAACGAGAATGCCTCGTAGGCACAGTCGCGGCCCTGATTGGCGTACCAGGATCCGACGTGATACGCGCGGAGGCTCTCGCGCTGGATCTTGTAATGCCTGAGTCGCGCGCCATCGGCGACGTACACTTCCGTCACCGCATTGGTGAGATAGTTGGCGTTGCCGAGCGAGACATAACTCTCCACGACGGTCGCCTCCGCGTGGTGTTCCATCACGATCAGGTTGCGCGGTGACAGCAGTGCGCCCTGGGCGGAATCATCGGACACGAAGATGAGATGCACGTTGCGCGGCGCCACGGTGCCGGCCGGTGCGTGCACGAACGCGCCGTCGCCGGAAAACGCAGAGTTGAGCGCGGTGAATGCGTGCGTGCGCGTGTCGGCGAGTCCGCCATGATGCTGCTCTATCACGCGTGCGTACCGTTCGTCGGACAACGCGCGGCGCAGCGGACCGGCGTACAGCTTGGCGCTCGCCTCGACATCCGACAGGTGAGCGACGAAGTTCCCGTTGAGGAACACCAGCGTCTGCCATTCGCCTTCGAAACGGAACTGCTCGATGTCGCGCTCGGCCAGCGCCAACGACCCCGTTGCGACGGGAGCGTAACTCTGTTCGAGGAGCGAGGCCACGCTGGTGAAGTGCCAGTCCTCGTTCTTCGTGGTAGGAAATCCCAGTGTCGCGAAGCACTCGATCGAGGCGCGACGTTGCGCGCCGAGCCATTGCGGCTCGCTGGTGCGGTCGACGTCGTCGAAGAGCGCCACGTATTCGGCGGTGCGCGCGTCGCGCGTCGCGACGGGCATCGGTGCACCAGCGCGTCCGATTTCTGGCGACTCGGAGTCCTGCGCCAGAACGGCGTCAGTCATGACCTGGGTCATGCTGCGTCGAGCAGCCAGTCGTAACCGCGCTCTTCCAGCTCCAGCGCGAGCTCCTTGCCACCGGAGCGGACGATGCGGCCGTTGGCGAGCACGTGCACGAAATCGGGCACGATGTAGTTCAGCAACCTCTGATAGTGCGTCACCACGATCGTCGCATTGTCGGGGCGGCGCAACGCGTTCACGCCACCGGCAACGATGCGCAGCGCGTCGATGTCGAGACCGGAATCGGTCTCGTCGAGGATCGCGAGCCTGGGCTGCAGCACGGCCATCTGCAGAATCTCGTTGCGCTTCTTCTCGCCGCCGGAGAAGCCGGCATTCACCGATCGGTTGAGCATCGATGCGTCCATTTCCACGAGCTTCATGCGCTCCTCGATGAGGTCGAGGAACTCGAGTGGATCGACTTCGTCCTCGCCGCGCGCCTTGCGAATCTCGTTGTACGCCGAGCGAAGGAAGTAGGCGTTGGTGACGCCGGGAATCTCGACCGGGTACTGGAACGCGAGGAATATTCCCTTCTGTGCGCGCACTTCGGGTTCCAGCTCCAGCAATTCCTCGCCGTTGTAGATCGCCGAGCCGCCGAGCACTTCGTATGCGGGGTTGCCGGCGAGCACCTGCGCGAGCGTGGATTTTCCGGAGCCGTTGGGCCCCATGACTGCGTGCACTTCGCCGGGCTTGATGTTGAGATCGATTCCCTTGAGGATCTCGCGTTCGGCGATTCCGGCACGGAGGGCGGTTATATCGAGCATTACTTGTGTCTGAATTGGAGATGTATTGCGCAGCGTCTCGTCATTCCCGCGAAAGCGGGAATCCATCTGCTGCCGACAAGCTTCGTGCTGTCATCGCATCCAGAGATCGATAACATGGATTCCCGCTTTCGCGGGAATGACGACGCCCGAAGCTCCCGCTTTCGCGGGAATGACGACGCCCAAAGCTTCCGCTTTCGCGGGAATGGCGGACTGGCGACCGGCATCAGCCTACGCTCCCTTCGAGCGTGATTCCGAGCAGCTGCTGCGCTTCGAGCGCGAACTCCATCGGCAGCTCCTGAAATACTTCCCGGCAGAATCCGCTCACGATCATCGATACCGCCTGCTCGGCGCTTATTCCTCGTTGCTTGCAGTAGAAGATCTGATCCTCGCCGATCTTGGATGTGCTTGCTTCGTGCTCGACCGTTGCCGTGCGATTGGCGACTTCGATGTACGGGAAGGTGTGCGCGCCGCAGCGATTGCCGATGAGCATGGAATCGCACTGCGTGTAGTTGCGCGCGTTGTCCGCGCGCGGCATCACCTGCACGCGTCCGCGATAGCTGTTGTTGCCGTGACCGGCGGAGATTCCCTTGGAGACGATCGTCGACTTGGTGTTCTTGCCGATGTGGATCATCTTGGTGCCGGTGTCGGCCTGCTGATGATTGTTCACCACGGCGACGGAATAGAACTCGCCGACCGAATTGTCGCCAACCAGCAATACGCTGGGATATTTCCACGTGATCGCGGATCCCGTCTCGACCTGCGTCCACGAGATCTTCGAATTGACACCGGCGGCCTTGCCGCGCTTGGTGACGAAGTTGTAGATGCCGCCCTTGCCTTCCTCGTCGCCGGCGTACCAGTTCTGCACCGTGCTGTACTTGACCGTCGCATTGTCCAGAGCGACCAGCTCGACCACCGCGGCGTGCAGCTGGTTGGTCGACCGCTTGGGAGCGGTGCATCCTTCCAGATAGCTCACCGATGCAGCTTCGTCGGCGATGATGAGCGTGCGCTCGAACTGGCCCGTATCCGCCGCATTGATGCGGAAATAGGTGGACAGCTCCATCGGGCACTTCACGCCCTTGGGGACGTAGCAGAAGGATCCGTCGCTGAACACGGCGCTGTTGAGCGCCGCGAAGAAGTTGTCGCTGTACGGAACGACCGAGCCAAGATACTTGCGAACGAGCTCGGGATGCTCCTGCACGGCTTCACCGAAGGAGCAGAAGATCACGCCGTGCGCGGCGAGCTCTTCCTTCATCGTGGTTCCAACGGAGACGGAATCGAAGATCGCGTCCACCGCGACGCCGGAGAGGAACTTCTGCTCGTTGAGCGAGATCCCCAGCTTCTCGTACGTGCGCACCAGCTCGGGGTCGACCTCGTCGAGCGATTGCAGCGGCTTGACGCTGGTGGGCGCCGAGTAATAGCGAGCCGCCTGGTAGTCGATCGGCGGATACTTGACGTTGGGCCAGTGCGGCTCCTTCATCGTCAGCCAGCGACGATATGCCTTGAGCCGCCAGTCGAGCAGCCACTCGGGCTCGCGCTTCTTCGCGGAGATCAGGCGGACCACGTCCTCGCTCAGGCCCGGCGCGACGGTGTCCGACTCGATGTCGCTTACGAAGCCGTACTGGTACTCACGGTTGACGAGTGACTCGATTGCGGTGCTCATTACTGCGTCTAACTCCTTGGCGTTACTACACTTTCGCGTAGATTGATGTAAAGGTAAGTGATTTTGTCGGCTTTTTGTAGATAAACGATGCCATACCGCTCAGACTTCCCCCTGCTGGCCGCCAATCCGGCACTGCACTATCTCGATTCCGCTGCTTCGGCCCAGAAACCGAAGGTCGTGCTGGACGCGATCCGTGACTACTACGAGCGCAGCTACGCCAACCCCCACCGGGGTGCCTACTCACTCTCGGTGGATGCTACGGAGCGGTATCATCTTGCCCGGAAACGCATCGCGACATTTCTCGGCGCCAAGGATCCCGACACACTGATCTTCACCCGCGGGACGACCGAAGCTCTGAATCTTCTCGCAACTTCGTACACCCGTTCGACTAGCCTACAGAACGATCGTTCAGGCGCCGAGTTCGTCGTCACGGCGATGGAACACCACTCGAACTTCGTCACCTGGCAGCAGGCGGCGCTGGCGACGGGGGCCCGGTTCCGTATCTGCGAGCTGACGCCGGACGGCCAGATCGATCTCGACATGCTGGCCTCGATGCTTGGGCCTCGAACCCGGGTGGTCGCCTTTGGCCACGTCTCCAACGCGCTGGGGACGGTGAACCCGGTGAGCCGGATAGCCGCGATGGTGCGCGACCGGTGCGATGCGATGATCGTGTGCGACGGTGCCCAGGGGGCGCCGCACATCCGCGTCGGGTTCGACGATCTCGGGGTGGATGCCTATGCCTTCAGCGGCCACAAGATGGGCGGGCCCATGGGACTTGGCGGCCTCATCGCCAAACGCGAGCTGTTGGAGCGAATCCCGCCGTATCAGTTCGGCGGAGACATGATCGAGTTCGTGCACGACGAGACGACCACGTGGGCGCCGTTGCCGCACAAGTTCGAGGCGGGAACCCCCAATTCCGCCGGTGCGGTCGGCCTGGCCGCGGCGGTGGAATATCTGGACGCGATCGGGATGGAAAATGTCCAGGCCCACGAGCAGAAGCTGGTCGCGCTGGCGCAGCAGCGTCTGGAAGAGCTGGGCGACGTCACGATCTACGGTCCGCCGCCGGCGCAACGCAGTGGCGTGATCTCGTTCAACGTTGCCGACGTGCACGCGCATGACCTTGCGACGATTCTGGACAGCACTGGCGTCTGCATACGCTCCGGTCATCACTGCGCACAACCGCTGATGCGCCGGCTCGGCGTGAGCTCGACCGCGCGCGCGTCGTTCTACATCTACAACGACGAGAGCGACGTGGACGCGCTGGTGGCGGGGGTAAAGCAGGCAACGACGATGTTCGCGGAGAGCGGTACGGCATAGCCCTGCAGCGACGATGGCGGAATTTGCAAAACCGGGCCTTTCCCGGCGCTCCGCTCTAGAACCGGAACGAAATCCCGAGCTGATACGTGATGAAATCCGCGGCTGACTGGTGCGGGGTGATAATGATCCCGTACTGACTGTTCGGATCATCCATTATGTCGCCCTTCGTCAGATATCGGGCGCTCGAGATCGAGTTGTAGCGCGCGCCGACGTTGAGTGACATCGGTGAGCTGCCGGATGTCAGTGGAACGTTGAAGCCGGCGCCGCCCGTGTAGGCGAGCGAGTTGTCGCTGTAGTTGGTGGTCTGCGCGATCTGCTGGGAATTGTCGTCAGTCGTTAGCGAGGTCTGTGTGAAGAAATAGGCCAGGCCGATACCGGCGTTCACGTATGGCCGCACGCGGCCGAGCGGGAGCGTCAACTGCGGGCCGACGCTCGCAACGAAGATGTTGTTGGAGGTTTCTTCGCGCACGATGATCCGGCGCACGCTGGAGCTGAACGGCACGTAGTGCGTCTCGTTGCCGTAGTTGATGAACCCCGCATCGACACGAATCCCGACGATCGCCTGAGGGTCGAGTCCAAGGACGAAATGTCCGGCGCCTCCGAATCCCTGGCGTACATTCTGGCGAAAATCACCGATGGGTTGCGCGTACTCGAACGCAGCCCCTGCTTCCATGCGCGGCGTTTCCCGCAGACTCATCTGCGCACTCGACACTGAAGGAATCGCGAATGCAAGCACCGCGCAGGCGCCGGGATGCCGGCCCATCAACCGGTGCATCAACTGGTGCATCGAGTCGAAATTCACGATTCCTTCCCCCTCCGTCGATCAACGTTTGGTCCAGACCAAAAGTACTCCGCATCCGTTGGACTGGTACTTCATGGGTGCCTCGCCGAGTCCGGCGTAGATCTCCATTCCCGCAACCTGTTGCGGTGGGACAATGTCATCCAGAGTCTCGTAACCGTCCTGCATCTGCATGCCATCCACGTACACAACTGGGACACATCCTCCGCGCATAAGGATTACGTGACCGAAGCTGCTGCCTGGCACCACCTGAATTCCGGGTGTCGTTCGGAGCGCGTCGGTGGCGGTGATTGCATTCTTGAGGGCGTTGTCGGATGCAGTGATGTAGTGCCCCATTCCGGTGCGCGATCGCTCCAGGAAGCCCATTATGTCACTGGGCGTGCGTGATGGCTTGCCCATGATGACCACGCGTGACAGTTGTTGCACGCGATCCTTGAACTCGAGATCGACGGTTGCCGGTGTTTGCGGCGACAGATCGACGGCGGCGCGCTGGGGTTCGTAGCCGAGCATGCGAGCCTCGACGCTGAAGGTGCCTGCGGGAAGACCGGTGAGTGTGAAGCGACCGTCGGCCCTGCTCCTGGTTTCGAGGCCGGTTCCCCACACCATGATCGTGGCGCCCTGCATCGGCTTTCCGTCGGCGCCGTGTACGAGACCAGATAGAGCCGCCGAGCCGTGCAGTAGCGTGGTCGCGCGTTGTACATCGGCGCTCACACTCGAGTTGGAGTCGGTGCGCACCGCGACCGCGGAGCTGGAATCGCCGAGCGAGAAATCGCGTCGCGTTATGCCACGGATCGGGATTCCGACCTCGACGAGTCCGGATCGTCTTGCGCCCAGTTCCGCGCTCGCCAGCACGGTGTCGGCGCCCGGCAGCTTGCATATGCGATAGCCGCCATCCTCTCCCGTTTGCACTGGCACTCGTCGCGTCTCTGAAACGAGACCGCGTTTGTCGATCACTATTTCGCGCCACGTGACGACGACCTTGGCGTTGCCGATCGGGAGCCCGGACGCAGCGTCTCGCACGACACCGGCGATCGCGCCAGACGAGTCGCTCGCAGGCTGTTCACCGCATACCGCAGCCATGATCCGCGCGGGGCCCGGAATCACCAGTTCGAGCACGTTGTCGCCGGCGTGAATCGTCGCGGATCTGAGCGGCGGCTCGATGCCGAGCGCGTCGACGGATGGGTGGAAGAAGCCGGCTGTGTAGCGGCCCGGCACCATCGCTGGAATGCGGAACCGCCCGAACGAGTCGGAGCGAACGGTGTACGCTCGCGTGCGGTGATCGACATCCACGAGCTGCACCTGAGCTTCCGCCAGCGGAGTGTTGGTTACGCTATCGTACACAGTGCCCGTAAGGCTCGCCGTTTCGCCGGTGTCGGAGCGTTGTCGGGTGGAGCGCGCAATGCGCGCTCGGCCCGCTGTGGACGCTCGGGAAGTCGCCGGTGAGGAGAGCATCACCGCAAAGAGAATCGGAATCGCCGCCAACATTGTAAATCGCTCGTTTCGCGAGCTGGCGCTGATGCGGGTGGGGTGACTGGTACTGGTGCGAGGTTTCAACTGGGCAATTCGCATGGTGTTGTCGGGTGAACAGTCGCAGGAAATGTGTGGCTCGAACGGTGCTGCCGCCACGCGCCTGAAAGAATTTTGTGATGCCTTTCCTTACGTGCGAGCGCCTGCCGGCGTCATCGCATGGCTGGAAGAGCGCCGAGTATATTTGAGGTGGAATGGCAGACGCATCACTGACGGCGCTTTATCAGGACATCATCCTGGATCACTATCGACGCCCCCGGAACAAGGGTACGCTGGAGCACGCGAGCATCTCGGTTCCAATGCGGAACCCGCTCTGCGGCGACGAGATCACGCTCGAGCTGGAGATGAACGGCGACGAGGTTGCGGATGTCCGGTTCACGGGCCGCGGATGCTCCATCTCGCAGGCATCCACGAGCATGATGACGGAGATGGTCAAGGGCAAGCATGCCAGCGAGATCGGCCAGATCGGCGAGCGGTTTCGCGCGATGGTAATGGGCGATGCCGACGCCGCAGCGGATTCGACGCTCGGCAGGGCCAGGGCGCTCGCCGGCGTCGCGCGCTTTCCCGCACGGGTCAAGTGTGCGCTGCTGGCGTGGAACGCACTGGAGCGGGGTCTGGCCACTGCTGCGTCGCAACGCGGCGAGACCGACGGGGAAGAGGGCTGATGTACGCAATCGCGATCATCCGGTATCGCCGGCCACTGGAAGCGGTACTGACCGTGACCGACGAGCACCGCGCGTATCTGCGCACGTTGTACGACAGCGGAACATTGCTTGCATCAGGACCACTGGATCCACGCAGCGGCGGAGCGTTGCTGTTGCGCGTGCCGGACGATTCAGTGAACGAAGCACTGGATGCGATTCGCGACAACGATCCTTACGTCAAGAAGGGGATGGCGCAGTACGAGCTGCTTCCCTGGGCGCCTTCTACAGGACTGGAGAAGCTCAACCGGCTTTAGGATGCGACGATGCCTGGCACTCGATGGGTTCTCAGTGTCTGCTGTCTCATTGTCCCGGCAACCGCGCAGTCGCAACTGCAGCGTGGAGACTCTCTTCGTGTACTGAGCGAAGCGCATTCAGCGCAGAGCCGTTTCGAGCGTGGCCGCCGCGAGTCGCTCCCGCGTACAGGACAGCCGGACAGCCATCCATGCGAGACCCTGATCGGCCGCATGTGCCACTGGCGCGAGGACGGTTCGGAGAAACCGCGTCCCGAGACAGGCTCGATTGTGAGAGCCCGGCAGTCACTCATCGCGACGCTCGCCAGACTCAACGCCGTCTCGCCTGGCGACGACTGGATCGCGGGAGAGCGCGTGCGGTACATGATCGAAGCCGGCGAGGATTCGGCTGCGGTGTCGGTCGCGCGGTCTTGCGCGCCGCCGCGCTGGTATTGCAAAGCGCTGCTCGGCTACGCACTTCACGCGTCGGAGCGATATGGCGATGCGGCTGCGGCATTCGACAGCGCACTTGCGAAGATGCCGGCGGACGAACGCTGCAGGTGGAACGACATTTCGCTGCTGCTCGACGACGACGAGCGCGCGAGTTACGATGCTTTGCCGTGCGGACAGCGTGATTCCGTGGAACAGCGCTTCTGGGATCTGGCGAAGCCTTCGTTCGCGGTTCTCGGTAACGACCGGCGAACCGAGCATTTCTCGCGCCTGCTGCTCGCAGATCTCTCCGAAACCGCGGAGAACGCATACGGACTGCCGTGGGGTGACGACTTGCGGGAGATGCTCATCAGATACGGCGAGCCGCTCTGGTACAGTGTTGCGTGGCCGGGACCATACACGACATTCCAGACTCCCATTGGCCACGACCGGCTTCCGAGTTTTCACTTTGCCGCGGAAATGGAGGGAGACAGCGCACACTGGGACGCCTACGCACCGGTCGCGAGAGAACTCTATGCGCCGCCCTACATCGACACGCTGGCACCGCTCGACGCACAATTCGCGATGATGAAACGCGGCGATTCAGCACTCGTGGTCGCCGTCTATTCCGACACGACACTGGGCAGCGCCGTGCTCGGTGTATCGGGCACGCCGGGTGATACGAGCGGAGCGGGCGCGCATCACGGTCATGTGCGTCGCGCACACAGCAGGTGGAAAGGGGAGATGGTTGCGATGGAAGCGTTTGATCCGGTACGGCTGAGCGATGCCCGAGCGCGAGTATGGCTGGCGCCGCCGCATCATGCCACAGGCGCGCCGGATCTCTCTACCCTGCTGCTGTTCACCGCCGATTCCAGCGCGACGGTCGAAACGCTGGACGATGCGCTGGCGCACGCTCTCACATCGACCGACCTGCGCGGAACGCGGCGACTTGGATTGTACTGGGAGGTTTACGGCGCGGAAGCACCAGATTCAGCCAGCGACAGGAGCGTGCCCGCAATGGGTGCCGACTCGGATTCAGTCGCGGTTGCAACACCTGATTCGTTATCGGCGGCAACGCCCGATTCGTCGTCGGTACTCGTCACCGTGACTCGCATCGATGGCGGAGCGATGCGATGGCTTGGGCAGGCGTTGCATATCACCGGCCGCGATTCTCCGCTCGCTGTTCGTTGGCAGGACACGAACGGGAAGAGCGGTATTGCGTCGCATTCCGTTGTGCTGGATCTCGCGCGGCTGCCGGAGGGAACTTATCGGGTGTCGGTTGCGGTTGGTGGGGATGATGCGCACCAGACCCGCATATCGCGCGAGATCAGATTGCGGTAGAGGCCGAACGCAGCTCACCATCGTTCATTTCGAACCGTTGCGTTGCGAGGATCGCGTCTGATTCCACGTGAGTCACGTGAAGGACGGTGAACGCCCATTCGCGCTGGAGAGAGGCAAACTCGGTCAGCGCCGCTGTGCGCCGCGTCGCATCGAGGGCTGAGAAGGGCTCGTCCAGCAACAGGACGGACGGACGCGCGGCAAGCGCGCGACACAATGCAACGATCTGGCGCTCGCCGCCGCTCAGCGACGACACGAACCGCTGCATCAGATGGTCCACGCCGAAGCGCCGCGCGAGATCATCCACGAGTCCCTGCCCGACCGCGCCGTATTCGATGTTCCGGCGTGCATCGAGATGCGGGAAGAGATATCCGTGTTGTGGGACGAGACCGATTCCGCGCGATTCCGGTGGCGCGAATGTAACGTCGACGTCGCCCGCTATCACGTGCCCGGATGTCGGCATGGCTGCGCCAGCGATCACCTCGAGCAGCGTCGTCTTTCCGGACGCCGTCGGCCCCGTGATGATTGCATGGCCACCCGCTGGAACAGTGAGCGACACGTCGCGTAGCTGGAAACTGCCGACGCGCGTACAGAGTGCGCGGCACTCGATCATCACACCGCCTCGTTGCTTCGGTCGTATCGCAACGCGCGCAGCGCCAGGAGTGGCACTATCGAAACCACGACAAGCGTCGCCGCGATCGGCAGTGCGTCGCGCAATCCGCCGGTCGTGAAGCGATCGTAGCTCAGCACGCTTACAACCTTGGGGTTGTACGCCAGCACCACGACTGCTCCGAATTCACTCACGGCGCGCGCCCACGTTACGATCGCCGCCGACGCCAGGCCGCGACGCGCCATCGGGAACGTTACCCTGCGGAACGCAGACCACGACGTATCGCCAAGCGTCCGTGCGACGAACTCGTAGCGCCTGTCCACTCGTGCGAACGCTTCGCGCGCTGCGCTCACGTACAGCGGCGCGGAGACGAATAGCATCGCCGCGACGATTCCCGCTGGAGTGCCCACCACGCGCAACCCCATATCCAGCAGCGTGCTACCGAACGCCGTATCCCGACTGACCAGCAGCAGGATCGCGATTCCCGCCACCGGATGCGGGATCAACAGCGGGAGATCGACTATCGCAGCGATCAGTGCGCGTCCGCGGAATTTCGCCCGCGACAACGCGTACGCGATCGGAGACCCGCACAAGGCCGCGAGAAATGTCGCTATGGTCGCCGTTACGAAGGTTGTTTCCAGAGCCGCAATCATGTCGTGATCGCGCAGCGCGCCTCCAATCCCTGCACCACCCAGTACGACGAGAAGTATTATGGGGACGGCAAGAAACAGCAGCAACATCGCACCCAGTGCCCACGCGCTGACGTGCGCGATCGTTAGTCTGGACGTCCGGGTGCGCACTGGCGTGTTACGGCGCGTGCGGTTGCGGCGCGGATGTCGCTTGCGGCTTCGGATTCACAGTGGGGTGCGCCGAATCCGGGGCCGCAGGCCGGGGCGTCGGTGATGCGGGCGTGATTGCTGGCGTCGATGTCGTGGACGGTACGGGCGCCGTGATCACCGGCGGTGTCGGACTGGCGAGGATCGGAGACTCGACGACGATCTTGCCACCGAGATAGCCCGTGTATGAAACGGCGCAGACGGAGATGAGAGCACCGAGTCCCACGATTACGCGAAGCGCGCGCCCCCGTGATACGGCTTCGCGCGTCCGGATCATCGTTATCAACGCGAGCAGTGCGAACAGGCCGAGTACGCCAACGACCCACAGGGTTATGTCGGCCGCCGCCGAATGTGCCTGGATCGCGCCGCGCTCGATGTACCATGCGTTCTGCACGGCGTGACGCGCCCTGCCGCCGCTCCACCACGCCGGGTAGATCGTCATGCCGGCGAGAGTGAGCGTCGATAGCGCATAAACCCACGTAGCCCTTCGCGGCACCATCGCCGCAACGAGAACCGCCAGCGCGCCAATCACAGTCAGTACGATGGGAAAGTGATTGACCAGTGTGTGCAGGTATTGCCAGCTCATTCTCAGCCTTCGCGTTTTAGGGGCATACTTTCGCCGCGTTCGCGATATAGATAGCTGGCTGCGGCACCTTTAGCAAAGGCGGTGCCGTTACCGGCACCGCCCGAGCTCGAGATACACCGTACAACGACGGTACTGGAAGGCCAGGATCAGAACGCCAGCCACGTGTACAGGTAGAGGGTGTTGTTGTCCGACGCCCTCCGACCGCCAGCGATATCGTAAGCGGTAGACGCACCGTTGAACTTGCTGTAGTACACGTACTGCACACCCACCCGCGTATTCTCCCAGGCATTATAGATCAGCTCCGCAGTCTCGCCTGTCGTATTGGGACTTCCTGTGCGGCTGCCGCTGAATGCAGCGGGGGCGAAAAGAAGAGTGTCTCTCGTGCCTGTGGTCTGGAAGAACCCGAGGGTAGCTCCGTAACGCTGATTGGCGAACACGCTCACGTTCGCGCGCAGTGTCGCGAGTGTCGGCTTCAATTCCTCTGCTCCCTGCGCACCATTGGCGAGGAACGCATCGAGCCGTTGCCGCTCATGGATGTACGACGCCCGGCCGATGAGCATCGTCGTGCCGATGCCGTGCTCCACCTGCGCATCCACCCCGATGTCCGTATACCGATTGGTCGGCCCGGTGACGCCCTGCGGATAGAGATTCGCAGCAAAGCCATACGTACCAAGCATCATGTAGGTCGGACCATACTGGTGCTGCAGTGCGAGTCGCCAGTAGGGCACCACTCCGCTTGTCGTATTCGAGGCGGTCGAGTCGAGGGGCATTGCGCCGCCCTGCGGCGCGGAGCGATAGGCGGTCGCCTCGGCGTACAGCATGTTGTCGAACAGCGAATACACGCCCAATCCGACCACCTGCTGCGAGAGGGCTCCATCGATGACAGTACTGGCCATCGGCGATGGCGCCACCGAGGAGGACATGAATGGATAGCTCCACGCCGGAGTCGTGTTCCAGACATCCTGGACCGTGGGATTGTTGTGCAGGGTCAGACCGAGAAGCACATCCCGACTCCCCATCGTCTCATGACGCGCGTAGCGGATATCCACGTTGTCGATACCGAACGAGCCGTCCGGAGACGCGTAGGTGAACTGCGTGAATGCGCCGAGGTTGGCAGTCAGTTGACCGGCGACGAATATGCTCGCCTGGTCGGGGAATGCCGCGGTATTGTTCTGCGTGCCGGGCTTCGCTGTATTCGTGCGGGTGACGGAAGCGACGACCATTGCAGCCACTGGCGGCATCGATGCAAGCTTCAACCCGCCCGACGTGTCCATGGGCTCCCCGATGGTGGAGAGACCCGTCAGTGTGTACCCATTGAGCTTGAACTGTCTTCCGAACGGTGTGAGCTGCGGGAACGCATAATGACATGCGCTGCAGGCGAGCTTTGTCTGACGCGAGAAGCTCGGCACGATCGTCGATGTGTGAGCGAAAGTTGCGCCCTGCGCCTTGTCGAGCGCCGCGAAGAAGCCGCGCGGTGCAACGATCCGCGTCACACTCATTCCGGGTACAACGTCGACGCCATGTGAGCGTGTCGACAGTGTTCGTGCCGACGCGGATGCGAACGGCGCGCCGACCGCGGTGAGGGACACTGCAGCGCGCATGAAGTACACGCAGCAATGCGATGAACGTCGGTGACTATACGAAAACGTTTCAAGCAAGCGCACGCCGGTCATGGGTAAGGCTCCCTTGAGAGATTGCTAACAGTACGGCTGTCAGTGCGCATCCGCAATGAAAAAATTGCCCGATGTTGCATCCGGAATCGTCGCTTCCCCATTCACCTACGAGGACGTAAAGGAAACACTGACACACCGCAATTTTACGCATTCTTAACGTGCATCACGCGAGGGATTTACCCGACAAAAGTTCAGGTAAACTCCGATGGGCGCGCGGTGTAGCGAGACGTAACGTTCAGATGCACGGACAGCCAGTGCTGCAATGCTCACACGTCATCCGAGGGAAGGGACCATGTCTCACACACCATTTCTGATCGTAGCATCCGTGGCAGCACTGTTTGCCACGGCGCCTGCAGCCGTTGCTCAGAGCGCTACGTCAGACAACGCTCACGTAATTATCGTCAAGCTTGTGGTGAAGCCGGGCAGCACGCCCTACACCTTCGAACCGTCGAGCGTCAACGCGGTGCGCGGCGACACCGTGCGCTTCATCGACGAGGAAGCGGTGCCGCACGACGTTCACTTCACGAGTCACCCGGGCGGCACGAAGCTCGGCAGCATCACGGTCGGCCCGTATCTCACGAACAAGGGTCAGACATACGACGTCGTCATCGATGATCGTTTCGCGGCCGGCAAGTACAATTTCGTCTGCGATCCTCACGACCTTCTCGGCATGCACGGGGTGCTCACCGTTGGCGAGCGGACGGTAGCTACGAACGCCATCAAGTGACAGGCGAGGTGGCCGCAGGACGCGGACGCATCGCTGCACGCCTCCGGTCGCGAACTAACTGGAGGGTCGGAGTTCGATTCGACCATCGAGGGGCCGGGCTTGAGAGCCTGGCCCCTCGATCGTTACGGCGGTCGAAGTTTGCGTCGGACGCCTCCCGCAAGTCGCAAAGGACCAGTCACCCGCTCTGCATCCCGCAGTCACTCCGGCACCTCCCCCCCCCGCCCCCGGGCCGACTGCGGTGCATGACGTTCGAGCCTATATTTGGCGACAATGACCCAGAACGCAATCGAAGCAAGCCACGTGAACAAGCAGTACTCGGGACACGTCGCGGTGCGCGATCTCTCCCTGTCGGTCCCGACCGGCGCGGTCTACGGGCTGCTCGGCCCCAACGGCGCGGGCAAGACGACGACCATCAGAATGGTCCTCAACATCATCGAGCCGGATTCGGGGACCATCAATGTCCTGGGAGCGCCGGCCACGTCGGCCGGAATTTCCGATCGTATCGGGTACCTCCCCGAAGAGCGCGGCCTTTATCGCAAGATGAAGGTGCGCGACGTGCTCAAGTTCCTCGCTGCGCTCAAGGGAGTTCACGCACACGACGCGGACCGACGCATCGACTGGTGGCTGGACAAGCTGTCGCTCCGCACGGACGAGCGCGACTGGGGATCCGCGAAAATCGAGGAGCTGTCGCGCGGCATGCAGCAGAAGGCGCAGTTCATCGGCGCGCTGGTGCATGATCCCGATCTCATGATCCTGGACGAGCCGTTCAGCGGACTCGATCCCGTGAATGCACAGGCACTCAAGGATTCAGTGATGGATCTCAGGAGTCGCGGCAAGACGGTGGTCTTCAGCACCCACATCATCGAGAACGCGGAATCGATGTGCGACTCCGTATGCATCATCGCGCACGGTGAGAAGGTGCTCGACGGAACGCTCGCCGATGTGAAGACCCAATACGGCGGCCCGCCGGTCGAGAAGACAGTGATGGTTCAGCCGTCACTGTACGACATCTTCCTGCAGCGCGTTGGTGCAACAGGCGTCGAGCCGGGAATGCGCGGACATGGCTGATACGGCATCGAAACTCTGGGCGATCGTGCGGCGCGAATACATCGAACGCGTACGTACACGATGGTTCATGATATCAACGATATTCGCGCCCTTGCTGTTCGCGGCTATCGCATTCCTGCCGTTGCTGCTCATCAACAAGGACGCGAAATCAGTTGCGCCACGCGTTCTGATCATCGACGCGACGCAACAGGGGCTCGGCAAGTACGTCGCGCGCTCGCTCGCGGTGCTGCGCAGCACGTCCGAAGACGCGACTACGGCAGACGTCCGGATAGTATCCCCGGATTCGCTTGCGCACGCGCGCGAAGACGCGACGTCCGAAGTCGCGCGTCGGCTCGCCAACGGATTCGTCGTCCTCGATTCAGCGACATTGCGGGGCGACACTGTGGGGTATGCCGGACGACAGGCGGACTCCAAGAGCGATCGCCTCACCATCGCAAATTCCGTTCGTTCCGGATTGATCGCCCTGCGTCTCGAGCGAGGGGGGCTGTCGGCACCCGCGATCGACAGCGTCGTGTCAGCGCCAATTCCAACGATTCAGGCGGTCTCGATCAACGATACGGGACGGGACGTCACCACTCCGGCGAAGGCGATCATCGCCACGATCGTCGCGTTCTTCCTGTACATGTCGATCATCATCTACGGGCAGAACATGCTGAGCGGCGTGATCGAAGAAAAAATGTCACGCGTGTCCGAGATCGTCATCTCGAGCGTGAAGCCGGAGACCCTGCTGGCAGGCAAGGTGATCGGCGTGACGGCGGTCGGTCTCACGCAGCAGATCGTCTGGGTCGGTGGCACGGTCCTGCTCATCTCCGCACGCACGATGCTGTTCGGTGCACCGGCGATCGCCAAGGCACAGGCTGCAGGCGCAGCCGGAGGATTCGGCTCGAACGACATGCTGGCGGCGCTCGTCGCTACACCATGGAGCTGGGTGGTCCTCGTGCTCGTCCTCTTCCTGCTCGGCCTGCTCTTCTACGGCGCGCTGTACGCCGCCGTCGGTGCGACGGTCGGCAGCGAACAGGATGCGCGACAGGCAGCGTTCCCCGTGGTGTTGCTGCTCGTCCTGACCGCAGTGCTGATCTCGCCCACGGTTCAGAATCCAACCAGCACGCTCGCAGTCACGATGTCGATGCTGCCGTTCTCGTCGCCGATCATTCTGCCGATACGAATGGCGATCACGAACGTCCCGACCATTCAGGTAGTCGCGAGTCTGGCGATTCTTGTCCTGAGCTGTCTCGGCGCGATCTGGCTGGCGGGGCGGATCTATCGCGTTGGACTGCTCATGTATGGAAAACGGCCGACGCTCGCGGAAGTCAGGAGATGGATCTTCACGTCGTGAACGAATAAGGGGACGGAGTAGGGACGGAGTCCGTCCCCACTCCGTCCCCAGCCCATCCGTCATTCCCGCGAAAGCGGGAATCCATCTGCTGCCGGTCAGCTTCCTGCTATCATAGCATCCAGAAACCGATAACATGGATTCCCGCTTTCGCGGGAATGACGACTTGCCCCGTCCGCTTTCGCGGGAACGACGACTCGCCCAGGCCGCGTTCGCGGGAATGACGATTATCAGAAGGGCGTCGCTACCCCTACGATCCGCTACGCACAGTACTGATCGAACGCGTGCGTCAGGTCGGTCGCGATGTCATCTGCCGAGCGGCCTTCGATCTGGTGACGCTCGAGCATGTAGACGATCTTGCCGTCCTTGAGCAGCCCGATCTGTGGTGACGAGGGTGGGTAGCCCAGGAAGTAGCTGCGTGCACGCTGCACTGCATCGACGTCCTGGCCGGCGAATACCGTCGTCAGGGTGTCGGGCTTCTTCGCGTTGGTGATCGCCTTCGCGACCGCCGGACGGGCATTGCGGGCGGCACAGCCGCAGACTGAATTGACGACCACGAGGGTCGTGCCCTTCGAATCCTTCAACTTCGCGTCCACCTCGGCGGCGGTCCGCATCTCTTCAACGCCAAGACGCGTCAGCTCGGCGCGCATCGGAGTAACTAGTCGTTCGTCGTACATGATTGGCCCTCAGTGGTGATTACTAAAGATAAGTTAGTCACCTACTCACGGTTCCACATCCCCGCCCGGCGGGTCGGCAGAACGAGTATGAGCGCCCCTCTTTCGCTCGGCGCGGATCTCACGACGACGTACGAATTGCGCGACGCCGCCGAGCACGAGGGCGAACAGACAGACCATCGCGAAGCGACTGAGGAAGGTGGTCGCCGCCATTGCGGGCCAGTCGCCGAATACCGCGCGGCCGGTGCCCCATCGCTCGCGGCCGGCGAAGATCAGCACGAGGCTGAGTAGCGATTCCACCGCCGATTCCAGCAGCGCGAAGGCCGGCGCGCGCCAGACCCACTGATGCAGCGGGTAGCTCGCGAGATGAATCGTCGCGAGCGCAAGCAGTATTACCGGGATCGCTATGAACGTGCCGACGAACGAGTGCCAGTCCAGCTCTGCGCCATGCGCGTTCGCGATCACGTGAAGCACTCGCACGACGACTCCAGCTATGATCGCCATCTCGATCAACGAGGCGGCGATCCGATGCCATACGCTCCGGGGAGCGGGATGATAGGAAGTTCCTGTCCCTACTTGATCCAATGTCCCAGTCGTGACCAGCGAATGTCGGTTATGAACGGCAACGGCCGGTCCGAGTCATCCGCGTTGTAGGAGTAGTACACGAACATCGGACGTCCGCGCACATTCTCCCGTGGGACGAAACCCCAGTACCGGCTGTCCTTCGAATCATACCGGTTGTCGCCCATCATGAAGTAATGGTCGGCCGGCACGACGATTGGACCCCAGTTGTCGTGGGTCGGTTCCGCTGGCGCTGCGCCAAAGCGCGACGACATGAGCGCGTATCGCTTCTGCCAGCCGAAGTGCTCCGGGTCGGGATAGTCCGGCTGTGCTGGCACCTGGCGCGACGGATCCACTGCGGACGCCGGCCGGTGCGACTCGACGCCGTTCACGTACAGCACCGCGTGGCGCATGTAGAGTGTATCGCCGCCGGTTCCGACGAGACGCTTGACGAGTGTCGGCGTGGGATCGTCGCCGTTGTCCGCCTGATACGGCGACACAAACACCACAACGTCTCCCTTTGTGGGAGTCCGATAACCCGGCAGGCGGCTATCGGTGAAGGGAATGTGCGCGCCGTACGTCATCTTGTTGACGAACAACCAATCCCCCACGAGCAGCGTTGGAATCATGCTGCCCGAAGGAATTCTGTAAGCCTCTGCGATGAATGCGCGGAACGCGAGAAAGACCGCGATGACAATCGCGAATCCCTTCACGTTCTCCCATATCACATGGCGTGGTGACTGCTGCGCGAAGGGGCGCGCTTTACCGGCGCGCCCCTTCTGTACTTCATTCGACACTTAATTACCGCCTGATCAATCCTTGAGGTGCTTGTTGACGAGCTTCGTCATGTCGAACATCGACACCTGCTTCTTTCCGTTGAACACGGCCTTCAGGTTGTCGTCAGCATTGATCATGCGACGCTCCTTGGGGTCCTGCAGATTGTTCTTCTTGATGTACACCCACAGCTTCTTGGTGATCTCAGTGCGCGGCATCGGCTTGCTGCCGACGACGGCTGCGAGTTCTGGCGAAGGCGTCATCGCCTTCATGAAAGCTGCATTCGGCTTGCGAGCTGCCGCTTTCTTCTTGGCGGGCGCCTTCTTGGCAGCTGCCTTCTTGGCTGGTGCCTTTTTAGCAGCGGCCTTCTTGGCCGGCGCCTTCTTCGCTGACTTCTTGGCCGTGCTCTTCTTCTTCGCTGGCATACAATCTCCTGTGAGTGCGGAAATTCCGGACGGGGAGCAAGCTATATCCTAGAGAGCAACGCGCAATAGGGAAACTGCGAATTTCTCCCATGAAAGTAGCGCTTTTTCCTCACCAGCGTGCGGAACGCACCGCTATACGACCGCCAGTCGGCACGGAATCGGGGCGCTCCAACCACTGAACCAGCACCGAATCGCCATGGAGCGCGACCGTCGGAGAGTGCGCGGGAAGGCCAGGCAACGACACTATCAACCGCTGCTCGAAGATGTGTCCCATGGTGCGGGAGAGAGCGAGCCCCACCTGCGAGAGATCGCCATTGGGGTCTTCGTACGCGACGACGAGATCGTCTCCCCGCGCGGCTACCGACACGTGAGCCGGTTGATCGCCGCCATACACCACCGGCACCGGCGCGTGAAATATTCCGTCGCCGCTTCCGAGCGTCCGGGCGTCCATGCTATGGGTGAAAAAGACTCCCGGCCCTTCCTTCGCCACGAGGAAATACGCGATGTCGACGTAGTTGGTACTGCTGTCGGCCGCGATTGCCGGCGCGGGTCTGGCGCACCCTCGGCGGGAAACATCCGCAGTATCAGCGGGCTGCGCGATGCCCCATGTCTTTCCCTCGTCCGTCGACCGGCCCACCATGAGGACCGAGCTGCTGTCGTCGCGCACTTCCCACCAGGCGCCGTACACATCGGGACCCGATTGCACCGTCCGGAGCGACCCCGGGCACGCGCCGTTGGGCGTCGCCGCGGCTGGAGGATGCAACGTTATGGCGGATGTAGCCGGGTAGCTCACATTGCCCAGCGTCACCGGTGATGAAGAGCACGCAACGGTCAGAAGTACCGCAATCGCCGCCGTTTCCGCGAATGCGAAGCTCCGAACGAGCCGCTGCCCGCGTAACGACACTTCCCGACTGTACATGCTTGCTAATTTACAAGCATGTCAGCATTCAACGGTAACAGACGAGTCCCTCCTCCGGCCAACGAGCCGGTGAAAACATACGCGCCCGGAACGCCGGAGCGCACGGAGCTCAAATCGCGCCTCGCATCGATGGCAGCGGAGCGCATCGAGATCCCGGTCGTCATCGGCGGCAAGGAATTTCGCAGCGGCAAGCTCGCGCAGGCTGTGATGCCGCACGACCACTCGCACGTCCTGGCCGACTGGCACATGGCGACGCCCGCGATGCTGCAGCAGGCAGTTGCGGCGTCAGCGGAAGCGCGCAAGGAATGGAGCAGCTGGTCCTGGGGCGACCGCGCCGCGGTCTTTCTCAAGGCGGCGGAGCTGCTCACCACCACGCACCGTCAGACGCTCAACGCCGCTACGATGCTCGGCCAGTCCAAGACTGCATTTCAGGCCGAGATCGACTCGGCGTGCGAGCTGATCGACTTCTGGCGTTTCAATCCGTACTACGCCGAGCAGTTGTATGACCAGCAGCCGCTCAGCGACCACACGATGTGGAATCAGCTGGATTACCGCGGACTGGAAGGCTTTGTCTACGCGGTCACTCCGTTCAACTTCACGTCGATCGCAGGCAATCTTCCGACCGCGCCGGCCCTGATGGGCAACACGGTCATCTGGAAGCCTGCTGCTACGGCGATCCTGAGCGCGTGGTACATCTACAAGCTGCTGGAAGAAGCCGGCCTCCCGCCGGGTGTGATCAACTTCGTTCCCGGCGACCCGGTCATGGTTTCCGATGCACTGCTGTCGCATCGTGACCTCGCCGGCGTTCACTTCACGGGCAGCACCAACGTATTCAACAGCATGTGGAAGACGATCGGCGCAAACATGTCGTCGTTCCGTTCGTATCCGCGCATCGTCGGCGAAACCGGCGGCAAGGATTTCATCGTAGCCCACGCATCGGCAGACGTCGACGCCCTCGCGGTCGCGATCGCTCGTGGCGGCTTCGAGTTCCAGGGCCAGAAGTGCTCGGCGGCGAGCCGAGTGTATGTCCCGGAAAGCATCTGGCCCAAGCTGAAGGAGCGCGTCGTGGGAATCATGCAGCAGCTTCGCATGGGCGATCCCACGGACTTCCGCAACTTCATGGGTGCGGTGATCGACAACCGTGCGTTCAACAAGATCAGCGATTACGTCGAGCACGGACGCGCGAACGCGAGCATCGTGCAGGGCGGCGTCGCGAAGGGCGACAAGGGCTACTTCATCGAGCCGACGCTCGTCGAGACCCGCGATCCGTCGTACAAGCTGCTGTGTGAGGAGATTTTCGGGCCGGTCGTGACTGCGCACGTGTATCGCGACAGCGAGTACGAGGCGATGCTGCGAACGGTGGACAGCACCTCACCGTACGCTCTAACCGGCGCCATCTTCTCGCAGGATCGCGCCGCCGTGCGCACGGCGATGAACATCCTGCGCGACAGTGCCGGAAACTTCTACATCAACGACAAGCCGACCGGCGCGGTGGTGGGACAGCAACCGTTCGGCGGAGCGCGTGGATCGGGAACGAACGACAAGGCGGGATCGCAGCTCAATCTCGTACGCTGGGTTTCGGCGCGGTCCGTGAAGGAGACGTTCTCACCGCCGCACGATTTCCGTTATCCGTACATGGCGGAAGAGTAGCGCTCTCGGATACAGACTAGAGTGCTCAAAGGGGAGAACGATTCGCCTGAATCGTTCTCCCCTTTGAGCACTTGACAGCAGTCCGCGGCGTCGTTATATAACAGAATCGTTATATAACAACTCTCTTATATGCTTCAGAGCTCGACCACCCTCGACGCAACATTCGCAGCCCTTGCGGACCCGACCAGGCGCGCCATCCTCGCCCGTCTGGCGAGCGGGCAGGCGTCGGTCACAGAGCTGGCGCAGCCGTTCTCCATCAGCCAGCCCGCGGTCTCCCGGCACCTCAAGGTGCTCGAGAGTGCCGGACTGATATCGCGAGGACGCGACGCGCAGTGGCGCCCCGCGCGAATCGAAGCGGAACCGCTCAAGGAAATAGCGGATTGGATCGAGCAGTATCGCCACTTCTGGGACGCGCGCTTCGACGCGCTGGATAACTATCTCAAGACCATCCAACAAAAGGGGAAGCGACATGTCCGCAAGCGCAGATAGCACCGGACTCGGCGCGCCGGCGACAACGGGACCGGAATTGCACATCACACGTTTCTTCGACGCGCCACGCGAGCTCGTGTTCCAGGCGTGGACCGATCCCGAGCATCTCAAGCGATGGGAGAACGCGCCGGTTGGATTCACGGTGACCACTGTCAAATCCGAGATACGGGCCGGCGGCGAGTACAAGGTCTGCATGCGCTCGCCCGAAGGAGTCGATCACTGGCTGCAGGGTGTGTACACTGAAGTAGTCCCTCCCGAGCGGCTCTCGTTCACTCACAGGTGGCTGCGCGCCAACGGCACACTCGGCGTGGAAACTCACGTCACACTCACATTCGCCGATCGCGGAAACCGGACAGAGCTCACGCTTCATCAGACCGGCTTCGACACCGTTGCGTCGCGTGACGGCCACAACCTCGGCTGGAACAGCACTTTCGATCGTCTCGCCGGCTACCTCGCCGGCCTGCATGCACATGCATCCAACCCACACCAGGCACAGTCATGACAGCACGCTCCGCCCCTCTCTCGATCACGACGGACGTCCTGCGGCACCAGGCGCGGATGGTTCATCAGGTCGTCAAGCTGAACGTCGAGGGAGTCACGCAATCCGAGTCACTGATCCAGCCGCAGCCAGCAGGAAATTGCCTCAACTGGGTGGTCGGCCATCTGCTCGCGGTGTACCACCAGGTGCTGCCGCTGCTCAGTCAGGAGCCGGTCATCGAGGGCAGCGTGATCCAACGCTACAATCGCGGGTCGGCGCCAATGCTCGATGGCACGGAAGCGCTGGACATATCCGAGCTCACGGCTGCGTGGGATGAATGTTGCATGCGTGTGGACGCGGGACTCGCCGGTCTCTCGGCCGAGACGCTCGCAACGCCGGCACCGAGGAGCCCGACGGACAACCCCGATGAGACCATCGGTTCGCTTCTCAGTACGGTATGTTGGCATCAGGCATATCACGCTGGCCAGACTGGTATCCTTCGTCGAATCGCCGGTAAGGCCGGCGCGATAAAATGACGACGACGAGCTGGTCCGCGGGCGAGAGCGATAGCCCGAGTCTCGATACGCTAGGTCGGATCAGCTATCGCATAGAGCGCGTCGTAGAGTGACATCTGATTGGCGTTCATGTTGTTCGCGAACGGATACCAGGGTCTGACGAGCGATCCGGAAGGGAGACTTCTCCAGCGTACCAGCGCGTCCTGGAATTGTGGTATCTGACTCGGAGACTGACCGAGGTGCCGGCACCAGCGCATCATTCTCACCTTGAGCGCTATATCGCCGCTCGACGGGCCGGCGCCTGATACTCTGCCACCCGGTCCTCCGATACTCAGCATCAACTCGGAGTCGTGATACCAGGACCGATTACTGAAGTTGACCGAGCCGACTGTCGCGATTGCGTCGTCGGCTATCGTCATCTTGTTGTGCAGATACGCACCCGGTCCGGTGTCAGAGTGATGATCGTCCAGCATCTCGTACAGCAGAACGCGATTGCCATATTTGGACGTCAGCGGCAACCAGAAATCGGACCGGCGCTGCGTCACGTATTTCAGATCGCTGACGATTACCGCTGCAGCCATCACACCAATCACGACGAAGCTCGTGCTGGCAGCCAGTTTTCTGTCCAGCTCCACACCAAGCTGATCGGTGCCGATGAGATACTGATCTTCGTAGTAGACGTACTGGGTGGCGGTACGAATAATCTGGATCTGCGCGTCCGCGGCACTCCGGACGGCATCGGGGAATGGATATCCCTTGCCGTACGTGTGCGTGACCTGTGCCCACACGGTACCCGCAACCTTGTTGGCCTGGGCGTAGCTCGCCCCCTTCAGCGTCCAGTTCCTTCCCTCGTCGTGCAGGCTCCAGCGATCGACGAAGCTGGACAGCACGTCAGAAGCACCGGGGCCTTCGATTCTGACATTGACGTCATTCAGCGGAGCTCCGAGTGTGGCAGGCGGGTTCGTCGCCGTAGTGTCACCCTTGACGTACAGACGGTCGGCGTTGAAATCGCTGCTGCCGACGTATGCGACCAGACCGCGCTGATTATGGATGACGATGAATTTCTGATGGTGGCTGCCGAATATACGATGCGCCTTGTCCAGAATTCCCCTGTTCGCTCCTCGCAGAAAGTTGAGAAAGCGTACGGTCTCGGTGTTGATCGGTGCGAGAACCTGTGCTCCGAAGATCGAGTCGGGCATCATCCATATCGGTATGCTGGTGATGTTCGCACCCAGAACAACCGACATCAGATCGGCCTGCGCCTTCTGCTGCCACACCATGCAGCACACCTCGGGTCCGAACTGATTCTCCAGCGGTCCAGCCGGAGTCATCGGACCTGCCGGTGCCGGCAGGCCAGCGGCGAGCCTGTTGAGCGTCTCGCGAAGTGTCGGCGCTTTCGACGCGGGGTCGCCGAGTGGTACATACGTGTCGGACCACCATCCGCAGAAATAGATGAAGTGGTCCGGTGCCGTAGCCAGCTCCATGTCCGCGCGGACGTCCGCGAAGAACACCTTGTTGTTGTCATAGACCACGACGTCGTTATCCTGTTCGGCGTCGAAACCATAAGACCCTGGTGTCTTCTTCAGGAAGTAGTCGCCGACATCCATTCGGCTACCGTGCCGCGCTCATGCGATCGTGGCAAGATTGCTGGTAACGGCGATATCGGTCCCCGACGACGGTGTGTACTCGAACCATTCGGCAATCAACACACCCTTCTCTCCCGCCTGCATCACGGCGAAGGGGATCTTCGATCCGTCGTGTGCATTGTTCAGCATCTTCAGTGTTATGTGAGTGGCATCCGGAACATCGACTATGGGTTGCGCTTCCTGAGCGCCGGAGTCGAACGTATCGATTACCGCCGAATATCCGGCGATGAATCCGGTGCTCGAATCCACGGCGATGGTGACCCGTGCCGCGCTTGCGGCAAGCACCGCGCTCGAAGTCGTGGCCACCTGGCCACCATCGTCCGGCAACGGACCGCCGCCGGCCGCCGTGGGTGGAATGCCGGGATAGTTGGTGGCGTTGTAGTCGGCAATCTGCTGTGCGATGGTAAGATACGGACCATCGTAGATGGCATCTACTGCACCGGCCTCTGCAAATTTCACCCACGCCTCCTCGAAGCCCTCACGCACGGTGAGCACGACCCGCGCGCTTCCGGAGCGCAGGAATCCCTGGCGCGTGGAATCCGTATGCCGAATCGATTTGATGAATTCCCAACTCGCCGGCACATCCCAGAAATACGAGTACAGAAAATAGACGACGTTCTCCCACTCGATCGCGTCGTTGATGAAGCGAACCATCTGCTCGTACTGGAACATCGTGGACCAGCCCGACGCCGGCAGCGACGTATCGTTGCCCGTGAATGCCACTCCGTACTGAAGAGAATCCGATGGCGAAGGACCCAGCGACGGGTCGGCATTGGCGGTAAAGAGATTGGCGACGCCGGCAGGCATGAAGTCGAACCCGACTCCCAGCAACCACTGCAGCACGCACTTCATGATCTCGTCGTTCTCCTCTCGGCGCAGCGTCAACGTATCGACGTTGTCGATCTGATCCTTGAGTGCTGCAAGTCGCGCGTTGAGCGTCTGCTGTTCCGCGTAATATTTCGTCTGGGCGCCGTTGAAGCAGCTGTTCCACACCGCCATCTGCCACTGGGAGATGGCCTGCGCGGTTGGCTGGAGGTGCACGTAGAAGATGATCGCAGCGGCATCGATCCAGACGATCTCGTACGTGAGCGTCTGCTGCCCAGTCGCCCCCTGCATGAAATAGTCGCCGCCCGAGAACTGAAGATCCTGGTTGAGGAATACCTCGCCGCCAGTGACAGCACCACCCCACGGCGCACCGAAGTCAAGCAGGTTGAGCTGCCGCGCAGCCTGACCCTGATTACCCAGCATTGCGACCATCGTGATCTTCTGAACTTCGAACCCATCGGGAATGGTGAACGGAACCTGGAAGAATCTCCATCCGGGATCATTGCCGAGTGTGTTGCCGGGTGCGCCCACCGGACCGCCGATGGTGAGCGGGAATGCTGGTGCCTGCGGCGGAGATGGCAGCGACACGCCGTACGTGTCGGCAAGATGGTTCACGGTGTTCTGATCGGGCAGAACGTCCTCGACCTTCAGAGGGAATACAAAGCCGTTCGAGATCTGCGCCTGGATCTGGCTCAGCTCGGCGAACGTCTTGCGCATCGCAGCACCTGGCTCAGGAACCACGATGTCGTACGTCAGTCGCAAGCCATATCGGTAGAGGCCAACGTGCCACTTGCGCATCAGGCTGAAGTAGTCGATGCGCATCGGGTCGGTAGGACTGGAATTGTGCAGCGTTCGCGTGGACGTCTCCGACGTTCCTGTCGTCGTCGTGGTCGAGATGGTCACCTTGTGCGACTGCTTGGATCGCGACGACGCCTTGCGCGTAACGGATACCGCGTCCTTGCGACTGTCGGTTGCCGACGTCGAATTCTTGTCCTGCATCGTAAAACCGGACTGGGCGGACGCTGTCACGAAATTTCCAAACGAGCCGCGCACCGAACCGGTCGCATTGAACTGGTTGTCATGCGAGGACTGCGATGTCGTCGACTGCGCGAGCTCGGTGTTGTCGGTGACACCCGTTTCGCTGTAGTTCTCGAGCGAGTCCGTCACGACCGACGTGAATTCCTGGCTCGTCACCGACCATTCCTTCTGCACGACTGACGTCTTCTCCATCGGTGCGAGCGGAATGGTCGCAATGAGCTCGCCGCGTTCCAGGCCGGCCGGCGTCATCTCGAGCCGCTCCAGATTCAGCATGCCGATACGTGTGGCGGCGGCATTTGCCTGAAAATTTCTGGTGGCGGTGATGCCCGTATGGAGCTGATACAGCTCGTGAGCACCGGGCGTGGCCGTGAACGCCTCGACCGTCGCATCCGGCTTGGGTGGAGCGTTCACCGCGTCGGTGCGAACCTTCACCAACCCATTCCCG
This sequence comes from Gemmatimonadota bacterium, assembly GCA_027307165.1. Lineage (GTDB taxonomy): Bacteria > Gemmatimonadota > Gemmatimonadetes > Gemmatimonadales > Gemmatimonadaceae > Fen-1247. Next base: position 21,991 of record DAHUXM010000013.1, on the reverse strand, counting down.
AAGGCAAGCAGCGTTGCCGAAGGAATCCCTGCCAGCGCGCTCGGCGGCGGAAGCAGCGATGGCATTGGAGAACCCTCGAAGGCACGCAACACGCCAGCCGCGGATGCCATGTCAGCGGGCGGCTGTTGACCCGCCTGCGCGTTGCCAGCTGAGGATGCGGCACGGATCGCGGCGTCCACTTCACCCGGTTGCAAGGCGAGTTGACGCAGGAAGCCAAACTTCACGACTGCGGCACTGTCGCCGGCGGCTGCGCGAGGCTGCTGCCGGGAGCTCGTAGCCTTGCCGGACTGTCGGGGCTGTTGCTTCGGGCTTTGCGGAGCGGGCTGCTGCTCTATCGCGAGCGGAACGTAGGTGGCCTTCGGGACACGACGAAAAGCGCTGGTGATTTCCGGCATCGCAGCCTCCCTTGCATCGTTCGAAAAACGGAGCGGGACGGGACGGCCTAGCGCGTACAAGTCTGGTGCCAGCCAAGGTCGAGCGGGATGATTCCAACCTAAATTTTTGAACAATCTGGAGCCGGATGAGCACACGTCGATCGTCACGTTCCGGTCCGGCATCGCGGTGCGTGAAGTGCGGGACTACGTTACACAAGGGCCGACATCTCTCACGGCCCGTCACGACACCAAACAAGAGAAGTCCCGATGCCCAGAAACCTCGATGGAACCGTAGCTCTCGTCACTGGCGCGAGCAGTGGAATCGGCGCAGCCACCGCGCGCTTCCTCGCGCGCGAGGGAGCTGCGGTCACCCTGGCCGCGCGCCGAGTCGATCGCCTCGCCGAGCTGGCGGACGAAATCACGAGAGCGGGTGGACGCGCACTCATTCACGAAACCGACGTCACCGACCCGATACAGGCGCGGGCGATGGTCGAGACGACCGTGCACGACCTTGGCCGGCTCGACATCGTCATCAACAACGCTGGCGTGATGCTGCTCGGCCCCATCGAGGACGCACCGATGGAGGAATGGGAGCGCATGGTGCACCTCAACGTGCTCGGCCTGCTCTACACCGCGCACGCGGCGCTGCCGCATCTGTTGAAGGCCGCCGAAATCGGACCGCGCCGAGTTGCGGACATCATCAACATCAGCTCCGTCGCGGGGCGTGTTGCACGTCGCGGCTCCGGCGTGTACAACCTCACCAAGTTCGGCGTCGGTGCGTTCAGCGAGTCGCTGCGGCAGGAAGTTACGGGTCGCCACGTGCGCGTCGCGCTGGTCGAGCCGGGTGCTGTCACCACGGAGCTGACCAGTCACCTGCGCCCGGAGATCCGCGAACAGACCGCACTCCGGTTGGCGAACATGGAGCGGCTGCACGCGGACGACATCGCCGATGCGATCACGTACATGGTGACGCGGCCGCGGCGTGTGGCGATCAACGAGATGCTGATCCGGCCGACGGAACAGGAGATGTAGGGTTCGGGCATGGCGGCGAAAGCCGGAATTCGCAGACCCGTCATTCCCGCGAAGCTCTCTCGCCTATCATCATTCCCGCGAAAGCTCTCTCGCCCCTCGTCATTCCCGCGAAAGCGGGAATCCATGTTACCGGCCTCTGAGTGCAACGACGATTGAAGGCTCGTCGACAGCTCAATTTGTCATTCCCGCGAACGCGGGAATCCATGTTATCGGTCTTTGGATCCGAACATAGCAGGAAGCTTCCCGGCAGCAGATGGATTCCCGCGTTCGCGGGAATGACGAGGGGCAACATGGATTCCCAGTTCCGCGGGAATGACGAATTCGGGACGATTTCCGCGGGAATGACGATCCTGCCGACAAGGGTATTACCGTCACGCCGGCGTCACGCTCGTAATTTCGTCCCAGAGATCCTGCCACGTTGGGTTTGTCGTCTCAATCAGTTCCAGCTTCCACCCGCGCGCCCATTTCTTGATTGCTTTTTAACGAGCGATCGCACTCGCCATCGTGTGATGTTGCTCGTACCACACGAGCGTTTTGATGTCGTACCGTTGGGTGAACCCCTTGGCGACCCGTTCGCGGTGTTGCCATATGCGCTTTACGAGATTTGACGTAACGCCCAGATAGAGCGTGCCGCGGGGGGCACTGGCGAGCAAATACACCGCTGGCTGTTTCACAGCAACATTCGATGTGAGAATTCGTACCATGAACTCGTAACGTATTCCGGGCGGTAACGGCCGGGCGTATCGTTCCTCGTGCGGGTGTATCGAGTTCAATCAACGGTAAAGTCTGTAAACATGGATTCCCGCTTTCGCGGGAATGACGAGGGATACGTGGATTCCCACGTTCGCTCGGATGACGGCGGATACATGGATTCCGCTTTCGCCGGGATGACGACGGGCAACATGGATTCCCGCTTTCGCGGGAATGACGAGCCTGGAGGATGACGAGTCCGCGGGGATGACGAGCCGGCGGGACGACGACCCCGTATGTAGGTTGACCGTCATCTTCTGGCCGTCACATCTTGACAATCATACCATACGCTAATATCCTGGACATGACTCACTAACGGAGCCAGCTGTGCAGGAGCCGAATACCGATGTGATCCAGGGGACCCTGGACATGCTGATACTCAAGACGTTGAGCCTGCAGCCGATGCACGGCTACGGGATCGCACGGCGGATCGAGCAGATTTCCAGGGATACGTTCAAGGTCAATCCCGGGTCGCTGCTGACGGCCCTGCAAAGGCTCGAGCGCAGCGGGGCGCTCGACGCGGAGTGGCGGCAGACTGAAAATTCGCGGCGCGCGAAGTTCTATTCGCTGACGCGGGCGGGTCACAAGCAACTGGGCGTGGAGACGGAAGACTGGACGCGCCGCGCATCGGCCGTCGCGCGCCTTCTGAAAACCGAAGGTTGAGCACATGTCGCTCCTGCGTCAGCTCACTCGCGGCCTGCAGGCGCTCACCAATCGCGCCGCCACCGATCGGAACGTCGCCGACGAAGTAGACGACTATCTCGAGAACGCGCGCGCAGCACACCTCGCCCGCGGGCTGTCTCCTGACGAAGCGCTGCGCGCCGCACGAATCGAGGTGGGCGGAGTAACAAACGTGCGAGAACAGGTCCGCGGGTACGGCTGGGAGAACGCCGTCGAGACGATGCTTGCCGACGTGCGCTACGCGTTCCGCCGGTTCCGCGGTAATCCGGGCGTCACCATCGTCACGGTCTTCACACTTGCAATCGGCATCGGCGCGAGCACTGCGATCTTCAGCGCGGTGAATCCCATTCTGTTCGAGTCGCTGCCCTACCCCGGCGCGAAGCGAATCACGATGATATCGGACATGGGCGCCGACGGCGCGCCGCTGGACGTGACGTTCGGTACGTATCGCGAGCTCCTGCAACGAAGCCACTCGTTCGATGCCATGGCTGTCGTGAATACGTGGCAACCAACACTGGTCGGCCGCGCCGATCCGGACCGACTGGACGGACAGCGCGTGAGCGGAGATTACTTTCGCGTGCTCGGCATGTCGCCGATGCTGGGACGGAATTTCACAGCCGCGGATGACAGAGCCGGCGGGCCGCGCGTGGTGATCCTTGGCAACGCACTGTGGCATCGTCGCTTCTCCGGCGATCGCGACATAATCGGCCACTCGGTAAAACTGGACGACGATGATTACGTCGTAATCGGCGTGATGCCTGCGACATTCGAGAACGTTCTTGCGCCGTCGGTGCAGATATGGGCACCGCTGCAATACAGCACGGTGTTCGGGCCGGATAGCCGCGAGTGGGGACATCATCTGCGCATGATAGGACGGATGCGCGCCGGTGTCGGCTTGACGCAGGCGAGAGACGAGCTGAGCGCGATTGCGCGAACGCCACGAAGCGACTTTCCGCGCGTCCCCTGGGCATCACTCAAGAGCGGATTGCTGGTCCACTCGCTTCAGGATGACGTGACCAGTGGCGTGCGGCCTGTCCTCCTTGCGGTACTCGGCGCCGTCATCCTCGTGCTGTTGATAGCGTGCGCCAACGTCACCAACCTGCTGCTCGCAAGCAGCGCGCGGCGGCGCGGCGAGTTCGCGATGCGGTCCGCGCTGGGCGCGAGACGAACACGACTGACGCAGCAGTTGCTGACCGAGAGTCTTCTGCTGGCAATCGTTGGCGGTGCGCTGGGCATGATCGTCGCCGAGCTCGGCGTGCGTGCGCTGGTGGCGCTCAGCCCCACCGGACTTCCACGCGTCGGCGTGATTCGACTGGATGCCGCCGTGTTCGCGTTCGGCCTGGTGGTAACGACACTTGTCGGTCTGTCGGTTGGCGTGATACCGGCATTGCGTGCATCGCGCGAGGAACTCAATCTCGGAATGCAGCAGGCGTCGCAGCGTACGACCGGCGGCCATCAAGCCACGCGCAAGGCACTCGTCGTCACCGAAGTCGCGCTCGCGGTCGTGCTGCTGATCGGCGCCGGACTGCTGCTTCGGAGCGTCAGGACTCTCCTCGCAGTAAATGTCGGCTTCGATCCGTCGCACGTGCTCACGATGCAGGTACAGGAGTCGGGTCACCGTTTCCAGCAGGACAGCGCCGCCGGGGACAGTGCCAGATACGAGTTCTTCGCCGAGGCGCTCGGCGCGGTACAGCAGATACCCGGTGTAACAGCTGCCGCATTTACCAGTCAGTTGCCGTTGAGCGGCGATTTCGACGGTTACAGTGTGCAGTTCGAGAACGATCCCAACGCGAACGCCACCGGCTCGGCGCTCAGATATGCCGTGACGCCTTCGTACTTCGCGACGATGCGCATTCCGCTACTGCACGGGCGATTGCTGGGCGCCGAGGATCGTGCCGGTGCGCCACGCGCGGCACTCATCAACGAATCGTTCGCCAAGCGTGAATTCCCGCACGAGGATCCCATCGGGAAGCGGCTCGGCTTCGGTCCTTCGGATGGACGTCTCTACACGATCGTCGGAGTCGTCGGCGACGTGAAGCAATCGTCGCTGGCGGATGGAGAGACCGACGCGATATACCTCACGCCGACGCAGTGGCACTGGGTGGACAATCGCATGTCGCTCGTGGTGCGCACGAATGGCAATGCAGCGGCGCTCGTTCCCATGGTGCGGAACGCGATCCACTCCGTCGACAGGAACCAGCCAATAGTCCGCGTCGCGACGATGGATGATCTGGTGGGCAGATCCGTTGCCGATCGTCGCTTCGCTCTCATCCTGTTCGAAGCGTTCGGAATGGTTGCGCTGGTGCTGGCCGCCGTCGGCATCTACGGCGTTCTCTCGTCCAGCGTCACGGAGAAGGTGCGTGAAATCGGAATTCGAGCGGCGCTGGGTGCGTCACCGGAGAGCATTCTCACGCTCGTGCTCGGCCAGGGGATGAGGCTCACCGCGCTCGGACTCGCGATCGGACTAGCAGCTTCTGTCGCAGCGACTCGCGCAATCGTGTCGATGCTGTTCGGCGTATCGCGGCTCGACGCAACGACCTATCTGGCAGTGGTTGTCACGCTGGGTGCGGTGGCGATGATCGCGTGCGGTGTACCAGCGTGGCGCGCGGCGAGGCTGGATCCCAATCGCGCGCTGAGAGCGGAATAGCGGGCGTTACCGCGAACGGTCGTCATCCGCGCCGAAGGCAGGGATGCACAGCTGACGATTGCTTCAACGCCATCACGTTGCAGGCGTACCCGAAGCCCCGCGAATGTGGGGCACGGATGCATCCGTGCCTGTCACTGAATGTTCAATCGAACCCCGATTACCGCGCGATGACGGCGTGCGACAAACCCGCATTTCATCCGATTCCGATCGCGCCGAATGGGGCCAGGCGGGGGCGCGTCGGATTTCATCCGATTCCGATCGCGCCGAATGGGGCCAGGCGCGGATACGTCGCATTTCACCAATTCCGATCGCGCCGAACGGGACCAGGCGCGGATACATCCGCGCCCTACGCATGCGTACCATTGGTGTTGGGGGCGACGCGACGGGGCAAGGCGGTGGTGTTCAATCCAATCGCGGTCCGTGGACCGCGGCGCGCGGGTCAGGCCTTATGTCGGTACGTTATGCGTCCGCGCGTGAGGTCATAGGGCGACACCTCTACAGTCACGCGGTCGCCTTCGAGGATTCGAATGCGAAAGCGGCGGAGCTTGCCTGCGATGGTCGCCAGGACGGCTGCTCCGTTATCGAGGGTCACGCGGAACGACGTGCTCGGAAGGACTTCGGTGACGGTCCCTTCGAGCTCGATCAGATCTTCTTTGGAGATACGGTCCTCTGGGTGTTGGGCTGCGGCACTTCCAATACAGCTATTGAGGTTAACCTATCTAGAAGCGGGCGTCCAGATACAGGCTGGCCTGGACCCCACCCCGGGGGCGGATACCCTTGGCCAGATCGAGCCTGATCAGCCCGTCCATGAAGGATCCCCCTATGCCGGCCCCGCTCACGGGGACCACCCCCTCGTTCCAGCTGTGCCGGTCGCCGGCCCAGCCGAGGTCGCCGAAGATGACGGGTTTGGCGAAGACGCTGCCCAGGCCGAGCTCGAGGCGCGAGAGCCAGTAGGCATCGCCGACCACGGCGCCGACGTCCTGGCCGCGCACGGTGGACGTGCCGCCGAGATACCAGAGCCGCTGCACGGGGACGTGCCCGCCCGACGTTCCTCCGCTCAGCGTGAGTGCCGCAGTGACGGGACCGGCGAGCGGATGCATCACGGTGACGTCGGCCATGCCACGGGTGTAATCGAAGGTGCCGGCGGCTCCATCGAGACGGAGGTTGGAGAAGAGCCGAAGTCCGTCCGGATCCTCGCCATGCGATCCGTGCTTCAGCAGCGACAGTCCGACGACGCTTCCCTTCTCCACGTCGATGTTGTCCGGGAAGTAGCCGCCGCCGAGCTTGCCGCCGAGTGAGAAGTGGGTCCTGGTGCGCGCACCGAACTCCTGCTCGCCGAAGAGACGCCAGCTGCTGAGCAATCCTTCTTCCTGATCGTGCACCAGCTCCGCGCCCCACGATCTGTAATACACGCCGTCGTCTCGGCCGAACATCAACGCGGACAGCGAGGAGCTCAGACTAAATGGATCGCGTCCGAGATCGTTCGCGGAATTGAGCCTGCGATACGCGTTGACGCCGTAAGTCTCGCGGCCGTTGGTGCGCGCGATGCCGAGTTCGCCGTTGGGCGAGAGATCGAATCCCAGTCGCGCGATCGCGTGACTGGCGTAACCGCTGCCCATGTCGTCGTCGACGCGGAGACCGGTCGACAATCCCTCGATGCGATTGTAGCGCGTGTATGGAAGTCCGTATTGCACGACCGGCGGCGAAAAGCCCGCGCCTCCGGCCTGACGCTTGAGCGACAGCGCGTTCGCGACGAGTGCGTCGATGTCAGCGTCGCCGAAGAGCGAGTCGGGTTTGTCGTAGATGGATTTCGGAAGAGTCGCAGAAGTCGCGAGCGAAGTTGTGTCACACGGAACGCGGACCAGCATGTTGACCGAGTTCTCGTGCGACGTGCGATTGGTCATGCGGTACGTTCCGCCGTTCGCACACGAGCTGTCGCGCATCGCACGACGCTCCCTGCGCGCATCGATGCCGTGCGCGGTGTCGAGTGCGGTGAGTTGAATCGTGGGAATCTTGAGATCTGCGTTGACGGACTCGAAATCGAAGCGCTGGCGCAGCTCGAACGGAAAGCGCATGATTCCGGCGCGCGCCTTTCCTTCTGCGGTCTGCATGCGCGGCAGCCAGAAGCGGCCCTCGTACAGTCCGTAATCGACTGTCATCACGTCGATGCCGCCCGTCATGGGGAGAATCATCGGCTTGATCCAGCCGGGTATCTCCGTCTCCGGATCCTCGCCGTCTTCTTCCTTTGCAACTGACATCATGTTCATCGGCTCGGCCATGCGATACACGCCGCGCACGAGCTGTCCTGTAGCGACGTCGAACCAGAGCGATCCTACTACCAGGTTCCAGCTCGACGTGCGTGGTTGCACGCGCAGCTCGCGCACGAGGATCGTCTTCCCGCCCGGCAGCTGGAACGAAACCGAATCACCGCTCTCGTACGTGTAGTACGCCTCGGCGCCGTTGCCGAGTGGATGGATCAGCGCGTTCGCATCAGCGTCGGCCTTTGCGACTTCGGAGCCGATCCAGAGAGTTTCGCGGCCGGGATAGTATGGAATCGGAACACTGCCTGCGCCGAGGTCGACGTCGGCCTTGCCTGCCCCCTTGAACATCGGGAGTGCGGATCGCGCGCCGGTGATGTCGACGAGCGCACCGTTGCCGCGCTCCCATCTGATACGCGTTGCGCGCTCGGTGCGGAACAACAAGCGGTCGCGGCCGAGGCTCGTGATCTTGGAATTGACCGAAAGACGCTCGTAGGTGGTGGCGTCGTATGACTTGAGCGCAGAGTCCTGCGTGAATCTCGCGGCGCGCGCGCGATCGAGCAGAGTGCGTGCGGCGGCATCCTTGAACGCAGTCGCGAGGAGCTGCGGCGTGACGTCGATGTGGCGCGCTTCGCGGCGTTTCACGTGGAACGAATCGCGAGCTTCGCGAATGGAATCCATGCGCACCGCCATGGAGTCCTGGTGTGCGAGCTCCTTCGCACGCTTGACGCTGTCGGCGTGGGAAGTCTTGCCACTCGTGACGGTGACGGTGACCTGTGCGAAGATCAGCAGTGCAGCTGCTACCATGCCGGGTTGGTCACGACGGCGCGGGAATGGGTTTGCGGTGGGATCCGCGCACGGCCGATTACGTTCGGCGGCCGCGCGATGCGCGGATGCGTCGGACATCCATTGGCGCGGGTCGTATCCCAACGACGCGACCCGCGGTCACGCGTAAAGAAGGCGCGGAAATATCCGCGCCTCCCGAAGGTACGTGCGGGCGTAAAGAAGGCGCGGAAATATCCGCGCCCTACGTTATTTGTGGATCAGACCCTGGAGGTCGGCGGGGTTCCACGGCGTGGTCTGCGATTTGGTGGCCGCGCGGACCGACGCCACCTGCTCGGCGGTGATCTTGGACGCCGAGTTGCCCCAGCTGGAGCGCTCGTAGCTGATGATCGCCGCGATCTCGGCGTCGGACAGCTGGTCGCCAAAGGGGGTCATCGCGTTGTTGAACTTGGTGTTCTTGACCGTGATGTCGCCCTGGAGACCGTGGAGCACTATGCGGATCGGCACGTCGGGGTTGTTGAGCAGCCATTCGGAGCCTGCCAGCGGCGGATACGCGCCGGGAACGCCGAGTCCCGTCGCCTGGTGACAGGCAGCGCATCGGGTGAACAGCTCGGCGCCGTTGGGCGCGGCTGCAGCACCGCCGGCGGCGACCGCAGCGCCTGGGATGACAGCCTGGGTCGAGTCGAAGTACATGACGCTGGTCGGCTGATTGGCGGCGACCGAGGTGCGGTCCGTGTCGCGGCTGTCGGCACCGCCACAGGCGGCGAGAGCGACAAGCGAGGTGCAGGCCGCGAGGGCCGCGAGAGTGGTGATGCGTCGGGTGGTCATCTATTGAAAATATCTCGATCCTTACTGTCGGACCAAGTTGGTGAAGGTGATCTGGACGTCACTGGCTGCCGAGCCGGAGGTCGCGTTGCAGTCGCGACCGTTCGCAAAGCCCGTGAGGTTGCCGTTGGCGGATACCGTGAAGGAGCCGTAGAGGGTACCGGGGCACGGGGATGGGACTACCAGCGTAAGGTCGGCACCGGTGTTGGTGGTCTTGCCGGTGAGACTGCCTGCGTACAGTTGCCGGCCTGTGGTCGAGTCGGTGACGGCGAAGGTGCCGGTGAAGGACTGGCCGAGCTGGGAGGTGGTCATGGTGAAGCGGACGACCGGGGGTTGAAGCGGCAGAGCGACCGGGAGGTTCAGGGCGCGCTGGAGGGTTGCGGGGCCGGAGTAGGTGGCGTTGTAGAGGGCCTGGTCGAGGCCGGTGATGGCTTGGCCGGAGCAGGCGGCGAGGGCGAGGATCGCGGCGGTGAGGGCCAGGAAGGCGCGTCGTTTCATGACTCAGCGCAATATAGCAATGGCGGGCGGCAGTTTATGCGAGGCCGCGGCGACCCTCGCTATACAGCACCCGCCTTGTCGTCCAGCAAGCTGCGCAGAAACTCCGGCGCGAAATCCGCTCCGTTTGGCCACGCAATTGTGCGGACTTCCAGATCCACGCGTATGGTGGCAAAAGTGGACGGATCGCGAAGAGGGTGGAAAATGGGGCCTGTGAGTTGGTGACCCAGGTCGATCTCACCTTCGACGCCATCGCTAAACCGAAGCCAGAGTCGGTGGGCACCGCGAACTCTTACATCGCACACATTCAGCATCTCGCTCCCCCGTCCGGAAACTAGTCGAGCCGAGGAATGGGAACGAGAGGCTCGGCACGCCGGGCGGTAGCACAGTGCCGAGAACCCGGGAAGCAACGCATTTCCGATCACCGGATGGGAATGAGCAGAGCTGGAGTGATCCTACAAGCCGATCACCATGCGAGCCCGGATTGATTCATTGTGGGTCGGCGACGATCGCGATCCATCGCTGACGCTGATTAGCGAATTAGGTGGTGCACCGCGTACTGCATGTTGCGTAGACGTCGAGTCGGGGCATCTTATTGCCGCACGCTTGTGATTTCCCAAAGAAGTGCTTTGCAGCTAGATACAGGTTAGCGCGATAATCTGCTCCTACCACTCCGTCACATGATCGATCTCGGCACTACTGAAATCTTTATACTTGGCCCGACACTGCCACGTAAAGAGTTTGAGCAGTACTCCACGCGCGTGTTCGACGATTGGGACGCGCGCCTTCAGCGCGAGTTGTCCGTCTCCGATTACTCGGTAAGCTTGGAGGTGGAAGAGGGATCAGTAACGGCTGTTGCAACGGTTGCGGCCACACTAAGCGCCGTCTACCTAGGAATCAGCAACTACGGTTCATTCATCTCGGGCTTGGAAACCATTGCGAAGCAGGTACGGGGAGCTGGCGATTATCTAGCACATCGTGCCACCGCACCGTTTACACGACTTAACTTGCCACCTCGTGTACGACGACGGAGTGGAGATCTCGGTCGGATCAGGCGGCTATTTCGACGGGTGCAACGCCAAGAAATCTCGATAGGTGAAGCCATGATCGAAGCCGAACAGATTGTCGGATCCGACGCGCGCGAAGCACCCGATTTCATGGAGCAGCTGGCTGCTACAATCATCAGTGTCGGTCAACATCCGCAACAGCTTGTCCTACCGATGGATCTCCCAGAGGAAATCGAGTCTGGGCCGATGCCTAGTGACGAGCTCCGCCCTCGCGCCGTCTCGCCAAACGCGCCAGTAGTGCCTCGGCCACGGTTCCGAGTGACGGTATGGCGTGAATCACGAACGGGAAAACGCGAAATTAGAATAACTGAACTATGATTATCGATGCCTTTTAGTTGGGCCAGCGGGCGCGCTGACGACGCAGCCCGACGTTCTGACGTTACTCCCCGCGCGCTAATGAATAACATATCTGCGACGTCTGCACGGTACCGCTGCGGATCCCTGAAGTCGAGCACGCTCTGCGGCGCGACACAATTGCGACAGGAAATCCAGCTAGCAACATCGCAGAGAAGGACCCCTCAGCGGAGAGATTCGTTCCCTCTCCCATCGGTGAGGGTCGGCTATGGAGTTTACCGCAGAAACACGAGACGTATTCTGGTATACTTTCGTTCAAGAACGCCGCAAAGCTGCAGGTAGCCGACCCGAATTCGCAAATGACTATTGAAGTATTCGACCAGTCGATCGACATCCGCGCATCGAAGAGATTCGAAGAGTGGCGTCGTGCCAATTCGAAACGGGGGTATTACCTGAACGAAAACGCCAATTTCGGCTGGGTCTTACACCGTGCCCGTTGCGGTCACGTGCCGCATGCTGACGAAGCCAATATCGCGGGGCGTGTAAAAGTATGTTCTACCGACCGCATCGCCCTGCGCACATGGGTCCACCAACGTGGGTGCGCAGATGCTAAATGCTGCCGGACATGTAAACCGAATCTCATTCCGCCTATCTACAAAGGATAGCGATCGTCGGATCTCGGCGCGTGCGACGCGGAATCGTAAGGTAACATGCGTATTGAGCGACGCAGCATCGCTGACGCATCGAGTCGCTTTGCGATATGCGCACTGATGTTCGTTACTTCCGTTGGCGATTGACACTCCAATCCGTGCCAGCCGTTAGTTCCTCAATCGTCAAGCCAAGTACTTTTGCAATCCTTCCGAGAGGCGCCGGGCCCAAGCCTTGATCCACCCCACGTTCAAACTTGGAAAGGCTGCTTTGATCGACTGCTGCCTCAATCGCCAGCCGGTCCTGCACAATTTTCCTTTCTTGGCGAAGTCGCTTGATTTTCGCGCCGATTGGCTCAATAGCGGACATTCCATCAGAAACCATTTCCGGCCAGCCCCTTGCGAAATTAAAGGATTGGGGACATCATGTCCCCAATATGTCCCCCCGTGCCAAAACCCGCAATTTGCGGCTTGTACCTCCGGCCGCTGCCGAACTCCGACACCTCCGTGAATCTACCGGCCTTTCCCAAGCTCTCCTCGCCGAGCGTACAGGGTATGACAAAAAGACGATAACCCGCTGGGAGCGTGGAGACCAGCCGCCGCGCGATTGCGTTATGGAGTATCTGCGTAGTCTACCGGGTGGTACTCCCAAGATCGTTCGAGAGTCTTCTACCGGCTTTACGTTCATCGATCTGTTTGCCGGCATTGGCGGCCTACGAATGGCGTTCGAGGCGATTGGTGGACGCTGTATTTTCACGTCCGAATGGGACAAGTATTCCCAACAGACGTACAGGGCGAATTTTGGGGAGCATCTAATTCACGGAGATATTGTTCAGATTGCATCTGATCGGATACCTCCGCATGATGTCCTGCTTGCCGGTTTCCCATGTCAGCCATTCAGTATTGCTGGTGTTTCTAAGAAGAATTCACTCGGCCGTCCGCACGGCTTCGATTGCGATACTCAAGGGACGTTATTCTTCGAGGTCGAGCGCATCATCAGGCATCACCGCCCGCGCGCATTTTTGCTAGAAAATGTGAAGAATCTTCAGAGTCATGATGGCGGAAAGACCTTCAAAACCATCATGACTGTGCTTCGGAAGAAGCTCGGCTATTTCGTTACGACGAAAGTTCTGGACGCACGCTGTTTCGTGCCGCAGCACCGGGAGCGGATCTTTATCGTCGGATTTCGGGAAGACATGCCATTCGACTGGTCGATGGTACCGTTACCTCGCCAAGAGACATGGCCAAGACTGGGCTCTGTACTACATCCAGAGGACGGAAGAGAACCACCCGATCCACCGTACACAGACGCAAGAGGCAAGGTTGCTCGAAAATACACTCTTAGCGATCACCTCTGGCAGTATCTTCAGGATTATGCCGAGAAACATCGCGCAAAAGGCAACGGATTTGGATTCGGCCTGTTCGGTCCAGAGGATGTAGCACGAACCTTGAGTGCCCGCTACTTCAAGGATGGTTCAGAGATCCTCATACGACGCTCTCGTGGTAATCCAAGGCGGCTCACCCCGAGAGAGTGTGCTCGTCTCATGGGGTTCGAGACACCAAATCGATCATTCCAGATTCCAGTATCAGACACCCAAGCATACAGACAGTTCGGCAACTCGGTTGCGGTCCCGCTTGTAGAAGCCGTCGCACGTGCTATGCGCCCCTTTATCATCGGACAATACGCAGCGAGGGAGCAGCTCAGGCTGGAGCTGGCTATGGCTCGGTAAGTGACAGATGTAGTCGATCGTCCCACTCGAAGCCGCATGATGGCGGGAATTCGAGGTCGAAATACCAAACCCGAACTCGTCGTTCGTTCGCACCTGCACCGTGCAGGCCTGCGCTTCGCACTTCACAAGAAAGAGCTACCCGGAAAGCCGGACTTGGTTCTTCGACGATGGCGTGCTGTGGTTTTCGTGAATGGCTGTTTCTGGCACCGTCATCGCGGATGCAACCTCGCGTATACGCCAAAGACTAACACTTCCTTCTGGCTGAAGAAGCTAACCGGTAACGCCGATCGGGATCGACGCAACGCCGGCGTTCTACGGCGCAAGGGATGGCGTGTGTTTACATTGTGGGAGTGTCAAGTTAACGATCGACGTCTGGCAGCTCTCGTCCGACAAATTAAGCGAGAAACTCCAACGAATGACTGACCACCTGTCTGAGCTTGAAAACTGGTTTGAACATGTAACGGGATCTGACTGGATCTGGTTTGTCAAGTTTCTCGCGGCTAACGATACATATGCGAAGGCGCATCAAGGAGGACCGTACCTTGCAAAGGATCTCGTACGATCCGTCTTTCCAACCCTCGCCGTGCGCGCTCTCGCGGAAGAGAACCCTGACACGGTAATTACCGCTAGTCTCGATTCACATACATATTCGCGCGAGATAAGGGTCGTCTACTACAATAGTAAGCTTCTTGGCCAAAAGGACGGTCGAGACGAAGCTCGAATGACCCGATGGGGCGGACTCGAAGTACCGCTGGTCGCTGCAGACTCCACAGGAGCATTGGTCGTTTTTGCTTACCACACGACGCACGGTGAAGATGCGGACGCGTGCCGCATATGGCTCTGCAGATCGCCAGCTGAAGAGGACCTTGTCCTTGACCGTGTAGGGCCAGTAGAGCCTGGAACAGGACTGATTTACTCGCCTGTCGGATCAACGCTTCCGCTTATCGGTACTAACCGCCGAACCCAATCGTGCTTTCTCTCAGAGGCAGAACTTCCGGAAGCATGGCGAGTGGAGTTTCCCAGCGGGGAAGCGATAATCGCCGAAGTTGTGAGACGATTACCAGAGTCTAGTGCTAAGCCGCCTGATCTCCGCTTGCTTCACCGGCGCAAGTGCGAGTACGAGATGTTTCGATCGGTCGAAGAATTCTATACCATGCCGCGAATAACAGAAGGTTTCGCGTCGGTGGATCTGTTCGTTGACTTGGCTAACGCGGTGACGAATCGACGCAAGGCGCGCGCCGGTAGATCCTTGGAGCTCCACGCTAGTCGCATCTTTGATGAAGAGGCATTGCCGTACGCACACGGCGAACGAACGGAGGACAAGCGAACGCCTGACTTCATCTTTCCGTCCATTGAGCGTTATCATGATAGCTCATGGTCTTCCGATAAGTTACGGATGTTGGCGGCAAAGACGACCTGCAAGGATAGATGGCGTCAGATCCTCAACGAGGCTCAGCGCATCGGGCGCAAGCACCTGCTAACGCTGCAAGAGGGAGTTTCTCCAGCTCAATTTCGTGAAATGCAGGAATCCGATGTCGTGCTTGTGGTTCCTGAGCCGCTAATCGAGAAATATCCGAAGGAAATACAGCCAGAGCTCATCAGGCTCGGCTCATTCATCGAAGAGACAAGAGGGGCCTGCCGAGACTAAATGCACAATCCCAGATGCTGAAATCAAGCTCCGCGCTGCCTTGTATTGGATCGTATCAGTGACACGGTAGCAGCGGTCAGCTGGCGTACGCTTATGTGGCGGAATTGCGTACATATGGAGGAAAGAATGGGATAGCGCCATATTTTGGTGACTAGATAGCCTACGAATACCTCCTCCACTGCTATCGATTGCCTCCACCCCTACTGTCCGATGGGCGCAGGTGCGGCCAATCGGAATCTCGCGCTGGCATCTCCGCTGGTAAACGCAACGCCAGGGCAGTCCATTTTACTGCAGCTAATCCTCGCTCTCTGCGGACCTTTGAACACCGGTGTTGTACCGGTGCCGGTGCCCCCATTGCCTAGGGCAATGCAGGCGTTTTATAGACTACTAAGCGCGGCCCCCTGCCTTCGGGCGCAAATCAACGTTCCTGTAACCGCTGCTTCGATCGTACATTTTTGCGAGATACGACTCGGGCAACGTATCTCTTCCTAGAACGTTTACCGCGCATTTCGTATACAGCACCCCACTCGGTACGGCAAGCTAACCTATACATATGCACTTGACCCATGTTTGCGCGGTTCGCGGCGACCTAGGTGGTCCGTGGGTTGCCAATTCGCAGCATCGATCTCGGCAGCTTTTCACCGCTCTCCGCAGAGAAGAGGACGGAATTAAGGACGAGACTGTGTGAGATTGACGAGTGACTCGAGCGCTTATGCGCATTCTTTGGTCGGTCTTGACCCCGAGTTCGCTACGCAAGGCCCCGCACACTGTATCTATCTGCTACCGAGAGGATCGACGCGTAATGCCAACTCGCTCTTGAGGAACCAAAATGGGAAGATTCGTCGACCGGGCTGTAAGCTTTCTCGCGGGAGAGTGGATCCTTAACTGGTCTCGTCATACGGTAAATGGCGGAACGGCCGTCGCCGCGCGTGCCGTGTGTCTGACAGCATGGGTCTATATACCGGCGTTCGTGCTCAAGACTACGCTGAGTACCGGGAGAGTCGCCGTATTTGACTTTCGGCAAGGGCTCGCAGACGTCGTCGATACCCTGCCATGGCTAGCAACCATATTCGCCGGAATCTATGCCATTTTTTACACGCGCTTCTCATCCCAATGGACGTACTTGGCGGCCCTATACAACCAGATCATGCAGGCGCAACTAACCATGCCTACGGATGACCGCGAGAGCAGGATGGGTACGCTCGCTGCATGGAAAGCGGCTTTCATCGAGGATGCCGAAGATTTGCATCTCGCGGCCAAGCCTATGTTTCTCGTCGCCGTGCGTCAATGGGGCGGTGAACCACTGGTCGCTGAGAGATACTCGAAGAACACAGTTGGAGGTAAACAGCGCCTCAAGTCGCTGTTAGATCGGCTCGAGATCATTGGGCCATCTACGGATGACAATCCGGAACCCCTTCTATCGCCCCAAGGGCACCGATGCGAAAACTGACGGACAGCTGTATCTGCCTACAGACGTCGGAGATCGAGCCGGGCGAAAATGACGAGCGTACTCGATCGCGAAGCGATCGTGCCGCAGGAGATTGTGAAATCGATTGATTCGATGGCGAATCACGAAGTCCTTAACTTCACTGTGAGAGTTACACGGTTAGGTCTTGCACCGTCCGCACTGATTTCCCGTAAGAAGGCAGACGTTACACAAACGCTTATCCGTAATGGAGGCCCTTTCCTGTGCAATCAGAATCGGCTGCGAAGTCTCATTGCCGAAACCATCTTCGACGAGCCGAATGGCCGCCCGGTTCGGTCCGTCGGCACCGAAAAGGGCGCACGCGTCGGCGTCACGGCCGGGCACATCGGGTGGGCGGATATCATCTTCGTCATGGAGAAGCGCCACCTGCACCGGCTTCAGGAGAAGTTTCGGGAAGAGCTCAGCGGGAAGCACGTCGTATGTCTCTACATTCCGGATGACTACGAGTACATGGACGAGGCATTGTTCGTACACCTCCGCGGAGGAGTCGACCCATATGTTGAATTTGACGCACGGACCCGCTAAGATTGCCCGGCGCGGGGCTGGCGACCCGCAGAATTTACTCCGCTCATACCTGTGGAGTCGCGGTCTGCAGGGCAACTCTGGTGTCACGTCTCACCCAACATCTTTCGGAATGCGACGTTTCATCCCCGCCTTTCTCCTTGCTCTGACACTCACGGCCGTTCAGCTCCGCGCGCAGGCGAGCGACTCGACGCCGATCGCGCTGCTGTCGCGTCTGTACGCCGATTTCGCGTGGGAGGCGACGGGTGGCGACGATGGGCCGGGCGCGAAAACATTTAGCGATCAGCCGAAGTCAGCTTTGCTTCGGTACGTGGAACCCGAGCTCGCCGCGCTGCTGCTCCGCGACGCCGCGTGTGTCCGCCGTTCGAATGCGATTTGCTCTCTCGATTTCGCGCCGCTGTGGGACTCTCAGGATCCCGACGTGGCAGACGTGTCGTTCACTCATTCCGCGGCGCGACCTGGGACAGTAGTCGCCCACCTTCGCTCGCGGACCGGAGCGGAGACGCTCGTCACATATCGCATGAGGCGAACGCCGGCGGGGTGGCGTATTGCGGACATTCAATACAGGAACGGATTGTCCCTTCGCACGCTATTGGGCGGCGCCAAAGTCGCTGGATCGTGATACGTTATTTAGCGCACGAATTGGTCTGCTAACCAGGGTCGGTCACCGCAACAACGGCCGGTTACCGCAACATCTCCTTGGAGAGATAGCGAATGGGTTATTACGCGAAAGTTGGGAGGACGGGTGCCTGCGTGAGCTACCTGGAAGCGGAGCGGGCACCTGGACCGCCACGAATCATCCGCGGTGAGGTACGAGGAGACTCGCTTCTATTCAACTCCCTCCTGAAAGCGCGTATACCAATGACACCCATAAACTCGCTGAGATCATACCAGCGCGTGCGTTTCGCGGCCTGATGACGACGCGCGACATGCGCGCTCGAATCGAGGGAGATACTGCGACGATGTTGCTACCGCGCAAGCGATCTGCGTATTTCCCCAAAGCCGCGCCCGAACTTGCAACAGAATCAGTGCGCAGGCCCTGTCGATCAATCTCGCGTTAGCGAATACGGGAATACGAATGATCCGATGTATCCTGTTGGCCGTCCTTCTTTCGCACGCGAGCCATGCCGCGCTCGCTCAGTCCAACACGAAAGGTGTCCCATCGCCGTCTGCGATACACCCTATCGCGCTCCGCGATTCGGCACGCATTCGCCTATTCAACAGCATTGCGGTGCTCGGAGAGCAGTCCGTTGGCAAGGGGCGTGCGCATGTACGCGTGATCGAGAGCTGGGGCGGGCCCGCGGAACTTGCGTGTGACTGCCTCCTCAGCCGACTATACATCAGTGTGAACCTCGATGGCGACGAGCTGCGTGCGTACCAACTGCCCGAATTGCTCGACCCGACACTTATCTCCATAGGCGCCGAGAAGGAGAATCCGGTCGTGTACCTGGAATACGGACTGAAGACTGCGCGGCGCCAGATCCGCGTCGAGATCCTCCCTGATAGTATTCGCGTCACGAACGCGACACATCGTTAAGCATGTCCCTTGGCATGGCTTCCGTCAGAACTTGCCGTCGGATAGCTATCGCCGGCGTAGGAGGTACAAATGATCGACCCGATATCGCGTACTGAAGCTGCACTGTTGCTCCGCCGGCTCGCTAGTGGCCGTATTACGAATGATGATTTTGACGACGGTTACCCGCGACGCTCGCCCGACCTTGGTGTCGTCGCTATCGGGGAACTCGCCTGGACACTCTACAGCGATCTCCGTACGTACCGTCTCGTCGGTGTGAACGCTCTCTCATCCGCTGATCGGCGGCTCGTCGCTCGCTGCGTGTTGTTCCTCCACTCCGGTCTTCCATACAGTTGGCCGCCGTTCCAGACGAAGCCGATGTTATCCCGCTTGCGAGGACTGTTCAGCGCGAGGAGGCATGCAACAGAGAAAGCACTGCCGGCGACGATCGATTTTGAGATCTGGCCATTTGCATCCGCCGCAGATATCACGCGTGCTGCCCACGTACCGAACGGCCTGACAGCAGTGTAGCTCGTGCCTCCTGTGTGATGTCCAGTGCGAGGGCCCAGTCTGCGAACGCCCGATGCCCGCGCTCGACTCGGAAGCGGTCGGCCTCCGAGCGGCTTCCGAGTCCTTCGTCTCGGTCCGGCGACTGACGGTCAGAAGAGGCCTGTCTTCCGGCCATCTGGACCACAAACGTCTTGACGGCCATAGTGGAATAATGGTATAGTGGTATTATACCAAATCCCCACCAGAAGACTCCCGCCGCGACCAAAATATGACCCAGACAATCGGCTGCCTGACGATCGATCCGAAGGGACGGACCACTCTTCCGCGAGAAATGCGGGACGCTCTGGGCTTGTCGCCCGATACACTATTGCGTGTGGATCGGACGGACAGTGGAACCTTTGAGTTGGTTCCTGTGGAGCTGGTCCCTCGAGACCAGATGTGGTTTCATGCGCCCGAGACGCAGTCTCGCATTGCAGCTGCAGAAGAGGACTTCCGAGCTGGTCGCTTCACTCATACGAGAGGAAGTGCAGAAACACAACGTTACCTGGACTCTCTGAAGGAAAAGAACGGTGCCGGTTCGAAGAAGCGCTGACGGCTGATGGCGCACAAAAGATCATTCTTCGATGCCAAGTTTTCGGCGCAATGGGAGAAGACCTATAGAGGGATGCAACCGCAGGAGAAGAAAGGGACCGACAAAGTCATCATTGCACTCCTGTCGGATGATCCAACGCCCGGCATGCGAGTAAAGCCCATCGAGCCCGACAAGTACTACAATGAGGCCCGGTGTACCGATGGGGATAGAGTCATATACCGAATGGAGAACGGGGCAATTCTATTCGAAGATATTGTCCCGCATGACCACATAGACAAATACGGACGCAGACCCAAGTAGCTGGCCCTGAGACCCGATCGGTTCAATATGATCTACGTCTACGGCGATCTGGAGCGTCTTGCGATGCTCCATCGCAACCTTGGGCCGATCGAGGTGGCCGCATTTGCAGCGCACATGTGAGGGGCCGCGCAACCCGCGATCATCAACTCAACAACGATCTCTCCGAAGTCGCGAGCGACATCCGGCAGCTGCGTCCCGATTCGAACGTGGAATAGACGAGGCAGCAGCATGAAAACGATCGCTCTAATCGCCGGCGTGATCGGCGTGCTCCTGGGTGGACTCTGGCTGCTTCAGGGGCTGGGGATTGCGCACGTCCGGCCAATCCTCTGTTTCGCGAATTGCACGACAATGCAGGGCGCTTCGTCGACGTGGACCATCGTCGGAATCGTTGTGCTCGCAGCTGGCGTCCGCGCGATCTTCTACTCGCGGAAGAGGCGTTCTGGCGATAACGGCAGAATGTCAAACTGAGGTGCTCCATAACCCGGATCATCGCGCCGCAGAACCGAAATTCAACGTAGATTTCATTCTACGAGTAATAGCGGTCGAGTGCACTTCCTCGGTCGCGTCCGACGCCCGGGCTGAGGAAATTGCACTCCCACCCGGTTTCGTGTTGCGTGATATGATTGACCCACCATGACAACACTTCGCTGCTCCGCTCAATTGCTCCGCCGGATGGGTCCGGTTGCCACCGAAGTCTCGCCTTCAGGCCAGCTTGGCGATTGGTACGCACGGATCGTGGCGACACGCCCGCGCCATCTCGTACTCTGCACCAACGAGCGCTCGCTTCTCAGCGTGGTCATCCCGCTCGCACCGCAGCACAAGCTGCTCGATCGATTCGTCGAGGCCGCGCAACACCGCATCAACCAGATCGCAGCTCCGGCACACGCTCGCATGAAGGAGCGCGCTGCGCTCGCGGACGTGCGACTCGGCCGCGCGACGAACCGGTCCGTCATTGGCAGCATGAATGAGTTCACATATGCCATCGATGCATGGTTCGAGGATCGATCAGGCGCCGACCTCGAGGCGCTTGCCTTGTGGCTGTGCGACACTCCCTGCTCCCCACTGAGCACAGCATGGCCGTGGCGAGAGGCCGAGTTGCTTCTTGCGGGGCCGGTCGCCGAGCCGTGACGTCATGCGGGGCGCTCGGAGCGGCGATGATTCAGGTCTCAGCCACGTGAGGGGTAAACCGGAAAGGGGGGGGTCCGAAGGTAGGCCTTTCAATCAGCTCCGCCTGATTTCGGGAAATCGCGCTTTGACCCCGGTATTCCTCCTGCAACTATCGTCGCACAACCGGTGACGGAGTAGGCAAAGCAGCTCGACGCACGATTCAGCGTTGCTTGCATGGTAGATCCACCAACGGCCCATTCACCAGAATCCCGCGTGGCAAAACTCGCCTTCCTGATCGGACTCCTCCTGGCCATCACGCCACCAACATCGCAGACAGTCTTCGCCGCGGGAGATCAACGGATCGCCGCACCGGCTACGGACTCGCTGTTCGACACCATCGCCGCGCTCGATTCTGCCGTATTCGACGCGTTCAACAAGTGCAGCTCTCCAGAACAGCTTCAGAAGCATGCGGGCTTCTTTGCGCCTGACGTCGAGTTCTATCACGACAAGGGTGGTGTCACCTGGACTCGCCAGGCGATGATCGCCAAAACCAGAAAGAACGTATGTGGTAATTTCCGCCGCGAACTTGTCCCCGGGACTCTCAGGGTTTTCCCGATCAAGGACTTCGGTGCGATCGAACAGGGCAGCCATGAGTTCTGCCAGTTCGCGACTGGCAAGTGCGATGGACGCGCCGATTTCGTAATTGTGTGGCGACATCAGAACGCGAGCT
>DAHUXM010000011.1 GCA_027307165.1 Gemmatimonadota bacterium | reverse complement strand
GTACAACGCGATTGGATATCTGCAGGGTTCCGATCCGTCGGCCGGAACGATTCTGCTTTCTGCACATCTGGACCATCTGGGAATCGGACGACCGGTAAAGGGCGACTCGATTTACAACGGAGCGAACGACGACGCGGCCGGAACGACGGCGGTGATGGAGCTTGCACATGCACTCGCAGCAGGCCCGAGGCTCCGGCGGAGCATTCTGTTCGTCTGT
Source organism: Gemmatimonadota bacterium (assembly GCA_027307165.1). Lineage (GTDB taxonomy): Bacteria > Gemmatimonadota > Gemmatimonadetes > Gemmatimonadales > Gemmatimonadaceae > Fen-1247. The sequence goes on along the minus strand of DAHUXM010000011.1, from coordinate 16,587 downwards.
TACGGTAGCGAGGAAATTGGCGAGCTCGGCTCGACGTATTTCGGTGAGCATCCGCCGGTACCGCTGACAAGTCTGGTTGCGAATGTCGAATTCGAGATGATCGGCAATCAGGATCCCAAGACGTCCAAGGGCACGTTGTTGTTCACGGGGTGGGAGCGATCGAATCTTGGACCCGCGCTCAAGGCACACGGTGCGTTGCTCGGACCGGATCCGTATCCGGAGGAGCACTTCTTCGAGCGCTCGGACAACTATGCGCTCGCGCTGAAGGGAGTAGTGGCCCATACCGCAGCAGGTTGGGGGACACCGCCGACCTATCATCAACCGGATGATGACTTTTCACATCTCAACATTCCGTTCATGACGTCGGCGATTCAGAGTTTGATCGATCCACTGCGGTGGCTCGCGACGAGCGACTTCAAGCCGGCGTGGAATGCTGGAGGCCAACCGGAGCGCGACGGGCGGTAGCGCAAACAAAACCGGGGTCGTAGTACAATTTCCGAGAACCAACAGCGGGCACCCGGAACTTGTAAGATGACCCCGGTTTTTACACTGCCCTCAGGACTGCGGGTCGAACCCGAAGACGCGCAGTTCCTGGTCGCAGCGACAGGCTTTGGCGATACGCGCCGCCCACGCGATGGCGTCATCGCGAGAAGGCAGTTCCAACACGGTGAAGCCGCCGTCGAGCCTGGGCGCCCAGGGATAGCCACCCATTGCAACCGTGCCGTCAGCAGAGACCAGCACGGGCGGTACGCCTTCGTCGATTCCGCCGCCGAAGACGTAAACACCGGCGGCTTTCGCCTCATCGATCACAGCGTGCGCGTCGCGTCCCACCGCTTCCCATTCACCATCGGGGACGACCATCGCAGCGCTTGGAAATGAGATCAGGTACTTGGCCATGGTGCTCCTTCTGGGAATTGATGGCGGTTGTGAGCATGTGTGCGGCCTGGCGCCTTAGACAAGCTGCAAGGAGGTCCAATAAGAACACGCGGCAGAGCCGCGAGCGCCGCGCCGCACACTGCGCCGATAGCGGCTCCAACCCCGCAGCGCTCACCAGAGTTCAGTGCCATACCGCGTCAAAACCCTTCAATGATCGCCGCGGCGAGCCGCCCAATCCGAGCGGCGCGCCGAGAAAGCCGAATGCGACACCGACTCCCGTAATCGCCAAGCCGAGGAAGACGCCAGCGACTGCGATAATTTGTGCGACCGACTGCCCGCCGCCTCCTTCCGACAATTCGCCGAGGAAGGCGAACGCGCCGAACGCGGCTCCTACGAGCGTGACGATGGCCCAACGAGATGTCCGTCGGGACAGGCGTTGCGTCGCGAAAGATTCGGGCGCAGCATCGATCGCCGTGTCGGGGACGAGAGCGAGAAGAAGTGCACGCGTCGTAGCGAAGAGAATCACTGCACTGGCGACAACGGTGAGCAAGTGGGCCCAGACGTCGACGATAAAGCGTTCCGGGTAGAGCGACAGCACCGCTGAGGCCAGAATCGCCGCGGCGGCGACGGTCATCCAGCGCCTGGGCCCCGATCGTTGGCCGCGCTCAGAGCGATCGACGAGGCTCTGCACACCGCCCGCGGCGAGCACCAGCCCTGCCCGGAGCGCGATCAATTTCGCGAGCGCGGGGAGTGAATCCACATACCCGGGTGCCGCGCCATGGCCACGACGTCGGCTCCGACTGTGATCAGCACAACGAGCACGACGGCTTTTTGTGCTCTGATGACAAACAATCTCTGCGTCGATCTGCGTCCACCGTCCATGCCAGTTTGCGGAAGTGTACGAGGCTATCCAAGGCCCGATGTAGGCAGCGGGCGCCCAATAAAATGCGAGTGCAGCGAGCTACCGCAACCGCCCGGCTGCTTCAACGTTCGTTAGGGCACCCGTGGATTGTCCTTGCCAAGCGCTTTGGTGAAGCGAGCCCCGGTTCGCTCATAGCCGATATGCTCATAAAACGCGTGCGCCCCATCGCGGTGTGTTCCCGAAGTCACGCCAAGGCGCACCGCGCCGTGACCTCGCGCCCAGTCCTCCACCGCGCCCGTGAGCCGTCGCCCGATTCCCTTGCCCGCCTCTTGTTCCGCCACCACCAGCGCCGTGAGCCAGGCGACCGGACTCGAATGGTGCATCGACGGGATCACGTGGCCCGTTGCGAGGCCGACCACCTGACCCTCGCACACCGCGACAAGCACGACGGCCGTTCCGAAGGTCTCGAGCTGATGCAGGCGCACAATCACGTCGCTTGGTGACGCGGGGTAGCCGAGCTGCGACAACAGCACCGCCATAAGGCCGGCATCGGCCGGAATAGCCCTCCGGATCACAACGGGCTGCACGATACGATCGTCCATTTGGAGAAAAATAATCGTTGTCGCCCTCACGCCTTAGTTCAGCTGCAAGCACGTACAGCCATTGCTGCGAAGCCGCATCCGACGAGTGACTGCTGCGGCGCACGTTAGGCTGCGGAATTCGGACAGCGCATCTGCCACCATACCGCAACGAGGACCAAAGGCGCCGAGGACGAACATTCCTGCTCCCGGAAAGGGAGGACCCGCCTTCAAACGGTACGAATACACGTTCGTCCCGGGATGGGCGAGGAGGACTGGCGTGAGCGTCGTGAACGTGTGCCAGAACAAGACGACCTGAGTGATCACGATCCATGTCAACGCTACCCAAAACACGCGGCGAAATGACCACACGCGAAGCGGCTGCAAGGGCCTGCCCTTCAAGTAGCTCGGGAGTGTATCTTTTCAGTCGATTCCAACACCTCGGCTCAGAAAGACCATACTCTGCTCTGATCACTGTTTTCCAGTGATACTACTCTATCGGAGGTGTCAAATGAGCTCACACGCACATTGGAGACCGACTCTACTCCTGATCGTCCTGGCGATCGCCGGGACAGACTCATCTGCAGCAGCCGCGCAGGGCAGCAAGACCGCGATCGAGGCGACCATCAAGAGAGACGTCGCTCAATTGGTCGCTGGCCTCAATGCTCATGACGCAGCCAGGACAACGGCCTACGACGCACCGGATGTGATTTCCATGGAATGCGGCAGTCCTTCGACCGTTGGGATCGAAGCGGATAGAGACGGCTTCAGTACCGGCTTTGCGCGCGACCCTCACTGGCACGTACATCTCATCGATGAGACCGTGGATGTCGCCAGTAGCGGAGACCTGGCGGTCTATCGTGGCATCTATGACGAAGAGAACGGCAACGCAGGTGTGGTGATGACGCACAAGACGAACTTCATCGCCGAGTTCAAACGCCAGAGCGATGGATCGATGAAGATCGTCTGGTACAGCGTCTCCAACATGGAAAAACCTCATCCGAAAAAGTGAGGACGGGATCAGGACATGGAAAAGCAGGGGTCGGAGTGCATTTTCCCCCTGGGTTCCAGCGCCTGGTGGCACGAAACTGGACTCTGACCCGGTTTTTCACTGACCCCGGTTTTGCACAATGCGCTTGTTGATATCCGCGATTTTCCTTTCCAGCCTGATCGCACCGAGTACGTATGCGCAGGCTCCATCCGCACAGTCGGCGAATACTGCGAGCGTGTTGTCATGCGCGAGCGATCCTTCGTGGACGGCTCCGCAGAAGCCGTTTCAGATCTACGGCAATACCTGGTATGTAGGACCTCGTGGCATCACCGTCCTGCTTGTAAAGGCGCGTACGGGTGATGTTCTGATAGACGGCGGAGTGCCCACCGACGCCGCACTGATCGAAGCGAATCTCCGGGAGCTTGGCATCGATCTGCACGACATCAAATGGATCCTCAATTCGCACGCGCATTGCGATCACGCAGGCAGCATCACACAACTCGCGCGGGCCACTGGCGCGCAGGTGATCGCGAACGCCGCGGATACCGCCCTGCTGGCGCGCGGCGGTCACGGCGATCCGCAGTACGGCGACAGATTTACGTTTCCGCCGGTGCATGTGACGCGCACGGTCAACGATGGCGAGACTATACGCGTGGGCGACCTGATACTGACTGCTCACTCGACACCAGGCCACACCAGGGGCAACACGACCTGGACGTGGACGTCGTGCGAGGGCGAGCGCTGTCTGCACATGGTCGATATCGGCAGCGTGTCGGCGCCTGGTTACAAGTTGATCGACAACCCGAAGTACCCGGACATCGTCAAGGATTTCGAGTACAGCTTCGCGATGGTCGCAGCCCTGCCTTGCGACATCCCGCTCGCTCCACATCCCGGCGTGGTGAATTTCTGGGAACGCGTGGCCAGGCGTGAGCAGGGCGACGCTGATGCACTGGTGGATAGCGCGGGATGTCGCGCCGTCGCGAAGGAAGCACGCGAAAGTTTCGAGGCACAATTGGCGAAGGAGCGCACCGCTGCTGATCCGGCGAAGCAGCAGCCTGCATCAGCTCGACGCGGGAATGATGTTCCATGACAGTTGATCGGTTCGTGCAGCGTAGGAACGGGGGTCAGACTGCATTTTTCCCCTCCGTTCCGGCGCCTGAAGGAACGAAAACTGGACTCTGACCCTCGTCTTCTCAGGCGGCAGCTAATTGTGCTTCTCCTCAAGTACAAACCAGCCGCCTGAAATTGGTCGAAACTGCCAGCAATCACTCGTCGGCATCTCACAACCTGTAGCGGAGGGTCGGTCAGATGGCAGGCTGTCGCTGAACGCGAAACCCTTGCTTGAGCCTCCCAGTCCTGCACCAATTCCGCGGGTGTAACGCCAAAAGTAGATGACACGCTTCGTGCCGTAACCCTCTATGCCACCTGTCAGCGATAATCGATCGAAGAGCCGTCGGTAGTCGCGCCACCGCGCTTCCGTTAATGGTAGCGAGGAAGCGCGACGATCTCCGGAGAAGAAGTTCGCGGGCCGCGTGAAATCGTACGCAACCCGTCCGAGCGCACTATCCTCACGAAACATGGTGAGGAGTCGCTGATAGTCCGCGCGGCGACCTTGAAACTCCGAAATAAGAACGCTATCAGCCGGGAACGCGCAACAGATACTGTGCTCTCCTGCCCGCGCAAGAAGTGGTGCGCTGAATGCTAGTAGCGCGGCGGCGACGGGCAGGGCCAAGCCTGTCGTGAGTGCGCGGCGGTTGTGGCCGAGGCGCCAGAGCTGATAGGCGTTTCGAGTCGCGATGACTAAGATGGTGAGTCCGAACAGCACCCATCCCAACCAGGGCAAGAGTGCTACTACGAATAGCTTCTCAAAAGCGGCATCGGCCAGGAAAGTGAGACCTGCTCCGATCGCTAGCCAAACAGGAATCAGCAGTCGAAGTACGCGGCCGTTCTTTGTCAGAACTGTTTGTATGTTTCCAGAAGCCATTGTGTCCGCTTAACGCCTTAGCGAAGCTGCAGAGGAATGCCCATAAAAGTGCCAGCGCAGCTGCCACCATCCAATAGCACCTCTGGCAGCTTCAGCGTTCGTTAGATAGCGAGCGCGCAGAACTCTAAGAATCATCCGGATAGTTCTCGAAGGACTTCGCTGGGGCTGACGGTAAAGCCTCCACGTACGTTCCGTGATTAAAAAGCCGATCCGGCAGTACGCCGCCTGATTCCTCAAGCGCTTTCTTTGCTGAGGCAATTGTGCTCAGAGCAAAGTAGGACTTAAGTCGAACGCGTTGATTATCGATGGGCTTGAGTGTTTGCCATTCGTGTGCTCGATCGCGAGCGCTTTTGAGATGCAACTTCACGTCCGCCACGAACCCGTAGAGCTGAAGCACGGGATACAGTCGATCGTGGCGAAGTAGCAGAACATCGGTCGAGAATCTATCAAACACAGGAGTGGTAATTGTGCCGCCACTCTCGGCCGCCGCCTCATCTTCGTATCGAAGCGAGAGCTGATGCTCAAGCGTTCGGAGCTCGGTTAGCAGTGCGCTCGCGAGCGACTTCTTCCGTCGATTGCGGTCGAGGAAGTTCTGAAGGCCGGTGAGCGCGAAGCCAAGAAAACCGCCGAGTAGAAGCCCGAGGAGTGTCTCCACAGACGTCGCACAGTTCCGCCACATCGGATTTTGCAATTTCCGCCCTGTGAAAGATCGTCGTCGCTATCTAACGCGTATTAGACTACAATCTCTGCTTCAAAAACGCTGCAAGCACGCAGTATAAGATGCTCCCCCTTCGCATCTGCGCAAGATCTAACTCGTGGTGCACCACACACTTGTAGCGCAGCGCCGCCGTTCAGAGCCTGTCTTATACTGCGAAGAATGCAGTATAAGACAAGATGAGCGACATCACGACGTACCTCGCGTCACTCCTCCAGGCCCAGGCCGTCCGCCGGACTTCGCACGTCATGGCCACCCTTGTTCAACACATGCGTGTAGATCATCGTCGTGCTGACATCACTGTGGCCGAGCAGTTCCTGTATTGTCCGGATATCATAACCATCGGCCAGTAGATGCGTTGCGAAGGAATGCCGGAACCCGTGGCAGGTGACTCGCTTGTTCACGCCGGCAAGCCGCCCGGCAGCGGTCACCGCTCGCTGAAGCACCGATTCGTGGAGGTGGTGCCGACGCAATTGTCCGGTCGCTCGATCTACATATTGTCTTCTAGCAGGGAACACCCACTGCCACGGCCAATCCCTCGGCGCGCCGACCAGCTTGCGGCCGAGCGCATGAGGAAGCTCCACGTATCCACCACCACGTGCGACATCCCGCGCGTGCAGCTGACGAACTTGCGCCAGATGCCTTTCGAGTTCCGGCCGAATGGAACTCGCCAGCACGGTTATCCGGTCCTTCTCTCCTTTCCCATAGCGGATGAGGATCGATCCGTTGTCCAAATCAACATCCTTCACGCGCAATCGCAGCAGTTCGAGCAGACGCAATCCGGCGCCGTAGAGAAGCCGCGCCATTAATTGCTCCTGTCCGTCGAGTGCCCGAATCACGCGCGCAACTTCTGCCTGGCTCAGCACCGTCGGCAATCGCCGCGTTCGTTTCGCCCATACGATTCCGTCCGTCCAGCCCATCGGGTCACTTAGGACGTTTCGATACAAAAAGAGCACTGCGCTGACGGCCTGATGCTGCGTTGCCGGTGATACATCGCGCGGTGACACCAGCGACGTGGCGAACGCCTGCACTTCAGCAGGCCCACATTCCCGCGGATGCCGGCCGCCGCAAAAGCGTACATATCGTATGACCCATCCTACGTAAGCCTTTTCCGTCCGCCGACTGTATCCGCGCGTGCGAACGGCGTCACGAAGCAGCGAGAGCAACTTCGGAGGTTTCGTGTCCCTTGTCATCACACATACTTGCTCGGAAAACACGCCGCACCCGTATCGTCGAGCTGCCGGGCGAATCCTTTTCGGAATTCGTCACCGCTTCACATGCTCCCCCCTCGAAATCTCCGCGCCACGAAACCGCACTCCGATCCCCGCTTTCTTGCCCCAGACGCGCTTCGGCGCCACATTGGCATCTTCGCTCAACCCTCTGCCCTTCCCCGACTGCTCATGCGCGCTGCCCGCTACGCCCTCGTGGCCTCCGTCGTCGCCTCCGTCCTTGCCTCCGCACCCGTCGCACTGCGCGCCCAGCGCACGGCCGCGCAATCTGCGGCCGCGCAGCAGCCCGCGCACAGCATCGCCTCGCAGACCGCGGGGATGGAGCGCCACGACGGATTCATCCCGTTCTACTACGACGAGCACACCGGCAAGCTTCTCTTGGAGGTGCAGCGGCTCGGGCAGGATTTCCTGTACCTGCCCACGCTCGCCACGGGCCTGGGGTCGAACGACCTGGGCCTCGATCGCGGTACGACGGGCAACGAGGCGCTGGTGCGCTTCGAGCGCTTCGGCCCGCGTGTGCTGCTCGTGAGCCGGAACACGCGTTACCGCGGAACGGCCGACTCGCTCCAGGCACACTCCGTCGAGGAATCCTTCGCCACGTCGACGCTTGCCGGGATGCCGATCGTCGCCGAGGAAGGCGGGCGGCTGCTGGTGGACGCGACTGATTTTCTGCTGCAGGACGAGATGAATGTCAGCTCGACGATCCAGCGACAGAAGCAGGGCACGTATCGAGTCGATCGCAATCGCAGCGCGATTTACATGCCGCACACCAAGGCGTTTCCAAAGAACACTGAAATCGAGACGCTGCTGACTTTCGCGAGCGATGCACCGGGACGCGAAGTCGCGCGCCACACGCCGGATGCGGCGGCGCTCACGCTGCGCGAGCACTTCTCGTTCGTCGAGCTGCCCGATTCTGGGTTCAAGCCGCGCGCGTTCGATCCGCGCGTCGGAATCTTCTCGGTGACGTACGACGACTTCTCGCGCCCGTTCACCGAGAAGCCGGAGACGCGCTGGATCAATCGCTGGCGTCTCGAGAAGAAGGATCCGTCCGCCGCGATCTCCGATCCCGTCAAGCCCATCATCTACTATCTCGATCCGGGTATTCCGGAGCCGTATCGCACCGCGTTCCGTCAGGGCGCGGCGTGGTGGACAAAGACGTTCGAGGCAGCCGGATTCAGCAACGCATTTCGCGTCGAGGATCTCCCCGCAGGTGCCGATCCGATGGACGCGCGCTATTCGATGATCCAGTGGGTGCACCGGAGCGATCCCGGCTTCTCCGTGGGTCAGTCGTTCGTCGATCCGCGCACGGGCGAGATCATCAAGGCGATGCTCAAGATGGACACGTATCGCTCGATCACCGACTACAACATCTTCGCCGGTATGACGCCGGCGATGGACGGAGAAGGCACCGACTGGATGGCGTCGCTCGATCCCAACGTCAATGGAACCGAGTTCGCCATGTCGCGCCGGCGTCAGCACGTAGCGCACGAGATCGGCCACACACTGGGCCTCGCGCACAACTACATCTCGCATGCATTCGGCCGAGCCAGTGTGATGGACTATCCCGGTCCGCTGGTGACGCTCAGGCCCAATGGCACGGTCGACGTTTCGCACGCATGGGCAAACGGCACGGGCGCGTACGACACGCTCGCGATTCGTTTCGACTACACGCAGTATGCGAACGCTGCAGCAGAGCGTGCGGGGCAGGAAGCGCTGGCGCGTCAGGCGATAGCGGGCGGTGCGCGCTTTCTGACCGATCGTGATGCGTCGGCGGGTGTGTACCCCGAGGTGACGCGCTGGCTGAACGGCGACGACGCCGTGAAGGAGCTCGCGCGAGAGAGTGCAGTGCGCGACGTGCTCATCTCCAAGTTCAACGAATCGGTGATCCCGCCCGGCGATCCGATGTGGCTGATCAACGAGCGCTTCGTCCCCGTCTATCTGCATCATCGCTACGCGATCGAAGCGGCGACGAAGGCGATCGGCGGCATGGAATACACATTCGCGTTGCGGGGCGATGGACAGACGCCGGCGACTGTCGTAGCGCCGGCCAAGCAGCGGCAAGCGCTGCGCGAGCTGATCGCGACGATCCAGCCGCGCGAGCTCGCGGTGCCCGAGCGCATAGTGAAGATGATTCCACCGTCGCCTTACGGATACGGCGGCGGCTGGGGCTTCGCGACGACGCCAGCGGGGATCGTGTACGATCCGCTGGCCATCGCGCGCGCGCTTGCGGGCAATGTTGCGGATGGAATTCTGCAGCCCGATCGCATCGAGCGCGTGATGTCGTTTCATGCGCGCGACGCTGCGTCGCCGTCGGCCGACGAAGTGATCGGGCAGCTGCTCGACGGTGTGTATACGAACGCGACAGCGACTACGGCGTACGAGCGCGGCGTCCGTCGTCAGGCGAGGCGCGCCGTGGTCGACGCGCTGTTCGCGCTGGCGGCCGATCAGAAATCGACGGCAGATGTGCGTGCAGTCGCCAACGACCGTTTGAGTCGATTGGCGACTACTCTCTCGGCTGCAAAGACGACCGATACGGAAGATCGCGCGGCGAACGCCGAAGTCGTTCGCAACGTGCGGAACTGGCTGGATCGCCACATCGCACCGGAGCGTCCGGCGGATGTGATTCCACTGCCGCCGGGAACGCCGATCGGAGACTGAATAGCGTCAGGAGGGCACGGGGCAAGACCTTACCCGTGCCCTCATCCACTTCAAGCGAGTGCTGTCCCGGTCGAAATCGCACCGCCTTGCCAGAATGAACGGGAGGTGTATGATCTTCCTCAGTGAGTACCGTGCCGGTGACGCGGGACACCTCAAGGGCGAGTCGATTCATGCCGAAGATAGCTGCCGCTCTCTGGCTGGGTTTGGTCGTTGTCTCCACCGGCGGTCCGCGCGGCACGCCTGCCGTAAGTCGTCCAGCCACGCAGTCTTCCGCCGCGACGCAGGCAACTGGCCCGAATGCTCGTGGCGAGAAGGCATCGGGTGTTCTCTCCGACGTCCTCGTGCTGCTTTTCGGGACACTCCTGTCGCTCTACGCGACGGTTGTTTTCGAGCGCAGAAAGCGCTTTGGCGAGATACTTCGTGATGTGGGTCGCACCAGACACCACTTCCAGGGATATCCTGTATCTCCTGGCCCCAGGGATCTGGAGTATGCGCACACGGAGACCGTCAGGTTCTGGCATTTCCTGGAAGAAAAGGAATGGGAGCTTGCAGCCGATGGGCATCGTGATGCCGCGGCACGGATCAATCGGTTGCATTCGTTCTTCTTTCGCGTCGCGACGTGCATCGAGAAGATGCAATCGAAAAACACCAAGGGATTGGCGGTCGACCAGTACCTGATGGAGTTCCAGTCCGAGTATCAACGGATTTACGACAGCGAGTTCCGGCGATATGAATCGGCAATTCGTCCGTCGACGTGGGCGCTCATTCGCCCGCTCCCGCATCCCGTGCTGCCAAAATCATTGACGGGGTATTCCGGCGATGATTTCATCGCGCTGTTGTAGGTCATGGCATTGCCGCTCCGCCGTTGCGAACTCTCACCATTGCCGACTGTACCGTGAACCAGCTCTTGCTCCGCCGTGATCAAGCCGCGCTCGTCGTCGCCGCCATCTTCGCCTGTGCGAGACCCGCATCTCCGGCGCTCGACAGCGCGGAACCGCTGCCAGCGCGATACATGTTCGCCTGGACCGGAGATGAAGATCGCGAGGACAGCGACTTTCTTGCCGTCATCGATCTCGCGCAGCATGGTGATCGGTACGGAACCATCGTCGCGACGACACCGGTCGGCGAGAAAGGTACGTGGCCGCACCACACCGAGCACGAACTGGGCGCGAGCAGGATGTTGTTCGCGAATGGATTCGCGGGTAATCGAAGCTTTCTGTTCGACCTTCACGACCCGCTGCATCCAAAGGTGGTGGAACGATTCAGTAGCGTCGCCGGCCTGAGCTTTCTGCACAGCTTCGCGCGACTTCCCAACGGCCACGTCCTGGCAACGTTCCAGGGACATGGCCCGAGCAACGAGGCTCCCGGCGGCATCGCCGAACTTGACGAGCGAGGGCGGGTCGTGCGCTGGCGCTCCGCTGCAGATTCGAGTGCGGACCAGACAGCGTTGCGACCGTACAGCCTTGCCGTCGTTCCGTCGCTCGATCGTGTCGTCGTTGGGCTCACGTACATGCCCATTCCGACTTGGAGTCCAGTGCGCGGATCAATTGCGCACGACCACGCCGGCGATCAGGTGCAGGTGTACCGGCTGTCCGATCTCGCGCTGGTCAAGACGATCAGGCTTGCGTCGAACGATGCGCCGAACGAGCCACGGCTGCTGCAGGACCGTCGCACTGTCCTCGTGAATACCGTTGCGTGCAAGCTGTATCGCGTCACTGGGCTCGACGGCCGCGACCCGCATCTGGAGATGGTTCATCACGAGGAGGACCGTGGATGCGCAACGCCCGTGGTGATCGGCAACTACTGGATTCAGTCCAACGCTGCCACTCATCGCGTCTTCTCGCTCGACGTGCGCGACCCGACAGACGTTCGCAGTGTTTCGTCGGTGACGTTCGACGAGCATCAGCGGCCGCACTGGCTGGCGACCGACGGATCACGCATCGTCGTCGTGAACGAGCCAGGTCCCACGGCTGAGCGTCGGATGTGGATGTTGAAGATCGATCGGGTGACGGGAAGAATCACGCTCGACAGCGCGTTTCGCGATTCTGGATCGACGCGACCGGGAATCGCATTCGATCGCGCAGACTGGCCACATGGTGCGACCGGAACCGCGGTTCCACACGGCACCGTGTTCGGCTGGTAAGGCGTACATAGCGTAGACCGTGTGGCCTTCATCCGGACGACATGACCGAGCACTGGGCAACTCTCGTCTCGAGCGAGCCGCGGCGACCCACTACACGCGATTACACCGCCTGCCCTCTTGACTCTATACCAAGGTATAGAGTCTATCATTCGTCAGTCCTTGAGACCGACGACCAGCACCGACGACGCTGGAAGGGAGGAGAGAGAGTATGGCCTGGAAAACGGAATGTTGTGGATGGGATGTCTGGGGCGAGTTGGCAGGGATAGGGCCCAACGGGCACCCTCCTGCAGCGCTGGAATGGCCTACGAAAACCGCTAACAAGCCAACCGTGGCGCGCGCTGATGACATCCAGACTGTCCGCTTCTCGAAGCGCTCGGCCCGATTGATCAGCTCCGTTAGAGCGAACAACACATTACAAAAAGGAAACAGATAGCATCATGCCAGTGCGTGGTCCTCGTCTCAGGATTCTTCGCCGGCTCGGGACGCAGCTCCCGGGCCTCTCTGCGAAAACCGCTGATCGCCGCCCGTTTCCGCCTGGTGAACACGGCGCCGTTCCAACGCGTCGCCGGCCAAGCTCGCTGCGGCGTCGGCTGGAAGAGAAGCAGAAGGTTCGGTTCAATTATGGCGTGACCGAGAGGCAGATGGAGCGCTATCTGAATGCAGCACGTGCGCTCCCCGGTAACACAGGAGAAAATCTGCTGATGCTGCTCGAACGGCGCCTGGACAATGCAGTATTTCGTCTTGGTTTCGCACGCACCATCCCTGCAGCGCGACAGCTGATCGTGCACGGACACGTGCTGGTGGGTGAACGACGAGTGGATAGGCCGGGTTACCGGCTCGAGATTGGAGAGACCGTGTCGTTGAGTCCGCGCGCACGCGCGCGCGAGTCACTCCGCGCCTCTGCCGAACTGGGTCCATCGTTGAGACTACCGGGTTATTTGAGACGCGATCCGGATGATGCATGTGCTGGTCGTGTCGTTACGTTGCCAACGCGCGCCGATGTTCCGTTTCCGGTCGCGGAGGCGCTGATCATCGAGTTCTACGCGCGCTGAGAGCTAACAGGGATCACGCAAGAAATGCCGATGCGTCGATGATGAAATGCGCGATCATGTTGACCCAGATGTTGCGGCGCCAGAGATACAGAATGGTCAGCGCCGCACCGGCCAGGCCGGCGATGAAGATGTGATGCCAGCCCCAGAAACTGATGTGATCGAGCGTGAACACCGCGCACGTCACAACGCCGGAAACTGCGCGGCTTCCGGTCAGCTCCTCCAGCCGCTCGATTGGATAGCCGCGGAATAGAATCTCCTCGGACACGGCGGCCCGCACTACGATGAGGACATTGAGCCAGTAAGGGAGCCTGGATATGGACGCGATCTGACTGCGTTCGCTCCAGTGCAGCGCCGGGAACACAACGAGCAGCATGAGCGCCAAACCCGCCAGGATCAATATGCCCGCGACAATAGCGATGATCCCGTCCTTCAAGCCCAGGGCACGGAATCCGATCGACGACAGCGGACGGCGCTCCACCCGGACGACGTACAGCATCACCCCGGCGACCCACGCCCAAACGATGAGCTCGTATCCGAGCCGATTCACCAGACCGGCTTCGTCGTGAATCCAGGAACCGACGGGTAAACTGAAAAATCCGAGCGCGAGCAGCACGCCCACGGCGGGGATAAGCCAATTGCGCCAATTGCGCCGAACGGCGAAGGCCCGCGCTTCAACTGACATCTCTGTCACCTCTCTTCGCGCGAGTACCGCTGCTGCGCGCGCGGCGCACCACGCGGATGAATTCATCCAGCGCGGCGGTTGTGCGTTTGCGATCGCCGGTGCTCATGAGCTCGAGGAAAAGGCCGTCGAACACTGCAACAAACAGGGTTGCCATGGCATCGGTCCGCTCCGCGGGCGGCAGTGCCGCGCGCACGAGCTCGACCCAATCCCGGGAGTTGCGCGTGAGATAGCGGCCATAGGTGTCGGGGTTCTGCGCGGCCAGGATCTGCAGCTCATATAGCAGCCGCAGAGATCTGAAATTCCGCCGGGACGTCGCCCAGTTCCAGAAAGTCCTGAGCGGCGGCTCGTGCTCTTCCCTGGCCGATACCTCGGCGAACGACTCCCGCAGGCGGCTGTGCAGGGCGTCCAGTACCTCGGCCAGTAGCTGCTCCCTGGATCCGAAATGGTAGATCAGAAGGCGCGCACTGGTGCCGGCGGCGGCAGCCAGTGGCCGCAGCGACAGATCCGCCAAGCCGTGCTTCAGCAGATACGCGATCGTCGCTTCCAGAATTTCCTGCTTGCGCGGTGCCATGTAACAAACGTTACATGTAACGATCGTTTCAGTCAAGCCCGGGATACGGGGGATTTGGGGGGTCGGAGGTGCGCTCTTTCTCGTCGGTCCCGACAAGCAGACTCGGGAACTACACCTCTCACGCCCGTTTCCAGGGTTGATTGCGAGTCCCACCGAAGCGGAGTACGTTATCGCGGACCCTTGGAGCCCGCACATACGTTCAACGTCGCCCCGTTGGAGTTCATCCCTGCCGATCGCCTTGGTTGCCGCCTTCATCCGATGATCGGAGCAGGAACGCATCGCTCGTAGCCTTCACACAATTCATCGATGAATGGATTTCGACTGGGGTTCTTTATCTACGCCGCCGTGATGCTGTCGAACATGCCAGCTCTTGTCGATAATGGCGGCGTCGATGGACCGACCTGGAGCGGTCATTTGCGCGGTGGTTCGCTGAGCCTCCCCGGTGAGGACAACACGCGCCATGTCTACGTTCGGGCGCGCCGTATCGAGGCAGGGGAAACGATGACTAGCCGATACGTCAACTCACAAATTCCCGATGAAACCCGAGTCGCTTGACGGGAAGAGGGTGCTTCTGATAGTGATTCCCAGGAACACGTTACAGACAGCATACTTCGTGGCAGGGATCGCAAGTTGGACAGGCGACGAGTTGCAGGTCCGAAGTTCCTCCGAGGCTGCTCCGGTAGTGGCAAAGGGCGCTCGCGTCACCTTGCAAGGGTTCGATCCTGCCCTGTTGCCGCGGCTCATCATCCCGCGTTATTACCATCAAGTCGCGGATGTGGCGAAGGGAGCAGTCGCCTGCGTGGTGATTTTTGCGCCGACTGCACCGGTTGGAGCACTTGCGCTGCGCGCACCGTTTTTTGGACTCGCCAGCGGCAAGGACGACACGGTCGTTCTGATGCAAGGTGATCCAGGCATTTGAAATGGCGCGAACAAACTGTACCGTTGGATTAATGTACGTGACGGCGTGGCTCGTCGGCGCTGTCGCATCCCAGAGTGTCATCGGTTCGGCGGCCGAAGCGCAACGGCAGCCAACAACGCCGCGTGTGTTTATCGAGGGATTTCGGGTTACCGACAGTCTCACCCGCCGCGCTGCTGCCGAGGTACGCGCGATGGTGCCTCGTTACGTATCGCAGAATGCCATGTCCGTCATGTCAAGCGATGTGATCCAAGCCCACCTTGACGTTGGACAACCCGATGATTTCGGTGCGGCATGGACGTGGACAGACCTGCGAAAGACTGGGATGCCGTATCACGTGGACGCTATCGTGGACATTGTTGCTACACGATCGCGGAGCGGAGTCACACTCAGTGCATCTCGACTGCGGCCACTGTGTACCGGCGCGATCATGCCGCTTCCGGCGACAACTGCTCCTACGCTGAAAGAAGCTGCACAAATACTCGCGAAACGATTGGCCACTGATTCGGTCTTGTTGAAGCCAGTTACAATTGAAAGTGGGTCAGAATGTACTTCCTGTGGCCCTTGCGGCAACCTGTCCGCGATAGGAAAGCCTGTAACAAAGTCTACTCTGACCGCGGTTTCAGTCCCCGGGAAAACCGGGGTCAGAGTAGAATTTCCGGACGCAAACCGGATCGGGCGGTTACCCGAGGAGATTGGGCGCCACGTGCTGCATCATGACGCGCGGGACGCCGTGTTCGACGCGGCGTGATCCTACGGATCCTGCAACTATCGTCGCACAACCGGTGACGGAGTAGGCGACGCAACTCGACGTACGATCCAGCGTCGCTTGCATGGCAGATCCACACAACCGTCCAATCACCAGAATCCCGCGTGACAAAACTCGCCCTCCTGATCGGAATCCTTCTGGCTATCACGCCACCAACATCGCAGTCAGTCTTCGCCGCAGGAGATCAACGGATCGCTGCACCGGCTACGGACTCGCTATTCGACACCATCGCTGCGCTCGATTCTGCCGTATTCGACGCGTTCAACAAATGCAGCTCAGCGGAGCAGCTTCAGAAGCATGCGAGCTTCTTTGCACCCGACGTCGAGTTCTATCACGACAAGGGTGGTGTCACCTGGACTCGGCAGGCTATGATCGCCAACACCAGGAAGAATGTGTGTGGCCATTTCCGCCGCGAACTTATCCCCGGGACTCTCAGGGTTTTCCCGATCAAGGACTTCGGTGCGATCGAACAGGGCAGCCATGAGTTCTGCCAGTTCGCGACTGGCAAGTGCGATGGACGCGCCGATTTCGTAATTGTGTGGCGACATCAGAACGCGAGCT
>DAHUXM010000031.1 GCA_027307165.1 Gemmatimonadota bacterium | reverse complement strand
CCCGGGACTCTCAGGGTTTTCCCGATCAAGGACTTCGGTGCGATCGAACAGGGCAGCCATGAGTTCTGCCAGTTCGCGACTGGCAAGTGCGATGGACGCGCCGATTTCGTAATTGTGTGGCGACATCAGAACGCGAGCTGGGAGATCACGCGAGTGCTCAGCTACGCGCACCGGCCCATCGATTAGCATGTCGCAATGATCACCTACACGCATCTCATCCTTGCCTGCTGGCTGGTCTTCGCCGGTTATTGGGCCGTTTCCGCGTCACGCGCCAAGAAGAACATCCGCGGTCCGAGTTTCAGGAACGGCATGTATTTCCGGCTTGCGCTCATCGTCGCTGTGATCGTCGTGGTGCACTTCGCGGGCAACAGGTACTGGCTGTGGCATGCTGGCCCAGCGTTGCGCACCGATTCCGTGCACGGGCTCTTCGCGAGCACGCTGGTCCGCGCGATTGGTGTGGCCCTGTGCGTCTTCGGGATCGCGTTGGCGATCTGGGCGCGTACGGTGATCGGCAGGAACTGGGGGATGCCGATGTCGCTGAAGGAGAATCCGGAGCTCGTAACGAGCGGCCCGTACGCCCATATCCGGCATCCGATCTACACGGGAACCCTCACCGCGCTGCTCGGTTCGACACTCACCCTCGGCGCGATCCTCTTCATCCCGTTTCTTTTCTTCGGCGCATACTTCATCTATTCCGCGATGAAGGAGGAAGCAACGATGGCGCGGCTGTTTCCCGGTACGTACACGGAGTACCGGCGTCGCACCAGCATGCTGATTCCGTTCGTGCTTTAGATTCGCTTCTCATCATCTCGCTGATACACATCGTCGGCCCCGCTGAATCGCTACCACTCCCCCGCCGGCTGCCGAGTAGTGACGTTGACCCGGTTGAACAGATTGACGAGCGCGACGTGCAGCACCAACGCTGCCAACCCTCGTTCATCGAAGTGTTCCGCGGCTGCCTGCCAGATCTCATCAGGCACCGCATCCGCACGGTCGTCCAGCCGCGTCATGCACTCGGTGAGCGCCAGCGCGGCGCGCTCGTCGGCGGCGAACCGCGACGAGTCGTGCCAGGCGGCTACCGCCAGGAGCCGGTCGTCCAGATCGCCCGATCGCAGCTCGTGGTTGATGGTGCCTTCTATACACGAGCTGCACCCGTTGATCTGGCTGGCACGCATGTGCGTCAATGCCAGGATGCTCGGGCTCAGTCCTCCCTTCTGCACAGCAACCAGCATCTTCTGAATGCCTTCCAGCGCGTCCGGCATCATCGCGGCAGGGTTCAAAAGTCGCGGCTGGATCCTGACCAGCGTTTCTGGTGCTGGGGTCGTGGGTCGTTCCTGCAATGTTGGCATGTTCACTCCTTGTCACATCGGTGTTGTTACCTTCGTCAATGCGTTGACGTAACGAACCGAAAGAGTGTGACCGATGACTGAACACGATGCCCTGGCGCGGCAATTCGAAACTTCGCGCGACCATCTGCGGGCGGTTGCGTATCGCATGCTGGGG
The DNA here is from genome assembly GCA_027307165.1 of Gemmatimonadota bacterium. GTDB lineage: Bacteria > Gemmatimonadota > Gemmatimonadetes > Gemmatimonadales > Gemmatimonadaceae > Fen-1247. The sequence continues at coordinate 2,863 of DAHUXM010000031.1, read as the reverse complement.
TCGACCACCGAGGCGGACGACGCGGTGCAGGAGGCGTGGCTGCGAGTGAGCCGCGCGGACGCCGATGACGTGGATAACATTGGCGGGTGGCTCACGACCATCGTGAGTCGCGTGTGTCTGGACATGCTGCGGTCACGTCGCGCACGCGCGGAGGAATCACTGGGCGCGCACGAACCCGAGGCGTCGGCCGGACGTCGCCACGAACGTGCCGCGGAAGCCGACACGCTGCTGGCCGACTCCGTTGGCATGGCGCTTGTGATCGTGCTCGAAAAGCTGGCGCCCGCCGAGCGTGTGGCGTTTGTGTTGCACGACATGTTCGATCTGACGTTCGACGAGATCGCGCCTATCGTTCAGCGCTCGCCGGTCGCGACGCGTCAGTTGGCGAGCAGGGCGCGACGTCGGGTGCAGGGAGCATCGGGGAGCGTGGAGACCGACCGGCGGCGGCAACGCGAGGTCGTCGAAGCGTTTCTTGCGGCGTCCAAGGCCGGCGATCTGGAGGGATTGATCGCGGTACTCGACCCGGACGTGGTGGTTCGCGGCGACGCCGCGGCGGTGAAGCTGGGCGGTCACGCGGAAGTCGTTGGCGCCGCCGCGGTCGCGGATCTATTCAAGGGACGCGCACGGAAGGCCGTGGTCGGGTTGGTGGACGGCGAGGTCGGCGTTCATGTGCCGGTGGCCCGCCGGATGCTGCTGGTGTTTCAGGTCGCGTTCGCCGACGACGGACGCATCGCCGCGCTGGATGTGGTGGGGGATCCGGCGGCCATTGAAAGGCTGGCGCTTGCGTCGCTCACCGATTCTTCTGATGATTGACATGATCACAATCACTGTCGCGAACACATTTGCCTTCACGGCGAAACTTCTTCGCGAACGCGCTCCCAGCACCTGCGCTGCCTTCACTGCCCTGCTTCCCTATCGCCAGCGCTTGATCCACGCCCGCTGGAGCGGCGAGGCATGCTGGATCCCGCTCGGCGACTATCAGCTCGGCGTCGGCTTCGAGAACCACACGAGCCATCCGTCGCGCGGCGATCTGCTCTGGTATCCGGGCGGCATCAGCGAAACGGAGCTGCTGTTCGCGTATGGCTCGTCAGTCTTCGGAAGCAAGGCCGGTCAGCTCGCAGGAAATCATTTTCTCGAAATCATAGAAGGCCGAGAACGACTCGAGGAGATGGGGCGCTACGTGCTGTATCATGGCGCGCAGGACATCGTGTTCCAAGCGGCGTGACGTCATATTTATAACGAGTGCTGCAACAGTCGGCCGATTCAGGCAGTTGGTCGATGGCGGTAATCATGATTGGCGCTGATAATGAGGGAAAGAGTCGTGCCAAACCAGACTGCTCACAGATGGTACACGCGCCCGGTTCTGTTCGTCGCCGACGTGAACCGCGCGCTTCAGTTCTACGTCGACATGCTCGGCTTCGAGAAGCGTTGGCATGAAGGCGATGGCGCGGGCAAGGTCTGCCAGGTGAGTCGCGGGGAATGCGAGATCATTCTCTGCGAGGACGCCACACGCAGCGACAGGGGACGCCTGTTCATCGAGCTGACGCCGGCCGCCCTTGCAGAATTGCGTCGTGAGCTTGTCGAGCGCTCGGTTCCCAATTTCAAGTCGTGGTGGGGCTACGACGTGCTCCAGGTCGACGATCCTGACGGCAACGAGCTGCTGTTTCCTCTTTCCGACTGAACAGCATAGCGGTCGGTGACGACCCTGTGCCCAACACCCGCCCGTGCGCAGCATCGCCGCAGCACGGGATGACCTCATCGCTTCGAGCCGAGTGGCGTCGTGCGAGCCGGCGGCAACGAGATATTGCAACCTCGACCTGGCGCGAATCCAGCCGGTCGGTCGCTGAAATGGTACTATATAGCTGTCAGAACGCCGCTCGACTGGAATATGGAGCGGACATGTAATTATCGATCGGTATCAAACGCAATCGGAGTCAGGATAATGGAGGAGCGTCAAATAGCAGGGCATCGGTCGTCGTTCGCGCGGCTGCTGGTCACGTTGTCGGTGGGCGCGCTGTTGCCTTTCACGCAGGCAGTGGCGCAGAAGACTGCCGCGGCACCGAGTTCACGCAGCGCAGCGCAAAAGAAATCGACGTGGGTTGTGCGACCGGAGTGGGTGGCGGCGCACGAGCATTTTCTGTCGAGCGATGCGATGCACGGTCGCGGAAGCGCGACTCGCGATGAACAGATTACGGCAACCTATGTTGCTTCCGAGTTCATGGCCTATGGGTTGAAGCCCGCACCAGGAATGACGGGATACATACAGAGCGCCGAAGTCGTATCGCCGACTTTGTCGGGTAATGCAACGCTCACAGTCGGCAACGTGACGTTGAAGGAAGGCGATGATTTTCATCTTCTCATCGCGTCGGGCGCGCCCGTAACCGCGACTCTGGTGAAAGTTCTACCAGAAAATGTGGCACAGGCGCACGCCAAAGGCGCGGTCGTTCTCGTTGGCGGCGATCCACTTAAAGCGATGGGCTCGGCGACGCAATTGATTCGCGCTGGTGCAGCTGTCGTGCTGGTACCGGCGAGTCCGGCGACGGATGCGATGTCCACGCAACTGGGCGGACATACTCGCGTAGGCGTTCGGCTCAAGGACAGCCCGGAACCAGCAATTGCACGGAATGTCGTCGTGCTCACGGCTACCGCAGCCGCTCGGCTCGCAAGTGAAAACGACGGCGCGCCCGCGACTCTCGCGGTACAGGTTGCGCCGCAGGCCGAACCACGCATGACGTACAACGCGATTGGATATCTGCAGGGTTCCGATCCGTCGGCCGGAACGATTCTGCTTTCTGCACATCTGGACCATCTGGGAATCGGACGACCGGTAAAGGGCGACTCGATTTACAACGGAGCGAACGACGAC
>DAHUXM010000027.1 GCA_027307165.1 Gemmatimonadota bacterium | reverse complement strand
TCCTACGGACTGCTCGTCATCTTCAGGAGAGCGTACAACACTCAGGGGCGTTTCGAGAAATTCATGTCGGACAACGCGTTCAGCGTGTACGTCTTCCACCCGCCCTTCGTCATACTCGGCGCGCGCCTGCTTCATCCGATCATGGGAGCGCCGCTGTTCAAGTTCGCTCTTCTCACGATTGTAGCGTGCGTCGCATCGTTCGCGCTCAGCGACGCGGTGTTCCGACGTATTCCGGTGCTCCGCGCGATTCTGTGAATCAAGGCATTGACTACTATGCCATCCATCACGCCTACGTAATTCGCGGCTTCACCAACAACAACTATATGCGCGACTCCATCGTTGGAATGCTTTTTTGCTCGAATTGATGGTCTTCACGATCGAGACATGGTATTCAGGCCGTCACGGCGTGCGCAGGTGATGCATGGCAACCGTATCCAGCGCGATGGAGTACATCTTGAGAGAGCCGTCGTCATACCCATTGAGCTCCTTCAGGAAAGCAGCCGCATCGACGCGAGTTGGGCGTACTGCGCGGAAGCTCCGGCGACTAGTTGTGAAATACAGCGTTGTACCGTCCGGCGAAACCGACGGGGCCATGTCCGACGAATAGCTATTGACAGGAATCCCTAGATTCATCGGCGGCCCCCAGTGCCCGCCGCGCCGTATGCTGATGTACAGGTCGCCGTTGCCGAACCCGCCTGATCGATCGCTTACGAAGATCATGTACGACTCGTCCGGCGCCACGTATGGCTCCTGCTCGCTGGCGGCGGTATTGAAGTCGACCGGTACGGGATCGGCATAATGATCGCCAGTCCAGCGGGCGGAATAGATGTCGCTACTACCCTTGCCGTCGGCGCGGCGCGTGTGGAAGTAGAGAGTGCCGTCATTCGTAACCGACGGAAACCAAACACTCTCTCTTCCATTGATGACTGGACCGACATCGACCGGGTCCGACCACGTTCCATCGGCTTTTCGGTCGACATACCAGATTCCGAAGGAGGGAAGCGGCGGACTGGTGGGTCGCCCGTCCAGCGGTCGATTCGAGACGAAATAAACGCGCTTACCATCCGGGCTCACGAAGGGGTCCGTATCAAGCCATCGCCCCGAGAACGACGCCACCTCCGGCGCAGACCATTTTGTCTTGATGCGTCGTGAAGTCATGATCGTCCAGAACCGGCCGCGCGAAAAGACCACGGTGTGCCCATCCGGTGTGAATGACGTGTTCCATTCATCGAACATTGTCGACACGGTGCCGGCGGCAAAGAGCGACGGGACCGCGCCCGGGCGCGTCAGCGCAACGGTGTTGGTGGGCGTCTGGCCCTGAGCGTACAGATTGCCGGCCGGTGATAGGGTGCTCAATACGAAGCCAACGGAAGCGACGCCGGCGCCGCGCACGAGAGCGCGATACCATGCCGCGGTCTTCAAGGTGTAGATCTGGTGGATATTCATCGACATGAATGGTGGACGGCAGCGTGATTCGAAGGCCGGGAATGTCGTTGGCGTTTGATTCGGTTGTGTAACAGTGCGCAGTAGCAGTGTACGATAGCAGCGCGCCGTCCATTACAATGTTGTCTGCAGCGGACGGCTGGTTTCGAGCAGCAGACGGTATTGCCGACATATCTATTCGCTATAAGATGTCGTAAGACATTGCTGCATCCTTGCAGAGTGCCACCATACCATTGCATCGGGGATCAAATGCGGGAGAATCTTTCGGTTCTGATTGCCATCGTGACACTTATCGCTCCAGCTCCCGTTTGCGCAGGAGATGCAGGTAGAAGGAGATGAGCAGAAGCTGAGGGCACTACGTACCCTGCGATGGGAGGCTTCCGGTTACCAAATTGCCGTCGACCAATCGGTGAGGCCGGAAGGTCCTTATTTCACGGCGTTTGAAAGTATTTCCGCAATCCACGATCTTACCGGAAACCGCTATCGGAGCACAACGGAGTTTGCGTTGTATCCCGTCTTCAAATCCACGACGGCGACCGTATTCGCCGGCATTGTGGTTATGAACATTACGGGCGGACGTAGCATTGCAGGAACTTCCCAGCAGGCAGAGCTGATCCGGTAGCAGCTTGCCTTGAGCCCCGGGCGAGTCCTGCTGACCGCATCGGACGCGGCAGATACGCACACTGATCGAGCCGTGGTGGTCCAATCAATTGCCGGCACCAGCTGTGGTTCTTCCCCTTAGGATCCCGTTCCTGATCTGAATCTCCTTCGTCGACGCCGTACGAACGAATTCGATTTTCTCCTGCGGCTGTGGGGTGAAACGTGCCGGAACGTTGAATGTCATACGCTGGTTGCCACGCTCGATGATCACTGACAGTGTCGCGGTTTCCTTACCGACATAAAGACCGCGCAACGCTGCCATCGGATCGCTGTCACGCATGGGAATTCCGCCTATGGACGTAACGAGGTCTCCCTGCCTCAGCCCCGCTGCCTCAGCTGCGCCATGCGAGGTCACCAGTATGACTCGTACCCCGCCCGAGTCCGGTGTCGTTCTCTGGATTCCGAGATCCGGCACCCAGATCGTGTCGCGAACGAGGCGCAGACCGGCGAGCGGTAGCACCGAATCGAATGGCAGTGGCTCACGACCGTCGACGTAACGGCGGGCGAACTCATCGAATGATCTGCCGCCAGCCGCGTGGCTCACCGCCGACCACCAATCGCTCGCTGTGAAGCCCTTGCCGCGCTTGTACGTGTCGTCGTAGAGCGTCCGCATGACGTCGTCGAGCGACCGGCTGTTGTTGCTCGCATTGCGAATCATGATGTCGAGGAGGAAGCCAGCGACCGCTCCCTTGGGATAGTAGATGTCGACGGTACCATCCGTTGGATGGGCCCAGGCAGACAGGGACGCGTCGCTCAGCGACGTCGATGGCGCCTCGTCAGTCATCAGAATATTCTGTGTCATCGCGTCCGTGAAGCCGGTGCTGTCGATGATGCCTCCGCGGACGAGCGCGAGCTGTGCATAATAGTCGGTTACACCCTCGCTCACCCATAGCCACTTGGTAGGATCGGGCCCGGCATATCTGTACGGTACCATGTCAGCTGGTCGCAAGCGCTTGACGTTCCACGCGTGGAAGAATTCGTGCGAGAAGAGGTATGACAGCAGCGGCGAATCGGCGAACTGGAGCGGCATCTCGTCCATCTGCGAGCTCTGGTGCTCCAGACCGCCGCCGTTGACGACGGTATCGGCTAACAGGAAGATTGTGTAATTCCTGAACGGCACGTCGCGAAAGACGGCAGCTTCCGGGGGAACGAGGCGCTGCAACCAGTTGAATGCACGATCGCGCCGTACGAGGGTCAGCATGCCAGTTGGATACGTCGCGAGTCTTATCCACCGGCCCACAACCTGTGTGCTGTCGAGATCGAAGCGCCCGATCCAGAATGGCATGTCCACCAGATCATGGTAGTTAGTCGCCGCATAGGTGCGCGCAGTATCGGTGGGCGCCATACCGGTTGCGACGCGCCATGACGGATCGGTCTCGACCGTCACGGTCGCGGGCCAATCTGCACCGCGTCCCTTGGGATACATGAAGACATTGCTCCCATTGAAGAAAGCGAAGCTGGAGCTCGTCCACGCGACCGCGCGGTCCTTTGAATTCGCGAGATAGTCGAAGGTGACGCTGACCTTTCCCGCGCCATTCGGCACGATCTCCCACGTCTGGTAATCCAGCTTGTGCCACGTGAGCTGCGCACTCGATTCCGTCGCGGCGAAGCTCGAGACGTTCCGCGAGAACCAGCGCAGTGTGTAATCACCCGGCGCCCACGCAGGAAGTGCAAGCGTTACAGGTGCGGTATTCACGACGTCGAAAGTCATGGTGACGCCGAGGTGATGTGTGGCTATCGTCGCAGAATCGGCTCGGATCTGATAGTGTACGCTAGAGATCGGTGCTGAGACGACGAGCTGCTGGGCGTCGCACGGGGCAATGTGGACTGCGCCTGCAGCGGCCAGAGACGCAACGAAAGCGGTCGGAATGTTCCTCAATCGGACTGACGTGGTTCGCTCCTTTCTGGGTGATGCTGCGTCTGACGACAGCCATGGAATGACGCGCTGAGCGCAGTTCTCGCAGCTTGGACAACGGATTCCAGGAAATGGTTTTCGTGGGAACGGATCACGACTATGGAATCATCCTGAACATCGCGCTGAATCAGATAGATGAGAGCTGCCTGCGCATCACCGCCTTCGACGGTGAGTACCGTTGGCATTATCATTCGCGTTCTGACGAGCTGTTCATCGTCGTACACGGAATGCTGGAGATCGACCTTTCAGATGGATCAACGCTGCGGCTATTGCCGTGGTATGCCGTGACGATCCCCGTCGGTACCGTGCATCGCACTCGTGCCGTGGGTCGCACCGTCGGGCGGCCAAAGAATGCCACTTGCTGACCCAACACCACCGCTCGCTGCAGCACGCTCATCGGTCGCCGGCCAGGCTCCATATTTCGACTCTGGGCGAGCCTGGCAGCCCTCCATCCGCGTGCAGTGTTACCCGCAACGAATCATTCGAGAAAATTGACTTCAACTTCCATTTTCCGGAGTCTCCGAGCGCCGCTCAAGATGCGACGATCCGCGATGGTGATTTCCATCGTGACTCTCTCCCCGCAGACAGCGCGGAGTCAGCAGGCGACGCACGGCGCGCCTGACGCGCGCGCGCTCATCGCTGCCGCGATTCACACCGTACAGGGTCGCAGCTCTCTCAGCGCACTGCGGTCATTGCGCGCGGTCGGCATTCAGCACGAATTCATACTTGGCAACGCCGAACGTGCAGACGGCCCGTGGCGCACCGCATACACAAGGTTCGTCGAGCTACGCGGATTGGGCGAAGACCGTATACGTCGTACCTATCAACCAGTGCCAGCGAACGGATCCGCCGGCGCGAATCGCGTAATCATTCTGGCCGATTCGGTCGTCGCTCTGACGGCGAACTCGCATCAGAGCGGGCTGGCGCCGTACGTGTACGAGGACATGATCGACCATCTGGACGACTCACCCGAGCGCGCCCTGCTGCTCGCTTCGGCTTCGTCCGCGCTACGTTGGGACGGTGTAGTCAAGCGATACGGCTTGGTATTCGATGTGGTCTCGTTCCCCTGGCGAAACGGAAGGATGCGTATCGAGCTCCGTCGCAAGTACCATTTCCCGGATGCGATCGAAATCGTGCGGCCGTATCCAGGTAATATCCGGTGGGCGCCATTTGGCGACGTCACCATGCGCACGGAATACGTGGACTGGATGCTGCAGAGCTCCGGCGTCTGGTGGCCGATGCAGCAGAAGGTGACGTTCAACGGCCAACCGTTTCGCGACATCACCATTGCCCATGTCACCCTCAGTACGGAGGCTGCTAACCCGGATTCCTTTACGGTGTCTGACTCTGCGCGGGCCACCTACGCCGCGAACGCGAAGACGACGTTCGACAACTTCAGACTCGGAATGCGCGGCCCGCCGAAAGAGTTGAGACCAGGCATCGTACGCATTCCGGATTTCTGGGCGATGACAGTCGTGAACCAGGACGACGGTATCGTCATCTTCGAGGCACACATCAGCGCAGGCTATCTGCGCCAGGTGATAGGCGAGGCGAAGCGCAGATTTCCTGGCAAGCCGGTCAAGGCCATCGTGATGACATCCGATCCATGGGCGCACCTCGGCGGCTTTCGCGAAGCGGTAGCGTTGGGGATCCCCATTTACGTGACCGCCGGTAGCGTGCCGTTTCTCACGAGCGTTGCGAAAGCACCCCACACGCTAGCACCGGACTCATTGCAACGCGCACCAAGAGCTCCGAAGTTCACTGCTGTTACCGGGAAAACCACGATCGGATCCGGACTGAACCGAATCGAGCTGTATCCTGTAGGGGGAGAATATGGCGAGCGTATGCTGATGGCGTATTTCCCCAGTCATCGCCTCCTGTACGGAGCCGATCTCGTCGATCCGAACGATGGACCGGACGAGAACAGAGCACCAGCGGTCGATCTCCTGAATGCGGTGACGAGGGCAGGACTTCAAGTCGATTCAGTGTTCTGTGTCCAGAATCGGGATCCGATCGCATGGGACGATCTGGCCAGGAAAGCACAGTAATTGCGCTCGTATACGCGCGGTGCCCATGAAGTTTATCAGCTCGGATTTTCGCGTTGCAGCGATCGCGCATAACGCGACGATTTAACCCATCGACACCCACGGCAGTTTCCCGTTCGAGTACGATTCCGTCAGGGCGTCGGACGCGCTACATCGACAGACATCGTTACTGGATGCTGGCGACGCGTCCGGCAGGCCCCCACCGTCCAATAAGAACACCTTCCAATCTCGCGGTGCACTTCTCTCGACCTGCTGCGCTACCTGAACCGTCCGTAATCCGTTCGCGCGAATGTGGCTTGGTCCATGTGCATCCCACATGTTCTCCGGTTGGCGTTGTGGTGCTGCAACTCACCCAGTAAGGGATGGCCCACGATGATCAGCGCCGCAACGGTGGACGGGCGCACGAGGAGTACACTAACGTCGGGGGCCACGCCAGCCGGATCGGTATCACGCACGGCGACGGCCACTGCTGTAATCGATCTTGCCCCAGTGCGAACTACCTCGTTCCCATCGAGCCCAAACACGGGCGCCTATCCGCCGATCTGCTTTAGCCATGTCGATTGCCTGAACCAACAACCTGCTGAACTGTCATGAATTACTTTCTCTGCCGACTCAACTCGCCTCGGGCAACTTTCCCGCACGATATATCAGCCGTGGAGCAACAGCTGATGCGGCAGCACGCCCATTACTGGAAGGGGTTGTTGGACAAGCGAAAAGTGTTACTGTTCGGTCCAGTCGGTGATCCCGCCAGAGTCTGGGGTGTAGCCGTCGTTGAGGTCACCGACAGTGCCGAATTGCAGGAGCTGATTGCGAATGACCCGGTGATCATGGCGGAGCAGGGGTTCTCGTATGATGTCTTCCCCGTCGCTCCCGCGATGGTACGCGTTTAATGGCACCAAACAAAACTCGCCCGGCACCCGCGCTGCGACCAGCGAGTCTTGGTTAGGTGCTCTGGGTGGTTTCGGCCGCGAGTTGTCGATGCCCTTGCATAGGTGACACCGTAAGTCAGCCTCTACGCCTGGTCGTACGGCTCCATGTGGATCAGCACTCCATCCACCGACGGCATCGCCGCGCGTATCGCCCCCTTCACCTTGCCGCTCACTATATGCGCGTCGTGAAGTGACATCTGCGGGTCTGTCTGAACGTGCAGATCGACCGCGTACTGCAAGCCAACCTTGCGCACCTTGAGCTTCTCGATCGCGCGCACTTCCGCCACGCTCGTTGCCGCGCTCGCTATACCCTGCACCACGCTGTCATCCGGAATGCGATCCATCAGATCGTTCACCGCCGGCCGCAACATCCTCACGCCGTTGTAGCAGATCACGAGCGACGCCACGAGCGCCGCCCAGTCGTCTGCCTGCTCCCAGCCCGGACCGCCGATCACGGCGATGCTGATGCCGATGAACGCCGCTGTGGATGTAATCACATCGCTGCGATGATGCTGCGCGTCGGCCATTACCGCGGTGCTTCCGATCTCCGAGCCGATCCGGAATACCTTGCTCGCCATCACCTGCTTGATGACGATCACCCCCACAAGCACCGCGAGCGTCCATGCCCTCGGCGTGTGATGCGGAGTTCTTATCTCCCGCACGGCCTCGATTGCAATCCCGAGCGCGGCGGCAAGCAGCATCAACGCCACGAACGCGCCGGCAAGTGCCTCGGCGCGTCCATGACCGTACGGATGGTCCTCGTCCGCGGGCTGCGCGGCAATCCGCAGACCGCCGTACACGACGAGCGACGAGAAAATATCAGCCGTCGATTCGACCGCGTCGGCAACCAGCGCGTATGCATGACCGATGATCCCCGCGATCAGCTTGATGACCGCGAGGATCAAATTCACCGCCATTCCGGCCTGCGCCGCGCGCATCGCGCGGCTGGTGGGTGACCTCACCCGGCGAAATCTACGGTGTCGGCTCGCCCATGGCTGGCCTCGGCGGTGCTCCCATTCCAGGCTCCGCCCTCGGCGCATGCTCCGGTGCGTGTTCCAGTTCCCCCGCGGCGCCACGCCCGAATGCATGCACGAGCTTCTCGCGCCACTCGTCCAGGATCTCGTAGAACGTCGGGATTACGATCAACGTGAGCAGTGTCGATGTGATGACGCCCCCGATGACTGCACGTCCCAGCGGTGCGCGGAAGTCGGCTCCTTCACCGAGGCCCAACGCTACGGGGATCATGCCGGCGATGAGCGCGAACGTCGTCATGAGAATCGGACGCAGGCGTACCCTGCCAGCTTCGATGAGCGCCTCGCGCAACGTGATCTTCTTCGATTCACGCGTCCACTTGGCGAAGTCCACCAGCAGGATCGCATTTTTCGCGACGATTCCCATCAGCAGGATCACACCGATCATCGACATGATGTTGAGCGTGCCACCTGTCACGAGCAACGCAAGCACCACTCCGATCAGCGACAACGGAAGCGACAACATGATCGCGAGCGGATCCAGGAACGACCCGAACTGCACCACGAGAATGAGGTACATGAGCAGAATCGCGAGCCCGAGCGCAGCCACGATCGCGCCGTACACCTCGTTCTGATCCTTGACCTGCCCACCCTGCGACAGGTGCACGCCCGGCGGCAGCGGAACCTTCGCGATCGCACGATTCACGTCGGCCGATACCTCGCTCAACGGACGCCCCTGCGGATTCACACCGACGGTGACGACCTTGTCCTCGTCCAGATGATCGATCTGCGCCGGACCGGTCGTGAGACGGACCGTTGCGATCTGACCGAGCGGAATCGTCTGCGGACCGGAGTTCATTGGAGTCGCCGCAGCGGAGGAGGACTGCGCTGGAGGAGCACCATTCGGGGCCGGCACAGCGATCGGCAGCTGTCGCAGATCCGAAACGTTCTGTCGCGACGCCGCTGGGAGACGAACCGTAACGTCGCGCGTCTTGCCAGTGGGATCGACCCAGCTTCCCGCCTGCACACCCGCGAACGCCGGCCTCAACGCCTGCGCGAGCTGCCCCACGGTGATGCCGAGCGTTCCGGCGAGTCCGCGATTCAGCTGCACGTCCAGCTCCGGCTTGAGGCCCTTCGTGGACAGTCCGACGTCGGCCGCTCCCGGAACCTTGCGCACCTCCACTTCCATCTGCTCTGCTACCGCATTCAGTTGCGCGGCATCGTTGCCGCGAATCTGAACCTGGATCTGCTTCTGGTTACCCGCAAAGCTGCTGTTGAACGTGTACGCCGTAACACCAGCGACATGTGCAATCTCCCCGCGGATGATGTTGCTCAGGTCGCCCTGCGATATGGATCGCTCATTCTTGGGAACCATCTTGATGTAGATGCTCCCGACATCCACCTCGCCCGATCCCGTCGCAGTACCAACAGTCGTATACGTATATGCGACTTCCTTGTGCGTGCGAATGATGCGTCCGATCTCCTCGGCCTTTATGTGCGTGTAATCGATGTTCGACCCTGGCGGCGTCTCGATCGATACGTTCAGCTCGGAGTTGTCGGAATCAGGAATGAAACCCCCGCCGAGCTTGGCCCAGCCGGGCTCCGGCAGTGTGAGCCCGAAGAGCAGCGAGCCCACAAACACGCCGATGGCGATGACACTCTTGAGAATCGTGCCGACCGCCGACTTCGGATAGTTGAACGACATCAACCACACTATCAACATCACTCCAGCCAGCAGCGACATTGCCGCGAAAAGGCCCTTCGCGGGAATCAGGATGCTCGCGAAGAACACACCAATCGATATCGCGACCATGTCCGCGCGGTGATCCAGCGCCCACGCAATCACGCCCCTGTAGTTGTCCGCCTGCCTGTCGAACCACTTGTTGAATGTCTCCAGCTTGCGCGAGATCCACGCGCGATGCTCGTGCGCCTCGATCGCGGGATCGGGCCAGTACGCCGAGAGCATCGGATCGAGCGAGAACGAGACGAAGAGCGAGACCAGAACGGCGCAGGCGATCGTCAATGCGAACGGCCGGAACCACTGTCCCGATATTCCGCTCATGAACGCAATCGGAACGAACACCGCCATGATCGACAGCGTCGTCGCGGTTACAGCGAGTCCGATTTCGTCGGTACCCGTGTGTGCAGCCGTGAAATGGTCTTCACCCATCTCGATGTGTCGCACGATGTTCTCTCGCACTACTATCGCGTCGTCGATCAGTATTCCGATCGCGAGCGAGAGGCCGAGCAGTGACATCGTGTTGAGCGTGAATCCGAACGCATGAACCGCGATGAAGGCGGAAATCGCTGAAACGGGCAGCGCGAGTCCCGTGATCACGGTCGAGCGCCACGAGTTGAGGAAGAGGAACACCACGATCACCGTAAGGATTGCGCCTTCCACGAGCGCCTCCTCCACGTTGCGAACCGAATTCGTCACACGCGGCCCGGCATCGCGTACGACGTTGAGCGTCACGCCCGCCGGCAAGGTCCTTCTTATTTCCTTGACACGCTCGTTGATCTCGTCGCTCACGCGCGTCGTGCTGGTGCCCTTCGACTTGGTGATGTCGATGCCGATGCCTTCCACGCCGTTGAACAGCGCCAGCGATCGCTGCTCCGCGGATCCGTCATAGACGTTCGCGACGTCCGCGAGACGGATTACCTGACCGCCCCTCTGCGCGACGACGAGCTGACCGAAATCTCTTGCGTCCGCGATGCGCCCACGCAGTCGTATCGAGCGCTCCTCCAACGGGCCCGTGATCATGCCGACCGGAACCGCGAGATTCTGCGCGTTCAACGCGTTGACGACGTCCGACACGCTCACCTTCGCCGCATTGAGACGCGCGGGAATCACGTCGACCGAGATCTCGCGATCCACGCCGCCCGACAACGTCACCTGAGCAACTCCCGACAGACCCTGGAGCTGACGCGTGATGTCGGGGTCGGCCAGAATCGTCAGCTCGTTTGGCTTGAGCGTGTTGGACGACAGCGTGAGCGACACGATCGGCTGGTCGGCCGGATCGAACTTCTTGATGATCGGCTCCTTCATCTCGACAGGAAGCTTGTCGCGAATTCCGGAGATCGCATCGCGCACGTCCTGCGCCGCCTCATCGGTCGGCTTGGAGTACACGAACTGGACGATGATCTGCGCGAAGCCGTCCGTCGAGGTCGATGTGATCTGATCGATACCGTTGAGGCCCTGGAACGCCTCCTCCATCCGGTCCACCACCTCACGCTCGACCTGATCCGGCGATGCGCCGGGATACGGGACTGCGACGAACACGATCGGCTGCTGAATGTCGGGTAGCTCATCCACGTCCGTGTTGAACGCGGAGAACAGTCCGAAGATCACGAGCGCGACCATTATCACCACTGTGACGATGGGGCGCTTGATCGCGAAGTCTGAGATGAACATCGTGAAGCCTCTAGCGACCGCTGTTTGGCGTGGTGTTGGTTTGCGGGCTCTGATCCGATGGCGGCGACTGTACCCGTACCGGTGTACCCGGCGTGATACCCTGCGCGGCCGCGACCAGCAGCGTGTCACCAACTGCAACTCCGGTTGTGATCTGCACCGTCTCGGTCGTCGGGTCGCGCATGCCGAGCGTGACGTCGACGCGCGTAACCTTGCCGCCCTTTATCTCGACTACCGCCGGACGCTGCATGCGCGTGTCGACCGCTGACAGCGGAACGACTATCCCTTCCTGCGTCCGGCTGGAGATGCGGCCATCCGCATACAGTCCCGTGATGAGCGTGTGGCTGGTGTTCGGAATCGATACGATGATCTGCACCTGACGCGTGGTCGGATCGACGGACGGGCTCACGCGCGTCACCTTGCCGTGAAATTCCTGATCCAGATACCCGGTCACGTTGAAGACCACGTCGGTGCCGACGCGAAGCATCGACAGCTGATCCGAGGGAACCGCTGCGACGAGTCGCATCGTCGATGGATCGACAATCGTGAACAGCGCGCCGCCTGGCTGCACGACATCGCCCGGGCTCACGATCTTCTGGCTCACTATGCCATCGAAGGGTGCCGTGATGCGCGTGTTGTCGAAATTCTTCTGCGCGGTCGCGAGGCGCGACTTTGCATCTTCGAGCGCGGCCTGCGCGCTCGAAGCCTGGGTCTGCGCAGTCTCGAGATCGCGCTGCGCGATCGCACCGGCCTGCAGCAGCGTCTGGCTGCGCTGCAGGTTGCGCTGTGCAACCGCCGCCGTCGCTTCTGCCGAAGACACCGCCGACTTGGCGCTCAGATATGCATCCTGCAGACCCGACGCGTCGATGCGGCCGAGTAGCTGACCCTTTCTTACGGTCTGTCCGACGTCGGCGTCGGTCGAGATGATCGAGCCCGCAATCTGCGCGCGCACCGTCGCGTTCAGCTCGGCGTCGAGCGAGCCCGAGATCGACGGTCCGTTCGTCACCGATCCATGTCGCGCGATCGTGATGTTCTCGGTGCCCACCACCAGCTGCTGAGCCGTATCTGCCGCTTCAGCTGTCTTGCGCTTGCAGCCTGCTGCGAGCGTAACGGTTGCCAGAGCAAGTGGGAGATATATATAAGTGCGTCGCATCTATGGATTGATCCCTGGTTGTCCAGTCGGCGATGTGCCGGCCGCGGATGGTGTGCTCTGGCCCGGCGTCCCCGCCGGCTGTGTCGTCTGCGATTGTGTCTGTTGTTGCGCTTGCAATTGCTGCTGTTGTTGTGTCTGCTGTGACAGGTTCGTCTGCCCCGCCGTCGCGGTCTGCACTGGCAGATCCGGCAACAAGGCGAGTCGTACACGCGC
Organism: Gemmatimonadota bacterium; assembly: GCA_027307165.1. Taxonomy (GTDB): domain Bacteria; phylum Gemmatimonadota; class Gemmatimonadetes; order Gemmatimonadales; family Gemmatimonadaceae; genus Fen-1247. The sequence continues at coordinate 279,924 of DAHUXM010000027.1, read as the reverse complement.
GACCTGCAGGTCACGCGACGCCTGCGCTCTGTTCACCAGCGCCTGCGCGAGCTGATTCCGCGTATCGTTCAGCTCCAGCTGCGTCGAGATCCCTTCCTTGAATCTCACTTCGGCGATCTCGTAGGCGCGTTGCGCCTGTGATGCCGTGCCCGCGCTGGCTTCGAACGTTGCTTCGGCCTGACGCAGCGTGTTGAGTGCGACGCGCGAATCCAGCGCGGCCCCTTCGCGCGCCTGCTCCAGCCGCGCCTGCGCATCGCGCACATTCGACTCGGCTACCATCTTGTCGCCGTGAATGCGGCCGCCCTGGAAGATCGGGAACGACGTTGACAGTGTCACGGTCCAGTTGGGATTGAAGTCGGCCAGTGACGGGAGACCTGAGCTGGGATATGCGACCCTGCTGTACGCAGTGGAAAGCTGCAGCGTCGGAATCCGCTCCGAGCGCGCGACCTTCAACTGTCCCTTCTGCGCAGTTACGGCTTCGGCAGCCTCTCGCACCGGCGCGCGATGCTCCGTGAGCGTGTCCGGCGACGACGAACGTGCAAGATCGACCCCTGGTGGCGCCGCCGTCGAGTCTTCGACCGATGTCGTGAGCGCGAGTCGCTGCTCGAACGGGAGATTGAGCAGCTGCTTGAGCTTGAGGTATGCAACCTCGCGCGCGCTCTGCGCCTGGATCACGACTGGAAGCTGGTTGCTCACCGACACCTGTGCGCGCAGCAGATCGAACTCGCTGGTATTGCCGACCTTCTGCTGCAGTTGAGTCTGCGCCAGCAGATCCTGCGTCTGCTTGAGCGTCGACTGCGCGATGGACAGCAATCGATCGGACAGCGCCGCATCGTAATACGCCGATGTCACATCGAGACGAAGCTGCGCCTGTTGTGCAGTTAGCTCGATGCGCGCCGAGCGTTGCGTTGCGTTGGCCGCCTGGATCTGACCGGCGAGACGGCCGCCCGTGAAGATGTTCTGCGAGCCCGAGAGACCGAGCGTGTAGCCGTTCACCGAACCGAAGCCGACCTTGCTGAAATTGATTCCGCCAGTGGAAGCATCACTCGCGCTGTGGCCTGCGACGGTGCATCGCGCGTAGTTCTCGAGACCCGCGACACGAGCGAGCTCGGACGAGTCGCCGTTGAACAGATACTGATTACACGGTCCTGCCGGCCCACTGGGTGCCGTGCTCGGCGACGACGAGAACGCTTTCGAGAATTGCGATGCCAGCGTGCGCGTGTAGTTGGCAGTTGCGCTCAGCTGCGGAAAGAGCCCGCTGCGCGCCTGATACTGGCCGCCCTGTGCGCGCTGTATCGCGTTGTTGGCGATGTGTACGACCTGACTCTGCTTCTGCGCGATATCGACAGCGTCTGCCAGTGACAGCGGTCGAGCCGGCGTCGCCGCGTTGGAGTCCGCGCGAGTGATCGGCTGCTGTGCGCGCAACGTCGCTGGCATCGCGACTGCAACGAGCGCAGACGATGCAACCAGAGCGCCTGCCAGCGCGCGTTGAATCCAGGTTGTGCGGCCGATTGTAGCCGTTGTAGGTATCATCGAGTTTTCGAGTGAAGCTGGTTTGCGTCCGGCAATGCGCCGGCGGTGCGCGGCGAGAGACCGATCGCTCTGAGAATGAGCGCCGTATACTGTTCAGCTGCCGCCGCGGGGGTGCTCGGGTAGATGTCCGGCATCACATCGCGGCCCATCGCGTCGGAAAAGATCGTACCGATCAACATCGCCGCCGCGGCCCTGGCGTTGACGTCGCCCTTGATGAAGCCTTGGTCCTGGAGCCGCCCGAAGTAGGCCTGGAGGGCCGCCGCCGCACGCATCGGACCACGATTGGCGGAAGCGCTCAACTGGGGGTGTTCCTCGCGCTCGCTCATGCAGCGTCGCATGAGGGATCGGGAGGCACAGATGTGGGAGCGGAGGGCAGCCGCCCATTCCTGCAGTTCGCGTTGAGGATCGACCGGCACTTTCGGGAGTTCGACTAGTGGACCGCTCATCCCGGATGAGGCGATCGCCTCGTGGATGAGCGTATCCTTGGTCCCGAATTGCCGGAAAATGGTTATCTCATTGACCCCCGCCTCATCAGCGATCCGTCGGGTAGTCGAGCCCCGGTACCCGTGCCGTGCATAGACTCGTGCGGCAGCCCTGAGCAGTTCTTCGCGCCTTTCCATGGCGGAGAAATAAATGGACGCGCGTTCATTTCTGCAAGTGTGTACTTGCTTTCGGCAGATGTTTACGGAGGAGAATGCCGTGTGAAATACCAAAGAAGATGAGAATTGCTCAAAGAAGATGAGAATTTCCCTGGCGCGTGGTATCTCGCGGGCAATAAAGTTCGCGTCTACGAGGAATTAGGATAATCGGATTCTTCGCACCTAGGTCAAGACCAGGGATTAATCGAAATAGGAAGGAGTTTGAACCGGCCTGCCCTTGAGTAGAGTATGGACATTATGACATTTGTCGAACCATTTTGACCATGGCAGCCCTTAATCGACTGATGGAAACGACGGGTTTTTGGCCAGTGGGTCGACCGCGAGCGTTCTCGTCCTGCTAGACCTGAAGCATCCGCTCTAAGTCCGCTAGATCGAGCAAGTCCGGCCGTCCATGCGACCTGTCGGCGATGCTCAGACGGCGCGCGACGGGCTAAAGCTTGATTGCGGGGAATCGAAGTACCACGCTTCTGGAACCGCCGTGTGAACCGCCAGCCGACGCGTCGCGCGTCAGCTTTATTTCCGTCGCCACCGAAGTCGAGCCCGTTGCGGTTCGTGAGCTGACGCGCATAGTAGTACCCGCGTGACCCGTGAGCGTCACGCATCTCGCTGGCATTGGAATCGAATCACGCGCCGCCGACGCCGACGAGTCGATTCGTGCCACAGTCAATTTCGTTGAACTCGACGCTGCGCCGTCAATCGGTTCGAACAACGCCTCCCTCAAACATATCCCGTCGCTTGGATCACCTCCGTTGATAAAGTGCAGGTCGCAACTGGTGACACCTCGTGTTCTTTGACATCCCGCAAGCTGAATCGCCCACGCATTCCAGATGAATGCCGTGCTCTTGGTAACGCGTGGCGTGCCAGTGAATGTCTGAAACACGAGATCAGCTCGATGTGGGCCAGCGTCGCCCGGAACGATAGCGCACGTTTCTCGTAGCTCTCGAAGAACCTGCGGCGAAGCGCCAGCATTACGGAGAACTCCTTGGGTCTGTGGGGTCATCAGGAAGGCGAGACAGCGACCCTGGAGGCTGTCGAGCGCCGCAACACGGGAGCTCGTGACAGCAGCGAGAACTTCCGGAAGCGTATATGGGGCTGACTGCGCGAGCGCGTCGCGAACACCGACTGCGGGCATCGCTACGCAGGACAACAGTATCAACGCGAGCGACCTGACGAACAGAGCCCGATTGAGCATACTGAGTTCGCACTCACCAATCCGTGCTCGACGTACCCGCCATCGTAAGGCGTGCACGCAAGTGCAAATACCGAACTTCATTTAGTCACGTCCTGAGCACGGTCATAGGCTGCACGCGTGCGGCCCGGTGCAGCGGCGAGAGCACGGCAAGGGCCGCAGCTAGGAATACCACGCCGGCGCCGAGGATGCAGGCTCCGACTGTAGCCGAACTCGCGCCATAGAACCATGCGGCGAATAGGCGGTTCCCGACGAATATCATGACCCAGCCAAGCAATACCCCGATAAGGACCGCCGCAGCGAGCCGCACCCCGACTACTTCCGCGATATGTCTGCCAGTGGCTCCAAGTGCTAAGCGAATGGCGATCTCGCGATAGCGCTGGGACACGAGCGCTGTGCTCGCGGCGTATATCCCCATCGCGGAGATAGCGATGGCAACGGCCGCAAAGATCAGCAGCGTTGTTGCATAGAAGGCCGGTCGACTGAGCTCACCATAGACCACCTCGTCGAGCGGTCGCTCGGCGAAGACCGGGGCGGTAGCATCCGCCCTGCCTGCGGCCGCTGCAATCGCGTGTGCCAGCGGCGGATACGAACCGTTTCCGCGCGCGAGTAGCACAAAACTCGCAAGCGGGAGCTGATCGAAAGGCGCGTATATCTGAGGACGACGGTCCGCCATTCTGCCGGTCTGCCGCACCGTTCCCGAAACTCCGACCACGGTGGCGATCAGATCCGGATCATGTAAATGCAGCGTTTGCCCCACAGGGTTTGCGCCTCCGAATAGCAGTTTCGCTGCATCTTCGTCACAAATCACTACCGGTGCGGCGTCAGCATTGTCGGAAGGAAGAAACGCTCTACCTGCCAGTATCGGAATGCGGAGCGCTTGAAAGTACGCACCGCCGATCTGCGACAAGCCGACCGGCAGTTGCTGTTGCGCGCCCGCCGCGCGATCCGGTTCGGCCATCGAGATGATCTTGTTTCCTTGTCCAGGGACATCCGTACTCACAGCGGCGGCCCTAACGCCAGACGAGTTCTGAAGGTTCTGAAGCAGAACGCTGACGTATGTCCTTATCCTTGCTGCAGTGGGCGGAACGACAACGGGAAATGGTAAGCGCACCTGCGCGCTTGCCACCCCTGCTGGATCAAATCCGATATTCGTGTGCTCGATCTCGAGAACGCTCTGCGCCAGAACTCCTGCACCGACCAGTAGAACTAGGGTGACGGCTACCGATGCACCCAGCAGCGTATCGCGGGTGCGCGTGCTCGTTCGACCCGGAGAAGCCGATGCGCCTGTACCGTTGAGCACACTGGCCACTTCGTCCCTGTGTGCCAGAAAGAGAGGGACGAGCCCGCCGGCGGCCGCTGTGAGAGCAGTAACCGCTACCGCGTAAAGCACTATGCTCGTGTCGAGCCCGATCGACCCAAGTTCGGGGACACGTTGAGTGCCCACGCGAGACAAAAGCGAGATCGCTGCGTAGCTAACCGCGAGCCCGATCACACCTGCGCTAAGCGCAAGGACCGCGCTCTCTGCAAGCGAGACGCGGACCAGGTCGCGGTTGGTGGCTCCAAGTGCAGCTCTAATCGCCAGATCCCGGCGCTTTTCGGTAAGTTCGGCCAGCTGAACCGTGGAGAGCGCGAAGCATGCGACAATGAGCAGGAAAGCGGCCGCGAGTCCTAATAGCTCGACTGCGGTGCGAAGGTGAAGGGAGACATGATCGACCAACGTTTCCACCATCAGCCGGCCAGTCATTCCGCTCGCCGGGTCGGGCGGGTACTTCACCGTGCGTATCGCAGCCGTGACTGCGCCGATCGACGCACTGCTCCGAAGGCGTCCTATGACTTCAAGGAGCGGCGCATCAGTTGATCTGAGAAGTGGTCCAAGCGTTGCGTCAACTGAGACCCACGCGGCTGTCCCGTCAGGAAACCTGAACGAGGCTGGCATGACCCCGATGATTTCGAACGGTTGCCCATCGATGGCCATAAAACTGCCCACTGCGTTCGGTCGGCGACCGAACCCTGACCGCCACAGCGAGTCGGAGATTACAACGAGACGTGTTGCACCGATCCGATCATCGTTCGCAGTAATTGTTCGGCCAATCTCCGGTTTGACACCCAGCGTGCGAAAGAACTCTCCAGTCACGCGAGCGAGGCCGGCACGAGTGTATTCGATTCGAACGTGGTACGTTGCCGAGGTTGCTTCGTAGGCGCCAAAAGAACTCAGCGGAGCGTGTCGATCGGCAATCGAGTCGAGCGCGGAAATCGGCACTCTAGCAACGAGCGGGGAACCCGCTTGGCCAATCCATACGAGCTGTCCAGGATTGGCGTACGGCAGGGGTCGAAACAGCAGGCCGTCGAGAATGGCAAATGTCACGACGCTCGCCGCAATGCCAGCGACCATCACGCACAGGAGAAGTAACGAGGTTCTCCACCGTGTCCGCAGGCGACGCGTAGCATAGTGCAATTCACGCGTGAGCGTTGACGCACTTCGCCGTTTCTGTGAGCTCATCGAAGGAGTGCTCGCACGGTGTCCATAAACCTGGCTCGCTCACTTGGGCGAGCAAGCGATGCGTCATCGATCAAGAGGACTTTTCCATTCCGGAGTAACACCGTAAAGGGAGTATGGCTGATATTATAGCGCGTCCACATCGCGCCGGCGCGATCCCAACAAATTGGGAATCTGGTTATCAGGCGGTATTGCTCGCTAGCCGCATTGCTGTCTACGTCAGCTGGATATGCGACCCAGACGTGCTCCGGTATCGGAGAGTTGTCGCTCAGTAACATCTCCACGCCAGCGAGGTGCGTTTCGCACGCTGAACAATCTCCGGGGGTCGTGAACGTGACGAGCTGCGGGATTTCGAGCGGCGCGACAATGCGACTGCGCGCGTCATCGCACTCCAGGCGCACGGGTTGAATGGCTTCGCCGACGGCTAACCCGTGCCTCGTGAGTGTTAGAGGAGCGGCCAATGCTCTGGCTCGCGCCAACGCATCCGCCGATCGCGTGGCCTCAGACATGCGCCAGCTGTCGCGGCAGGCGGTCAGCCACACGAGACACATCGTGATGAACGCTAGCTTTGTGGCCGCGTTACCACCACGGGCAGCCATCGGCAGTCATCCTCTGTGCGTGATGAGGAATCGAACGAGTGAGACCGGCCCGGGACCGGTGTCACGTTGTATGATCAGCAAAGTATCCGGACGCACGAGTCCAACGGGTTCGCCAGTCACGGCTGCATCACCACACCGCACCCGGTGCACGGGGACGATGGTAGAGTCGCATTCGAACAGCATATACGCGATTCGCTTTGCAGTCGTATCGTAGCTGGCGTAAACGGAGACGAACCCATCGCGCATCGGAAAGAACTTCACGTGGTCCGTCCATGTCGACTGGTATTGAAGGAGCTTCTTTGCGTTCGTACCTTCGGGTTGGTCGACAGGAGTACGGTAGAATGGAGGAGCGCGACGCGAGACGCCGAGGAAGTGCCCCGTGGTGTCGTAGATCTCGACCACAGGCGTAATCGGCTGGGCGCAGAATAAACGAGCGCCAAGTCGACTTACCTCACGAAATGCGAACGCTCTGATAACCCCGTCACGCTTGCGGCTCGCTGCGTATGCCGGATGGCTTTCGCAGCCCCGCCCCAAAGGAAACTCACAGAGAGGCCTTATGTTCACAACCGGCCCGCAGCCCTACTGGCAGACGACGCAGTTTCTTCCGCCGGGGTTGTAGCATACAATCCCGCCGCCGACTTGCTGAAAATTGTAGTAGTAGGAGCAGACCGGACTCGCTTTCACCGCCGCTGCTTCCGGCCGAACCGCGGGCATAATTGCGATGGCTCCAGCGACCATCGCGGTTGCCAAACCCAGTTTCTTGATGGATCTCATAGCCCACCTCACGGATTGACGCGTCTACGGCCCGGTGCTGCACCGGCCGCTATGGCCGACAGTCATTCGACTGCTGCGTAGCGAGCCGATCGAATGAATGGGCCATAGCGAACGGCCCAGGTCGAGCGGCCCGGCAGCGGTCGGAAAATGCTGCATCGTGCGTGCCAGCACGAAACAGGCTTGGCTCTACACGCTGGATCGAGGGTCGTACCGTCCGTGAACGGTTGTTGCGAGCCGATTTCTGCCGCTGTGGCAAGATCTAGTCGTCCATGAAGGCATCGCGACCAGATCTTAATCTTAGCCAGCCGTCGGAAGATCGCGTGCGATGACTATAGCCCTCATCTTGATCATGTGCCCTTCTTGTGCGTTCGTACACACTCCGAATGACGAGTCCAATTTGGCGGTATGGTAAGCCGGTCCAAGGTAATCTTGCTTCTCCTAAATGTGCCAACTCTGGCATAACAGCTGGCCATCAGATGCGGATCACGAATTAACGGAACATATTCTGAGTAAACCGCCGAACAGTCCAGAGCGCAGCGACGTTTCCACTGAGCATTAGTTCGAGCGGCACGTGACCGCCGAATACTCGATTGCTATTTGGTTGTCTCACCCATTGTTCCCCGTAGGCACGGTCCTTCGCGTAGTAGCTCTGAAGGTCGCCGCTGATCCCGAGAAGAAGCGACAGGTGCTCGTGTAGCTTGGGATCGGCAAGCCGCGCGCGCAGTACCACCTTTCCACTCGGTGAAGCCTCGCGCTCATCGGCGGCAATCTTCCGCAACCGGTAATAGGTGGCTCGCGATACTCCCATCAGCTTCGCGGCATCTGCTCCGGTCAACTCCCATGCTTTCGCGATCTTGGCGAAGGTCCGTATCCCAGCGGCGACTAGGCGCCCATCAGGCGGTCGTAGTATCCAGGGAGAAAATTCCGTGATCAGTATGGACGTAGGAATCTCCTTCATCTGTTGAGACGCCCTAGAGAAGCGTATCTCAAGTGTTATTACCCGTCAAAGCGGCGTTTATCGATACGGAGTTCATCGATAACCACTACCGTCGAATACAAGGATCGGGTGACTTTCTCCGCCAACCGTGCGGCTTATACCTTGGCTCGTTTTTCGCCGAGGCTTCTTGGTTACCCCACTCAATGTGCTCGGGCTCTCCATCGTACCCCTGTACGACAAACTCCCACTCCTCGCGTTCTCGGTGCGGTCCGTGCGCTGGACGCATGGACCGCCGCCACCATCCGCGGAGATTCCTCTGGCGCGACGGCAAGACGGCGATAGCAATAGCGGCGTCGTACCAGCTGGGCACAGTAGCAGAGTCGTCGTGGATTTCGTCACGGATGAGGTGGCATCGCCGAAGTCTGGGAGTTGCCTGAACCGTGGAAATAAACCCTTGAGGCCAGTCCTCCCAGATCCTCCCGACGAGTCGCAGAACCGGGTCGCGTAGAATGTTGATGATTAGCTTGCCGTCCAGCGGCGATTTTAGATGCGTCTTCCGAGTTAGGGATACCGGATTCACTCCATAGCGGCTTGCCAGCTCGTTCCGAAAGAGATGGGACATCAAAGTATTCTGCATGGCCAACCGGAATAGATAACGCGTGACCAAAAAGAATTCGTGAGCCGGGACGAGATGCGGAACGCGCTGTGAATCCAAATTCGAAGACCCTATATCAACAACGCCTTCGTACATGGCACGCAGAAATCTTTCCTGACAGGACTGCCACAACTGATCCGCGCCAATCGGGTTAGGAATAGGGCTACGATCGGGAGTGCTATACGGACGACTAATGCTCATGCCTGTACCCACCTCTGTGCGACCAGGACGCTTCGCGGCGGTGCGCGAGGATTTTGCCGATGGTGCGTTCGAAACATTTTGCGAAGAGCTGGTCATCGCCGGATCAGCTATGATCTCCTCATCACCGACATAGGTGAGCTTCTTTCCGCAATGTTCACAGGCACCAACCCCAAAGCGCAGCGACCATTCGTTAATCGGCGATTCGCAATGTGGGCAGCGATTGATGAGATACGTCAGGTGCCGGGGGCACGACTGAACGAATTCGAACTGCCATATCCGTCGCAAGTACGGGACGGCATCTTCGGCCAAACACAGGGCGCAAACGTAGGCTCTGGCATAGGAGCGGTCGTACTGACCTGGCCGCATCCACATCGGATTGACAATGCGAGTCCTCCGAACACCGTCGCCACGCCCATAACCAAACACGTTTCGTTCTATATCCCACGTGGTTGCATGACGCACCTGGTCGGCCGTGAAACCGACAGCATCGCACAAAGCGTTCAACGCTTCGGTGGGTATCCACTGATCGAGGTTGAGTTGCTCTAGCGAAACGTCAGGAGAAATGTTTTTCCAAAGTGTGGAGACTGTTAGGCCGTTCGCATGAGCGGTTCGGGTGAGCCAGGATGACACGCACTCATCCGGTAGAATGGCTGGCCGACCGGGCCAAAGCGGTCCCGACGTATGCGCGGAGGCAGTCGAGACCGTATTCGATTGACGTTCCTCGGCGACCTCGCTGGATGCCGAGCTTGGCGATGTTCGGATGATCGGAGCAATACTCCCGCGTTTACTCTTATCACTCCATCGCGTTTTTGATTGTACCCCCTTCCGCCCATCCAACCGCTGCCGACAATCGGCTGCCGACATGCTTGTTCGTTCAGAGGCACATATCCAGTTGGATTCAGCGACTGCGATCAAGCGCTCAGGTGTCGTACGGGGACCGAGTGCTAGACGTGACATTGCGTGGATGACATCCACCATCTCACCGAGAAGACCCTCGCTCAAATCAAAGAGACTCCGCAACACCGCTGTCGACGCAGAATCCGCGAGACCACGACCCCAGGAAACGCTGATGACGTCTCTTAGGAACGATTCGCATTCAGGCCCATATGTCCAGCGTGGAAGCGTCAACAGGTGAGGATCTTGCAACCGAAGCGCTCGCACCGGGGCATGTACGACATACACGACGCCGATACGCGCCTTGAACGAGAAGTCTCCCATTTCCCCAAAAAAGGGATGGCCGCCGAATCGCCCGAAACCGGTATCCATACCACTACGCAAAGCGTGGTGGCTATCGTCGAGGACGAGCACGCGCGCTCTGACAGTTTTCAGAACGGCGATGGCTTGCTCATTCCACCCGTCGGGATACCGTGGCGGTTGTGCGGTTGGCGCTCCAAGTGCGCGCAGCATTGCACGACAAAGATCCGAGAGCTTCGTCGATGGGGGCAGCGCTTGGCATAGCACAGGGACGTATGTGGCTTCAGTGCCCTCGCGACCATCATGATTGCCATCAATATCTGCTGGAATCTTCGCTGCTTCGCGGAGCGCCAGCTCTTTGATAAGACGTGACTTCCCGTTGCCGGGAGGGCCGATGATCAACGTCGGTGACCCGTTGTAGCCAGAAGCAACCCGCTTCGACAACTCAGATAGTAGCGCCTCGCCCCTGTGATATGGAATCCATTCCAGTAATCGATTCGATGACCGGTTCGGCTGGTTCGAGCGGTCGTCGCTATCCATTTCTAGGCATGTCGATGCATGAGTCTATGCATCGCGGTCACGGCCGTAGTTTGGTCGTCCGCGCTTACTGAAGGGGATGTATCTGAGTTCACGGAGTACCGTAACAGTAATTTCTTCCGTGCCAGTCCGAATCGCTCGGCGCGTTGCGCGGTACAGCACGTCAACTATATCGCCAATACACCCCTCGCTCATCGCGAGGATCTCACGCGAGATGCGCTCGTCAGTGGTCAGATCAACCGGTTTGCGCAGAGGGATTCCCTTCGCCATCCGGCGAAGCAACGCAACGAAGGCACCGTCGTCACGCCACGCCGGCACTGGAAGTGGGTAAAATCGAGACGCCATTTCGGGAGCGGTGTTAACGGCCGCCAGTGCCTCATCAGTCCCGAGAGCGACGATGGACAACTCAACATCATTCGCGAGATACTTCAAGGTGTATAAGAACTGGCGCTGCTGGTTTCTCGAGCCAACGATCGCGTTGTGAATCTCATCGATGAACAACATGCGGACGCCGGCCTCGTGGAGGGCGTCTATCGCAAGATCCATCTTGCTGGTCACTCGGGCGCCGTTATCAACGTCGACGCCCAGCCGTTTCAGAATCTCCTCGTAGATGCGTGCCTCGGTCGGCTGCGGATGCACTTGCATGTAGAGAACCGGAGAAACGCTCTCCTCCAGTGCCGTTTTCTCGTCGGGCGTGCTCGCGATGTCACCAACATGATCGCTCGCATGATTTGCCTGGACGTATTTCGAGATGAAGCGCTTCGCAATCCATGTCTTCCCGCCGTTTGTCGGGCCATAAATGAGGCGGCAGGGCATCCGGGGCATTCGAGGGGTCTGTTCTTCGTCGAGAATCTCATCCAAGTCATCAATGATCTCTTCGGCGACCGTGTAGTTCATCCACTTCGGTGCCTTGGCGTAGATGAGTCGCTCCTTATCTGGTCGCTCGGCCAGAGGATGAACTTGAGAGCGAATTCGATCATTAGCCACGACGGCAGCGATTGCCTCAGCCACGGCGACCGCTCCTTCTGACACTTCTTCTGAAGAGCGACGCATCCAACAGCTCTACGTCGTCAAACGAAGAGTCGTCGACTGAGTTACGGTCGCTGGCTGGCCGCGTAGATGGGGTCGAGGGAGGGGCAGAAAGCAATATCAGTGGGTCGTCCCCGTCCGCCGCCTGCGGCTTGGGTGAGCGTTCGTGGTGACGCTTCCGTGATTGATTGCGTGCTTGGGTCCGAGCTGCCGCCTTGGTGAGGCGTTTCGCATTTTCGACCTCTTGCTCCATGGCAGTGTACGCCCTGAATACCGCATCTTCATCAGCCGGATCGTCGCCGTGAGCTTTGGCCCATTTCTGCGCTGCGAGGAATTCCCAGAGGCTGATCTGAGGGCGACCCAGGTGGCGATATGGAACCGAAAACCATTTCCGCACACCAGGATGTAAGAAATAGAGCTTACTGATGTCTCGCGGGTCACGCCGAAAACGCAACTTCAATTTGAGCTTCGGATTCTTGGGATTTCTGGCATCCACGAATTCGCGCAAGATGGCCGCCTGGTACTTGACGTTGTCGTACTTCACGCCACCGGAGCTCACGACGTGGTCCTTGTACGGAAGAAAATCCATGAGGCGTTCGTCGTAGTCGCCAAGTAGGCGGAGCGGCATGCCAATGCCAGGCCGGCCATTCGCTCCATTGATGCCCTCGGCCCAACGTTTAAGTGGAGTGGTCCCGAGTGCAGAGTGGTCGTGGTTGTGATAAACGCCGAAGAGGAACTGCGCTAACCATCTCTCGAACTCGGCGAGAGTCATGACGGCTTTGCCCTCGGAATCGTAGTCGCCGCGCTGCTTGGGATTCGAGAATGTCGTCCCGGGCAACGTATGGATTTCCTCAAGCGTGGTTTCAAGCAGGCGCTCGATATGCGGACCGTACTTCGGCTGTTTTACCTTCCGCCACCGAATCTCGATGCGATATTCCTCACACCCTCCCTTGATCTCTTTTGCCCGAAATTCTCCTGCGTTGTCGGCAAGCACCAAGCGTATCTTTCCGTAAATAGGTGCACTGACGTCAATACCACGCTTGGCAAGCCAAGCCTCCTTGGGGAGCATGGCGTGCAACAGGCATAAGCCCACCGATACGACACTCGGGCGGTCCAGTGACACATAGAAACCGAGAACCACGCGACTGTAAACGTCGATGGCAAGAGTGATCCACGGGCGCCCGATTGGGATGCGGTATTCGTCGTCGCTGACAACAACGACGTCGCACGGGGTGTGGTCAATCTGCACCATCGCAAGAGGTGCATCCGCCCCCGCAAATCCTATCCCTGGATCATCACCATACATGCCAGAGTGCTGAATCTCGTGTGGCAGTCTGTTCGCTCTCTCCATTCGGCGTCGTGCTTTTTCGGCCGCTAGTCTCCTGCGTAGCGTACTGAAATGAGGTACGCGTAGCCCGGCCTCGTTACAACTCTTGTTCAACGCAGCATGAGTTCGCTCGAGCTTGACCTTCTCGCCTCGTTTCTGCTTGAGCAAATGCTCCTCAACGGCGACGCGTAGCTGGTCTTCAATAAGATCTTCGATGCGAGACTCACCACGCCCGCCACCGCCCGTCTTTGGTAGTAGCGCCGAGAGGCGTTCCGTAGACTCCCAAAGCCCCTTCCATCGGTAGACAGTCGCAAGAGCGACATCGAAAGCTCGGGCGCGTTCCCTCGCAACTGACAATTTTGAATCTGCTGAAGCGAGCGAACCTGCAGAAGGCCCATCGAGCGTCGGCTCGATGCACGCGAAGCGACGTCTCGCTTCAGCTTGATCCTCCGGCGACGCGGCTGAGAAATCCACGGCTTCGGCATCTCCCAAGAGCGTAACCTGGGCGAGTGAACTGATAGGCAGCGTTACAACATCGCTCCCATCACATTCCCGTGCATTGACTCGCTCTATATCAACGACATGGACGATCTCATACGGTCGGCCCATGTAGCTGACAATCTCACCTCGCTTGATCTGGATAGCATTTGTGCGATCATTCACAAGCTCGCTCCGTCTCTGCGACTGGCCCTACGGAATGGCTCGGTGAGTTGTTCTCGTTCCAGTAGGAGCTCACCGGAACTTCGTACATGTCGCGGAATCGGCAGTAGTGGTCTGGTTTGACCAGCTATATCGCATCGCCTGATGGCAGACAGGAGCCGAATTGGCTCCGCCAAATTTACAGTTGCACGGCCATCGGCCAGCACTCGCCAAATGATCGGCATGAGTTCGGCACGCTCCGAACTGCGTTCCACCCCGTGCTCCACACTGTGCTCCGAACTACTCGCGGAAGCATTCAGGAGATCGCCGAGGGTGACAGGCGCAGGTTCTCGAAGTTCTTCCAGCCGTCCTAACACTTTGAGAAGACGTTGCTCGGCTTCGGGGTCGCCCAGCCCTTCGAGATAAGGGATTAAGAACGTGATGTTCTTGATCTCGGGTGGACGGTAGTGTCGTTCATTGAGGACCTGGAATCCCCAGCCTCGCTCCCGTGCGTAGCATCGCGCATAAGGGAAATCCCGTTGGTACTTCGCCCTGTGTTCTTGCTTCCGGAGTTCCCCGAGCGGCTTCACCTCACAGAGGACGGGACCGGTGGCGATCTCGCGTCCGTAGGTGATGAGCACATCAGGCGTGTACCTTTGAGCCTTTCCGAGCGTGTCGCGGTATTTCAGCGTGACCGGTTGCGGATCGTACTCTATAACGGTCGGGTCAAACTCGAGAAGCACGAAGAGGTCGTGCTCGTGAAGGGATTCGTACCATGCGTACCCGGTCGTCGTCTTGCGGCTGGGGAGTCGGCCAGTCACGCTCACATAGCTACGGCGGTCCTCCCGGACGGACACGGCAACCCCTCGGTTGGGATACGCACCTATTCTCACCAACTTTGGTCTTTTCCGCAACCATTCGCATCAACTTAGGTCTTTTTTCTCAGCTACTTTGGTCTTTTTGGGGCTGAAACTGCGATGTTTTTCTCATCTTCTTTGATAAGTGACATCAGGCGGCGCTGCCTGACGCAGCCGGTTACGGCATCGCCTTGCCACGGCTAGCTACTAAGCGCTCTTCACATCGCGCACTAAGCTTCATTGACCGCATTCTAGTTGACGCGACGAATTCCGGAGATGCTGCACTTCGCGGCATAGCGTCCACAATACGGGAAATCATCGCTCCCCCCAAAACCAACCCGAAGCGTCGGCGTCATCGCAAATAAGCTAGCCTCTGTTACAATGGGCTTATCTCTCTCTCGGCGGAGCAAGCGAGATGCATTTTCGACATTTGCCTAGAGGTTCTGAACCTAATTCGACGATGCTGACCGAATCCAACTCCCCAAGAGATGGAACACTTCATCCGCTTGGATGATCTTACATCGCCAGACTCGCGCTGGACTGCATGGGTTTTGGTGGATGCAACTACGGGGCGCTGCACGCGCCTGCCCAATCTCAGGCTACCATGCCACAATCGGGGAGATAGAAGTTGTAGTTCAAGCCACCGATGACATTCGGGAGCACTTTCAGACTGCCAAACATCTAATGATGTACGCCTGGTACGTATGTCGCTTTGGAGTGGTGGCGGAAAATGCATGCGTATGCGTTTCTTGATTACGCGGTCAGAACTCGATTCGACCTTGCTGGAACATCGAAGCCTCCCTCACGGCGGATGTTGAGGACACCCCAGACGCGATGGCCCATCGGAATTCTTCTGGTGCTTCTCAATAGGTTTGACCGCGCTCCGAATGACTGATAATATCTCATCCGAAACTGTCTCGCTGATTTGGGGATCGCCGCAGCTGCGACATTTAAAGCGCGCCATTGAGCTCACTCTTCAAACCGTTTGCCATATCGGACATGCAATTCGCCGCAACTGCGACGGGAACACGCACCATTGCGGTTACTCTTCCGCTTCGTGTACCAACCCTCAACGCGTAGTGCGCTTCATTAATACGGACGCGTCGGGAACTCCAATCCCGTAATCACAACGATGATGAAAATCCGTCCGGCCGCGTTGGTCGCGACAGCCCTCCTTGTTGCGTGCGCGCTCGGTAACGTGGCACTCTCGCAGTCAATGCGCGGACGAGCACAACCAAGGCTTGCCGCGTCCCGCCCGACGGTCGTCCCTATCGAGTTCGAAGACGGCCGTGTGTATGTGCCGGTGTTCGCCGCGAGCGCGTCGGACTCGCAAGTGCTGTCCACGCCGCAACGGCGTCTGTTCCTGGGATGGTTCATCTTCGACACCGGAGCCTCGGAGACAGTTCTCGATGCCGCAGTGGCCAGGCGACTTGGCCTTGCAACTCGCGATGCGGGCTCGGAGGGAGGCGCTGGCGCCGGTAAGACTCACGAAGAAACCAGTCTCGGGGTTCCTCTCGAAGTTGGCACCGTTCCGCTTGTGCCCAAGCATGTGGTTGTCGTACCGCTCGATTCAATGCTCGCTCCGTCCAGCGGGCGGCACGTCGCCGGCATTATCGGGTCGCAATTCTTTCTCGAGCATGTGGTCGAGGTGCCCGCACCCTGGCGATTCCTCATCGTGGACCCGGCTTCCGGATCGCCTGCTTCGCATCGAGCAACTGCCTCGGTTCGAATTCCACTGGCTCTCGATGACGGAATTCCCTTCGTTTCGGGATCGCTCACCCTGCGCTCTACCGCCAGTCGTGTACCGCTCCGCCTCCTCCTGGATCTCGGCGCCAAGGCACCGCTATTGATCACGGAACAGGTTCTCGATCGTCTCGGCGGCCCGGCCGCACTGCCACCGCACCTCCTTGCGAGTCTCGGTGCGGGATTCGGCGGCGAGACGCGTTACTACTTCGCGCGAGTTGCCCGTGTGACCGTCGGGAGCGCGGACAGCACGAGGAGCGCGGTTGATCAGGATTCCATCGTCGTCGGCTTCTCCGCGGCGGCGACCCTTCGGCATACGGAGTTCGATGGGCTTGTAGGCACGCCATTCCTCTCTCACTACGGCATTCGCATCGACTACCGGAATCGAGAGCTGACCTTGCAATCATCTGACCGCAGCGTGACCGTCGGAGACACGAGCGATTTCGACATGAGTGGCATGTTCGTGGTCAGCGACTTCTCGCGAGCAGTGCCACGATTTTTTGTGCGACGTGTGGTCGACGGGTCGCCGGCTGCTAATTCAGGCGTTCGCGCGGGCGACGAGATCAAATCTGTCGGCTACGTGCCAGCGCGCGATCTGGATCTCATCAAAATTCGGCTGGCGCTACGGCGAACGTCTTCCACCAAGGTAGTGCTCGGGCTTTCCCGGAATGGGCGGACAATCGTGCGCACGATGCAGCTACGCGAGCAGTTGTAGTCCAGCTTTGACGGCAGCCCAATTTAGAGGTCCAGTCGCGAGTTGACAGTCTGCCCTGCGCGGTGAACGCGCTGTTCCGGCACGGCCTTGCTCGCATACTCAACTGCGGCGTTCCATCGTGTAAGATCACGTCTGAGCCAACCGTGCGCCCGCTCCGGGCTGCTGATCGCACAGATAGATAGAGCCGACCCCCGCACGTGCCAATATCCGTGCGGTAGGTTGCGTATTTCCGTCGCCAGTTCACCCACGAGCGCTTGCCGACGATGCGCATCCAGTCCATCTTCATCGGCACACGTTCGAGTTGGTCAGCGTCAACTGGACTTCGGCTTCATGCGCCTGTTCAATTATGTGTGATGATATGTACCGACCGTCGCTCGCGCGGTGACGTTTCACGTTCTCCTGGCGCTCGCCGCACTCCTGGCGGGCGCTGTTGCATCGGTCGTAGGATTCGGCATCGGCAGCTTGCTCACGCCGCTGCTCTCGCTGCGCGTCGGCACGCAGCTCGCCGTTGCCGCGATCTCGATTCCACACGTCTTCGCGACCGCGCTCAGATTCTGGCGACTCCGCGCGCACGTTGACCGCCGAGTGCTGGTAAGCTTTGGCGTGACAAGCGCAGCCGGTGGCCTCACGGGGGCGCTACTGCATTCCTTCGCCAACAACCGCGCGCTGTCCATCGCCTTTGGCATCATACTCATCTTCGTCGGCGTGAGCGAGCTGACGGGCCTCGCGCGCCGCATGCGGTTTCATGGCGCCGTCGCATGGATCGCCGGCGCCATCTCCGGTCTCTTCGGCGGGCTGGTCGGAAATCAAGGCGGCATCCGCTCCGCAGCGCTGTTGGGTTTCGATGTCGACAAGCAATCGTTCGTGGCGACTGCAACCGCGATCGGCCTCGTGGTCGACGCGGCCCGGATGCCCGTGTATTTCGCCACTCAGCCGCGCGAGATCGCGCACATCTGGGTGCTGATCCTCATAGCGACTATCGGCACACTCGTCGGCACGTTGCTCGGCGTCCGTGCACTGCACGGGATTCCCGAGCGTGTCTTCCGCAACATCGTCGCTGCCGTTCTCCTTGCACTCGGCGTGTACATGACGCTCAAGGGCGGTGCATGACGAAGCAACCGAAACCGGCGTGCTGATTATTGCGGTCACGGCCGTCTCGTCGCAATGCTGACTCCGGTTCACTGACAATCACTGTCAATCCGTGATTCGGACACCACAGCGATGGAAAGCAACGAGCGCCAGCGCGCCCGGTGCGTCACATGCGTAAGTGCTTACACCTGCGCGCGACGCAGCAATTGTGCGTTGATGGCGACAATGATCGTGCTCATCGACATGAGCACAGCGCCGACGGCCGGCGATAGTATCACGCCCCGATGGGCGAGCACGCCGGCCGCGAGCGGAATTGCGATGATGTTGTAGCCCGCGGCCCACCAGAGGTTCTGCACCATCTTCCGATAACTCACGCGCGAGAGATTGATGATGCGTGGTACGTCACGCGGATCGCTCCGCACGAGGACGATGTCACCCGCTTCGACCGCAACCGTTGTCCCGGCCCCGATCGCCACGCCCACGTCGGCGGTGACGAGCGCTGGTGCGTCGTTCACACCGTCGCCCACCATCGCCACACGCTTGCCCTGCCGCTGCAGCGCTTCGATCTTCGCGGCCTTGTCCTCTGGCAGCACTTGCGCGAGCACGGTGTCGATCCCGACTTCGCGGGCAACGGCCTCCGCCACGGCGCGCGTGTCGCCGGTCATCAGCACCACCTCGATGCCCGCTTCGTGCAGTCGGCGTACGGCCTCGGCCGACTCAGGACGTACCGCGTCTGCTACCGCGAACGCCGCGAGTGCGCGGTTTCGCTCCACGAGGTACACGACGCTCTGCCCGCGGGCGGCCGCGTCGTCCGCGAATTGCTGGAGTTCGGGCGCGGGGGTCACGCCGAGACTCGTGAGCAGGTTCGGACCTCCGGCTGCCAACTGGTGCCCATCCACGGTGGAGCGCACGCCACGACCCGGGATCGCCTCGAACGCGCTCGACGTCGGCACCTGCAGCCCTCGCTCCGACGCGCTCGTCACAATGGCTCGCGCAATCGGGTGCTCAGCATCGCGCTCCACGGCGGCCGAGAGCCGCAACGCATCATCCTCGGATAGATCGCCCACGGTGCGCGCCGCGACCACACGATGCTCGCCCAGCGTGAGGGTGCCGGTCTTGTCGAACACGACGGTTGTGAGATTTCGCGCCTCCTCGAGTCCTCGACGGTCGCGCACGAGAAGTCCCGCGCGCGCACCGAGTGTGGTCGAGATCGCAAGCACGAGCGGGACCGCAAGGCCGAGCGCGTGAGGGCAAGCGATGACGAGCACGGTGACGAATCGCTCGATTGCCGTCGAAGCCGTCGCGCCGATCAGCAGCCAGGCGACGAGCGTCACCGCGCCGGCGCCGAGCGCGATCCAGGTGAGCCAGAACGCAGCGCGGTCGGCGAGCGCCTGCGCACGCGAGCGGGAACCCTGCGCCTGCTCCACCACGCGCATAATTCCGGCGAGTGTAGTGCGCTCACCGGTGCCGGTGACCTCGACCCGCAGTGAGCCGGAGCCGTTCACAGTGCCCGCGATGACCGTGGCGCCCTCTTCTTTGTCCACGGGCGCCGACTCCCCGGTTACGAGCGCCTCGTCCACGGTGCTCCGCCCCGAGCGCACGACGCCATCGGCCGGAACACCGGCACCCGGACGCACGAGTACCATGTCACCATCGCGCAGGTCGGATATCGGTACATCTTCGACGCGCTCGGATGCGCCCTCTCCACGAATGCGTGTGGCGCTGCTTGGGAGCAGTTTCGCCAACTCGCCGAGTGCGCCCTCGGCCTGCGAGATGGAGCGCATCTCGAGCCAGTGACCGAGCAGCATGATCGTGACGAGCGTCGCCAACTCTTCCCATAGCGGCATGCCAGGGAAGCCAAATACCACCGCCACGCTGAATGCGAACGCGACGCTGATCGCGAGCGCAATCAGCGTCATCATGCCCGGCAGGCGGTCCTTGATCTCGCGTACGGCACCCTTGAGGAATGGCGTCCCACCGTAGGCGAACACCGCGGTGCCGAACACGGGTGGGATCCACCTCCCACCTGGAACACTCGGTGCCGCGTACCCAAGCGCTCCCTGAAGCATGTGACCCCAGACCAGCGTCGGAAGCGTGAGCAGCAGCGACAACCAGAACTTGTCGCGGAACATCGCTACGCTGTGACCGGCGTGTCTGTCGTTGGCAGCATGTTCATCGTGGCCAGGGTGTGCCGCGTGGTCACCACGAGTCGGAGGCTTGGCGGCGCCATCTGCCGAACGATGCTGTGCGTGAGGGTCACTCATCGGCGATTCCCAGTGTGACATGATTTCCAACCACGCTGTTTTTTGCCTATCCACAAGTCGAGCTTTCGGGACTGGTGGCGCCTCATACAGCCACGTCGCGGGCAACGGCCGGTCACCGCCAGTCAGCAATTTACGGGTGACGTCGTCCGCACGAATTCGGCCAGTCTTTGTTACCGTCGCCCGCCGCGCAAGCGGCCAATCCTACGAGTGCATCAGGAACATCGAACGGCGACCAAACACGTGTAATGGCGAAGTGGAATGGAGATACGGGGGTCAGGTCTGAGCCGCGGAGTCATATTCGCGCGCGACGTGGTTAACACCCGTAATGACTGCGAGGGCGCACGGGGCAAGACCCGACCCCGTCGCGACGGACTACGATGAACTGGTGCCGCGCGCGGATCTCCGCTCACCCTCGACTATCAGATGTCCGACCATCCCCATCTCGGCATGCGGATCGCACTGGATGTAATACCGACCTGGTGGCAAGTCGACAGGAATGTCGAACGTTGCGCCCGCCTTCTCGAGCAACGGCGTGGTCTTCGGCAGCGCCACATTTCGCGGATTGGAATCAGCCACGAAGTCCACGTCGTGCCGTCCCGCGACGTTCACGAAATGAAGCGTGTCGCCGGAATGCGCCACGATGGTCGATGGACTGAATCGCATTCCCGCGCTGTCGCGCGTCATGAGGATCGTGATGATCCTGGCATCGGTGTGTTGCGCTGCGGATGGCGTCCACGCCGACATCGCTGCGGCGACAGCAACGGTAAGGGCGAGTGAAATGGCAGATCGAGGCATGTGACCCTTCTCGGCAGAAGTGAAAGGAGAAACCGGAGTTCACCGGCGTGCAGCGCTATCGCCCTATGCGATAGGCAATCTTGAACAGCAGCGCGTTCACCGGACGCGCAGCGAGAAGTGCTCCGCCATCGCGTTGCAGATTCAGCGTGCTGTCAGCCGCGGCATCCGACCGTGTCTGGGTCCACGCGAGATAGAGCGCCATGCCCGGGCGGTATTCCCAACGCAATACCGCAGTGCCGTGCAGCGATCGCATAGCCCCTGTCGGATCGCGAATGCTGAACGCCGTGCCGGAATTGCGCGTGGGGTAGACGCTGATCCAATCGCCGTCAGCACGATGCGCATGCTGCACCGAGTCGATGTCGCGGCCGTATATCAGACGCGTGCCGGTGCGTGCGCCAGCGAATTCGCCAAAGTCGCGATACGTACCGACAGTCACGAACGGCTGCAGATAGGCATCCAGCGATAACGTGCGTGTGATCGCGGTTGCAGCGCGAAACTGGAGTGCCACCGTACGCTGGATCAACGATGCAATAACATACCGCTGCCGATCCCGTGCTTCCGGATCCGGCACGCTTGCAATGAACTGTGCTCCTACGTTCTGCCGTTCCGCACTAATGCCGGCGCTCAACGATGTGCCGTCCGTTGGGCGTAATGAGACGACCTGTGCAAGTCCGGCCGATCGGTTGCCGCTGCGATCGGACGACCACCACGCGGTATCGGCTACAGATACCTTGCGACGCGTGTCGCTCTCGACATCGAAGTCCACACTGTCGCCTGCACCCACAGCCACAGTCGGACCTCCGCGCAGCGCGCGATCATCGTAGTGGGCCAGCTGATGGATCGCGACTGCATCTGCCGTCCAGTATGATGGGGTGACAACCGACGCAGACACGTGGTACGCGCGCCCCGTAGCATCGCCGTCGAAATTCCTTCGCCGTTCCGCACCAGCGACCAGCTTTGCCGAATGGTACCACGAGCTCGGTGCAGTGAAATTGCGGCCCACATTCGCCAGGATCCACTGCGTTCCGGCGATCGGCACGAAACCCAGGTCGTTGACCTCGAAGCCGGGGCTTACAATCTCGCCGATCGCCTCCCAGGTCCATGCACCACCCTCTCTTGCAATTCGCGCCATCGAAGCGTAGCCATTCAGCTCCGTGCGTCCGGGATCGTAGCGCGAATCGAACAACCCTTCCGTCAGGCGTCTGCCCGGCCGCTGCAAGTAGTGAACGCTCGATATCTGAACGTGCTGGAGCGCAAGTGAATCTCCCGTAACCGATGACAACGCCGACGTGAAACCCGCACGGTACGTGTGGTTCTGCCACCAGCGCTCACCATCGATACCGACGGTTGCGGCGCGCGACGGAAGCAATGCGCCGAGTGCGCCCAGACTTCGATCCGTCACGTTGCGATCTGTCAACGTGCCCATGACTCCCACCGCTCCAGCGCCCGACGTCGCGCGCTTTTCCGCGCGCGCGATCAGGTATGTTGCGGATGGCTCGACAGCTACGTTCTTAGTCTGACCGGACGAATCAATTACCGTTGCCGATTCGCGGTTGGTGCGCGCTGCAAGCGCACCTGCAGTCCAGCCATCGCGCGCTTGAAATGTCATGCGCGCTGCACCAAGTATCTGCGTTGCACTCGGCGCGTCGGTTACGAGTCCGGCAGGGTGCAGCGAAGGCGGGTGTCCGATGCGGCGCGAATAGTAGAGATCGAGCGGACTCGAGTACGCGCAGATTGCGCAGTCGATCGCGCCAAAGCCAAAGATTCCGGCGTCCTGCACGAAGAAGGGGCGCTTCTCCGGAAAGAAGGTCTCCGATGCAGTGAGGTTGAGCACTGCAGGATCGACTTCCACCTGCCCGAAGTCGGGATTGAACGTCACAGTCCCGCTGGTGCTCGGTGCATGGAACAGAATGTCAGCGCCGGCCGTGTGCGCGGCGCGCGCTCCGTTGGTTGTTGAGCTGCCTCCGCCATCGGGGACTCGGGGCGCGACACCCACTGCGACGTATGGCGATGCCTCCAGGCTCAAGAGACCTGACCCTGGCACCAGCCCGGTGAGATGCCCGAAGTAC
Source organism: Gemmatimonadota bacterium (assembly GCA_027307165.1). Lineage (GTDB taxonomy): Bacteria > Gemmatimonadota > Gemmatimonadetes > Gemmatimonadales > Gemmatimonadaceae > Fen-1247. The sequence continues at coordinate 256,619 of DAHUXM010000027.1, read as the reverse complement.
GCCGGGCCGCCGGCCTCGCGCTTGTTCCAGAAAGCCCACTGCGATGTCTCCTTGAGCCGGTCTTCGTAGCGCCAGATCTGGAGTCCCCATGTCTGCGCGCCGGACCCCGCAAGACGGAGCTGGGAGAATGGGATGCGAATCTCCGCGGTCCAGCCGAGGGAGTCGATGCTCGTTGCTGCCTCCCACACCGCGTTCCAGCCCGGATCGGGATCGGCCCGCCCAAGGGCCAGCGCGTCGTACTGGACGCCCGAGGGGTTGATGCGCAGCACGGTCCGGCCTGCGTGGTCGTGATAAGTGTCCAGCACGAGCATCAGGTAGTCGCCGCCCGGCTGGTCATCTCGTCGCGCGATGCGGGTCCGGACACCAGCCGCTCCTCGGCTGTCGAACATCCTGGCCCCGACGTACAGCGCATCGTCGTCATAGACAAAGCGAACCAGCGTGCTCTCCGCAGCAGGCTTGCCTTCATCGGGATCCTGCTGCCTGAAGCCGGAGGCCGGCATCGCTCGGGCCCAATCAGGCTCGTCCAGACGGCCGTCCAGAGTAATGGTTCCTGTCCGCCGAACCGCCTCCACCTGCGGCGCATTCGATCCGGGAGCGGCCTGCGCCATGCCGGAGCAGGGAGCGGCGGCCATCAGTACCAGAAGAATCAGGGATCGAAGCATAATGAAATAAATACATCATACGTATGATGTTTGCAATGGCGACCGAATTGGGCGATATCTTCACTGCCTATTGCGACGAGGGCGGCTCATTCGTACTATGAATCCCTATGATCGAATCGCTGACGCGCCCGTCCCGCCGGAGCCTGGTCGACCTCGTGATCGCCCGAATCCAGCAACAGATATCTCTGGGGGTGCTCGTGCCCGGGAAGCGCATTCCTACCGAGACCGAGCTGGGCGACGTCCTCGGAGTCAGTCGTACGACCATTCGCGAGGCCGTGGTCGTGCTCGCACACATGGGCCTGCTCGAAGTCCGGCAGGGCGACGGCACCTATGTCATGGCCACTGCACCTGGGCGCGAATCGCTGGATCAACGGTTGCGCCGTGCAGCCGCGCTCGAGGTCTATGAGGTGCGCAGGCCCCTGGAGATCGAGACCGCGCGCCTCGCAGCGGCCAGACGAACCGCGAGCGACGTGCGACGCTTGCGCGAACTTCTTGCCGAACGTGACAAGCTTCGCGCGGCGGGAAAATCAGAGCAGGCCGTCGACATCGACGTGGAGTTTCACCGGACGATCGCCGTTGCAAGCAGGAACGCCGTACTTGCGGACGTCTACAACGCTTTCAGCATCGCTCTTCGAGAGACGCTCGTTCACGTAGCGCATGACAGCGTGGTCGGTGTTGACACGACAGATCTGCACTACGCCCTCGTAGACGCCATCGCGCGCGGTGATGAAGAGGGCGCGGGTGCCACAGCTGCGCGGTTGATCGAGATCGACGCCGAGAGTCTCCGGAGCGCACTCACACCGTAAGACCGGTATCACCGCCAGCGTCATGCCTCGTAGTTATCGGCATCTCGCGTCGCCACTTTCCCGGCTCGGATCTCCGCGCTCCGCGATCGACCAGCAGGTCCCCGGCTCAGCGCTCCACTGTCATCACCGTCACTCTCAATATCCGATCGAGCTTCGGGTATTCCCGATCCATGTACGCGTTCCCGCCCTCCAGGAGCGGACCTTGCTTGCCCTGCCGCAAACCGCCGCCGGATTTCTCACCGTAGCCTGAGTACAGGCTGTCGAGGACGTCCATTCCCTCGATCACCGTCCCCAGCATCGTGAACGGTTCGGCGTCGCTCCGCGGGTTGTCCCGGAGGTTGATGTAGATCTCCGTGTTGCGTGTCTTCGAATCGGCCGGTCCAAACTGCGCGAACGCGAATGTGCCACGCACGTTGTGCGATCGGGGCGAATCGTTCGTGATCTGCTGGTCTTTCCACGCCGCGTTCACTGCAGGGTTTCCGTTGATCCCCCACTGCACGATGTAACCGGGTACGACGCGATGGAAGCGCGCGTCGTCGTAGTAGCCGAGCCGAGCAAGGTTGTAGAAACGGTCCGCGCCGATGGGACCCCACGCGCGCACCAGCTCGAGCACGAACACTCCCCTGGTCGTCTCGAAGCGTAGATGCGACCTGGCGGGCGCCGCGCGGCGCCACTCGGGATTGGTGGGATCGAGCAGGACGGCCGCGGAGCTGTGAGGCGTGGCGACACCGCTGACCGTGTTGTCGGCCGTGGTCCCGCTGTTGGCTGTACTCGTGGCACAGCCAACAGCTACGAACGTCGCGAGGACGAGTGGTGCAATAACGAATGAATGGCGGCTTGGCATCGTCATAATGTACGTGTGGCCGCACTCGCCGTTGCGATACTCGCGGCCTGTCGCTCAAGCGATGTGATTACGCCGCATCCCCCGCGCCGAACCAGGTGGTCAACGCGTCCACGAGCCCGCTATCGGATCGTTCCCCCACCCACGCCACATATCCGTCAGGCCGGATCAACACCGCGGTCGGAGCCGGCACCACACCGAGTGCCGGAAGTTCCCACGTACCATGGTATTCGGCGTCGATCGACTGTACACGACCTGCCCATCGAGCGATGTCAAAATCGCCAGGCCCGCCGAGTTTGAGCAGCACGGGTCGCGCACGGTGTAGCAGCGTAAAGACTCGCAGCGGACCGTTGACGGTGACCAGATCGAGATCGGGCATCCGGCGTCCCAGCAGCGGATGCCCGGCCCCAAGGTCGTAATGAATGTCGAGACCTGACATTCTCGCAGCGAACGCCCTGCGAGGCTCATCCATCGCTAGCAGGTCGGTGATGACTTCGCCCAATGCCCTGCTGCGCTCGTCCGTGCGGAGCAGCGCGACCTGCGCCATCGTGGTGCGGAGAACGCGCGCAGCGATTGGATGTCGCTCCGCGTGATACGTATCCAGCAGGCTATCGGGTGATGTCCGCCTTACCACCTGGGCCAGCTTCCATCCAAGGTTCACCGCATCCTGCACGCCGGTGTTGAGACCCTGCCCACCGACAGGCGAATGCACGTGCGCGGCGTCGCCCGCCAGCAGGACGCGTCTGTCGCGGTAAGCGGCGGCCTGACGCGTCATATCGGTGAATCGGGAGATCGACGTCGCGCTGCGCACTCCGTAATCCGTCCCGCATACGGCGATGAGCGCAGCGCTGAGATCGGCGAGCGTTGGTTCTCTGGTGGTACCCACATGTGGTTCAGGCACCATTACTCGTATCGACCCACCATCCTTGTAGATGATCTGGCCATCGCGGATTTCGTACTCCAGCTTGCCGAACGCGTACATGCCTGCGTCCGAGCGGTGGACGCCCAACTCCGGCTGCTCGGTCATCTCGACCTCGGCGATCAGGCTGCTCATCGTCGGATCCCATCCGGGGAACTCGATGCCAGCTGTCTTGCGGATCACACTGCGGCCTCCATCACACCCGACGAGATATTCCGCCCGCAGCGATTCGCCGTTCGAGAGTTGAACGTCGACGCCAGCTTGGTCCTGCACAAAACCCGTCACCTCGCGTCCGCGATGGATCGGCACCTTCAGCTCATCCACCCAGCCGGCAAGGATGCGCTCGATGTGGTTCTGCCACAGTCCGAGTCCATACGGATGCCGCGTTGGAAAGTCGCTGATGTCAAGCTTGACCGACGCGAACGCTCCGACCTGCGCGATCTGCCCTTCCGAAAGAAACCGATCCGCAATGCCACGCTGATCGAACACCTCGATCGTCCGCGACTGCAGACCTCCCGCGCGCGAACCGGAGAGTTCCTGGCTCGCGCGCCGCTCGACGATCGCGACGTCGACGCCAGCCAGCGCAAGCTCGCCCGCCAGCATCAGCCCAGTCGGGCCGGAACCGGCAATCACCACCGCATGTTCGATCATGTCGCACCTCGCTTTCCGTGGATCGGGTTCTAATTTCGGTCAGCGAATTTGCGATGAGGCCCCGGGCTTGCCGCAAGCCCCGGGTTGAGATATATGTTGAATGTGACGCGAAGTACCGCGCAGTTGCGCGACGCAAACGCGCCGCAAAGACGCCGCTTCAGCGCCAGTCGGGCTGGTAGTAATCCGCAGTAGCGCCCGAGGTGATCCGAAACCGCAGCAGCACGGCGGCACCGTCGCTGATGCGTATCACGCGCATGGCGACGTCACCCGATGCATGGTCGCGACCCGCGATGTACGTCCCGTCCGGCGACCATGCGACGCCCGGGCTCAGAACAAAAGTGCCCAACGCGCAGCGTGCCGTCGGCAAGTTGACGCGTAGCTATGACTGTAGCGAACCCGACGGCGGGCCCTGGATCCCGCCGTAACGACACTGCGCCGGTGCGCCCATATTAGTGCGCACTGGCTGCACTCTCCAGATTCGCTCAGTGACTTCCTGTCCAAACACGTCGATGCGATCAGTGCGAACTTGTAGCGTGAGACTTTCTGTCCATTTGCCAGTGCGGCTCGCTGCCTGGATCATTATCGCGTCGTTTATCGGCGCGTCTCAGATCACGGCGCAGGTGCCCGCGCATGCGCGCGCATCCAACGCTCTGGCGAACGTTGCAATTGGAGGAGTCGCCGGCGCACTCTCGGCAACAATTCATCACACGTCGGTATGGACAGGCTTGCGACGTGGCTCAGTTGGCGGACTCGTCGTTGCTGCTGGAAAACAGGTTGTCGACTTTCGATTTCAGAGCGCGGGATTCGTGGGACGAGAGCTTTCCGGCGTGGGAATTTCACTCGTCGCAGCTGGTGGTGATTCAGCGGTCAGCTATCTGCTCCCGCTTGGCCCTGCGACCATTGTAATCCTGCCCGACCGGCACGTTGATTGGCGACTGAACGTCACCGAAGCCATATCGACCATCGGCCTGACGGTTTCTCCCAATACACGTCTGGACCTTTCCCGATCGCTGCAAGCCGGCGCACCGGTTTATCGCGACAGACGTTCGCATTTTGGTGAGGCGGGCAAATTGGAGCTCGCTGGCGCAGAGGGACTCGGGACGATCCGGCTTGCACCCGATGCACTCGGGCCCAGCCGGCGTCTGCGAGCCAGCGTACTCGCTCACGAAACGATTCACGTTCTGCAGGAGGACTTCGCAAATGACGTGATCGGTCTGCCGATCGAGCGCGGACTTCTGCAGCAGACGCAGCTTGGTCGCCGCTTTGCACGCCATCTGGACGTTGGCGTGCTCGTCCCGGTGCTTGCCCAGCTGATCGCCCCTGAAATTGCGTACAGGCATCAACCGTGGGAGCAGGAAGCATACGCGCTCACCGGAAGAAAGATGCCCCGATGAGCCGGATTGCTCTGATCTCTTGAACTTGATCCGCTAACCGGCGCGTTCTGCCTGCCTGGACGGACACGGGACGGATCCGTATGAGCAGTAAACGCAGCAGTCGCCCGCCCTGGGACGAAGCACTGTTCCACAGCCCACGCACTCATGGAAAATGACGCAGGCGTCGGTCGGCATCTCCAGCGTTTCGGTGCGGCCGCATTCAGGACAGGTAAGCACTGTTGTCGTCTGCATGGTGCTGCTGGATTGTGAGCTGTACTTTTGATGCTGTAACGACTCGATGAGTCGTTCTCCATTCACAAACCTATCCGGACTCCGACTTTCATGCCCCCGCTACGTCACGTCGCTCATGCAACTCGGTCGCTGACCCTGGCGACTTCGGTCGCGTTGGTGCTGTCGTTCGTCTCGGCTATCGCACCAACGCCCCTCCTCGCGCAGTCGATTGTGCCAACCGGGCAACCCGTTGGCGGAATCTCCTGCGACGCACAGGAAGGACAACGGATCCACATACATCAGCATCTGCTGATCCTCGACCATGGCAAGTCGGTCGAGATACCACCGAATGTCGGCCAACCTGCGGGGAAGCAGTGCATCTACTGGCTCCACACGCACACGCCGGACGGAATCATTCACATCGAGGCGCCGAAAGACCGTTCCTTCACGCTCGCCGATTTCTTCGCCGTATGGGGACAACCGCTGAACCGTAGCGTCGCTGCCACAGCTCATGCACGGAAGGGAGAATCGCTCCGAGTATGGGTCGATGGCAAGCCGTTCATGGGAGATCCGGGCTCCATCCCGCTCCTGGCTCATGCCGACATCGTGATCGAGGCTGGACCTCCCTTCCCCAAGCCGCCCCGGTTCACGGCGTGGGACGGACTGTAGACGGCCCGCGCCGTCGAGACGAGTTGGCACGTGAAGGCCCGCGGAATGCACCACCGATTGGCAGCGAGCATCTGCCTGGCTTCACTGATGATGTTTGCGCCCAGTCGTGTATCCGGGCAGAGCGTCGCGACCGATCCGCATGCCGCGCAGCCGGAGCGGCCTACTGTGGCGACGCATGCGTACACCGTCGCGCCGGGATATCTCGAAATTGAAGTTGGCGCGCAGGACATGCAGCCCAGATCCACCTCGCAATTTTCCATTCCGGCCGTAGTCAAACTCGGTATTGTTCCGCGTCTGCAACTGGAGCTGCAGGGCGGTTACGCACGCAATACCACGCAAGGGCCACCGCGTACCAGTGATGCAGGTGCGAGCGACATCGCGATAGCACTGAAGCAGCGCGTGCTGGATGCAGCGCCTCTCGTGCATGATTTTTCAGTGCAGGGAGCGATCAAGTTCCCAACCGGATCGCACGGAATCAGTACCGGGACAACTGATGTGTCGCTGCTCGTTATCTCGAGCCGTCCGATCGGGAGCGGAGAGCTGGATCTGAATGCCGGTTACACGCGCCGCTCTGGCAACGGATCCACTGCGCCCGTCAATGCCACGCTCCTTACCGCATCCTTCGGAGCACCGATTCGCGACGCGCTGGGCGCTGTCGTCGAGCTCTTTACCTATCCCGGGACCAGCGGAGCCTCAGGCACGCCGCCGCAAATTGGCGTGCTCGCCGGCCCCACGCTGCAAGTCCGGCCGTGGTTGGTGTTCGATGCCGGAGTGATCCTGAACGCTCAGCACATGGGCGGCAATTCTGCGTACGCGGGACTCACGTACAATGTCGGCCGGATTCCCGGCTTTCCGGCGTCACGTCCGTGATACCCGCGCCGCAGACGCCACCGGCATTGCGAACGACGAGCTAACTCGAAGGCGCGAGAACACGAAGCAGCGGACGACCGCCAATGTCCTGGAGCGGCAGGTACAGGCGGTGCGTGCGTGAGTCGAGTCCAACTGTGTGCGCGTGTGCCGCGCGGTACTCGCCGGCCGGACGAAGCGTCGTTCCGTCTGCCCAGAACGCCAACAGGACACCACCTTCCGACGCGACATACAGTCGTCGCCACGCTGCATCCCAGGCGAGTACATCGGGACTCTCGCCAACGTCGTGCGTTCCGATGACGCTCATGCTGGTGAGATCCAGCACGAGCAGCTTTGCATTTCCCTCGCACGACATGAACAGCAACCGACCGGGTTCGTCGAGCGCGAAACCGTGAGGATGCTCTGAGCCAGGCAGATCATAACGGCCCACGATCTTCTCGCTCAGAGGATCGATGGCCACGAGTTGATTCCGCGTCTGCACCGCGACCAGCACACAATGCGAGACCGAATCGTAATGCGTGTTGCCAGCCTCGCCGCCGAGTGCGATTGTAGCGAGCTTTCTGCCGGTGACAACATCGATCACGACATCTGCACTGCCCGATTCGTCGGATACGAACAGCCTTCCCGTGTTTTCATCATACGCAATCCCGTCGGGAAACTGAATGCCGCCAATTCGCTGAACGATCTTGAGAGTCCGATCATCCACTCCTGCAACCTCATGGGCGCCAGCGGCCGATATGTACACCATGTGCCGCGACGGAATCGCCAGAACACCGGTTGCACGAGGTACTCCGGTGATTCGTCCGGTGATACGGCCGCTGTCTGTCGAAAAGATCAGCGTCTCTCCAGCATTCATGTGGTTCATGTACAACTTGTGAGCGATCGGATCGAAGCTCTGATAATCGAACCGGTTGGCCGGTCCCGGTAGCGGCAATTCCGTGACGAGACGGAGGTCGGTACTCGCCGGCGCGCGTGTCGACGGAAGTACGCGACGATAACCTTCCGGCGTGAGTGAGGTTGGTGTTGCAGCACATGACACCGGCTTGTCCGGCAACGCATGGAGCGACGCGCTCGTCGAAACGAGTGCCACAATTGCAGCGATGACCGAAATCACCGACTGTCTGACCAACGCCTGAATCGCCACAACCCCTCTGTCGATTTGGGTAAAGAACCTTCGCCCGTCTTGTTGCTGCGCTATTGATTCCAGTCCTACCGGGCTGCTTGCTTCGCTTTCGCCGTCGTATCGGCCAGCAGCGCGGCCGACGCCTTGAGTGTGCCATCCGGCTGTCGGGCCGCCAGGACAATGACCCTCGAGCCCGGTGTCAGTCTGGCCTGCGATGGTGCGATTGCACTGACGGAGATGTTTGGAGGCACAGTGATCGTCTGAGTACCACCCTTGTATTGCACGATGAGCTTTCCACCCGACTGCGCGCTGATGCTGCCGTTGGTCATGCGTGGCGCGGTGACCGTACCGTTGGTCATCGTGCTCCTGTTACCACCAGACGCACCGGCTTGCTGCGTCATGAGGTAGCTGCCCTCGCCCGTTCCGCGCAGCTTGTCGGGAAAGATATGGATCTCGGTCGCACGCTGTGATCCGTCGGGTTGCGCTACCGACGTAACGCCCACGAACGTGTTTTCCTTTACATCGGACAGCTTGGCCGGCACGCGAACGTACACATCCAGCGGAGCCGCGATCGCGACTCGCACTTGCCCGCTGTCCGAAGATACCGTGAGCACGCTGTCGGTGACGCTGGCTACCGTGCCGCGAACGGGTGAAAGGTTCGACGACGCCGCCGGCTGCGCCGCCATCGCGCTGGAGTCCGATCGAGTTCCGGACATGCCCACTGAGGAAGACGTTTCGCCTTTGGAGCAGCCCAGAACGGCGCCGGCCGCGAGGATCAGAAAAGTGGCTCCGGCGGTCTGCCGCACGATGCCGAAGCTCGAGCTTTCCACTCTGACATGAATCGTTGTTGCACGCATGTTGCACCTTACAGTGTATGGGATACGACGGTCGCAAATCCGGATCGAAACTGCAAGTGACACGCATACGTCGGACCGTCGCATGATCTGTGCATCCCGATGCGCCATACCGATTCTGCATGTCCCCCCTCCACCCGGGCCACCAATTATCGCCCGATCACGTGATGGATTGCAAGCCAACCCGCGTAACGGCTGACGGTCCGTGATTCGAGGCTTAAATTTCGCATCATGACTGGCCGTGTCGTTCGAGTCCTGCTGAGCGCTCTCCTGATCCCTCTTTTGACAGGGATCGGCTTGACACCGTGCACGGCGATGGCACAGTCGGCATCCATGTCCGGCACCGCAGCTCCCGCAGAGCCCTCCACGTCCCAACACAGCTCGCGTCACGCCGACAACGATCCGACCAAAGCTCCACCCGGTCAGCACAACCACTCCCCTTGCGATAGCTCCACGGGGATGAACTGCTGTCCCGCAGTCGCGGGATGCAGCGTGATAGCGCTCCCATCGACGGTCGTCGCACCGCAACCGGCAACAGCGCTCGTGGCGTCGGTCCATGCCGACTACAACGAGTTGCCGATCGCGATGGCAGTCGCGCCGGAACCGCCCCCTCCCAAAGCGTAGCCCTCTGCCGCGATCCGCGGCGTTTCGAGTCACGCACCGTCCGCGGAGACTCCCCAGTGCCACGGCTGACACCGATAACAAATACCATTGATCGTCACAGGCAACAGCGCCGCGACGATTGCTTCCGGATTCATAGATGTCGCTTTCATTGCGCTCCCACGCGTGCACGCTCATTGTCGCGGCTTTCGCGTCGACCTTCGTGGCTCCGCGCGCGTTCGCACAACACGGTCATCCACCACAGACCGATTCCGCGCGTCACAAGCCCGCGCGCGACAGTTCCGCAAAACCATCACCGGTTCCGTCCATGCAGAGCATGAACGGAATGTCGGCACGCAACGACACGACGCTACCTTCCATGCGTCACATGTCCATGGCATCGGCACCGCTCGGCATTCCCATGCAGCGCATAGGATCTGGCACTTCCTGGGTGCCGGACGCAACGACGATGCATGCATCACACACCATGCTCGGCGCCTGGGACATTATGCTGCATGGCGTTGCGTTCCTGCAGTACGATGACCAGGGCACCAGGCGCGGCGAGAGGCAATTCGGCAGTGTGAACTGGGGAATGCTCATGGCCGGCCACGATCTCGCCGGCGGCCGCCTCGGCCTGCGCGGAATGGTGAGCGCAGAGCCATTCACCGTCGGCTCGCATGGCTATCCATTGCTGCTGCAGTCCGGAGAGTCCTACCGCGGCCGATCGCTCTACGATCGGCAACATCCGCACGATCTCTTCATGGAGATCGCCGCGCTGTACGATCACGCAATTGGCGACAATCTCGCTGTATCGCTCTACGCCGCTCCAGTCGGCGAGCCTGCAATTGGACCGGTCGCATTCCCACACCGTCCGAGCGCCGCAAACGATCCACTTGCACCGATCGGCCATCACTGGCAGGATGCGACTCACATTTCGTTCGGCGTGCTCACGGCTGGCATCTACACGCGCACCCTGCGCCTGGAAGGATCGATCTTCAACGGCCGAGAGCCGGATGAGACTCGCACCAACTTCGATTACAAGGGGCGCAGCCTGGATTCCTACGCTGGACGTCTCACGGTGAATCCGAGCGAGAATTGGAGTCTTTCGGGATCCTACGCATATCTCAAGAGCCCGGAGCAGCTGCACCCCGAAGAATCGTTGCACCGAATCAGCGCATCGGTGCTGTACGGACGGGCCTTTGGAACATCCGGCAACTGGGCGAGCTCATTCATCTACGGAGCGAACAAGCACACCGGGCCGGCCAGTCTGGCAAATAGCCTGCTCGCCGAGAGCAATCTCACGATCGATCAGCGCAACAGCGTTTTCACTCGCGCTGAGTTCGTACAGAAAGGCCCGGAGGATCTTCCAATTTCAGCATTGATGACACCCGCTTCGTCACTCGCGCAACCGACACGCGCAAGCATGATCGTGATCACGAAACCATTGCCGTCCACTCAGTACGACGTCGGTGAGGTAACTCTCGGTTACGTGCGGGAGCTCACATCGGTGTACGGCGGGAGCCTCGGACTCGGCGCGGCCGGCACTGTCAACATGGTTCCATTGGCTCTGAAGGACACGTACGGCACACGCACGCCGATGGGCGCTACTGTCTTTCTGCGCCTGCGCCCGGGTGCGATGCACACGCCTGCACGCAATGCAGGCATGGTCACTTCCAGCCAACAACCGTCGTTGGGTCACCGTTGAGTTCGCGACGGGCAATCGTCACGCCTGGCTGGAAGGGAAGTCACGATTGGTGAGTTGGCGCGCCCGTTCCCCATGGGACCTGGACACGAGCACGCAACCACGACCGTCTTGACGCCGTCCACTGACCAGCAATGACCACCGGCTGCAACGCGCACGAAGCTACAGCATCACGGACATACACTTCTGTCTGTCCGTTACGCGTGAGCCCGCATTGTTGAGATCGGGCTCGACTTCCAATTCCCTTGTTGAGTCAGCTCGATGAATCGAGGATCCACGTCGCTAGCCCCACACAACGCATTCCAGTCCCCTTCAGACCGCGCCGCGCGGCTTCCCGATGTAATCACCAGAGATCATCGCGTGGGACGCGTCGAAGGGGGGCGAATGCATACCGCATATGCCGTCTTTCGGGGAATGTGTTTGTCCGGTGCGCTGTTGGTCGCGGCATGCGCGCAATCGCACGCTCGATCGTTGGCGCCCACCGGAAAGGTGGTGCTACCGGAAGATGCCGATCTCACTACAACTCACTTCCATGATGCGTCGATCACGTATCACGTGTTTCAGGCCGGCTCGGCCAACACGCCGGAACGTGAAGTGGCGCAGTCAAGCGACACGACTCGGCTGACTTCCTACAAAGGAGTTCCGGCCATGCTGCTCATCCAGGGCTCCACGACACGAGGCAGGGTTTTCATCGATAGCGCTCTGGTGCGTCGAGACGGGCTATCGCCAATCTGGGAGATTCAACACTCCGGAGCGCACTCCATCAGAATCGACTACAGCGGCACGCGTGTACGTAGAAGCGACTCTGCACCCGACACGGCGCTGCGCCGGGTTGAACATACGTATGATGTTCCGGTCTTTCACTTCAACGAGCTGAACCAGCTGATTCGATCCGTGCCACTGCGCGCGGGTTATTACGCAATCCTGCCGTTGTACTCCGAAGGTGACGATGCGCTCGAGATGGATACCGTACGCGTGGAAGGTCGGGACAGTAAGGGAGTGTGGAACGTTCGCTTTGCCGACAAGGTCATCATCGGGCACTACGGCATTGACGGCAGCACCAGAGAGATGGTGCGATACGAGGTGGAGCGTCACGTTGCCGGACCTCATTTCTATATGAAGCTGGAACCGTAGCGGTAGCCAAGTACTACGATCGGTGTGAAATTTCCGGCGCCGGAACGTGAACGACGTGCCAGGTCCCGTGACGTGCCTCGACAAGGACAAACGGCTTCTGCGATTCCCGGTCCGGCGTGCGATTTATTGTGCCGAGCAAGCCATTTTCGTGTGAAGGCTCGCGAGACCCGTTTTGATGGGGTCGCGATCGGAGGTAACACTCGCTGGCGTGTCGAGCATACCCTGTTTCTCGATCACTTGCTTGAGCGTGTAGAGTATTTCCCTCGCAGCCATGCTGTGCAGGTCGGCGATACCGCCCCGGCGTTCGACTGCCGCAGCGGCGCTGGCGGTAGCAGGCGTCATTGGTGCGAAGCTGGTAGGAATCAGCAGTCCATCAGCGTACGCACCGCATCGCTGCAATGTCTCGGGCGTGGACGCGCTCGTGAGCCCTACAATGAGCTTTGGATGCATGTGTTCCCGCGCCATCTGGTAGATCCTACGGGGATTGCAACGAGTGGTAGAGCGGCTCAGCGTCGGACGAGCAACGTGGGGAGTGTCGTGGCCGTCATCGCCATTTCAAGCTGGCAACGCCCGGCGTTGTAAGCGCGCTGGAAGCACTTGCCGCCACTGCGGAGCCAATACCAGCGCGAACCGTGCACCGGACCCGTGCAATGGGCCGTACCGTGGATCTGACCTTCGAGCACCTTCCAGCGGATACAGTCGTTGTCGATTCTCCCGCGATGTGATTGCATCTCGCCGCGTTCCAGTCGCAATGGCCAGCCACCGACCGTTTCTTTACGCCGCTCAACCACCCGACGCTACCGTTCGCAGCCCTGACCCGGAAAGAATGACAACCATCCGCTCGTTCCGCTGGCCTAAGGAGTGCAAGCGAAAGCAACTATCGACACGCTCAAGGAGGAACTGATGTTCAGTTTGCTGGCCGTTGCAAGCATCGCACTGTCGCTGCCAAATGCGTCGATGACTACCCACCGGGCTCTCTCGCCAGACTCGGTCGCCGACGTAAGAGTTGCTACCACGCTGCTCACTGAATTCAAGCAGGCGTGGCAGTCAGCGGATGGACCCAGGCTCGGCAGCCTGTTTACCGGGGACGGAGATCTTATAATTCCCACCGGAGAGTTGCTGCACGGACAGGCGAAGGTGGCCGGTTTTTACACGTCCGTGTTCGCCCATGGATATCGTGGCAGCAGCACTTCCGCCACCATCGCTCAGATCCGGCACATCACCGCGAACATCATGCTCGTCGATGCAGAATGGGAAATCAGCGGCGCCGTTACAGCGGATGGAGCGTCGAAGCCCCCTGAGCGCGGAATACTCACGGTGATACTGAAACGCCAAGGCGCACGATGGCTCGTTGCCGCACTTCGTGAGCAAACGAGCGCTACGAAAGTCGTGCGACTGTAATACGCCCGCTGCATGCCTCTAATCGACGGACGCTCCGGTACGGTTAGTGAACTCGCTTGCTTATTCCGTACCTGACGGCGGCGCTGAGATCTCAATCCTGCATTTCACTGACGACGCGCGCCGACCCCATGCGAAGGAGGTCTCGCGTGCGGACGAGAATTGCAAACCCAGGCTGACCGGACGGAACAAATATCTCACTGACACTGGCGAGACGTGAATCGATCAGCAACGGAAAGTCAAACACGTCACCGATCGGCGGCAGGCAGCCGGGGCGGCACTGCGTCGTAGCATGTACCTCGGCGTGCGAAGCGAGCCGCGCCGAGTCCGCGTCGATCGCGCGACGGATAGTACGCATGTCGGCTCGCACTCCTGCGGGCTTCAGAAGGAGAAAAAAACTCTCTTCGCTGCCATGGCATGCGCTTACCAGCAACGTACTGGCGCGAGGAGAAACGTGCTTGATCCCGAATTCCGTATCTACATCGTCCACCCGTACCTCGATGCATCCGCAGCCCCGGTCTCTTACCCATCGTCGAACAGCCGCCAGGATCGGCTTCCAATCGTATCGCCCGGCCAAGCCGCGGCTATATATGCCTTGTTGATCCAATTTCGAAACCCCTTGTACATGTACGATATCGCGACGCTTCGATCCGCATCGGACGAGTGAGCACCGGCGACCCCGTGCCCCACGGAATCCGGCGAAATGCTAATGCGGCGTCTGGGCCGTGAAACCTTAGTTGCCACCAACTCGCAAATCGTTTACGCGACGATCGCACTTGAGAGCAGAGGTACTTCAGGGAGCGGTGGGAGTCGCGCAGCGAACGGTTACTTCGTACGCTCCGGCGTCAACCGGCGCGAAACGACCGACCGAGCTCACGATCCGCAAGCGGTACCGTTCACTGATCCCATGCCGCCACTGGCGGCAACAGTAGCGACTGACGTCAACACGTTGCCTACCTTGAGTGACAGAATTAGGTCGAGTTCTCCGAGCAGCGCACCACGCGACTTGCAACACTAACCACAGCGTCAATGAAAGCAGCTCGCATTAATGCCTTGACCCGTATGTTCGCGGGTCGGAAGTACATGCGTTGCGCAGGACTGTCGTTGCTGCTCGTAGTTATTCCACGGAGTGGCCGGGCGCAGGCCACTGCCGCGCCCGGCGTCACCAGTTCGGGTGCCACCCCCGTCCTCTTCGCCGCAGGTACCGTTTCGACAATGTTCCCCGAGTGGAACACGTCGTTCACACCGGACGGACGCAAAGTGTTCTTCTCACGCGGTCTGTTCTGGACGATCATGGTCTCGACGCGCGTAGGAACGGTGTGGTCGGCGCCGGAGGTTGCACCATTCTCTGGCAAGTGGATGGACACAGATCCATTTGTGAGTCCGGATGGACGGCGGGTCTACTTCGTCTCCAACCGACCGATGGACGGCGATTCCGCCAGCCACCCGTCGCCTACATTCAATATCTGGTACGTGGAGCGAGCCAAGGGAGGCAATTGGTCGCAGCCAATCAATGTTGGATCGCCGATCAACGGTCATGGAAGCGTCTGGTTCCCAGCAGTTACCAGGGACGGAACACTCTACTTTCATGCACACGGCCGCGACGGCGGAAAGGGAAGCAGCGACATCTTCTACGCACGTTGGGCGGGTGATCACTACGCCGATCCGGTTCCCGTCGATTTCAACACCGCGGCCAGCGAGCAGGAAGCGTACGTATCACCGGACGAGTCATACATGATCTTCGTGAGCGACCGTAAAGGTGGGTTCGGCGGCGGCGACCTGTACATCAGCTTTCGCCGCGGCCAACACTGGAGTGAGCCGGTGAATCTCGGTCAGGCCGTCAACAGCAGTGCGACTGACATGGCGCCATCAGTATCTCCGGACGGAACCACGCTGTACTTCACCAGCGTTCGACTGCCGTTCCGTGGCGTTCGTCCGCACCGCGTAGACGCGACCGCGTTCACGAAAGAGCTCACCGGCTACGAAAACGGAAATCTCAAAATGTACTCGATTGCCTTGGACACGACCGCTATGCACCGTCTCCGTGATATGGCAGGTGTGTCGACGCCCGGTAGCTGAGCGCCGGTAAGCTCCATGAGGATTCAGCACAACCTGACCACAAATCCGATCACGCCGAACCCCGTGATGTACTACTGCCAGTCTGCCAGTCTGGACATGCGAACATCCGATACGCCGCGGCGAACGGCACGGATACCTCGTTGAGCTTGCGCCGCGTTCATCAGACCTTCCATACAGCAATCTTGCGTTGTGCTTGCACGAGCGGCCGATCGCACGCCGACACTGAGGGAGTAGCTCAGTTTTCACCTCATCCACAGCAAGGATTCAATGCAACCGAAATCGATCGACCTTACCAGCGCTTCCGCGTCCACTGCGCGTGTCATGCTCGATGCGATGGCGTCGCAGCGCCCTCGCGCATCACAGGACACCTCACTATCGTCATCCGCCAGCCGTATTGCAGTCGACAGCTGGACCGCCAGCAGCGGCTCGCAGTGCAGCAAGTGCACGTACGGCCCCGGATCGATGGGATCGGGCTGGTAAGTCAATACAACAGCAAAAGGCGAGCGTCACGATAGCGCTCGCCTGTTGCTGTTACACACCAGCGTCAGTGAATGACGGAATCGAGAATCATTTGCCGCCGCCAGCACTCTTCCGCGTGACACACCTCAGAGAACCTGACGCGGTGTTATGGTGACGGTCGATACATTGCCGGCACGCAGGACAGTCACAGTAAAAGGCGTGACCGGATTCGCAATTCCGGAATCATATGCGCCGAGGTGATACTCTCCGACGGATCGCCCATTCCATGCTACGATCCGGTCCCCGGGACGCAGTCCGGCGACGTCGCCTGGTGAATGGCTGACGACCGAGAGAACGGTAAACGCGCTGCTATCCTGCTGCGTGAAGTGAACGCCCGTCGTGCTCGCGACAAAAGGCTCGTGGATCCTGTCGTTCGGCGTGAAAGTCAGCTCTCGCGCCCGATAGTCGAAGGTCAGCGTGAACCGATCCAGCACTCGCTCGCCGATATTTCCCGCAATCGACCGTGATCCAAAGGCACCACCCTGAGGTCCGCTGATATTGACCACGGGCCGCGCGAGCGTTACCCCACCTATCACCAGCGTGCGTCCTCGATACGTTGAACCTGACACCGTTCCACCGACTCCACCGGCTGATACGTACGGCGTTCCGCCGCGTATTCCATGCGCGGTTGCGAACGGAGCAAAGATCGTGACCCCGCCCCCATCCCCTGTGTCGATCCCGAACAATCCGCTCACCCCGTCGATTACCGCGCGAACATACACGTGTTGACCGTCACTGAGGAACGGCACGGTGACACCGTCATGCAAGGGTGGAGACTTGAACGACGCGAATGTGATTGTACGGTGTTTGTAATCGACGGTAGTCCGAAATGCGTTGAGGATCTCGCTTCCGACGAGGGCGTCGATCGTCACGTCGTGCGACGGGTGGACTATCACGTATGGTAGCGGCGCGACAATAAATTGCTGAGCGGCGAGACGTGCCGAACCGATGACGACACTGCTGACCTGCCCGAACGTGGCAGACTCGTTACCGGCGCCACCGCCGCTCAGGTTCGCTCCACCGCCCGTCACGACGTTCAGACGCCGCGCAGCACTGTTAGTCAGGAAGTTCTGACCTCCGGAATCAAATAGCAGCGTTGCATCATGGCCATCAAGTGAAGCGTGGATCGCTATCTGCCCGAAGGTCCCGCCAAGCAGTGTGAATGGGATTGTCGAAGCAGCTGCGCCAAGAGTTCCGTAAACCCGCTGAGCAGGTCGTGCCAGCGCCCCTCTCGGAAGGTTCTGTGAAATCGTTACGCTCTTCGCGCGGTAGTCAGTACGCGCGCCGGTCCCATCGGTCAGCATCTGATGATAGGCAATGAGGATTCCGCCCGCTTTGCGATAGTCGCTGTATTCGGTAGACATCACACCCCCATCAGTGTGAGCAACCGTCCGCACCAGGAGGTGCGTGTCGCGGTCGATCCACGCATCGATGGGGCTCCCGCCACGCGGAGTTACCCGTACGACGTCGAACGTTCCAGTGCCAGCATGCTCGGCACGGAGTGGCACCATCGCGGCGCTGTCGCCGGTTCGCCACCACCCGTTACGCGCGACGTACGCTTGTGTCACCGCGTCGGCCTGCAGTCCGGGTAGATCGGCCTGCGTTATTTCGCCTCCCTGCGCGTCCCATGCAAATCCGTCAAAGCCCGATACATCGTGCGCCGGCCCCTCGTCGGTGATCATGCGCATGAAGCCAGTGCGTAGATCGATCGTCGTGCTGAAGCTGCCAACCGCGCCAGCGACCGTCACCGATCCCACAGTACGGATTGCGGCGAGCCCGTCCCATGCAGCACCGCCCACGGCGGCGCGTTCCGCCGCAAACAGCATGCGTGGACCTGTCGAGCGCACCTGCGCGCCAGTGAGTTTTAATGGCACGGCGCACGCGGAAATACCGAGCACAAGCGCTACCGTAAGACGTATCTTCATCGAGTATGGTTTCCGTGCGGAGGAAACCTGGAAACTGTCCTGCTACATCCAGACACAACAGCGAGCTTGCGGCAGGCGGTGGAGTTCCAGCGATGAGTGGTCGGGTGGAGACGTCACAGCCATAAACCGGGATCCCTCCGCAGTCCTTGACGAGTACGGAGCGATCCCGGCTTCCACCCTCTTGAGCTGGCCAGGCTCAGATGCGATGCGGCTGGTTTATCCGTTCACGAACCGCGCAGGTTCGGATTGTTCTGCGTCTCCACATCCGGCAGTGGTACGCACGTGGTCGGACCGTACGTCTGCCCCTTGTGATTCACACCGGACGGAAACGGAATGTTCGTCCGCAGCATGTCTCCAAGACGCTGTCCTTCGCTGAAGAGCGTGCGCCGGCGCTCTTCGAGCACTATTGCCTCTATGTCCGAGCCTTCGCTGCCGTCGAGCGGCGCAACGCCACGCGACGCGCGTACGCGGTTGATGGCATCCTTCGCCTCCTGTCCGCCAGCAGCTTCCGCGTAGATGAGCTGCGCCTCGGCCCATGACGCGATCGGCATTGGCACCGCGCCCGTTCCGATGAACTTCCGCTGCTGCCACTGCGGCGTGACTGCATCGTTTCCGAAACGGCCCGTATTCAGCACCGGCACCCTGGGATCGGGCACGCCGCCAACGGTGAGACCGCGGTAGTCCGGACCGACCGACAGGAAGTCGTTTCTGATCGTCAGATTGTAGATGCGGTTCTCACGTGTAATCGTCGTCTCCGAATACTCCGCATTGCGAACGAAGCCCGCCGGTACTGCCTGCGCGTCCGCTTTCGCAGCGGCGAGATTCCCGAGATCGAGCTGCGCTCGAGCTCGACCGACGAGCGCCATGTTCGTCATCGCCGCATAGTTCGCCGTCTGCGCAAGAGCCAGCGCCGCGGTGAATTTGGCAACGGCGATCTTGAACGTGCTGTCGCGCGTTATGAGCGGTCCGTTGTCGACCGTCATCTTGCACATTCCCTCGCCTAGCAGTACGTACGTGTATGCGGCGTAGGTGGTGAGTTCGGCCAGCATGTTTGCGCGCGTCGGCACCTGAGCGGCGGTGAACGCCGTTATGCGCTTCGCAGCATCCTCGGCCTGAAAGCGCGCCGATTGCATCGGCGTGTAGAAGCCCAGCGACGTCGTAGCGCGGCTCGCTGGACAGGTTCCAGGCTGTGTCTTGGTTTCCACGCCGCGCCAACCCCACTGGTTTGCATCGACGAACGAGTTGGAGACGATGTATTCTCCCGACAGCACGCCGGCCGTCGCCACGTACTGCGCAAACGCGCAGTTGAAGGTGCCCAGTGCCGCTGCATCGAGCGTCGGAGCCAGCGAAGGATCGGAAAGATCGCTGCTCTTTACAACGCCCGGGTTGGTAACGTCCAGCAGGCTGTTGCAAGCAGTTGCGGCTGCGAGACCCAGCACCAGAATTGATCTCGCAACGCTTCGACCGAACGGTTTTCTCCCGCTGCCGTTTGAGTTGTGATATTGCATCTTAGAATTCCCGTAACGTTAGAAGGAGAGCCGCAGCGTCGCCGTGAGGCTTGCCGCGGGAGGCAGAATTGTCTGATAGCCCTGCGACAGCTGGCCTGCGGCACGAGTCTCCGCATCCCAGACGTGCTGGTTCGCGACAGGTACGTACACTAGGCCGTCACGTGACGTGTTCCAACCCTGCGCGCCAGTCCACAGCATCGCAACGTTGCGCATCGCCAGGCTGAACGATCCGCCGTTCGCACCGATCCGGCCGGCAAAGCGATTCGGCAGGTTGTACGTCGCCGAGAGCTCACGCAGTCGGACGAAGCTTGCCAGGAACGTACCGGTCGCATCGTTCTCGATGGCGCGGTATTCCTGAAGAATTGGATCGTCGCGCTTGATCACGGCGCGGGTGAGTCCGAGATTGTGCAGCGCACGGATCTCGGTGTCAGACTGATAGTTGCCACCGTTACCGTCAGCCGACGCGAAGAGAGTCAGTCGCTTGAACAGAGTCACCGTGGTGTTCACACCGAGCTGCCACGTCGGCTGCGACGGGCCCCATCGCACACGCGGCGCGGACGAGCAAGGAACCGCCTTGCCGCCCATCTCGAGCCCCTGCTTGCCCGTTCCGCCGTCGCACATCGCCGACGCGACGAAGCCCGCCGAGTCGATGGTTGCCGACAGAACCTTGTACATGAAGATGTCGCCGATCCCGAATCCGACGCGATTCTGCGCCTGACCGCCGGTGATCGTGATGAATGGAATCCCACCCATGTCCTCGATGCGATTCCCGTTCCTGGAGTACGACGAGCCGACCGCCCATGAGAACTTGTCGCGCGTGATGAGCCGCGTATTGATGGCGAGCTCGTTACCCCAGCCCGTTACGCGCCCGATGTTCACGATCTGCGAACCAGGGAAACCGGTCGATGGTGGAAGCGGCGAGTTCACGATCGCGTCCGTGATGTTGCGATGATAGTGCGTGTAGCTCAGGTCCGTGCTGCCGCCGAGTATCGTGCTCTCGAAGCCCATTTCGAGTTCCTTGCTCAGCTCCGGACGCAGCGCAGGATTTCCGAATGCGCTCGGTACGAGACCGGGCTGATCCGCGTAGCCTACCGACGGTGCGTACAGCTGCGATGCATCGAAGGCACCGGGCTGTGTGCCCGACGCGCCATACGCAGCACGCAACCGCAGACTGTTGACGAGCGGTACGTGGAACCACGGCTCCTCGCCGATGACCCACGATCCGCTGAACTTGGGATAGTACGCAGCCTTGAACTGCTTTCCGAACGCGCTGTTGTCGTCTCCGCGCAGCGCGGCGGTGAGGAAGACGCGGTTGCGCCATGCGATCTCTTCCTGGCCGAAAATACCAACCGTCGCATTTCCCGTATACGTCTCGGTGCCAGTGCGCGTCGTTCCGCCACTGACAGTCGTGATCGGAATCGCCGGGAAGTTGGAGCCGGTGGCAGTAATCGTGTTCAGATCCTGATGGTAGTACTGCAACCCGATGCTGCTCGTGAAGTCGAGATTGTCACCGCGATGATACTTGGCGGAGCCGGAGTAGTCGAGCGTGATGAAATTGTGCAACGCGCGCGAGACTGACTTCGAGCCGAGGCCGTTGTTGCCCAGGAAGTCGAGGTTGCCCTTGGGCTGACGCGGGTACAGCACCCAGTTGTTCTCGGTGCTCGCATCCAGTCCGGCTATGAGGCGATTGGTGAACCACGAGATCGGAGTGTAGTTCAGCGTCAGGTTCGACGTCGTCCGATCGACGTCGGCGTGGCTCTCCACCGTCGACCACTCTTCCGGTGGCGATGTATTGAAGCCGCGCTGGCCCTTTGCGAGCGTGAGCGGATTGCCCCAGATCAGGTTGCTGAACGGATCGATGTCGATCGCGCCCTGCGCGAGCCGGATCCTGTTACGCAGGTAGGCCATGTTTGTCGTGATCTTCAGCTTGTTGCCGACGAGCAGATCGAGATTCGCCCGTGCGCCCAGCTTCTTGGCCACGTTCCATCGAACGACGCCGACATCATCATCGTAGTTCACCGACGTGAAGTATCTGGCGAGGTCCGAGCCGCCGGCCAGACTCAGGTTGGTGCCTTCGAGCATTCCATTCGTGAAGATGGGCCCGTTGCCCGACTGTGCCTCGTGGAGGTAGAGGTTGACACTGTCGAGCTGCTGCGTCGCCGGATCCTTGGCGTACAGAGTGCCGGCCCGGCCTCCCGGATTCGCAAGCCAGTTGGTGCCAAGTCGCTGGCTGAAGTTCCACGATGCCTTGCCACTCCGGCCACGCTTCGTGATGATCTGAATCACACCATTCGACGCTTCGGTGCCGTACAGCGTACCGGCCGCCGGCCCCTTGATGACTTCGATGCTCTCGATGTCTTCAGGATTGATGTCGTCGAGTGCGCTGGTGCCCATGCCACCACGCTGTGATGGACCGCGACTGGCGTTGCCGTCCATGCGCACGCCATCGATGTAGATCAGCGGCTCGTTGGTAAGCGAAAGGCTGCTCACACCACGCACGCGAAGCTGCGATCCGGTACCGACCTGTCCGGATGAAGGCAGCACCGTGAGGCCCGCCGTGCGACCCTCCACCAGCTGACCGACAGTGGTGACTGGCGCGACGGTCAGGATGTCGGTCGCCTTTATGCTCTCGATCACGTTGCCAACCGCGCGACGCTGCGTCGCTCCTGCTGTACCTGTTACGACGACCTGATCGAGCAATGCGGTCTGGTGCATCAACGCGATGTCGACAGTTGTGACACTTCCTGCAGTCGCGGCAACCTGCCTCGTGACCGGCGCGAAGCCGAGCAGGCGTGCGCGAACCGTCACCGCGCCAGGCGCGACTCCGGTGATCGTGAATCGTCCGTTCGGAGCGGTCACTGCGCCTTTGATCGTCGTGCCTGACGTGACACCCGCCGGACCCGCGGAGACCTGAACTCCCGCGATCGGAGCATGTCCCGCCGAGTCGGTAATTGTTCCCGTGATCGTTGCAGTTCCCTGTGGCGCGACGCCGGCCTGTGCTCCAGCAACGCCCGCAGCAACAGCTCCGGAAACGCCTACCCCCGCAAACGACAACAACGCGAACAGTAGCCAATGGCTACCTGATCTTTTCGACATCAACCCTCCCTTGGGCCCGAATGAGAAAACCAGCGGTTGTACCACGCGATACTTCTGTCGATGAAATCGATGACGTGCTTCGTCTCACGCACTCCGTGCCCTTCGCGCGGATAACGAATCATCACCACAGGCACGCCGACATCCTTCAGTGCTATGTAGAACTGTTCCGCCTCCGCAATCGGCACGTCGTTGTCGTTCTCTCCGTGCACCAGCATCACCGGCGTCTTCACGCGCGAGACGTAACGCAGCGCGCTACGCTTCCACAGCGTGTCCATCAACGCACCCACGTGAGGGTACGCACCGAACTCCACGGCCAGGTAGTCGTGGTAGTACGACATGTAGTTGAAGCTGATCAGATTCGCGATTCCGGCAGTCGGGATCGCCGCCGCAAAGCGGTTGGTGCGCGTGACCAGCCAGTCCGCCAGTTGTCCGCCGTAGCTCGTTCCCTCCACTCCCATTCTCGTCGAGTCGAGCCACGGATGACGCGCGAGTGCGGCATCCACGCCCGCCATCACGTCCTCTGCCTCGCGACCGTCCTGATCCTTGAAGATCGCGTCCGCGAACTTCTGACCGTATCCGGTGGAGCCGCGATAGTTCACCATCAACGACGCCATGCCGTGCGCGGCATACACCTGCGCCTTGTCGTTGAATGCCGAGCCTTGCGCACCATGCGGCCCACCGTGGATCTGCACGATCATTGGATACTTCGAGTTGGCTGTGCGATCCAGCGGCACGGTGAAATACGCCTCGACCTGAAGCCCGTCACGCGACCTGAACGTAAAGTGCTCGACCGGTGCGACACGGCGTTTCGCGAGTAGTGCAGTGTTGAGCCGAACGATGTCGTGAGCAACGCCCGATGCATTCATCTCGCGAAGCATCGCCGGCTCGGTCGGTGAGGCGAAGGCATAGATCAGCCCGCCGTCCGACATCAGCGACCACGATCCGATCTGGCCCTCGTCGCCCACCACTACATGCGGCGAGCCGCCATCCACGGGAATGCGATACAGCTTGCTGTCGCCGTGCACCTGCACCACCGTGTAGAGCGACGTACCATCGCGAGACCACCGCGGTGCACGTTGACGATTGTCGACGGATATGCCAACCTCCCGGCGATTCGATCCGTCGGCGTTCATTACCCAGACGTGCGTGTCCTCCATGGTCGTCTCGGACGACGTCAGCGAACGCTTGGTGCCAAGGTAGGCGATGCGACGCCCGTCGGGCGACCACACAGGCTGATATTCGGGCGATGCAGTCTTCGTGATCTGGCGCTGCGCGCCGGACGCCACGTTCACCGCGAACACGTCATAGTTGAAAACACGGTCCGGGTCGGCACCGTGGTTCGACACGAACATGATCTCGGCGCCCGATGGCGACCACTCGATGCTGTGCTCGTAATGGTTGCCTGTCGTGAGCTGCGTCACGTGCTTCGTGGTGAGATCGGCTACGAAGATGTGCAGACGGCGATTGTCGTTGAAGCGCGTCAGCCCTTCACTCGCTGTCGGCTTGTACGAATACCGAGTGATGACCATCGGATCACCGTTCGCATCCGACTCCGGCCCCGGCGTGCTCGATATGAAGGCAAGCCGGTGTCCGTCCGGCGACCACGAGAGGCGCTCCCCGACCGACGGAAGAACGTGATTGGTTCCCTTGACGGATGCGATGAATCGAATGTCGCTTCCATCCGCGTTCGCGATTGCCACTCCACTGCTGTCGCCGACGCGGCCGAAGAATGCGATCGCGCGGCCATCCGGCGACCATCGTGGACTCGATGCCCCCGTTGCGTCGGTGCCAAGCCGCGACTCGGCCTGCGTCGCGAGATCGCGAATCCAGGTCTCGCTACGCGGCCTGCCAGGCGTATCGCGTCGCGTTACCGCGTACGCAACATGCCTCCCATCCGGCGAAACCTGAACATCTCCAAGGCCGCGCAGCGCCGAGATGTCCGTGCTCGCAAGCCCCGCCGCCTGTTGGGCTGTGAGCGATACCCCAGTGGTCGCGACCATGACGGCCGCGACGGCTACGGATCGAGCGATGAATCTCATGTTGTAACTGCCCTGGTTGAATCGACTGCCCTCAGCGTGCAGGGCGGCGTGGCTGGCGTGGTGTTGGTGCCCAGACGGCGGTATCGGCGGCACTGGTCGGTCCGATCTTTCCCTCTACCGACTTCATCAACGCTTGGGGGTCGTAAATCTTCCCCGCCTTGATAACCAGTCGCGGCAATCTGACTCGGCGAATGTCAACCAGCGGATTCCCGCGCACGACCACCAGATCAGCCCACTTCCCCACTTCGATCGATCCAAGTCTGTCGCCAAGCCCGATCGCGCGCGCACTGTTGATAGTCGCGATACGCAGCACGGCCGCGTTCGGAATGCCCGACAGCGAGAGCGACAGCAATTCCCTGTTCACTGCGAACGGTGTAAGGAATTCTCCCCAGCTCGGATGATCGGTGCCGAGCGTGATGAGATCGGCGCCGCCAGCGTCGTAGAACGCCTTCACTTCCTTGCGCTTGGTCCAGTAGATGTTCTCGAACTGCTGATTCACCGGGCGTGGCGGCCGCGCGGCAATCACGGAGCGCATGTACGGCGTGAGGAAGCGCTCTTCATCCGTGTAGTAGGTGTAGACGACGGGATCCTTCTTGCCGTAGTAACCGTACGCACTCAACGTCGCGTCGAAATAGACGTGTTGTGTCTTGTACAGAGCGGCGATCCGCCTGAACGCCGGCGTGTCGAAGGTCATGTGCTCGTACGACGCGTACGCGGAACGATCCGGCGTGAACGCGTCGCCGCCCATGAAGTGCTCGATGCGATCGATTCCCATCAGGATCGCGTCGCGCGGATTGACCGACTCACCGAATCCGGAATCGAGATGGCCAGTCACTGTGAGCCCATGCTGATGCGCACGCTCGATGAGCGCGCGTAACTGGTAGGGCTTTATCCCTTTTGCCTTGAATCCGCGCACTCCAAGCTCGGCCCAGTGATCCACTTCAGCGTAGATCGAGTCGACGGATATGTTGCTGTCCCACCCGGGCCGCGCGGTTCCGAAGTACGGTCCTGAATTCAGCAGCCGAGGACCGGGCTCCAATCCACGATCGATCCTGATGCGCAGCGCCATCATCGAGTCCGGCTTCATCTCACCCGCGGGCCACGTTGATGTCACACCATTGGCGAGAAAGAGCGATGGATACGCAGTTGTCTCGTCCTTGCGCCCCGCGTTGAACAGATCCATCGCGTAGTGCGCGTGCAGATCGAAAAGGCCGGGAATCACCGTCTCCGTATCTGCCAGCTGAACGCGCTCGGCATCCGCCGCGGCTATGGAGAGGTCACCGCCGACGCGCAGGAACTTGCCCGCGCGAATGAGAATGCCGGGATTACGAACTCGCTGGTTACCTGTCGATGCGAACAGCCATCCGCCAGTTACGAGTACGTCATGCTCTCGAGGCGCATTCTGCGCAGTCGCAAGACCCGCGGTGACGAGAGACAGAAACAACAGTGCGAGGCGCTTCATCTTCATTGGGTCGCTGTACCGTGCTGGCCGTGCACGAAGGGACTGGCCAGCGATCTCAAGCGAACATAAAGGTGGGTCTCTGAGTGTCAAGATCGGATAAAATATTTACTATTCCGAATCCAACCCCCGACCGCCGACGTGCACTAAGAATTACAACGCCGGCGCTGGACAGTGCGTATTATTTTTTCCGCAGTGATTGCAAAACCCGGTGGGACGGGCGCCGTCAGTGGCTGCTCCGCACTCAAGCGGTAAGGCTACGCACGCACCGCAGGCAGCCCACACCACGGGCGTCGCGCATGACGCCCCGATACCGCTGACCAACTCTAGTACCGGGCCAGATCCCGGCCGACGACGATCCTGCCACCAAATCCGCCAGCTCGTACCGCGCGAATCAGATCCTCGTCGCTGCTTCCCATTCTTATGATGTGGGTGAGCACCAGCAGCTTGGGCTTCGCCTCCGCGGCGATCTTCCCGAGCTCCACGTCGGACGTGTGAAACTCGTGCATGTAGCGCGGCCAGTCGTCACCCCCGGGCCGCTTCTCGGGCGCGAGCTTCGCCGCCGAATACACTTCGTGCACCAGCACATCCACGCCTCGCGAAGCAGCAACCAGCGCGTCCGATGGTCGCGTGTCACCCGAAATCACTACCGAGCGCGTGGGCGTGTCGACCCGATATCCGTACGCTTCCTCGAGACTGCCGTGCAGTACAGGGATCGCAGTGATGCGCACGCCACCGCTGTCGTAAACGACACCCGGGCTGATCTCATGCACGTTCACCGCGTAGCCACTGGCAGGTTCGTGCTCCAATCCGTTGGTGCGAACGCCCTCGTCCACCTTCCACGCTTCCAGAATGTGCGTGGTCATCTCCTGCAATCCGTGCGGTCCGTAAGCTTCGAGTGCGTTCTTTCGCCCCATCACCCATGACGTGAAGATCAGGTCCGGCAGTCCGAGCGTATGATCGCTGTGCAGATGGGTGATGAACAGCGCCGTTACTCCATTTATCGGAAGATGCGCCGCTGCCATCCTCCGCATGATTCCCGGACCAGCATCGAATAGAAAAACACGGGAACCGACGACGACCGCAGTCGCCGGCCCGGATGCATCGGGATCGGGTCTCGGCATTCCGACGCCAAGCATCACGACGACGGTGCTGTCAGCGCTGGCAGACGGAGCTGTGATGCCTTTTCGTGCCGGCATGTTGCGCGCATCGACAGTCGCCGGTGCCCACGTGATCAGGACACAGCCCGCGATGAGTGCTGCAATTGGAACTCGATTGAACATGCTCACGGATTCACGTGTGGATCGCCAGTGACAGAATCAGTGCGCAGGGATACGCCGGCGCAAGAACCCGCTCGGGCCCAGGCTCGGCTGCGGTGACCACCCGTTCCGTGTGGCAGTCTACTCCGCGTCCCGCTCCCGCCTTATACGCGCCCGATCATTGATCGCATGGAAGGATCCAGCGTAGTCCCTGCTGATCATCAGGACTTCACTCGTGGCGCGCTCCAGTTGCGCCTCGTCGCGAATGTAGGGTCGCAGCTCCTGCCGAACGCGCCGAGCGATCGATAGCTCGAGCTCGCGTACCCGGGAGGCGACATCAAACGTAACAACTGAGTCGAGCATGACTTATCGTGTGCGATGCTGATGGAAAGTGGTGGGGATCCGGCCCGGAAGGCGGGGATTGGCATGTGACGCCGCCCATTTTGTAAGGCGCTTGGCTGAGTTCATTGTTCGAGCGACGCCACATGCCGTGACCCGGTTGATTCCGCATAGCGCAGCCATACCTCATACATTTGCTTGCCGACAGCGATCGGACAAGTGCGCATTCCGGCCACGGACTGCGATTTCCGGCCAATTCTGGCGACCCGCACAAAAGCGCAGGTAAATGGCGCAAATGCGCATTTCGCACTGGGAAAACTCCCTGTAATCTCCCTGCTCAACCCCCTTGCCGGAGATAATGTGCGCAGTACCACCAGATACATCGCCATCCTTGGTGCCGTCCTAGCAGCGCTCGCTGTCGCTTGCGCAGAACCGACAGCCCCCCGCTCCAACGCCGTGTGCAGCGGCGGCGGAACCCAAGGCTGGGACCACTGCGGCACCGACAGCACCTCCCAGGCTGCCACCATCGTCAAGGTCGCACTCCCATAGGGGAAACAGTGCCCTGATCCGACGCCGGCCGGTCCTCAAAATGCCGCCGGCATCGGATCAAATCCGGACCAACCTGCCCCGATTTCCGGGTTGGCCGGAAATCGCAGTGGTTGGCCGGAAATCGCATTTCCCCGGCACCTGGCGGACGCTACCTTATTGAAGGTTCTCGTCGCTCGGGAAGGAATGCCATGTCGCGGACAGCAGTTGCATCAACGGGGCCGAATTGAGATACATCGTATTTCTGGCACCACAGGGGATGGGCTACGTGTACGCAGCCGTCGCTGGACACGGTATCATCGAGTCCATTCCGGACACGCGCCAGCTCCTCGCCGCGCTGGCGCTTCCGAGTGACGACTGCCTCGTACTGGATCCGGCACTCCTCACTCCGGGCATCGCGCAGTCGATAGCAGCAAGCATCGCGCAATTTCCGCGGCCCGTCGTCGCCTTCAGCTCAGTGAGCACCGCTGCACTCGAAAGCTCCGTGATCCTGGCGCAACGGACTCCCGCGCGGTTCGTCTTCCGAGGTACTGCGAACGAGCGGTCGTTGCTGGAGCGCGCCGTCCTTCTCACGCCTGACGCAGAGTTCTGCGCCGCGCTGCTGTCGAGACTGGATGCCAACCTCAATCTCCTCCCGGCTGCGATCCGTGAGAGACTGGTCGCAATGTTCCGCACCGGCGATGGACCCGATTCTCCCGACGGGCTGTCGGCAGCAGTCTCGCTGCCGCGGCGCACCATGGATCGTTATATCGCCGATGCTGGCTTCGTATCGACGAGAAGAATGGTCGAAGCGACGCACCTCACGTCGGCATACAGGGCCATCACCAGATCTCGCATTCCGTTCACGACCATCGCGTCGCTGCTTGGATACAAGTCGCATCGAACGATGGACGCACAGTTCACACTCCTGCTCGATACCACGACCGGCAGACTTCGCACTCGACCGCTCAGAGTCGCCGAGGCGGCGGATATACTCGCAGTGCGCCTCACAGAACGCAAGACACGTCGGAGGTCCAGCGCTCCACGCAATCCGCCGGAAGACGCCAAGCCGTCGCTGACACTCATCCAGGGCAGACCTCGCCCCCGACACGTACGCCTCAAGGCGTCCGGCGAACCGACAACCAAACCATGACCGACACATCCTTCCTCGAGCATCTCGCAGCAGCACGATCGGATGCGGAATTCGCGCGCACTGCCGCAGGATTCGCCATCCTGCAGATCTACGATAGCGTCAAGACGAACGGCCTGAGTGGATTCCACCGCGATACCCTCCACGGGATCGAATCCGATGTCGCAGCCATCGACGCTGCACCGAACGTGCGCGCAGCGCTCGAAGCGATGGCCTGCGCACTTCAATTCTGGGAGAGCGCGGGACCGGTCCGCGTGGGAAGAAAGGCGACTTACACTTCACTTCTCATGTACGGACAGGCGCTTGGTAGCGAGGGCGAATGGGCGATGGCCGCAAAGGTATTCGCACTCGCGGGCATGGATACCGAGCTTGACGGTGAAACGTGGCTCGCGGCGGAGTCGCGTCTGATGATGGGACGCGCGTACCGTATGTGCGCCGACTGGGAGATGGCGCAGATAGCCTACCACCGTGCATCCCAGCTTGGCAGGGAGGCGGGCGACCTGTCCATCGCGTTCCGCGCGCAGATCGGCGAGGCGAACCTGCTCTGGAGCCGCGGCAATCTGCAGGGGGCGCGACTGCGTCTCACGGGTATTGCCAGGCAGGCGCGACGATCGTGTCCATCCGTCGTTCCCAGAGTCACGCTCGCGCTCGCGGGGGTCGCGAACATGAGCGGTGAATACGAGCAGGCGATCTCGCTCGCGTTCGGCATCCTCGACACGCTCGAGGACGACGACGAGCTCAAGTACCAGACGCTCGTCGATCTCGCATCGTTCCTCAGCGACTACGGACTTCCCGCCGTCGCATCCGCCGCGCTTCGCGTCGTACAGAAAGCTGCGCCGGAGAGACACGTCAGACGTCATGCGACGCTCAATCTGTTCTTTCTCGCTGCACATCACGAAAACGCCGCCGCCTTCGACGCACTCGGCGCCGAGCTCGCCGGCGAGCGGCTGACGCCTCGCCAGCAGGCGCAATTCGCGCTGTTCACCGCACAGGGATGCCGGCGATTCGCGCGACTCGACGAGGCCAGGTCGGCTGCGCAAAGGGCCATCGAGCTCGCAAACCGGTACGAGCACTTCCAGCTTGTGTTCGAGGCAGAGACCGAGCTGAGTGACATCCTGCGGGCAATCGAGAACGCTCCCAGCGAGATACCACAGCGCCCGGAGCGCTTCCGTTCGAACACCGTCGCCGTCAGTGACGACGTGATGCCCAATCCGTCCGCAATCTCCATTGACTTGGACAGCGTGCCGGTTGAGATTCGCGAGGTTGCCGAATCGCTCGATTTCATGGCAGCCCGACACGGCGTCGGTACGAGCAGTGCCATGGGCGGTGCCATGGGCGGTGCCATGAGCACTGCCATGAGCGGTGCACAGTAGGGGACACGCGAGGAAGGATATTCTTGACGCAAAAGGCGCACGGAATGAGATGAGAGCGCTGGCAATGCTCCGGAGACCGTTTCACGACCGCGCTCGCGCAGCAGTGATGCCTCCGGGATCGGTGACGATACGATCGGGTACAGCTGACTTCATCGATGCCGTGACGCGTGGATCGTCCGACGTGGCTGTCGTGGACCCGATGCTCGCAGAGCGCGATCGCGGTATTCCCGGCTCGCTGTCTCGCGCGCACCTGGGCACCGTGCTCTACATATTGCTCACGCCAGAGTACGCGCAGGCATCGATCGACCTCATTCGCGAGCTCGGCATCGGCGAGATCGTCACTTATGGATACAACGACGATCCGACGACGTTCGCCGACATTCTGCGACGGCAGTCACGTGCCACACGCGCTCACCTGCTCACGACCGCTCTGTCGCAACGACTGAAGATGGTACCATCGGCGCTGTACAGTTGCATCGATCACGTGAGCGAGGATGGGCACAGAATCGACTCGGTCGAACGGCTCGCCCGCGTCTGCGGCGTCACGCGCTGGGCTCTGTCGCGTCAGTTCAGGAACGCAGGAATTGCGTCTCCGTCAGGCTTCGTCGCTGCGCTCACGCTACTCAGGAATTACGACCTACTCACCGACAGGAGTCTCACGCTGCTCGACGTCGCCAGAGCGGTTGGGCTGAGCTCGGAGCGTGCATTGCGGCGACAGTGCATCGCTGTCAGCGGACTCGCGGTCGCAGCGATCCGCGAGCCACTGCCGATCGAGCGCTTCGTGGAATGCATCGTGGACACTCTTACGACGCGGTACGAGCCCTAGGACGATCGGGCACCATCGGTGTTGTAGTTCTGCGCAATCCAGTCGCGCGCTGCGATCACGTCGCCCATTGCAAGCTCGTGACCGGCGTGCTCGACGTGCACCGTCACATCCGCGTCGGCCGATCGGAAGATGTCCGCAAGACGTTCCGTATCGCCGAACGGCAGAAGTGGATCCATCTCTCCGGCGCAGATCAGAATCGGAACCCCGCTCAACAGCACGCGCGACTCCGGCGTGAACGGTACCATCGGCCGGAGCAGCACGGCGCCGGCGAGTGCGTCGGGCTGGCGCAGCATGAGACTGCTGGCGATGTTCGCTCCATTGGAGTATCCGACAGCGACGATCCGATGCCGATCGAGATTGTACGCACGTGCAGCGTCGCGAATGAACTCGCCCAGCTCCCGCGTACGCAACGCCAGGTCCGCCTGATCGAACACACCTTCCGCCAATCGTCGAAAGAAGCGCCGCGCACCGTTCTCCAGCACATTCCCTGTCGGACTCAGAAGCGTGGCCCCTGGCGCCAATGTGTAGCCCAGCTGAAGCAGTGAATCGCCGTCACCCCCGGTACCGTGCAGCAGCAACAAGGTGAGGCCGGCGAGGTTTCCCTCGCCGGCGATGTACCGATGCTCGAATTCCGGAGGTACGGACGAAGTCACCCCAACTACCTCACTGCGCCATCCAGCTGTTGTTCGTCCGATCGACATCCACGAGACGCCGGTCGGGATCGAGATCGATCCGCTTGACGGTCTTGCCGGTGAAGTCGTATTCGCGGACGTAGCGAACACTGTTGGTGCTCCAGACCAGCGCCGGATACTCGAAATCCTGAGTAGTGCCGTCGCTGAAGGTAAAGTGCGCGCGTATCGGCAGCACTCCGCGTGCACGGTTGCCATAAACCACCCTGACGTGCTGCACCCCGCTCGAATCGGCCGTCTGTACCGACTCTATGGCCTGATCGAAATGTGGATCTTCGAAGAACCACTCGCGCCAGAACCAGTCCAGTCGCTGCCCACCAACCGATTCCATCGTGCGGAAGAAATCAGTCGGCGTTGGATGCTTGAACGCCCAGCGGCGCGTGTATTCCTTGAACGCGTCGTCGAACGCTGCTGGCCCCATGATCTCCTGGCGCAGAAGCTGAAGGCCGACGGACGTCTTGACGTACTCAGTGAAGCCGAGCTTGCGCGGGTCGATGCGATCCGGATTGGTGATGATCGGAACATCGATGTTCAATTTCTGCGTCTGCTCGACCTGTGCACGCTCCTCGGCCGCGCGCTGCATCTGATTGCCGTTCTGCGGATAACGACGCGCTTCGCTGAACGTGTTGATGAACGTGTTGAAACCCTCGTCCTGCCAGAATTGCACTCGCTCGTTGGAGCCGACGATCATCGGGAACCAGTTGTGTCCGATCTCGTGCGTCACGACGTTGTACAGATCCGGCTTGTCGCGGCTCTTGGTCTCCATCGCGAGCATCGGGTACTCCATGCCGCTGATCGGACCCTCGACTGCCGTGATCTGAGGATACGGATACATGAACCAGCGCTCCGAATACTCCTGAATCGACATGCGCGCCTGATCCGCAGCGTCGTCCCAGTTGATCGCCGCGCTCGGCCTGTAGTAAGCCTGCGCCAGAATTCCCTTCCAGCTCGATGCATCCCACTGGTATTCGGGCGAGGCTGCCCATGCCACATCGCGCACGTTGTGGGCCTTGAAGCGCCACGTCATCGTGCCGGTAGTGCGCGGCCGCGCCGCTCCACTGGTGAGATCCGATGCCGTGATGATCGGTACCGGTGTGTCGGATTTGGCCGCCTTGGCGAGACGACTGATCTCCGTCGGCGTCAGCACTTCGCGCGGATTCGCGAGCGTGCCCGTCGCGGCCACGATGTAGCCCGATGGAACCGTGACGCTCAGATTGAAATCACCGTACTCGAGATAGAACTCGCCCTGTCCGAGATACGGCTCCGTGTTCCAGCCGCGCACGTCGTCATACACGTTCACACGCGGGTACCACTGTGCGAGCTCGAACAGCGAACCGTCGCGACCCATGCGATCGGCTCCATGCTCCGGAATCAGGAAGTGCCATGCCGCGTCGAACGTCGCCGTCTTGCCCGGCGCCAGTGGCTCCGCCAGATCGACCTTGGTCACCGTTCCGTTGTCGCGCAACTTGAGCGGAGTCGCATGCCCGTTGACGACTTGGTTGAAGTGATCGATCACATCGCCACCCACAAAGCTGCGTGATCCGAAGCGACTGTCCGGTGCGAACACGAGCGTGTTGAGCGAGCCGGGCCGGAACGCGTTCTGCTCCGTCTGCACCCAGATGAATCGAAGCGTGTCCGGCGAGTTGTTCGTGTATCGCATCGTCATCGACGCGCTGAGCGACTTGTTCGCCGTATCCAGTGTCGCGTGCAGATCGTAATCCGCTCGCTGCTGCCAGTAATGAGCGCCGGGCCGTCCGTCACCGGTCCTGTACACGTTCGGCGACGGATACAGATCGAGCGGTGCGAAGATCGACGTGTCGCCAGCTCCTCTGCGGACCGCTTCTGTCTGCTGTGGAGTCGGCTGCTGCGCACCTGCCGCGAGCGCGCTGAAGAGAACGACCACCGCGGCGGCCGATCTTGGCTGAAGCATTTCTGATTACTCCGAAAGAATGGAATCGCTGACCAAGGACGCCGCGGCTCAGTGCCAGCGGCTATACAAAATGGTCAGACACGGCGCTGGCTGAACAGGTTGGACTCCCTGAATTGTATTCATCGCCTCGCCAGACCGCACGCGCCGCATGCGCCGCACCGGTTCGGTACGGAACCGGACATCAACGCTGGTCGACTGTCCAGTCCGGAAGATCGGACCACCACGCGTCCGCGCGGCTGCCCGCCACGTGCACTCGGCGACTCACCCCACTCGCGTTCCGGGCCTCGTACAACCACACCGCGGGAGCATCGGCATCGATCTCCCGATAGGCTCGTGCATAGTAGGCACGCGCGCGCGCCGGATCGAACGAGCGGGCTCCGCTATCCACCAGCGCATCGAAGCTCCGACTCGTGTAACCGACGAAATTGGCGCCTTCAGGCGGCGCACCGGCCGTCCCCCATGCCTGAACGACGGCCGCAGGACTGGGGTCGGAATGCCATGCATTGAGCACAGCGTCGAAGTCGCCTCTCGTGAGTCGCTGAACGAATGCGTTGACCTCGAGCGGCTCGATGGTCACCTTCACCCCGAAGCGACGGTACTGCTCCTGAAGCAGCGTCGCGTACTTGACGCGCACGGCGCTCGACGTGGGAACGAGCAACCTGAATGAGATCGGGCGGTGCACAGCAAGTATCTTCACCGCCGCCGCGGAATCGTATGGAAGTGCGACAACGCTCCTGCTGACCGGCAGCGCGCGCGTGACAGGCCCGAGCCCCGGGACCGCCAGCGTGTCGAACACGTTTCGCGCCATCGCCGACCGATCCACGGCCATGCTCAACGCACGTCGTACGTCCCTGTCGTTGAACGGCGCACGCCGAACGTTGAACGCCAGAAAACCATAATCGAGACTTGGCGACGTCAACAGCCGCACGCGGGGCGATGCGACAACCTGATCCACTGCGGGACCACGCACGACCTCGAGGAAGTCCGCCTCGCCCGCCAGCAACCGCGTCGTCGCTGCCTGCATGTCCGGTGACACCAACCACACAACGCGATCGAGCCGTGCGCGTCCGCGATAATTATTGCTGTCGCTCACGATCTCGATGCGCGATCCGCCGTCCCATCTGGAAAACCTGAAGCGGCCACTGCCCACCGGATGCCGCGCAAACTGTGACGACGCGAGCGACTTTACCGGAACTTCGTGCAGAAGATGCTCGGGCAGTATCGCCACATTGTACACGAAATCGAAGAACTGCTCCGGCGTCCGTCTCGCGTACCACACGACCGCGGTAAGTGAATCGCGCACGCTTACGGAATCGATCCCGCGCAACGTCGCCGCGATCGGCGACGCAAGCGTCGAGTCCGTCAGCAATCTGAACGTGAATCGGACGTCGCCCGCGCGAACGGGCTGCCCGTCGTGCCACCGTGCGCGGGGGTCGATATGAAATGCTATCCACGATGAGTCGGGCGCCCAGCTCCATGAATCGGCGAGCCTGGGCGTGAAGCCTCCATCGCCAATCGTGTTCAAGTCGGGCCCGATGTCGGCCAGATAATCGAATATCTGATCCACCACTTGGCGCCCCTGACTCGTCATTGTGAGCGGCGGAAACAGGTTGTCGGCGTCACCAGCGGTGGCGACAACGAGTGTCCCTCCCGCAGCGCTCGTCTTCGCGACCTTCGCATCCGGCGTGCACGCAGCGACGCCGATGAGCAGAACGGCAAGTACGGCCGATCGCAACGACGCACCAGCGTTGTCTTGAAACATGAACGACATGGTCATGCCACCCGTGTATTGTGCGTCGCAGCCCACTCGAGGAAGAGATCGAATATCGCTGGATCGAAGTGGCCGTTCGCATTGTTCTCGGTCATTACGGCCACGGCACGCTCATGATCGAATCCCTTGCGGTACGACCGATTCGTCGTCAGGGCATCGTACACATCGGCAATGCAGAGAATGCGCGCTGAAAGTGGTATCGCTTCACCGGCCAGCCCATCCGGATACCCCGCACCGTCCCAACGCTCATGATGGTTGCGCACCATCGGCCGCACATCCCATGGAAACTCGATGTCGGCCAGCAGCTCCACGCCGGCTTCGGGGTGACGCTTCATGATGCGCCACTCGTCGTCATCGAGCTTGCCGGGCTTGTTGAGCACTTCCTGTGGGACAATCAACTTGCCGACGTCGTGCAGCAGGGCACCAATGCGAAACCAGAACAACGTCTTCGGGTCGAAGCCCATCCGCTCGGCGAGCATGCACGCCACGTCTGCGACACGTACGCAGTGTCCCTGTGTGTAACAGTCCTTGCTCTCGATCGATTCGCCCCACTTCCGCACCACTTCGAGGAACCGCTCTTCCAGGCGTCCATTGCGTCGCGCGATTGCATCGAGATCACGCTCCGCGCGCAACTGCGAAAACCAGCCGTGTGCTGCGTTCAGCGCCTGCAGCGTGTCACTGTTTCGCCCCTGAATCCAGTATAGCTCGGCCTGCTCGCGCGCCGTTTCAGCGGCCAGCAGCAGGTCATGCGAATTGTCCGCGATCCTGGCCGCCTGCACAAACCAACCCTCCGCACGATCCAGCTGACGCTGCTCCCTGCACACGACGCCGTAGTGTTTGTAAACCTCGCCGAGCCACGGTGCCGATACGTTGTGTTCGCGCTGCGCATCGTTCAGGAGCCGCTCGCAACGTTCACGCGCCTTGGGCAGATCGTTGCGTGCGATCCAGAGCTCGGCCTGGTTCACCTCGATCCTGCGCAGCAGCTCCCTGTCGTCGCTGCTTGCGCAAGCTTCGCACGCGGAGCCATAGGCCGCTTCGGCGTCTTCCCACCGGCCAAGATCTGTCAACACCATCCCGACATTGTTGAGCACGTGCGCTTCGTACGACGAGCGACCCAGCGCATGGAAGCGCCTCCGGCTCGATCCGTACGACTCCAGCGCGAGCTCCAGATTGCCACGAATGTTGGCGACGGTTGCGAGATTCTGATCCAGTATCGCGAGCAGCAGCTCATCATGCGCTTCAGCGGCCCGGATTCGCGCGCGCAGGTACAACTCCTCGGAACGGTCGAGATTGCCCAGCGTCTGCTCGACTACAGCCAACCCGTTCAGCGCGTGTGCTTCCACACCCACTTCACCCGACGCTTCCGCAGCCGCAACTGCGCGCTCCAGCACGGAAAACGCCGTGTCCGGATTCCCCTCCTCGGCATGCGTGCGTCCGATCCAGCGTAACAACGACGAGCGCGCCGCCGCAGTGAGCGCGTCATCATCCAGCAGACTCTCGTAGCAGGCGCGCGCCGCCGCCCATCTGCCGTTCCGCTCGAGACTCCTCGCCTCGCTGACCATCTTCTCGAACGAATCGTGAGAAACGGCATGCGGTACTGCGTCGGTCCGGGCCATTGTCGCCGTCGTCACTGGCTCGATACGACCATGCGTCGCTCGAGACCCGCGGAGCGCAGTTTTCTGCCAAGCGTTGGACGCGATATTCCAAGGATCCGGGCCGTCGCGCTGAGGTTGCCGTGTGTGAGCGCGAGCGTTGCCTGAATTGCTTCCGACTCGATCTCATCCAGCGTCTTGCCGCCGGGAGGAATGCGGATCACCGTTCCGCATTCCACATCGACATCTGCCTGAACGCTGCGCCTGCGCTGGAACAGCAGGTGCTGACGCTGTATCGTCTTTCCGCCGGCGACGATTACAGCGCGCTCGATGACGTTCTTCAGCTCGCGCACGTTGCCGGGCCACGTATGCGTGCACAGCGCAGCCAGCGCATCGGCAGACAGTGTCGCGGGAACACCGTCGCTTTCACGCGCAAGGTCGCGCAGAAAGTGACGCGCAAGCAGCTCGACGTCACCAGACCTCTCGCGCAACGGTGGGAGATCCAGACGTACAACGCTCAATCGATAGAACAGATCCTCGCGAAACGCCCCGCTGTCGACCGCATCGGAGAGCGACACGTTGGTACCTGCAATGACTCGCGCCGCGATCGGCAGCTCGACGGATCCACCCACGCGCCGGAACGTGCGCTGCTCCAGTATGCGGAGCAATTTCGGCTGCAGCTTGAGCGGGAGCTCACCTATCTCGTCCAGGAAGATCGTGCCGCGGCCGGCGACTTCGAGCAGGCCTCGCTTCATCGCGCGTGCATCCGTGAATGCGCCGCGCTCGTGGCCAAAGAGCTCGCTCTCCAGAAGGGATTCCGGAATCGCCGCGCAGTTTATTGCAACGAAGGGATCGTTGGAGTGGGTGGAGCATGCGTGGATTCCGCGCGCGAAGAGCTCCTTTCCTGTCCCTGTCTCACCACAGACCAGCACAGTCGCTGCGCGGCTGCTGCCCACTTTGGTTGCGAGAGCCACCGCTGCCTGCAGAGAGTCACTCTGCCCTACGACCATACCTTCCGTCCAGATTACCGGCTCCTGACGGGCGGTCTGACGCGCGGCTGGGTCAGGCAGACGCGGAGGCGCCCACCCAATCCCAGGCGAAGCAGGTTCGGTGTAAGTACTCAATGCGGATGCGAGGTAGGTGACACCCTCAGAGTGTCGGCCAGCCTCGCATCAAGCTGTAACCAGATGGCGCCCCCCGAGAGGGCTACAAAGCGGCCAATTCCTCCGCAATTGCCTCGGCTCGTCTGATCGCTCCTATCTCGGTAAAGCCGACCAGGGCTTCCCGGAGAACATCCCTGGTTCGCTCCGAATCACCCTGCTCCCGGCAAAGCTCGCCCAGCTCGGTCAGGAGCTCCAGCTGAAGCAGTGCATCCTCGCCCTCCCGAGCCTGATAGCGAGCCTGCCGCAGCGTCTCCACGGCTGTCCCCAACTGTCCCCGCAACCTCTCGATCCGTGCCTTGAGCCGTAGCGCCTCGGCCATGCGAAGGCGGTCCCGCCGGATCTCAGCGATCTTGAGCGCCCGAGCAACCGACCGCGTCGCACTGTCAAGCTCCCCCTGTCGTATCCGTACGTCGCCGAGGTTCAGCTCGACCGTTGCCTCGACCACCATGTCTTCCCGCGTGTACGCGATGGCAAGAGCCATTTCAAACGATTCGACCGCCTGTGCATAACGTTTCCTTGCGACGTAATGCAGTCCGATGTTGTTGTGCGCGTAGGACGCTCCTTCCTTGTCGCCGACGCTCTCGAACGCCTTCAGGCTCAGCCTCAACCGCACTATCGAAGTGTCCCAGTCACCCAACGACGATGCGATCACTCCCTGATTCAGCTCGACCATTCCGAGCAATCGCCGGTCTGCGCTCGCTTCGGCGCGAAATGAGGCCTGGCTGTACAGCCGCTCGGCGTTCTTCAACTCTCCACGACGCTGTGCGATGGTGCCAAGGCAGTTGAGCGCATGCGCCTGGCCATTCACGTAGTCGAGCCGCTCCGCCATTGCGAGACTTCGATTGAAGAACCTGTACGCGGCAGGTGTATCCCCTCGTTCGCTGAGCACCCAGCCCTTCCATCTGAGCGCATCGGCAGCCATGGGGGAATCGCCCTCATCCTCCATCAACGAGAGCGCGTCGTCGTAGTGCGCCAGCGCACTGTCCGCGTCGCCATGACGTTGCGCTGTCTTGGCCTTTTCAATGAACTGAGCTGCGCGTGCGCGCAGCTCATCGAACGGTGTGGGTGGAAAGTGCATCTCTTCGGAGTTCATTGGGTGCCTCAGGTGCTGATGAGGATATAGCCCGAGAAGTGCTTGATTATGAAGCTGGAAGTGCCGAGGTGCGCCTTGCCATCGGGGCCAATGATGATCGTTGTCGTGGCATTGATGATCTCAGCCACACGTGCCAGCAATCCGTTGATGATGTCCTGCAGGCCGTTTGCGGTGTAACCGCCATGGATACCGGGAGCAGCGGCGGGATTGTCCGCCAGCGTCGTCAGGCTCATGTCCTGCTTGATCGTTACGGGCGCGTAGAACTGCGTGCCGTGCGGACCAAACTCGTATGAGACGGCCTTACCAGAGTCGGCAGTGACGGTGATCGGCGTGGGCGTGAGCACCGCGCCGCGGGCGAACGTTATCGTGAAACCTGCCGCGGGAATCGAGATCGACCCGCCGGCTGTACCGATCGTTTGGGTGACAGTGATCGGCTGGGCCAGCGCCTGGTGGCGCTGAACGACCGGGAAAAGCAGGTCATTCACGGTTTGAACGACCGTTCTAGTAAGACTGAGAACTCCGCCAAGCAGGCTGGCACTGGCTCCAGGCGTCGCCGTGACTGCCGCATTCGGCGGGGTCAGCGATGCCTGGGGTCCGGAAAGGTTCTCCGGTGTACACCCGGTCGCGACGAGCGCGACGCCAAGACCGAATATGGTAGAGCGAACGATCGAAGTACGAAACATGTGCTTGGCTCCAGTAATGTGCGAAGGTTCTTGCACCGGGCTCTAAAGCAACCGGCGGGCCACAAGTCAAGTCATTGAATAGCAACGACTTACGATGCGACCCGCCGTTTTACGAAACGAAATGGCTGTAACGTAGCGTTACAGGTGCAACGCTTCAGCCCATCATGAACATCCGGTTACCGTGCTATCGCCAGGGGTCCCGGAGCGTTGGATCCTAGCGGGCCGGACCATGCTGCCAGGCGGGCATCGCCAGCTGCCGTGAGCTGGCGGAAGCGACCGGTCTGGATATCCAGAACCCAGATGGCCTTGGCACCGCCACGGTTGGATGTGAGAGCGATGTGGCGCGCGTCCGGTGCCCACGACGGGTCCTCGTTCTCTCCAACCGAGGTGAGACGGCGGACGTTGTGATTGTCCCGGTTTACTACCCAGACCTGGAAATCGCCATTCTGCTGCTGGTACGCGATCATGCGTCCATCGGGGCTCCAGTCCGGGCTGGTGTGATAGACCCGTGTCTTTGGGGGAGCCGGTGCTTCGACACGCTCGTCCGTCCCGTCGAGATTGGCGGAATAGATCTGCGGGGTCTTGGGGCGGGAGGAGACATAGGCGATGCGCGTACCATCGGGGCTCAGAATGGGCTCATCGACGTCGAAGGCACGGTTTACAGGAAGCGGCCTGGCCGTCGTGGCAGCGTCGAGCTGGACCGAGACGAGGCCCGTGTGGAAATCGGAGCCGTTCGCGTATATGACCGACTTGTCATCGGAGGAGAAGATCGGCGTGATGTTGAGGCCGCGCGGCGTTGCCGCCAACGTGCGAGTCGCTCCAGTAACCAGATTGACCAGAGCGATCTGCGTACCTGCATCATTCATCTCGCTGTAAACAATGGCGGTGCCGTCGCGGCGCCACGCAGGTGACATCGCCTTGTCGCCTTCCTTGTCGATACGCGTTACGGGATGATCGTTGGCGCCATCGAAATCGACGACACGAATCACACCGTTAGATACGTAAGCGACGCGTGACTGTGCGATGCCGCGATGGCCAGTCATCCATTCCTCGACAGCGTCAGAAACGCCGTGGATTGCCCAGCGGCGAGCCGCGGTCGCTGAATCGCGGATCACTACTTCACGTGCGATCGCATCGCGCTGGACTCCGACGCGGGCGGCTTCATCACGCTCACGCTCACCACGGATTGTCGCCAGCTCTCCCAGCGCGCCGATGAGCATGTTGTTGCGCTGAGCGACGAGCTCGGCGTACTGCGCCTTCGCCTCCTTGTTGCGCAACCTGGGCGCCTTCTTCGCCATCTCCACCTGGAGCGAGTCGCGAACTATCTCCGCGCGAACGATGCGCGTGCGACGCATGAGATCGCGTGCGTCGAAGGCCTGGTTCAGCGAATCGGCAATTGCCTGTTCCGTACGA
This sequence comes from Gemmatimonadota bacterium, assembly GCA_027307165.1. GTDB lineage: Bacteria > Gemmatimonadota > Gemmatimonadetes > Gemmatimonadales > Gemmatimonadaceae > Fen-1247. The sequence continues at coordinate 214,358 of DAHUXM010000027.1, read as the reverse complement.
TGCGGCACCTGAGGGAGTGCAAAATCATGCTGCTGCCTGACTGTACCGCTCAGCGGGTCGATGAGCGACACGGTCACTCCGGTCGCAGTGGCGACTGTCTTGACCACAGCAGTTGGCTGCTGTGCCTTTTTGGCGGATGGAATGACAGGTGTCAGATCGGATACGACCTGTACGCGATCGCCGAAATTCAGATCGCGCGAGATGATCGTCTGCACCGAATCACTCTCGAGTCCGTCGACCGGAAGCACGACTGCGCGTACCTGCGGTGCAGCAAGAGATGCCGACGTTTGTTGCGAGTGCGCCCGCGCGGGACGATGCGACGCAGCGGGTTTCTGGCCGAACGCTGGAAGCGCCGGCAGTAGTAGGAGCGCAATGCACAACGAGCGATGGGACAACATGGTCGAGCCTCCAAAAGGTGCGCCACTGGGACGTATCCCATACAGCTGATTCCGCCCGAATTCCTCAGCACGCAATCGCGTGCGTCCCATTAGGACGAGCCGCCCATGGGTTGGTAATCGGCGATTTTCGCCTGGCAAGAAATACAACATCTGACGTATAGCATGGTACGATCCGTACCGGACAAATCGACGGGAACAGACTAATTCAGCCCGGCGGACAGGAAGGAAAGAAAATCATTCGGGCTCCGTGTAAGCCCGGCGAATGTCGTGACGGTCTTACCGTCGGGATCGACTATCGCATAGAGCGGCAGGGCAATCGTTCCGAAGCGCTGCTGTTGCATCTGCTGCTGTTTGTCGTAGATGTCGCCGTCGCCGTCGGTGTAGAGACGCGCGAGTACGAAGCGGTTCATCGCCACTTTTATCTCGGGTCGAGTGAACATGTTGGCTTCCATCCAGCGACAGTTGGTGCATGTGTATCCGGTAAAATCGATGAATACACGCCTGTTCTCCTGGCGCGCTACGGCGAGTGCGGCGGGAAGATCGTTGAGTCGCCAGTTGAGCTCGGCTGGGACATCCGCGGCGTTTACCGAAGCCGGTGCGCCGCCGACGGGAGGAAGGAATGATTCGAGCGTACCGAGAGTGCTACCCGTCAGGCCCGTGGCCAGCCACATGCCAAGCGCGAGAAACACAAGCGCCGGAATCGCCTGCGACGCACTGATGTGCGGCAGAGCGCGCTGCGATGCCCGGGTTGCTTCCGAACGCGCGAGCGGCGGCTCATGCGGCAGACGAAATGCGCCCAACAGGTAGAACGTGACGATGAGCGCGAGCGCTACCCAGATCGCGAGCACGACATCGTGCGTGAAGATGTTCCAGTGCCAGACGAGATCCGCGTTGGATATGAACTTCGCCACCGCGGCAATCTCGACGAAGCCCATCACGACCTTGACGCGATTCAGCCATGCGCCGGAGCTGGGCAGACTGTTGATCCAGCGCGGAACAGTCGCGAGAACGATGAATGGAAGCGCGAACACGATGGCATAAACCAGCATTCCGACAATCGGCCGTTGCCATTCGCCCTGTGATGCGGCGACCAGCAGCGTGCCGATGAACGGCGCGGTGCACGTGAAGCTCGTGAGCGTGAACAGCACACCCATGAGCAGCGTGCTCGTTGCGTCGGATTCATTCCGGCCGCGCGTGACCGAGGCGATGCCGCTCAGCACTCGGCTCGACACGTTCAACTGATAGAAGCCAAGCAGGTTGAGCGCGAGAGTGAGAAAGATTGCCGCAATCGCGAGGTTCACCCATGCGTTGGCGGCGAAGCGCGTCAGCCCCGCTGCACCAACGAGCGCTGCGACGGTAACGCCGAGCGCGGTGAAGGTGACGATGATGCCGAGTCCGAAGATCGCGACTGCGGTGAACGCGCGGGCTCGGCTCGTCTGGGCGTGACGCAGGAAATACGACACCGTGATCGGCACCATGGGAAAGACGCACGGTGTGAGCAGCGACAACGCACCTGCGGTGGCAGCAAGCCAGAGAAACGCAGGAGAAATTCCCGCCGGTGCCTGGATCACGGATTCATCCGACGCTGAGAATCATCGGCTGTGACTACCTCGCCGTTGGTACGACTGCCGCCACGAGCTTCGCGGTCTGCGGTGGAAGGCAGAGCGATGCGTTGCAGACCTGGTATCTGACGTTCACGTGGACGGAGTCGCCAGCGGCGGACTTTCCGGTGAAGCGCACGGGTACGTCGAAGCTGGCGGCTTTTTCGTGCAACTGCACATTCATCTTGAAGGCGCTGTCGAATGCGACGTGCGGTGGCAGGACCGCCGAAGGGCTGCCGGCGGCGACGAACGACTGACCATCCGGAACGGAGATGCGCGTGGCGTACGGTCCGCCGGGCGGCTGGCTGATGGCGTAGATGTGCCAGCCGGCCTGAATGGTCCCATCGACCCTTACGGTCGATACCGTACCATTGCTGATCGCACCCCGAACCGGGGCAATTGACCAGTGAACAGGCGTTTGCGTCGCAACCCCAGGCGTCTGGGAGCAGGCGCCGAGGGCGACGACTGCAGCCGTATATATGAATGCGGTCTTCATGGGCGTAGGACTGAAATATAGGTAATGAGCGAGCAGGGATTCGGGCTACGGGCTGTTACGAGCGGATGGCGGCTAGCGGAGCGCGATCGTGTGTGTAATATCTGCCTCTGTTACCCGCCACCGTGCGAATCTGACACGCCCATGAAATTCAGCCAAAATCGGAATTCCAACATGAAGAGAGCCGCCTTGCTTGTCGCGGCAGTTTTGATTCCAGCCGCCGCGTTCGGCCAGCGTGCCACGCGACGCGGGGAAGCACGTCCCGACAGCAGCCGCGACACGACGGTTCGCGGTCGCGCCGACACAACGGTCGAAACCACCATCCTCCAAGGCTCCCGCGCTCCAGCACCGGCGAGAGAGGTGCACGTCGTCACGCATCACTCGGCGATGATCGGCGGCAAGCGAATCGATTACGACGCTACGGTCGGCAACATAATTCTGCGCGACAGCACAGACGAGCCAACGGCGGAGATCTATTACACGGCGTATACGCAACGTGGCGTAACAGACCGCTCTCGCAGGCCGATCATGTTCGCGTACAACGGTGGACCAGGATCGTCGTCGGTGTGGGTTCACATGGGATTGCTCGGGCCCAAACGCGTCGACATTCCCGACACCGTCCATTCAGCGCCGCCGCCTTATCATCTGGTGGACAATCAGTACAGCATGCTGGACAAGGCGGATCTGGTTTTCATCGACCCGGTGGGAACCGGATACAGCAAGCCGGTCGGCAAGGCGAAGGGAAAGAATTTCTGGGGCGTGGATCAGGATGCCAGCTCTCTCGGCGAGTTTGTGAGTCGTTACCTGAGCGAGTCGGGACGATGGAACTCGCCGCGCTATCTGATGGGCGAGAGTTACGGAACCACGCGTTCCGCGGCGCTATCGGCCGTATTGCAGAATCGCTACAACATCGATCTGAATGGTGTGATTCTGCTGTCGTCGGTGCTGGACTTCCAGACAATCACGTTCGACGCCGGGAACGACATGCCATACGTCATGTATCTGCCATCGTATGCGGCAGTTGCGTGGTATCACAACGCACTGGCGAGTCGACCGGCCGAGTTGCGCCCGTTTCTCAAGGAAGTCGAGCACTTTGCGACGACTGACTATGCACAGGCTCTTATGGCCGGCGACAATCTCTCGAGCGCGGATCGCGCAAAGATCATCGCGAAGCTGCAGCAGTACACGGGACTCAACAGTGCGTACATCGACAAGGCCAACCTTCGGGTGAATGCTGGACAGTTCGAGAAGGAGCTGCTACGCGAGCACGGCCAGACAGTTGGTCGTCTCGATGCGCGCTTTGTCGGTGAGACCGGGGACCTGCTCGCGGAAAACGCCGAGTACGATCCGCAGTCGGCAGACATCAGCTCGGCGTACGTGTCGTTGTTCAACCAGTACATGCATGAGGAGCTCAACTACGGCCGCGACAAGCTCTACGCGATCTCCGGCAGAGTGAATCCATGGGATTGGACGCATGGCGACAGACGTGGCTGGCCGGGCCATACCAACGTCGCGGTGGATCTCGCGAACACATTGAGCACGAACCCCAAGTTGCACGTGATGCTCAACAGCGGCCTGTTCGATCTCGCGACGCCGTACTTTGCTGCCGAGTGGACCATGGATCATCTCGGCATTCCGAAGCAGGTACGCAGTCAGATCACCGAAGCCGAGTACATGTCGGGGCACATGATCTACGTCAACGTTCCGTCACTCGCGCAATTCAAGACCAACGTCGCGGCGTTCATCGACAAGACGTCGGGTCCCTGAGCAGGGATACCGCGTCACCGATTCGTCATTCCCGCGAAAGCGGGAATCCATGTTATCGATCTCTGGTTGCGATGATACCCGGAAGTTGATCGGCATCAGATGGATTCCCGCTTTCGCGGGAATGACGAGCTTAGAACAACGGCACGCGTCATTCCGACGCGTGCCGTTGTTGTGTCTGATCACATCACGCCTGTCGCCGTATCAGTGGCCCAACTCCGTTGCGGCTCTGTCGACCAACGCGGCCTCGGCGTTGAGTGCCGCTGACACACGGCCGATCTCGGTCGTTGCCAGTGGCCACTCCTTCTGTTCGATCGCCTCGCGCACGCCGGGGATCGTCTTGACGCCGTAGCCGGTGTAGTAACCGGGCGCATACAGCAGATGCTTGAACCAGGGGCGGTTCGGGAGTCCGGCATCCGACAGGAGCACGCGCTCGCTCTGCAGCAGATCGGTGTTGAGCTTGACGAAGCTCTCCGTGGCTGCCCCATCCATCGATTGCGCGAACGCTGCCTGATAGCGCGTAGCGGCTCGGGTCAATGCAGCGGTCGCGCTGTCCAGCGGCGCAAAATCGAGATCCGGTATCGCCGTTTCAGCTTTCGGAAGCGTGAGCGGATGACGCGGATCGTTCGTGAGGAAGAATCCACTGTCGGCAACTTCACGGTTGTGCTCGACGACATCGGATGCCATCGTCTTGTGAAGCGTCTTGAGTTCGGTCACGTAGGTACCGACGGTCTGCGCAAGATCGGTGAAGTCGTACGGAATCACATCGGCGTCAGCGAGGCGCATCACGGCGGTGCCGGCAGTCTGCGCGAGCGCCTTGCCATACACGAACGACGTGTCGGAGAAGTGCGTGTACCAGTAGAAATCATCATACACCGAATGGTACACACCACCCTGATCCTCGCCGCCGAAGCCCAGGTTCATCGATGGAACGCCGACGTGCTGCAGGAACGCAGTGTAATCGGAGCCGGAGCCGAGCGCTCCGATGTGCAGATCCGCACGACCGCGAATGTCCTTGCGCGTCGCCGCGGAGGCGTGAGCGAGTGAGCGTGCGCGTGCGCGACTCTCGACGCTCGCGCCGGTTTCGGGATCGGTTATGTCGCGCATCACACCGTTGATGAACTTCTCCAGCACGTGCGAGCCGCTGACGCCGAGATAACCGCGTCCGTTGGTGTCGCTGTTGAGATACGCAACTGCATGTGCCGCGAGCTCCTTCGCGTGCGTTTCAGCCCATTCCGTCGAACCCAGCAAACCGGGTTCCTCTCCATCCCAGGCGGCGTAGATGATCGTGCGTTTGGGATGCCAGCCCTGCTTGACGAGCGCGCCCAACGCGCGGACTTCCTCCAGCAGCGCAACCTGACCGGCGATCGGATCGTCCGCGCCGTTCACCCATGCGTCGTGATGATTTCCACGAACCACCCATTCGTCTGGCGACGAGCTTCCACGCAACTGGCCGATCACATCATAGATCGGCTTGATGTCCCAGTTGGACTTGACGACGAGATGGACTCGCGCAGGTCCGGGCCCAACCTTGTAGGTGATCGGGAGCGCGCCACGCCAGCCGCTCGGCGCAACGTCACCGCCAATGGCCGCTAGCAATGGCTTTGCATCACCGTACGAAATGGGAAGCACGGGGATCTTGGTGAGTACCTTCACGTCCTTGAGTGCGAGACGCTTTGCATCCTTCGTAGCGCCGACACCCGGAGTCAACGGATCACCCGGATACGTTGGCATGTCCATCACGCTGCCACGCTGGACGCCGTCGGCCGGACGCATCGGTCCTTTCGGAAAGACGTCGCCATCGTTGTAACCGTCATCGCCAGGGTCGGAATAGATCAGACAACCGATCGCGCCGTGTTCCGCGGCAACTTTCGGCTTGATGCCTCTCCACGACTGACCGTAACGCGCGATGACTATCGCGCCCTTGACCGATACACCGCGCCGCGCAAGCTCATCGTAGTCCGAAGGAATTCCATAGTTGACGTAGACGAGCGGACCCGTCACGTCCCCGTCGATCGAGTATGCGTTATAAGTCGGAAGTTGCTCCGACGTCTGGAATGACGTCGGGTCTCCCGGTACCGGTGGCTCCTGGAGTTTCGCCGTGAAGCGTGTCGGCGCGACGAGCTCGACGAGTCGCTGCTTTGGTGTCGGGAAGAGCACGTTGAACGTCTCGATGTGCGCATCCCATCCGGCATCCTTGAACTGTTTGAGGATCCATTCCGCGTTCTGCTTGTCGTACGGCGAGCCAACGTGATGTGGACGCGCCGCGAGCAGTTTCATGTCCGCACGCATGCGCGCTGGATCGGGTAACGCGCGAAACTTGTTCTCCCAGTCGCGTTGAATTCGCGACGACGCTGGAGTGAAGCCGAGGATGTCGCCGGATGGAGGCGGAGACGCCGCGACCAGCGGGACGGCGAGCACGCCAAGCGAAGCGAGAAACGGGAGACTGAAAAATCGCATGTAGCCCTCACAGCAGTGGTTGACGACCGACACGAGCCAGTCGCCGAATATACGGTTCACCGGTCGCCAGCGTGGGCTGACAGGCGGGCCGGTTATCGGATCACATGTTCGAAGGCGTGTCCACACCGCTCCACGCGGGTCACCGGCCGTGTTCCCCGATCGCGGAGCCGGCGCCGTGCGCCACCGATGGTGCGACCGGGAACATGTTGAGCGTCGTTAACTTCAACTGTGAATGACTCGACCAGTCGACGCCGGCGGCAAAGAACTACCTGGAGCGCGGCTTCCCGTGGACGAGGCGATCCCCGCCCTGCGCGCGGCGCTGGCGAGCGGGAACGGCGCTGTACTGCAGGCACCTCCCGGCGCCGGAAAGACGACTCACGTCCCTCTCGCTCTGATCGGCGAGCGGTGGCTCGGCAACTCCAGGATCGTGATGCTGGAGCCGCGCAGGCTGGCTGCGCGCGCGGTAACGCATCGCATGTCTCAGCTGCTCGGTGAGCGCACCGGCGACACTGTTGGATACAGGGTGCGGCGCGACACGCGAATAGGGCCCAGAACGCGGATCGAAGTGGTGACGGAGGGAATTCTCACGCGAATGTTGCAGAGCGATGCAACGCTGGAGGGTGTGGGGCTTCTCATCTTCGACGAATTTCACGAGCGCAGTATTCACGCCGATACGGGGCTCGCACTCGCGCTGCAATCGCAGTCATTGATACGGCCCGATCTCAGAATACTCGTCATGTCGGCCACGCTGGACGGCGCGCGGGTCGCAACGCTTCTGGATGATGCTCCTGTGATCAGAAGCGAAGGGCGGATCTTTCCTGTCGAGCTGGCGTACTCGGCGCGGCCGGACGCGCGGGGCCTGGCAGCGGCGGTTGCATCGAGGGTCGTGGCTGCACTCAACGACAACGACGGGGACATTCTGGTATTTCTTCCCGGCGGAGCAGAGATACGTCGTGTTGCCGCGCTGCTCGAGGGACGTGTGCCGAACAACGTTCACGTCGAGCCGCTGTATGGCGATCTGTCGCAGCAGGCACAGGATGCGGCGATTGCACCCGCATCGCGGGGATCGCGCAAGGTCGTGCTCTCGACGCCGATCGCGGAAACGAGTCTCACGATCGAAGGTGTCCGGGTCGTGATCGACAGCGGACTCGCGCGTGCACCGCGCTTTTCGCCACGAAGCGGAATGACGCGCCTCGAAACCGTCCGCATATCACGCTCTTCCGCCGACCAGCGCGCGGGACGCGCAGGACGAACGGCGCCGGGCAGGTGCTACCGCCTCTGGCCGGAGCACGAGCAGCATCATCTTCTGGAGCACACGAGTCCGGAGATTCTTCAGGCTGATCTCGCACCGCTCGTTCTCGAGCTTGCAGTTGCAGGCATAAGGAATGTGGACGAGCTTCGCTGGCTCGACGCTCCACCACCGTCGGCGCTGGAGCAGGGAGCGCAATTGCTGACGATGCTCGGCGCACTCGATCAGTCCGGTACCATCACGCATCATGGTCGCGCGATGGCGGCGCTGCCGGTTCATCCACGCATCGCACACATGCTGATCAGATCGATCGCTGTCGGCAATGGTGCGATCGCATGTGACATTGCCGCGATACTTGGCGAGCGTGACTTCGTACGTGGCGTCGATGGACCTGCCGACGCGGACATCGGGATTCGTCTGGAGTTGCTGCACGGGCCCGCTGGTCGCGTCGCACTGCACGGCGCGCAGGTCGACGGGACGCAACTGCGACGTATAACGGCAGAAAGTACGGCGCTCCGACGTCAGCTGGGTGTTGCCGGTCATTCCGTGGTTGAGACAGCGAACGCGGGAGCGGTTCTGGCGCTCGCATATCCCGATCGCATCGGCCAGGCGCGGGGCGACGTCATGGACGGGCGCTTTTTGCTTCGAAACGGGCGCGGCGCAGCGCTCACGCACCCGCAGGGACTGTCGTCAGCCCAATACATAGTAGCCGCCGAGCTCGACGGTGATGCGCGATCGTCGCGAATATTTCTTGGTGCATCGTTGACGCAATCCGAGATCGATGCGCAGTTCGCAGATCAGATCGAGGTCGAGGAGGTTCTGGAGTGGGATGATCGCGCGCGCAGCGTTCGTGCGCGAATGCGAACGCGACTCGGGGCTATCACACTGAGTGAATCGCTAGTTACCGATCCTGAAGTGAAAGGCGCGCCGCAGTTGATGCTGAACATAGTGCGCCGCGAAGGGATTCAGACGCTTCCCTGGAGTGGCGCCGCGAAGGCAGTACGCGAACGTGTTGCATTCGTGCGAGGGAGACATGCGGATTGGCCCGACATGTCCGACGAATTCCTCACGGCGACGCTCGACCACTGGCTGGCGCCCATCCTGGAGGGCCGCACGTCTCTGCGAGATCTGGGCAACGATCTGGATCGTGCATTGATCGCGATGATGGACTGGCGGCAAGGCAGCGATCTCGACAGACTCGCGCCACTTCATTATGTCGCGCCGACGGGCACGCGTGTCGCGATCGACTACAGCAATCCGGACGCGCCGAGCATTGCAGTGAGACTTCAGGAGATGTTCGGCGTGAAGCAGACACCGACCGTCGATGCCGGAAGCGTTCCCTTGACGATCGAGCTGCTGTCGCCAGCGCGCAGACCGGTGCAGGTCACGCGTGATCTGGAAGGTTTCTGGCGCGGGAGTTATTTCGAGGTGCGGAAGGAGCTGCGCGGACGGTATCCAAGGCATGTGTGGCCGGAAGATCCACTGACTGCAGCGCCGACGGCAAGGGCAAAACGGAGGGGAGAATAAGGCCGTCCCGAGCTTCGGTCAGCTCACGTGTGCGGTTTCGTGCTCCTGCTCCGGAGGGTGCGAGCCAGTGAGATCCAGCATCGACTTTCCCTCGAAGTAGTTGACCACCGGCAGATGATCGATGTTATCGAGCCGCCGCAAAGCTTTCCGCATCCGCTCCGCCTGTTCGGCGATGGCAGCACCCGCATAGCGCGCATCGAGGGATGCGTCCTCGGAAGCCGCGAGCATCTGGGATTCGAGCATGACGCTCGCGAGCGCATTGTTCAGCTCGTGCCGAAGTCCTGTCGTGAGTTGCTGCAGCGATTTGGCACGCTCGGCCGTCTGATGCGACATCTCACCCCAGAAGGCGATGAGGGAAACAGCCAGAAGGAAGCAGCCCACAAGTGCGAGCCCGATGTAAAGCGACCGGCTGGCGGTGCGAACGACTGCGGGCACGAGCGCTGTAGCGAGACTTGGACGAAGGACGGTTTCGATGGTGAAGCCGTCCGGTCCGCTCTGGAAGTGGTACTCTCCCCGGTAGGGTCCGTCGTAGGAATGGGGGGATACGTACAGCACCGTTCCATCGACTGCGGTGATCCGTACCCCGATGAGTGAATCGTTCGAGACGTGGTTGGCAGCGGCGGACTTGTCCAGGTTCCACGCAGATCCCGCGAATGACGGCGGCAGGAGCGGTACAGACTGCATTGTCGCCTGCATCGCGTGGCGAAAATTCGTTGCACGCGCCTGAACGACGATATACATGTACTGATGCCCGGCCGAGTCGGCGACCGCCGCGGCCGAGACGATTATGGGCTCGTGCGCGCCGGGAAGCATGAGGAGCGGCGTTCGTGCCGTATCCAGTCTCGCTTTCGCCAGGGCCTTGGCCACCACCGCAGCCGCACGGCTGGAATCGGCCATCGACCCCAGGCCTTCCCAATGTCGGGTTCGCACATCGACGCGGATATAGCCGCGAAGCGAATCAGGGTCGTATTTCTCTGCGGCGTAGAGAGAGTCGGCGCGGTGCGCGAAGGTGGCCAATGGCGGCGCTGCTCCATCCACGACTATGGTGCCTATCAACGGACCGTAGAGTCTTGACCTGAACCCCTCCGACCGGCGGATCGCCTCCGTGCCCAGGATGCGGCCCGCCGAAGTCGCGTAGTCCCGGAGTGTCTGCGATGTAGTCGTGTCGAGGGCAGCATTGACCTGCCGTACCTCCGTTGCCAGGATGGCGCACACAACCGTCGTGCCGGCAAGGCAGGCGACGACCAGCGCAGCGCGCCATGACCGTGCAGGTGAGGGGGACCCAGGTTGCATTACACGTCGTTGAGGTTGACAAATGACGATCCGGCGATGGCAGTGTCACTGCCATCGCTTCATGGTTCGGCAACGGGACGCGGTTCGAGGCAGCGCGCTACGACTGTGGAGCTACCATTGGCGACCTACTGCTGGGAGTCCGCCAGCCACGAGTCCCGTATCGCGATCTGCCTGGAGGATGCGCTCGGATCGGCAGTAATCGTCCAGCGCGTGGCATCGCGGTTCAGCTTCAGACCGGCCAGAGCGAGGACGCGGTCGAAGTCTATGTCTTCCTTTCCGCCCACGTGCCGCTCGAACCAGGGATGCATGTCCTTGCCCATGACCTGAGATACCGCGCGCTCCACGTCGGCCTCGGTGTAGCCGCGTCCCTGCAGGTAGTAGGACGCATTCGGCTGATCCCACGAAAGCTTCTTGAGCGCACGCAGGGCATCGTCCAGCGAGCGCACGTTGTTGCTCTGGTCGCGGATCATCAGATCGAGCGCGAGCGCAATGCCAGCACCCTTGAAGTAATAGGTGAAGAATGTTTGCGACGCATTCGTCTTCTGAGCACGCGGTGCGCCGTCGAAGAACGGAGCCTCGAACGAGGCCGTGCGTGCGGAGACTTCCTTGCGGCCCGGCGCGGTCAGGTTCGCCTGGACGATTCCCGCCATCATCGCATACGTGTCTTCGGTCGAGCCAAGCTTCGCGCGCGATGTCGCCATCTCGCCATAATACTGCGTCCATCCTTCCGCCACCCACAGACTCGGCTGATACTGCTCGCGCGTGTAGTCGAACGGCCCGAGCGCGAACGGCCGGATGCGCTTGACGTTCCACACGTGGAAGTATTCGTGCGCGGCGGTTTCCACTCCCGCGAGAACGGAGGCAGTATCCACCCACGGCCTGCGATCGATGATCTGCGTGGAGTACAGGTGCTCCATGCCATCGCCACCGGGAAAGCCGATGTGGAAGAGGAATGTGTACATGCGCAGCGGCGGCGGTCCGATCACGTGGTTGTGAGCCTCGACGATTCTCCGAATCGAGGCCACGAAGCGGGCGCGTTCTTCGGGGGTGGTCGGTCCGTTGTGATGAACGACCGTGCGATACAGTCTGTTGTCGACCGTGAACGAATCGACCATGAAACCAGGCGCGGCTTCGGTAGGTGTGTCGATCAGGCGGTCGTAGTTCTCGAATGAATAATCGGTCTGGTCGAGCTTCTGCGCATCTCCGTTGATGATGTGCCACCCATCGGGTGCGTCGACATGCAACGTCACCGGCGAGGGCTTGCGGCCCTCGACGTACATGAAGAGCGATGCACCATTCCAGTTCGCGTGCAACGTGTCGAGCACGCTGAATGTTCCGGACAGATCGTCGCCGAATACGCGATAGTGAGCTACAACGCGATGCGCAGTACCGGGGTAGACGCGCCACAGCGATCCGTTCTCGCGATCCCATTTGAGCGCCTTGCCGTTACCATCTGTTACGGAGAACTCCTGTACGTTCTTGGCGAAATCCATACGCGCGTACCGTCCGGGGGACCAGACCGGCATCTGCAGCTTCAGGACAGATCCCTTCACGCCATCGACATCGATGGTGACGGTGTACAGGTGCGACGCCGGATCCGGCATCGCTACGGTGTAGTGAATCTGCGGGACCGGTGCCGGAGCGACGTGCGCAGGTGATATCGTGCCGAGCAACGTCAGGAGTGTGACGATCGACGCTAACATTGACGTGACCTGTTGCGGAGAACGGTTTCGGTGGGCAGGCTAGGCGCCCGCTCCCGTCAAGCTGTAGAGAAGCAAGCCCAGCACGATCGCCGTAACTACGATGTAGGTGCGGTCGTGCTGCTTCACGAATGCGAGCAGCGACAGTGCGACGCGGGCGATCGGAGTTGCGATCAACAACAGCAGCCCCAGCTGGATCACCGCCTCGGGCTGGAACCGCAGTGCGTTGGCCACGACGTTGGAGACGGATTTGAGTGCATCCGGTTGTCCATGGAATACGTGGTAATCCGCGATTCTTCCGCCATGCAACGAGAGGAAGAGCGCGCCACCGACAACAGTCACGGCAGCGGCTATGATCACTCCCCAACGCAGGAGATTTCCGACGAAGAGCTCTACGTGCTCGTCGCTCCAGCGACCGGTGCGCCACAGCGGCTCACTCATATGCCGCCTCGCAGACCCTTATAAGCCATCTCCACCGCGAGAAACACTATCACGACGGTGAATATCGTGCGCAGTGCGCGCACCTTGGCGCCGGCAAGAACTCGTGCACCCGTAAGCGCACCGGCAAGCACGCCGAGCATGACGGGAAACGCGAGCACAGGATCGATGTACCCGCGATGCAGATAGACGCCCGCGCTCGCCGCGGCGGTCACGCCGATCATGAAGTTGCTCGTCGTCGTCGAGACCTTGAACGGAAGACGCATCGCCTGATCCATTGCGAGCACCTTCACGGCTCCCGACCCGATGCCAAGCAGCCCGGACAGGATTCCGGCGAGGAACATGAGCGAGAAGCCGGTCGGCACTGCGTGGACTGTGTAGGGCTGCATCCCCTCGGCGGTCGGGTATGTGCCGTCCATCCTGAGGCGAGTCGCCCACTTGTCCGGCGGACCGTCGATGGAATGCTCTTCCCGCGGCTGAAACGACCGGTAGGCCGAGTACGCCAGTACCAGGGAGAAGATTACCGCTATGGCGCTTGTCGAGATGAGTCCGGCAATGTAGGCTCCGCCCAGCGCGCCGAGCGTGGTCGCTACTTCCAGGAACATTCCGATTCGAATGTTGGTGTAGCCCTCACGGACATACGCGGCAGCCGCACCGGACGAGGTCGCTATCACCGAAATCAGTGAAGCGCCGATCGCATACCTGATATCCACCCCGAACACCAGGGTGAGCATAGGCACGATGATCATGCCACCGCCGAGCCCCGTGAGTGCTCCAAGCATACCAGCCGCGAATGAGCCAATCGCGACCAGCCCCGTCATGGCAAGAACACTCATGGAGGACACAATGTCATGGAACGCGTAGCTTAGTTGATCGGGACTCCGGCCGCCACCCACTGCAACAGGCGGCGGCACCAGGGCGTATCTGTCCTGGCGGGGCCCCGCCCATGCTCAAGCCGCCATCAAGTCGCACCATCCCAGCTCCAACCAACATTCCGGTTCCACTTTCTCTCAGGCTGCGCGCTCTTCTTGCCGGCGCCGTGATGTTACCCGCGCTGATGCGCGCCCAGCGGCCGGCCGACTCTCTTCGCACCGTAACACTGCCCGAAGCGTTGGCGATGGCCGCGCGCGTGAATCCGGCGCTCGCGGCGGGCAAGGCAGCAGTCACGACCGCCCGAGCAAACCGACGCGTGGTTACCGGCGAATACCTCCCATCACTCGGCGTTGCCTCCACCGCCGGTCGTGGAACGACTGTTCAAGGAGGAAGTAGCGTCACAAACGGGATTCCGGTTTCGTCTTCCATCCGCCCGCTGGACGATACCTACGGCTCCGGGATTTCAGCGGCCGTTCCGGTGTTCACGGGTGGACGGCGGGGTGCAGAGCGCCAGAGCGCCGATGCGCAACAGGTCGCCGCGGATGCAGGTCTCACCGCGAGTGAATTCGACGTGCGGCTCGCGACGAAGCAGGCTTACTTCGACGTGTTGCGGGCGAGCGAGCTCGTCGATGTCGCTACAGCACAGGTTGCGCAGGCACAGCTGGCAATGCGGGATGCCGACAGTCGCCTGCGGGCGGGCACGACCACACGCTCCGACGTACTTCGCGCGCGGGTCGCACTCGCCACGGCGCGGGACGCACTTGCAACGGCTGGATCACAGAAGACAGCAAGCCGGTTCGCGCTGGCCCGCACGATCGGGAGCGACGTACCTGTAGATGCCGCGCCGGTGCCCGACGACGATTCGGTTCCGCTTCCGGTCTCTCGCGATTCGCTGGTGAGGAATGCAGTGAGCGCAGCGCCGGTGGCACGTGCCGCGACAGCCGCCGCGCAATCCGCGGACGCGGCGATCACGGCAGCACGTGCACAGTACCTTCCCACCGTTCTTGCGAGCGGCGGTTACGGTTGGCTGGAACAGCGCTCGGTGAATCCGCGCCCGGTTGGCGGATGGACGTTACAGCTCGGGATTTCCTACCCGCTGTTCAACGGATTCCAGCGCGGCGCTTCCGTCACTCGTGCAGAGGCGGATGCAGTGGCAGCACACTCGGCCGCCGTCGATACCGAGCGCGGTGTGCGCGCCGACGCGGTGAAGTCGTACGACGACGCGACAGTGGCGGCGCAGAGAATCGGATTCGCGCGCGAGGCAGTCGATGCTGCGCGCGAAGATCTACGCGTGCAGGAGCTGCGGTACAGGGCCGGCGCGTCGACTTTTCTCGATGAGGTGACGTCGCAGCTCAATCTCGCGCAGGCAGAAACTTCGCTCGTGCAGGCACGCTACGATTACCAGATCGCGCGAGCCAGACTCGAGCGCGTGCTCGGCCGGGAGCTCAGATAGATGTGGATCGTCAAGCTGGCACTTCGGAGGCCGTACACCTTCGTCGTGGTCTCGATACTGATCGCGCTGTTCGGAGTCGTCTCGGCGCTCAGGATGCCGACCGACATCTTCCCAGCCATCAACATTCCGCTGGTGACGGTAGTGTGGCAATACGGCGGAATGCCCCCGGAAGAGATGGAGCGCCGGATCGTCTCGACTGCGGAACGCTACTACAGCGCGACCGTCGGAAGCATCGAGCACATCGAATCGCAATCGATCAACGGCGTTGGCGTCATCAAGGTCTATTTCCAGCCCGGCACCGACATACCGACCGCACTCGCGGAGATCACCTCCGCCTCACAGACCGCGGTCAAGAACCTCCCGCCGGGAATTCAGCCGCCGATCATCCTTCGCTTCAACGCGACGGACGTGCCAGTATTGCAGATCGGCGTCGACAGCAAGACGCTGTCGGAGACGCAGTTGTATGATCTCGCGACCAACACGATGCGGCTCAAGCTTGCCACCGTGCAGGGTGCATCGCTTCCCTTGCCGTACGGGGGCAAGGCACGCCAGGTAATGGTCGACCTGGATCCCGCGGCGATGTACGCAAAAGGCGTCTCACCATCGGATGTCAGCGACGCAATCAACGTACAGAATCTCGTACTGCCTTCCGGAACGGCGAAGTTCGGAAGTCGTGAGTATTACATACGACTGAACTCCACTCCCGACGTCGCATCGATGCTCAACGACATGCCGATCAAGACCGTCAACGGGACCACGGTCTATATCAAGGATGTGGCGCAGGTTCGCGACGGCTATGCAGTTCAGACGAATCTCGTACGGGAGAACGGGCATCGCGGCGTCTACCAGAGCGTCGTAAAGAATGGCAATGCGTCGACGCTGGACGTAGTCGCGCGCATCAAGGCTGCGCTGCCGGCCGTCAAGGCGGCGCTTCCCGCGGGTGTATCGCTCAACCTCATGCTGGACGAGTCGCTGTACGTTCGCGCTTCGTTGCACGGGGTGCTTCGCGAAGCGATCATAGCCGCACTGCTGACGGCGGCGATGATACTGCTCTTTCTCGGCAGTTGGCGCAGCACGCTGGTGGTGGCGACGTCGATCCCGTTGTCCATCCTGGTTTCGATGATATGCCTCGCCGCGCTCGGTCAGAGTCTCAACGTCATGACTCTTGGCGGCTTCGCGCTCGCAGTCGGAATCCTGGTGGATGACGCTACCGTTACGATAGAAAGCATTCATCGAAACCTGGGAGCGGGCAAGCCGCTCATGCAGGCGATTCTCGATGGTGCCGACGAGATAGCTGTACCTGCATTCGTCTCGACTCTTGCCATCTGTGTCGTGTTCACGCCGGTGTTCTTCCTCGGTGGCGTGACAGGCGCGCTGTTTCAACCGCTCGCGATGGCGGTCATATTCGCGATGCTCGCCTCGTACGTTCTCTCGCGTACTCTCGTGCCGTTGATGGTGCGGTATCTGCTGCCTGCCGAGGTCACGATGTACGCGGCGCACCACGGCGGTGCGTCCGTATCGGACATCTTCTGGCGCGTGAATCGCTGGTTCGAGACGCATTTCGACCGCATGCGCGCGTGGTACAGCAACGTGCTGACGACGGCGCTGCAGCATCGGCGTCGCGTCGTCATCGGTGCAACGGGTGCCGTACTCGCATCGCTCGTGCTACTTCCGTTCGTCGGCCAGGATTTCTTTCCGCGGGTGGACGCGGGCCAGTTTCGAGTTCATGTCCGTGCGCCGGCGGGAACGCGGCTCGAGGAGACCGACGCCATCATAGCACAGGTCGAGCACGCGATTCGCGAAGACGTTCCGCCCCGCGATCTCGGGCTGATCCTCGCGAACGTCGGAGTTCCGTCCAGCAGCATCAACCTGTCGACGGGCGACAACGCGACGATCGGGCCGGCGGATGCAGAGCTGCTGATCTCGCTCAACGAGGTCCGCGCGCGCTCCACCGCCGAATACATGAACGTGCTTCGTGACGACTTCAGACAGCGCTTTCCCGGTGTAACGTTCGCATTCCAACCAGCCGACATAGTCAATCGCATACTCAACCTCGGTCTTCCGGCGGCGATCGACGTGCAGGTGGTGCCTGGCAAGAACGTCGACGGATATGCGGTCGCGAGCCAGATAGCCGACTCCATGCGTCACATCCCTGGAGCGGTGGACGTGCGCCAGCAACAGGTCATCGACGCACCGGAGCTGTACTTCACCGTCGACCGCACGCGTGCGTCCCAACTCGGCCTCACGCAGCGCGACGTCGCGAACAGTCTGCTGATTTCGCTCAGCTCGAGCGGCCAGACAGCTCCGAACTTCTTCCTCAATCCCCAGAACGGCGTGTCGTACAAGGTTGCCGTGCAGACGCCGGAATATCGCCTGTCATCGCTCAGCGATCTGGAATCGACGCCAGTGATCGCCGCAGGCGTGGCGCCGCAGCTCTTCGGCAACCTCGCCACCGGATCGCGACGCAGTGGGGTAGCAGTCGTGGACCACTACAATGTTCAGCGCGTCTACGACGTCTATGCCGGTGCGGAAGGCCGCGACCTTGGCAGCGTCGCGCGCGACATCGATCACGTCGTCGCACAGATACAGAAAAAGATGCCCGTCGGGACGACCATCGTGATGCGGGGACAGGTCTCCAGCATGCGCGATGCGTTCACCGGACTGGGTTTTGGTCTGGCCTTCGCGATTCTGCTCGTTTACTTCCTGATGGTCGTGAACTTTCAGTCGTGGCTGGATCCGTTCATCATCATCATGGCGCTTCCAGCCGCGCTGGTCGGAATCGTCTGGATGCTCTTCGTCACGCGCACGACTTTCAGTGTCCCGTCGCTCATGGGCGCGGTGATGGCGATGGGCGTTGCGACCGCCAACAGCATCCTCGTCGTGACCTTTGCAAATTCCCGCCGTGCAGACGGGCTCGATGCCGTCGAGGCGGCGCTGGACGCAGGCAAGACGCGTCTTCGGCCCGTACTCATGACTGCGCTCGCGATGATAATCGGCATGCTTCCCATGGCGCTCGGCTTCGGTGAGGGCGGTGAGCAGAATGCACCACTTGGCAGAGCGGTGATTGGTGGATTGATCATCGCGACAGTCGCGACACTCGTGCTCGTTCCCGTTGTTTACAGCGTTCTGCGCATCCGACCACCGGGTGGCGTGGATGACCCACTGTTGCACTCATGACGCAATCATCATCCCATTCCCCCGCCCCGCGGCGCCGCTCACGCGCGACACTGCCGGTCTTCGCCGCCATCGTCATGATCCTGCTGGCGATCGGAATCATTCCCCGCATCGCGCAGCGACGCGCGCTGGCTGACGAAGTCCGCGCGGTTTCGGACACCGCCATGCCTACCTCGGTCTCGACAGCCGTGCGGGCAAAGAGCTCGCCGCTCGTTCTGCCAGGCACGCTTCAGCCACTGCACGAAGCCGTCGTCTACGCACGCTCCGCCGGATACGTCCGCCACTGGTACGCCGACATCGGTGCCCGCGTGAAGGACGGACAGGTGCTCGCGACCATAGAAGCACCCGAAGTGGATCAGGAAGTACAGCAAGCGAAAGCGCAGTTGAGCCAGGCAAACGCGTCGCTCGCGCTTGCAAAGAGCGACCTGGATCGATGGAAGTCACTCGCGCGCGACAGTGCAGTGAGCCAGCAGGAATTGGATGAGAAGACAGCGGCGTACGAGGCGAGCGCCGCTACGGCGAATGCACAGCGAGCCAACGTTCAGCGCCTCACGAGCGTGCAGGGATTCAACAAGGTCACTGCGCCGTTCGCCGGCGTGGTTACCGCGCGCAATGTCGATGTCGGCACCCTCGTGAGTCCAGGCACCAGTGGCGCGGGAACCGGCGGACTCGGGCTATTTCGCGTATCGCAGACGGACACGATGCGCGTTTACGTGAACGTGCCGCAATCGCTGGCGCCTTCCATTCAGATCGGACAGAAGGCCAGCGTGTCGCTGGCAGAGCAGCACAACCATGTATTTTCCGGCAAGGTTGCACGCACTGCTGCAGCACTCGATCCCGGCACGCGAACTCTTCTCGTAGAAGTGGACGTCGCGAACACCGATCATTCGCTGCTCTCCGGAAGCTTCGTGCAGGTGGATCTTGCGACCGGCGGAATGCTCGCGCCGGTTGTGGTACCGGCCAATGCGCTTCTCTTCAATGCCGGCGGCACGCAGGTGATCGTGATAGACGACCATAACGTCGCGCACTATCACAAGGTCGCTGTCGGGCGTGATTACGGCGCTACGGTAGAGATACTATCGGGTGTGGACGAGGGAGCGACGGTCGCGCTGAACCCCTCGGACGACATCCGCGACGGTCACGCGATCAAGCCGGTCAAGGTGCCTGCACGCAGCTGACGAAGATCGGCCGAGACAGCCGCGAAACGCAATAATGGTTGCGGATTACAACGGACACCAAACGTTTAGCGACGACCATACGGCGACCTAAAGCGTTACACAGCAACGTCTTACAATCTGTGCCACAACGTGGCGCAGGCGTTGCCAAGTCCAGTGGTGTCCGTCAGAACGCAACGCTTACCGGAGACCTGTCAACGTGAGGGCAAACCCAATGAGAGTCAACAGAGGCTTTACCCTCATCGAGCTGCTGATCGTGATCGTGATCATCGGAATTCTCGCGGCGATCGCAATCCCTCAATACAGCGCGGTCAAGGAGCGGGCCTACCTTACCGCCGTCAAGACCGATCTGAAGAATCTCGAGATATCGGAAGAGGCGTACGCATCCGCCAACGCAGGCGCCTACTTCTCACACACATACGCGACACCAAGCGACTCGGCCAACACCTTCGGTGCATCGCAGAATGTCACCGTCGTCGCGACGGCTTCCGGAGTGTCGGGCTGGAGTGCCAAGGCGACGCACTTGAACGCGCCGGGCCATACATGCGCGATATTCGTCGGCACGCCTCCTGTTGCACCAGCGGTATTCGACGGCGCGCCAGCATGCAACTGACTATCTGTGGCAGCTCAGCTTCGCAGTAGCCGGCTCATTACACGATCCGTCTGACGGTCGCTGCCAAGCAGAAAAAGCCTGGACCCAACGTCCACAAAGCCGGATTTGAGATAGAAAGCTATCGCTCTGGGATTACGCTCCCAAGCGGCCAGCCATAACGTGGCTGCATCCGAGCGAGCTGCGGCCTCTGTCGCACGCGCCATGAGCTGCTGCGCGATTCCGCGCCCATGCCACTCGTGCGCGACATAAAATCGTTCAAGCTCGAGGACTGGCCGCTCCATCGCGATATCGTCTGGCGCGGAGTCATTCATCAGCTGCGCATAGCCCGCAATCACGCCGCCGGTTTCCGCCAGCAGGACGACGCGGCGCGACTCGGTGAGCTCGGCCCGCTGCGTCTCGTCACCGAACGCATGCGCGACGTACTGCGCCATGTCGGACTCCACGTTGTCGCATCCGAATGTATCGCGAAACGATCGCTCTGCAAATTCAGCGAGCGCGGGGGCGTCGTCGCACGTCGCGATGCGAATTGTCAATTGATCGGTGTCTGTGCCGGACAACGCCATCGCTCAGCGATAGTTGCCGAACTTGAGCTCGACGCCGAAGTCGCCAGCGCGGAGTACACCCATGGCGTTCTGCAGATCGTCTCGCGATGGCGAACTCACGCGCACCTGGTCCGCCTGAATCGCCGTCTGAACCTTGGGAATCCTGGCTTCCTTGATTGCTGCAGCGACTTTCTTTGCCGTGTCAGTGTCGAGCGCGGTCTTGAGCTTTATCTCGCACCGCACAGTATCACCGCCGGCAGGCTTCACTTCACCAATGTCGAGGTTCTTTACCGGAACGCCGCGCTTCACGAGCTTGCCCCACAACACATCGGTAAGCGCCTTCATCTGATACTCGCTGTCTGCAACAAGCACCAGCATCTCTTCGGCGCGCTTGAACTCGATCGTCGATTTGGAGCCCTTGAAATCATAGCGCTGGCCGATCTCCTTCTGCGACTGGTTGACGGCGTTGTCGACTTCCTGCATATCGACGCCCGTCGTCACGTCGAATGAATTCAGTTGTGCCATGGTCGGATTCAGGTTGCGATTCAGGTGCCGGAAGTCCGGCTCACATCAAAAACTAGCCGTGCCGGCGACGGAATTCATCGAACTGGAACGCTCGTTCGATTCATTCGGACGGCGTTGATTCGTCCGGGTGCCGGCCTACTCAAGAAATGGATTACGCACCGCGATAATCAAAGTAGGGCTAATCGCCACGATTCGCGCCAGACTGGCTCGCAATTCGCGGTGGTTCGCTGGCTTACCAATTCGGATACGTCCGAAGGGGCCGTGAATTATGCAGCTATCTCTGAACTGTGGGTTCTGATGAATCGGTCGTTCGCAAAATCATGCGCTGAACAGTGAACATCCAGCATCAGGGGGCGTGCCGCGACGTGGCCGACGCTCAGGGAAAGAAATGGCGGGTGCGCGAGATGGAGATGTCCGAAGGCGACGGATCAGTCGCTCGAAAGTCGCTCATCGCTCTCAACGAGATGGTCATTCGGAGATTCTGGAGCTTTCCGGCTGGATGGCAGGAGCTGAGCGATCGTGCGCTGCTGGCGCTGATCGACGGACCCGCGCAGCCGCATCCGGAAGCAGCGCCGGAAAGCGGTTAGAGTCCACCGCGACGCCCAGACATAAGCAGATCCCCGGCTGCGCATCGCTTGCGCAGCCGGGGATCCTTGTTTCAGACCGCGATCTGATTACTTGAGACGCGGGTTCGTCGTCCGCGGTGCCTTGACGCACGCGGGCCAGGTCGTCGGCGCACGGAACCGGCCATTGCCGGTAGCTGCGGGATTCTGCGCTGCCATGCGAGCTGCCTCGGCGGCGAGATCCACGCGCTCGCGCGTGATCATCGTCGGATCTTCCGAGGCGAGGTAGGCCAGCATCGCCGTGAGCGTCGCGTTGGACTTGAGGTCGTCGAAGACGATCTTGTCGTAAGTGTCGCGGTTGGTGTGCCAGGTGTAGTTCCCGTAGTCCCAGTTGAGGGCGCCGAGTCCGAAGGCGGGCAGACCATTGCAGCCGAAGGAGAAGTCATCGCTTCCACCGCCGGCCGGGAAGCCAGGTCCGTTGAACTTGACCTGCTCCTGGAAGACCGTCGGAACCTTGGACAGCCACTGCTCGATGTGGACAGCGGCATTCGGAAGACCAGCGCCGCCCATGCGAACGATGCGGCCTGTTCCGTTGTCCTGGTTGAACAGCGCCTGCAGTCCCTTGAGGACTTCAGGATGGTCTTCGGTAAAGGCCTTGGATCCCACTTCGCCTTCTTCCTCACCGCTCCAGTGGCCGACGAGAATCGTGCGCTTGGGGTGCGGATACACCTGCTTGAGAATCCGCATCGCTTCCAGCATGGTGATGGTACCGGTTCCGTTATCGGTCGCGCCGGAGGAGCCGTCCCACGAATCGAAGTGGGCCGAGAGCATCACGTACTCGTTGGGCTTCTCCGTTCCCTTGATCTCGGCGATGGTGTTGAACACAGGACGCTCACCAAGCAGATCGGCGTCGAGGTTCATCCGGACCTGCGGGTTCTGCTTGTTTTCCGTAAGACGGAAGACAAGGCCGTAGTCCTCGCAGCTCAGCGCAACGGTCGGTGCCTTGGTGTTGTAGGTCTCGAATACTTCGATCGTCCCCCAGCCGTCCTTCGGGCGTGACGTGATGAGGCCGGCAACTCCGCCTTCTTCGAGGCGCTTGCCGAGCTCACCGCCGCCGAGCGCGAGACTGTAGCCGGTTCCGCGAACGTTGCGTCCTCCCCACTCGGCGTTGATCGCAGTGCGGAGGCTGTCCATGCGAGCCCTGGATTCGGGCGTGGCGTTGGTCGCCCAGTCCTCGCGCGGACGGCAGGTCGGCTGTGGCGCGGAGACGAGGATGAACTTCCCGCGGGCGTTGGGGAGCCATTTGACGAATTCGGTGCTGTCCGCAAAGCGAGGAAGGATGATCGTCGTCGCGGTGAGATCCTTCTTGCCGGTGCCCGGGCTGTACCCCACCATCTGTCCTTCGAGCGAGCGGACGCGCGGCGAGATCAGATCGATGTGGGAGTAGCCGCGGCGCCATCCGCGCCAGGTGCCATACTGCTCATTGTGGGCTTCGATGCCCCACGACTTGTACTTGCTCACGAGCCAGTCGTTGCCGGCGCGAAGCTCGTCGCTGCCCTGCAGTCGCGGCCCTACGGAATCGAAGAGGGCCTGGGACAGCTCATACACGTGAGTGCTGTCCATGCCGAGCGCCCAGATTCGCTTGATGATCGGGTCATCGGTTGGGAAGGATTGCGCGTGCAGCGGGATGTAGGGCGCGAGGAGCAGTGCGCCAACAACAAGTGTCTTACGAAGCATGCTGACCATAGCTGGAGTGAGCCCGCTCATTCGAGCGGGCGGTCTGTGGGCGCGATGGAGGCACCCGGATCGTTGCCCTACATACGGCGGGCGAGCGGATAACGTGGCGTGAGCGGGCGACGGGCGCCAGTGGCGCCGGCAGTAATCACCAGATCTGCGGCACGAGGTCCTTCGGGCGAACCATGGGATCGCCCGGCTTGCAGTTGAATGCCTTCGCGAAGGCCGGCATGTTCGAAACCGGACCGTTGGTGCGCCATTCCGCAGGTGCGTGCGGGTCGACGGTCACTCTGGTGAGCATCGTCTGGGGCCGGGAGTGCTCGCGCCAGGTCTGAGCGTAGGCGATGAAGAAACGCTGTTCCGGCGTGTAGCCGTCGATCGTTTCGCGCCTTCCGGTGCGATTCAGCGCGCGCTCCATCGCGTCGTAGGCAGTGAGCAGGCCGCCGTAATCAGCGATGTTCTCGCCCAGCGTGAGCTTGCCATTCACGTGCGTGGTGTCGATCTGGATGTAACCGTTGAACTGATCGACGATGCGTTGTGCCTGTTCGTCGAATCGCGACGTATCGCTCGCGACCCACCAGTCGCGCAGGTTGCCGTCGGCGTCGTAGTGGCGGCCCTCATCGTCGAAGCCGTGCGTGAGCTCGTGACCAGCCCAGCTTCCGCCGAGCGCGCCGTAGTTGGCAGCCATGTCGCCACTCGCGTCGAACGTCTGCGGGAGCAGCGCACCCGCGGGAAAGACCATTTCATTCACTGACGGATCGTAGTACGCATTGACGGTCGGCACAGTCATTCCCCACTCGGTTCTGTCGACGACCTTTCCGGGGCGATTGATGACGCGGTTCCACTCGAACACGTTTGCGTTGAACACGTTGTGCACGAATGCGCCGTCGGAGACGCGCAGCGCGGTATAGTCGCGCCAGTGGTCTGGGTATCCGACCTTCTCGTTCATCTTCGCGAGCTTGGTGAGCGCATACTTTCGCGTGGAATCCGACATCCACGTAAGCGCGAGTAGACGATCGTGGAACGACGAGCGAATGTCATCGATCACCTGCTTCGCCGCGGCCTTGGCCGCTGGAGGGAAAGTCCTGTCGACGTACGCCTGACCCAGCGCCTCGCCGATCTGGCGATCGGCGGCACGGAGGCAGCGCTTCCAGCGCGGGAGCATCTGCTTCGCGCCGCTGTAGAGCGACGAGTAGGCAAAGCTCTCGTTCGCGAATGGCGAGCTGAGCCATGGCGACGCACTGGAGATGAGATGGTACCTGAGATACGCGCGCCATTCCTCCATTGGCGCGGTCTGGACGAGGGCGCTCGCCTTCTGAATGAACTCCGGCTGCGCGACGTTGACGAACTGCACCGGAACGGTGAGTCCGACGGTCCGGAAATAGCTCGGCCACTCGATCGCCGGCGCTGTACGCTCAAGATCCGCGAGCGCCGTCTTGTGATAGGTCGCATTTGGATCGCGCATCGCTACACGTGTCATCGATGCTTTCGCGAGCTCCGTCTCCAGCTTCATCACACGCTGTGCGTCGGTCGCTGCGTCAGCGGCTGATTCACCCGCGAGCGCGAGCGACCGTTCGAGGTGGGCGACGTATTTCCTGCGGAGCGAATCCGACGCGGGATCGGGTTTCGTGTAGTAATCGCGATCCGGCATGCCGAGCCCGCCCTGGCTGACCCACACTATATAGTGGTTCGCGTCCTTCGGGTCTGCACCGGGACCGAATTCGAAGAGCGCTCCGACGCCTGATTTCTGCAACGCGCCAATCTGTCGTACGAGCTCGCTGCGCGTTTTGATCGCGGAGATGCCGTCGAGCTGCGCGCGGATCGGGCTCACGCCCTGTTTTTCGGCGAGTGTCGAGTCCATGCACGTTGCGTAGAAAGTGCCGAGCTTGGCGCGAGTGCTGTTCGGCGGCTCGCTGTGGCGCGATGCCATCGCCTCGTCCAGAACCGAGCGCACTACCAGCTCGTTCGCGTCGGTCATGTCCTTGCCGACACCCGACGTCGAAAATGCCGCTGGAATCGTATCGCGCTTGAGCCACGCGCCGTTGGCGAACGCGAAAAAGTCGCGGCACGCATGGGCGGTCGTATCGATAAACGATGGATCGAAGACCTTGAGTACTGGCGGAATCGGTACCGCAGAGCTGGCGGTCGTCGCTTGTGCGCGGAGTGAGGGCGCACCGATTCCAATCGCAATTATGGTAAGCGCGAGCGTGGATGCGAAGCGTGCGCTCGCAATGTGCATGGCCATGGCCGAGATGCGTCTGTTTGGCATCGCTGAGTTGTTCGGAGGTCGGAGGATTGTCCGGATATCGTAACTCCGGGTCGGCCGGGTGACCAGAGCGACGCGATCAGTGAGCGGCGCCGTTACGGGATTCCGCGGAAAAGTCGATGAAGCCGCGGGTAGGATCGGTGGACAGGAGCCGGACCCGTATCCGGTCTCCAACGTCCAGGTTGGCCTCACCGCGCATGACTCGTCCTTCGACCGGTGGGTGGATCAGGCGGACGAAGGTCCCGTTCGGATTGACGCCTGTTACTATCGCATCGAAGTCCTCGCCTACGTGAGACGACATCGATACAGCGGCAGCTGACTTGCGCACCTGACGCTCGACCTTGCGCGCGCTGTCCTCGCGCTCGGTGCAGTGTGCGGCGACCGCCGCGAGCTCATCGCGTGTGTACGGCGACGGCTTCCCCGCCAGCGCGGCCTTTAGAAGTCGTTGCGTAACGAGATCAGCGAAGCGGCGGTTGGGCGCTGTCGAGTGGGTGTAGTCATTGGTTGCGAGCCCGAAATGACCGACGTCGGTCTCGCCCGGCACATGTGCGGCGTACTCACCGGGGCCGATCAGCTTGACGACTGTGAGCGACAGATCGGCGAAGTGGTCCGGATCGGCATTCCGTCGCGCGACGAGGAACTCGGACAGTGCCAGGGAATCCGGCTGGCCCGGAAGCGTCGTTCCAAGCTTGGCGGCGAGCGCGACTATCCGATTCCACCGTTCCGGCGATCGCACGATGCGTCGAATCGTGGGAGAATTGTGCTCGTCCAGAAATCGCGCCATCGCCACGTTGGCAGCGATCATGAAATCCTCGATCAGGCGGCCGGCGCGACTCTTCTGCACCAGCTCGACGTCCACCGAATTGTCCGGATGCACCACGGGCTCCGCTTCTATCGTCTCGAGATCCAGCGCGCCATTGCGGGCGCGAACCGCTCGGAGTGTCTGTGCAACGCTATCCTGAAGGCGGAGTTGATCCTGAATTACAGGCGTGCCGCTGGCCGGCAGGCTCGCGCTGCCGTCGAGCCACGCGCCGACGTTGTTGTAAGCGAGCTTTGCGTGATTGAAGACGCGCGCCATGTACACGTTGTGCGACACGATGCTTCCATCCGCAGCAACGACGAATTCGATTACCACCGACATGCGATCGTCGTCCTGACCGAGCGAGGTGAGATTGGTCGACAATCGGTCCGGGAGCATCGGGTAGGTGATGATTCCGGTGTACACCGATGTCGAGTTTGCGCTCGCAAAGCGATCGGTAGCCGAGTCCTTCGGCACGGTGGTATCTACGTCGGCGATGGCGACGCGGACGCGCACCGTTCCATCAGGAAGTTTTTCCGCGATCTCGAGCTGGTCGAGATCTCTGGAATTATCGTTGTCGATCGAGGACCAGGGGAGATCTCGAAGGTCGAACACACCGGCCGCCACCGCGCCGTTCGGCTCGATCGCGGCGGCAACCTCGGCCGTAACCTGAGCGGGCACGTCGGGGATGAAGCCGTTGTCCAGCATTGCCTGATGCGCTGCGGCACGCAGGTCGAAGGATTTTGACATGCCATAACGTGCCTGCCGGCGTGAGCCGCCACAAGCCGGTACGGCGGTCGGCCGCGCCAGTTCGGCGCAGATTTGGTATGTTGGAGGCGTCTCCATCAGGATCTCAGATGAAACTCATACCGGCGTCCGTGCACCGCTCCCTCGACATGGTTTCCGTGATCGGCCTGATCGCGGCTCCCATCCTGCTCGGCATGAGCGGGCCTCCGGCGATCGTGTCGTACGTTCTGGCGGCAATCCATCTCATCGTCACGCTATCGACGAAATTCCCCGACACCGGACACAAGCCGCTATCGCTCCGAAATCATGGCATGATAGAGCTGGTGGTCGGAATCGTGCTTATAGTCCTGCCATGGATCGTCAACTGGAACGGAGTCGCAAGGGGTTACTACATAGTGGTCGGCGCAGTCCTGTTGGTCATCTGGGCGTCGTCGAATTACGGACGCCAGTATGGCGCCGAGCGTGCACAGAAGGCGCGCGAGCGCGTGTGACCGAAATAATGCGCGCAGTCTTGCACGCCAGAGTCCGGGCGATAGGTATCGCGGCGACGGCCGTGTCCGGATTTGTGGCGTGCGGCGGCGGGGCGAAGGACGTCACCAAAGACGCGTCATCCACCCCCTCCGGGCAAACCGTTGCACAGCGCACAACGGACACGGGCCCGGCAGCGAAGTCGGCGGACGAAGGCCCCCTGATGGAAGGCGACCATTCGATCATCCGGCGGGAAGCTGTCGGCCCGTTGCACGTCGGCGAGTGGAGACGGCCGGTGATGTCGTTCGTGTACGCGATCAGTGCGCGCGCTGGCCGCGACAGTGAGGACATCATCGTCGTTCGCGGCATCGGCAAGGATACGGTGACGCTCACATTCCAGAACGACACGCTGCGAAGAGTATTCATCACGCACACGGGGCCGCACACAACCGGTGGCATAGCCGTCGGAACGCCATTCGCTACCGTTGCCGCCGATTCGGGAGCGACAATCGTGAAGCGCGGCGCCGCAAAAATAGCCACGCTAAGCCGCTTGTGTGGCGTCGAATTCGCCACCGACTCGATAGCGCTGAGTCCCGACAGCATCGCACGAAAGCCGGCGCGAAACCCGGCGCCAAAACCGGAAACCATTCAGGCGATATCTGTTGGTTACTGCAAGCGATAACTGTACCGCGCATCGTGTTTTCTTGAGCCGATCGCCAGGCGGTCGTTTGACAACCCGGGCAGCACGATCAACATTACCACCTCTCGCTACGGCCGCGGCTCACACAGGGAAACCACGATGCGCTCTCTTTTCGTTCGTACGACGATGGTATCCGCGGCAGCATCTGCAGCGATGCTGGCCGGACTGTGCCCCACCCCCGTCCGTGCCCAAGAGACGCCGCTCACGCCGAATCAGGCCCGGGCGCACGACATCTACAAGCAGCTGATCGAGATCAACACTGTAGACAGCGTCGGCTCGGTGACGACGGCCGTCGACGCGATGGCAGCTCGCTTTCGCGCTGCCGGCTTTCCCGCGGCCGATGTCCAGATCCTGACGCCGGACGGGCATCCGACAAAAGCCAATCTCGTCGTGCGTTATCGCGGAACCGGGCACGACAAGAAACCCCTGCTCCTGCTGGCACATCTGGACGTCGTTGCGGCACTGCGCTCGGACTGGAGCATGGATCCGTTCGTTCTCACCGAGAAGGACGGCTACTACTACGGCCGTGGCAGCAGTGACGACAAGGCGATGGCATCGATCTTCGTCGCGAATCTTCTGCGCGACAAGGCGACGGGTTGGAAGCCGGATCGTGATGTGATACTGGCGCTCACATCGGACGAGGAAAGCGGCGACGCGAACGGCGTCGAATGGCTGGTCGCGAACCACAAGGATCTGATCGACGCCGCCTATGCGATAAACGAGGGTGGCGGCGGGTCCATTCGCAACGGCAAGCCATTCTCCAACAACGTTCAGGCAGCCGAGAAGGTCTCGGTCCACTTCACGGTTTCGACGACCAACAGCGGCGGCCATTCCTCAGTGCCGCGTCGGGACAACGCGATCTACGAGCTGGCGCACGCGCTTCTCAAACTCGAGCACTTCCAGTTTCCCGTCGAGCTGAACGAGGTGTCGCGCGCATACCTGAGTCAGACGGGCGCGTCGGACACTTCAGCGGCTGGTGCGGCAATGCGTGCAATAGTTGCGAATCCAAACAATCGTGCGGCAGCAGCGACACTCTCCGCAGATCCACGCTATAACTCGATGTTGCGCACCACCTGTGTCGCGACGAGGCTCGCGGGTGGGCATGCATACAACGCACTCCCACAGACTGCCACTGCAAATGTGAATTGCCGCATCGTCCCGACGCAGGATCCCCAGGCGGTCCAGGCGACGCTCGCCCGAGTCATCGGCGACACCGGCGTCAAGATCACGCCGCTGTTTCCGCTGCCGAAGTCCAGGGCTGCGCCGAGTCCTCTGACGCCGGAGCTGATGAACGCCGTGACGAAGATCACTCACGACCTGTTCGGCTCAAATGTGCTCGTGGTTCCGGTGATGTCGACCGGTGCGACCGACGGTCGATTCCTTCGTGCGGCCGGAATTCCCACTTATGGTGTAAGTGGCATTCTCAGCAACGGTGACTCGCACGCTCACGGGAGAGACGAGCGGATGTGGATCAAGTCGTACTACGATGGTCAGGAGTTTCTGTATCGGCTGACGCACGCGCTGGCTGGCGGGAAATAGCACCGATGGACGCCGTGTCACAGGTCGTCATCGCCGCTGCGCGAGCGTCGAGCAGATTGCGCTCTCGTATGTTGCGCGTGAGCGAAGCGGCGCGCTCGAATTCGGATCTCGCTTCGTCGCGGCGGCCAAGCTTGGCGAGCAAGTCGCCCCGCACCGCTGGTAACAGGTGATAGTTCCCTAGTGACGGCTCCGACATGAGCGTGTCAACTACTTCCAGACCTGCGGCGGGGCCGGACGCCATCGATACTGCGACTGCGCGATTGAGCTCGATCACTGGAGACGGAACGAGTTGCACCAGCGCCGCATACAGCGACGCGATGCGATTCCAGTCCGTCTCTTCAGCTGTTCGTGCGCGCGCGTGACACGCTGCGATCGCGGCCTGCAACGTATACGACCCCGGATTGCCGAGTCGCTCGGCGCGCTCGAGAGCGGCGAGTCCGCGACGTATGAGAAGTTGAT
The DNA here is from genome assembly GCA_027307165.1 of Gemmatimonadota bacterium. Lineage (GTDB taxonomy): Bacteria > Gemmatimonadota > Gemmatimonadetes > Gemmatimonadales > Gemmatimonadaceae > Fen-1247. Next base: position 183,805 of record DAHUXM010000027.1, on the reverse strand, counting down.
CCCAGCGCGCACGATTCTGTTCCAGAAGAAGCACGGGATCGCCATGCTGATCGACGCGTGCGTGTGCGCGCGAGGCCTGGATCTCCATCAAGGCGACCAGTCCGTGAACCTCGGGCTCTTCCGGCGCAAGCTCTGCCAGCACGCGACCAAGCCTCAGCGCATCCTCGCATAGCGCTGGCCGCATCCAGTCATCTCCAGCGGTCGCGGAGTAGCCTTCGTTGAAGATGAGGTAGATGACCTCGAGCACCGACGCAAGCCGCGCGGTGCGCGCCTGTCCACGCGGGAGCTCGAACGGCACTCCGGCATCGCGAAGTGTCCGCTTGGCGCGAACGATCCGCTGCGCGATTGTCGGCTCTGCGCCAAGAAAGGCGCGCGCTATCTCGTCGGTGGCGAGACCGCCGAGAAGACGCAGAGTGAGCGCAACGCGCGCTTCGGGTGAAAGGACTGGATGGCAGGCGATGAAGATGAGACGAAGCAGATCATCACCGACATCGTCATCGATGGTCGCGTCGAGATCGACAGCGGCCGCATCGTGCTGCGTCCTGATCTCGTGCCCGACCTCATCCTGCTTCCGCTCGACGACCTTGCCATGACGCATGGTGTCGATGGCGCGGCGTTTTGCTGTCGCCATGAGCCATGCGCCCGGATTGTCAGGAACTCCCGAGGCAGGCCACTGGTCGAGCGCGGCGACGAGCGCATCCTGAGCGAGGTCCTCCGCGAGGCCGACGTCGCGTACCATGCGCGTCAGGCCGGCGATGAGTCTAGCCGATTCGATTCTCCCGACTGCGTCGATTGCGCGATGCGTAGCGGATTCCGTCACACATACAAATCAGGGCGTGCGCGACCCGTTGTTCAAGTCGGGAAGCGTCGTCCCCGAGAGCTCGTCATTCCCGCGAAAGCGGGAATCCATGTTATCGATCTTCGAGCGTGACGATGGCTGGAATGGGTCGGCAACAGATGGATTCCCGCTTTCGCGGGAATGACGGATTGCTCAACGCTCCTATCCGCGTGCGATCTGTGCCCGGAGCTGGTCTTCCTGTTCTCTCAGATCAGCGGTGAATTCATCACCGAAATCCTCGGCTTCGGCCACCTGTCGGATCTCGACCTCGGCGTCCTCGAACGGCGCTCGCCGGAGCCACGCTATCGCTTCATCCCTCGACTTCACCTGCCAGATCCAGAAGCCTGCAACCAGCTCCTTGGTCTCGGTGAATGGCCCGTCGATGATCGTAGTCTTGCCGTTCGCGAACTTCACGCGGGCGCCCTTCGCGCTGGAGAGGAGCCCGTCCCCTGCCAGCATTACCCCGGCTTTCACGAGCTCTTCGTTGAACGCACCCATCCTTGCCAGCATCTCACGGTTCGGCATGACGCCGGCTTCGGAGTCGCTGGTCGCCTTTACGATGATCATGAATCGCATTGCCCCGGTCTCCTGTTGTTCGTTTGTCTGCTCTAAATACACGTCGATCGAGGCGCGCTGGAATCGACACGGAGCTCGAGCGATTTTCGGTTGTCGTTCGAACGTCCGTTCCATACTTGTCTACCTCTATAAGAGAGGAGCGATCGGAAGGCGCACCCGCGCTTCGCAGCCCTGCCCGTCGATCAGTGCAAGGCTGCCACCATGCGCCTCGGCGATCTGGCGGCTCAGGACCAGCCCTATTCCGGATCCGCCCGGCTTTGTCGTAAAGAACGGGACGAAGAGATTGGCGGTCTCCGGGAGGCCGAATCCTTCATCGCGTATCGATATCTCGACGAACGGAGCATCGACGCTCCAGGCGACAGTCACCCCGCCGCCGGTCTCGAGCGACGCATCGGCTGCGTTGCGGATGAGGTTGATGAGCATCTGATCCAGCTGATCCGCATCGGCGGCTATCGTGAGCTGTGGACCGGCCTCGACGTCGATGCGAACGCGGGTTTCCATCTGGACCATGCGGCCAATCCATGCAGCGACGTCGACCGGCGCTCGCGTCGGCGCCGGCATTCGCGCAAGCAGCGTGTACGACGCCATGAAGCGCGCGAGCGCCGCCGATCTGCCCCCAATCACTTCCAGACCGCGATCGAGATCCTCTTCCCAATCGTTCGCGCGCGGGGTTCGCCTGACGTGCTCGCGAAGTGTTGCGGAGAGCGACTGAATCGGGGCGAGCGAGTTGTTGATCTCGTGACCGAGCACGCGCAGCAATCGTTGCCATGCACTGCGCTCTTCGTCGCGCAGTGCGCGGCTCAGATCGGCCAGAACCACGAGCCGGTGCGGGAGCCCGCCCTGCCGAAAAGTCGTCCTGCGCAGTTGCCACCGATTCTCACCCGGAACGAACTCGGCTTCGAACGCTCTGTCGGGATCACCAACGAGACAGTCGGCGAGTCCGAGTGCAGTCGCGGAGCGGCCGATGGCGCGCTCGGAGGGCAAGTGGATGAGTCGCTCACCAGCGCGGTTTACGAGGCGCAGGATGTCCTCGTCATCAAACACGAAGACCGCGACGTTGATCTCGCGCATCACCGTTCGTGCAAGGGCAGATGCGTCCAGCGCGGTGAGCCGCTGAGTGCGAAGTATCGCACCGAGTCTGTTGAACTCGAGCAGCGCGAGCCCGAGTGCGTCGCTGGTGCTCTCGCCGCGTGCGCGCACGGAGAAGTCACCTTCACGCAGAGCGGCCGCGAGGTTGGACACGGTTCGAAGCGGATGAATCACGTACGCGCGGAGCGCAGCAGCAATCGCGAGCGAGACGAGCGCGGTCACCAGGGTGAGTATGACGCGTGCGCCGAGCGAGTAGCCGCTCGTCCAGAGCAGCACGAGCGCGAGCGACATGCCAGGTACTGCGACGGCGATTGCGAGCAACAGGACGCGCCGCTCGAAATGCACGGCGCCGCGTTCAGATCCGATCAGCCTGTCGTCAGAGGCCATGGGCCGACATGCGCCGGTAAAGCGCACTGCGGCTGATGCCCAGCGCCCTGGCCGCGTGGCTCACGTTCCCATCGAAGCGGGCCAGTGCCTTCTCTATGAGCGTGCGCTCGGCTTCGCTCAGCGTCAGCTCTTCGAGTGGTTGTGCACTACCTGAGCCGCGTTCGTTCAATGCAAGATCGGCCGTGCGCACGACGTCGCCATTCGCGAGAAGGACTGCGCGCTCGATGGTATGTTCCAGCTCTCTTATGTTACCGGGCCAGAGATGATCCATGAGGGCCTGCATCGCTGCCGGATCGAAGCCCGCGAGCTGTTTGCTGTAACGCGTGGACTGGCGTTTCAGAAAGTGCGCTGCGAGCGCCGGGATATCTTCACGTCGCTCGCGCAGCGGCGGCAGCTTGAGCTCGATGGTATTGAGACGAAAGAGCAGATCTTCACGAAAGCGACCCGCCGACACTTCCTTGTGCGGGTCGACGTTCGTCGCCGAAAGCACCCGCACGTCGACGACTTTCGGGCGCGACGATCCGACGCGCTCCACTTCGCGCGTCTGCAGCACGCGCAACAACTTGGACTGAAGATTGAGCGGGACGTTTGCCACTTCGTCGAGGAACAACGTGCCGCCGTCGGCAAGCTCGAAGCGTCCGGCGCGATCGGCTCTCGCGTCCGTGAACGATCCCTTGACGTGACCGAACAGCTCGCTCTCGAAGACTCCGTCGGACAGCCCGCCCATGTTGACGGCGACGAATGCGGAGCGCGCGCGTGGTGATGCGGCGTGCAGCCAGCGTGCGACCACTTCCTTTCCCGTTCCGTGCTCGCCCGTTATCAGCACGTTCGCGTCCGACGGAGCAACGCGCTCCATGAGATCGAGAATCGGCCGCATGCGTGGTGACGTGGCGATCAGTTCCGGCATGCCGGTCCGCTTGAGCGCGCGGTTCTCGCGCTCGAGCTGACGTCCCGCGCGAACGGCGTTGCCGAGCTCGAGCTGGGTGTTGATCGTGGTGAGGAGACGCGTGTTGTCCCACGGCTTCTCGATGTAGTCGGAGGCACCGTGACGAATCGCGTCGACCGCGCCGTTGACACTTCCCCACGCGGTCATGACGATGATGGGGAGCGAGTCGTCGATTTCCTTAATGCGGGCGAGCACACTCAGCCCTTCGCGCCCGGATGTCGTATCGCGCGTGTAGTTGAGATCCATGAGAACCACGTCGAGCGGCTTGCTCTCGACGGCCGCAATGATGCCGGCAACGGAGCGCGCGGTCTCGATGCTGTAGCCGGCGCCCTTGAGCAGGAGGCGCAGGGCCTCGATGATGTCCGGCTGGTCGTCAGCTACGAGGATGGTGGGCATCAGGTAGTCGACATCTCGTTACTTGCCGACAAACCGTGAGATCCACGCGCCAAACATGGGATCGTCAACTCGCAGTCGTGTCACTCCGTCGACCGAGTCATCGCGGACGACTCCGCGGCTTCTCAGTGCATCGAAGGCGCTCTGCAACGTAGAGACACTCGTGCGATATTGCCGAGCGACAGCGCTTGATGTCAGGCGTTCGCCGTTGTTCTGCAGCAGAGCGACGAGCGCAGTTCGTTGAGGCGGGGTGAGAGATTCCCACGCACTCGAGAAGTACGGATCTTGCTCCCGCACAACTCGCTTGTGAACATTATCGACAAGCTTGCGCGTCAGCGTCGCGGGTGTGCTACCGATCGAGACACTCGCACGACACGTATCCCAGCACGCACGCGCCAACAGTTGAACGGTGTAGGGCACATCTTCAGCAAGATTCATGATCTCATCCAGAGCACCTTCCTCGACGGGTATGGTGCCGCGATCGAAGCCGGCGCCGAGTGTTCGCGCGAGATCAGCCCTGGGTACAGGCCCGAGGAATTCGCGATCGCCAAGATTATAGAACGGACGCCCTGCCGACGTCATATCGATCATGAGTCGTGTTTTCGATCCGGCGAAGACGTAACCTACGTTCTTGTGGCGTTGCACCGCCGCCCGGATCTGTGCTTCCGCTTCGACACCACCACGCTCTACCACATCCTGGAATTCGTCCAGCACTACGGCCACGGGACGTCCCAGTTTCTTCGCTCCCCGCTCGACACCGTCCAGGACGTCGGAAAGTAGCGGGACGACTCTGGCTGACACGCCAGTCGTGATATCCATCCCAAGTGTGATGCTGACAGATCCGTCTGGCCGAATCGTCACGCTGGGCTGAAGACGTCCGAACATCTCCGTGGCTGTTTTGACGATGCGGTCTGCTGCACCAGCTAGCGACCCTGCGAATGCGGTTGCAGCATCGGCCGCCAATCGTGCGGCGAGATCCGTAATTGTCGGAAACGCACTCGCATCATAACGCAGCACGCACGCACCGTCCGAAATCGCCTTTAGTTCAGCCGCACGAATTACCGACGTTTTGCCAAATCGCCGTGGCCCGATAAGGAACAGCTTTCTGCCATGCAGCATCGTGTCGGCCACCTTGGCGACTATCTCGACCCTGTCCGCGAGTTCGTCCGGCTCCAATTCCCGCCCATACTCGAACGGGTTGATCGTGGCAGTGCGAGCCGCCGAAAGCTTATCCCTCGACGTAGGCATTTTGGGCAGACTGGCCATGATGGAAGGTATGACTAACGGCGCGCCAAGATACAATGATTAGTGATATCCAGTTACAGATTATCTTATATCCAATTATTTGATTTAAGATTATCTATAATTAGGTAATAAGTCAAGCCACCCGCGGCGGGTATGGCGCCATCACCGCAATGGCCGTCCCACTGCGCTCTCCAGGACCGCGAACGCCTTATGATAGCTGTAGATGGCGTTGATATGGTCTGTCTCCGCCTGTGCGTAAGCAGTTCGCGATGTCGATAGATCGATGAATGTCGCGAGGCCGACGGCGTATTCGTTCTGCACGAAGTCGAGCTCCTGGCGTGCTTTGGCGGCGTTTGCCTCCTGAAGGGCGACGGTCTGTTGCGCGGTCTGGAGCGACAGATACGCGGCCGTTATGTCGGCATTCAGCGCAAGCTCGCTCGACTTGACCTTGTAGCGGGCGTTCTCGCGCGCGACCTGTGACTCCTGAAGACGCTGCTCGCGTGCAAAGCCGTCGAAGATCGGAAGCGACAATTGTGCGGTTACGCTCGCGGGAGCGCGGGTGAACGAGAATGGGAACTGGGCATTCTGCGCTCGCAGCTGCGCGGCCTGTGCATCGGTGAACTGAATCGCGCTGCACAAAGGAAGCGTGTTGGGAAGTCCGACGGCCTGGCGTACCTCCTGAGTTGCGATGCAGCTGGATCTTGCACTGGCGGTGCTCGCCTGCGCCTGATTCACGAGGAAGTTGGGATCGCGATACTGATATGTATAACCGCCGATCCCGGTGCTCAGTGTCAGCGTCGGCGTATACTCCGTCTTCTCGCGATCGACGGTGAGATCCGCCACATGCTCACGGGCTCTCAGCGCGACTACGCCTGGATTCTGGCGATGCGCGAGCGCGAGAATAGTGTCCAGCGCTGGTAGGGGATCGCCGACCCTTAAATTGCTGACGAGCTGAACGCTCACTGGTTGCATCACACCCATCTGCTGGAACAGCCGCAGCTTGTCGATTTCGTTCTGGTTGCGTGCATTGAGCAGCGCTACCTGTTGCTGACTCAATGCAACCTCGGCGCGCCGTACGTCGAGTAGCGTTCCAGTGCCAACCTGGGATCGCGCCTGAGCCAATTCCAACTGCGCCTTGGCGTTTGCCACGAGCGAATCCTGCAATTCGGCCTGAGCCAGGCTCTGGAGCGCGGTCAGGTAATCCTGCTTGACGACTGCCGTGAGGCTTTCCGATGCCCCGGCTACGTCAGCGTTCACAGCCGCACTGTTCGCACGCTGTACTCTCGGGGTGATGAACGTGGCGGCGTTGATTCTGTAGTTGAGGCCAATCTGATACTGTGATTGCATCACGTCGCTGTTGGAGCTCAACGACACGCCGTTGAAGAACTGCTGGCCGCCCTGCTGATACTGGCCGGATAGCGAGGCGCTGAGTTGGGGAAGCAGCGCGCCATACGCGGATCGCAATTCCACGGACGCGTTCCGACGGTTGTTACGTGCGGCAAGAAAGTCAGGATTGTTTTGATGGGCGAGGCTTACGGCCTGATCCATGGTCAGAGTTGCCGACGATGCATCTGGTGGCGCGGTACGGCTAGTCGCCTGCGCGTGAGCCGCGGAGCACAGCATGAGCGTAACGGCGCATAGAGCGAAAAGGCACCACGGCGTGACGTTGTGCAGCCGACATCTTCGCATGTAGCTGGCTCTATTCTGCATGTAGCACTGCGACTGGATCCACCGACGCCGCACGACGCGCCGGGACGTAACTGGCTAGCACGGCGACGCCGACAAGCAGGACTGGCGCGATCACAAACGAGACTGGGTCGGCGGCCTTCACTCCGAACAACAGGCTCGCCAACGTGCGCATCGCAATGAAGGACAGGATCACTCCAGTGAGCGCGCCTATCGAGGCAAGTACCGCGCCGCGCCGTAACACGAGATTCAGTACGTCGTCGCGCTTAGCGCCGAGTGCCATACGTATTCCGATCTCCCTGTTGCGCTGCGTAACGGAGTAGCTGACTACTCCATAGATGCCGATCGCACCCAGCAAGAGCGCAACGGCAGCGAATGTCGAAAGAAGGACCATCGTGAAGCGTGGCTTGGACTCCGCCTCGGCCACGACGTCGTCCATCGTTTGCACCTTGCTCACAGGGACTGTCTTATCGATGTTTGCCACGGCTTGCCTGATACCTGTGACTATCGCAGCCATCGGTGCATCGCTCTTTGCAACGACCGTCATGGTCACCGATGGCGCCTGCAAAAAGGGCCGGTACATTGTCATCGTCGTATCCGGCGCGCCAATGCCGCCATCCGCAACGCTTCCAACCACCCCGACGATCGTCATCCAATCACTCGGCCACGGGTACCCGATCTTCCGGCCGACGGGATCCTGATTGGGCCAGTATCGACGTGCGAACGCCTCGTTCACAAGAACGACATCCGGCGCACCTTCCCGATCAGCATCCGTGAATGAACGGCCTCGCAGGAGCGGAATACCCATTGTTCGCAAGTAGCCAGGAGTTATTGCGTGATAGCCGCCTGCATACGGGAGTGCGCTGTGCATGTCCTCGATCTGACCCTGAACCCGAAATGCCATTCCCGAGGAGTGGCTGAGCGGAACCTCAGTAACGGCGGCGGCGCTGGTCACCTGCGGAAGCGCAGTCACGCGTTGGAGCAGATCGGTATAGAAGACCCGCGTACCTCCCATTTCCGCGAACGTGCGCTGGGGCAAGTCAATCCTTGCAGACGTAACTCCGTGCGGATTGAAACCCAGATCAACCTTGCGCAACTCCCAGAAGCTCCGAATCAGAAGGCCGGCGCCAATCACGAGCATGACCGCGAGCGCGACTTCCAGCGTCACGAGTGCATCGGAGACTCTGCGATGACCGGCGCTGGTGCTCGCGCTGCGGCCTGCGTTGTTAAGCAGTGACGGTAGATTGGCGTCGGACGCGCGCAACGCGGGAGATAGCCCTGTAATGATTCCGGTTACTACGGCCACTATACCCGTGAATCCGAGCACGCGCCAATCTACCCCCACGTCGCCTAGCTGGGGAGTATCGGCCAGCAAGCCGCGCGCAAGTGGCGACACCACCGCATATGCAATCGCAAAACCGGCGGCCGCGCCGATTGCGGCAAGAAGCACGCTTTCAGTCAGCAACTGTTGAATAAGGCGCCGCCTGCGCGCGCCAAGCGCCGTTCGAATCGCTAATGCTCGGCTCTGCGATGCACTGCGGGCGAGCAACAGATTGGCCACATTCGCACATGCAATGAGCAGCACTACGGCAACGGCCGCCAGCAGGACCAGCAGCGTAGGACGCATGTTGCTGGCAATCTGCACTTGCAGCGGGACGATCGTCGCGGCACTGCCAAATCTTGGACCTGGATCCCATACAGGATTGTCATGTCGCACCCGTGGCAAGATGGTGCGAAGTTCCGCCTGGGCCCGAGTGACTGTAACGCCAGCTCGCATCCGCCCGATCATCCAGAATCCACCGGATCCCCAGAATGCATTGATGTTACGTGTATCCATCACAATCGGAGTCCAGACTTGCGTGGTGCGCGTCGGGAAGTGGAAACTGGATGGCATCACGCCGACAACGGTCCGCGAAACTCCATCCAGCGTCACCACGCGACCGATAATGTTTGCATCGGCGCCGAAGCGGCTTCGCCAGAGACCGTCGCTCAAGATGACGACGGCGGCGTTACCCGGCTGATCCGCGGTGGGCGCGAAAGCCGTTCCCAACGCCGGCGCCACACCGAGCACGGAGAGAAGATTCGGCGACGTGGCTGAACTCTCAATGCGCTCTGGCTCACCGATGCCTGTTAACGTGAGCGCGCCACCCTGACTGTACGCCCCGACCTGCTCGTAACTGCGACTCCGTTTCGCAATCGCCGCGAACATTCCCCGCGTTGCGCCGCCCGTGGGCCATACGCTTACCAGCTGGCCGGGATCGACGAATGGCAGTTGACGGAGAAGGACGGAATTGACGACACTGAAAATTGCCGTATTCGCTCCGATTCCAAGTGCCAACGTTAGAACTGCAGCGACCGTGAAGCCGATACTCCGCGGTATGGATCGGAGGGCGTAGCGAATATCCTGCAGCAGCGCGCTCATTACGAGACGCCGAAACCGCTTTCGCGCAGCTCTCGCTGGTCGGTTGCTGCGCGCTCGCCGCGCTCCTCCTCAACAATACGCCCATCGAACAGATGCACCGACCTGTCAGCATGTCTCGCGAAGCGTGGATCGTGGGTAACCATGCAGATCGTGGATCCGTTGCCGTGCAGCTCCGCAAGCAATTCCATGATCGCTTCGCCATTCGCCGAGTCGAGGTTTCCCGTCGGCTCGTCGGCGAGAAGAATGAGCGGATCGCCCGACACTGCGCGTGCAACAGCGACGCGTTGTTGCTGACCACCTGACAGCTGCGCCGGATAGTGATTGGTGCGATGCGACATCCCGACTCGCTCGAGCGCCGCGTTAACGCGCTGCCTGCGTTCGTCGGACGGCATTCCGCGATACGTGAGTGGCAGCTCCACGTTCTCGTAGACGGTGAGGTCTCCGATCAGATTGAACGCCTGGAAGATGAACCCTATCCGTTGATTGCGAACGTCGGCGCGCTGCGATCGGCTTAACGATTCGACCGGCTGGCCGCCGAGCAGATACACGCCCTGGGTGGGCGAATCGAGCAGGCCGAGTATCGATAGCAGCGTCGTCTTGCCGCCACCGGACGGGCCGGCGATCGCCACGTATTCGCCTTCCAGAATGTCGAGCTGAATGCCGGAGAGGGCGTGCGTCTCGAGCTCGTCGGTGTAGTAGACCTTGGTCACCCCATCGAGCTTGATCAGCGACTGGGTCGATTGAGCGTTGGTAGTCGCGGAAGGTGACGTTGCAGCCGCGGTGGTCTTGTCTGTCATGGTGCTCTCAGGTCGTGGATAGTTATGACTCATTCACTTCTCAGTGCCAGTACCGGATCTATCCGCGTCGCACGATGGGCCGGTATCAGGCTCGCCAGCACCGCGACGGCCGCGAAGATCAGCAACACGATCGCGAATGTACCGGGATCCGTTGCGCTGATTCCGAACAACAGAGTCTGCAATGCGTGGGTCAGCAACGGCGTTACCAGCACCCCTGCAATGAGACCGAGCGCCACGACTCGCATCGAATTGCGCACGATCAATCCTCGCACCTGCGCTGGTTGCGCGCCCAGCGCCATGCGGATGCCCATCTCACGCGTACGCTGCACGACCTGGTACGATACCACGCCGTATATGCCGATTGCCGCGAGCACCAGCGCGACTACAGCAAAGAAGCTGAGCACCGACGTGCTGAATTTGCGTCCTGCGACCGAGCCCGACATGCGCGCATCCATGGTCAGGAACGTCGCTGGGACGCCACGTTGCTTGAGGATGGCGCGCATCGCCGGCACGAGCGATTCCGGCGGGACGGTGCTCCGCACCACGAGCGAAGCGTATCGCGCCTTGAACGGACGCTGAAGCGGATTTACGAAGATGGCCGGTGTCGCCGGCGCTGTCAGGCTCTCTTCGTGAATGTCACCGACGACTCCGACGATGGTGACCCAACGATCTGCACCATAGATCCAGTCGTCGTTGGCCAGATTGCGAACGCGCCTTCCCACTGGATTCACGCCCGGGAAGAACTCCTTCGCGAACGTCTCGTTCACCACCGCCACATCCTGAGCGCCGGCTCGGTCCCTGTCGTCGAACAGTCGGCCGCTCTTGAGTGGGATCTTCAATGCCCGGAAATACCCGCTGGTTGCGATTCCATAATCGGTATAGCTCTTCGCCTTGCCGACGCCTTCTATCTCGAAGCCACCGTTCTCAGCCGAGCCGGTCAGCGGGATATGGTGCGTCATACCGGCCTCCTGTACGCCGGCCAACCGGGTCAGCTGAGGAAGCATCTGATCGTAGAACGTTGCGACTGAAGTCGTATCCAGATAGTTCGCCTCCGGTAGCGCGATATCCGCGGTGAGCACGTGATCGGTGTGAAATCCAGGATCGATGCTCGCCACCTTGGCGAAGCTGCGGACGAGCAACCCGCAACCAACGAGCAACAGCAACGCCATTGCCACCTCGGTCGCGACGAGCAGTCCCCATATCCGTCCGCGACCGCCAACGTCGCCACGCGTCACCAGATCCTGGGTGATGCTCACACTCGACGTGCGGAGCGCTGGAAACAGGCTGGACACGACCGCCGCAAGAATTCCAACCGCGAGCGCGAACGTGACCACTCTTCCGTCCAGGCCAATGTCACCGGTTTGCGGAAGCGCGCCGGGCGGCGCGAGCAGCTGCATCATCTTGAGCACGGACGCCGCGAGCGCCAGTCCGGCCATGGCGCCAAGCATCGCCAGTAGCAAACCTTCGGTGGTAAGCTGGCGCAGCATTCTCGCACGCTTTGCGCCGAGCGCAGCACGAATCGCTATCTCGCCACGCCGCGCGGCACCAGCGGCGAGCAGCGTGCTCGCGACGTTCGTGCATGCAACGAGGAGTACGAGCGCAGCTGCGCCGAGCAACAGCAGCAGCGGACTCCGCACGGACCCGACGAGATCGTCATGCAGCGTCTTGACGCTGAAGCCGTAGGCATCCATCCCCGTGCCATACGTACTCTTGAGACGCTTGTAGATGAGATCGAGGTCGCTCTGCGCCTGCGAGACTGTCACGCCATCCCGAAGTCGTGCGACGACCTGAAGGTTGTGAGCCGTTCTCGTTGGCCCCAGATCCAGCGCGTCCGGAATCCACACTTCGGTGGCATCCGGGAAGTGAAATCCCCTGGGCATTACACCAACGATCTGGTAACTGGCACCTTCAATTTTGAGCGTGTGACCATCGAGGTTGGTCGCGCTGCCCAGATGATCGCGCCAGTAATCGGAACTCACCAGCGCTGCTGCTGGCCCGCCCTGCGATGTTTCCTCGCGCGTGAAGGAACGACCCATTATCGGGCTCACGCGCATTACCGGAATGAAATCCGTCGAGACGTGAGCGACTCCGGCCAGCACTGGTTCGCTTCCGCCCACCACTGTGGTTTGCCAATCGCCGTAAAACGCAATTCTGCTGAAGCTTCGACTCTGATCTCGTATATCGGCAAAGTTGGGATTCGCGACGCGCATGCTACCACCGGACTTTGTACGCTCGGCGAGCGTTGCTATCCGGTCCGATTCGGGATACGGCAAGGGCCTCAGCAACACGCCGTTGACGACGCTGAATACCGCCGTCGTGGCGCCGATGCCGAGCGCAAGCGTGAGCACCGCGAGCGCAGTGAAACCCCAGTTGTTGCGCAGCCGCCGTCCGGCGTAACGCAGATCGCGCAGGAAGGATTCGAGCAGCCGGTCCTGATGATCGCCGCTTACCGGTTGTGACGTCATTGCAGCCTCACGCGGCTCTGCGTATCGGAGCCGGACATGTCGGAAGTGATGATCTTGTCGCCTGCATTCAATCCCTGAACGATCTCGACCATGTTGACCGAAGCGCGTCCCAGTTTCACGTTTACCCGCTGAGCTTCCTTGCCACCGTTTGTCACCTTGAACAGGCCAACCGTGCTCTCAGGCTCGCCGTACGCCGGCCGGCCGACGTAGAGAACGTTTTTCAGGCGATCCAGCTCGATCGTGCCATCGACGCTGAGATCCGGCCGCGCGCCTTTCGGCAGCGCCCCATCCAGCCCGACGTCCACCTCGACTGTTCCATTCACCGCACCCGGATCGATGCGTATGACATGACCCGGAATGATTCCATTGCGCGTATCGATCGACGCGAGCTGGCCGATCTGGATGTCCTTCGCCTGCGTCTCGGGAATGTGCAACACCGCCTTCAATCGGCCAGGCTGCGCGACCTTCGCGAGATTGGTGCCCGGCAACACGTACTGACCGGGCTCGAGCGACAACTCGGTCACCTGGCCGGCAGCACCGGCGCGAACCTGCATCGACGCTATGCGACTCTGCTGGAACTGCGCTATGTCACGCAACTTGTCCACCTGTGATTTCTGGAGCTCGATCTGCTGCGCAATCGACTGCGACATCACATCGAGCCGCTGCGTCTCGATCGCCATCCTCGCCTTGAGCTCGACGGCCTTGTCCTTCGCCTTGCTGACATCCATCGGTGCGAGAAGACCCTTTGCGAGAAATCCTTTCTTCTCCAGTTCATCGAATGCAGTCGCGTTTCGCATCGCGTCGTTGTAGTCTGACGTCGTCGTCGCGACGACTCCCTCCTGCGCGAGCTTCTGCGTCGACAGGCTGATCCGGAGCGTGACGAGCGCAGCCTCGGCGGCATTCAACTGCTGTTGCGCGCTCAGCGCTTCGAGCTGCACGTCGGGATTGCTCAGCTCGAGCAGCGTAGTCGTATCGGTGACCGTCGCGCCGGGGCGCACATCGATGCGATCCACACGGCCCGCGGTTATCGCCGATACCCAGCGAATCTGTTCAGGCACGAGAGAGCCGGGCCCGCGGACATCGATCACCATGTCGCCGCGACGGACCGAATCGATCACGACTGACGACCTGTCGATGCTCGGCGCCGCAGGCTTGAGGCTTGCGACACCGATGACCACCGCGATGATCGCGACCAATCCGACTCCGCCATATATGTAGCGCCGCTTGTCAGGCGCACGTTCACGCGGAATGTCCACTTAGATTCTTTGCTCTGTCATATTGTTTGAACAGCCACTAATCCGTGCCGTTCTAAGGGAACAAGCGTGCCACTGGCGCGGATAGGTGTATCTCGTTGTGGGACAACGAGTTAGGCGGTCATGACGACGCTTGATCCGATGAGAAAATGTCCGGAATCGGGATAGGGCGTCCCATTTTCGGACAGTAAGCGGAGGCCTTGAAAAAGCAGCAGGAACTGCCGGTCAAGGAGATCGCCTACTGCATCAACAACGGCCGCACCGCCGGCACCACGACCAGATGCAGCAATCCCTGCGGCTTGTCAGCCGCAGTCAGGATCACCTTCGCCGAGTCAGCCCATGCCTGCGATAACGGCATGCCACTCTTGCGCGCTTCGAGCGCCGCGAGGCCGATCGTTCCAACACGTGCAAGCGCGTCAGCTGCTGGAATCGCACCCTGTGCGAGCGGCGACCGATTCCCGGCATCATGCACGCGCGGTGCGAGGTCGCGCCAGTCGGAGAACCACTTCGCAAGTGTGTCGTGCGCCGCAACGTTTGTCCTGGGCGAAGCAATGACATCGGCAACCAACTGCTGAATGCGCCATCTATTCGGCGGATCCGGCTGCGCTGCATCCACAACCTGAACCAGCGGCGTCATCTGCGTGGTCGGTCCGCCGTGCACGCGCTGGCCCAGCGTCACCGGCTCGGCGAAAGCGAGCAGATCCGCCAGTGGCGCGACGTCGGGACCATTCATGATACGCCGGAGGAATCTGTCGGTATGTGATTCCTGCCCCAGCCCGAGCTGCTCAAGGCGCACGTCCTGAATGGCGAGTCTGCGATACATGTCTCCCACATCGCTCACGCTCCGCGGCGACCAGAAACGCTCGGCGATCGCAGCCAACCGCGGCCAGATGCGCGACTCGATGCTCTCGGGAGCGATGAGCTCGGACCACATGCACGCCTCGCCACCGAGCACGCGCGCGACCTGGTCCGGCGTAAGCGTGCTGTCACCGGCGAGTGGATCGGCGAGATACATCTGCTCCGATGACTTCATCGCGTCGAGATAGTAGGGCGTCGAGAGAATTCCGCTGAAACCCTGCGAGACCGCCTGACCGAGGTACTGCGTGCCGCGCCACGATTGCACGACCGTAGTGCGCGGCAGATCGGGGTGAAGGATTTCATCCCAGCCGATCATGTGCTTGTGATGTTTGGTAAGGATGCGCGACAGGCGCTGATTGAAGTAAGCCTGCAGTGCAGCGTGATCCGCGAGATGGTGCGCAGTCATGAACTTCTGGATGCGCGCACTCTGTTTCCACTGTGTTGCATTTACCTCGTCGCCGCCGATGTGCCAGTACGCATCGGGGAACAGCGCAGACATCTCACCGATGAAGCGGTCTATGAATTTGTAGACCGTCTCGCGCGTCGGGTCGAACACACCTGCATATCCTGTCCAGCGACGACCGATCGCGTACGGCCCCGGTCCGCTTGCGTACTGCGGATATCCGACGAACCAGGCACTCGAATGTCCCGGCATGTCGAACTCGGGAACCACGCGAATGCCGCGATCGCGCGCGTATGCCACGACTTCGCGGATCTGCGCCTGCGTGTAGAACAGACTATCCGAGCCGACACCTTGCAGCTTGGGGTAGCGCTTGCTCTCGACACGAATGCCCTGATCGTCGGACAGGTGCCAGTGCAGAACGTTGAGCTTGACTGCCGACATGCCATCCAGCGTTCGCTCGATCTCGGATACAGGCTCGAAGTGGCGGCTCACGTCGACGAGCAGCCCGCGCCACTTGAAGCGCGGCGTGTCGGTGATGCTGACATTGGGGATGAAGTAATGCTGCGCGTCGCCGTCGACGAGCTGGAGGACGGTCTCGAGTCCGCGGATCACGCCGACAGTCGTCGCCGCATGGAGGGTCAGGGATCCGTTGCCGCCTGTGAGCGTGTACGATTCATCCTCGTCGATACCCTGCACCGGTTCGCCGGGACCGTCGCAATCGATCACGAGCGTCGCGCCGGAGGAATCGTGCGCGATTACGTGGGACATTGCGATACCTGTTCGATACTCCAGGCGCGGTATCATTCGCTCTACAGCGTCCATCAGTCGCGCATCGTCGCCATGCACGACCGCGACGCGGAATGTCGAATCAATATTTATTGATCCGTTTCGAAGCGCCACACTACTCGGAACAGGCATCAGGTTGAGCGTGGCGGGCGCCTGAGCGCGAGCGATTCCCGGTGCGGTGGCGCACACGAGAGCGGCGGCGACGATGAGATCGAGTCGGGTCATCGGGATATTCTAACGCGTCGTGGGGATGACGGCAGGCTCGGCAATACCCGGCTTCGATTGCATTGTGAGTGACAGGCACGGATGCATCCGTGCCCCACCTGCGCTACCATCTAACCGGGGCCCCGAATTGGTGGTCACGCGCGACGACGCCGACCCACGCGCCGAATTGGTGGTCATGCGCGACGACGCCGACCCACGCGCCGAATTGGTGGTCATGCGCGACGACGCCGACCCACGCGCCGAATTGGTGGTCATGCGTAGGGCGCGGATGTATCCGCGCCTGGCCCCGTTACGTGCGATCGAAATCCGATGACCATCGCGTGTCCATACAATCGCGCAACGCGCCTGGCCCAATCCGGGGCACCGGATAGCATCGTCACCGGCTGTGCTTGTACATCATGTCCACCAGTTCGTCGTACATCTCGGACGCTTCCTCGCCGCCGGTGCGGATCGCCGACGCCGCGCAGTGCTTGAGATGGTTGCGCATCAGCTCGCGACCGACCGCGCGCAACGCCTCGTGCGTGGACGCTATCTGCGTCATGATGTCGGCGCAGTAGCGGTCATCCTCGACCATCTTCTGCAGCCCGCGCACCTGGCCCTCGATCCTGCGCAGGCGGAGGAGGTTTCTGGACTTGGCATCGGCATCCACGCCGACTGCCTTTCGACCGGAACTCGGTGGAGGCGCTGCCTTCCGTGTCCTGCTGGCGGGTGTTTTCGCTGATGTTGGCATCAATCAAGTTTTGTTGATGTAATTGCTGGTCCGTTCATGTCACGCGATCCGAACGTGGCGCAACCGGAGACTGTTGCTCACCACGCTCACCGAGCTGAACGCCATTGCGGCGCTCGCCAGGATGGGACTGAGCAGGATTCCGAAGCTCGGGTAGAGCACACCGGCAGCGATGGGGATTCCGACCACGTTGTAGATGAATGCCCAGAACAGGTTCTGCTTCATCGTCGCAAGCGTACGGCGCGACAACCTGATGGCATCGACGACGCTTCGCAGATCGCCGCGCATCAGCACGACATCCGCTGCTTCCATTGCGATGTCGGTACCGGTGCCGATGCCGAACGAGATGTCGGCCTGGCTCAGCGCCGGTGCGTCATTGATGCCGTCGCCGACCATCGCCACGACGCTGCCGTCAGCCTGCAGCCGCTTGATCTCTCCTACCTTGCCATCAGGCAGGACACCGGCGACGACGCGTGATATTCCCGCCGCGCGAGCGACTGCATCGGCGGTGCGTCGATCGTCGCCCGTCAGCATCGCCACCTCCAGTCCCATCTCCCGAAGCGATGCGATCGCCTCGCGCGAAGTATCGCGGACGCGGTCCGCGACTGCAACGAGACCCGACAATCTGCCATCGATGGCGACGTAGATCGACGTCTTGCCGTCGTCCGACAGTCGCTGCGCGTCCGGGCGCAACGACGAAACATCTATCGCGTACTCACGCATCAGTGTTTCGTTACCGACGATCACGGCGGTACCGCCTACGGCGCCGAGTGCGCCCTGTCCGGTGACGGACTGGAATGCCTCGGCGGTGGTGCCTCGAATCGCCTTCTCACCAGCATGCCGCAGTATCGCTTCCGCGAGCGGATGCTCGGACTGTGCTTCGATCGATGCGACCAGTCGCAGAAACTCTGCTTCGTCGATTGCAGATCCGCCATCATTCGCCGAACGCAGCACCACATCGGTGACGGACGGACGTCCTTCGGTCACCGTTCCCGTCTTGTCCAGCACGACCGTCGTCACGTCCGCAGCGCGCTGCAACGCTTCACCGCCCTTGATGAGAATGCCGAGCGCTGCTCCCCGTCCACTTGCGACCATTACAGCCGTCGGGACGGCGAGCCCCATCGCGCACGGGCATGCGATGATCAGCACCGCTACGGACGCGGCGAACGCGCGCACGAGAGGCGCGGGCCCGCCGTGCACGCTCACGACCGCGAACCACGTGATGAACGTCACGACGGCAAGCGCTATCACAACCGGCACGAACACGGCGCTCACGCGATCTGCAAGGCGCTGTATCGGGGCGCGCGAGCTCTGTGCATCGCGCATCAGCCGCACGATCTGCGCGAGGACACTGTTCTGGCCCAGTGACGTTGCGGCGTAGCGGAAACTGCCGGTGCGATTGATGGTGCCGCCGATCACGCGATCGCCAGTGGCCTTTTCGATCGGCAGCGATTCCCCGGTGAGCATCGATTCGTCCACCGCGCTGTGGCCGGAGATGATCTGGCCATCCACCGGGACCCGCTCGCCCGGGCGTACCACTATGGTATCGCCATGCTGAATCGAATCGACCGGAACGTCCACCTCTGCATCGCCACGTAGAACGCGTGCGTTCATGGGCCGGAGATCGACGAGCGCGCGAAGAGCCCCCGCAGTCTGCCGTTTCGCTCGCGCTTCGAATGCGTTTCCGGTGAGAATCAGTGCGATGATGAAGACGACGGCTTCGTAGTAGACGTCGGGCGCAATGCCGTGACTGATGAAGAATCCAGGCATTACCGTTGCGATCGTCGAATAGATGAACGCCGCGCCGGTACCGACCGCGATCAGCGTGTTCATGTCCGACGTGCGGTGACGCAACCCGTTCCACGCACCCGCATAGAAGCGCCGGCCCGCCCATGCCATGATCACGAGCGTGACGACCAGCAGCGAGTACGAGAGCAGCTGCGGATCGATCGCGTATGCCCACGGCGCAACCGTCTGCAACACCGGAGTGAGCGATGTCATCACCCAGCGCATGAACGGATCCGCAACGGGACCGTGCACGATCATCGCGTTGGCCTGCATCAAGGGCATCGACAGCAGCATCGCGATGACCGCAACGACTCCGCTCACTATCGCCTTGAGACGCAGATCGCGAAACTCCTCGCCCTGCGCGCGCTCCCGCGCTTTCTGCTCCTCGAACGCCGTCTGGTCCGGCGATGCCAGCTCCGCGCCATATCCAGAATCGACAATCGCGGCAACGAGCCTGTCGGGCGTGACGACTGCCGGATCATATCTCACATCGGCGCTGTTCATCATGAGATTCACCGACGCGTCGAGAACACCCGGCTCGCCTTCGAGCGCACGCTGCACGTGCGCCTGGCACGCCGCGCACGTCATGCCCGACACGGGTATCCGGATCGCGCTGCGACCGGCGCCGGCGGCGGTGCGATTACGCACTGAGGGTGCGACCCTTGTTGCGTTGGTCACGATCAGAACCCTCTACGCCGCACCCCTGGCGCGCGCCGGATAGCCGGCACGTGTGACCGAGGCGGCTATGTCATCTGCCGATACGGTCGATGGATCGAAGCTGAGGGTGGCTCTTCCGATCCCGACGTCGCTCGTGCGAACGCCGGTCACACTGTCGACGGCCTTCTTGACTCGGGCTACACAGTGATCGCAGCTCATTCCCGTGATGTCGAGAACGAGGGATTCATCGCGGCTTGCGGCCGGTGCTGTCATGGGGGGGACTCCAGATTTGACGGGGCATGCCCTGAACGGGCATCTGCCTGAACGCTATATACCCCCCACCCCTATGTCAAGACGCAGGACCGTTCACGTCATCTGAGCGCCGTGACGATCAGATACGCGTTGAGTCCCGCGATCAGCGCCGAGAGTCCCCAGCCAATCCATCTGGTCACCGTCCCGTTCACGAATTCGCCCATCTTCGTACGGTCGCTCGTGAACTGGACCAGTGGAATCACCGCAAAGGAGAGCTGCGCCGAGAGTATCACCTGGCTGAACAGAAGCAGCGCCCCCATCCCACGGTCGCCATACCACGCGACAACGAAGATCGACGGCACGATCGCGAGCATTCGTGAGATCATCCGGCGCAGCCACGCCGGAATTCGAAACTCGGTGAAGCCTTCGAGCACGATCTGTCCCGCGAGCGTTCCGGTCAGTGTGGAATTCTGTCCGGATGCGAGCAGAGCAACTGCGAACAACGGCGTGGCGACCGCAACGCCGAGCAGTGGCGACAACAGCTTGTACGCGTCCTGGATCTCGCCGACCTCGTGGTGACCGGTTCTGTAGAACGTCGCCGCGGATACGACGAGGATCGCCGCATTCACAAAGAGCGCGAGCATCAGCGCGACCGTGGAATCGGTGTACGAATACTTGAGCGCGTCGCGCAGATCGGAGACGCTCCGTCCATGCCGGCGCGTCTGCACGATCGACGAGTGCAGATACAGATTGTGCGGCATGACCGTCGCGCCGAGTATGCCGAGCGCGATGTACAGCATCTTTGGATCGGTCACGATCTGCGACGTAGGTATGAACCCGCGCATGGTCGCAGCCCAGTCTGGTTTCGAGTACGCGATCTCGAATCCGAATATCACCATCATCGTTATGATCAGCGTCACGACGAAGGCTTCGATGAGCCTGAACCCCTTGTTCTGCAGCGCGAGGACTATCAGAACGTCGAGCGCGGTCAACGCCACTCCCCACACGAGCGGCAGATGAAACAACAGGTTCAGCGCGATCGCGGCCCCGAGCACTTCGGCGATGTCGCATGCTATGATCCCGATCTCGGCGGACAGCCACAAGCCGATCGATACGGGACGTGGATATGCGTCGCGGCACGCCTGCGCCAGATCGCGCTCCGATACGATGCCGAGCTTGGCGGAGAGCGCCTGCAGAAAGATCGCGATGAAGTTCGCGATGAGGACCACCGAAAGCAGCGAGTAGTTGTATAGACTTCCCGCCGCGATGTCGGTGGCCCAGTTGCCGGGATCCATGTAGCCCACGGCAATGAGGTAGCCGGGACCCGCAAATGCGAGTGCACGCCGCCAGATGTACCGCCTGTCCGGTACATGGATCGAGCGGTTGACTTCGGGCAGGCTTGGTATGATGCTGAGCCGCTTCCATCCGTGCTTTCTTACGCCCGTGTCTTCGGGATCGAGCTCGGGCTCCGTCGAGGTGAGAGTCACGAGCGTGAATCCTCTCTCGACACGGGATCGACGAATACCTCGCGCGCCGCCTGCGGCGTGATGCGCACGAGCCTGCCGCCGATCCGCAGCACGAGCGGCCCCTCGAATGGCTCCTGGCGAACGAACTCGACCGCCGTGCCGGGAATGACGCCGAGTGACTTGAAGTGACGCAACAGGGCTGCGTCCTCGTCGCTTACGCGCTGGACCATGAGACGCTCGGGCTCACGCTGCACCGCGAGCGAGCGATTGGAGCTGCGCGCGATGGCACCGGCGCGCGTCGGAATCGGATCACCATGAGGACAGGCCGTCGGATGACCCAGCAGCTTGTCGATCCGGTCCTCGAACTCCTCGCTGATGTGGTGTTCGAGCCGTTCGGCTTCCTCGTGCACGTTGTCCCATGTGAAGCCCATTGCCCGTACGAGATACAGTTCCAGCAGCCTGTGATGCCGGATGATCTCGAGGGCCATCTTCTCACCGGCTTCAGTCAGCTCGACTGCCTGATACGGGGCGTGCGAGATGAGCCGGAGCTCCGTCAGGCGCCGCATCATCTTGCTGACCGCGGGCGCACTTACGCCGAGCCGGTCGGCCAGGTCCTGCGTTGTGATGGTGCCTTTATCGCTGCGGGCCTTGTAGATAGCCTTTATGTAGTCTTCGACGGACGGGGAGAGCATTTTTGTGCGTATTGACCCAACGGGGCCTTTTTAACCTTGGTTAATTCTAGTCTATACCCACGGTTAAGTGTCGTCAAGAGCCGGCGGGATCCACAGCCGGTGCTGCCTGAGTCCGCATCCTCCCAGCCCGATCCCGTCTGTCCCACTTCTGTTGCCGCCGGATCGCACCCCCAACGAGCTTCCCCGCAACGGGCGCTCGATGAGTGCCGAATCACTCCAACCAGACACGACCCATGACGCAGTCTGCATCTCGCCTCGGAACGCGCGTGCTAGGTCGCTTGATACGACCGGCGACATTTGGCGGCGCACTCGCTCTCTCTGCGTGCGTGACGACACCGCATACAACCGCAGAGCTCGCTACCGACCGCGGTACGGCATCCCGATCCATCGACTGGCCATCCTATGGCTACGATCCTGCCGGTACACGATTTTCGCCAGCGTCGCAGATCACTCCTGCGAACGCGTATTCACTCACGCTTGCGTGGACCTACCGCACGGGCGAAACACGCCCTGAGCTCGCGGCGAAGAATCGCGCTGAGTTCGAGACGACTCCGATCGTGATCGACGGAGTCATGTATCTGAATACTCCGCTCGGCAGGGTGATCGCGCTCGATCCTACGAGCGGCTCGGAGTTGTGGGTATTCGACGCGCATGTCGATCGTGCGGTCGATCCCGGTGACTTCGCAAGCCGAGGCGTGACGGCATGGACCGACGCGGCAGCCAACCATGATGCTCCGTGCGCGATGCGCATCTTCCTGGCGACGGTCGATGCACGTCTGATCGCGATCGATGGCCATACGGGAAAGGTGTGCGATGATTTCGGCGATCACGGCACGATCGAGCTCAAGACGGGTCTCCGCAATCCACCGCTCACCGAATGGGGAGAATATGTAGAGACGTCGCCACCTGTCATCATCGATGGCCTCGTTGTAATCGGATCGAGCATCGGCGACAACGGACGTGTCAACAAGCCGAGTGGCGAGATACGCGCGTTCGACGCGCGTACGGGCGCCAGCCGGTGGGCATTCGATCCGGTTCCGCAGGATCCATCCGATCCGTATTACAGTAGTTGGGGCGGGCCTAATGGACACAACACCGGCGCCGCAAACGTGTGGTCGGTGATCGGCGTGGATTCGGCGCGCGATCTCGTCATTCTTCCGACAACCAGTCCGAGTCCCGACTACTACGGTGGCGAGCGTCTGGGCGACAACCGCTACGGAAACTCGCTGGTCGCGCTGCGTGGATCCACGGGAAAGGTGGTATGGCAATTTCAGACGGTGCATCACGATCTGTGGGATTACGACAATGCATCACCGCCTGCGCTCATCACGATCACGAAGGATGGGCGGAAGCAGGATGTCGTGGTAGAAGCAACCAAGACGGGTCAGTTGTTCGTACTCGATCGAGCTACTGGAAAACCAGTTTTCCCGGTCGAGGAGCGCGCGGTGCCGCGCAGCGACGTTCCTGGCGAGCAGAGCTGGCCAACGCAGCCTTTCAACACTGTCATCGCACCGCTCACGCCTCAGGGAATCGACTCGACGGAAATCTGGGGTGACACGCCGGCGACGCTTGCCGCCTGTCGTGCCATGACGCGGTCCCTTCGCAGCGATGGGATGTACACGCCGCCAAGCCTGCGCGGCACGATTCAACGTCCATCCAACGTTGGCGGCGCGGCATGGGGCGGAGTGGCGTTCGACGCTCGCACCAACACGATCATCGTGCCGGAGAACCGCGTTCCTTCGATGGTGCAGCTCATCGATTCGGCAAACTACACGCGCGATGGAATCAGCAGCTCCGACTCGCGGCTTGGCTACGAATACTCTCGCATGCAGGGAACGCCGTACGTCATGCGACGCAGACTGCTCGTTGGCCCGGACACCGTGCCATGCGTCAAGCCCCCGTTCGGAACGCTGATTGCAATCGACATGTCGACCGGTGCGCGCCGCTGGGAAGTGCCGCTCGGCGGCTGGCCCACGGGCGGCCCGGGCCGCGAGAAATGGGGTGGCCTGTCGCTCGGTGGTCCCATCGTGACCGCGGGCGGAGTCATATTCCAGGCCGGCACACTGGACCGCATGGTGCGCGCTTACGATGCGGCGAACGGAAACGAGCTCTGGAGCGCTCCACTTCCGGCAGGCGCTCGCATGACGCCCATGACCTACGTGAGCGGACGGGATGGAAAGCAGTACATGGTGATAACGGCCGGCGGGGGCAAGGAATTCGGCGTTGGCGACTACGTGATGGCGTTCGCGTTGCCGGCGCAACATTGATCCCCGCGTAGCTGGCGGCCGCGGCTGGCGGTCTCGGCCAGCGGTCGCGCAGGTCCTCCGTGGAGCGTTACCTTCCCATTGCCTGGGACGTTGCAGCGCTCCACGGAGGACCGATGTCAGGAGTTGGACGGGAATTCATGCTTCGCATTACGGCCAGCGTAGTTGCGCTTGCGTCGCTCGCGTGTGGCACTCGTGCGAATGATGCTGCAAACGCGCGCGACAGTCTTCGCACGAGCAGCACAGCTACAATCGCGACGCTTTACGATTCCGCGACGTATCCATCCGGCCCGGAAGGAGCGTCGGCGCGGCGCGGCTTCGCGATTCTTGCGGCGACGCGCGACAGCCTGCCCGGCTACGTCGGCAATTCACTCCGCTGCTTCAGTTGCCACATCGACAGCGGCCGACGCCCGAACGGAATTCCGCTGACGGGCACGTACGCACGCTATCCCAACTATACGACGCGCGACGGCCGCGTGATCACGATCCAGGATCGTGTCAACAACTGCATGCGGCGCAGCATGGCGGGACGAAACATCCCGTCAGACAGCAGGGAGATGAACGACATGGTCACGTATCTCGCGGTCGTGTCGCGCGGCGTGGCGGTGGGGAGTCACGTAAGCGGCGAAGGGTTGCCGAAGATGCCGGAGATGAGCGGCGATACGTCACGTGGCGCAGCGATATTTACCGCGCGGTGCGCGCGTTGCCACGGTGTCGATGGACAGGGGATACCACCTGCAACCCCGCTCTGGGGGCCCCGCTCCTATTCGATAGGGGCGTCGCTGGCGCGTATCGAGCGCGCTGCGTCGTTCATCAGACGCAACATGCCGTTCGATTCGGCTGGCATATTGAGCGATCAGCAAGCATACGACGTCGCGGCGTTTGTCGTGTCTCATCCGCGACGCGATTCGCGCGGGAAGGAGCTGGACTGGCCGAATGGAGGTGCGCCGCGGGATGTTCCCTATGACACGCGCGGACACAAGGCGTTCAACCCACCGCGACGTCTGTTGCCGGCTGCATTCTAAAGGCGTTGCGTTGCGGCTCGATGGAATCGGTTGACTCCTGCAGCGCACCCGTCCGGCGCTCTACACGCAAGATCCAGGGGGCGCGCAGAACACGCCTACATCGTCAGCCCGGCGTGGACGAAGTAGTACTCCGCGGCGCCGAGCATCACGAGCGCCAGCACGCGCTTGACCCACACCATCCACATCCCTGACTTCGGCAATCGCGCGAATGTTGCGCCGAATATTCCGACTACCACCAGCAACGCGCACATACCGATGGAGAAGACGAACAGGTAGATGAAGCCGAGTACCGCGCTCTTGGTTACTGCGACCCATGTGAGGACCGCAGCGAGCACTGGCGCGGAACACGGTGCCGCGACGAGTCCCGATGCGCATCCCATTATGAATGCGCCGCCGAGTGAGCTGACCGATTCGGTGCGTCCGCCGCCGAGTAGCGCGGAGGGGATTCGGATTGGAATAGCGTCGAGCATCCAGAGACCGAATAGAAGCAGCAGATTGCCGGTGACGAGTGCTGCCCACGGACTCGCACTCACAGTGCCGAACAGTGTTTGCGTGAGACCGGCGAGCAACCCGAGCAGCGCGTAAACCAGCGAGAGCCCGAAGACGTACATCAGGGTCAACGCGACACCGCGACGTGTGCTGCGGCCGACCGATTGACCACCGACTATTGCCGCGGTGATCGGAATCATTGGATAGATGCACGGCGTCAGGCTGGTGAGGACGCCGGTGAAGAACAGGATCGGAATGGCTGTCGCAGGACTCTGCGACAGCCGCATTCCGATCTGGGAGAGATCCACTATTTCGAGCTACAGTTTCCCGACTGTCGTGCTACTCGGTCTTCGCCTTCGCGATCGCAGCGGTAAGATCGTCGTAGGCGTGCTGATCCAGCGCACCGAACTTCAGGTTGCGGCTCACGATCTTGCCATCCTTGCCGATCACGAATACGGTCCGGCTGGCGTACGGACGCCCCGTCATCAACGACCCGTAGGTGCTCGCGATCTTTCCGCCGTTGTCGGCGACGAGAGTGAATGGGAATTTCGAGTCGTGCGCCCAACTCACGTGTGATTCGAGGCTGTCGAGCGAGATGGGAAGCACCGTTACATCGGATCCGAAGATCTTGGAGTACTCATCGCGGAACTTGTTGAGCTCGTGAGTGCATCCGCTCGACCGATCCGCCGGATAGAACGCCAGCACGACAACGTGCCCGCGCAGGGAACTGAGTGATACAGCATGCGTACCGGACTGGTTCGCGCCCTGCGCCGTGAAATCAGGCGCCATCGTGCCCACTTCCGGTGCAGATGAAGCCTGCGCCGTAGGCATCGCCATTCCACCCATCGATCCCTGGGCCTGCAAACAGAATGGGGCTGCCATCAACATCGCAATTGCCGGGAATTTCATGATCCTGAACATTGTCATCGACTCGCTGCTGGAGAGTTACGGACGAACTACGGGATGAATTGAAGAACTGACTACCGTGCTGACCACCGAGTTGACTACAGAACGCCGCGAATGGCCGCGTCCAGATCCTGCTTGTCGCCAACGCCCGTGTATGCGACCCTCCCCTTCTTGTCGATGATCACGACGAAAGAAGTGGCTGCGACATCGTAGGCATCGGTTGCCTTGCCACTGTCGTCGTAGTACACGGGATACTTGAGCGACCGATCCTTCACGTGCTTCGCGACGCGCCTGGGCGACTGATTCACGTTCACCGCGATCGCTGCAAACTGAACCTTGTCGCCGTACTTGCTGTACGTCGCCTTCATCGTCGGCTCCAGACGCTCGCAGAACTCACACCACGTCGCCCAGAACTCGATCAGCATGGGGCGGCCGAGCGTCGGCATCACGCGAACGGATTTGCCGGACACGTTGGCGACGGTCACTGCCGGCGCCATCGCCCCGATCGCAATTCCCTCTCCCGACTGCGCCACGACGGGCCTGGCGACGACGAGCAACGCCGCGGCCAGGGCGGCGTGAAGGATGCGATGAGACATCCTGCGTGCGGGAGTAGTATATGAGGGCTGTGATATCATGATTGGGCCAGGGTGCGAAGATACACCACAAGCTATAAATATGGCCACTGCACCGCGGCATCTGGCGTAACGTCCGCCGATGACCGCCATCGCGCGGCGAGCGGTTGATACAGATGGTTGAGCGCGAAGCTGGCCGCCCCGTACCGGCGGAGTGCGCAGGCTCGGCGACCGGGTCAGGAAAGACCGAACCGAGCCAGTCCGTCCCGAAAACGGCGACTCAACCGCGTCTGCGAGCCGTCGCGCATCACGACTACATAGTCTCCGTGCGACCAGGGCCTGAGCTCGGCGACGCGATCGAGATTCACGATCTGCGAGCGGCTGATGCGCACGAATTTCACGGGATCGAGCCGCCGCTCGAATTGCGTCAGCGTGGCGCGAACGCGGTAGATATCTGGTCCAACCTTCAGCCGCACGTAATTTCGCACCGACTCGATGCGGTCGATCCTGTCCACGGAAATCAACAGTACGCGTTCGCCCGACTCGACGAGTATCCGCTCTGCGCGCTGCGGGCGCGAATTCTCGGCGTCATCGAGCAGTCGGCGCAGACGGTCGCGCTCCTCGCCGACCAGCCTGCCCGCGACCTTCTCCTTGGCACGCGCCCACGCCCGCTCGAACCGTTCGGCATCGTACGGCTTGAGCAGATAATCGACCGCGTGCATGTCGAACGCTCGCACGGCGTACGTGTCGAAAGCCGTGACGAATACCAGGTGGGGCAACGCGTCGGGTGGCAGCGCATCAACAACACCGAACCCGTCCACGCCCGGCATCTGGACGTCCAGAAATACTACATCGGGTGCTTCATTGCGGATCGTCTCGATCGCCGCGACGCCGTCGGCCGCTTCATATATCGCAACGACCTCCGTATCACCACCAAGCAATCTGCGCAGCTTCTGCCGAGCGGGGCGCTCGTCATCCACTATCAGCACTTTGAGTCCGGCTGCTTTACTCATGAGTCGCTTCCGGCGCGATATGGTGGAATGGAATCCTGACCGTGACACTGAGACCGCCCGACGATCTGTTCTGCAACGCCAGCTGGTGCTGGTCGCCATAGAGATGGTCGAGGCGACGCTTGGTGTTGCCGAGTCCTATCCCCCTCCCGATAGCGGCTTCGGGAGATCCGGTGATTCCCGGTCCGTTGTCCTGGACTTCGAGCAGGAGATCGCCGCCTGATTGCCTGGCTCGCACCGCAACGTGCGCAGGAATGGAAGGCCCTGGATCGCCGTGCTTGAGCGCATTTTCAACGAGCGGTTGCAACAACAGCGGCGGCACTGCCGCGCAGCGTACGTCATCGGAAATATCGACATCGACAGTGAGTCTGTCCGCAAACCTCGCGCGCATTATCGCGAGGTAGAGGTCCAACGTCTCGAGCTCATCGTGCAGCGACACTTCCGGGCCCGGCGACGAGCGTAGCGTGCGGCGAAGCAGATCGGCGAGAGACGCGAGTATGCTATCCGCGGCAGCGAGATCCTCGTACATCACTGAAGACACGGTGTTCAGCGCATTGAAAAGAAAGTGCGGTTGGAGCTGAGACTCGAGCGTCGCGAGCCGCAGGCTGTTGAGCTCTCCTTCCAGTCGTGCAACCTGAACCTCGCGATCGCGAGACGCACCATAGTGATCGATCAGCATCACGAGCGATACGAACAACGCGTAGGCGATCACATCCATGGGAAATTCCATGAAATAACGCGTTGGCATGATGCCGTAATCGTAGTGGCCGAGTCCGAAGATCGTGTACAGAAGTTGCCGCGTGGTGGCGTTCCATGATGTGTGCAGAAACGAGAAGCCGATGAGCACTGCGATGTGAGATGGGATCGCCAGGGCTCCGCCACGCTTCTGAATTCTCCGCACCAGAGGAAGCACGGGCCCCATCAACAGCACGGCCGCACCCCAGGCCCCGGTCATCTCTTCGATAAGAGGCGCGGAGATCGGCGTATACACCCCACTCGTCACAAAATTGAGGTAGTGATAGCCAAAAAGCAGAAGGCCGACCGCGGTGGTGACCATCGCGACGATCGTAGCGCCCCGCCAGAAGACTCTCATGCCACGAAGCTATAGTGAGAGGAAAAATGCGTAAGTTCACCTTATGACTAATCGATCCTGACGTCGATTGTCCATACCCGTGGGACGAGCGGGTCGTATCCGGGACGGGCGGCCATTCTACTCCTGAATGGCCGTGGATCTGAACCAACGAGCGGTTGAATGAGATTCGCATCAATTGCAGCGACAAGCCTCTGGATAATCGCCGCCGTTGCGCCTGCTGGTGCGCAAGGATCCTCCTGCGCACCGACAATGCACAGGATCATGACCGACTCCGCCGTCGTGTCGTTCGAAACCACATGGGCGACTGCGGCGGTTGCGCATGACACGGCCACGCTACGATGCATGCTGGCCAACAATTTCGTCGACACCAACTGGCAGGGCATGCTGCGAACCAGACGTGACGTACTCGCGAACGGCCCGATAACCCCGCCGGGGCTGACTCAGCACTTCAGCGAGTGGCGTATCGATCGCTTCGACAACACTGTACTGGTGCGGGGATTGAATACGATCGCCGGCGCGGACAACAAGCCGGTATCCACGCTTCGCTTCACCGATGTGCTACGGTACCTGGACGGGCGCTGGCAGGCTACTGCCGCGCAGGAGACCATGGTGCGGCAATAGCTGCGGCGGGGCATGCGGCGAATGGGACCGTTCGCCGCGCGGCCGGTGCACCTCGCCGCAATGTCGGCGACAGGTCAGCATTGTACGGGTAACGTTAGCATTGCGTGTAGTTGTTCACCACGGAACGGAGCTGACGCATGACCAACCCAGCACAGTGCATCACCATAATCGGCGCGGAATATGGCGCGGCGCTCGGCATCGACAGACTCATGGCCGCCGCTGGTTACGACGTTCAGAGGGCCGACGATCTCAGAGTCGCGAGCAGCACGCTGGTGAATCGCCCCGGTGCCATTGTCGTCGCGTCCTGCACTCCCAATGCACCGCCACTTTCGATGATCAGCACGCCGCGCTCGGCGAGTCGAGACACACCGATTCTGATACTCGCTCCATGGGCGTCGGGGACGGGTTCTTCCGCCCTGGGAGCGTCGATGGGAAGCAGGTGCACGGTCGAGCCGTTCGCTCCCACCGAATTCCTGGCGCGACTCAAGACGCTGGTACAGGAATCAGCGCCGAGCGACGATGACACTGCGACCGTGCTCGCTTTCGGCGACGTCGAGATCGATGTTCCTGCCTGCGCCGTCAGGAAAAACGGAGTGCCAGTTGCGCTCACGACCAAGGAATTCGACCTGCTGGTCGCGCTGATACGGATGCGCGGCGCCATCGCCTCGCGCGCGACGTTGCTCAAGGTGGTCTGGGGCTACCACTCGGAAGTGGTCACACGCACAGTCGACATTCACATCGCCGAGCTCAGGCGCAAGCTGGAACCGGTCCCGTCCGAGCCGCGCTATCTGATGACGGTCCGCAAACGTGGATATCGATTCGCCGGGCAGCAGATCAGCTAGACCCGCGCGGCCGACCGTTCAGCCCGTGCCGTCGACCATTAGGCGTGCGGGTTCGCCCTTTACGCCGCCAGATGATATTCTCCATGGTATGATGTCCGACGAGCCGAATCCGGCCACGACGCCCGCGGCGACACTTACCGCTCTGGTAGCGGATGACGAGGCCATCGCCCGCGACGGACTCGGCCATATCCTGGCCGCACTGGATGGGATCGAAGTACTTCCGGGCGCCAGGAACGGCAGAGAGGCGATCAAGATGATCCGCGCCAACCGGCCGGATGTCGTTTTTCTGGATGTCGAGATGCCCGACGTCAACGGAATCGACGTCGTACGCACCTTGCAGGAAGAGGCGCCGCCGGAAGAGTTGCCAATCTTCGTCTTCGTCACCGCGTATTCCAGCTATGCGATCGAAGCGTTCAACCTCGCCGCGTCGGATTACCTCGTCAAGCCGTTCACCGATGCGAGAATCGCTCGCTGCATGGATCGGGTGCGACGGTTGCATGCGCGCATACGGGCGGAGCGACTGAGCCAGGCGGTGTTATCGCTGGCGCGGAATGATTTCGGGCCGTCAACACCTGCAGCCACACCCAAGGCGTACGTGCAGCGCATTCTGATTCCGCATGGCGTGCGTACCATCATCGTGCCGGTGAATACCGTCGAATGGATCGGCGCCGACAACGACTACATCGTCGTCCATTCACAGGGAAAGGCGCATCTCCTGCGCGGCACACTCGGCGCGATCGAACAGGATCTCGATCCGAACAACTTCGCGCGCGCGCATCGCTCGATTCTGGTGAACGTCGATCAGATTGCCGAGCTGAGACGCGAACGTGACGGATCGGCCGCGATGGTACTGCGTGACGGAACGCGGCTACCTGTCGGGCGTCGACGCTACGACGAGATCCGAGTTCGTCTCGCGAGTCACGCTGTACGTGGTGTAGGGACGGACCACTAGCTCCGCCTTATCGCCAGGCACCGCGACGTCGGCGGTGCGCCACGGCGCGCAGACCCGGACACTCACGCCGCCGCGCGGATCATTGGCGATGGTAAGGCGTCCAGCATCACCGTAGAGCCTGTGCAGTCGCTCTTCCGTGTTCTGCAGGCCCACACCGCGTCGTCCGATTCTGCCACCGGGCAACGACGGTCCCTCGTTCCAGACCGTGATGCACACGCTCTGCTCCGACCGTTGTGCTGAAACGACTACGGTGCCACCATTCACGCTGCGTGCGATTCCGTGGCGGAGCGCGTTTTCCACCAGGGGCTGCAACAGCAACGTGGGAACCATCGCGTCCTGCGTCTCGTCCTCGATTTCCCACACCACCTGAAGCCGGTCGGCGAAGCGCACCAGCTCGATCGCCAGATACTGCTGTATCAGCGATATCTCTTCGCGCAGCGGACGCTCATCGGTGCCACCGCTGTCGAGCACGCTTCGCAGAACGTTGCCGAGCAGCACGGTAACACGAATCGCTTCATTGGAATCGCGGCGCGCGAGCAAGGCGATAGTGTGAAGCGCGTTGAACAGAACGTGCGGATGCAACTGTGCGCGGAGCGTATGCAGCTCCGCGCGGGCAAGCTGCGCTTCCAGCTCAAGTGTGCGTCGCTCGCGCTCGCGATCGCGCGTTGCATATTCCAGAGCGAGACACGTTGTATGTGTTGCGGCGTACAGCACCAGCGTCATGACGATCGAGCCGACGAGCACCGATTTGACCAACGCGGGCGTGAGCTCGAGCGGCGACGGCCTGAACTCGATATTGGCCCAGACGTAGACCGTGGTGTACAGGACGAGCGCGAGAATCAGAAACGCCACGTGCACGCCGACCGTACGAAGATCCGGACGCCTCTCGATGGGGAATCTTCTCGCAAGCGCAAACACGACTGGCGTGAGCGGCACCCACACGTACCATCCCGGGCACTGCATCGCGAGCGCTCGCCAGAACGCAATCGGGTGCCCCTGGGCGCCTGCGGCGACGTATGAAGAGTACGATGCGACGAAGGCGGGAAGCGACCAGATCGCGACGATCGTCCTCCAGCGGACGCCACGCATCCCGGTATCGGATGCGGCGCCGGAGGCCGGCGTAACGGTTCTACCCATCGCTTGGACGCCCCGTTTCATCCTGTAATAATAGCATCATGAATCGCAATACGGTAAACGGTATATCCGCGCGCTTGGACGGCACGTTTGCGTCCGCCAACGGCAAGCCGCGATTTTCGCATGCATGTGCCGGTGCAAATGCTCGTGACATCAGACGACTCGCATCGCAATACTCGTTGTGAATGGCAACGCAATCCACGCAGGCAACTGCATCGTGCGGTGCGATTCGTTGACCGACAATCACATGCGATTCACCGTGCTGCGAATGCGCTCTCTCGCAATGCGGTTGTTACGTACATGTACGCAAATCAGATATCCACAGGTAAGACTTCATCTCTACAACAGAGGTACCCGAAATGCACCTTGGAAACCTGACACTGGCTACCGTAGTACTCTCCGCCGGGCTCGTCGCATGCGGATCGTCAGGCGCGAGCGGAAGCGGAACCATGGGACCGCCTGGACCGTCTCCGCAAGCGGCAACAGTAGCCGCGACAGCACAACTGGCTTTCTCGCCCAACGCCGTCACCATCGCGCCCGGTGGTACGGTGACCTTCGCCTTCGGAACGGTTGGACATTCGGTGAAGTTCGATACCGGAACCAATCCGCCCGGCGACATAACCGGCGTCAACGCAAACACATCGATCGCGCGCACGTTCAACACAGCCGGAACCTACACGTTCCACTGCACGATCCATCCGCAGATGACCGGCACCGTCATCGTCGCGGCATCATCGACGACGAACAATCCGGCGCCGCCTCCAGGCTATGGTCCGTAATTGAACCTGGGATGGAGGGTGGGGTTGGTCGCGCATCCGCTGCACTGGCCGCGAATCAACCCCATCCGACATTCTGCGCCACCACGACTCGCCCTGCAATCGACGTTGGTCGCTCTACTTCGAGTGCTCGCTCACCCAATCGGCGATCGTCCCCAGAACGTCGGCACCGATGAGTTTCGAGGGTAACCTCGAATAACCGCTCGGATCACCGGTCGGATCCACCAGGAATAGATGGTCGAGTTGCGGAAAGACGTGCACTGTAACATCCCTGTCGCCACCAGCCCGTAGCGCTGCCGCAAGCTTCTCCGCCTGATCCGGGCTGATCTGCCGATCGTTGCCACCCTGAAGCACCAGAGCCGGAACGCGTACGTTCCTGGCCGTGGCGATCGGATCGTACGACAGATAGTACTTCACCCACGGTTGATGCGCAGCCGCAGAATCCAGGATCGCGTCCTGTCCCTTCAGTATGGAATCACGCCGCGCGGCGCT
Organism: Gemmatimonadota bacterium; assembly: GCA_027307165.1. GTDB lineage: Bacteria > Gemmatimonadota > Gemmatimonadetes > Gemmatimonadales > Gemmatimonadaceae > Fen-1247. Next base: position 149,678 of record DAHUXM010000027.1, on the reverse strand, counting down.
GAGCGCAGTGTCACGCGCGACGGCGTACTCGAGCTGTGAGTGACTGATCTCACGGCCAGTCGACGCCGGTCCAGCGAGCGTCACGATTCCCGCCAGCGATGGATCGGTTGCTGCGATCATCGGCGCGATCTCGCCGCCTTCGCTGTGTCCGATCAAGAAGAGGTGCCCATCATCTATGTCCGGACGCGACTTGAGATAAGCAAGGGCAGCGCGGATGTCATTCGCAAAATCGGCCGTCGTGGCCGAAGCAGCATCGCCGCCCGATGCGCCGAAGCTTCTGTCGTCCATGCGCAGGACCGCGATACCGCGCGCGCTGAGTGTGTCGGCTATCTGGCGGAACGGGCGATAACCAATCACACCGGGGATGGTTTCGTCGCGATCCTCGAGTCCCGAACCCGTTATCATGACCACCGCGGGAACGCGCGCGTTCCGGCGTTTGGGCATCGTGAGTGTTCCAGCCAGTACGAACGACCCGGGCGTGATCACCCTGACGTCTTCACTCGTGTACGGCGCATTCGCCGGTGCGGAATAATCGGGCTTCGCGAGCGCGACACCCGTCACGGAGTACGGAATCGTGCGACGTACGATCTCCGAATGCTGCGCGGGAACTGCGCCGCCCAGAACCTCTCCATTAGGTGAGGTGTGCAACCGCAGCTCCGCACCGCCCACGTCGACGATCGTGGAATCCGCGCCGAGCCGCGTGACAGTCGCCGACACAGTGCTGCCGCCCTCGATCAGAAAGAGAGGAATCGTGACCGGTCCCGCTCCGAGTCGACGTGCGCGCTGGACGAGTACCTGCAGCAACGCAAACGACGGATTGACCCACGGAATTGCGCCGACCTTCGTGGCGGCGCGCTGTATTCCCGTACCGACCTGCGCGAATACACTATCATCGACGATCGCGACTATTGCGTGTGCCGTGGGTGTCGTGCCCGCTTGACTGTACGCCTTGATCTCGAGACGCGACACGAGATTCTGCGAATCGACTTTCACATCCAGCGTGTAACGACTGCTGCCGCGCGCATCCATCGCCGCGCTGATGTCGTTGCCGTTCTGTTGCACTGTCTCGACGGCGATCGTGTCATTGCCGCTCTTCAACACGAAAGACTCAGCGCTCTTTGTCGACGCAGACTTGTCGGGTGCAGATCTAGTCGAGGATTTGCGCGGTGCGGATTTTGTTGATTGTGCGAGGGCATTCGTGCCCATGCACAGAACCAGCGCGATCAGCGCACCGAAGCAATTTCCAGCGAGTGTGTGCATGGGACGCGCACGCCTGACAGCCCTGCATGCGCGCGATCCGAGTTCGTCAGTCAAACGAAACTTCCGGGTTATTGGTGAGCATTGAAAATGCCCTGCGGCCCGGGGCTGGGCCAGCGCCAGCGCTTTCCGCCTGGTGCGATCAGGCAGGGTCGCCGGGTTCGGGCTCGTCGGCACGCGTCGCGGACGGCGGCTGTCTTATCAGCTCGTGCTCCTCACATGGGTCGCAAGGTCCCTTCTCGGCGACATGTTCCGTCGGCGGCTCTATCGCCGTCCGTAACACCAGCGGCGAGCCTTCGAGGTTGGCGGACTCCCCGAGCGTGGCGCCGAGGCGCTGAACTCGCTCCGCGATCGCGACAGCATTCTCGGCATCCGGCGTGGTCAGCAGAATGTGGAATGTGTCTCTCCCCTCCGACGCGATCAGGTCCGAAGTCCGCAGCTCCTGGCAGAGTCGCCACAGCAGGGCGCGCCGCAGGCTCTCGGCGCCGCCCTCGGCGGCGACGCGTATCACCCTGACCATGGTGTTCCTGCGCCTGGCCCTCCGCTCCTCCCAGTTCTGAATTATCCGAAAATAGGGGATGTTCGGCAGACCAGTCGCGGCGTCAGTAAGTGCTCTCCCAAGAAACGTATCCACCCTTCGATGCCCCCGATACACTAACGAATCACCCTGCCCTTGCAGGAAACGGGCGCATACAAGTGATTCGCTCGAGTCTGAAGGGTAAATTCTTCGAACGCTCGTTCGATTCGGAGTTTTGGGGATATTTGATGGCTCGGAGAGGCCGATACGGAGTACTATAGATCGTAGGTTTAACTGATGATCCTGTGGAGGATGCGGTGAAGACACGACGCTCGGTATGGCTATCCGGACTGACGATGGTCGCTGTCACTGGCGTGGCGGCGTGCAACGCGCCGGCCAGGCCATCTTCGGATCTGAGCAGAGATCTCGACGCGGCATCGTCGACGTCGTCTTCGCTCACGCTCGCTCCCACCTCAGGTAGTCGCGATGTGGTTTCCTCGGTCGAGCGAGTCCCGGAAGCGCAACGCGCACCCGCGCCAGCGCAGAAGCAGGTGGCCGAGCACAGAGCGCCGCCGCCTGCAGTTGTCCAGCCGGTCGCAGCTGCGCCGCAACCGGTGACGCCACCGCAAGCAGTAGCTGCCGCGCCGACGGCCGTAACACCAACGCCCGCAACCGGTGAGGCAACACGTCGTCCAACGCCGGTGCAACAGGCACCACGCGGCGGCTACAAGACAGAAGCCGAAGTCTTCCGCAACGCACCGTTCCCGATCCAGCCGTAGCTGCAGGTAGCGATCCTGCGGTAGTTGCGCGGACAGGCCGATCCGTCATCCGCGTGCGGTTCACGTAGCACGGCGACACGACGCGCGCAAACGGGCAGAAATTTCGCGACGTGATGCTGTCGCGGAAACGACGCGTGCGTAAGCCCGCTGACAGGTTGGCGCTGTAAGATTCCAGCTCACTTGCAGCCCACATGCCGGACCATGGCTTCCACTCGATGGCAGCCACGGTCCCGCGTCTATTCGAGAACCGTAAATGACATTACGTACCATCGGTAAGCTCGCCCTGATCGCGACGCTTGCGGTTCCGCTCGCGCTTACCGCGCAGAACGGCCAGTACCACATCACCAACCGCTACAAGCTCGGCGGCGACGGAAGCTGGGACTACCTTGCGTTCGATACCGTGGGGCACCGCATCTTCATTGCACGCGACAATCGCGTAATGGTGGTGGATCCGTCCAACGGAAAGCTGATCGGTGAGATCAAGGGACTCAACCGTGCGCACGGTATCGCCTTCGCATACCGTGCAGGACATGGGTTCGTTACATCAGGTGAAGACAGCACCGTGTACATGTTCGATCTCAAGACGCTTCGCGTACTAGGCAAGACGGTTGCTGCAGTGGACGATGATGCAATTCTCTACGATGATGCGTCGAACAGGATCTTCACGATGAATGGTGATGCTGGCTCGTCATCGGTGATCGACCCGGTAACTGGCAAGCTCATCACCAACATTCCGCTCGACGGCAAGCCGGAGTTCGGTGTCAGTGGCGGCAACGGCAAGGTGTACGCCAACATCGAGGACAAGAGTCAGATCGTGGAGATCGACACGCGCACGATGAAGGTGGTGCGTCGCTGGCCGCTGGCGCCGTGCCAGGCGCCGAGTGGATTGGCGATCGATCGCGCGCACATGCGGTTGTTCAGCGGATGTCACAGCAAGGTGATGGCGATCTCCGACACCAAGCGCGGTGCAGTGGTTGGTACAGTTCCGATCGGATCCGGGGTGGATGCAAACAAGTTCGATCCTGGTACCGGCCTCGCGTTCAGCTCCAACGGAGACGGCACGATCACAGTCGCGCATGAGACGAAGCCTGGCACGTTTGCCGTATTGCAGACTATCAGGACGATGCCAGCGGCGCGCACCATGACGTTCGATCCAAAGACTCACAAACTGTACACAGTTACCGCGGAGTTCGGTCCTTCGCCCGCGCATGTGGCTGGTGCACCGCGCAGGCGTGCGCCCGTATTGCCGGGATCGTTCGTGTTGATCGAGATGAGTCGGTAGTATCCACACAGCGAGAGTTCAGCAGGAGCTCGATCGAGCGTTTGGCGATCGGGCTCTTGTTGTAACCGGCGGGACAGGTTGACGCCGTATGGTTAGATGATCGGCGCGACGTACACGCCGCGCTCAACCATCACAGGAGATAGCATCATGAAGATCGCATCGATCGCGGCAGCAGCCGCTACTTTGATCGCCGCGCCGCTGTTCGCGCAGGGAACGACGCCCAAGACGGACGTCCCGCCCGCGCTGGCAAAGCAGGCGAAGATATCACTCGACTCTGCACGTGCAATCGCAATGAAGCGTCTGCCGAAAGCGTCGATTCAGTCGCAGGAGCTGGAACAGGAAAAGGGACGCCTGATCTATTCGTTCGACATGAAGACGACCGGCAAGAGCGGTATCGACGAAGTGAACGTCAACGCAAAGACTGGCGCGATAGTGGAAGTCGGACACGAGACGCCGAAGGACGAACGGAAAGAGGCGAAGAGCGAGAAGAAGAAGCCGTAGGGAGGACCGCAGGTTGTGCGACGGGATCAGGTTGGTCCCGTCGCACACACTATTCGGCGAGAGATTCCAGGAGCGGGACACACCATCTTGCTCCTTGCGTCCAATCCCGACCGGCGCGACATTCGAGTATCGTCGGCCCTCTCTCGCTTAGGAGCTTCACCATGTTCATTCGCCCAGCGATTATGTTGGCGTTCCTTGTTGCGCCGCCCTTGTTCGCTCAGGCCCCTGGCTCGTCGCCACGCTCCCCCGATTCCGAAGTGCGCGACCAGTGGGTCACCGTCAGCAAGTACCTGGCTCGTTCGGCGGCTGCGGTGCCGGAATCCTCCTATGCGTACAAGCCGGTCGCGACCGTTCGAAGCTTCGGTCAGCTCGTCGCGCACGTCGCGGGCTCTCAGATGATGTTCTGCGCCGCGGCACTTGGTGAAAAGGTGCCCGCCGAAGATGACTTCGAGAAGCGGAACATGTCCAAGGCCGAGCTGGTGAAGGCACTGGATGAGTCAAATACGTACTGTGCACGCGCGTATGCTGTGCCGCCCTCGAATCTGGGCGGACCCGTGGAAATGTTCGGACAGCATTTCACACAGGGCGGTGTGCTCCTGGTAAACGCGACGCACGACAACGAGCATTACGGGAACATGGTTACCTACATGCGCATGCTCGGGCTGGTACCGCCGTCGAGCCAGCCAGCGCAGTAACGAAACACGGGACGGCAGCTCGGACTCGATCCGCGGCTGCTGTCCCGTATTTCGTTCTCCATCAGGGAACTCGCTCGTTGGCAGCGGGGAATGCCGGCGGCGGATAGGGACCGATCAGATCGACGGTGTAAGCGCTCGCCCAGAAGTCGGGCGGCCCTTCGCTCTCCGGAACCTTGTTGCTCACCGGTTTGACGGCGCGCTTGAGATATGCGGCGATCGCCTGCAGCTCCCTGTCGGACATGTAGCGCCAACCCGGCCACGGCATCGGCGGAGCGAGATAGTGCGGGTGCTGCGGAAAGTTGCCGACGCCCGGAGTACCCGACGTGATGTCGACGTCAGGCGTGTCCTCCGGACGAAGGCCATAACGCAGCGCGTTGAATATCTGGCGTTCGGTGAACCGCCCCAGGCCTGTTGCATTGTCCGGTGTGAGATTGCGCGGACGCGTGCGCCAGCACGGTTTTGCATCGAGCTTGAGCGCGCAGGGCCCGATCAGAAACTCCTGGTCGGGACGCGTCATGCCGGCGAGCCATTGCTTCGATGCCGGGCTGACACCGCCGTGACACCCTGCGCAATCGTGATTCAATACCAGGGATCTTCCCAGTAGAATCTCGTCGTCGGGAGAAGTCGTCGGGTGATTCGACTTCAGGGCGACGCGGCCGGCTTCGTCCGGACTCTGGTGCACCCATCCCACTATTGCGACGGCAGATATTAATGAGCTGACAGCAAGCAGTCGCGTAAGGAAGGTTCGCGTCACTTTGACCTCCTTGTAGGGGTTATCGCACTTGCAGAACCGCCATCATGCCATGATCCTCGTGCGCGAGGATGTGACAGTGAAACATCCACTTCCCGGGAAAGTCGGCGTAGCGAACAATGAATCGCACGGCTTCGTGTTTGGGGATGTTGACGACGTCCTTCCAGCTGCGGAACGGCTCCGGTACACCGTTCCGGTCGATCACCTGAAACTGAAATCCGTGGAGGTGAAATGGATGATCCATGCCAACGACGTTCTCCACGTCCCATATCTCAGTCGCGCCAACCGATGCCTGCATGTCAACGCGTGACATGTCCATCGTGTGTCCGTTGATCATCCCCTGGCTCAGCACGACAGTACGAGTAACCGTAGCAGTCGCCGTATCGAGTGCTGGAACGACGCGAAACGTCGTCGGCAGCGTGACGGGAGCCGGCATCACCCGATCGCTATAGTGCAAGTCGAGCAGAGCACGCGACGTATTCCAGTCCGCCGGCCGAGTCTGGGGCATGTAGCGATCGTAGGGTAGATCCATGAGCTCCACGTCGCTCCCGGGTTTCCCCGTTCCACGAACGAGCAGCTCCACTCGCTCGGAGTTGGCAACCACGATGTCGTTCTTTTCCACCGCGTGCTCGAACAAACCATCGTCACTCCCCACATGCAGCAGCACCTGACCGGGGATGGCAAGCCGGTACACTCGCGCCGCCGACGCATTGACCACGCGCCAACGCTGGACCTCGCCCTTCCGGATCACGATGGAAGGCATGACCTGGCCGTTGACGAAGAGCACGTTGCCTTCGCGCCCGTTCTCCATGTCGATGTTTGACTGGGTGGAATTCGAGTCGGCAAACTCGATCGATCCATCGGGTCGGAACCGGTTATCCGACAGCACGAGCAACTTTTCCGGAAGCGTCGCTATTGGATCATTGGCAGCGCGAACGATGAATGCGCCGAACAACCCCATCGCAGCCTGGTACTCGCTTCGCCCATCGGGATGGGGGTGATACCAGTACGTTCCGGCTGTTCCGCGTGGGATGTTGAAGATGTAATCGTAGTGTCCGCCCGGCGGCACAGGGTCGAACGGACTGCCATCCATGTTTGCAGGCAGATGCACCCCGTGCCAGTGCACGGTTGTCGCCTCCGGCAGCTCGTTGCGAAAGTGGATGATGACGCGGTCGCCTTCGCGCGCCTCCAGCGTTGGACCCGGAATGGATCCATTATACGCATACACATCGGTCAGACGGCCCGGCAGAACAGAAATCCGCGCTGGCGCCGCGACGATGTTTACCTCGACCGTGTGCGGTCTGGAGGAGATGTTGCGCAGAACCGGTGGGTTCCGGAGCGTGTCTGCAGCCGGTTTGGAGCCGACCTGTTGCACCACCACGGGTTGCGCGCGCAGCGCAGCCACTGGTACTATGGGCATCGCAAGTGATGCCGCCATCAGGCTCCGAGCAATGGAGCGGAGGTTCGCGGGACGCCCAACGGAAGTACTCAACGACGCCTCGTTGTGCGTGGAGAGCGACGGATTGCGCAGGTGCGAACGGCCTGACCAAGGGCACCAAGATACCGGCGTCGCGCGCAACCGCAAGAAGAACTTTCCAATGCTCGGCCCCGCCACCCGCTTCCGGATCCATGGCAGTATCTGCAACCTGCCGGTGCGGCAGGGGTCGAATTGCATCTGCAGCAGTGATACCCGGAATATTCACGTCAGCAGGATTACGACTACCGGCGCGCAAGCCAACGCACTAGGCTCCGGTACCATTTCACTCACAGCCCCACGCATCGTGCCCGATCACTTCCCGATCACACCCAGCGGCTCAGCCAAGCCGCTCGGCCCTTACTCTCCCGCGATGGGATTCGAGCGACTGGTGTTCGTCTCCGGACAGGGCGCGCTCGATCCGGCCACGAATCGCATGGCGGGTGCAGACGTCGAAAGTCAGACGGAGCAGTGCCTCAGGAACGTGCAGACCATACTCGAGGCGGCCGGATCCAGCCTGCAGCATGTGCTGCGCTGCGGCGTGTTTCTCATCGACATGAACGAATTCAGCCGGATGAACGCTGTTTATGGTCGCGTGTTCGGCGATCACCGTCCTGCTCGCACGACGGTGCAGGCGGCGGCTCTGCCGGGCGACGGACTGCGCGTCGAGATCGACTGCATCGCGTACATACCGTAGTCAAGCAATTCTGCTTCCCGTCCTTTTCCGCGGTTGGGGTGAGGGGTCACGGATCAGGTCCTGCCCCGACCACTCAAGGAGATCACCCAGTGATGGTTCCGCTCGCAGCCATGTTGCTCGTCCTCCAGACTGCAGCCAGTCCCGGCACGGCGACCAGCGGCGTACAGGACGCGGCCTACGGACCGGACGGCCGCCTGGCACTCGCCATCGACGGCGACATCTGGGTGCAGCGCTCTGCGGGTGATGCCACGAACTGGATCCAGATCACGTCAGGAGCTGCATGGGACCGCGAGCCGGCGTGGAGCGCGGATGGCACCTCACTCGTGTTCGCGTCCAATCGCGATGGCGGATCCCGACTCTACAAAGTGCGGCTCGGCGTCGCAGGTAACACGACAGCGAATCCTCCGCAGCGTGTAACGGATTCCAGGGGATGGGAAAGCGATCCCGCGCTCGCGGCGGACGGCACGCTGGCCTTCGTCCGCGGCCGCGGTCCCACTGCACGGGTCTACATCCGTTCGACAGATGGAAAGGAGCGACGCCTCACCAAGTCGAAGACCGGCGCCGAAGGTTGGCCTGCCTTCGCGCCCGATGGCAAGCAGATCGCCTTCGTGGCAGTCACCGAAACCGGGAGCAGGCTTCGCATTGCCTCAATGCATGGCGATTCCATTTCAACGGTAGTCACCAATCGCGAAGTGGAGCATCCGACCTGGTCTCCGGACGGGCATCGGATCGCATTCGGCACGCGTAGCGGTCCCGCTGGTGTCTGGATCACCACACCGGATAACGATTACGTGAATCTCGTCAGCGCGCGCAGGGCTGCACCATCGTGGTCGCCCAGCGGAAACACGCTCGCGCTCGTGGAGCTTCCACCACCGCCGCCCGGCTACAACGGTGATCCGGATCGTCTCGGTGATCGCGCCGCGGGCGCAGTACAGAAGGGATCGGGCGAGTTGTGGTATGTCTCCGCACCACCAGCACCCGACAGTGGAAACTCCGCAACGCTGGCGATCGCAGTCGATCGTCGCGATCGCAATGCCGCGCGATTCGACGCCGCGTGGCAGCGCACCGCGCAGCTGTATTACTCGGCTCCGGATGCTGCGTCGCGTCACACGCAGTGGGAGACACTCCGCGACACGTTCCGTCCGCGCGCGCTTGCGGCAAGATCCGATGACGATCTCGCGAAGATCGTGCACGAGACGCTGTTGCGCCGTCCATCGCTGCGCGAACCAGCTACCGGACACGCCGCCGTCTCGAGTGCGAATCCGGTTGCCACTCAAGCTGGTCTCGAAATTCTTCGCAAGGGTGGAAACGTCGTCGACGCAGCGGTAGCCGTGTCATTCGCACTCGGCGTCGTGGAGCCCGACGCGAGCGGGATCGGCGGCTACGGCGAAATGCTCATCCGGCTCGATTCCATGCCGCGCCCCGTCGTCATCGAGTTCATGACTCGGCTTCCACAGGACGTCCTTACCAACGAGCACGCGATCCTCGTCAACGGACGCTATCCTGACGACGGCCCCGTGCTTCCGAACGTACCCGGCACGATTGCAGGGATGCACAAGGCATGGATGGAATACGGGAGCCACAAGGTCAAGTGGGCCGATCTCGTCGCACCCGCAATACGCGCAGCAAGGAACGGATACGTCGTGAGCGATGGCCTTGCCACCACACTCGCGACGGAGCGAGAGCATTTCCTCAAGTACGAAGGAAGTCGCAAGCTGTTCTTCCCGGACGGCAAGCCGTTGCAAGCTGGCGACACACTTCGCAATCCAGATCTCGCCTGGTCACTTCAACAGATCGCCGACAGCGGCGCAGATGCGGTGTATCGGGGCGCCGTTGGCCGGCGAATGGTCGCCGATCTGCGCGGACACGGTAACGCGATGCGCATGAGCGATCTCATGCGCTACTACGCCGCCGAGCGTGAACCGGTTGCCGGGAGTTACCGCGGCTTTACTGTTTACTCGAGCGCCCCTCCAGTTTCGGGCGGTGCGACGCTCGTTGCGCAGCTCAACATGCTCGAGCGTTTGGCGCGGATCCCATCATATACTGAAGATGCCGCCACCATCCACGCAATGATCGAAGCGTGGAAGCTCGTTCCATCGGCGCGCAACCGCATCGCAGATCCCGGCCTCTGGCCGGTGAACATCAGCGCGTTCACGAGCAAGGACAGTGCGCGCGCACGATGGAATTGCTTCGATCCGCAGCGCGCGCTCACGAGCAGCGAGCTGAGTGGCGACACACCGAAGTGCGGCATGGCGCGCACTGGTGGCGCCGAGAAGGACAGTGCGAGCGGTGCAGCGAGTGATACCGGCCGCAAGCAGAGTAGAGCCGACGCCGGAAACAACATGCTTGCGACAGAATGCGGCGGCACGGACGCCGAAGAGGGCGAGAGCGACTGTCATCGCACCGGAACCACTGCATTCACCGTCGGCGATGCAGATGGCAACGTGGTAGCGGTGACTCAGACGCTTGGCACCTGGGGCGGGAGCTTCTACGTGTCACCGGGACTCGGCTTCCTCTACAACGACAAGGTCACGTCGTACGGCAGCGACAGCGCCGCGTTCGGAGGTCGCGCACCCTTTGCGCGCAACGGCAGCACGCTTGCGCCCACGATCGTCTTCCACGGATCGGGCGCGAAGCTTCGTCCCGTGCTCGCGGTTGGTGCCGCGGGCAACTCGTGGATCACGTCCGCTGTATACAGCATCGTCGAGGGAGTGCTGGATCAAAAGCTGGACGTTCAGCACGCAATCGAGCTTCCTCGTTTTCTTCTTTCACGCGACCGCGTGGGGAATCGCAGCGACTTCGTCCTCGAGCTCGAGGATGGCTTCGCGCCGAGTGTGGAGCGCGATCTCGAGAAATTCGGCCACCGGCTTCGTTTCATCTCGTTACCTGGCGAGCTCAGGATGGGCTACGCAGCCGCAATCACGTTCAGTGAAAGGACTGTAACCGCGGGCGCTGATCCGAGGAGAGCCGGCGCAGCCGGGGCGATCGCGGCAGAGGGGAAAGGAAAACGACAATAGTGAACGCTATGGAATCCATTCAGTGCCGTGGCAGACCACTGACCGAACAGAAGCAGCGCAACGTTGCCACAACGACGGGGCACTCTCACCGCACAGAAAACCGCGCACTCCACTGCTCAGAATCTTCCTCTGAGCGTGTGTGCGCGGTCCATGTCGTTCAGAAATACCGGCGCAGTTCTCTGAATCAGATACTGCAGCTCCGTCGTCTGCGTCGCCCGCATCGCGGCGACCAGATAGTGGAGCGTCGCTCGAGAGCGACGCTCCACTCCGTCCAGAAATACGCGATCGATGTCGCGCCCGCGAGGTGCTATTTCATCTTGCTCTGAATATCCTTGATTCGGTCCAGGTGCTGCTGCACCTAGGGCTCCGCCGATGTCAGAGCTGACTTGAGCTCCGGGTTCTGCGCCTGCCCTTCCGCGCGCTTGATCATGTCGAGCACGTACTCGTGTCCCGCTACCTGCGCATTGACGTACGCCGAATCGAACGCCGCACCCTTCGCCGCTGCCGTCAGCGTCGCCGCGGTCGACTGATTCATTCCATTGATGGAATCGGCCGCTGTCGTGTCAGGCGTGATGCTGAGTTTCTTTGCCAGTGCGTTGCCATCGTTCAGCATCTTGGTATGCGCGGTCACCATATCGCGCGCGAACGACCTGACCGATGCACTCGTCGCCTTGGTCGATGCCATCTTGCCCGCGTCGATCTCGCCGCGGTTGGCTGCCGCCAGCATCGCAAAAATCTGCGCGTCCGTCATGGTCGCTGCGGGCGTCTTCATCGAGGTGCTCGATCCCGCGCCGGCGGCCATCGACGTGTCGGCGGCACCGGCCGTGGTCGTATCGGCCGCCTCATTCCCCTTCTTGCATGCGCCGAGCAATGTCACCGCGCAGAGCGCGACCACAAATGCGCTGCTTCTGGTCCCACGTACCATGATTGCCACCTCTCTGGTTCGCTGTCCGCCGTATTGGCCTCGCGAAGCAGAAAGGGGGCAAAATCCGTGCTACATGGCGACGTTACTGCGGCGCATGCGTCAGCTCGACGTCAACCGTCAGCTTCACCTCATTCGACACCATGACGCCGCCGGCCTCCAGCGCCTGATTCCACGTGAGACCGAAGTCGCGCCTGTCGATCTTGAGCGATCCGCTGAATCCAGCTCTGTCGTTGCCCCACGGATCCTTCGTGAACCCCTCGGTGGTGACCTTCATCTCCACAGGGCGCGTGACGCCGCGGATAGTCAGATCACCGGCTACCACGAACTCACTGTCGCCGGTCGGCTTGACGGCGGTGCTTACGAACCGGATCTTCGGAAATTTCTCCACATCGAAGAAGTCCCCCGACCGAAGATGTGTGTCTCGCCCCGCATCATTGGTCGTAATGCTCGTCGTGCCGATCTCCGCCTCGATCCGCGATCCCGCCGGATGACCATCGGTCACGACGGAGCCGGAAATATCCGAAAACCGCCCCCGAACTTTCGATATCATCAGGTGTGTGACGACGAACTCGACTCCCGAATGCGCAGGATCGATCTTCCACGTTCCCGCCAGGCTAGTCACACCAGCTCCGGTGTCGTTTTTTGTACTTGTAAACATCCAAAAGTCTCCGAGAAGGGGATATCAAACCGTCCGGTCATAGAGTCACGCAGGTAACTCCAGATAAGTTACTATATTTCGATAAGTAACTATTGTCAATGCCCGTACTCCTACTTACATACACTATATGAGCCAGGAATCGGTTTGCCCCAAGTATCACAAGGCAGTCGAATTGATTGGTCGCCGCTGGACTGGCGCGATCATCAGCGCAATGCTCGCCGGCAAATCCAGATACCACGAATTCCGGGAGAACGTCCCCGACATCAGCGATCGGATGCTCGCGGAGAGGTTACGGGAACTGGAAGCCGAAGGGGTGGTGAAGCGGAACGTGTTCCCCACGACACCGGTCCGCATCGAATACGAACTGACGGACAAGGGCCGTGCACTCGAAACCGCGATCGTCGCGATCGGCGACTGGGCCAATGAATGGATCCAGCCCGCCGACCTGGCAGCCACGCTGCCTGCCGGATCCGACGAGCACTGATTCGGGGCCCATCTGACGAAAGCCGCGGAAAGCCGGCGCGGCGTGCTCCTTGAATAAGCGACGTGCGGCATGAAAAAATGACCGCACCCATCTCCGCACCCGTCCCCGCACCACCACCGACCCGCCGCCGGCCGAGCATCGGTCGCGCGCTCAGCAGCCGCAATTACCGCCTGTTCTTCGGCGGCCAGAGTGTATCGCTCGTCGGTACATGGATCACACGAATCGCAACGAGCTGGCTGGTATATCGACTCACCGGCTCCGCGTTCCTGCTCGGCGTCGTCGGCTTCTGCGGCCAGATCCCGACGCTGATCCTCACGCCGTTCAGCGGTGTGCTGATCGACAGATGGAACCGTCATACCGTGCTGGTGGTGACGCAGGTGCTCTCGATGCTGCAATCACTCGCGCTCGCCATTCTTGCGTTCGCCGGCGTGATCACCGTCACGGAGATCCTGATTCTTCAGCTGGTACAGGGAAGCATCAATGCGTTCGACACTCCCGCACGCCAGGCGTTCGTCGTTGAGATGGTGGAGGATCGCAGTTATCTCTCCAATGCGATAGCGCTCAACTCGACGATGGTGAATGCGAGTCGCATCGTGGGGCCGTCCATCGGTGGCATGATCATCGCGCTCGCCGGCGAGGGTTGGTGCTTCATGGTCGATGCAATCTCCTACATCGCGGTGATCGCCTCACTGCTGGCGATGCACGTCACACGTGCGGAGCGCGAGCCGATAACCACGCGCGTGACGGAGGAGTTCCGCACGGGACTGCAATACATCAGGGGCTCCCTGCCGATTCGCACCGCGCTGATACTGCTCGCGATCGTGAGCACGATGAGCATGCCCTACACCGTGCTCATGCCTGCGATCGCAACGCAAACGCTGCATGGCGGCGCACACACGCTGGGCTTCCTCATGACAGCGTCGGGTGTGGGCGCCCTGATCGGCGCGCTGTATCTCGCATCGAGACTGTCGGTGATAGGACTCGAGGACGTGAGTGCCATGGCAACCGTCACGTTCGGACTCGGGCTCATCGGCTTCGCGCTGTCGCGCCAGTTGTGGCTGTCGCTCGCGATACTGCCCATCGTGGGAGCAGGATTCATGGTGCAGATGGCATCGATCAACACCATCATCCAGACGCTCGTCGACGAGCGTCTCCGCGGGCGCGTCATGGCGTTCTACGTCATGGCGTTCCTGGGCACGGCACCGATCGGCAGTCTCCTGGCCGGAGCGGTCGCCGCGAGAATCGGATCGGAGTACACGATCCTGTTCGGCGGCGCAGCCTCGGTCGCGGCCGGAATATGGTTCGCGTCACGCCTCCCGAGACTGCGCGCGGTGATGCACCCGATCTACGAGAGGCGCGGCATACTGACATCACCGCCGAGCGCAAAGCCCGCTGCGGCGAGTGAAACGATTTCTTCCTGATTCGTGCCCAGCGCTCGCTACGGGTGTGGAAGCCGCGGTGATGGCAGACTTACGAGTATGCCAGTTACGACCAGCACGAGCGACGCAACGAACAACTCCGCCTTTGCACTGCGTCGTATGTCATGCGCGGCCTGCTCCGCGCCGAGCCGCGGACGCATGCGTCGCCAGTTCCACGCACCGAGCGCGACGACTGTTGCAACCAGCACGAGCTTGACATCGAGGGCGTAGCCGTACGGTGTGGTCCACAACGCGGCCACGAATCTGAGATGGCGCCACGCTGTGGTGATACCTGTGATCACAAGCAGCAGCGAGGCACCGATCGCAACCGGAGAGAAGTCGCCGACGAGATCAGCGACCAGCGTGCCGCGCCGCTCGGACGAAAGCGTGCTGCGAAGGATCGCTGGGAGCCCCGCGACTACCAGAACGAACAGTGTACCGATCCACAGCGATGCCGCCACTTCGTGCAGCGGATTGACGAGTGACGCCCACTTGCCCGACCTGATATTCTGCAATGCGTATATGATACCGGCAAGCGCAGCAACGATCCACGCGGCGCGCGCACGCTTGAGTGCGACCGCGAACGCCAGCAGAAACACGGCGACGAACAGGAACGCTGCTACCGTCCTTCCACCGCCCGCTGCGATTGCGCTCCCGAAGGATATTCCCTTGTCGGAGGCTCGGGCTGAAAGGCTCATCAACAGATTGAGCAACATGAAAAGCGCGCCGATTATACCGATACGCGCGGCGCCGATCTCAGCCGACTGCAGCGACAGCGCAACTGGACTGCCGGTTGCGCCGATCTCCGGCTGGCGCGCCGCAGTTCGACGGAGTACGAGCCATCGGAAGCCGAGGGCCCCGAATATGCCGAAGTACGCAAGGAAGCCGGAGTATTCAGTTGCAAGATCCGAGGCCGTTATATGGACCTCGGCTGCCTGTAAGAGCGAATATGGGGTCAGCATAGCAAGCTTACGGTTTGTCCAGGACGGATGTTGGTGATTGTGTGGAACCCTGTGATACCCGGCCATAAAGGTATCCCCCGGGAACAGCTGTCGCCGCCAGTCTGCGCGCTGTAGCTTCCGGGATGAGCGGCCGCACGCGGAATCGCCCTGAAGAAAATCGCCTACCGGAGGTAAGGATGAAATCGTCTGCGACAATTGGTGCACTCACCCTTGCAGCCTGTGTAGCGTGTGTGGCCTGCGCAAGCGGTGGCGGCGGCACGTCGAGCGACATCGGGCAGACGACCGACGTCAAACAGGTTCAGATGGGTGCAACGAGCGTGGATTTCATTCCGAACTCTCCGACCCCGCTTGTGTGGCACAATATCGAGGCACCAGCCACAACCACCTGGCAATATCTACCCATCGCGTACAGCAAGCTGGGTCTGCGAATCACGAAGTATGATTCCACGACGCACGTAATCGCTGGAGAGCGTGATCGTTCGCACAGCGACTTCGGCGGCAAGCCGCTCACGTCGCTGATGGAGTGCGGCGATGTCGCCGGGATTCCGAACGCTTCGCGCTACGACGTGACGATACAGGTGACGACAGCGCTGCGCGGATCTGAAAAGAGCAGCGCAGTTGCAAGCGTTGCGAGTGCGTCGGCAAAAGCCAACGGCACGTCCGGCGACCCGGCGCCATGCACCGTCAACGCTGGTATCGGGAATCAGGTGGCCGCGGTGGTAGCACAGGCGGTCAAGGACGGAACGAAGTAGGGATCGCCGATCGCAGGTGGCGGTGAGCACGGCGCGTCAGCGCTTCCTTGCCTTCCCCAGTATCCGATCCAGTTCGGCCGCGCGCTCATCGGTCAGAGTCGCAAGACACCCGGCGCGCGGCACGGCCCACTGACCACCGCCCTTGCCGCGCGTGACTCGCTCACATTCGGCGTCGCGCCACGACGTCCACGTCTTCTCTGCCTGACCGAGCGTCGCGGCGTAGGGCGGATCTGCGGCACCAGCAGGAAGGCGCTGCTGCTTGCGCACGGCCTTCACAATCAATCGATAGATCGAGTCGAGTCGCACATTCGAGCGATGAGCACTTAGCGCGAGGCACCTGTTCTGATCCTGCGACTCGGATGATGCACAAGGATCGACTCGTGTTTGTTTAGCACGGTTGCGTGTGCGATCCGCGGCTTTCCGCGAAGATGCAGCGGATGCCACCACAGCGTTCCTGTCGGCAGCACGAGCCACAGGCGAAGCTGCAGTACGGCCTCCCACGGGGCGTGCAACGGCGGGCGGATTGCCTGCATCCAAGTTGCCGGCGACTTGCTCCGAGTCCGACGCAACACGGCCTCCCGCGCTCGCAGACGAGCCAGCGAGTTGAGCCTCGGCGAGGTCGCGCGCGAGTGCCACATCACCGCCGGAGTCGGGCGAGTGGCCATGGCAAGCGGTGAAGGAAAGCAAGGCAATGATGACCACCGCTGCATGTCGATGTCGGCTGTTCACACCGGGGTAGCTGTAAGTAGTGTGCCAGACACGGGCCCCGAGCAACGGGCGCACCTCCGCCACCCTCACAAGCTCGCTCGGAATTGGCCAGATTATTGTGCCCCGGAATGCTGTTTCTCTGTACGCCGATCAGTGAATATGTACGTTACCGTACATAGCATGCGGGAGACGCGTAGCGAGGCGGATTAGGCCGATCCGGGGTGCTCCAACCACAGTGACGGCGTGGACCAGCTCGCATTCACGATCGGCGTTTCGTTCTTCACTCGGTAATCAAACCCGCCATGCTGTTTTCCTCGCGCGTAGTCCTCGCCATGTCCGTCGCCATCGCCGCGATACCGCGCGGACCGATGTCGGTGCAACGCGGTTCCACGGCTGCCGTCGCTCCCACTCCAACTGCGCTCCCGTCGTTCGCGGAGCCGAGTCTGTCGCCGGACGGAAGCGAGATTGCGTTCGTCTCGGCGGGCGACATATGGACGGTGCCAGCGCAGGGCGGCGATGCGAGGTTGCTGGTGTCGAATGCTGCAGACGAATCGCGGCCGCTGTATTCGCCGGATGGTACGCGCGTGGCGTTCGTATCCACGCGCACCGGAAATGGCGACATATACGTGCTGACGCTGGCGACTGGACAGCTGCAACGCATCACGTACGACGATCAGGCAGAGCAGCTGGATGCGTGGTCGCACGATGGTGCGTGGCTGTATTTCTCGTCCGGTCGGAGCGACATCTCGGGGATGAGCGACGAATTTCGCGTGCACTCCGACGGCGGAACACCGATGGCGGTGGCGGGCGATCGTTATGCGGCGGAGTTCTGGGGCGCACCGTCGCCCGACGGTAGCACACTCGCAATCACGGCGCGCGGCGTCTCGCGCGGGCAGTGGTGGCGGAAGGGTCACAGCCACCTGGACGAGAGCGAGATCGATCTCGTTCGCGATGTACATGGCACGCCGACCTACACACCAATCGTTCCGATGGGCGCGAAGAGTGGCTGGCCGATGTGGAGTGCCGACGGGGCGACGATCTACTTCGTATCGGACCGGAGCGGCGCAGCGAATCTGTGGGAGCAAGCTGCATCCGCAAATGCGGCTGCACGCCAACTGACGACGTTCACCGATGGCCGCGTGATCTGGCCGGCGATCTCGGCGAACGGCAAGTCGATCGTGTTCGAGCGCAATTTCGGGATATGGCGTTACGACGTCGCAACGCACAAGGCCGTTGCGGTTTCGATCACACTGCGCGGTTCCCCCGCTGCCGCGGGCACCGATCATCGCACATTCACGAACGGTATTCAGCGATTCGCACTGTCGCCCGATGGCCGAAAGGTGGCGTTCATCGTGCACGGCGAGATATTCGCTGCGTCGTCAAGAGACGGAGGCGACGCGATTCGCGTGACCAATACGCCGGCCGCGGAAGACCAGCTCGAGTGGGCTCCCGACAGCAAGCGGTTGGTGTACACCAGCGACAGAGACGGACCAAGGCACCTCTTCAGTTACGACTTCACCACGAACAAGGAGACTCAGCTCACGCACGGTGGTTCGAGCGACGTCTCTCCGCAATGGTCGCCGGATGGCGCGCACATCGTGTACACGCGTGATGCGCGCGAGCTGCGAGTGCTCGACATGCCGGGCATGAGCGATCGGCTGCTCGCAACGGCGGAGTTGAGTCGGCCGCCGTTCCTGGGCAGATCCGACGTCGCGTTCTCGCCAGACAGCCGCTGGGTCGCGTACACGCCGGATGCAGGCCCGAGAAATTTCTCCAACGTGCAGGTAGTGAGTATCGCCGGCGGGGATAGCAGGCCGGTGAGCTTCCTGGCGAATACGTCGAGCAACGCGATTGCATGGAGCAGGGATGGCAGTTACATCCTCCTCTCTACGGGGCAGAGAACAGAGATGCGGCAGCTTGCGCGCATCGATCTCGTCCCGCGTACGCCGCACTTTCGCGAAGATCAGTTCCACGATCTCTTTCGCGAGGAATCGCCGCGGGTTCCGACTCCGCAAACTCAACCGCTGCCGCGGCGCCAGCAGCCGGCGGCGCCCCGGGATTCGAGCGACACGAGCAGGACCGCAATCAGCAGCTCGGATTCACAACCGGCGCGGCGCAATGGAGCGAAGGGGTCGCCGCCGCGGACGAACATCGTGTTCGACAGGATTCGCGATCGTCTGTCGCTACTTCCAGTGGAAGTTGATGTGTTCGACGTATCGATAAGCCCCGATGGTAAGACCGCGCTCCTGACAGCGGGCTCGGCGGGTCAGACGAACCTGTACACGTATTCGCTGGACGACCTCGCAAAGACTCCCGTGGTGGCTCGTCAACTGACGTCGAGTCCAGGCCGCAAGTCGGACGCGCAGTGGTCACCGGACGGCAAGGAAGTGTTCTACCTGGAAGGCGGCCGGATGAACAGCATCACCGTCGAATCGCGCGTGGCGCATCCACTGGCCGTTTCGGCGGAGATGGACGTCGACTTCTCGCAGGAGAAACGTGAAGTTTTCGCGGAAGCGTGGAGTTATCTCCGCGACAACTTCTTCAATCCCCGAATGAACGGCGTCAACTGGGACGCGATACGCACGGAGTACTCGCAGCGGATCGAAGGCGCGGAGACACCGGACCAGATGCGGAGGATTCTGTCGCTCATGGTCGGTGAACTGAACTCGTCGCATTCCGGAATCGGTGCACAGGCTCCGCATCCTCAGTACGCGGGCCGCGTCGGGCTGGGCTTCGATCGCGACGAGTACGAGCGAAGCGGTGTCTTCCACATCACGCAGGTCGTTCCGCTTTCACCGGCCGAGGTGTCAGGCATCAAGGTCGGCGAATACCTGCGCAGCGTGGACGGTACACCCCTCACCGCTCACTCCAATCTTCAGCAGATGCTCGCCTACACCATAGGCCGGAGAACGACGCTCGGTATTTCAGCCACGCCGTCCGCAGCACCACGCGACGTTGCAGTGCTTCCGGTGAACACGACTACGGAGAAGGGATTGCTGTATCGTGCATGGGTGGAGCAACGACGAGCGTACGTCGAGAAGGCGAGCCACGGGCGTCTGGGCTACGTACACATGTACGACATGTCGCAGAACGCACTGGACCAGCTGTACGTCGATCTCGATGCAGAGAACATGAAGCGCGACGGAGTCGTGATAGACGTACGCAACAACAATGGTGGATTCGTCAATGTTTACGCGATGGACGTACTATCGCGGCAACCGTATCTGAACATGGAGAGCCGGGACCGGCCCGTGGTGTCGGCGCGCACGCAGCTTGGCCAGCGCTCTCTGGAGCGTCCGACGGTACTCGTGACGAATCAGCACACGCTGAGCGACGGCGAGGATTTCACGCAGGGCTATCGCACGCTCAAGCTTGGCAAGGTGGTTGGCGAACCGACTGGCGGGTGGATCATCTTCACCTCGGCGGCCACGCTGATCGATGGCACGACCGAGCGCCTTCCGTCAACGCGGATCACGAGTCTCGACGGAAAGGACATGGAGATGCATCCGCGTCCAGTGGATGTGGAAGTTACGCGTCCGATGGGCGAGAGTTATTCAGGGAAGGATTCACAGCTCGATGCCGCTGTCGCGACGCTGTTGGCGCAGCTGGACGCGAAGCGGTAGAGGGAGAAAGAGCGGGAATGACGAGTGACATACCGCTATTCCGTCAGCAACCCCAGCTTCAGCGCGAAGGCAATGTATTCGGCGCGGTGAGTGAGCCCGAGCTTGTCGCCTATGCGTTGCTTGTATGTATCGACTGTCTTGGGACTGATGAATAACCGCTCGCCGATCTCGGGCGCGGAATATCCCTGCGCCGTCAGGCGCAGGACGTTCTGTTCGCGATCGGTCAGGCGCTCGAAGCGCGTTCGGTCGGCGTTCAGCGGATCCTTCTTCGTCACACCCTGTGCGAGAATCTTGGCGGCGCTTGGGCGTATGAACATGTCGCCGCGTGCAACAGTGCGGACGGCGTCGACCAGCTCGCGATCGGCGGCGTTCTTCATCAGATAGCCCGCCGCCCCTGCTTCGAGTACGGGGATGAGATAGTCTTCCTCGGCGTGCATCGTCAGCACGAGCACGCGCGCGCGCAGATGCTTGGCGACGATCTCGCGTGTTGCGGTGGCGCCGTCCATGCCATCCATCGTCAGATCCATGACCACGACGTCGGGATCGAGAGTGTCCGCGAGCTGCACGGCTTCGGTTCCGTTGGAAGCTTCACCGATCACATCGATGTCGGGTGCGGCGCCGAGCACCGCTCTGAGGCCTGCACGGACGACGGCGTGATCGTCGGCGAGAATTACGCGAATGTTCGGTGCGCTCATGTATCTGCTCCGCGTTGATCTTCTGAAGATGAATCGTGCAACGGTATCGAGGCAACTACGGACGTACCTCCGCCCGGCCTGGTCGTGACACGCAACTCCCCGTCGACGAGGGCGACGCGTTCCCGCATCGAGAACAGTCCGATGCCCGTCTGTTCGCGTTGTTTAGCGGCAAGATCGAATCCGCGGCCGTCGTCTGCGATTTCCAGAATCACGGAGCGCGGGCCGGTCTCGAGACGGATCTCGATGTTTCTGGGCGCAGCGTGCCGGCGCGCGTTCTGCACGGCTTCCTGCGCGACACGATACAACACCGACTTGACAGGTGCCGACAGCGCATCGTCGCTGCCTTCCGTCGCCAGCACCTCGACGACGATGGCCCCGGCCTTTCCCGCTGTAGGGTAGCTGGCGGAATGATCCGCCGTCTCGCGCGCGAGGCGCTTGAGCGCTGCGATGAGGCCGAGATCGTCGAGTACGCGCGGGTGCATCGTGTGCGCCAGCATGCGTATTTCTTCCAGCGTGCTGTTTGCGAGCGTCCGGGCTCCTTCGATGCGCTCGCGTAGCATGTGGGGCGGTGCGTCGTCGATGCTTCGGACCGCAACGCCCAGCTGCATCGCGAGCGCTGCGAGTGACTGAGCGGCGGAATCGTGCAACTCGCGCGAGATTGCGGCGCGCTCCCTGTCGCCAGCGTCGATGATCTCGCTGGCGAGGCGGCGCGTACGTGCGCGGTCCGCGACGAGGCCATCGAGCAGAATGTTGAACATGCGCGCCACGCGCCTGACATGCCTGTCGGCGAGCAGTGACATCGGGACCCGTGCATCCAGATCACCATGCCATATCGTGTCTACCGTTTTCTCGAGTACGCGAAGCGGCCGAACCGCGAGCATCACGAGCCCCGTGTTCAGCAGCAGTGCGACGAGATATGCGATGATCACGACCGCGAGGACGGGGCCGGTGCTCAGCTCGCGATGGCGTAGCACGAGTGCTGTAGTTGCCGCGACGACGAGCAGAAGGACGTTTGCACCGACCAGCTTCACTGGAAGCGGGATGCGGAGCAGACGCTCGATCCAGCGAGGGACTCTGCGGACGCCCTGCCCGTCCGCCTGACGCGCTGTCAGATCGGCGTCCAAGTCCGTGTCTCGGTCCTGGAATCCCTGAGCGGACTGATCGGCACGCTCCAGGCGGGTCAGCAGCGCACCGTGCGGCACCGGACGGAGCTCTTCCTCCGGCCGTGCTCCCTGATCCAGCGTCTCTTTCGCGGCCGCATGCATGAATCAAAGCTACCCCTGGCGGAGACTCTCCAAAGTCGGGGAGCCACAACGAAATATGTACGGGAATCCCTGACAGGGGCTACTCCCGGTAGGGCTTTCCTTTACCGGCGAGACAGCGATTCCCGCAGGGAATTTCCAGCTTAACCCGACAGATTGGATACCATATTCCTCCTAGCTTCCCGATGCAACATGCGGAACAACCGCAGGCGAGAAAACAGAACATCTCGCATCACCGGAGAAGATCATGACACGTACACAGATTCTTGCAGCGCTCGGCGTAACTGGTGTCCTCACAGCTGGTGTACTGGGGTTCACCGACAATGCGATCCGCGCGAACAAGGTGCAGTATATCGATTTTGACAAGGTCGTAACCGCCACCACACCAGTGTACAACGCGCGTCTGACCGACGCGTCCGACGCCGGCATCAAGGAATACCGTATCCCCATCAAGAACGCCGTGATCGAGATCGCGGACGGCGTGAAGTACGACGGATGGACGTTCGGCGGGACCGTGCCGGGTCCGATAATACACGTCCGGCAGGGTGATCGTGTTCGCGTGAACGTCGTCAACGAATCCAACATGCCGCACTCGATCGACTTTCATGCCGCGCAGATCGCGGCGAACGTCGCGTATCGGATGATACTACCCAAGGACTCCGTGGCATTCGAGTTCGTTGCGCGCGAACCGGGGGCGTTTATGGTTCACTGCGGAACTCCCCCCGTCACCATGCACATCATGCAGGGGATGTATCTCCCGATCATCGTGGATCCGCGCGACGGCTGGGGTACAAAGGCCGACAAGGAGTTCGTGATCGTGCAGAGCGAGTTCTACACCAAGCCGACTGCCGACAGCAACGTGGTCCAGGCCGACTGGAACGCCGAGCAGGCGAAGCAGGCGAGCTACGTTGTCTTCAACGGCCGCGCGAGCCAGTACAAGGAACATCCGCTCAAGGTTGCGGTTGGCGACAGAGTACGTTTTTATGTAGTGAACGCCGGACCGAACTTCAACAGCGACTTCCATCTCGTCGGCGCGATATTCGATCGTGTCTATCCTGACGGAAACCCGGCTCACGCTCTGGAAGGTGTTCAGACCTATCCGGTGCCAGCCGGTGGCGGAGTCGTGTTCGAGGCGGTGTTCAACAAGGACGGGAGTGGCGAAGGTCTGTATCCCTTCGTGACCCACTCGTTCGCCGACGCCGAGAAGGGCGCGGTCGGGATGGTGCAGGTTGGAACACCAAAGCAGTTCACCACAATGTCGCACTAGGCGACATCGACGGACATCAACGGAGTTTGTAATGCAGCGGGATGCATGCGCGGGGTCGGCGATTCCAAGACGGATAATCGGATTCCATCAGGATGAAGAGAACCACTGGGTCGCCGATCTCGAGTGCGGGCACACACAACACGTGCGGCACGACCCACCGTGGCAAGTCAGAACCTGGGTCACGACTGAATCGGGCCGCGCGACTTTCCTGGGCAAGACGCTCGAATGCGTCAAGTGCTGCGACCCGCGCGAAGCTGGAATCACCTGACAGAACCGCCGCTCGCAGCGCTGGCTTCCGATGCCAGTAACAGCGCGAGCGGCGGTTCTGTCAGCTGCTCCGGGTAGTCAGCGTCACCATGCACCCGGTGCGATCATCCCGGAGTGCCACATGGGATCCCACACCAGGTTCGTCTCCACCGCCACAACACCGGGAACACGACCCACAGCTGCGCGAATGCCGGACGTGATTACGCGCTCCATCGGACATCCTGGCGTGGTGAGTGTATGCGTGACGCGGATAGTATCGCCAGGCACCGGGGAATCGGTGCCGAAGGCGACATCATATACAAGGCCCAGCGTAACGATATCGAGACCGATTTCCGGATCGATAACGGTACGTAGCGCGTTCCAGATGTCGCCTTCGGCTGCGTTACTTGTCTCCATCGGCGTATTCCAGTCTGCTCAGGTACGCGTATTGTCTGCGAAAGGGCGCGGCTGCATCTTCTGCCCGTCGCATCTGATAGATTGAATGATCGCGCTGCGCCCGATGTGGAAACGTGATTATTGTCACAACCGCAGCCGAGTACCGCCGGGGCGCACGCCGTGGAGCGCAGGTTTCAGAGCGTACACTTCAGCACTGAACGGGAGGTCACACGGATGAGTGATCGATCGATCGCGGAATTGTGGGAATGGGCCGAATACTATTGCCCCTGGTGCTACGTGATGGCTGTCCGCGTGCATCGCGTTCAGCCGGAGTACGCCGGCCGCGTTCTGGCACATACGCGTTTCTTCCCGCTGGAGCTGTTCAATCACGAGGCACCGCCACGCGACGTCCTGGAGCAGGAATGGTGGCTCGCGGCGATACAGGAGCCAGACGCATCCTTCGTCCCCTACACTGCACCTGACTGGCCTGCGACCACCCTGCCGGCGTTCGAAGCCGTGTGGGCAGCGCGGCAGCAGGGGATGGATGTCGCAATGGGTCTCGATCTCGCGGTACGGCGCGCCTTCTTCGGCGAGAGCCGCAACATCGGCGACCGCAGTGTGTTGCTGGAGCTGGCACGCGCTGCCGATCTCGACTTCGCGAGATTCGAGCGTGACTTCGCCAGTCCGGCCGCACGTGCCGCAGTCGCCGAGGAGGGCAGGATCGGCCGGGAGCAATATCACGTCCGCGGGACGCCGACCATGATGCTGCAGGACGGCACGCGTCTGCGCACGCCACTCGCGATGGCCAGAGTCCGGAACCGCAGAATCGTTTCGGTACCGCCGCTCCCCTGTGTCGGAGACGGTTGCACGGACTCCACCCGCGCGTTGTTTGACAGCGCGATCGAGCAACGTCGTCTGCAAGATATGCGTGAGATATTCCGGGACAGCACCATCGACAGCTTCCCGGCCAGCGATGCTCCATCGTGGTCACCGCTCCGAATCGGCGCCCCATGATACGGGAAAAATCGATTGACGAGTCTTCAGCCAGGACCACCGAGCTGCTCCGGCAGATGGCGATCTTCTCGGAACTCGAAGACTCGGCAATTCACCAGCTTGCAGCCCGGTGTGTCGCGCGTGACTTCGGCGCCGGCCGTGTGCTCTTTACCGCTGGCGACACGTGCCGTGGCCTCTACGTGATCCAGTCTGGACGAGTGCGTATCTACCGCACGAGTCCGGACGGCAAGGAGCAGGTACTGCACATCGAGGGTCCCGGTCGTCCCGTGGCGGAGCTGCCACTTTTCGACGGGGGCCCGTACCCCGCGTCGGCGATTACCGTCGAGCCGTCACGTCTGATGTTTCTCGCGCGTGACGACTTCGAAACGATGTACCGCGAGCATCCGGACATCGCCCAGGCGATAATTCACGCACTCGGCAAGCGACTCCGACACCTCGTCCACGTGACGGAGACGCTTGCGTTCCACGATGTAGCTGCGCGGTTGGCGATGCTGCTCGTGGGATATGCGGAAAGATCGGGCACGCACACTCAGTTCGGAATCGAGATCAAGCTCGATCGTACACAGGAAGAGCTCTCGATGGAGATAGGCAGCGCCCGCGAATCGGTTTCACGCGCGATGCGGCAGTTGAAGCGCACCGGGCTGGTGGAATCGCTCCCGCGCGGACGGATGCGGATTCCTGATGTTGCAAAGCTGCGAGCACGCGCTCAAGGGAGATAGACACTCGCGAAACGCGATGGGGCGCACCGATCGCAAGTGGCGCCATCACGCCTCGCTCGATAAATTGATCCATTGACCGGGGTGCCTGCCCACGAAGGGCGCAGGCTGAGAGAGTCCCGTAGAACCTGATCCGGTTTGTACCGGCGTAGGGAGTCAGTGAAATGAATGGAGTTGCTACACCCTCGCGCTGCAGGCGCGTCACGACGTTTGCCTTTGCGACGTCAATCCTCATCACGCTTGCGGCCACGGCGCCGCTCACGGCCCAGAACACAAAACGAGATACGACGTCCCGCGCCGATTCGGCCCGGAAGCTCGAGCGCGTGATGATCTCGGCGGTCAGGGAACCCGACGCGCCAATCTCGCAGAAGACATTATCGCGCAGCGACATCCAGCAGCACTATTTCGGGCAGGACATTCCGCTCGTGCTGCAGGGCGCGACTCCGTCGCTCACGTCGTATGCCGAAACCGGCAACTACTGGGGTTACAGTTACATCCGGTTGCGCGGCATCGATCAGTCGCGAATCAACATCACCCTGGACGGAATCCCGCTCAACGATCCGGAAGATCAGGTTCTCTACTTCGCAGACTTTCCCGATCTCGCGAACAGTCTGCAGTCCATACAGGTACAGCGTGGCGTCGGAACCAGCAGCAACGGTACAGCTTCGTACGCTGGCTCCATCAACATGGAAACGATGTCGCTCGCCGCTGCGCCGCGGTCCGGCACACTCCAGGCAGAGGCAGGATCCTTCGGTTCATTGCGGGCCAGCGCGAACTACAACACAGGTCTGCTACCGCACCATCTTGCCTTCTACGGACGCGTGTCGCAGCTGAAGACGGACGGATACCGGTATCACTCCGGGGTCAATGGCGCGTCCGGCTTTCTGAGTGGCGGCTACTTTGGCGACCGCGACATCCTGAAATTCACAGTCACGGCCGGCTACATGCGAGACACCATGGCTTACCTCGCCGTTCCAAAAGCCGACCTGGACACCAATCGCCGCATCAACCCGCTCTCCCCGCAGGAACGCGACGGCTTCGGTGAGCGACTGGCGGCCCTGTCGTACACGCATCTGGTCAACTCCAACTCGTCCTTTACGGGGACGCTCTACAGATTGGCTGCCACGGGCGATTACGACGTCCTCCTGGACTCGCTCGAAACCTTGCACCTCGACTTCGTGTCGTACGGGTTCACGGGTGCATGGAGCTATCATCTCTCGGGATTCAAGCTCGACGTGGGAGCCAACGGTGACAGCTACGCGCGGGATCACTACGCGTTCATGCATCCGGATCTCAGCAATCCGCTGTACTTCAATACGAGCTACAAGCATGATCTGGCTGGTTTCGCCAAGGTTGGATATACCCTGGGGCGCGCAACTCTGTTCGGAGATCTTCAGGCACGGCACGCCCAGTTCAGGTACAGGCCGGACGTTCATGCCGACATACCGGGCAGTTCCATCTCATGGTCGTTTCTGAATCCGAAGGTGGGTGCTACGTACCAGCTCACTCGTCCGCTTTCCGTGTACGCGTCGTACGGCAAGAATTCGCGCGAGCCGACGCGTACCGACATGTTCGCCGGTTTCGATAATCTGGACACGTCCAGTGTCGGATTCGTCGGCAGCCTGAGTCGCGTGAAACCGGAAACGGTTCACGACGTCGAGATCGGCACGAACTACCGCAGCGCGACGCTGGATGTCCAGGCCAACCTCTACTCGATGGACTTCCGCAACGAGATCGCACCGATTGGCGCGCTCAGCTACATCGGAAGCCCGTTGAACAAGAACGTCGCATCGAGCTACCGTCGCGGTATCGAGACCGACGTCACGTATCGCGGAATTCCGCGCTGGATACTCTCCGGTAACGCGACGGAAAGCGTGAACCGGATCCGCGAATACACCGATTCGTCGGGCAATGTACCGGTGACCTACCATAACGTCGAGCCGTTGCTCACACCGCGCTTCCTGAGCTTCGCGCGCGCGCAGTTCGCGCTGACGCCGTCGATAGATCTCGCCGTGCAGGGCAGATATCAGAGCGTCTCGTTCCTGGCGAACACGAGCGATCGCAGATATGTCCTGCCGGAGTCTGCTGACCTGGATGCGTCGATCGGCTGGCGAATCGGTCAGGCAGAGCTGCTCGTTCGCGGCAACAACCTCACGAACAGCAAGAAATACGGAAGTGGATACGCGAGCGATGGCGTGTCGTACTACTTCGTGCTTCCGCCACGCAACGTATTCGTCACACTGAAAGTCGGGATCTGACCAGGCGTTGTTGCTCGCGCAGTACAGGCGTTACTGATCGCTACGCGAGCAACCGATCGATCGCAGCGCGCGCGCGCTGCGATCGCTGCTCCCACGTCCCCTCGATCACAGCGTAGGCCGACCCGGATCTGGCGACCGCGTCGCGGAAGAGTCGCTGCATCTCCTCGCGGCGTGTTCCCCGATCTCGCACATCGTCCGGTACCCACGGTACGTCGATCTCCAGCAGAAGGTACAGGTCAGGCCTGCGCTGGTGCGCAGCGGCGGCAATCCACGCCGGACACTCTCCGTAATAGTGCCCGCTGTATACGACGGTACTGAGCAGGTCCGTATCCTGTATCAGCATTCGCGTTGCCCGCTTTGCGTGCTCATCTTCGAGCGTCATCTGTCCGCGCGCGATTGCGTCGGTATCAGCGAGCTCGATCGGAGATGCTTTCTGCACGGCAAAATCGCGCACGAACTCGGGCACCAGCTCGGCGCGGTAGTGCTCGGCCAGCTCCCTGGCAAGCACAGTTTTGCCAGTGGATTCCGATCCGATCAGAACAACCCGGATCAAGCCGTTGCCGCGAGCGATCGTTTCCATGCGATATAGCCCATCACCGCCAGGACGAGATAGATCCCATAGTTGAATGCGGTGAGATACAGTCCCTTATAGATGAACATGCCGACGTATACCACGTCGACGGCAATCCAGATCAACCAGTTCTCAATGAGCTTGCGGGTCATCATCCACTGAGCCAGCAGACTTACAGTCGTAGTCGCAGAGTCGACGTACGGCAGTGCTGTTCCCGGCAGCCGGGACGTGATTGTTCCGAGCAACGCCCATACCACGACGCCGATTCCGGCCAGCACTGTCCACGTTTTTCGTGACGTGCGCGTTACAGTGATCGCAGTACGACCGGCACCGCCATACAGCCATTCGTACCAGCCGTACAGTGACAGAACGAAATAGACTATCTGCAGCCCCGTATCCGAGTACAGACCGGACTCGAGAAAGAGCGCAAAGAAGAGCGCCACGTTGACGAGCGCAGTAGGCCAGCTCCAGATATTCTGGCGCGTGCCGAGGTAGACGCTGATGATACCAAAGATGACCGCGACAGCCTCCAGGCAACTGGAACCATGCGCCGTGAGCCACAGGCAGACAGTCACTATCCAACCTCGACCGGTATCATCGCGCGCAATCTGCGGGGCGGTGTGACTACATGCAAGCTGAAGCGGCGTTCATCGCGTGGCAGCTGTGAGTTGGAGCCGCTCGAGCAGGTCGTGATCCACCCGTATGAACCTCGCGTTGCCGCGCTCCTCCCTGCCCACCTTGCCCTCGGCGTGCCCATCCAGCCGAACTACGTCGGCGGTGAAGTCGAAGTTGTTCGCGAGCCCGTCGATATCACCGTTATTGTGGCCAAGGAGGGAGCTCCCGACCCCGTAGAAGTCTACAGGAACATGGTCCGCCTCGAAGCGCTCGATCTTCCGCCCATGGAATCCGCCGGATACCCCGATCCTGACGTACTGGAACCCTTCGGCATCGAGCGCCGACCGGAGCAGCACGATCAACTCCGGGCACACTCCATTGAGTCGTCGTTCCGGAAAGCGCATCGCCTGCGCCCCGAGTGACCTGTCGACGAGTTTCTCACTCGTATCGACCCGCACACCCCAAAGCGCGCCGTCGCCATAGTCATCGCGCATGGCGCGTGCGACTGCGAGCGAGTCGCCGATCACATCGTTGTGATAATCGGTAAGACTCACGATGTCGATGTTCAGCGCCGCTTCGCGGCAGTATCGCGCGAATTGAAGTGTTGCGCGCACCACGTCGCCACCAAACGACGCGATCATCGAGTGCGGCATCGTGCCAACGCCACCGCCACCCCACCACGCGCCATTCGCATCCGTGGAGACGCTGGCGATGCCACCAATCTTCGCCGCGAACCCGTCCGCGGTCTGCACGCGCCAGTCGTCGTGCCGGGCACCCATGAAGATGACAGGTTTCCCGTTGGCAGCGTCGATGACGCGTCGCACGTTGGTTGCGATCAATGTGCGCCTTGCGATCACGCCCAGGTAATCGGTTTCCAGATGCGCGAACGCAAGGTAGGGGCCGGTGATGTGCATGACCGGCTCCCACGGAATGACGACGTCGCCATCCACGAGCGTATCGATCGTAAGCTCGGCGAAGTCGTAACGAGCCCCAGTACGCGGATTGATCGCGAGCTGAGTCTGCAGCATTCGAAGCGCTTCGTATATGCCAGCAAGGATCCCCTTCTGTTTTGCGAACACCTGCATGGTGACAATCGGATCGAGCCCGGCGTGCGATATGGTCTTCGCCGTCAGCACGAAGTAGCGATCGGAGTAGTATCCGTCCGCCGTTCGCCCATCGAACTGGAACAATGACGCTGGAAACTGTGTCGCCAGCGTTTCGTGCAGAACCCTTGCACGGGCTGCAGAGCCAACTACATGATCGGTCATCGCTCGTCTTCCTGAGACATCCGTCACACCTCGCCAAATGGAGTCAAGCTAGCGTGCTGTCATGGCAACAGCTGAGCCAGATATCGAGCTCGACGTTGATAAGGTACGGAGCGCGCTGGGAGACGTTCACTACCCAGGGCTGGCGCGCGATGTCGTGTCGTTCGGGATGGTGAAGCATGTCTCTGTGTGCGGGACCCAGGTGAAGGTTCAGCTGGCACTCCGCACCACGGACGAGTCCATCCCCGAGCGGCTCAGCGTCGCGGTCCGGGATCGCCTCGCCGCAATGGGCGCGACACTCGTCACGGTCGAGATAGTCAAACCGGACCCACCGACCAGGCCAGTTCCGCACGCTCCGGACTCAGGACACGCGCGCGCCGGAGTACCGGACCCATGGGCGGACCGCGTCAGGCTGAGCAACGTCCGCGACATCATCGCCGTCGGTGCGGGAAAGGGCGGCGTTGGAAAGAGTACGGT
Organism: Gemmatimonadota bacterium; assembly: GCA_027307165.1. Lineage (GTDB taxonomy): Bacteria > Gemmatimonadota > Gemmatimonadetes > Gemmatimonadales > Gemmatimonadaceae > Fen-1247. Next base: position 118,396 of record DAHUXM010000027.1, on the reverse strand, counting down.
CGCAGTCAGCCTTGCCCTTGCGCTCGTTCGCGCGGGATTCGTGGTCGGCCTTCTCGACGCCGATATCTACGGCCCCAGTGTGCCGATCCTGCTCGGAATCGAGAACGGTGCACAACAGATTCGCGTCACCGCTGACAAGCACATAATTCCAGTTGAAGTGCTGGGACTCACGCTCATCAGCTTTGGTTTCTTCCTGGGCGAGGGGTCGCCGGCGATCTGGCGCGGGCCCATGGTATCGAAGGCGGTGAAGCAGTTCGCGCGCGGAGTGGAATGGCCGCAGCTCGACGTGCTCGTTGTCGATCTGCCGCCGGGCACGGGCGACATTCCACTCAGTCTCGTGCAGGCCGTCGAAGTGTCCGGTGCAATCGTCGTAACGCAACCGCAGCGGCTCGCAGCTGTCGAGGCGCAGAAGGCGGGGGACATGTTTGCGAAGCTGGATGTGCCGGTGCTGGGAGTCGTGGAGAACATGTCGGGCGCGTTTGGCAGCGGCGGCGGTAACATCGTCGCGACCGCGCTGAACGTACCGCTCCTCGGGACGGTGCCATTCGATGCGCAGGCGGTAGGCGAGGGAGACGCAGGCACTCCGACAGTAATCACGCGAGGCGACAGCGAGTTCGCCAGAAGCTTCGACGCGATCGCGCACAGAGTCGTCAACGCGCTTGGCTGGCAGCTCGCGCAGGGCGAGGCAGCCGCAGAGTGAGTGCCGCAGCACCGGTACCACGCATCGCCGCTCGCGCTCCAGCCTGGTCGGCGCGGTCGGCGCCGCCACGTGCGCCAGGGATGGCGGCGCTCGCAATGGAAGGCGCTCCGTCGCTACGCCTTCCCGGCGAGCACTTCGCGGCGGCGCTGTTCTTCCTGTGCGTCGGGTCCATCGGACTCATCTGGATCGCGCCGGAGCTCGCCGCCGGTCTGTATCTCTCTCCGCATGTCGCCGGCGTGACACATTGCTTCACGCTCGGCTGGCTCAGCATGACGATCTTCGGGGCGATGTACCAACTGCTGCCAGTCGCACTCGGTGTATCGATCAGATCGGAGCGCGCCGGACACGTCAGCTTCTGCGCCTTCGCGCCCGGTGTCGCACTGTTTGCGTCCGGAGTCGCGTTCAGCTCGGCGATGCTCCGCAACTTCGGAATCACGCTGATCGCGATCGGCGTCACGTGTCTCATCGTAAATGTCGCGCTGTCGCTGCGCAGAGCGGCCGATCGCGACGTGATATGGAGTGCGATCGTGATCGCACTCTCGTTTCTCACTGTGACATTCGGCATCGGTGCCATGCTCGCGCAGAACCTGCACACCGGCTTCCTCGGCGACTGGCGCGTCACGGTGCTCGCCACGCATCTGCACGTCGCGCTGATCGGATGGGTTCTGGTGATGATCGTCGGCATATCACATCGCCTCCTGCCGATGTTTCTCCTGGCGCACGGCGCCGACACAAGATGGACGGCTCGTGCACTCACGCTGCTCACGGCTGGCGTCCTGATTCTGGCACCGGGAATATTGGTCGGCCACAGCGTCAGGTCCAGCGTCGTCGTGTGGATGGGACTCCTGTTGATTGAATGCGGAATATTCTGCTTTCTCCGACAGGCGTGGCTCTTTTTCAGAGCACGCAAGCGACCGCGACTCGACGCGGGACTGCGACATGCTGGCACCGCTCTCATCTTTCTCGCAGCGACCGCCGCACTCGCGCCGGTAGTTCTGGCCGCAGGGCAGGAGCACCGCCGACTCGATACTGCCTACGTGATGCTGGGTCTGCTCGGCGGGCTCACACTCTATGTGATCGGGCAGTTCTACAAGATCGTGCCGTTCCTCGCCTGGATGGCGCGCTTCCGCAACGACATGGGGAAGAAGCATGTTCCGACCGTGGCGCAGCTGTATTCCCCGCTCGTTGCGCACATCGATCTCGCGCTATTCGCTGTCGGCATTCTCGGCATGGTGACAGGTGTCGTAACGGGCATTTCACCAGTGGTTCGGATTGCAGCGATCCTGGTCGCGTCCGCCGTCGCGCTGTTCGTGAGTCAGATAGCACGAGTGGCGCTTGCCACATCGTTCAGAGGCATCGGTTCAGCGAGCGTGCAACCCACAATCACGAAGGCATCCGGATGAATACGAGCATGACCCCTGTGCAGGCATCGGACAAGCTGCAGAGCCTGTTCGAGCGCGACGAGCGTCTGATCGACGTCATAGCGAGCCACTCACCGCAACTGGCGAAATTGCGTCATTCACCGATGCGCCGGATAATGGCCCGGGTGACCACGGTGGCACAGGCAGCTCGCGTCTGCAAGATGAACGTCGAGTCGCTCGTAAACGAGCTGAACGGCGTACTCGGGATCGGTGGCGCAAGTATTCCCACAAGTCCCGTCGCGGCAACAACGGACGATTCGACTCCTCTCCCCCCGTTCACATCCGTCGTCGAGCTGGACGTGCGCGATGAGCTCAAGAAGGGAGGTGAGCCATTCTCGCGAATCATGGCTGCCGTCGCTGGACTCGGCGATGATGCGGTATTGCATTTACGCGCCCCATTCGAGCCGGTACCGCTGTTCGGGGTGATGGAGAAGCGCGGCTTTGGGCACAAGGTCGAGCAGCATGCCGATGATGATTGGTCGGTCTGGTTCTTTCGAAGAACGGAACCAATCGAGACCCCGGAGCCAGCAACGGCACCAGCAATTACATCGGCACCTGTCGCACCGCGAATCGTGATGACCGACAGCACGGCGGACAACCGTATCACGGCACGGACGGAAGTGTGGCTCGACGTCCGCGACCTCGAACCTCCAGAGCCACTGGTGCGCACGCTGGAAGCGCTCGAGACGCTGCCGGTGGATAGCATGCTGGTCCAGGTCAATCAGCGTGTCCCACAGTTCCTTCTACCAATCCTGAGAGAGCGAGGATTTCACTTCATCATAGACGAACCAGAGACCGGCGAAGTCCAGGTGAGAATCTGGCGCAACGCATAGCAGACAGAACCGAACAATTCACGACAGATACCAATTTTCCTATCAGGAGTAATACGTGTCACAGTCAACTGCAGCACAGCCCGCCCGCCCGATAGAGCTCGATGTTCGCGTCATCCCCCCGCGCGACAAGCATCCCACCATCTTTCGCGCGTTCGAGGATCTCAAGAAAGGGGAGTCGATGATTCTCATCAACGACCACGATCCGCGTCCGCTTCGGTATCAGCTCGAGGCCGAGCATCCCGGTACTTTCGAGTGGACGTATCAGGCGCAGGGACCGGAAATCTGGCGCGTGCAGATTGCCCGGAAGTGATCGCCACCACAATGTTCTCGTATGCTGATTGATTCCACGGGGCTTGGCTACACCGCTCGTGGCGGAGAGATCATGGTGCACTACCCCACGCGCGTAGTGCATGAAGCGCGTGGGAGTGGTGTGTCCGGTACAGTACAGGATTACCTCGCTGGTTGGCCGATCGGTTCTGTTCCCACACGGTACTGGCTCGAGCCGCCAAACGCGATCACAGCCGAGCGCGCAAGATTGTGGGCTTCGTTGCTGGCCGCGCTCGACGCACGCGAAGACTAGATCGGAACGGGATTTCATCGAGACGGTGGCCTCGGGTTCTCTGTCAGGAGATCGCCGCGGTTACTTCAGGGAAATGCCGACACCAGCCAATTCCTTGGTCGTGTAAGTTGCATCGTGGGTAGCAGAAGCATCTTACTCACGCGTAATCATGCAACACTGGATCAAGCTATGCCTCATCATAGTTGGCGTCGTGGCGCTTGCATGTATAATCGCAAGTTCGGTCGGCGCGTTATTGTGGCGCCGCGACACCCATCGCAACGTGATGGCTCTCGAGCAGGAGCGACATATTGGAACTGACACCTCTGCACCACACACGTTCTCGCGTGATGAGTTGGCGGGACTGCCCAATCCGGTGATCCGTTACTTTGAATTCGCACTTACAGCTGGCCAGCCGCTCATCCGGCGTGCCAGACTGCGACAGACCGGAGACTTCGCCATGCGGCCTGGCTCATGGAGCCGCTTCACGGCGACCGAGTACGTTTCCGTCTACCCTGTTGGCTTTATCTGGGATGCGAGAATCCGCGTGATGCCTCTGCTGAACGCATACGTGCACGACGGCTACATCGCAGGCGAAGGCAGGATGTATGGTAAAGTTGCTGCAGTCGTACCTGTTGTAAATGAAGGGGGTACGTCAGAAATGGCGTCAGGCGAGTTGATGCGCTATCTCTGTGAGGCCGCCTGGTTCCCCACCGCACTTCTGCCAAGTGCGGGTGTTTCGTGGAGAGGAGTGGATGACAGCACAGCTGTCGCTACGCTCGCGGATGGCTCTACCAGTGTATCGGTCGATGTTCACTTTGGCGAAAACGGCGAGATACTACGCACCGAGGCAATGCGCTACCGCATGGTCGATGAATCCAGCGTGCTCACAGCGTGGATCGGACATTTCAGCGAGTACAAACGCTCTGGCAACATGATGACTCCGTCAAAGGCTACTGTGGAGTGGGTCCTTCACGGCAAACCCTCTCCATATTGGCGCGGCGAAATCGTGCACGCCGACTACGACTTTGTCGCGACGGTCCGATCGCCATCACAGTAGATCAGCCTGACACATATATCCCCATCATACCCATAAGAACAGCATGGAGTGGTTCGTAAAGGCGTTTCTCAAGGCAAGCATCACCTGGCTCGCGCTCGGCGTAACGCTCGGCGTCGCCATGGCAGTGCATCCGCAACTCATCATCTACCGGCCTGCGCACGTTCACATGAATCTGCTGGGCTTTGTGACGATGATGATTTACGGTGTCGCATATCATGTAATTCCGCGTTTCACTGGGCACCCGTTGCACAATCGGAGCGTGGCAGCTGTGCAATGGTGGCTCGCCAATGCAGGTCTGGCGCTGATGGTGATTGGCTTCTGCCTCGCGCCAAATGCAGTGCCGGCTGCGCCGTTCGTGCTAGGCACGGGCGGTGTCCTGGCAGCCGTCGCGGCATACTGTTTTGTATACAATATCTGGCGGACGATCGACGGCGCCCGGCGGCGGCCCGGAGCTACCCCTGTTTGAAGCGGTCTCGCGGCCGGACAGGCCCGCAGTAGCGGTTCAAGTGTAACCCGATAGTTTTTATCGGATATGAACTGCAAGCGGCGGGTAGGGTGCCTTTGCGCCCTCGCCTCACTATGGCTTACGCCAGCAACCATGAGATCCCAGGATACGGCCGCCAGAAGGTTGGCGAGCATCGTATCGGTCGCAGTCTCCGAGTACGGGCTTGCGGTCGACAAGCGAGGCCAGCTCATCTCGGCGGAGGAGTACGCCGAGGTCGCCGGATTCCTGGAGAACGCCAGTGAGGTCGCGGGCCGATTGGAGGGACGGGACGCTCCGGCCGCCAGGGCCGCACTCCAGGAGCTGATCGGCGCCGTGAAGCAGAAACGACCTCCGGCGGCGCTGGAGCAATACCGGGCGTCGTTGCTTGCGGCCCTGGGCGATGCAGCCGCACTGGAGCTGCCGTCTGCACCACTCGATACCGCCGTCGGGCGACAGATTTTCACGGAAAGCTGCGCTTCGTGCCACGGCTCGCGCGGGCTCGGCGACGGACCCGTGGCGCGGACTCTGTCCACGCCTGTGCCGGCGATCGGAAGGGTGGCGGGCACTCCCAATCTGACTCCGACGCTTGCTTACAATGTGACGTCGGTTGGCATCAACGGCACCGCCATGTTGCCGTTCGGGGAGTCGCTTACTCCTCAGCAGCGATGGGAGGTAGTGAACTATGTGTACCAGCTGCGCGGACAGCCGATGCGACTGCCGTCGCAGGTTGCCGGCGCTGGGGCGGGTGCCAGCAGCACCGCGGCGTCGATAGTCGCACTGCTTGACAGCTCGCTCGCATCGGCGAAGCGCGGAAACGTCGGCAGGGCAAGCGACGGGGCATTCGACGCGTACCTCGCGTTCGAGCCGCTCGAAACTGTCGCGCGCGCGAAGGACCCCCGACTGGTTTCATCGTTGGAGCGTTCGTTCGGCAAATTCAGAGTCGCAGTGCGCGGCGGTGATACGGGTGCGGCGACTCGTGCTCGCAATGCAATCGCAGACGCACTGCCACGCGCGGTGGCGCTCGCAAGTGGAAGTGACGAAGGTGCCGTAACGATGTTCTGGCAATCGTTCGTCATAATCCTCAGAGAAGGATTCGAAGCGATACTCGTTGTGGGTGCCGTAGTCGCGTTTCTCATCAAGACCGGAAACCGCAAACGGTTGCGCTCCATCTGGATCGGCGCAGCACTCGGTGTCGTCGCCAGCGCGATAACAGCAGTGATCCTCAAGACTGCGCTCGCCGCGATTCCGGCGAGCAGCGAAATCGTCGAAGCAGTATCGCTGCTGGTTGCAGTCGTGGTGCTCTTCTCCGTCAGCTACTGGCTGATCTCCAAGGTCGAAGCGCACAAATGGCAGAAGTTCATCAGAGAGAAGGTGTCGTTGGCGCTGGAGCAAGGTAGTGGCGGAGCATTGATGCTCATCGCATTCCTTGCGGTATACCGGGAGGGCGCGGAAACGGCTCTCTTCTATCAGGCGCTGTTCAGTCAGGCGCACGGCGCGGCGCTGCCGCTCACGCTCGGAATTGTCACCGGCTCTGTCGCGCTGGGCGTCGTATTCGTGCTGTTCTACCGGTTCGGTGTGAAGATTCCCATGCGGACGTTCTTCGCGGCCACGAGCCTGCTGCTGTACTACATGGCGTTTGTATTCGCGGGTCGCGGAATACGGGAATTGCAGGAGGGCAACGTACTGCCGATGACGCCGCTGCCGCACGTACCCGACATCTCGTGGCTGGGATTGTTCCCGACGGTCGAGACTACTGCCCTTCAGTCGGTGTTGCTCGTGCTGTTTGCATTCGCGTTAGTTAAAACATTCGTACTTACGGCGGCGCCAGATCCATCACGCAAGTGATGATGGTCGGGGATTCCTTTACGATATTTCCAGCTTACCCCGACTGAACGCAGCAGCAGCCGACCGTAACTTCCCACCGCATGACTACTGTACCGCGCAACATCATGCTTCCGACCATCATTCAAGGTGGAATGGGAGTCGGTGTTTCAAACTGGCCTCTGGCGCGCGCCGTTGCGCGCGCCGGCCATCTTGGCGTCGTTTCGGGGACTGCTCTTGATACGGTTTTCGTACGCCGACTCCAGGATGGCGATCCGGGTGGACACGTGCGGCGAGCGATCGAGCATTTTCCGATCGCCCACGTTGGCGAGGATGCACTCAAGCGCTACTTCCTTCCGAATGGTCGCGCAGCAGCCCAGCCGTACAAGATGCTTCCGATGTACAAGCAACACGTCAGCGTCGCGCGCCAGCAGGTCACGATGCTCGCGAATTTCGTTGAAGTGTATCTGGCGAGGGAAGGTCACGACGGATTGGTTGGCGTCAATCTTCTCACCAAGGTACAGCTCCCAAATCTGGCATCGCTGTGCGGTGCAATGCTCGCTGGCGTGGATTACGTATTGATGGGCGCTGGAATACCACGTGAGATTCCCGGCGTACTGGATGCGCTCTCCGAGCATCGCACTGCATCGATGAAATTCGACGTCGAGGGAATGCCGGCAGGGGAGTCCGAAGTTCTCAGCTTCGATCCCGCGGCTCATGGTGTCGAACAGTCGATGCCGATGAAACGGCCGAAATTCATCGCCATCGTGGCGGCGACGTCGCTTGCAGCCACGCTTGCGAAAAAGGCGAATGGCCACGTGGATGGTTTCGTGGTGGAAGGTCCGACCGCAGGTGGACACAACGCTCCGCCGCGGGGTGAACAGAAGTTGAACGAGCGGGGCGAGCCAATCTATGGAGAGCGCGACGTCGTCGACCTGGCACGCATCGCCGAGCTCGGGCTGCCGTTCTGGATCGCGGGTGGCGCCGGTTCACCCAAGGCACTCGTTGACGCGCTTGTCGCCGGTGCGGCCGGCGTTCAGGTCGGAACTCTATTCGCTTATTGCGAAGAATCCGGCATCGCGGAGTCGCTCAAGAGAGAAGTCCTGGCCCACGCAGCGCTGGGAGATCTCGATGTGGTGACAGACCCGCGTGCGTCGCCAACAGGATATCCCTTCAAGGTCGTGCGATGGGCCGGCGACAACGCCGACGGACCGCGTCGTGAGCGCAAATGCGATCTCGGCTACCTGCGCACCGCCTATCGCGATGCAGATGGCCGCATCGGCTATCGCTGTCCCGCCGAGCCGGTGGACGCGTATGTCAAGAAGGGCGGCGCGCTGGAGGACACAGAGGGTCGTGAATGTCTCTGCAACGGACTGACAGCGAACATCGGGCAGCCGCAGGTGCGAAGTGGCGGAATCGAGGAGCCGCCGCTGCTGACGAGCGGCGATGATCTGCTGGGTATTCAGAACTTCCTCGGCACGCGTACCACGTACACCGCGTCCGACGTCATCGATTACTTGATGGGTCGTTGAATGGATCGTGGCGGGCCAGCACTTGCGCGTAGTGCGTTGATTATCACAGCGATGTCGATCACTTCCTGAAGCAGCGCGCCGGGCACGGGTGCGATCTTGCCAGCGGCCGCGAACAGCATTGCGATTCCACTGAGCCCAAGTCCGGCCCAGACGCTTTCTCGTGCGATCTTCATGCTGCGCCGACTGATACGAATCGCTTCTGGTACGCGTTCCAGATCGTCGACCAGAATCACGAGATCGGCTGCCTCCGCGGTGACACCGCCGCCGTGACCTGCGAGGGCTATTCCGACGGTTGCCGCGCTCAACGCCGGCGCATCATTGGTGCCGTCGCCGACCATCAGAACGCGATCGCCCGCTGCGGTCAACTCCTTTACCACATCAACCTTGTCTGCCGGTTTCATATCGCCGCGAACTTCGTTGATGCCGAGCGACTTTGCTATCGCACGGGCATTGTCGCCGTGATCGCCTGACAGCAGCAGGACGCGTGGAATGCCGAGTGACTCGAGCTCGGAAAGAATTGCTGGCACGCTCTCTCGCAGCTGTTCGTCGTATGCCACCACACCAGCGAATCTTCCGTTGATCGCGACATACGCCTTGAGCCCGACGGAGGAATCATCGGGAATCGAGTTATCGGCGTCCAGCGTCAGACGCTCGGCAATGAAACCGTGCGAGCCGACCATTACCGTATCGTCGCCGATTATCCCGCTGACGCCGCGGCCGGGAGCTTCGACGACATCCCGAACGGGTGGCAGGGACGCATTCTCCGCCTTCGCTGCGTCGGTGAGTGTACGTGCGAGCAGATGGGCGGCGCCCTGTTCCACGGCGCCGGCCAGACGCAATACATCTGCGCGCGAGAACGGCGGATATGGAATGACTGCATGAACCACGGGTTTTCCAATCGTCAGCGTACCGGTCTTGTCGAGCACTGCAACATCGGCGGTCGCGAGTCGCTCGATTGCAGCGCCGTTGCGCACGATTATCTGACGCCGAGCCGCGCGATTGATTCCCCCGATTATCGCGATCGGCGGGGCGAGTATGAGTGGACATGGTGTCGCAACGACGAGCACGGCCAGGAATCTCTCGTAGTCTCCTGTGGTTGCGGCCGCCGCAACCGCTATGACGAGCGTGATCGGCGTGAACCAGATGGCGTAGCGATCCGCGATCCGTTGAAACGGCGCCTTGGTTTCCAGTGCGGCCCGCACCAGCTGCACGATACGCTCATACTGACTGGCCTCGGCGATTGCAGTGGCGCGCATCGTGAAAGCCCGATCGCCGTTGATGCTTCCGCTACTGACCGGTACGCCCGGCTCGATCGACTGCGGCAGAGATTCACCGGTGAGCCTGGATGTGTCGAGCTCGGATCTACCCTCTTCGACGATTCCGTCGCACGGTACCAGTTCGCCGGCGCGTACGATTACCCTGTCGCCGACGACGAGCTCGTCTGCTCTGATATCCGATACCTCACCGCCGCGGAGAACGTGGGCTGATTTGGGACGATCCGCCTCGAGCTCCTGAACCGCACGCGATGCTCGGCCCTCCGCGTATCGCTCGAGCGCCTCGCCACCAGTTTGCATTACCACTACGATCAGGCCGGCCAGGGGCTGGTCCATGACGACCGATGTGACGATCGCCATGGCCGCTACGATGTCTGACGCCCATCTGCCGTGCAACGCACCGCGGATGGTGCCCGTCACGACGATTGAACCACCCGCAACCAGCCCAGCCATCCATATGTTATGGGCCCATACGGGTGACCTGAGGGTCCATGCCACGAGACCACCCAGGACAAAGGCCGTCGCCAGGCCGGGTATTACAGCCGGAGAATTGTACCAGTGGGTGACCTTGCTCCGTCGCACCGCATCCGTGGCACTTGCCTTCAGCGTTCTACCTCCACGTGTCCGTGCATCCCCAGCGCTGCATGTGGATCACACTGAAAATAGTACTTTCCCGGTGCGAAGTTGACGGGGACATCCAGAGTCTGATCAGGCAGTTGAAGGAAATCACTCGCCGGAGGGAGGTTTGTCTTGCCTGGATTGGAATCAGGCAGGAAGTGCACGTTATGCACTCCGCTCTTCAGCGTGAACCGGATCACGTCACCGCGATGCACTTCGAAGTCCGCAGGCTTGAAATAGTTGCCCTGCGCGTCGCTGTTGAGCTCGACGACCACCACCTTTCCGGTCGGAGCAGCCACCTCGCCACTCGGGGACGACGACTGCGACGACGACGCTGGAGCTCCCGCCTCGCTCTCCCCCTTCTTTTCCCCGCCCCCACACGCACCGATCACCAACAGGGAGAGTACGACAAAGCTCGACTTGAGACCTGAACGATTCACGATTCCATCCGGTAAGATTGTTGTTTTCGTAGTTTCTGTGCTTGCTGTGCTTCTGACTACGGATCAGAAGTCCTTCCTCTGGAACACGCGCACTCCGAAAGCGATTGGCGCGATGATCCAGGCCGTCAGCGCAAGCGTGGCGACGACCATTCCAGCGGAACCACTGAAGAACTTGAGAAATACGGCGCCGGTGTAACCCATCATCGCGGCCCCGTCGAATCTCAGCAGCAGGCCGACCCGTGCGATGTCGATGGGGTTGGCCATCATCAGTCCGAGGGTCGCACGCTCCAGCGGATAGTCCGATAGAACTGCCAGTACCAGCAAAACGAATCCGTCGTACACGATGGTGACGAGCAGCCACACTCCGATCGCGGCTCCGAGGCCGCGCAAGCGGTCCTCGCACTTCACGGCGATCGACGTCGCGATTGCTGTGAAGACACACGTCAGAACGGTTCCGGCGACGAGGAGCGCTGCGAGCCTGCCCCAGGCCAACGCGTCGAGTCCGTTCAAGACGAATGGCAGCGCAAGACCGACGACAAAGGTTACGATCAGCGGAAGTGTGAGGCCAAGATAGAGGCCGCAGTACGTCTGACGACGGTCGACGGGCTGTGCGAGAATCAGCTCGACGAACTCCCGTGCGTTGTAGAGATATACGGTTCCAAATACGATGGCGACCAGCGGAACGACGAAGAGGACGATGCTCACGAGGCTCAGCTGAGCCTTGACCGGATCGCCACTGAAGCGCAGCAGCGCGTCGGTCACTACGAGGAAGAACAGTGCATAGGCGATCAACCACCGGCTGCGGATGGCGTCTCTCGCCTGATACTTGAGAACCTTCATCATCGTGTTCATGCCGCCTCCGCACAGTCGCGCAGCATCATCGCCGCCACGGCCCGCTCCATCGTCGTCTGCGCCGTTACACGCTTGAGATCGTCGAGTGTTCCGGAGAACGCCAGGCGGCCATCGACCATGAACGCAACATCGTCCGCCAGCTCTTCCAGCTCATTCATGATGTGTGACGTGACCATGATCGTCTTCCCCGCGCCGCGCTCCACAAGAATCTTGTCCTTCAGCACGCTGCTCGAGAGCGGATCGAGACCGGCGGTCGGTTCATCCAGAATCAGCAGCTCTGGCGAGAACAGAAATGCCATTGCTGCGTTGACCTTCTGCCGAGTCCCACCGGACAGCACGCGAAGAGGTTTGTCCAGAGCTTGCTCGAGCCCGAAGCAATCGATGAGCTCCGTGTCCAGCAGCGCCGTCGGTCCGCGCAGGTCCTTCAGCATCGCGATCAGTTCCGCGCCTGTTAGATTTTCCGGAAAGCGCGCGATCTGAGGCATGTAACCGATGCTGGCGCGATATGCGTTCGCGCCCAGAACGTCGGTGCTCATCAATGTTATGCGTCCTGCATCCGGCCGGGTAAGTCCGAGCACCGACTTGATGAGCGTGGTCTTGCCGGCGCCGTTGGGCCCGACGATTGCCAGGACTCTGCCGGCCGCGACGGTGAGATCGACCGAGCGCAGGATGTCCATTGCGCCGAATCTCTTGCACACGTTCATGATCTGTAGCAGTGGTCGTTTCATTTTACCCATCGCATCGCGGGCGCGGAATCGGCCAGCGTTTCAGGTGTGAGAGCCGGCAGCACTCGCTCCGCGGCGTCCATCAACAACAGGAAGTTGCTGCGTAGCAGAATGAGCGCGGGCTCATATCTCGCAACCACGACTGACGTGAGCCGTACTGGACGGTACGGCACATCTCCCACACCGTCGCGGTTGAGATCGTATCCCTGATACTCGGACCAGTAGTTGCCGCGAAAAGTCGAATTTGCCGAGCGACTGTTGGTGCTCACATCGAACGTGTTGCCAGCGAAGTTGTTGGCCGTGAATGTGGCATCCTCGGTGCTGGACTGGAGCTTGAGCGCCCAGCCGTTGTTGATAAAGGTGTTGTGATGCGCGTTCAGCCGCGTGGCGCCATCTGCGTACAGCCCCGACGTATTACCGGAAAAGATGTTATCCCGGAGCTCGCTGTCGGATATCTCCTTGAGCAGCAAGCCGTACGCGGCGGAGCCTGTGTTATCGGTGAAGTGATTGCCCACCATCCGCACGTTGTGCGTGTACATGACGGCCACACCCGCACCGTTGTGCCGGAAGGTATTGCCTTCGTAATCGCAGCTGTCGGAGAACATGAAGTGCAGCCCGTATCTCAGATTCCCCATGCTGATATTGTCATGAACGTGAGTTGCACGAACGAACTCGAAATAGATTCCGTCGCGATGACCGGACACTCGATTGCCCTGGATGACTATGTCGCGCGAGTGCCAGAGGTGAATACCGTTCCCGGATGTGGCATCACTCGCGTGCGTGCCGCGTATGACGTTGCAAACCACGGCGCAGTACTGGGCTTCCTGCAGGTAGATACCGAAGAAGCCGTTGTCGATGCGATTGTCTGATATCGAGCAATAGCGCGCTCGCACGACCTTTATCGCAGCGAGATCTTCCGTGAACGCGACACCGACGTTGCGAAATGCGATGCCGCGCACCGTGACGCTATCCGCCGTCACGGTCATTATCTGGCGCACGCCGTCGCCGTCGAGGACCGGATACTTCTCTCCCATGATCGTGACCGGAAGCGAAACCACGATCGTGGTGTCACTGTAGACCCCGGGATGCACGATGATCGTGCCGCCGCGCGCGACCATCGTCAGCGCCTGCCGTATGCTGCGTACCGGCCCGGTTGGCGACACGTTGACGACCTGCTGCGCAGCACCCACGGGCGACGCCAGCGCTGGCGTGGTGACGGCAGCAAGACTCAACAGCAGCGCGGCTGCGCCGGGGCGCAGCAAACTAGGAGTGCGCATGTTCCTGAGCAGCCGGAGCGCGCTGCCTGAACGTCATGATGACTGCCAGCACACCCAGCCCGAATGCAGCCAGTGCCAGCCACGCACCGGTATCCGGCCAGGATATCGCCGTGAAATTGAGCAGCTGCTTCACGCCTATGAGCGGAGGCTGGTATGTCATCCCCGGGATCTTGATTATCGCGTGCTCGAAATCGATGTTGTGGCCGTAGTCGTATTCCCAACGCCAGAAATCGGCCAGTCCCGCCACTGCAAGGACGGCGAATCCGCCGATCCAGGTGAGCAGCAACTTTCTGCTGCCCACGCTGGCCGCGATGAGCCCGAACAGTATCAGTGCGCCAACGATCCACGGCATGTACCGCAGCTCGGGAATAGCGGACGGCGTGATGTGCTTCATGCCGATGTAGTGGTTCAGACCATTGATGTTGTCGAGATCCGTCGGCATGGTCCCGTGGACACCGCTGATCCCGATCCGCATGCCCAGTCCCTCCGGGTACTGCGGCGCGACCAGTTGCACGCGCCACAGTGGAAGGACGAAGAGTCCTGCAAGAGCGAGCGACGCAATCGCCGTGAGCGTGCGGGTGAGGCGTGACATCATTCTACCTGCGCTCGCCATGATCGCCATGCTCAGCAGGCATGCGGCCATTCTGCGTCTGTGCGACCTTGCTGATGTTCGCCGATAGTGGAACGTGCATCTCCGGCGCGGACACTCGAACGTATCCCTGCATCTCCTGATGCAGCGCGGAGCAGAAGTCCGTGCAGTAGAACGGATAGATGCCGGTTGCTTGCGGAACCCATCTCAGGGTTCTCGTCTCGCCTGGCGGGAGTGTGACACCGGACGTGTTCGCACCGAACACTGCGAACCCGTGCGCGATGTTCCAGTCCTGCTCGATGTTGGTGACGTGGAAGTACACGGTATCGCCGAGCTCGATACCCTCCAGATTGTCGGGCGCAAAGTGACTGCGGATCGCAATCATCTTCACATCGACGCGCTTGCCCTTGCGTGTAATTCCGCCAGCGGCTTCCGCAGTCGTAACATCCGGGTTGTGGTTGTCCGTCAGTTTCTGGAACTTGAGCGAGCCGGGCTGCAGCAGGCTCGCCGGAACTGCCTGCGCGTAGTGCGGCTCACCCATCGTCGGGAAGTCCAGCAACATCTTCATCTTGTCGCCACTGATGTCGATCAGCTGTGCCGAGCGCGATCCTTCCGGGCCGGTGGGCAGGTAGCGGTCCTTGGTGATCTTGTCGAGCGCGAGGAGATACTTGCCCCATGGCTTCTTGCTGTCGCCACCGGGAATCATCAGGTGTCCCACCGAGTAGTACACCGGGATCCGGTCCAGCACCTGCCACGTGCCGAGCTTCCACTTCACGACTTCGGACGAGATGAACATCGAGGTGTAGGCGTTGCCCTTGCCGTCGAACTCGGTGTGCAGCGGGCCGAGGCCCGGCTTCTGTACTTCGCCTGCGACGACTGCCTGGTAACGGAGAACCGGGATTCCGTCGATCGTCTTCTCGAATTGCTTGTCGGCGATCGCCTTGATCATCTTCGTGTACGAGTGCACGGGAATGACGGTAGCCAGCTTGCCACCGGCAACTATGTACTCGCCCGACGGATCGATATCGACACCGTGCGGTGATTTCGGCGTCGGCAGGTAGTATACGAGACCGTCACAATCGGCTGGATACAACATGGTCACACCGGTCTTCGTCTCGCTCGTCGCGATCCCGGTGGCCGGATTCATATAGTTGTGGACGTAGCTCCCGCCGAAACTCTTTCCCTTTCCGTCGGCGATGCACTTCTCCGCCTGCTTGTAGTTGATCGCGGCGATGTAGTCCTTGTCCGCCTGTGACGCGTTCACCTCGAGCTTCGTATTCGCTTCTTCGGAGTTGTACGTCGTGAAGAAGAACCAGCCGTCGGACGGACCCTTGCCGGCGTGACCGAGATCGTAGTCGTATCCCGGCATCATGATCTGGAAGGCGACGTCCATCTTCCCTGGCTGGTCGGCTCTGACGAACGTGATGGTTCCCTTGAAGTTCTTCTTGTAGCTGTCGATGGGAACGTCGGTCTGTGGAATCGGAACGCTGAAGCGCGTCGCCGACACCACGTATTTGGTATCCGGCGTCGCGAACGGTGACGCGTGGCCACCCGCGGCGTTTGGAATCTGGAGTATCTCCTCGGTCTCGAACTTCTTGAGATCGATACGGGCTATGCGGGGAGTGTTGTTACCGTTGATGAACAGCCAGCGGCCGTCCGGAACGCCATCGGTGAGCGACATCTCCGTGTGATGCGAGTCGTCCCACGGCACCTGGCCGAAGGTCGTCGTCAGCATCGCCTTGGTGTCCTCGTTGTAGCCGTAACCCGTCTGTGGAAATTGCGAAAAAACGGGTATCTGCTTGAAAAGACGACCCGATGGGAGCCCATACACCGTTACCTGGCCGCTGAAACCGCCCGACAGGAAGGCGTAATACTCGTCATACGAACCTGGCGGCACGTAGGTTCGAGTCGCGGCGTCACCGGCCAGCAGGCCGGAGGACGCATTCGTCTTGACACTCGGCGCGCAGGCATACGCAAGGCCGCTCAGGGTGATGCCTATGTACCCGACAGCCGCATATAGCTTGACCGACGATTTCATACAACTACCTCGCTTATGGCTCGCGTGGAGCGCGGGTGAGTAACTGCATTGAGATGAACGTACGGGCGCCGGATACGGCAAACAGTCGGGCAAGCCCGGATTTTTTTGTCAGGCAACGGGTTGCGACATCTCAGGGAAACACTGACACCGATGGAACGCCCGGTTCTCTAGTTTGAATCAGGTCACGAATTGTCTACATTGATTCATCAAATCCGGACATCACTCATGTCATTGCAAGACGAAGTCATAACTTTCGCATCGGTCGTCAACGACGTCATACAGTCACACCCTGGCACGACAAACGTGTTCAACGAGTTTGGGATAGATGCGTGCTGCGGTGGTGCAGTTTCCGTTCAGGACGCCGCGGTGCGGGACGGTGCAGATCCAGCTGCGTTGCTGAACGCACTCAACGCAGTCGTCGCCGGCCGGCGCCACAGCACAGGGGCGGCAGTATGATGCATGTACACGATTGCCTGGCGATCGCTGGCAAGGCAGTTTCGGGGACGGCTGGCCGCGCGGCAAGCGCGATCGTGCACGACTCGCCAGATGTGCGCCTAGTAGTCTTCCGATTTGATTCTGACGACTCCGTGGCCATGCACACGAGTACTTCCACCGTCGTTCTTTCAGTGGTGAGCGGCACCGGTGTGATCTCCGGACCGGTCAATGGAGAGATACAGGACGTGACTGTTTCGGCGGGAAGCGTCGTTACCTACGAGCCGAACGAATTGCACGGCATGCGCGCGCCCCACGGTCCGTTCGTCGTACTGGCGGCGATCACGCCCAGGCCAGGCGGCCGTACGACTGCAGCTGCATGAATGCAGTTGCATGAGCGTCGCTGCATGAGCGCGGACGCGTAGCGCGACGTGTACACTCTCGTTCGCCGTTACCTCAAGACCGCAATCGCCTTTCTGGCAATCGGGCTGTCGATAGGCGGGTACCTGATCGCGCGCCGGGAATTCCAGGGTGCGGCACCGGACGAATATCTCGTCAGCGCTCACACGCACGCGCTGTTCGTCGGCTTCGTGATGATGATGATCATGGGTGTCGCGCTGTGGCTCTTTCCGCGTCCTGACAAGACAGACGCGCAATACGATCCGCGCCTGGCCGCGACGGCTTACTGGCTGATCACGATCGGAACCGTCGCGCGGGTCGGTGGCGAAATAATGCGATCCAGCCTGTTCAACATCTCCGCAATGTGGCTGCGCGTCGCGATCGTCGCGGCCGGCTTCCTGCAGGGAATCGCGATCGGGGTGTTCTTCTTCACGATGTGGACAAGAATTCGGCCTGTGGGCAGTCAGGCGCGCGAGGCGAAAGGCGAGAAGTTCTGACCCGCACGTCGCCAATCCGGCGGCATGTCGCGTGCGCTGGATCGGCGTATTCCGTCCTGCCAGTTACTGACACGACGGCGGGATCATCCTGATCCTGCAATTCCCATGGAGCAATCGACATGGCGACCGTCATTGTGAATGAAGCGCCGAGCCGGAATCCGCTTTCCGCGGATGAACTCCGGTTGATGGACGCCTACTGGCGCGCCGCGAACTACCTCTCCGTCGGACAGATATATCTTCTCGCCAATCCTCTCCTGCGCGCACCGCTGAGTCTCGACCACATAAAGCGCAGGCTGCTCGGCCACTGGGGCACGACACCCGGACTGAACTTCATGTACGTGCACATGAACAGGCTGATCCGGACTCACGACATCGACGCGATCTTCATCGCCGGTCCAGGCCACGGCGGACCGGGCGTCGTCGCCAACACATACCTCGAGGGGACGTACAGCGAGATCTATCCGATGGTGAGTCGCGATACCGCTGGTCTGCAGCGCCTGTTCAAGCAGTTCTCGTTTCCGGGCGGCATACCCAGTCACGTCGCCCCGGAAACACCTGGATCCATCCATGAAGGCGGAGAGCTGGGATATTCGCTGCTGCACGCGTATGGCGCCGTATTCGACAATCCCGATCTCTTCGTCTGTTGCGCAATCGGGGACGGCGAGGCAGAAACAGGCGCGCTCGCGACAAGCTGGCATTCGAACAAATTCCTCGATCCCGCACGGGACGGCGCCGTTATTCCGATCCTGCATCTCAACGGCTACAAGATCGCCGGTCCCACCGTCCTCGCACGAATCGGCGACAACGAGCTGACGTCGCTGCTGCGAGGCTACGGCTACGATCCTCGTTTCGTCTCCGGAGACGATCCACATGTGATGCACCAGCTCATGGCTGCCACCATGGACACCGTTCTGGCCGACATCAAGCGCATCCAGCAGGACGCACGCGAGCACGGCTTCACGCATCGCGTCCCATGGCCGATGATAGTGCTGCGTTCGCCCAAAGGCTGGACGGGTCCCAGGTTCGTGGACGGGAAGCAGACGGAGGGATCGTTCCGCTCGCACCAGGTACCGATCACCGGATTTGCGGATAATCCGGGACATGTTGCGTTGCTCGAGCAGTGGATGAAGAGCTACCGTCCCGAAGAACTGTTCGATGAGAATGGCGCACTCGTTCCGGAGATCGCGGGCATCGCGCCCACGGGCACACGCCGCATGAGCGCCAATCCGCATGCCAATGGCGGGCTGCTGCTCAAGGACCTCGCAATGCCGGCCTTCCGCGACTACGCCGTGAGCGTACCGGCGCCGGGAGCAGTCGACGCAGAATCCACCCGCGTACTCGGCACGTTTCTCCGGGACGTAATGCGGCTCAACATGAGCGCGCGCAACTTTCGGATCATGGGGCCGGACGAAACGAGCTCCAACAGGCTGGATGCACTGTTCGATGTCACGGATCGCACGTCAACCGCCGAGATATTGCCGAGCGATGAGCACGTCGCACCCGACGGCAGAGTGATGGAGGTGTTGAGCGAGCACATGTGCGAGGGATGGCTGGAGGGATACCTGCTTACCGGCAGACATGGCCTCTTCTCCTGCTATGAAGCGTTCATCCATATTGTGGACTCGATGTTCAACCAGCACGCGAAGTGGCTCGCCACGGCTCGCAACATCCCGTGGCGACGGCCGATCGCGTCGCTCAATTACCTTCTTACTTCACACGTATGGCGGCAGGATCACAATGGCAACAGCCATCAGGATCCCGGATTTCTCGACCATGTGGTGAACAAAAAGGCCGATGTGGTGCGCGTGTATCTTCCGCCCGACGCCAACTGTCTGCTGTCGGTGGCGGACCACTGCCTTCGCACCAGGAACTACGTGAACGTGATTGTCGCAGGCAAGCAGCCCGAACCCCAATGGCTCGACATCGAAGATGCAACGGCCCACTGCGAACGAGGGCTCGGCGTCTGGCACTGGGCGAGCAACGACGGTGGCACCGACCCGGACGTGGTGCTCGGATGCTGCGGCGATGTGCCGACGCTCGAAGTCCTCGCGGCGGTGGATCTGCTACGGACTCACATACCCGACCTGCGCATGCGTGTCGTCAACGTCGTGGACCTGATGGCGCTCCAGCCCAACAGCGAACATCCGCACGGCTTGCCGGATGACGAATTCGACGCGATGTTCACCAGGGACAGACCGATAGTATTTGCCTTTCACGGCTATCCACTGCTGATCCATCGTCTCACGTATCGCCGCACAAACCACGACAACATGCACGTACGCGGTTACAAGGAAGAGGGAACGACCACTACACCATTCGACATGACCGTGCTCAACCAGCTTGACCGGTACAATCTGGCTCTGGATGTCATTGCGCGTGTGCCGCGTCTCAGGAATCACGCCGCGGCATCCGTGGCGGCGGATCTCTTTCACTCCAGACTTGTCGAGCATCGCGCCTATGTAGATGAACATGGCGACGACATGCCGGAGATTCGCGACTGGCGTTGGGTCCGACACGCCGCCTCATGAAGATCCTTGTATTGAACGTCGGATCTTCGTCGCTCAAGTTTCAGCTCATAGATACCGACCAGAGCGCGATCGAAGGCAACAGGGACCGTCGACTTGCCAGCGGTCAGATCGAGCGTATCGGCGGCGAGGCAATCCTCACACTCGGTGCAGGCACTGCGGCAGCATCGCGCACGACGGCGCAGATCCGCAGTCATGCGGACGCAGTCGAGCGCGTCATCAAATGGATGGCGGATCCTGCTTCGGGTGTCGAGATCTCCGCTGCATCCGACATCGAGGCTGTTGGCCACCGTGTCGTGCATGGCGGTGAGAGATTCACGCGATCCACTCTCATCGATGCAGCCGTCCGAAGCAACCTCGAGCAACTCATCGATATCGCTCCATTGCACAATCCGCACAATCTCACGGGCATCGCGGCCGCGCGCGAAGTGCTCGGCGAGAAGGTGCCGCAGGTTGCAGTATTCGATACCGCATTTCACCAGACCATATCGGAGACTGCACATCTGTACGCCATACCGTATCAGCTCTACAGGCGATACAAGGTGAGACGTTATGGGTTTCACGGGACGTCGCACAGATACGTTGCGTATCGCTATAGGCAACTCACAGGAAAGACCCCCGAGCAGACCCGCATCATCACCCTGCACCTTGGAAACGGGGCGTCTGCGTGCGCGATCGTGCATGGACATTCGGTCGACACGTCGATGGGCTTCACGCCGCTCGAAGGGCTGGTGATGGGAACGCGCTCGGGAGACATCGATCCGGCAATCATCGATTACGTGGGCGCCAAGGAAGGGCTCACCAGCCGTGAAATGGACGTGATGCTCAACAAGCAGTCCGGCCTGCTCGGCCTTTCGGGTCTCACCGCCGACATGCGCGAGCTTCTGGCGGAGGACGCCGAAAATGGCGACCGCCGAGCCCGGCTGGCAATCGACGTTTTCTGTTATCGCGTGCGCAAGTACATCGGCGCATATCTCGCCGCCATGAACGGTGCGGATGCGATAGTGTTCGCCGGCGGAATCGGTGAGAACTCGCCCGCGGTCCGCGAGCGCATATGCGCAGGCATGGACTGGCTCGGAATCCAGACGGATGCCGGACGCAATGCCACTCTCACGGGTGGCGCCGAAGGCAGATTCGACCGGGATGGCGGACGCGTCGAGCTCTGGACGATACCAACCGACGAAGAGCTGCTCATCGCACGTGATACGTGGCGAATCGTGAGCGGCCAAGCACCACCCGCATAGTACGACTCTCTTCCAGCGCCGTTCGTGGTGCCGACGCGCGTGAGTGAGCCATCTTAACGGCCGTCAGATTCCGGGGGGCGCAGCTTGACACAGCGGGACGGCCACCATAACGTCAGATTATCGACACGAAGCGGTTCGTCAGCGACGTCAATCGTTCGTGTCGGTGCGGGAGCGTCGCATGAAGTGTCTGACCCTTGTAGTGGCCACGTTCATCATCGGTTGCTCACCTCCCTCGCGAGACACCGGCGGAGCATCCACGTCGGCGATCGCAGCGGATACGACACCCAGCTCAGACGGGGGCGCCATGCCCCGTAGCGCGATGGGCGGCGGCGCCATGGGCAGTCGAATGGGCTCCATGTCGATGATGGGGCGGCCCCACGCCGACACGAGCGCCGCACCGAGGCCCGCGGCGGCGCAGGCAGCGGCCCAGGCAGCGGCGACCGTCGAGTGCCCTCCAGTGGATCAGGCGCTGGTCAGCCGCGGTCGCACCGTGTTCAGCGGAGCAGGGAATTGCTTTGCGTGCCACGGCACGAACGCCAAGGGCACCCCACTGGCCCCCGACCTTACAGATGCGCAGTGGCTCAATATCGATGGGTCATATGCGGCCATCGCCGGACTGGTGCGCACGGGAGTCCCCAGGCCCAAGCAGCACGCTGCGCCCATGCCCCCCATGGGTGGCGCCACGCTGAGCGCCGCCCAGGTGTGCGCCGTTGCAGCGTACGTCTATTCGCTTGGCCATCGCTGATCTGCGGCTGATTTCCCCCCACGGCGCAGCACGAGATGTACTCGATAGACTAGCACCAGAGCCGCACCCGCAGGAATGATAGTTGACTTGTGTTGCAGATCTATATAACTATATTGCCATATGGTATTGTAGTTACACAGCCGCTAACGCCCATGCGCAAATCCACAGTCGGGGTCCTTGCAGTCGTACTTGGCGGGATGGTCGCTCAGCCAGCTGGCGCCCAGATCACGCTCTCTCAAGCTCTTCGACAGGCAGATCGGTCGGCGTATGCCAACCGCGCCGCGGCCGCCACAGCGTCAGCACAGGACGCTCGGGCAATCGCTCCCCTCCAGGGCGTCCTCCCGAACGTCCGGCTCGAGGCCGGATACACGAGAACCACCGATCCCATCGGTGTCTTCGGAGACAGACTGCGGCAGGGCATCGCCACACAGGCTGATTTCGATCCCGCACGATTGAATTTTCCTGCCGCAATGGACAATTACCAGGGCAGCGTTGTGCTGGAACAGCCCATTTTCAACGCCGATGCGTGGGCGGCCCGTATCGCCGCCCGCCACGGGGCCGACGCCAGCCACGCGAGTGCAGCGTGGACCAGACTCTCGACTCGAGTGGACGTCGTGCGCGCGTATTATGGCGCCGTGCTCGCATCGGAGCGTGCCGCAACTCTTCGCACAGCAACTCGCGCCGCCCACGCGCACCTGACCCAGACGGAAGCGATGGTGCGACAGGGCATGGTTACACGGTCGGATGCACTGCTTGCATCCGTACGGGTAGCCGACATCGAAGCGCAGCTCGCCGAGGCGGATGGTAACGTCGACACTGCGCGACGCGAGCTCGCCATGATCCTCGGCATGCCACCGGCCGAACTTATGAATACATCGGAGGCGCCATCCTCGCTCCCATCGGCGGATCGCATTCGCGCCGTGGTCGAGGGTGACACTGCCGCAACGATGGCACCACGCGAGGATGTACGCAGCGCGCAGCTGCGATCGGCCAGCGCGCGCGCCGACGCGCTTCGTGCACGCGCAACATATCTACCACACGTCAACTCGTTCGCCCGGTACGACTGGAACGCTCCCAACCGACCCTACAGTGGTCAGCGGAACTGGACAGTCGGAATCATGGCATCAGTGAACCCGTTTGGCAGCGCGGCCGAATTGTCCGACATCCGCGCGACAGCCGGAAATGCGTCCGCGGCGCAGGCGCAGGCGGATGCTGTCCAGGCCCAGGCGTCGCTGGAAGTGGCGCAGACACGCACCTCTCTCTCCGTAGCGCTTACCAGGCTTCGTATCGCCGAGCAATCCGTAGTGCAGAGCGCCGAAGCTCACCGGATAGTGTCGCGCAAATACGAAGGTGGCCTGGCAAGCATTGTAGATCTGCTCGACGCACAGTCAGTGGAGATGAACAGTGCTCTCGCTCTCTCCGAGGCCAGGTATCGTGCGATCATTGCGGATGCGGAGCGACGTCGTGCACTCGGCGCCGACCCGGCATCTCTCACCGCGCTCGACAACGACGACGCGGCAGCCGCTGCGGCGCCAACTGACGGAAGCGCACCAGTTTCGAATCCCCGCGCGCAGCGCCAGCCCTGATCCTTTCGGCTCACTCCAGGAATACCCGATCATGCGTATCCGATTGTTCGATGCAAGCACTGTGGGAGTTCTCGCACTTGCAGCCTGTTCGCCGTCCGGAACGGAAACGGCCAGCCACGCGCCTGTGCGGCTAGCGGGCACTCCGTACACGCTCAAGGACACAACGGTGCAGGCTGTGTTCGACGCCGATGGCGTTGCGCAGCCGCTGCGACAGGCAACGCTGAGCACCAAGCTCATGGGCAACGTCGTTTCGGTACTCGTGAGAGAAGGTGGCGCCGTGACTGCTGGTCAGCGGCTCGTACGGATCGATGCGCGCGAGCTTGCAGCAAGGCAGACGCAGATCGCAGCGTCGATTGCAGATGCCGAGGCGATCCAGAGCGACGCCGCAACACAGGCTGCGCGCATTCGCGCACTGTACGCGGACAGCGCCGCGACTCGCTCACAGCTGGATGCCGTCGAGACCGGGCTCGCGCGCGCCAACGCCGGCGTGCACGTTGCGCGGGCATCCGCCGCCGAACTCGGCGCCATGAGCGCCTACGCGGACGTGCGAGCGCCTTTCGCCGGCATCGTGACGCATCGATTCGTGGATCCTGGTGCGTTCGCAACACCCGGTGCACCGCTCGTGACCGTGCAGGACGCGAGCCAGCTTCGGCTCAGCGCGACCGTAACGCCGGATATTGCACAACTGGTTCGGCGTGGGCAGTTGCTGCGAGCGACCGTCGAAGGTGCGCAGGTCACTGCGCGCGTGGAAGGGGTCGTACCATCGGCGAGTGGTAATCTGTACACCATCAACGCGCTCGTCCCGAACGGGCGCGGCGCACGTTTGTCAGGAAGCGTCGCGACTCTGTCGGTGCCGCAGAATACACGGAGTGCGCTCGTAGTACCGGTCAGCGCAGTCTCGCGCTCGG
Organism: Gemmatimonadota bacterium; assembly: GCA_027307165.1. Classification (GTDB taxonomy): domain Bacteria; phylum Gemmatimonadota; class Gemmatimonadetes; order Gemmatimonadales; family Gemmatimonadaceae; genus Fen-1247. Next base: position 93,840 of record DAHUXM010000027.1, on the reverse strand, counting down.
GCGACCTCACCGGTGTAACGCTTCGAACACCCGAGGGTGATGAGAAGCGCTGGGTGCAACTGGGACACACGACGGGGGGCGGCGTAGAGGTCATTTCCGGCTTGCGCGCTGGCGATGTGATCGTCATCCCGCCGGCGGTTGCGCTGGCTCCCGCCGGGAGACGCTGAGTCATGGGCATTGCAGGACGTATCGCCCGGGCTTTCATTCGATCGAAGCTGACGCCTCTGCTCGCGTTGGCGTCGCTTGCCCTCGGCGCGCTTGGCATCCTTGCAACACCGCGCGAGGAGGAGCCGCAGATTTCCGTGCCGATGATCGATGTGATCTCGACCTTGCCTGGCGCATCGCCGCGCGAGGCCGACAACCTGCTGGCGCGTCCGATCGAGCAGCGCATGCTGGAGATACCAGGCGTCGACCATGTGTACTCGCTCTCGGGCGATGGTTACGCCATGGTAACCGTACGCTTCAAGGTCGGCGAAGATCAGGAACGAAGTGTGACGAGGGTGCAGGCGAAGCTCGCTGGTGCGATGGATGAACAGCCGTCTGGGGCGAATCCGCCAGTTGTAAAAGCCCACTCCATCGATGACGTGCCGGTGCTGACGCTCACCCTTCACTCGTCCAGTTATGACGCGAACATGTTGCGGCAAATCGCTGGCCATCTCGAAGATGAGATCCGCACTGTTCCCGACGTCGCGCAGACGTTCGTTGTGGGAGGCCAACCCAGACAGATCCGCGTCACGCTCGATCCAGCACGACTCGTCGCGAGCGGTGTGACGCCTGGCGAGGTTGCATCCGCACTGACCGGAGCAAACGCGCAACTTCAGGCGGGGGAGTTTACCGCTACGAATCAGGTATACCGCGTAATCATCGGAGCTCCGCTCACGTCGTCCTCGGAAGTGGCGAGCGTGGTGGTTGGCATGCACGCGGGCGCGCCCGTGTACCTGAGCAACGTTGCCGACGTCTCGCAGGGTTACGGCGAGCCGACGACCTACGTGTCGCATACAGCATCGCACGGAGCACCCGAGACGGCTGTCACCATAGCAGTCGCGAAACGACATGGTGCCAACGCGACGGAAGTGACGCGCGCAGTCATGCAACGCGTTCACGCGGCCACGGGACGCCTGCTTCCGGCCGATGTGCATCTTGCCGTGACACGTGACTACGGAGAGACAGCGGGTGACAAGGCCAGGGAGTTGATTCTTCACCTGTTGATCGCAACCGTATCCGTCACGGTTCTCATCTGGCTGTTTCTGGGTTGGCGGGAGGCTGCAGTAGTACTGGTCGCCGTGCCGGTCACGCTCGCGCTGACACTGTTCGCGTACTACGCGCTTGGCTACGCGCTCAACCGGATCACGCTCTTCGCGCTGATCTTCTCCATCGGCATTCTCGTCGACGATGCCATAGTCGTCGTCGAGAACATCTACCGACACATCAAGATCGGCGATCGACCGCCGGACGTTGCAGCGATCGACGCGGTGGATGAAGTGGGGAATCCCACGATCCTGGCGACCTTCACGGTAATTGCTGCAATCCTGCCGATGGCATTCGTCTCCGGGATGATGGGCCCATACATGCGTCCCATTCCGATCGGCGCATCGTTCGCCATGCTGGCATCTCTTGCCGTTGCGTTCGTCGTGACGCCGTACCTTGCATATCGACTGCTGAAAGGGCACGTGCGCACCGTGCCGGCGTCCACGTTGCCGATTGACAGTGCGCACGAGATGCAAGAACGCTCGCGTTTCGCGCGATTCTACTCGCGTGTCATGACGCCACTGATGGAGCGCCGCGGCGTGCGGTTCGGTTTCTATGCAGGCGTAGTTGCACTGCTCCTGCTATCTGTCGGGCTGATCTTCATCCAGGCAGTCAAGGTCAAGATGCTCCCGTTCGATAACAAGAACGAGTTCCAGGTGGTGCTCGACCTGCCTGAGGGATCGACGCTCGAAACGACCAACGCGCTGGGCCAGGAGATTGCCGGATATCTGAGCCGGGTGCCTGAAGTCAGGAGTACGGAAGTGTATTCCGGTACCGCCGCACCGTTCAACTTCAATGGACTCGTGCGACACTACTTCATGCGGTCCGGCGCAAACGTGGGCGACGTTCAGGTGAATCTCCTGTCCAAGGGTGAGCGTTCGCGCCAGAGCCACGCCATCGCCGTCGCGGTGCGGCCGGCGATTGATTCAATTGCCGTCCGATATGGAGCATCGGCAAAGATCGCGGAGATCCCGCCGGGCCCGCCGGTGCTTTCGACGCTGGTGGCCGAGGTGTATGCCGCGGACGACTCGACGCGACTGCTGGCCGCGCAGCAGGTGAAGAGAATCTTTGAAACCACACCGGGCGTGGTGGACGTCGACTGGACCGTCGAAGCACCCGAACAGCAACGCAGATTTCGGGTCGACCGCGCGCGCGCTGCAGAAGCGGGCGCCAGTGTCGAGCAGATAACGCGGACACTCTACCTCGCCCTTTCGGGTGCGCCAGCTGGCATCACGAGTTCGGCTACCGCACGCGAGGGCGTCGCAATCGTGCCACGGCTGCCACTCGAACAGAGGTCGTCGGTCGATGCACTACTTGCGCTCCCGATTGCTACGGCTAGTGGCCCACAGCCACTCGCGCGCTTCGTGAGCGTGATCGGTGGGACCATCGAGAGCAGTCGCGTGCGCAAGGATCTGCGGCCGGCAATCTACGTCACGGGTGACGTGGCTGGGCAGATCGAATCACCAGTATATGCAATTCTCACGATGAACAGGAAGCTGGATGCAATTCGCGTGAACGGCGCGCGCATCCCGCGCTACAACGCCGTCCAACCGGAGCGGCTCACGGAGACAGCGATCAAATGGGACGGCGAGTGGCAGGTGACGATCGAGGTATTCCGCGATCTGGGCCTCGCGTTCGCGGTGGTTCTGGTGCTGATCTACGTGCTCGTGGTTGGATGGTTTCAGTCCTTTACCGTACCGCTCGTCATAATGACGCCCATTCCGCTCACGCTCATCGGCATCCTGCCGGGCCACGCGATCACCGGCGCGTTCTTCACTGCAACCTCCATGATCGGTATGATCGCGCTTGCCGGGATAATCGTGCGCAACTCCATCCTGCTGGTGGACTTCATACAACTCGCGGAAGCGCGCGGGCGGCCACTCGGCGAGGCGGTCATCGAAGCTGGCGCCGTGCGATTCCGACCGATTGCACTGACGGCAGCAGCGGTTGTGATTGGCGGCCTGGTGATGGTGCTCGATCCGATCTTCCAGGGTCTGGCAGTGGCGCTAATGAGTGGTGCGGTAGTGGCCACTTTGCTGACGATGATCGTTGTTCCAATCCTTTACTGGGAATTGCGCAGTCGCGACGCGCGATCGAGCGGAGTTGGCTCGAAGCTGCGTGCGCACCCTGCGTCCGCGGCAAACACTTCAGATCAGGAGTCCCACAATGTGTGACGACAACATCATCGGGCGGTTCGCCGGGACATTCATCATTGCATCACTGGCACTGGGCTACTGGGTGCACCCAGCGTGGTTTCTCTTTACTGCCTTTGTAGGCGTCAATCTGCTGCAGTCGAGTTTCACCGGATTCTGTCCGCTGGAGCGGATGCTTGGCTGGGGAGGGCTGGCGGGATGCACACCCGCAAGACGTCAACGGGACCAGAGTACCGCAGGCAGATGACGCCTCATTGGCGAGGCGCCGTCCAGCCTGTGCCCTTTTGTTCGATACGCATTCGATAACTAGATTACGATACCGTTGTCGAGTGCCACAGGAAAAATAGACATGGCAAAAACGAAACTGACACCCGATGTTCTTGCACTCGTGGCGCAGCGCTTTCGAGCACTCGCTGAGCCGGCACGCCTGCAGATTCTGCAGTCCATGAGACGGCACGAAATGACGGTCACCGACCTGGTTGGTCAGACGGGGCTTGGCCAGGCCAATGTCTCGAAACACCTTCAGCTGCTGCACGCGCAGGGTTTCGTTACCCGACGGAAGGATGGGCTGTTCACCTACTACGCGCTTGCAGATCAGTCTGTCTTCGCGCTCTGCGACATCATGTGCAGTCAGCTCGATTCCAATGCTCGCGCGCGCCGGCGGGTGCTTGCATCCTGACGTTTGGCCCCATAATACTGCAGGCATGCAAATGACATCTTCCGTTGATCATACTCCAGCATCCAACCGTCTGGCGAGCGAAGTCGAGCCTGGTGTATTTCTGCTCGACCATCATTTTCGCGGTTCGCCCGGCGTGATCGCATCGTATCTGGTCGCTGACGGCGATGCACTGACGCTGATCGAGACTGGGCCGGCCAGTACAGGCGGAACGCTGCTTGCCGGCATACGCCAAGCGGGCTTCGATCCCGCAGACATCGAACGAGTCGTCGTGACTCACATACATCTCGATCATGCCGGCGGCGCCGGAGCCCTGCTCCGCGAATTACCACGCGCACGGCTGTACGTACACCCGGTCGGCGCACCGCACATGATAGATCCGGCCAAACTGATGGCGAGTGCGACGCGAATCTACGGCGATCTGATGGGACCGCTCTGGGGTGAGATGATTCCGATACCAGCGGAACGTCTCAGCGTTCTCGAGGATCACGCCGATCTGCGCACGGGTGCGCGTACACTCCGCGCATACGACACTCCCGGACACGCGAATCACCACCTTGCGCTGCACGATCCTGATACCGGCTCCGTCTTCACGGGTGACGTCGCCGGTGTTCGTCTCGATGGTACGAGGCACTTGAGGCCTCCGACACCACCACCGGAATTTTCCCCTGAAAAGTGGCAGAAGAGCGTCGCTACTCTGCGCGCACTCGAACCACGTCGTCTGTATCTCACCCACTTTGGAGGCTACGACGACGTAGCGTGGCATCTGGACGAGCTGCTCTCGCGCACGTGGTTCTGGGCGGGCTGGGTCGGCGGGCGGCTCGCTGCAGGCGAGGAAGCTGACGCTGCCTCGGACGCACTACGAGCAATGGAAGACGTTACCCTGACCCGAACTGGAGATCCTTCGCTGCTTCGCAGATATGAAGAGGCCGGCAACTATCGAATGAGTGTTGACGGCATCGCGCGTTGGTGGCGAAAGCGCGGCGAGCAGTCATAGTACCTGCCAGCCGCGCTTTGCGGTCAGTGATTGCCGGCCCGGACCGGCGGCGTCACGAGAACCGACCATCTGCCATCCGCCGCGATGGCTTTGGCTACGCTGCCGAGTAGCAATCGATCGAGAAACGGATGCCGCTGGCTTCCAATGGCTATGAGATCGGCATTGGATTCCTCGGCGAAGCGGGTTATCTCTGCGACCGGACTTCCCTGCCGTACCACGGTATCGATCTTCACACCAACCGATGGCCATAGCTCCGCCACCAGATCACTGAAGGCTGCTTCGACCCCGCGCGTGTGAATCAGCTCAAACGCTTCTTCGCTTTCCGTCCTGACCTGAGATCTCGATGGCTCGACGAAAACGAGATGCATGGCTCCATGTTCATCGACGATGCGCCGCGCGAGTTGTGCAGCGCGAAGGCTCGCCCGGCTAAAGTCCACTGGCACGACGATCCGCTTTGGAAGGTCCGTCAGTTCCGGACGTACAGCCAGCACCGGCACACTGCTGAGTCCCATCACACCGCGGACCGTATCATTGCCTATCGCGCGGCCAGCCGTGCTGTGGCGATTCAGGCCCAGGACAATCATTCGTGCGCCACTCCGCTCTGCGTGCTCGACCACGACCCGCGCTACGTTTCCCACAGCCAGGGTGAGGGGCCACGCCGCGGCAGGACCGCGATCCAGGTGCAGCGTCTTCCGCATCTCCAGAGTCTGCCGTTCACGTATTCGTGGATCCTGCAGATCCTCCTCGATCGATACGATTACGATCGCCGCTTCCGGCACTGACGTACCGACCTCGATGACGTAGAGCGCAGAAGGACCGGCGCCACGTCGCTCGCTCAGAGCACGTGTTACGGCGACGGCCGCATCCGCAAGCTCGTCCTCGTTCAGCGCCAGGAGAACGCCAAACTCTCCGGCGGCTGCGAGAGCCTCTGGTGCAGCCGACGGCTCCTTGAGCGGCGCCTCCAACTCGTTCACGTAGTCCTTTCGTGTGATGCTCATCGGTCCTCCCGTTACGCTGTTTACGTAGTGCTGCCCTTGCCCGCCGCGGTGGAGTTCTGCTCGTGGTTCCTGGCAGGAACTACCAGCACCGACCGGTGTGCCGTCCTGGCAAGGCCCATCGATACGCTTCTGTTTACGAGTCTGTCCAGCAACGGGTGTTCATCACTCCCCAGCGCGAGCAGATCGGCGCGAACGCGTTCCGCAAAGCCGTCGATTGCCGCCTCTTTTTCGCCTTCTATCACGTGGGAAGTAATGGTCATCCGCGGGCCAGGTCTCAGATCATCGACCATCGATGCCAAGTCGCGCGTCGCGCGTGTGAAGGTTCCGGCGCCCAGCATACCGGCCGGAGCTCTATCCCGATGCGTCGCGTCGGTTACAACATGCACGAGATGCATTTCCCCGTCGTCAGCAAGGATTTGTCGCGCCATGCTCGCTGCGCGAACGCTCGCCTCGCCGAAGTCGATCGCGACGACGACACGCCTCGGCAGGGCAACGAGATCCGGCCGAACCGCAAGCACTGGCACGCCAGCCAGACGGACGACCGACCGCAGCAGGTCCCCAACGACCACGCGATGCACAACGCCGTGCCGTCGCAGGCCAATGACGATCAGACCGGCGCGCAACTGTCGCGCATGATTGACGATCGCCTCGACCGGTGGCTCATCGGCGACTTCGAACTGCCACCGCACGTCACCCGCCACCGCAGTCACCTGTTTCTGCAGCAACTCTCTGGATTCGTCACGATACTCCGGACTCAGTAAGCCCTCTGCGACATAACCTGCAAACGGCTGGATCAGCACTTCCGTCTCGTGATCTCTGCCAAGTGCACGCAGTACCGTCGGAATCGCACCATGAGTGCGCGCCAGCTCACGTGTCATGGCGATTGCCGGTGTCGCACGCTCGTCCTCGGTGATTGCCAGCAACAGTGGAAACACTGCGTCGAGTGCTGGTTGCAGGCCACGACGGGTAATGCCGTGAAATTCTCCCGCCGGTGTCGTCGCAGCGGAGAAAGCGGGGCTGGACATCTGTGCACCTCCAGTGAGTGATAACCCAATCTGTCTCGCCCCTCGGTCGCCGTCTGTCGGCCGTTCCCGGAATGATTGTAGGGCATTCCAGTACCATTGATCGTCACGGTCCGCGTATCGGAATTACCCCTACGACAATTCAGGGTAGCGCCGACAGACGGCGGCTACCTGTCGGCCGTATCGTTCGCTCGTAAACGCAGGAAGAAACTCACACCAGAACGGACGAGCCATGATCAAACGGACAGTATTGACTGCTGCGGCCATCGCGCTGCTTGGCACCACGTTGTCTGCACAGGCAAGTGCCGTACGCCTGCAGCTAGCTCCGGGCAGTCAACTCAGCTTCGACGGTACATCCACTCTACATGGATTTACCTGCACCACGAGCACGATGCAGGCGTACGTAGACGTCGATGCATCGTATCAGACTGCACCCCTGAACACTCTCACGCATCCTATTGTGAGCGTGCAGGTGGTGATTCCAGTCAAGAGTCTGAAGTGCGGAGGTGAGCTCGAGGGCAACATGTACAAGACTCTGCATGCAACCGAGTTCCCATACGTGATATACAAGCTCACGAGTTACGACCTGATCGCTGAAAGTGTGGCGGCCGCGAAATTCAGCGCAGTCACGCAGGGAGAGCTCACGATTGCCGGCAAGGCAAATCCCATTCGAATGACGATCGACGCGGCGCGCGGATCTGACGGCATCGTATCCGCGACGGCGACGCAGGCCCTCAAGATGAGCGCCTTCGGCATCAAACCGCCGACGTTCATGCTCGGAACCCTTCGCGTTGGCGATCAGTTGCAGGTGAAGTTCACGTTGAAGGCCACACACGCGGCAATCGCCGACGCAATCTCCGGGCTCTCATCGGAGCTCGCAGCGAATACCCCGCGCGTGACACCACTGCTCCGCGAGTCACACAAGTAACACGTGCGTCACACACACAATCTCACTCCCTCACGGAAACCGAAAATGAAACCGTTCCTGTTTAGCGCGATCAGCATCGCGATGATTGGTGCGATTGCCCCAACGCTTGCGGCCCAGGACGGCGCACCTGCCGCACGCGCCGCCGACAGTACCGTGAATCCGTCGCTGGTTCCGCTCATAGAGATCCAGCACATGCGTCCGCGTGACCAACGCGGTATCAATGTCTTCGAGCCACCCAAGGAGGACACCGTTCCGTTCACCAATTTCAAGATTGGACTCGGCGCGGCGTTCACCCAGCAATTCCAGGGACTCGAGCACAGCAACACCGCGGCGCCGAAGGTGGTGAACGGTGTCGACGCAAACCAGCTCATTCAGATAGGACACGGCTTCAACAACGCCGTCGCAAACCTCTATCTCAACGCACAGCTCGCAAAAGGAATGCGTGTCGAGGTTACCACCTATCTGTCGTCCCGCCATCACCAGGATACCTGGGTGAAGGATGGATATCTGCTTGTCGACGCATCACCGATCGATGTGGACGTCCTCAATTCCATCATGAAATACCTGACATTGAAGGTCGGGCACTTCGAGGTGGATTACGGAGACGAGCACTATCGCAGAACGGACAACGGGCTCGCAATGTACAACCCGTTCGTCGGCAACTTCATAATGGACGCGTTCACCACGGAGATCGGAGGTGAGGCGTACGTGCGCGCGAATGGGTTCCTGGCCATGGCGGGTGTCACCGGTGGCGAAATCCACGGTCAGGTTACGCAGCCGCAGAAGCGCTCGCCGACCTTCCTCGGCAAGATTGGCTACGACACCCAGGTCAATCCCGACCTCCGCTTCAGATTGACCGGCTCGGTTTACGGCACTTCTCGCTCGGCAAACAACACGCTGTACAGCGGCGATCGTGCCGGATCCCGCTACTACGACGTGATGGAGAATACCGCTTCCACCGAGGATGCAAACGCGTGGTCCGGAGCGATTCAGCCCAAGCTGAGCAGCAAGGTCACTGCGGTTGTCGTCAATCCATTCATCAAGTACCAGGGTTTCGAATTCTTCGGTAACGCCGAGATGGCAAAGGGACGAGGCGCTACGGAGTCCGTAGACCGTACCTGGCACCAGTACGTCGGCGAGGGTCTGTATCGCTTCATGGATGACAAGCTGTACGTCGGCGGCCGATACAACTACGTCAAGGGAAGCTTCCTCGGAATGCCTACCGACGTGAATGTCAATCGGACACAGGGCGGCGGCGGATGGTTCGTCACCCCGACGGTTCTACTCAAGGGCGAGTACATGGTGCAGAACTACAACGACTTCCCCATCACTGACATCCGGAACGGCGGCAAGATCAAGGGTTTCATGGTGGAAGGAACGGTATCCTTCTGAACCGGCTACCACGCATCGCACCGGCCGCCGCTGCGCTCGTAGTTTCTGCGCTCGGCGCGCCGGTTCGCGGTCAGACGCCACTGCCATTCGCTCCCGGTGAGACAATCACCTACCGGGTGGATGTCGGTGGCGTGGGTACAATCGGTCGCGCGACCATGTCGGTCGAGGGACCGGTGGATGTGAGCGGGACGTCGACGTATCTGCTCCGGTCACACACCAGAGCTGGAATGGGTCCGTTTACCGGATTTCAGCTGATGGAGTCATGGCTGGATCCGTTGACGGTCCGCTCGCTCCGCTTTCACGAGCAGGAGCGCCGCTTCTTTCGTTCCCACAGCATCACGGTGAAGATCCATCCCGACGATCGGCTCTGGACGAGTGATGACGGAACTTCCGGCGAGAGCATCACGAACGCTTCGCTGGATGAGCTTTCGTTCATCTACTATCTGCGGACGCTTCCGCAAGGCAAGGATACGCTCTACCAATTCAACAACCACTTCGATGCGACACGCGATCCGGTGACAGTCCGTGAGTCATCTGGCGGCGTGATACAGACTGCATCCCGTGCTTATGTAACGACGCTCATGGAGATGCGTGTGCATGATCCGCGGCGCTACCGCGGTGAGGGAATCATTCGAGTATTTCTGAGTGATGACAGCTGCCGCCTCCCCGTGCGCATCGAGAGCTCAGTTCCCAGCATGGGTTCGTTCGTGCTGATGATGGATTCCTATGTCGCGCCGGGTTTCTCGTGCAATGCCGGGACTGTGACAAACGTCACTGCACCTCGGTAACGTGTCAGGCGATCTTCCATGGCATACCTGATCAACGTCAAATCGCCCAGCGACACGCATTCACAATATGTCGGCCACCTACTACGCGGTCGTAACGATCCATGTACTGACTGCCCTCTTCTGGCTCGGCGGCATGTCCTTCATCGCCATTATTGGCGCTCCGCTCCTTCGATCTGTCGAGCCTCCAGAGCTGCGGCAGCGTCTCTTTCGGGAATTGGGACTGAGATTCCGCACCGCCGGCTGGATTGCGATCGCAATTCTCATCGTCACCGGCGTGATCAATCTGCATTACCGCGGCTGGCTCCAGTGGAATGACGTGTGGGCCTCCTCCGCGTTCTGGCACAGTGGCGTTGGACACTCACTCGCATGCAAGCTCATCGCCGTCACAGCCATGGTCACGGTGAGCGCCGTTCATGATTTCATACTCGGGCCTGCCGCCGGCCGCCAGAAACCAGGCTCGCCACGCGCAATCGCGCTCAGGCGTCACGCGGCACACCTCGCGCGCGCGAACGCCGTGCTCGGTATCATCATCGTGATTGCGGCGGTGCGTCTCGCGCGCGGTGTCTGATGTCCCCAACCACCCCCAACCCTGCCCCAGTGGTCTCGTCCACACGTCCATCCATCGGCAGCACTGACTTCAACGAGTCCCCGTTCATAGTCATCTGGGAGACCACGCAGGCGTGTGATCTTGCATGCCTCCATTGCCGAGCCTCCGCGCAGCCAGCCCGTGACCGTGGCGAACTCGACACGGCGGAAGCAAGACGCCTGATGGATACCGTGCGACAGTTTGGCAAGCCGCTCTTCGTTCTGACGGGTGGCGATCCGCTCAAGCGGGACGACACGGTCGAGTTGGTTCGACACGGTACATCGATCGGACTTCGAATGGCGATGACGCCATCAGGCACACCGCTGATGACACCTGACGTCCTCGGCCGCCTTCGTGACGCTGGTCTTGCACGTCTGGCTGTCAGCCTCGATGGCTCCAACGCGGCGATTCACGATCGATTCCGCGGCGTGTCCGGCTCATTTGAATGGACTGTCAGGATGCTCGACGCGGCGCAAAAGCTCGGTCTCTCGACGCAGATCAATACAACCATATCGAGCCATAACCTGCATGACGTCGAGCCAATCGTGGAGTTCATCACAACACTCGGGATCGCATTGTGGTCGGTATTCTTCATCGTCCCGACCGGGCGTGCCAGAACATCAGACCTGACGACCGCCGACGAGTTCGAGAGCGTGTTTCACCGATTGTACGACCTGTCGAAGACTGCACCTTTCGACATCAAGACCACGGCAGCGCCACACTATCGCCGCGTGGTTGTGCAGCGCCAGGTCGCAGAGCGACGCGCCGGCGAACGCGAGGGAGCGGCGACGCCGCTCACGGCTGGAGTCGGATTCAGTCTTGCCGATGGCGTTGGACGCGCGCGCGGCGTGAACGATGGCAACGGGTTTCTCTTCATAAGTCACCGCGGTGACATATATCCGTCCGGCTTTCTGCCTGTGAGCGCTGGAAACGTACGCACACACGACGTCGTTGACGTCTATCGGAACAGCCCGCTATTCCGCGACCTGCGTGACACGGACAGTCTCGAAGGCAAGTGTGCCGTATGCGAGTATCGCACGATATGCGGTGGCTCGCGTGCGCGCGCCTACGCCACTACCGGCAACTATCTCGCCTCGGATCCGTACTGCTCGTACATACCAGCTCGCGCTCGCTGACGCCGTCGTGGCGCCGCGATTACTCGCTCCCAAGTCCCGACCCATGTGGTGGCGTGGCGATGCCTGGCGGAAGGTTTGCCGGCGCCGTCGGCAACGTGAGTACGGGAGCGTCGTGGATTATCTTGCCCCCCAGATACGACGTGTAAGCTACGGACGCGAAGCCTGCGAGCGCACCGGCGAGTACCAGAGCGCGGATCCACGCAGGGATGATTTCATCGCGTCGACGCAGAGCGCGCCACCATCCGTATGCAGCCACCACGCCCGCAATCAGAATGATGACCATGGCGACTCCGGCCGCGTCGTCGTGCGCGTCGATCGCACCACGGGCGATGTACCATGGGTCGTGTAGCGCGTGATCCGCCTGATCGCCGCTGAAATGCACCGGGTATATGGACAGCCCAGCGACGGTAAGTGTCCCCATCGCATACAACCACAGACCGCGACGTCGCAGCAACAGACCGCCGAGTGCGGCAACCAGCGCCATGGTCACCAGGACGATAGGGAAGTGATTGATCAGGAGATGCGTATACGGCCAGGTTAGCGGCGGCATATGGGGTATGGGTGAAGTGATCGCGAGAAACCGGCTCGAAACGAAATCTACGACCCCTTGTCGGCTTCGCACCGTCAGGCATCGTCGGATTCTTCATAAGGGAACTGCCGTCGTCATCTCAGGGAAATACCGACACCGCCAGCGGCGCTGGCCTTCTACCTTACGTCATCGATACAAGGATCATACCCATGCGACATAGATATCGGCTTGCGATTCGCGAACCAGTCAATGCTCTCACGCACCTGCTCGGCGCGGCGCTGGCGGCGGTTGGCATGGTGGTCCTTCTCGCCAATGGCGTCGCCAACGACAGCGCCCGGCAGATAGTAGCGTTCGCGATATTCGGGACCAGCCTTGTGCTCCTGTACAGCGCCAGCGGGATCTATCACTCGGTCAATTGCTCGGAGCGCGGCCTGGCAATGCTGCGGCGCCTGGATCACATGATGATCTACGTGCTCATTGCGGGCACGTATACGCCCGTCTGTCTGGTACTGCTCCGAGGCCGGCTCGGCATCGGCCTCCTGATCGCGGTGTGGATGATCGCTCTGGCGGGGATCGTGCAGAAACTGTCCTGGATGCACGCGCCACGCTGGTTCTCGACCGTACTCTATCTGGGCATGGGCTGGGCTGCGATGATAGTCGCGAAGCCGCTGCTCGGCGCTGCTCCGCTGGGATTCTTTACCTGGATCATCGCAGGCGGTGCATTCTATACCGTAGGCGCCGTCGTATACGCCACCAAGTGGCCAGATCCTGCGCCACGCACGTTCGGCTTTCACGAGATATGGCACCTGTTCGTGATGGCTGGAAGCTTCTGTCACTACTGGGCCGTGCTGGCGTACGTGTCGCACTGGGCAGGCGCATGACGGCGGCTGACACTCCTTCACCGAATTCGTCGGAATCCCATGACGCGCTTCGCGCATGGTTCCTGGGCCCTCGCGCCGAGAACGCCGACCTGCTGGAGCGCGTGATCGTCGAGGCGCTGCGCGATCATGTATTCTGGCGGCGCAACTATCACCCGGAAGATGGCTTCACAATTCGCGAGACCGACAAGCGCAAGCCAGGGTACGAGAACGCTGTATCGACGCTGACGCAGGAGTTGATGGGTCTGCTCGCAGAGCTCAAACGAGGAGTCCCCTTCTTCAGCGGGCGATACCGCGCGCACATGCTGTCGGAGCAGACAATCGCCGCGCAGGTTGGCTTTTTCGCAACCATGCTCTACAACCCGAACAACGTTTCCGTCGAGGCGTCTCCGGTCACCTCGCGCCTGGAGCTGGAAGTCGCAGCACAGCTGGCAGGGATGATCGGATACGATCCGGCCCACTCGTGGGGACATCTCACTTCCGGCGGAACGGTAGCGAATTTCGAGGCTCTGTGGATCGCCCGAAACGTGTTCTATCTTCCACTCGCTGCAGCTGGAGCGGCACGCGATCTCCACGTCGATCTCACCGTTGCACTGCCCGATGGTACGACTGCGCCGCTCGAGTCGCTCTCGCTCCAACAGCTGCTCAACATCCGCACAACGGACTCGCTCGAGCTGTGGGACGCTCTCTGGAGATCGGAATCCCACGAACGCGTGACCTTGGCACTCGCAAACCATTCACTCTCCACTGTCGGCTACCAGGACTACGGACGTCGCCTCGCACTGGATTATGGCGATCCGCTGCCCGCCAGCGTCATCCTAGTTGCATCCACTGCGCACTATTCATGGGAGAAGATCATCCGTGCACTGGGGATCGGGTCCAATCAGATTGTCCGTATTCCGGTCGACAACCACTTTCGCCTCGATACAGCGGCACTATGGGACACTGTTCGCTCTCTCAGCAAGCGACGCGTCCCGATCATGGCATGCATAACAGTTTGCGGAACGACTGAAGAATCCGCTGTCGATCAGCTCGACGAAGTTCTCGCTGTACGTGCGCGCGCCGCGACAGAGCTCGGTGTCACTTTTCATGTACATTCCGACGCGTGCTTCGGTGGTTACGCGGCCGCGGTGACATGGAGCGCGGACGGCAACCGGCGCTCGGCTGCCGACATCCGGGCATCGTCAGGCTGCGACTGGCCGAGCGAGCTGTGGGTTCGCGCAATGACCGCACTGGGCGAGGCGGACTCCGTGACGATCGATCCGCACAAGCTGGGTTACGTGCCTTATCCGGCAGGAGCATTTCTGCTGAAGGAGCGACGCGCGCGAGAGCTCGTCGCCACCGACCCGCCCTACCTCGCACCGACGGCAGGACTAGACTCCGCCGAGGATCTCTACCTCGGACGCTTCATCTTCGAGGGATCGAAACCCGGCGCGGCAGCGGCGGCGGTGTGGTTGAGCCACAAGGTTCTCCCGCTGAATGAAACTGGCTATGGTCATCTCATCGAACAGACTGCCGCCGGTGCGCGCCGTCTTTACGACGGATTGTACACGGCCGATCTTGCGCCATTCCGGGTTGTGCTTCTACCGCGACCGGACGTCAACATCATCTGCTACCTGGTTCATCATCCGTCACTCACCACTCTCGACGCCGTGAATGCGTTCAACGAGCGCATCTACTCGCTGATGAGTCTGGAGGTCGCGGGCGCGACGCCGGAATACATCATATCTCGGACACGATTCCAGACACCCATGTACGATGGAGCGATCGCGACGTTGCTCCACGAACTCGGCGTCTGCACCGAAGATGACTGGAAGCGCGCTGGCAGCGATGGACTCGTCGTCCTTCGGTCCACAGTAATGGACCCGTTTCTCGCGGCGCCTCCACCTGCCCCGGATCACATCGCCGGCTTCATCACTGCTCTGCGGCACGCGTGCGACGCCGCGCTCGGCTAGCGCTCACCGCCAGCCCCTGACGCACTCTCCACCACAGGGACACCGATCAGCTCGCGGGCCCGGGCCAGTGCAGCGTCGATGTTGTCGAACAGATTCTCCTTCCCGATCTCCGTGAGTGCCGGCGATCCGGTGAGTGCGACCATCGGTTGCATGTGCACGTCGGAAAGGAGAACCGTGGTGCCATCCTTCCTGGAGCGCCGCGCCAGCTCACTCAGCGTGTACATACCCGTGGAATCGAGCGCCGGCACGTAGCGCATGCGAATTATGAGAACGCGCGGCTTGCGAGCCACCTGTCCAATCGTATCCCTGAATGATTCGGCGGCGCCGAAGAAGAAGGGTCCGTTGATCTCGAAGACTTCGACGCCCTTCGGTACCGACCTCCGATGCATTGCGTTCGGATCCGTCTCGTACGGATCGCCGGCATGCGCATCCTCGTCGGACTCGTCTGCAACGGAGCTGATCTGCGTCACCTCAGCCATGCGGCGAATGAACAGGAACGCTGCCAGCACCATGCCGACACCAATGCCAACTGTCAGGTCGACCAGCAGTGTCAGCAGAAATGTCGTCAGCAGAACTGCCACGTCGCTCTTGGGAGAGCGCAGCTCCGTGAGAAACGTTCGCCACTCACTCATGTGGTACGCGACCACGACGAGAATCGCAGCGAGTACAGAGAGTGGAATGAGTGCCGCCCACTGTCCCACGAACACCGTGATGACCAGCAGCGTCAGCGCATGCACCATTCCAGCGACCGGAGTGCGTCCACCGTTCTTGATGTTCGTCGCCGTGCGCGCGATGGCACCCGTTGCTGGAATACCGCCGAACAAGGGCGCTGCAAGATTGGCCACGCCCTGCGCGACGAGCTCCATGTTCGAGCGATGTCTGCTGCCGATCATTCCATCTGCAACAACGGCGGACAGCAATGATTCAACAGCCGCGAGAAATGCGATCGTGAACGCGGGACCGACGACCGCGGATATCTGGGCAAGCGACAGGTGCGGTACCGCCGGATGAGGTACTGAGGCCGCAATCGTGCCAAATCTGGAACCGATCGTCTCGACCGGAAGGTGCAGCAACTGTGCTGCCGCTGTCATCACGATCAGGGCAACGAACGGTCCCGGGATGCGCCGGTTCACACGTGGCCACAACAGAATTATCGCCATCGATGCAACGGACACACCGAGCGCAGCCGGAGTGATCCCTCCCGCGTGCGCAGCGAACGCCTGCCACTTCGCGATGAACGCCGACGGAACAGCACCCATCGAAAGTCCGAAGAAATCCTTTATCTCTCCGGAGAAAATGATCACCGCGATCCCGCTGGTGAAACCCGTCACAACGGGCCGCGGAATGAACTTGATCGCGGAGCCGAGCTTCGCCAGCCCCATGACGACGAGTATCGCACCCGCCATGAGCGTCGCTACGGTGAGGCCGTCGATCCCGTATTTCTGGACGATGCCGTAAACGATGACCACGAACGCACCGGTCGGGCCACCGATCTGAACGCGCGAGCCGCCGAGTGCAGAGATTATGAAGCCAGCCACGATCGCGGTCCACAGACCGCGACCCGGCGGAACACCGCTCGCAATTGCGAATGCTATGGCGAGCGGGAGTGCAACGACCCCGACGATCACTCCCGCTGTAAGATCGCCAAGGAATTGATCGCGATCGTACGTCTTGAGTGTGGTAACGAGCTTTGGAACTAACACCCGGATACTCTGCCTTCGCTGCGATGCTGGAAAGCGCTACCCATTCGCCGCGCGGCCCGTCACCTCGTCAAGGTGAATGCGAAACACCGAATTGCGGAACGGCGTTGGATCGTTGGCCGTCAGCGTCTGAGGTATGAGCGCCCGAAGCAACTCGACGCCACGATTGAACGCCGGATCCTGTCGTATCGATGTGTCCGCATCTATGAGATAGAATGCACCCTTGACCACCACACTCGCCCAATGGAAGAGGCCGTGGACCTCGTCCACCTCGAACGCAACCCAGGGGTGGTGCGCGATCGTCGCGAGTTTCGTACCGTGACTCGTGCGACCGAATATCCAGCCGGCATCAAACACATAGTTGATCGGCTCTATGTCCACGCGATCGTGCAGCGAGAATGCAAGTCTCCCGACGTTGTTGCGAGCAAGAATCTCCTCTATCTCACCGCGGTCAAGCTCGCGAAACCGGGGAACGCCTGTGTCCGGCGCTCCGCTATCGCTCCCGGAATCCGGCTGGTGCTTCATGGCAATCTCCTGTTGCTGGTGAGTTTGTACTGGATACCCTGCAACTTTCGTCTCGGTCAATCAGTAGCACCCTTTTGCGGCAGACTGATCGTGAAACGACTGCCTTCTCCGATCCTGCTTGCAACAGCAATGGTTCCACCATGTGCCTCGACGATCCCCTTCGCGATCGCCAACCCCAACCCCGTTCCCGCAGCGGAGCCGCGCGTATGCCAGAATCGATCGAAAATGAACGGGATGTCCGTTTCGGCGATTCCGCGTCCCGTGTCCGCCACGACAACATCGATGACTCCGCCCTGCGCGTACGCATCGACTGAGACACGTCCGCCCGAGGGGGTGAATTTCACCGCGTTGCCTATGAGATTCGCTATCGCCTGTGCCATTCGCTCGGCGTCTACGGACACTTGCGCCAGCGGTTCCTCCAGCGTGACTTCAAGTGCGACGCCGCTGTCGGCCGCTCTCCGCGTGAAGAGGCCCGCAGCCCGCATCACGATCTGGCCGATGTCCTCGCTGTCGCGGATTACGGACAGGACTCCCGCTTCAATCGCGGACACATCGAGCAGATCCTGAATCATGCGCGACATCCACGTCGTCGATTCGTGTATGGTCCTCGCCAGGTCGCGGCACGCTACAGGATCGGAAGGCGGCGTGTCCACGAGCACTCGCGAGCACATCGCGATCGCGCTCAGTGGATTCCTGAGGTCGTGTGATACGACTCCCAGTATCTCGTCCCTGGCGGCGGTTGCGCGCTGCGCATGCTGATACAGTCGTGCGTTGTCGATCGCGAGCGCTGCACGCGCGGCAAAATTGCCCGCGATGATCGCGTCAGACCGGTCTCTGCCGCGCGAAGGGCCGGCTTTCAGGAATGTCAACACGCCCACCGGCTGGTCGCGCGCGATGAGTGGTAATTCCTGCCTTGTTACATCGGAAGATGCCGCTCCGCTCAACAACTCGGCGCTCCCGTGCGTCGCCCGATGCAGCTCTCCCGACTCGTCGATCACTTCGATGATGCAGGCATCTGCAAGCATCGGCACGGGCAGGCGCACCACGGATGCGATCGTTGCCTCGTAGTCGAGCGAGCGACTGAGCGCGATGCCGACGTCCGCGAGAAACCGCTGGTGCGCTTCCATCTGCCTGCGATCGGTCACGTCGCGCACCAGAGCGGTATACAGCCGGCGCCCATCCGGCGCATCCAGCTTGAGAATCGATGCTTCGGCTGGAAACTCCGTTCCGTCCTTCCTGAGGCCGAACACTTCACGGCGATGCCCCATGAGTCTGGCCGTCTCAGTGGATTCGCCGAATGCGACTACGTATGCGGCATGGGTCGCGCGGAATTGTGGCGGCAACAGAGTGTTCAGGTTGGCGCCCAACACCTCGTCCCTCCGATATCCGAATATCTGCTCCGCGCCGCGATTGAAGTGCACTATCTCCTGTGCCTCGTTGATCGTCACGATTGCATCCGCCGCGACCTCCACGATCCTTTCGTACATGCCGGCCGACGGTGGCCGCGGTGGTGACCCGGACGGTGGGGCCGGCATGGCTGGAGGGTTACCGTCCCCGCTGGCCTGACTGTCGTTCGTCATGGCTATAAAGCTACCACGACCAACGAAGATGACTACCGGCCAATCGCCTTTCGCCAGCTACTTCACAATCAGCGCGGTCACCATTCCGAACATTCCGTGCTCCGACTCCGCGTGAGGCAGAATGTGACAGTGGAACGCCCAGGTGCCGGGGTTGTTGCACTTCACCAGCACGTCCCACCGCTCGCCAGGAGCCACGTTGAGGGTGTCGCATTTCCACGGCTGCGGCTGGGCCCACCCGTCCTTGGCTATCACCGTCATGTGCATGCCATGCAGGTGCATCGGGTGGATCATCATCCCCTCGTTCATGAAGCGGATCCGCACCGTCTGCCCCAACTTGGCGACGATCGGCTCGGTAGCCGGAAACCCCTTGCCGTTGATGGTAAAGCCGTTCAGCCCGTCGTTCAGAATCAGTACGTGATCGACGTCCGCATGTGGCTCTTCCGAGCTGTCCCTGGGCTCCACGATGAATGCCCCGAGCAGGCCGAGGCTGACCTGTTTGGTTGAGTTGTGGTGCGAGTGATACATGTGCGAGCCGTGATTCGGCGGTACGAACTCGTACGTGTAACTCTGCCCTGGCTTGATGGGAGGCTGCGTTATGAACGGCACTCCATCCTGGGAATTTGCGAGCTCCACACCGTGAAAGTGGATCGATGTGGACTCCGGCAATTCGTTCTTGATGTTGACCCTGACGCGGTCTCCTGCACGAACGCGCATCATCGGACCAGGAACCATTCCGTTGTAAGCCCACGCCTCCGTAACCTTTCCCGGCTCGGTTTCCCACTGCATTCTCCTTGCAGTGAGGTCGAACACCTTCACCCCGCGCTCGATGCGTGGTGCGAGGAGCTGATTCCCTCTCCCCTTGCTCGCGGCCGGGAACGCCTTGATGCCGGCCTCGTGCATCCTGTCCATCTCGTCGGCAGCGGCGATCGACGCAGCACTCACATCGTCGACACCGAACGCGACTGGAGGTGATACTGGCGGAGTCGCCTTCGCCACTGTCTTCGGCGCGCGCTCGGACGCGGCGACCGGCTTGCATGCGCTCAGCAGCGTTCCAGCAACCGCGGCAACCGCGCCGTTGCGAAGAAACGAACGTCGCGACTCACGCCGCGACGCCACTGCGTCAACAGCGTCTTCCATGGTTTCGATATCGATACTCGATCTGCTCACGGTATCCGTCCGGTAGGTTGCGGATGATGTTCTCCACAACCTACCAGCTGGCCCTCGAGCGTTCAGTCGGGAGAAAACTGGAAAGTCGCTAGGGGAATCCCCTACAGGCGGCAGAAACGAAGAATGCGCTCGTTGCGATTCCGACTGATATCGCAACGAGCGCATTTCTCGAGTTACGGCTAGTTGGTCTTTTCCGCAGGATTCTTGACGTACCTGTCCAGCCACGTAACCGTCTCCCACATCACATGCCGCAGACTTTCGCGCGCCGTGTATCCATGTGGCTCCAGTGGCAGCTGCACGTATCGCACGGTGCCGCCGTTTCCCTTGATCGCGGCGAACATTCTCTCCGACTGGATCGGGAACGTTCCGTCGTTGTCATCATTCACGCCGTGAATCAACAGAATCGGCGTCTTGATCTTGTCCGCGTAATAAAAGGGCGACATCGTACTGTAAATGTCTTCCGCCTGCCAGAACGTACGCGGCTCCGCCTGGAATCCGAACGGGGTGAGCGTCCTGTTGTACGCACCGCTCTCGGCGACCCCTGCACGGAACAGCGTCGAATGCGCCAGCAGATTTGCCGTCATGAATGCACCATACGAGTGACCGCCCACTGCGACGCGATTGCGATCACCGACGCCCATCGAATCTATCGCGTCGATCGCCGCCTTCGCGCTGGCCACGAGTTGCTCGACGTAACTGTCGTTCGGTTCCTTGCCGTTCTTCGCAACGATGGGCATCGATGGTCCATCCAGAACTCCATAACCTGCCGCGAGCAGCAGCAGTTGGCGATCGCGCGGCAGTGACGGCCGTTTGAATTCGTACGGAGATCCGCGCACTTCCGAAGCGGCCGCGGCCGAGAGAAACTCGCGCGGATACGCCCAGAAGAAGAAGGGAAGCCGGCCCTGTGATTGCGTGTAGCCGGCGGGTAGATACATCGTCGCCGAGAGCTTGACGCCATCCGCTCGCGTGTACGTGATCAGTTTTCCGGTGACGCCGGCGAACGCCGGTGCCGGATCGGAAAGCTCCGTGAGCTTCGTGGCAACATCGCTCCCCACTTCACGCCGGAAGAAATTCGGCGGCTCGGTCGGTGACTCGCGCCTGGTGACGAAGGTCCTGGCAGCCGGGTCCGTCAGCGATGCAACGAATTCGTAATGGTCGCCCGAGTTCTGCCAGATGCGATGCTTGCTGCCGTCCCGCATGTCGATCGCATCCAGGAATGGACGGTCGCCCTCAGCCGACGCACCATCACCCGTGAGGTACATCGTGTGACCGTCCGCACCACGAAGCGGCACCATCCGATCGCTCGCGGCGTCGTACACCATTACAAACCTGCCCGGATCACCGTAACGATCCTCCGAGCTCCGATCGAACAGTACGCGTGCTGAAGCAGGAGAGGATGGATTCACCGCCCACGTGCGCAGTTTCGCCGTACGCGACGTGCCTTCGTTCACGAGCGCCAGATCGGGATACATCCAGGTGATCCCGCGATAACGCATCTCGAGATCCATGAATGGCTGTGGCGCACTCGTGAATGGAGCAGACATGAGACTCACGCGGTCGTGTCTTTCCATTTGCTTGCGCGGATCACCGCCGTCCAGCGCCTCGACCGTAAACACGGTGGCAGGTACATCCGGCCGCCACGACACAACGCGTATGCCAGCCGCGACAGCGTCGCGTGCACTGGAAACATTATCCGTAAGCGGTCTGTCAGTGACGGTGCGCGCAACCCTCCCGTCCAGCGACCACACCTCGATGCGCTCCGGAAAGTCATTCAGCGCAACCTGATACGAGTAGGGTCGATGCACCGTGCGCACGAGCAACCACCGAGCGTCAGGAGACGCATCGGCGCGAGTGTGAATTCCCGGTTTGCCGACATTTCTGCTCGCACCGTCCGGCGTGACGATGGTAATCTGATTGGCGAAGTAGTAATCGAACAGCGCTTCGTCGTGCTGGTTCTTGAGCAGATACTCGATAGTGCGCACCGGTGCTGCGCGCCCGTACGATTCCTGTACTATCGGCCCAGCCGGTGTCTGCCCGTCGCGTGGTGGCGCTCCACGTCCCGCCACGTTCATGAGACAAACCAGCTGCGATGCCTTGGACAGCCAGTCGCATCCGCCGGTAACTGTGTTGATTGTGTATGGCGTGATGCGCTTCGCCGTGTGCGTTGCAACGTTCACCATCCAGAGCGCGGTCCCATTGCGCGTTGCTTCCGTCAATGCGACGTACTTTCCGTCATTCGACCATGACGGCGCGCCGAGTTTGCCGTGCAGACCGGCGGCCGACACCGATATCTCCGTTGCGGTGGATACTGGAAACAGCTTGATGGCCATCCCAAGCGACCTGTCGACGGTCGTGTACGCGATCATGTGACCATCGGGGCTCCAGGAGTACTGCGCGATCCGTCCACCGGCCGGCACCGGAACCGGCTTTGCCGCGCTCCCCGTAACCGGCTTGAGGCGCATCGAGCGAATTCCCACGGTGTCCACTCTATAGCTCGCCACCGGATGAAACCGCCGGCCGGCCAGATACAGCGTCGGCTCCGCCATGTCGGCAATGCTCGTGACGGCTGGCTCACGCGCCGCGATCACGATCCACTTGCCGTCGGGACTGACACTTCCCGTTGCCGCGGGTGGCGCATCCAGAATGCGACGGATGGATTCAGGTGGTTCCTGATAACCTTGCGATGACGCCACTCCCTGCGCGCCAGCGCGAGTGGCGATTGGAACGGCGGCCACCAGTACGGCCGCACAGGTCGTGATCCGGGCGATGAGCGACATTGGGTCCCCCGTGCGCGACAGCGCAGGTATAGTGGTTACGTCGTACCTACGCCGACCAGGCGTGTACCGTTGGTGACCGGGTGTCCAATGGAACATCATCCCGTTACGATCACGCTTTAAGGACCGGGTGCATCGACGGTCATATTGACGCGACGTTTATCCAATTCCGATCACATGAACGGATCGCGCGCGGATTTATCGGTGTTCATCCGATAAACCCGCGCGCGATCCATTTACTTGTAAAACGTATTCGGAAGAACCCGTGATATCGCCGTCCGATCCTGTTACGCATAATTGGAATTCGTGGTCCGCGGATGCAACGCAACCGCCTACGAAATCACCGCATCCGTCGTGAGCCCGACCATCTCCAGCAACTTCAACGCGTTGCTCGATGTTGCCTTCCCCGGCCTCAACTTGTAATCGAAGGCCATCGTTGCACGACCATCCGCGCTGCGCGAGAACACTTCCTGAAAATGAACGTGCTGCGCTGCGTACTCCAGCGCGCTGGCGTCTGCAAGTTGAAGATCGTGCGTCGTCACCGCTCCAATCGCACCGAGATCCATGAGCCGCACCAGCACGTACCGCGCAGCAATCAGACGCTCTGCGGAATTGGTCCCGTGAAGAATCTCATCCAACAGATACATCAACTTTCGTTGATGCGTTTCCTTAACCGCCTCGGCCGCGTCCACTATCAGCTTGAGCCGCTCCAGCTCCGCCATGAAGTACGATACCCCGCGCGCGAGCGAGTCCTGCACGCGCATGCTGGTACGGAGCAACACTGGTGGACACGTCATCGCTTCGGCACAAACCACCGATCCCGCTTGCGCGAGAACGACGTTCAGCCCGATGGCACGCAGCAGCGTACTCTTCCCCGCCATGTTCGAGCCGGTCACGAACAACAGTGTTCGTTCCGGTCCGACGGTTACATCATTGGCGACCATGATCGACGCTGGCAGTAGGGGATGGCCGAGCGCCGTCGCCGATACGATTGCGGGATCACGCGCGTCAACAATCGGAAATACCCAATCAGGATTGTCGTGCGCAAGCGTGGCGAGCGCCGCGAGACTCTCGACCACGCCGATTGCCGCGAGCCAGCCACCGATGTGCTTCCCGGTATCACGCTTCCATCTCGTCAACAGAAACGCGACGTGAAAATCCCACAGTAAGAGCCCCTGCACGACAAAATGAAGCATGGGCGATAATTTCACGTCCGCGCAATCTGCCAGTCGTTCGAGCGCGCGCATCTGGCCCGCCGCATTTGCATCGCCAGTTAGATCGCGTTGAATGTCCCGCAGTGCATCGCACTCGAATGACTCCGTCGCCACCAGCTGAGTGACGGTCGCGTATCCCTTCAACATGTTGCGCTGGCCCTGAACCTGACCGAGCGCCACTCTCAAGGGTTTCTTGAACCGCGCCGTAAGGGCGCCGCCGAGCGCGATCGGGATCGGCCAGTATGCGCCGGAAACGAATCCCACTGCTTGCGCCGCGGCCAGGAGTACCAGCGCAACCGGAAGTGCGATCGCCGCCACGAAGACCCAGACATCGTCAGCAGCCCAATCCTCATGATTCGCCCACTCGACAAACGCGTGCAGCCGGTCAGGGCCGGTCGTTATTCGCCGCGTATGAAGTACCAGCTCATCCCGCCACTCGATCCTGTTCTTCAATTCAGCTACGGCTTTCTGGCGCCTTTGTACATCGCCCACTGACGCGGGTGCCAACAGCCATGACGCAAGCGTCGGACGTCCCGGCGCGGCGCTGACTCCCGGGAACAGTTGAGCGAGCGACGCCGATCCGAACACGTCGAGATCGTACGCGTACGGATGCGAGACTGGCACGTCGGCCCACGGACGTTGTTCGAGCGCGGACCATTCTCTCCCAACGCGATGCACCGCCTCTTCATTGATCAGTACGAGATCGGCGAGGCGCGTCACCCGGATCCTCGAGCGCGAGCTGCGCCTGACCAGATACCAGAACAGAACGGTCGTGATGATCGTGGCCGCCGCGGGCATCGAGCGCAACGCGAGCCCTGCGTCGACCAGCCACCATACCGACGCCGCGGCAAGGACGAATACGACCAGGCGCAGATTGGCAAGACGACGCCACTGGCGCGCGGCGACGTCGTGCGATGCCCGCAGACTCGCTATTCGCCTTGTGTAGAACTCCGCGGCGTCATTTTCATCCGTCACTTGGCATCTCTCGGTCATTGGCTCGGGGCGCATGGCCGCTGACCAGGCCACGCCCGCCAGGCGTGCTCGCGAAAGGTATGATACATTCCGGCAGATAGGCGCGCTCGTCGGACCCTCGAATCCCACCTGCCCAACTCTCGCATGGATTCTCTGATTACGCTGGCCGAGTCGCTCGGGATCGCGTACGCATCGGGAATCAGCCTCTACGCCACTGTCGTCCTCGTGGGGATCGGGGAGCGCTTCGGCTGGATCGGGCCCCTGCCAGGCCTGCTGTCCGCACTCGCCAACCCGATCGTCATCGGAGTCGCGCTGGTTCTGGCGATCGTCGAGTTTCTTGCGACATTGATCCCCGGAGTCGCGTCCGCGTGGGAAGCGACACACACGCTGATCCGCACACCGGCTGCAGCCGCACTCGCGATTGCCACTGCCTGGCACGCCGATCCGGCGATCATCGCCCTCGCAGGACTACTTGGCGGCGGACTCGGCCTGACCACCAATCTTGCGAAGCTCGGTCTGCGCACCGCAGTCGACACATCGCCGGAGCCAGTGAGCAATGGAATCGTCAACGTCGCTGAGCTCGGGGTCGTTGCGACGATGAGTTACACATTGTGGCAACATCCGATAATCGCGCTTGCAGCTGCGCTGATATTGCTCGTACTCGTCTTGTTGCTCGTTCGTACAGTCTGGCGCGCAATCCGCAATCTGCTGACCGGGAAGCCAGCTGCGTCACGCGCGTCCGGCAACTTCACGCAGGGACGATGATGCGAGCAGATCTGTTGGCGGCCGCCCGCGACTAGCGCGTGGGGTGATCGGCTGGTGCGACCCACGCTCGTCCAGTCGCAAAGTCGAGCGTCACGTCCCATTTACTGAGAAAGGGCACGTTGATATTTCCATCCATGATCATGTGATCCATTACTCGAGCTGGCGCTGTCACCGGGATCTTTCCAGCAAGCGTGAAGCTCACCTGCTGCATGGCTTTCGATTCCGGATCCATTTTGAACAGCGACGCGATGTGCTTTCCGATTATGATCGAATTGCCGCCGCCCGAGTCCAGCTCCATCCATGCCATTCCCTCCGGGGTCGGCACGCCGATATCGACTGTGAGCGCAAGCCCCTCGGCGTCACGCACGATGCGAATCGGCACTTCCGTTCCATGCGCGATGCGTGCTGCAAGACTCGCCGGACTCTCGACGATGATGGACCGGCCGGAGAATGCGAAGGTAATCGCGCGGTCCGCGAACAGATCGAAGCCGAGTGACCCATCGAGGCGCGGCTGGCCCGGTTTGAAGAATTTCATCAGGTCGAACACGATCACACTCGGCGCCGCAAAGTGCTGACCGGCCGCATCGAATGTGACGCCGTCACAGTGCGGAGCGTCGATCCGTTCACCGTTCATGCGGAAACCCGTCACCTGCCCCCACGGTTTGCATCCGATGGCCTGCGCAAGTTCGGGGCTGATCATCGACACCCCTTCGCCCGAGTCGAAAGCAAAGGTTCGAGTCTGACCGCCCACACTCGCGCGCACCGTCAGGAAGTCCGGATTGTCCTGATAGGGTTCGAGATCGATTACGGCGACCGGGTGCGCGACCTGAGCGCCAAGGCCAGTCGCGCAGATAACTGCGATAACAACAGAAGATGCAAGCAGGTGTCTCATATTCAAGCGGGCCATGATTGTTTCCAGGTGACGACGTGCCGATGGTGAATCGGTGTCTTTTCACTTGGACATGGGAATGGCTCGGAAGGTTGTACGTCGGGCGACGCGCCGTTCCGTCAACGATTGCCGTCGGACACCGTACGACGCGATCGTGACGCTATCGCGAAAACACCGCCCCGTGTGGCACGATGTTCCCCTTGAAGCCACGCGGCCAGTTGGCGCCGGCAAGGCTGATTCCAGGTTTGGTGCTTCCCGGATCGCGAAACGCACTGTCGACCGACATGTGTCCGTTCGCGGGATCGAAGTTGATTATGAACAGTCGGTTTCCCTTCCCGGCGGAATTCAACACGATTCTTCTGCCCGTGTGATCGATCGCGATCCAATGCGGCTGCTCATCGTTGCCAACCATTACTCGCGATACTTCGCGCGGATGCTCAGGGTCACTTACATCGAGTGTGACGAGGCCATGATCCGCCGGCACTGTCTGAATCCAGTAGTGCGAGGTGAGAACCGGAACTCCACAGTCAGTTCCGTCGAATGTATGCACGACCGTTGCAACCGGTGTAGCACGTGCCACATCACGGAGCAGATACAACCCGCAATTGAACGTGTGGATGTAAACGCTCCTGCCGTCAGCGAGAAGCCTCGGCTCGCCCGAGAACTCGTTTGCCTTGATATGTGCACCAGAGCCAGGCGGCAGTGCAATCGTGCGCAGCAGTTTGAGATCGGACAGCCGCCAGATCTGCACCCACTGCGACGTGGCCACCGTATCGCCGAAATTCATGTCGGTAGTCGTCGATACGGCGCGGTCGATGCTGGGAATCGGAAGGACGCTGTACGGATAGATGAAGTGATCCCTGATCGACGGATCGACGGCACTTGCCGACATGATGGGATGGCCGCGCTCATCCATCTCGACGAGTCCACCAGTCACGTTCGTTTGCGGATTGTTCATGCCGGCCATGCTGCTCGCATGGCCTCTCATCTCCTTTGCGGTATTCGCGTCGGCGCGATACTGAAACGTCGTCAGCACGTGCCCGTTCGCGAGCCTGCTGTAGGTATGAGGATGACTGAATCCGGCCACGTCACCGAAGGATGTCATTATCCGCGGCTTGAGCGGATCGTGCAGATCGAACAGCCACGTGCGCCCCGCAGTAAAGTCGTCAGCGAGCAGATGGTCGTTCGGACCGAGCTCCTGCTCGGTGTGATGCGGCATGCCGATAGTGCCGGTCGGCACAGTTGCGACCACACGCCCGTAACTTCGAGACGCAGGATTGGCGTCAATTGTCGCCATGAAGTCGCTCGCGCCAGGTCCGCTTCCGCCGGCCCACACAAACAAGTATGATGATTGGCTGGCGGCGACGGAGGGCACCATTGCTGTCGCGAGGACAGCAAGCAGTCGCGCGAATTTCATACGCGCACCCTGTGTAGTACCAGCTTGCGCCAGTGACTGGCATATCACTACATGCGGACTACGCCGCGATCCGCGCTTGCGCCTTTCGAATGATTTCATAGACTCCGCTAGCACCATCGATGAGGTCAAAGCTCGGCGGCTGCTTTATGCCAGGCCAGTTCACGCCTGAGTACATGAACGTCAGGAAATTAGTTGGGCCGCAAGTTTCAGGATGTCGTTGCTTCGAAGTACTATACCCTGCCGCGGCGACCCATCCCAGAGAAGTTTTTTGCCTGGAGCAATGTTTTGTGCAGCTGCGTTGATGGTCATCGAGAAGTCAGCTGGACCCAGGTGGCCGTTCCCGCAGCGGTTCCAAAATACCACCAGCCGCCCAGAAACAGGACTGCGAAACACAGATGGTAGACACGAAAGACCCATGCACGTCCGATCATGATGCTGAACAGCCTCAGGGCATGCGCCGGCACTCCGTCAAGACGCCGCGAGGCATCGATAACCGGCTGCAACATCGCGCGACGCACTATCCCGTGCATGATCACGCCGGTTATGACGGCGAGACCGGATAGCGCCAGCAGCAACGAGCGAAAGAACGAAAGCGACATCAAGGAGCGCCCATGATTAATTCGTCGGACAGACGAGCGATCCTGTGACCATCGCGTTCACGATCATGCCGATGCGCGGAGTCTTCGGTGTCGCCTACAACGCCTACCCTTCGTTCTCCTTCTCATTCACGTTCCCATTCTCATCACTCGGCAACGCCGCTGGCAGCCTGAGCGCCGGCAGCGTCAGCGCCGGTTGACCCTTCGTCTTCAGCAGCGCGTTGAACGACGACAGCCCCGTCGTCTTGAGCGTATTCCAGTGCGCCATCGCCGCAGCAGCCTGTGCCCTGGCGCGCGCGCATGCAGCGATCTGTGCCGCCGTGGGTGCCGTCTCTGCGGCCTGCATCGACAACGACGCTGCCAACGCTGCACTGCTCGCTGCGTTGAGTGTGACGGGAGGACGACCGCCGCCGCGTCCAAAGAACCGCCGACCGCCGCGCGCCTCGTCCGGCGCGACCGAATCGAGTTCCGTCTTGAACGCACCGTCGATGTTCTGCTCCTTCACCAGCTGACCGACCTTCTCTCCCAGGTCGTGCGCCTGTCCGTACGCCATGCGCGTCGTGCGCGCAAGCTCGTACATCTCGAGCGACAGCTTCGTGTTCTCGGCAAGCGCAGACGGTGATGTCTTCACGCGCGGATCGAGACGCACAGTCAACGGCTGCGAGTAACTGCTGCCAGCAACGGTGAGACGCACCGTGTACTGACCCGGCGGCGCCCACGGCGAGCTCGGCGACGGCGAGCTGCGATTCGGAACCGCACCCGTAGCATCGACTGCGCCGCGCTCCGTCGCGAGCGGCTGGTATCTCATGTTCCAGCTGATGCGATGCATGCCGGCACTCGTCGGCATGGACTTGATGCGCGATGGCCAGTACAATGGCACGTCGCAATCCGGCGACTCCGGATTCGCCTTGCACACCTTGTCGTAAGCAGCACGATCCACTCCAGGATCCGGATCGCGCTTGAGCTCACTCGTGTAGGTGCGAACCACCTTGCCACCTGCATCCAGTATGTCGATCGTCACCGGCCCCGACACGCTCGACGACAGATAGTAGTCGATGATCGCGCCGTTCGGCGGATTCTCCCCCGCGGGAAGCTCGGGTGGCCACGGCGTCGGATCGTTGGTCGCAAGGCGAATACGCAATGCCGTCTGCGGCTTGAACAGATACGCACCATTGGCGCTGCGAGCCTCCGCAGCCTGGCGCAGCGGTGTCACGTCATCCAGAATGTAGAAGCCGCGCCCGTGCGTTCCCGCAATGAGATCGGAGCACATGCAGATGCTGTCGTCCTTGATCTGTATGTCGCGCACCGACACTGCCGGCATGTCCAGCCTGAGCGACTGCCAGTGATCACCGTCGTCGAACGACACCCACACCTGAGTTTCCGTCGACGCATACAGCAATCCCTTCTTGTGCGGATCTTCGCGGATGGAATTCGTGGCAGCGCCGGGCGCAATCCCGTTGTCGATCTCGGTCCACGTCTTGCCACCATCATGTGTGCGCCAGAGATGCGGATTGAGATCGTCGATACGCATCGTATTTGCCGCTGCATACGCGGTCTGTGTATCGAAGTGGCCCGCATCGATGTTGAAGATGCGCGTCCATGGCTTGATCTGGGCAGGTGTTACGTTCGTCCACGTAGCGCCACCGTTCGTCGTCACCTGGATGTTGCCGTCGTCGGTGCCAGCCCATATCACCTTCACGTCCCGCGGCGACGCGGAGAGCGCGGTGATGCTTCCCTGTGGCGCCGGCTTCACGCTGCTGGAATACTTTCCGACTGTGGCCGGCACGGCCCACGTCTGGCGCGCGAGATCGGGACTGATGCGCGTCCAGCTGTGCGCCTGATCGGTCGACTTCCACACGACGTTCGACGTATAGAAGAGAACGTTGTGATTCACCGGCGACCACATGATCGGCATCGTGCGCACATTGCGACCGAACTCGGTGCCGCGCGCTTCCGCGTCGGGACCTACGTTTGTCGTCTGACCGGTCGTGCGGTTGTACAGCGAGATGTTGGTGCGCTGGCTTCCGAAAACGAGATCCGGATTCTTCGGATCGCTCGCCGCAACGCCGTATTCCTGAATGTTCACCGGATGCCAGTCGTGGAACGTGATCTCACCATCCATCGATCTGCTGTCCACGCAGGCGGAGCCAGAATCCTGCTGGCCGCCGCACACGCGATACGGGAATGCGTCATCCGTCGACACGTGGTACATCGCAGCCGTCGGCTGATTGTACCAGTTGCTCCACGACACGCCACGATTGCCCGAAACGATCGCGCCCTGATCCGAGACGACGAGCAGAATGTTCGTATCGTTCGGGTTTACCCATGCCTTCTGATAATCATCGCCGCCCGGTGCACCGCGCACCGCGCTCCATGTGACACCTCCATCTTCAGTGCGCCAGAACACCGTCGATGCACTGTAGACGACGTTTGGATTCTTTGGATCCACTGCGATCGTCGGAAGGTCGCCGCCGCCGATACGCACGAGTGGACGCGGATCCAGCACCGCGTTCGGCGATGCCCCTGGGTTGTTCGCATCTCGCGCTGCAAGTGTCCAGTGCTCGCCTGCATCGGTCGACTTGTAGAAACCAATCGTTCCAGTCGTTCCACCGCGAGCTGGTGTTGCGGACCCGGATGTGCCTGCCACCATCGCATAGATAGTGCTCGGCGAGCTCATCGAGACGCCGAGGTTTGCTTCGATCACCCCTGCCGGAAGCCCATTCGTGAGTTGCTTCCACGTAGTGCCGCCATCCGTCGACTTGAAGATTCCCCCTTCCGTGCCGCCGAACTCAGCGCCTTCGATGTAACTCTGCTGCTGCTGCCAGAGCGCAGCGTAAACGATGTTCGGATTCTTTGGATCGATGCGAACGTCGTTGCCGCTCACGTACTCGTCCTTGTAAAGCACCTTCTCGAAAGTCTTGCCGCCATCAGTCGAGCGGAATATTCCGCGCTCGGCATTCGGACCGTAGGGATGGCCAAGTGCCGCGACGAACAGCCGGTTGGGATTCGTGGGATCGACCTCGATGTTCGCAATCATTTGCGTCTCACGGAGACCCAGATGCGTCCACGTCTTGCCAGCGTCGGTCGACTTGTACATGCCGTCGCCGACCGAGAGATCCGGTCGAATGATTCCGGCGCCGGTTCCTACATAGATGATGTTCGGATCCGAAGGCGCGACGGCTATGGCGCCGATCGATCCCGTTGGTTCGTTATCGAACAGAGGGACCCAGTTCGAGCCGTAATCTGTGGACCGCCAGACGCCGCCGTTGTCGTAGCCGACGTAGAAGACATTCGGTTGGCTGGCCACCCCGGAGAGTGCCCGGGCGCGCCCCGCGCGCGTCGGCCCGATCTCCCGCCAGTGCATCTCGGCGTAGAGGGCATCGGTGGACTGCGCACTGGCGACAGTGGCGGCGACAGGTGTGAGTGCCGCCATACCAAAGGCAGCGGTAGTGATCAATCGTGAAATCGGCATTCGGAATGGGCCTTCGGAAAGGATGCTGGACTGAGAGCGCAAATTCTAGCTGCGAAAATACTCGTCGAATAAAGTACGCGTTAGACGCCGCGGCGGTTGCTGGCCGTGACGCCGGAAGCGCGACGTCGCCCCTGGACCGGACCAATGCCGCTCAGACCGAACGATCAGGCCCGCAAGCTTGTCTCCCATGGGAGCATTACATTAGCGGACGCCGCCGCGCGGTCTTTGCCGGTGTCTGCAGCTTCGGAACCATGCGTACATGTTCGATCCGACACTTTCACGCATCATGCAAGGCACACAATATTTGAATCGCCCCGTCTGGCTGGCAGCGATCGCGTGCGCTTTTCTGTCGCTGCACAAACTTTCCGCGCAAGCAGCCGATGGTAGCACAATAACACATGCCGCGTCATGCCTGGATACACTCTCGACCCCGGCATCGATTCCACGCATCGTTTACATTCGCGCCGACGTCAACGAGCCAACCGATTCCGGCATCGCAGAGATGGCGGATATCTTTGCACAGTCGGTTTCGCTCCGGATGCGTAGCCTTCTCAACGCAAGAGGTGACACGCTTCCGCCCGGCGAACCCGACATCACCTGGCGCAAGATCGAGCGACACACTCCGCTCGGCGTCACCGTCTATCGTAACGCACCCCCAGTCTTTCGGTTGCTTTCGCCACATACTGACTCCATCGCAGCGGCAACATTGCTTGCAGCTGCACACAAGACCACGGACGAGGGAGAGGGACCATTCTGGCCCGAGGGTACGCGTGCTGATTCCTTGAAATTCGGGATCAGCTTCGAGCTGACACTCCCGGGCAAACGTCAGCTAACGCACCCACCGCGCATCGCCTTTCCTGTGTTCTCCGTATTCTTCCCGCCTGAAGTGCCCGTAAGGCTTACGAGCAAGTCACAGCCCGAGTACCCATCTGCCGAACTGCGCGAAGGCATCACTGCAGTCATTATCCTGGAGTTCCAGGTCGACTCGACGGGCCGCGCGATTCCTGGATCGATCAAGGAAGTCTGGTCTCCAACAAAGAAGCGACCAACCGGACGAATGCTCGACGCCTACAACGACTTCCTGGATTCCGTCACGCGATGGCTATCGACAGCCGAGTTCGAGCCTGCGCGTATCGGAGGATGTCGGGTCCGGCAGTTTGTCGGAGAGCCATTTACATTTTCGATTGCATCACGGGCATCAGCATGGTGACAACCGCTCGATGCACGAAAATGCCCACGCGCATGCAGAACGAGGACTTGACGCCGAGAGTCCGCAGGCCCTATGTTTAGTGTCAACCCCCCCTGTCGCTTCGACGACAGGGCGCGAAGCCGCCGAAAGGCGGCTTCTGCTTTTTCAGGGGTGAAAAATGGCTCAGCGGGCGTACGTGTATGTTGATGGATTCAACCTGTACAATCGCTGTCTCAAGAAATCACCTTACAAGTGGCTCAATCTTGTCGCGCTCGCGCGTGTCATGCTCCCTCGAGCGCGCGTAGTGAAGGTGAAATACTTTACTGCGCGCATTTCACCGAGACCTGGCGATCCGAGTCAGGCCATTCGGCAGCAGGCATATATCGGTGCGTTGAAGATACTACCTGAGATCGAGATCTATTTCGGTCACTTTCTCTCGCACTCTACGCTTGCCCTCAACCTGGCCCCGCCACCAAGATGGGTCAGATACATGAAGACAGAAGAGAAGGGGTCCGATGTGAACATCGCAACCCAACTACTCTGCGATGCGTACGAGAGCAAATTCGACATTGCGGGAATCATCTCGAGCGATTCCGACCTCGTCATGCCAATAGATGTCGTGGCACATCGTCTCCATCTACCTGTCGGTGTGCTCAGCCCGAGGACTCCCGTTCCGGTGAAACTCCGTGAGACAGCATCGTTCGTGAAAGTCATTCGACCGGGCGCGCTTGGCGCAAGCCAGTTCCCGGATATCGTCAGGGACGAGACTGGAACGTGGGTCAAGCCTCGTGGTTGGTAGCTGAGGACTTGGACGGCCGGACTCACCGCGCGCCAGGATGGTCGCGGGTCCAATTCAGTGTACCTACGCGCCTCGCACAGCACCGTTGATTCAGAGCGGCTGGGTTCCCTCGCCCAGGATCTGCAGATAGGATGCGTAGCTGTACAGCCGGTTTCGACGCCGACCGGTCAGCTCGCGAATGATTCCGCTCGTCGCGAGCGCGGTGAGCCCGTTGTTCACCGCCGGCATCGAGAGCATCGTGCGCTCGGCGAGCTGCGTCGCAGACTGAATCGGATGCTCGAGCAGCGTCTGCTGGAGCCGCAGCATCGTCCCCGCCGCGCGTCCGCCGTCTCGTTCGATACGCGTGCGATCATCACGCGCCAGCACAGTGAGACGCTGCGCTGTCGTCACCGCGCCTTCTGCGCTCTCACGCACACCGTCCGCGAAGAAGCCGAGCCACTCTTCCCAATCGCCGCTCCTCCGCACCCGGTCGAGCAGCTCGTAGTATTCGTCCCGGTGTTGTTTGAGGTACAGACTCAGGTATAGTAGCGGCTCGTGGAGTACGCCCTCGACGCAGAAGAGAAGAGGGACGAGTAGCCGACCTACGCGGCCGTTACCGTCCAGGAACGGGTGGATCGTCTCGAATTGAACGTGCGACAGCGCCGCTTTCAGCAGCGTTGGTGTGCGCTCGGGCTCGTCGTGCAGCCAGCGCTCCAGCGCCCCCATGCACGCGGGCACTTCCTCCGGCGGTGGCGGGACGAAGCGTGCATTGCCCGGCCGAGTTCCGCCGAGCCAGTTCTGCGAGCGTCGGAACTCACCGGGGCTCTTGTCCGCACCCCGGCCATCATGGAGCAGGATGCCGTGGATCTCGCGGATCAGGCGGTTGGAGAGTGGGAAGCCATCGCGAATCCGCGCCAGGCCATGCTCCATGGCCGCTACATAGCTCGAAACCTCGACGACGTCGTCGAGGGGCACGCCGGGAGACTCATTCGCCTCGTAGAGCAGAAGATCGGAGAGCGATGACTGAGTACCCTCGATCTGCGACGACAGGACCGCCTCCTTCCGCACATACATGTACAGAAAGAGGCCCGTGTCCGGCAGCAGCGTGGACACGCTGTCCAGTCGGCCCAGTGCGAGGAGCGCCGCATCGAGGCGGTCCCGGAGGCGGCCATCGATTCTCAGAGAGGGCGACGGCGGCAGTGGAACAGGTACATACGCCCGGGCGCGCTCCCCTCCAACGGTCGAGATGGTCCGCCAGTGACCCGTTGTCCGTCGCGGCATGAGTGGGCTGATTAGAGTTGTTTATTAACTATCGGCTTTAATAAAGGATAATAGCTTATCGCTTAATAGCCAATTCTTGGGAAGGCGACCCCAGCCCGCCCTTCACCCTTCCGGCTGCCGCAGCGTTTCATGTTCCGAACATGTGCTATCGCGAATTCTCTGGAAGCTTCTGTCGCACCTCAACGAACGGCTATTCGTCCTTCCCTCCGGCTGTCTGCTCCTCTACGGTCATCGAATCGCTCAGCGCTTGACGCTCGCATTTCGTGAAGCGCCGTGTGGAGCGCTCGTAGATCGTGATGACGACTGACATGCGTCGCTGCAAGTCATCATTCGCTCGAGATCTGACTTCCGCCGTTACCGATGCTGCGGTGGCACGCGGCATGAAGCGTGACAGCACATTGTCTCGTGCCCACCGAATCCTGCGGGTGCCCGAATCAGCCGCGGTAGTTCTGCTGGCAAATCCATCAATGGTGCGGCACACCTCGCGCGCACGCTGCGTGAGGCTTCCAGTCGATACATCGTAGCCCACGATCACATGTGCCGAATCGGGCGCTAACGCAATGGCGGTGACCTCGGTCGGCATTTCCATTCCGCTTACCACCCAAGCTCGCCAGAGGTGCATTTCTTTGATGAACGGAGCATCGTTAGTGAGCTCATCGTGGATTCTCAAGAGTGCGTAGTCGAGTACGGTGATGGGCCTGTCTAGCAGTTTCGCATCGGCAATTTCGCCTGCCGCAGTGGTGTCATGCGTCGGTGGCTGTTGGGCTTGCGTGCACGCAGAAATGGCGCCCAGGCAGAGTACGAAGATTCCAGAAATTCTATGCATCGGGCAGAAGCCTTGAGATCAGATATGAGACGCTGTTCGGGTCAAGTCGATATGCGCAAACACACGCACTGGGCACCTATCACTTGGGAGCCTATTCGTTACTCAGGAATAGACGTCACGTGTGGTCAGTCTGGCCGTGTGGCTCCGGCGCGCTGTGTGTGGTCAGTACTCATGACCTCACCTGTCGAATGCAATGTGTCCGCATGCTGCATGTACCATCGCCTCAATGTTTCAACCACACCGCATGCAGCGAGCACGCGGTCGCGCTGACCAGCAACGCCAGCTTCGAGATCAAGTTCGGGAGTCGGCATCCAGATTGCCGTTTCGGTCTTTCCACGCGTGCTCACATCTCCTCCTTTGAGCGGGTTCGCGCGGAAGACCTGAACGACCCGCTCTTCAGGAATGGTCTTCTTGACGAAGCTGAGTTCCGCCCATCCGTCGGTGAGCCGGTACCGCAGCATGACATTTGTCCGGCGCTCTGGGAACGTGAAGTACACCCACGTCCCGGAAGACGTAATCGTGAGGTTAGAGCCGAGTTGTGCGAGGATTTCACGGAGTATCGCATAAATGGGCACCATCGCAACCTTCGCGGCGGAGGGCCCGTCATCCGCGACATCGCCGGCGGCCGTGCGGCCGTCGATTCGCGTTGGACTTGATGATGTGCTGCTGCGAGTGGTATGCGTGCGTGTGACACGATCGATCGCATGCTGTAACATTCGCGTGAGATATACGCCGCGCCCACCGTTTGACCCTGCATCGGTCCACGCGCCGATCTGCTCGATCGCGAGATATGCCTCGAACGGCGCAGTATCTTCGGCGTGCCGTGCGGGATACTCGGCCGGCGCCACCAGCAGTGTGCGCGTGGCAGCCGATCGTCCGCTCTCTCGATAACGCGCAGCACGAGCAAGATAGCGAAGAGCCTGATCTGGCTGGCAACGCGCACCGAGTTTGTCCTCTATCAGAAGCGTGAACGTCCCAACTGGGGTGCGCCATTCCGCTTCGATGTCTGATTCGTGGCCCAGATCGTCGATCACCGAATGCCATGCGCCTATAAAATCAGCTTCGGGGTCGTTGCGCACGTCTGGGGCTATCGTCGCGAGCAACTGTCGACGAAATGACGCGTTCGAGTATAGGAGATCGAGCAGGACCAAATCGAGATCGCGCTCGTATAACGGCCCCCACGGAGATCGTGCCAGCATTACGTGCGCGGTTGAATTATTAAACTGCGGATGTTACGGTAATTGAATCGAAATGGCTACGGGTAACATTGTACGGTATGTGGTTAGAATCCGCCATAGAGGACGGATGACGCCCTACCCCCGCACCAACGCCTTGTACTTGATCCTCTTCGGCTGATCCGCGTCTATGCCCTTCCGTCTATGCAGATCCGCCTCGTACTCCTTGTAATTCCCCTCGAACCACACCACCTCGCTGTTCCCCTCGAACGCCAGCATGTGCGTCGCAATGCGATCCAGAAACCAACGATCGTGCGAAATAACCACCGCACATCCCGCGAAATCGATCAACGCATCTTCCAGCGCGCGCAACGTATCCACGTCGAGATCGTTCGTTGGCTCGTCCAGCAGCAACAGATTCCCGCCCGCCTTCAGCACCTTCGCGAGCTGCAAACGATTCCGCTCTCCACCCGACAGATCGCCGACCTTCTTCTGTTGATCCGTTCCCTTGAAGTTGAACGTCGACAAGTATGCGCGCGCATTCATCTCGCGCTTACCGACCTGAATCAGATCGTGCCCCTGACTCACCTCGTCGTACACCGACTTGGTTCCGTCCAGCGCGCGCTCCTGATCCGCGTACGCGAGCACAACCGTATCTCCGATCGTCAACGATCCCGCATCCGGCTTCTCAGTCCCCTCGATCATCCGGAACATCGTCGTCTTACCAGCACCGTTCGGTCCGATGACGCCGACGATCCCGCCGCGCGGCAGCGAGAACGTGAGATCGTCGTACAACAACTTGTCGCCGTAGCCCTTCTTCAATCCCTTCGCAATCACGACGTCGTTGCCAAGCCTGGGCGGTGGCGGAATCACTATCTCATGCGACATCGTCTTCTCGGCCGTGTCCGCTTCAGCCAGTTCCTCGTATCGCTTCACGCGCGCCTGGCTCTTCGCCTGCCTCGCGCGCGGCGCCATCCTCACCCACTCCAGCTCACGCTCGAGTGTGCGCTGACGCGCTGATTCCGTTTTCTCTTCCAGCTGCAGACGCGCGCGCTTCTGCTCCAGCCACGACGTGTAGTTCCCTTCATATGGTATTCCCGCGCCGCGGTCCAGCTCCAGGATCCACTGCGCGACGTTGTCCAGGAAGTAACGATCGTGCGTGATCGCAACGACGGTTCCCTTGAAGTCCGCGAGATGCCGCTCCAGCCACGCAACAGATTCCGCGTCGAGGTGATTCGTCGGCTCGTCCAGCAGCAACATGTCAGGCTGCTCCAGCAACACGCGACACAGCGCCACACGACGCTTCTCACCGCCCGACAGATTCGTCACCGCAGCATCACCGGGCGGCAGTCTCAGCGCGTCCATCGCGATCTCGATCGTGCGGTCCAGCTCCCACGCATTCGCCGCGTCGATCTGCTCCTGCACGCGTCCTTGGCTGTCCAGCAGCTTGTTCATCTCATCATCGCTCATCGGCTCGGCGAACTTCATCGAGATCTCCTCGAACTTCGTGAGAAGATCCCGCGTCGACTTCACCCCTTCCTCGACGTTCTCGCGTACGTTCTTTGT
The DNA here is from genome assembly GCA_027307165.1 of Gemmatimonadota bacterium. Lineage (GTDB taxonomy): Bacteria > Gemmatimonadota > Gemmatimonadetes > Gemmatimonadales > Gemmatimonadaceae > Fen-1247. The sequence goes on along the minus strand of DAHUXM010000027.1, from coordinate 54,668 downwards.
GGGGTCCAGCTGCGGTTCCTGGGGGAGATATCCGATCCGCGTCCCCGCGTGCGCCCACGCCTCACCCTGAAAATCCTGATCGACGCCGGCCATGATACGCAGCAACGACGACTTGCCGGCGCCGTTCGCGCCGAGCACGCCGATCTTTGCGCCTGGATAGAACGAGAGCCAGATTCCCTTCAGTATCTCGCGCGAAGGTGGAACTACCTTCCGGAGATCCTTCATGACATATATGAACTGTGGTGCCACGGAACGCCTCGAAAACTGTGATACTCTATAAGAACGACATGCGTGTCCGGTACATCTCTCCGGCACACCGTCTCCAAATGTAGCCTGCCATTGCATGCCGAAACCAAACCACGCGCCCAGTGCGCCTCGGCGGTGTCGCCGGTGACCCCACAGGCTCCGACCACTGTGCTGGAAACCGACCGGCTCCTCCTCCGTCACTTCACCACCGACGACGCCGGTTTCATTCTCGAGCTCGTCAACGATCCATCGTTCATCGCCAATATCGGCGACCGGGGCATCCGAACCCGCGACGATGCGGTCGCCTATCTGCTCAACGGGCCGATCGCGAGCTACGAGCGCCACGGCCACGGCCTTTACCTGGTGACGCTGAAGACCACCTTCGTCCCGATCGGGATCTGCGGACTCCTCAAGCGGGTCCAGTTCGAGGACGCCGACCTTGGCTACGCCTTCCTCCCCGACTTCTGGTACCAGGGGTTCGCCACCGAGTCGGCGATCGCGATGCTGGAATTCGCCCGCACCACACTCAAGGCGCCGCGCACCCTGGCCCTGGTCTCGCCCGACAACACGCGCTCCATCAAGCTGCTCGAGAAGATCGGTTTCTCCTTCATCGAGCTGCGTCAGATGAAGCCCGAAGGGCTGCCAACGGCGATCTACACCTACCCTCCCGAAAGCTCGCGCGCCTGACTCGGCATCGAATCCTTACGGATTCGATCGACCCCCACCGGGTTCGGTGGTGCGCATCCTGCACGGTGCGGTTCCGACGCTCAACCCAGGATAGGCACCCCAAATGGCACTAGAGCTCCACCCCAGAATCTCCAGAGGAAAACGCCAGACGGCCATCGAACAAACGTCCGATCTACTCAAGGCCTACCTCAAGCACTGGCCCGATCCATTCGCAACACGTGACGAGGCTCCAGAGCCCGACGAATCCGAAGACCGAAGCCGAGACCTCGCCGCCGGCTTTCTGATTCCGCAACAACGACCCGTGTAGGACACCGGCTCTGCCCACTGGTTAGGAAATCCGCGTTCCCACAGGAACGTCCATATCGGGCGCCAGGAGCACCACGTCACTCGGTGTGGTGCACGCCCCCAAGACCAGTACTTCGGAGATGAAAGGCCCGATCTGACGCGGCGGGAAGTTCACCACCGCGATCACTAACCGCCCCACCAGCTCGTCGGGCGTGTAATGAGCCGTCAACTGCGCGCTCGACCTCCGCACGCCCAGCTCCCCAAAATCGATACGCAGCTTGATAGCCGGCTTGCGCGCTTCCGGAAACGGCTCCGCGGACAGAACACGCCCAACACGCAGATCTGCCGCAAAGAAGTCGTCCGGAGTAATCGTTGGTGTGCTCATTCACATGCTTGTTGGTGTGTTCATACGTGGCAAATTACGGCAGACATACAGCACTTGTCACGGGGCACTCGCGGTCGATCTGACAGTTGTCATGTCATACTGGTGACACGCTTCACTACCGACGGGTTGCACGCGCCGAGATACTCCATCTGTCACCAGATCCCCGGTGGCCATCATCACGGCATCAATCGGAGCGTACGAGGTGTGTTTCCAATGACAAATGCGATTCCAGCTGCACAACTATCGTCGGTATTCAAGAGCTACGGCGACACAGTCGCCCTGCGTGATGTCTCACTCGACATCGCACCCGGCGGCGTAATCGCACTGCTCGGCCCGAACGGCGCCGGCAAGACGACTACTGTCAAGCTCCTGCTCGGTCTCGCCGCGCCAGATTCAGGATCGGTGACGCTGTTCGGTAACGATCCGCGACGCACGTCGTCGCGTCGGCGCATTGGTGCGATGCTGCAGGTCGCCAAGGTTCCGGAAACGCTGCGCGTGCGCGAGCACATCGATCTCTTTCGCAGTTACTATCCCCATCCAATGCCTGCTGCAGACGTGTTCGCTGCAGCCGGACTGGATGGCCTGGAGGATCGCAAGTTCGGCGACCTGTCCGGCGGCCAGCGGCAGCGTGTCTTGTTCGCACTCGCCATCTGCGGCGATCCGGACATGCTATTCCTCGACGAACCTACACTCGGCTTCGACGTCGAGACTCGCCGGAGCTTCTGGGAGCAGATTCGCGGATTCGTATCGCGAGGACGCACCGTGCTGCTCACTACGCATTACCTGGAAGAAGCCGACGCGCTCGCCGACCGCATCGTCGTAATCGATCACGGATCGGTGATCGCAGATGGAACGCCGGCGCAGATCAAGCAACGAGTCTCCGGACGCAAGATCCGTTGCACCACAAGACTGGCGGAAGCGGATCTGCGTGCGATTCCAGGCGTCACAGAGTTGCGCTACGACCACGGCAACGCAGAGCTGGTGGTGACCAACGCCGAGGGTGTCGCGCGAGAGTTGTTGTGGAACGACGAATCTCTTTCCAATCTCGAAGTGTCCGGTATCCAGCTCGAAGAAGCATTCCTCGCGCTCACCGGCTCACAGGAGGCAGCATGAGCACCATGGCAACCGCAGCGTCATCGCCGTCGAGCGAATTGCTCGCGACGAGCCGCAATCAATCACCACTTCGTGTGTACGTTACCGAAGCGAAGTACGAGATCATCAAGCAGATGCGAATTCCTGCCTTCATGATCCCGACGATCGGATTTCCGATAATGTTCTACGTGTTGTTTGGTCTCGTGATGCCTTCGGGTGGAAACAATGCGCGCGCAGCAGCGACGTACATGCTCGCCACGTACGGCGCGTTCGGTGTGATAGGCATCTCCCTGTTCGCGCTTGGCGTCGGCGTGGCGGTCGAGCGCGGACAGGGATGGCTGGCGGTCAAGCGCGCGAGCCCCTTGCCGGTCTCCGCATACTTCACGGCGAAGTACGTAACGACGCTTGTCATCAGCACCGTGCTGATGCTCCTCATGTGTATCATCGGTGCTGTGTTTGGGCACGTCCGGATGCTTCCCTCGCAATGGATCGCACTGTTGGCCACCGAGACGCTGGGCGCAATCCCGTTCTGCGCGATGGGGCTCGCGGTCGGCTACCTCGCCGGCCCGAATTCCGCGGCGGCGATCGTCAATGTGATCTATCTTCCAATGGCGTTCTTCTCGGGTCTTTTCATCCCGGCGGAGATGCTGCCACGATTTCTGCAGGGCTTTGCGGTGGCACTGCCACCATACCATCTTGGACGCCTGGCGCTCGACGCTGTTGGGGTCGAGCCCGCGTCACACGCACCAGGACACATTGTGGCACTTCTCGGATTTGGCGCTCTCTTCACCATCGTCGCCCTTATCGCGTACCGTCGGGATGACGGCAAGACGTACGGCTGACACGCCGTGAGCCTCACTCCGTTGGCGCGTTTTCGGATCCTTCCAGACAACCCTGAAGTCGGCTGGACGCCCTTCGCGTGGCTCATCTACTTTCCGGTGCTGTTCATGTGGCCCATACTGGGCCACGCGGGCGTCGGCGTCTGGACGGCCACCATACTCGGCGGCCTTCTCTTCCTGCCGTTGTATTTTCGCGGTTTCTGGTGCGAGACCGTCCGCGAGAAGTACTGGATAATCGCGAGCATCGCAACGCTCGGACTGGTGCTCACTCCGGTGAATCCCGGCGCTCCAGTACTCACCGTATACGCAGCGTCGTTCGCCGGCAATCTGCGGCCTCAACGACGCGCCACGCAGGCAATTCTTCTCGTCATCGGCACCGCACTGCTCGAAGCAGCAGTGCTGCGCCTGCCGCCCGAGACATGGATCTGGCAGGCGTTGGTGAGTGCTGTCGTCGGGTTCACCAATAGCCACTTCGCGAAAGTCCGCGAAACCAATTCGCGGCTGCGTCGCGCCAACGAGGAAATCGCACATCTCGCCAAGCTTGCGGAGCGCGAGCGTATCGCGCGCGACCTGCACGATCTGCTCGGCCACACGCTCTCGCTCATCACGCTCAAGGCATCGCTTGCATCGCGTCTCGCCGATCGCGATCCGGCACGTGCCGCGGTGGAAATAAGAGACGTCGAGCGTATCTCGCGCGACGCGCTTTCGGAGGTGAGAGCCGCGGTCGCTGGCTATCGTGACACTGGATTGGCGAGTGAAATCGCCAGGGTCGACTCGATGCTGCAGGCAGCGGGGGTCGAGATGCGCGCGAGCATCGAGCCGGTGCAGCTATCTCCTGCAGAAGAAGCGGTTCTGTCACTGGTTCTTCGCGAGGCGGTGACCAACGTGGTCCGGCATGCCAGCGCGAAGTCCTGCGACATCGCCCTCACCAACCTGAACGGTGTGAGGACTTTCTCGATTCAGGATGATGGCACCGGCAAGAACGCGCCTGATGGCAACGGCGTTACCGGAATGCGCGAGCGTGTGGCGTCGCTTGGCGGCTATATCTCCGTCGAGTCGATCAACGGCACGCGTATTCGTGTGACTCTCGCGTCGATTGCGTCTTCGCAACCAGACGCTTCAACATCCGCGCGACTCGCGATACCGGCATGACGATTCGTGTGATCGTAGCCGAGGATCAGGGAATGGTGCTCGGCGCACTGACTGCGCTTCTGGAGATCGAGCCTGATATCAGTGTCGTCGCACGCGCGCATGACGGACGCGAGGCGGTGTCACTCGTGCTGGAGCATGCGCCCGACGTCCTGCTGACGGATATCGAGATGCCGCATCTCACCGGTCTCGAGGTGGCGGCGGAGCTCAAGCGACTCAGGTTGTCCACGCGAATCGTGATTCTTACGACATTCGCACGTGCCGGATACCTGCGGCGCGCGCTGGAAGCCGGCGCCAGCGGATATCTGCTGAAGGATAGCCCGCCGGAGATGCTGGCGAGCGCGGTGCGCCGTGTCCACGCTGGACTTCGCGCGGTGGATCCGGATCTTGCCGCCGAGGCGTGGAGCGCGCCCGATCCGCTCACTGATCGGGAGAGACAGGCGTTGCGGTTTGCCGGCGAAGGAAAGACCAGCGCCGAGATAGCGTCGATGCTCTCCCTGTCGGAGGGAACCGTGCGCAATTATCTGTCGGAGGCGATGTCGAAGCTGGGCGCATCGACGAGGGTGGAAGCAGCTCGGATAGCGAGAGAGAAGGGCTGGCTGTAGCACGGATCGCTCCTGCGGACGAGCGCTGACCCGTCCATTGGATTGCGGCGGAGCTGCTGGATGGCCAGTTTCATCCCTCATGGTCCCACCGAATTCGTTCGCGCCACGTGTAGCTGCCGTGGATTCCGGCGCGCCGAGCACTGGTCAGTCGGCGGCAGCTGACACGCATCCATCGCGCTGGCGCATGCTCGTGTTGCTTGCGTGCGCTGAGCTGCTCGGAATGTCGCTCTGGTTCGCGGCGAGTGCGGTGTCGGCACAGTATCGCACGTTGTGGGATCTCAGCGCATCGCAATCCGGCTGGCTTACGACCATCGTACAACTTGGTTTCGTCGTCGGCACCGCGGTGCTCGCGACACTCAACGTGGTCGACATCGTACCAGCCGGTCGTCTGTTCGCCGTCGGCGCATTGGTTGGATCGGCGTCGAATGCCGCGCTGCTTCTGGCACCGGGATTTCGTACCGCGCTCGCGTGTCGCATGCTCACCGGCATCGCACTCGCCGCTGTCTATCCGCCGGCGATGAAGATGATATCGACCTGGTTTCGCGCGCGCCGCGGTCTCGCCGTCGGCGGGATAGTTGGCGCGCTGACGGTTGGAAAGGCGACGCCCTATCTCGTGCACGCAATTCCCGGCGCTGGCATCCGCCCTGTGGTTCTCACCGCGTCGGTTGCCGCACTCCTTGCAGCGGCACTCGTGACGTTCGGATATCGCGACGGGCCGTATCCGTTTCCGCCGCGTCCGTTCTCATGGAGACTCGTTGCCGACATCATGCGCGAGCCGCGTTTCCGGCTCGCTACCGGTGGATATCTGGGTCACATGTGGGAGCTGTATGCAGCGTGGACGTGGCTGCCATTGTTCATCTCGGCGAGCATCATCGCGCACCAGGGTCATGCAGGCGGTGCGACTTCCATTGCGTCAGCGGTATCGTTCGCCGCGCTCGCGATCGGTGGAGCGGGATGCATCTGGGGTGGTCTGGTCGCGGACCGTCGCGGGCGCGAATGGCTTGTAACTGTTGCGATGACGGTGAGCGGTTTGTGTGCGTTGCTCATCGGACTCACCTTCGGCATGACGTTGTGGATAGTCGTTCCGGTTGCGCTCGTGTGGGGTTTCTTCGTCATCGCGGACAGCGCGCAGTTTTCGGTACTCGTTACGGAAAGCGTCCCACCGCACGCCGTGGGGACTGCACTTACCGTGCAGACCTCACTCGGCTTTCTCTTGACGATGGTGACGATTCAGGGAATTCCGCACATGGCGCAGTTGGTGAGTTGGCGCTGGGCGTTCGCCTTGCTCACTATTGGACCTGCGTTCGGAATATGGAGTATACGGAAACTGGCGCGGATGGTCGGCAATTAGCGCGCGAGAAAGGTTGCGAACAGCGCGCCTGCTCCGAGGCCTGCGATGTACAGCCAGCCGAACGCGCGATTGTGCACCAGGCACATCCGATGATACCATAGCGGCCATCCAACATATCCAGCCGGCGCTTCTGCCGGCGCGGGTCGCGACATCACGCGGAGCGCGCGTATCGCGCGCGGGGCCGCGAACACCACCAGCAGTGCGAATGGCGTCAGCGCGCGCGTGATGACCGCGATTACGATCACAACGTACATGGCGATCAGCACGGATTGATTCAACAATCGCGCGCGACGTTCGCCAAGCAGGACCGGCAGCGTCCGCTGCTCCTGCGACGAGTCGAAGCCGCGCTGATCTATGTGCTTTCCAATGAGAATCGACGCGACGCCGAGCCCGTATGGTACGGATGCGAGAAACGCGGCCGCCGACCACTGCCCGGTGATGACGTAGTAGCCGCCACCGATCATCAGTGGTCCCCAAACGACGAACGCAGCAGCCTCACCGAGCCCGAGCTCCTTCAATGCTTTCGGGGCGGCGTCGTATGCGTAGAGCAGTAGTGCGCCTGCAATTACCAGTCCGAGTGCATTTCGTCCGCGCAACGTGACGAAGTACACCGCAATCGCCGCTGCGATGACGGAGAGAATGACGATCCCGGTGATCAGCAGCCGCGGTGTGACTGCTCCGCTTGCAATCGGATGCAGAGTGTAGCGTCGGCGCGGCGAGTCCGCAGTGTCATGTCCTCTTCGATATCCGAAATAATCGTTGGACAGGTTGCTGATCGCGTGGAGCACCACGTAGCCACCCAGCACCAGCACGAACGGAATGGGCTCGAACCCGCCGGCGATCACGGCAAGCAGTCCGGCGATCAAAGCAGCCTGTGCGGAGATCACCAGGATGACGCTGCGCGACGCGTACAGGAACCGCGTCACCGGATCCAGATGCGAAAATTCTTCGGCCATCGCCGGATAGAAACCCGTGAAGGCGTGCACCCACGCAAATGGTCCGCGCTGTGGTTGTTTGCCGGCTGGCGGAGCTGTATCAGTCATTCGTGAATCGTCCAGGTGTGGCGGTCGCGTTCCTTCGGTGACTGTATCAAATCTATTGATAAATGTTGCATGGGGTTCGGAAGATCGGGGTATGGATCGGCGCAGGGGCTTGAGCCCGCTCAGCCACGCCGGAGGATGCGTCACCGCTGCTACAACAATCCCGATCAGTGTCACGATCAACGGCTGCGTCGTATGTCCCAGCGTCGCTGCAGTCTTGAGAACAGCCACCGCCGTCGCCGGTAACTTCTCGACGGCCGACGGCGAGGCAACGATCGCACCGGCTATCGCAATCGCCGTAGCCACGACGTTCGTGATCCTGTCCTGAGTGGATACATCATGTTGCTGCATTGTCCCTCCGATCGTAAGAAGCGTGTGTGAAGCACTTGCCTGTGGACTGTCCGCCAGCGCCCTCACGACGCCTCCCCGTCACGAACCAGCTTCGCGATCACCACTCCCACCACAGCCCCCGGCACGCGGTCGATCACAAACGGCTCGTACGCGCTGTTGAACGACGACAGCTCGAGCGCTCCCCGCCCGCATCGCGTCACGTGCTTCACCACGTAACCATTATCCGCGCGTCGCGCGACGACCATGCAGTCACGCGTCACAGCCTTGCGTGTGTTCACGAGAATCACGTCACCACTCTCGAGACAGGGCGTCATGCTGTCACCCGTAACAGTGAGCGCGAGATTGCCCGCACCCGCAAATCCCGTTGGCAGCTCCACCCACTGCTCGCACGGCTCGTCCCAGATCTCACGTCCCGTACCAGCCGCGACCGCGAGCGATTCCACCCACGGCGCGCAACCGGACTCCGAAGCTGCTCGTGCGACGTGATCGAAGTTCCCCACCAGCGCGGCAGGACGAACTATGAACGAACGCGCCGGCAGCGCTCCAGCTACGCGCGACGCACGAATGCGCGCCTGAGCACGTTTCGCGATCTGTTGCGCCGCACGCGTGCTCGACTGCCGATCCGCATCAGAACTCCGTCCATGCACTTCACGCTCGAGCCACGCGAGAAACCGATCGTCCTCGTACGCGCTGCAATCACCGCTCGCATCCAATGCATCGCCCAGGAATCGGATCAATGAATTGGTATCGTCGCTACCACCGACATCCTGGCGATATGAATGCTTCTGATTCCTTCCGTTCATGCTGTGGACCTCATTCCGCCATCATTGATTCGTATGCCGGCACGACGCAGCAGATGCCAGAGCTCTCCGCGATCCGGTTCGGCAAGGGAGGACAGGTGCGTGATGCTGTCGCGTACGAGCCGCGCACGCAGCCGCGACAATTTCTGCTTGGCCGCGTCGTAACCGATTCCGAGCCACGCGGCGCACTCACGCAACGGAACGCGGTGCGCGCTCCATACGAGCAGCTGTCGCTCGTCCGATGAGCATCCATCCAGGAGCACATGAACCAGTCTGGTGGCCGCAGCCGATGACGACTCTTCGCCGTCACCATTTCCCCGCGCCGCGCGCAGCATGAACTCGGAGCACGTGGCACGCACCACGTACTCCGTGCCGATCGCCTCCTCCTCCGATCGCGCATGCCGCTCACGCACCGTCGCCTCACGATGCAGATCGATCACGCAGTTGCGGAACGACGTGATCACGAATGCAGTCAGCGACCGCGGTGACTCGGCATTCGTATTGGCGAGCTTGACCAGGATGTCGTCCAGGAATCCGGTTACGATCGTCCCCCGATCGCTCGGGCTTACGGAGAGCCGCCGAGCCTGGTCCAGAAGCACAGGCTCGTACCGGACGACGAACTCGCGTAGCGCTCGCAGCTCATTCCGCCGGATCCCGGTCAGCAGCTCGATGTCGCTCCGCTCCCCAAACCGCCAACCCTCCACGTCCGCCCCCTTTCGCGTTCAGCTCACGTTCCGCCGCTCATGGGGATAGACGAGACCCGGTGACATTCTCCTTTCTGAAAAGCCAGTTCCTCAGCGACCGCTCCAGCTCAACCATCCGGGACGGAAGAATCGCCGGCCCGCGCTCCAGCCTGTCGCGGAGACGCTGAGCCCTGTCACTCGGCAGCCCGGCCTGCTCAGCCTCGACGAGCAGGCCGAGCAGGTCGGAGGAGGCGCTCCGGTACTCCGGCGATTGCTCCGCCATGATCGCGACAGCATCAGCTCTTCTGGCCGCCATTCCGCGGTTTCGTCGCGCTCGCCCCGCCTTCTCCATCTCCTCCACACTGGGACGCTCGCGCGCCGCCGTGTACCCGAGATTCGCCAGCGCGCGCCCGATCGCCGACGTCTCCGTGTTCTCCAGACACGCCACCGTATTGATGTCGCCGTCCCCCTCACGCTCCGTCGCCCATCCCGTCGCAGCCGGCACGGTATCCCCCTCGCCCCGAAATACCAGCGCCTTGAACGTCACCGACTCCGTATCACGGTTCACCAGCTCCGTCAGTATCCGCCCGCCCGGATGACTCTTGTAGAACAGCGCTATCCGCTCCGCGACTGTCGCGTACCGGCTTGGATCGAACCAGACATCTGTTTTCGGCATGGCGCACTCGGCGTGGTAGATGAGAAAAGCTTATACCGAACAAATACCGAAAGCAAGGAAGCCTCTTCCCGCTATTGCCGGATCGACCCCGCACCATCACCTTCATCACGATGCCAGCCGTCAACATCCCTGCGCTCCAGGAGCGCGAGCGGGTCCAGAGTGATTTCCTCGTGCTCGAACGCACGGAAAAAAAGACCGCCAACGGAGACCCGTTCGCGATCCTCACACTCGGCAATTCCTCCGGCAGAATCGACACCTCGCCCATCTGGTCCGACAAGCTCGACTGGGCAGACGGCGCGGACCGCGGCAAAGTCGTCCAGGCGATCGGCGACGTCGCACTCTACGGCCGCAACGGTTCCGCTAAACGCCAGCTCGCCCTCTCGGCCCCGCTCCGCGTCATCCCCGAAAACCAGGTCGACGTCCTCTCATTCCTCGAGTCGGTCGGCGACTGCACAGTCCTCTGGGACTGGATGGACAAGCAGCGCGCGGCAATGCAGTCGCGCACGCTCAAGAGCGTCGTCGATCTCTTCTTCGCCAACGACGAATTCCGCGTTCGCTTCGAGCGCACTCCGGGATCACCCGCCGGCCATCACGCCAAACTCGGCGGACTCCTCCTCCACACCTTCGAAGTCGCTTCCATTGCGCGAGCCACCGCACGCACCACACGTGCAAACCAGGATCTCGTCTTCGCCGGCGCACTGCTGCACGACATCGGCAAGGTCGAAGCATACGACGTCGCCCCCACCGGCTTCTCCACCACTCCCTGCGGACTTCTACTGGGCCACGTAGTCCTGGGCGCGCTAATGCTCGAGCGCGCGCTCGCCCAACTCGGCGCCCCTATCTGCAGCGAAGGTCAGATCCTCGAGCTCCAGCACATGATCCTCTCCCACCACGGCAGCCTCGAATTCGGAAGTCCCGTGCAGCCCATGACCGTGGAAGCCGAGATAGTGCACTGGGCCGACGAGGCGTCGGCCAAGGCGTGCGACATGAGCGACTCCATAGACGACCCGACCAATTTTGCCTCCGGCCGAGAGACCAGCGACACCAAACCATGGCGCGTGAAACGCCACGTCTATAGAAGAGGGCACGACTGGGACTGACCCCATGCCTCGGGAGGTCCCGTATTATCGATCTTCTGCTGTGGTGACGCTCCCCACCAGCGAAGACGCCGGGCGAATGTGGGGCACGGATGCATCCGTGCCTGTCACTTTGGATGCAATCGAACGCGAATCATGCCAATGGAACCTTCGGTTCCACGTCACGTATCGGGTGCAATCGAACCCGAATCCTCGCAACGGAACCTTCAGTTCCACGTCAGGTATAAGACGGGCGGAGGACCATCCGCGGACTTGAGCTACTACTATTCAGGTTATCCGTCGGTGCGTCCATTCTGAGCTGGCGGTACGTAGACGTGCCTCATGGCACGTCCCCAGCACTACAGCCAACCAGGTCGAACAATCGTTCGGCATTTCGTAGGATAGTATGCGCAAACCCCGACCGAATACTTACAACCCAGCCCAGGTCCTGGCACTCGTAAGCAGAGATCGCACTGGCGATCCATTGAGCTGTCCTGCCTGTGGAGCTGCGAACATCGAGCGCGAGCCACACATTACGCCGCCACCACCGCAGTCGCACGTGACGCTTCGCTGCGTCAAATGCGGGCGCATCGCGCGTTACATAGCTGGCGCAGCATGATGGTGCACAAAACTTGCCCCGGATAAACTCCGGAGGATACCCCGGGCATGGAACGGATCAAAGGAACTGTCAAGTGGTTCAACGACGCCAAGGGCTTCGGCTTCATCTCACGCGAAGGCGGCCCGGATGTGTTCGTTCATTACAGTGCTGTAAAATCGGACGGCTTCAAGTCGCTCGCTGAAGGCGACAAGGTCGAGTTCGAAATCGTTCAGGGTCAAAAAGGCCCGCAAGCTGCCGACGTCGTGAAGATCGGATGATGCGAATCGCGTCGTCCGATCTTTTCTGTTTCACGCAGCGCCGCCACGACTGACCATGGCCGTTCGCAAGAAGACCGGGCGCAAATCCGCAAGCAAGATCGCGAGCAAAACTGCAAGCAAGACTGCAAGCAAAACTGCAAGCAAGACTGCGAGCAAAACTGCAAGCAAATCGACGAGCAGGACCGCGGCGAAGAAAGCGCCGAGCGCCGCGGAGCAGCTTGCGGAATACCAGCGCAAACGCGACTTCGAGAAAACGATGGAGCCTTCGGGCGCATCTACGCGCGCGCGAAAGCCCTCACGTTCCGCAGCCACGAAGAAGCTCCAGTTCGTGATTCAGAAGCATGCCGCCACTCAACTTCATTACGACCTTCGACTCGAGATCGACGGAGTGATGAAGAGTTGGGCCGTGCCCAAAGGACCATCCGCCGATCCCAGCGTGAAGCGTCTCGCAATGCAGGTCGAGGATCACCCCGTCGAGTACAACAGCTTCGAGGGAACGATTCCGTCCGGCGAGTATGGCGGCGGCACTGTGATGCTGTGGGACAACGGCACCTACGAGATCGAGAATCCACCTGACGACGACATGAACTCGGCGGCCCACGATCAGTACGAGCGCGGCGAGCTCAAGATCAACTTTCACGGAAAACGCATCAAGGGATCCTACGCACTCGTGCGCACGCGCGGCTTCGGCAGAAGCGCATCCAAGCCATCATGGCTTCTCATCAAGCACCGCGACGAAGATGCGCATCCCGAAAGTGAATCGATACTCACCACGAAGTATGTGAAGTCGGTGACGACAAACCGCACCATGGACGAGATAGCTGACGGCACGCGCGTCTGGCATTCATCACCCTGATCGCAGCTGCATGACGCCGTCCGCTGCAGCGCTCCGAAAGATCACCGATCAACTTCAGGCCGTCGAAGCCGAGAGTGGCGACGGAGTGATTCAACTGGGGCGCGACAGTTCATTGAAGGTGTCGAACCTTGCGAAGGTCTTCTTCCCGAAGCCCGGAATCACCAAGGGCGAAGTCATGCGCTATTACACCAGCGTGTGGCCGTACCTGCGTACGGTGCTGGCGGATCGACCACTGTCACTCAAGCGTTTCCCCGACGGCGTCGCCGGCAAGTTCTTCTTCCAGCAAAAGGCTCCGCCCAATCCGCCCGACGTCGTCCGCGTGGAGTCGATAAAGTCGCCGGCCGGAGAAATCCAGGAACGCATCATCGGCGGCACGCTTGGCACGACTCTCTACTGCACGCAGATCGGCGCCTTCGAATGCAATCCGTGGAACGTGCGGGTGGGATCGCTGAGCGACCCCGACTTCACCGTCATCGACCTGGATCCCGGTCCGAAGTCTCCATTCGCGCGTGTCATCGAAGTCGCGCTATGGGTGAAGGAAGCGCTCGACCATCTCGGTCTTCATGCGGGAGTCAAGACATCCGGCGCCACCGGAATCCACATCGTCATCCCGCTTCCGCCCAAGTCCACGGACGCGGTAGCGGAGCGCGTCCCCCGTTTGATCGCCGAGGCGGTTGCCGGTGCCCATCCGCAGTCCGCTACGGTAGTGAGGCCCATAAGCAAGCGTGGCAGCTCGAAGATCTACGTGGACTTTGGCCAGAACGCCCGTGGCAAGACCATCGCGGCCGCCTATGGCGTACGGGCTCGTCCGGAGGCATCGGTATCCACGCCGCTGCGCTGGGACGAGCTGACACCCGGCCTGGATCCCAGAGACTTCACGATCCGCACCCTGGCAGCCCGTCTCGAGACGGTCGGCGATCTCTGGGGGCCGATAATGAAGAGACCAAATCCTGCTCGAATTGTTACCACTTTGTGATTAATTACCCTTCCATTTTGCCGATAATAGTTGCAATATGTACATTAAGACCTGAAAGACGGAGAACTTGTGCTAGCCTTCCTTGACGCACTCTGCGCAGCATTGCTGGCCCGCCACTCGATCGAGATCTACCGGCTCCTGGCCCTCCCGCAGGCTCGGCAGCTTCCACGCAGCGTTCGCGAGGAAGCGACGGTAATAGCCAAGGCCGGCCCGACCAGCCACATCGCCCCGATCCAGGCCCTCCATCTCTTTTACAAGCTGAGCCACCTGGTGGACGAGTCCACCGAGCTCGACGAACCTGAACGAGCAGAGCCCAGACCGCAGATGGAAATCAGATTCGGGGTTAGAAAGGCCGGGTAGCAGGCGTAGGTCAGGTACCGAAACCCAGCAACCGTGCAACCTCGCGCTGTTTGTTGTCCAGCGTGACAAAGGTGATTTCGGCAGGATCATCCGCGATGTACAACGCCACTGCCAGATGCCAGCAATCGGCGCCCCGTATGTAGCCAGCGGCCACTACGCGCTCGATCTCCGAACTCAGCGGACGGGCAGGAAGCACCCACGATATGTCCGCGAGAAAGCCCGGATCCAGAACGACGCCTTCGCGCGTCAACGTGGACCGCAATTCAGCTTCGAGCAGGTTGGAAGAAACGAGCTCGCCGAATGTACTCAGCCGGCGGTCGAGTGCGGACGCGCCACGCTCACCCAGAGCGACTGATACCAGACACGACGTGTCGACGTAGGCGACTCCGGAGTTGCTTCCTTGCGTCATTCGCCTCTATCAGCAAGAAAGCGCTCGAGCGCACCTGGCCGCCGCGCAATCCTCGGGAATGACCGTCGAGGCCCACTGGGACGCAGGAGCTCCCCACACTCGGCCATCCTGTCAAGTTTGGCATCGATGCCTTCTCGCGCACCCGACACGGCCCGAATCTCCACCGCCGGCTCGCCATGCAAAGTGACCACGACCGGATGGCCCTCCCGCACCTGACGAACTATCGCGGATAGCTTGGCCTTGGCCTCATAAAGGGAATACGTGTCGCGCATACGTTAACAATATATGGTCTGACCAGACTAGTCAAACCCACACTACACGCGATCCGACGGCGCTATCGGTGCTGCCTCGGACGTCTCCAGCACGCGCTCCGCGACGGCCTTCATTCGATCGTCCTGGTTGCGTGATATGCGTCGGATCGAGCGACGCACCTGGCGATAACGATCCGCCAGAAAGAGGCGCGCACAATCCATCTCGGGCTTTACAGCATCGACGCTTCCGGCGCGCTCGATCTCCCAGGTCGTTCGCGACAGCACGGCGGTGCTCATGTAGATGCCGATCGCAGCGTCGGCCATTCGCTCCTGAATGAACTGCCGCTCGACGATCTTCTTGCCGTGCTTCATCACGGCGCTCTCGACAGCGAGCGCGAGAGTGTGAATCAGCGTCGCGACGCGATCCGCCTCCTTGGCCAACGACGGATGCACGCGTGTGAATTCCGGTTTCTTCACAACGCGCTTCGCACGTCCCGCGATGTACGAGCTGATCTCCCCCATCGAGTGCAGTGGGTCCTTGAACGCGGAGCCGAGTTTCCTGAGCCGCTCACCGGGCTGTTGCAGACCGCTCAACGCGATCAGCGCGCGAAGGATCTCGTTGGTGCCCTCGAAGATCATGTTGATGCGCGAGTCGCGCATCGCACGCTCGTACGGGAATTCCTTCGAGTATCCGATTCCGCCGGCGATCTGCATTGCTTCGCTCGCTGCGTGCACCGCGAGCTCCGACGCGAAAACCTTGCACGCGGCGGTCTCGAGCGAGAAGTCTATCGCGCCGCGGTCCATCATCTCGGACGTGAGCATCACAGCGGAGTCGGCGGCGTAGATGTCGGCGGCGGTCTGCGCGAACTTGCGCTGGATCATCTCGAACGAGCCGATCGATCTGCCGAATTGCTCGCGCTGGTTGGCGTATTTGGCGGCTTCGGTCATGATCCGGCGCGCGCCGCGTGACGATCCGGCAGCGAGGCCCAGCCGGCCCGAGTTGAGAATCTCGAGCGCTATGTGAAATCCCTGTCCCACTTCACCGAGCACGTTCCCGACGGGAACGCGTACCTTTTCGAACGTGACCGTGCGCGTGTCGGACGCCTTGATGCCCATCTTCTGCTCTGGCTGACCGAGTATGATGCCATCGCTGTGTGCATCGACGATGAAGGCAGTGACGCGTTTCTTGATGTTGCCATCGATCGTCACCGGCACCTTGGCGAAGACAGTGAACATGCCAGCGTAGCCGGCGTTCGAGATCCAGATCTTTCTGCCGTCGAGCACGTAGTGCGTTCCGTCGTCGCTGAGTACGGCGGTGGACGCCATCGCCTGTGCGTCGGAGCCGGAACCGGGCTCGGTGAGACAGAACCCTGCGACAATCTCGCCCGTCGCGCATCGCGGAAGCCACTCGCTCTTCTGCTTGTCGGTGCCGAAGAGCGTTATGCCCTTGCATCCGATCGACTCGTGCGCACCGAAATAGACGGTGAGCGCCGGGTCCGTTCCGCCAAGCTCTCCGAAGACGCGATTGAACACCTTGGCCGATGCACCGAAGCCGCCGTACTCCTCCGGAATGTTGAGGCCCATGAGGCCGAGCTCGTGCAATCCGTGTCGGACTTCGTCGGGAAACTTCCCATCGTGATCCATCTTCGCCGAGTCGATGTTGCTGGCGGCGAAGGAGCGCAACGCATCGATGATCATGCGAAGCGACTCTGTCTCTTCCGGCGACATCACGGGAAACGGAAAGACCAGATCCTCGCGAATCTCACCGAGGAAGACACCCTTGGTGAACGACGGGTTGATGTCTGGCGCCGCGAGGTGCGGTGCATTGTGTGTCGCCTTGGTAGTTGTCACGCTGGCCATTCCTGATCGCTCCTTTACGGACGGATCGTGTTGCAGGGAGACCCTGGCGGCGAAGTGTGTACCTCGCCGCTACGTGAAGAATATGCAACTACACGTTCAGCTACACGATCAGTCTTTTTCCGGACCGGGCTCCAGCTCCGCGCCGCCACTACCCGCGGACCCGAATTTCGGTACAGTCCACTTGCCCCTTGTGGTGCGGGGCGGATCGGGGCGCACCGGCTTCTTTGTTCCGGCTGTCGAATCTGGTTTAGAACGATCGTTCGACTCTGGTTTTTCGCGCTTGTCCATCTCTCCTCCGGAGCTGAATCGGCACGTATGAAGGCTGCATGGACCATGCCCTCCACTGTTGCTCCGCGAACCGTCTATCTGTTTGCGGTGACCCATCTGGCGTAGCGGTTCGTACGGAACAACAGGGGGAGAAATGATCGGGACAATTGCGATGCTGATCGGTGCCACTCTGGCGGGTAACAACGCGACGCGTTCATGCCGCGACGTGCCAGCACCGCCTCCAGCTGGCGACTACATGTACACGTTCACTACGAAGGACGAGTCGGGCTCCGAGACCAATGGGACTGTCCGGGTACATGGCGATCGCACCCGCATCGACATGGACAGGAACGACTCGCGCGACTACATGATTCTCACCGATGGCGGGAAGCGGATGCTGTCCGTGCATCCGGATCGCAAGGAAGTGAGTCAGATCAGCTCGCCGAGTTTCGAGCGCATCATCGGCACGTCGCTCAAGGCGGTGTCGCCCCTCGTCAAGTTCAAGGTGCAGAACACCAGGATCTCGTTCGGGCGCGTAGCAACGGGACAGAAGCTGCTCGGCTACGGAACGGAGCAGATCCGGATTACCGAGCAGTTCGACGTGCACATCGTTGCGATGGGGTTCGACGGTGGAACCGAACATCATACAGTCGTCACCGACTACTGGGTCAGCCCGGGGCTCGATCTCGGGAACAACCCGATCATGGCGCTGCTCGAACACGCCGCTACAGCAGAAGCGCAAACCGACGCCGACTTTGTCGAAGAGGAGACCAGGGTGCGCGCTCAGGCACTCCAAGGGACGCCATTGCGAACCGAGATGAAGGAAAGCACGGCCAACGAGAAGGGAATCCAGCACACCAATACGCGCTCGATGGCGATAACGAGCGTCAAGCTGGGCCCGCAGCCGGCGGCGTTGTTCGAGATACCGTCAGGTTACCGATACACGACAAACACGAATATCTCCATGTAGCGGCCCGGGATGCCGAGCCGCTCGCGGCGGCCCTGCAACCGCTCGGCATCCCGTCTCTAGCGGCGGGCGAAAGGCGTGTGCATTTTCGCAGCTGATTCCTGCAGCTGTTCATGATCGCCGACACGCCAACTCCCACTCCCGCCCCCATGCGTCGCGCCATCTGCCTCGCGTCCATCGTCTGGTTCATTCCGGCAATCGCGCCGGCTCAGACGCGTATGCTCCGCTCACCAACCGTAAGTGCAACACAGATCGCCTTCGCGTATGCGAACAATATCTGGGTCGTTCCGCGTGCGGGCGGCTCTGCGCAGCGACTGACGAGTTTCCAGGGTCAGACGTCGTCGCCGCATTTCTCCCCCGACGGACGGCTGATCGCGTTCAGCGCTGAGTACGGAGGCAACACAGACGTGTACGTCGTGCCCGCCGCGGGTGGCGAGCCGCGACGGCTGACATGGCATCCGGCACCGGATGAGGTGCAGGGATGGACGCCGGACGGGAAGTCGATCGTGTACGCGTCGACGCGATCATCCAATCTTCCGACGCCCGAACCCAGATGGTACACGGTTCCGGTCGAAGGCGGGCCGTCGGTCGCGATGCCGATGTATCGCGCATATCAGGGACACATCTCGCCCGATGGCGCGCACATCGCCTACAGGATGAACAACTCGTGGGACGAGGAGCGCCGCAACTATCGCGGTGGCCAGAATCGTCCGATCTGGATCATGGATACCAGGACGCTGGCTGTCGACACCGTGCCGCGTCCGAACTCCAAGGAGATGTATCCGGTCTGGTACGGCGACCATACGGTGTACTTCCTCTCGGATCGTGATGGTGTGTCGAACGTGTGGTCGTACGACATGCAATCCAAGCAGGTGAAGCAGATAACGGATTTCTCGGACTTCGATGTCAAGACGCTGGACGCGGACGCCGACGCGATGGTGTTCGAGCAGGGTGGCTACGTTCACGAGCTGGATCCCAAGACCGGTCACGAGCACGTGGTGAACATCAACGTGGCCGGCGATTTCCCATGGATGATGCCGCAATGGAAGGACGTATCGCGCAACATCGCAAGCATCGCGCTGTCGCCGACCGGCAAACGTGCGGCGATCGAAGCGCGTGGCGAGATCTTCACGGTCCCCGCCGAGAAGGGCGACGTGCGCAACATGACGCAATCGAGCGGATCCGCGGAGCGTGATCCGGCATGGTCGCCGGATGGCAAGTGGATCTCGTACTTCAGCGACAAATCCGGCGAGTATCAGCTGGTCATCGCATCCGCCGACGGAAGCAAGCCGGCGCGCTCGATCGCGCTGCCGCATCCGACCCACTACTACACGCCGTCGTGGTCGCCCGATGGGAAGCACATAGTATTGCAGGATACCGATCTGCGGCTGTGGGTGGTCGACGTCGCGACCGGAAAGGCAACCGACATCGGCGGTGACGAGTTCATGGTACCTGATCGGTCACTGGATCCGGTGTGGAGTCCGGACTCGCGCTGGGTTGCGTACGCAAAGCGGCTTCCATCGCTGTACCGCGCGATATTCGTATACGACATTACCGACGGCAAGACTCATCAGGTGACCGATGGTCTCGCGGACGCGAAGGCGCCGGCGTGGGATGCGAGCGGCAAGTATCTCTGGTTCCTTGCCTCGACCGATTTCGGCCTCGGCTCCGGCTGGCTCGACATGTCCAGCTACGGACACACCGAGACCGATGCGCTGTATCTCGCGGTATTGAAGAAGACCGATCCATCACCGTTGCTCCCCGAGAGCGACGAGGATGCAGGCATCCCGAGTGAGCCACCGGTTCCGGGAATGCCACCACGCGCACCGCGTGCGCGGAAGGCGGCTGCGGCCGATACGGCGACATCCGACACGACGAAGAAACCGATGTCGGATTCGCTCAAGGCGATGCTCGCGCCGCGTCGCAACGTCGTGATCGACTTCGACGGCCTGCAACAGCGCATAGTAGCGGTGTCGGGAATCGCGGAGCGTGGTTATGATCAGCTGCGCGCCGGATCGGCAGGCACCGTGTTCTTCATGGAGAACGTACCGAAGACCGGGACCGAGGACAATCCCGCTTTCGGCGCCGTGCTTCACAGATACGAGTTGAAGGATCGCAAGGCGACCGATTTCGTGCACGACGTGCAGCAGTTCTTTGTAAGTGCCGATGGCAAGAAGCTGTTGTACCGCACACCCGGCCCGACTGGTGCGCTGTTTCTCGTCGACGCGACGTCGCCGACTTCACCGGCGGCAGGCAAGGGGAAGCTCAACGCGCAATTGAGCATGCTGGTGGATCCCAAGGCGGAGTTCAAGCAGATCTTCGACGAGGGATGGCGTAATCAGCGCGACTACATCTATCTGAAGAATCTGCAGGGAACCGACTGGCCGAAGGTGAAGGAGATGTACGGACAGTTGCTTCCCTACGTCATGCACCGTGCGGATCTCAACTATCTGCTCGACATGATGGGCTCGGAGATAGCGATCGGCCACTCGTTCGTGCGTGGGGGCGACATGCCAACGGTCCCGCGTGTGACGGTCGGGTTGCTTGGCGCCGACTTCGCCGTCGAGAACGGCTATTACAGAATCACGAAGATCTACGGAACAGACAGCTGGAATCCGGAGCTGCGCGCTCCGCTCACGGCTCCTGGTGTGGACGTGCACGTCGGTGACTACATACTTGCGGTAAACGGAATCCCCGTTCGCGCTCCGGAGAGTATCTACCGCGCATTCGACGGAACGGCGAGCCACCAGACGGAAGTGACAGTCAGTGCGCGCCCGACGATGGAGGGAGCGCGTCGGGTGAATGTGATTCCAATAGCAAACGACGCCGGGTTGCGCGCACGCGCATGGGTCGAGCGCAACCGTCACATCGTCGATTCGCTGTCGCACGGACAGCTTGCGTACGTGCATCTCCCGAACACGGGAGAGGGCGGATACACCAGCTTCAACAGATACTATTTTGCGCAGCAGGATCGCAAGGGCGCGATCATCGACGAGCGCTACAACGGTGGCGGATCGGCTGCGGACTACATCATCGACGTATTGCAGCGCACGATCGACGGCTACTTCAACAATCCGGTCGGTGACAGGTATCCGTTCACGAGCCCTGCAGCTGGAATCTGGGGTCCCAAGGTGATGATCATCAACGAGATGTCGGGATCGGGTGGAGACCTGATGCCCTACATGTTCAAGTTGCGCGGCGTGGGTCCGCTCGTTGGCAAACGGACGTGGGGCGGCTTGGTGGGAATATGGGATACGCCGTTGTTCGTCGACGGTGGAATCATGTACGCGCCGCGCGGAGGATTCTTCAGGAAGGACGGCAAGGCGTGGGCGGTGGAGAACGAGGGAATTTCACCGAACATCGACGTCGAGGACTGGCCGAAGGATGTCGCTGACGGACACGATGCTCAGCTGGAGCAGGCTGTCGCTACCGCGATGAAGATGCTCGCCGAGCATCCCGTAGATCGCGCAACGCATGAGCCACCGCCGGCGATGTGGGGAAAGAGAGTGAAGCCACTGGTGCCGAACGAGCCATAAAGGCAGTCAGTAAATCCAGTCTCGATTGCATTTTAGGTGAGAGGCAAGGATGTATATCCCTGCCTGTCACCTAAAATGCAATCGAAACTGGATTTACTGCTTGACCCACAGCTGATTCTTTCGGTTGATATCCGGAAACAATCCGTCCGGATCGATCTCGACGCGCACCACTTCTGGTGTCGCCGCGACGTGTGCAACGTAACTCCGTGCGCCATTGAGCCAGACGTCCACCGGGATGTCGATGCGTTGCACGGTCCTGTCGGCGCGTGTTACGGCCAGCTTCACCGGCATCGGTGCAAGACCGTGGTCCTCGATCGTTATCGCGACGCCGTTTGCGTCGGGAGTCACGCTCGTGATTGCCTGATCCAGAGGCCATGCATTGTAGAACCACGTATTCCAGAACCAGCTGAGGTCCTGTCCGGCACCAGCATCCAGCGCATTGAAGAAGTCGTTCGGATACGGATGCCTGCCCACCCAGTGCTTGCCGTATTCGCGAAATGCGTGATGGAACGTCGGCTCACCCAACATGCCACGCAAGGCGGCGAGAACCTGCGCCGTCTTGTCGTAGAACATGATGTTGTACGTCGCCGGCGGAAACAGATCGCCACGCGTCATCAATACCTGATCGTCGCCCGCGGCCGCGGTGCGTGTGTACAGCAGGCGTTGACCCTGCTCGGTGTCCGCGATGCGCCCGCCCTTGCGCGGCTCTCCATACAGCACGCGCAGTCCCTGCGCTTCGTCGAACTGCGTGAAGCCTTCGTCCATCCAGGTGTAGCGCGTCTCGTTGGACCCGACCATCATCGGGAACCACATGTGCCCGGTCTCGTGCATGAGGTCACCGGCAAGCGACAGCGTATCAGCCCACGGCTGCATCAACGTCATGCGCGGATACTCCATGCCGCCGCCAGTGAGGACGCCTTCCATCGACGTCATCGTCGGCCATGGATATTTCCACAGATACGCGGAAAGCTGTTCTATGGCATCGCGAGTGTATCGCGCGCCACCGACTGCCCACGCCGCGGCAGCCGGACTTATGCGATAGAAGCTGAAGATGTCGACGGTATCGGCCTTCTGGCCCGAGTCGGCCACGAGTGCGCGAGTGGCGTCCCACACATAGCGATCGCTGGCGCCCCATGCGAAATCACGTAAGTCCGGCGCCGTGAAGTGCCACGTCACCATCGGTGCCTTGTTCGCGAACGCTGCAGATCCATCACTCGGCGTGCTGATGGTTACGACCTTGCCGCTGCGCCGAGCCTCGCCGAGCTTCGCGCGCGCAGTGGAGCTGAGGATCGCATCCGCGTTCTGGAGCGATCCTGTAGCACCGACGACCCAACCGCGCGGTGCAGTGACCGTGACGTCGTAGTCCGCGGGCTCCATGTAGAACTCTGCCTGCAGCACGTACTGATCCGCGACCCAGCCATCGACATCGTCGTACACTGCGATCTGCGGATACCAGTATCCCATGAAATAGAGATGATCGTCGCGCCCTTCCCTTCCATCGGACGGAGTCATCGCGGGATTGTAGGACCACGCAAAATCGAGTGACACGCTGTCGTGCGGCATGAGTGGTTTGGCGAGCGCGATCCGCATGACGGTACCATCCACGCTGTAGCCCGCTGCATTCGCAGATCCGCGAGAGCGCCTGCTCTGATTCTGCTGCGCAAGCTGCACTCCCTCCACCGC
Source organism: Gemmatimonadota bacterium (assembly GCA_027307165.1). Taxonomy (GTDB): domain Bacteria; phylum Gemmatimonadota; class Gemmatimonadetes; order Gemmatimonadales; family Gemmatimonadaceae; genus Fen-1247. The sequence goes on along the minus strand of DAHUXM010000027.1, from coordinate 31,362 downwards.
AACACGCGCGAGCTTGATCCCGTCGGTAATCGGAGCCGCGTCCCTCCGCTGGCTCTCGGGGCGGAACACGTTCTGGTACAGATGCACCATCAGATACGGGAGCGTATCCGGTGAGTTGTTGAGATAGACGACGTGCTCGGACCCGCTGACAGTGTTGGTCGCGGGATCCAGCTTCGCGTCGATCTTGTAACGCGCGTGCTGAACCCAGTTGTTCGGGCCGGGCACGCCGGTGCGCGTGCGCGTTCCCTTCAGAACGGCGCGCGTAAACCCGGGCGATTCGTAAACCGAGCCCGGAATGGGACGCTTGCTCTGCAGTATGCCGTCCGACGTGACAGTCGGAGCGGGCCTGGATTGGGCGGGGAGCACTGGCGCGGCGCCAAGTGCGAGGAACAGCGCGACTATCGATCGATACGACGTGGCCATACGGGAATCTTACGTGTCATGCGCCGGTCGCGCCATCCATCCGCATGGTAGCGACCGGCGCATGTTTCAATAAGTGAAACGGACTCCGCTAGTTCCCCGGATGATACACCCGCTCCGTATGTCCCTTCAGTTGCGATGGATAGTAGTAGACCGGTCTCAGATTACCGGTCGCATACCGTTGTGCTTCGTCGTTGAAATGCGGCGAGCTCGGATGGCCGCTCTCGCCACCAGCCGTGATCGCCACCGCTCGCACGCTGTCGCCAAACTCGACTACCGAGACAAAGCTGTTGCCGCTGGTGCCGTACCACTTTTTCGTTCCCGGATACGGGCGCGCACCGAACGAAGCCAGCGAGCCCCACAGCGACGACGTGAAGCCGACCGGGATGCTTGGCTTGGAGTCGTCGAACTTCTGCTCGATGTCACCGTTGTTGCGCTGGTAGCGATTGATGTCGCCCCAGGGCGTCTTCCACGTTCCGAAATCCGCTGTGAGTTTGTCGGACGCGGCAGCGAGAGCTTCCAGCTGCTGTTGCGGCGTCGCCTCGTTGGCCGCGTACTTCTCCGGCGACATTCCCGCGGTTGCGCGGCGGTTCGTATGGCCGAGCTGTGTGCCCCAGAATACCGCCAGCGAAGTTGGAATTGAATTGACGCCCCAACGGTAATCCCACTTGCGCAGGACCGCGATCTGCTCGGCGAGCTTCGCCTTGAGCGGATTGGAAGAAGGAGCATCGTCCCACGCCTTGACCAGTGGTGGAACCATGATCGCGAACGCCGGCAGATAGCTGTCATACGCGGCTGCACGCAACGACTCGATCGTGAAATCCTTCTTGTCGGACAGAACGCGGATCGCATGCAGCCCGCGTGCGGACTCGACTCCGACGTCGACGTAGCTCGGGAAGTCCTTCTGCTTCGGGCTGTACGCGCCGGCTGCGGACCACGGCCAGTTGTTGCTGTTGTACAACCAGCCGTTCTTTGGATTCAGCAGATGCGGCGTTTCCGCAACCGATAACACGGGACCCCAAACCGTTTTGGGATTGCTGCCGTCGACCGGATGAGTCCAGTCGAACGACGTGTCGCGACGCGGAATGTAGTTCGCATGCCAGTACGCGATGTTGCCGTCGGCGTCTGCGTAGATGGTGTTGTTGGACGAGTTGCCGTGCAACTCCATCGTCTTCTCGTACTCCTTGTAGTTCATCGCCTTGGTGCGCATGTACGACTGGATCAGCGCGATCTGCGGACGCTGCATCAGCTCGATCGTCACCCATCTTCCATCGCTCTTTCTTATGACGGGGCCATGGAGCGTGTAATAGGCGGTGAACGTCTTGCTGGCCATTCCACTCGCGGTCTTGTATGGCACGGTGATCGTTCTGGTCACCATTGGCCGCTCTTCGTTTCCATACTTGTAGTAGAAGCGATCGCCCTTCTTCTCGACGGTCTCGAGAAACTCCGACACGGCGTTCACTGCGCTGGACGTATGCATCCAGCCGACGCGCGTGTTGAAGCCCTGGTACACGAAGAACTGGCCCCACGTCACTGCACCGTACGCGTTGAGTCCCTCATCGCTCGTCATCTGCAATTCAGACCGGAAGAAGAACGACGTGTGAGGGTTGATCAACAACAGCGCATGATGATCTCTCGTATTCGACGGAGCAACCGCCATTCCATTCGATCCGCCCGGCTCGGGTGGCGGCAGAACACCCGACGCCGGCTCGGCGGTCACCGGACCACCACCGTAGAATGCCTGCAACTGCTTGAGGTTCACGCGCTCGATGTCGCCGCCGATGCTCCCTTCGCTGAACGACAGCGCCATCCACGGCTCGTAGCGCTTGATCGCGCGCGGCTTCACGTCGGGATGCTTGTACATATAATAGTTGAGGCCGTCAGCCCAGGAGTTCATCAGCTTCTTGAGCCACTCGGGACTCGACGCATACAGCGTCTTCATCGAATCAGGGTCGATGAAAAGCTTCATGCGAAGATCCTGATAGATCGCCGACTCGCCTTCCGCTTCGGCGAGACGTCCCATCGAATTCAGGTAATTCGTCTCGACGCGATTGAAATCGTCCTCCGCCTGCGCGTAGATCATCCCGAAGACAGCATCCGCGTCGGTCTTCCCGCGGACGTGCGCGATCCCCCAGTCGTCCCTGGTGATCGTGACGCTCTGCGCCTCCTTCTGCCAGCGTGCGACGTCCTGGGCGGTCTGAGCGTTGGTGAGTTGTGGGGCGACCGATCCCAATACCACAGCGACTACAAGAGCGAGTCTTTTCATTCCTGCCTCAGATCCAGCGATGATTTTGCCAGTTTGTCGCCGATATTCGGGCACTGAAACGGCAACGAGAGCTACGGTGAATTCGTCCGCGTAAAATATGGACAATCGGCGCGCACTTCGCACTTGCCCCGAGACTTGCTCCCGGCACTTGCTCCCGGCACTTGTTCCTGGAGCGGCATCATGAAATCATTGTCTGGTGAACATTGCATTCGTTACTTCAACCGCTCACCCGGACCTGACACCGGATGACCGGCTCGCGGTCGCCCAGCTGGAAAGACGTCGTGCTCGGGTCGCCGCTGCGATATGGAACGACCCATCGGTCGATTGGGCCGCTTTTGACGCGATAATCATTCGCTCGACCTGGGATTACCACCATCGCGCCGCGGAATTTCGGGCATGGATCGATGCGCTCGAGGCCGCCGGCGCTCCGATGTGGAATCCGGCAGCGGTGCTACGCTGGAACATGGAAAAGACGTATCTCCGTGATCTGGAGCGGGCGGGCGTGGCCACCGTTCCAACCGAATGGCTCGAAAAGGGCACCAAGCCCGACCTCGGCGGACTGCTTGCGGAGCGCGGATGGATGGATGCGGTCGTGAAGCCGGTGATCTCGGCGGCCGCGACCCGTACATGGCGCGTGTCGCACGCAACGGTGCTCGACGTCGGCGCGCAATTCGCCGAGTCACTCGATGCCGGTGATGTAATGGTGCAACCGTTCATGCCGGAGATTCAGACGCGAGGCGAGTGGTCGCTGATGTTCATCGATGGCGACTTCAGTCACGCGGTGCGGAAGATGCCAACCGAAGGAGATTTTCGTGTCCAGACCGGATTTGGCGGCCGATCGATCACCGACCAGCCGGACGGTGAAGTCGTACGCGCCGCGCGGCGCGTGCTGGATGTCGCGCCGTCGCCGTGGCTGTACGCGCGCGTGGATGGAATCGAAACCGATGCCGGCTTCGTGCTGCTCGAGCTCGAGATGCTGGAGCCGTCGCTGTTCTTCTCGCACACCACATCTGGCGCCGCCCGTTTCGCCGAGGCCGTTGTAGTTGTAGTAGGGCGCGGATGAATCCGCGCCTGGCCCCTTCAGGTGAGATCGGAATTGGATGAACCGCGGATGAATCCGCACGCCATCACGCCACAAGCCGCGCAACGACCGTCGCTGCGATCGCGATCGCAACCACATCCTCGATCGCGCCGATGTATGGATCGCTGATTCCGGTAACGCGTCCGGCAAACTTGCGTGCGTGAAACATTCCGAACGTCCCGGCAATCGCGCCGACCGCGCCGCATGCCGCTCCGGCCCAGGGATTGATTCCCCCGACCTGCACCAGCGCAGCCCCCGTGATCGAGCCGGTCACGAGCCTGAATACAAATGGCCCGAGCGCGGTACGGTTTGGTGTCATCGGCAGCTTGTCGGCTACAAGCTCGCCCAGTGCCGCGATGCCAAGGACTACAGCGACGGGAAAGACCGCAAGCCAGTGCACCGGCGAACTGGCGGGGACGTATTCCGGACGACGCCATAGCGTCAGCGCCAGTACCGCCGGCGCCATCATGCTGCGCATTCCGGCTACGACTCCCAGTATGAACGCCGAGGCACAGAAGAAGAACTCGGAATGGATCGGCATGTGTGTGTCTGTATGGTTATGTGTAGTTATATGCTCGGAGATGCATCGACACCACATTCCGGGTCACTTCCGGAAGATTCGCGATAATTGACCCGGCCAGATACTTGACGTAGCCAAAGTATCTGCACCATCGTTCCCCGAGAGTTTGCAGTCCCGCGTCGACCAAGAGGAGAATCAATTGATGAGGACGACTACCGCAGTGGCGCAGATTGTCGTGCGTCTGTTCGGTTTGATACTGATCATACTGGGCCTGTTCTTCTGGAGCGGCCATGCGCTGCAGCTGGTGAACGCACACATGCTGATCGGCTTGCTGTTCGTGATCGCGCTCTGGGTTCTCGCCGGCGTCGCCATAGCTGCCCATCAATCAGGTGGCCTCATTGCGCTTGGCTTCATCTGGGGAATCGTGGTCCTTGCGCTCGGCATGACGCAGCGAACACTGATGCAGGGATCGGCGCACTGGGTGATCCAGGTACTGCACCTTTTCGTGGGCCTCATTGCAATGGGAATCGGCGATAAGCTTGCGAAAGGGATCAAGGGCGCGGCCGCAGCCGCGCCATGATGGCGTAACGCTGCGGCGGGTGCGCCGATCCTGTTTACGATCCGACTGTGAACATCGTCGCCGCGCTCGTACTTCCCCACTCGATGCGGAGAACTCCGCCACTTCCGGATCTGTCGGGATCGATGGAAATGGTCAGCTGCTCGACCGGCGCCGCGGTCTTGCCAAGTACCATCGCGGCGCGGCCGATCTCCAGCTCCTTCTTATACGGTATTCCCCACTGCTTGGGACTGCCCAGCTTGCCCAGTACCAGCTGCCACGACGCTGCTCCCGGCACTGTATTGATGGTGTAGCTTCCGGGTGCGAGCGCGACAGATCCGAAGGTGAGTCTCCTGTCCGTGGTGAGCACCGTCGCTTCATCCGCGCCGGTACGCCATGGCCTGCCAGTTGGCATCAACGTCGCCTCGGCGCGGCCCTTCAACGAAGGGCGGCCATACGAGATCGAGATGTGTGCAGTACCGATCGTCCAGTCCGTCTTGACGTGCGGACTGCCGCCGCCGCCCGTGCCAAGCTGCGTAGTGGTCTGTGCGCCAGAGACTGCCGTGGCGGTGAATAGCAATGCGGCGGCGGCGGCGGCGGCTGTACGGATGATTACTGTCATCGTTCTCTCGGCGAAATGGATGCAATGAAGCAGGTTTTGTGAAATCTATCTGCCGTTGACTGGGGCTAGATGGGCGTAACAACTGTTTTTTTTCCCAACTGTCGATTTTGTGCCGAGCCGCTCGACTACCGGACGAAGATGCAGGAAACCACCCTTTCAGTGAGGCGAATTATGAAGTACCTCTGCTTGATCTACGACGAGGAATCGCTCTGGCAAAAGATGTCGCCGGACGAGATGGGCAAGGTGATGGGAGAGTACAACGCATTCGGCGAGGACATCAAGGCCAGCGGGCATTTCATCGGCGGTAACGCGCTCCAGCCAACGTCGTCGGCCACGACGATCCGCGTTCGCAACGGGAAGACGATCACATCCGACGGTCCGTTCGCCGAAACGAAGGAGCAGCTCGGCGGATATTATCTGATCGAGGCCAAGGATCTGAACGACGCACTGCAGGTCGCAGGCAGAATTCCAGGCGCCAAACTTGGCTCGGTGGAAGTACGGCCCATCATGGTATTCAACAGCTGATACTGGCTCGAATGCAATGACAGATGCTTCGACGCGTGCGCGAGAGCTTGTGGAGAGCACTTACCGGTCCGACTCGCGCCGCGTCCTGGCAACACTCGTTCGGTTGCTCGGTGACTTCGACGTCGCGGAAGAAGCATTGCACGACGCTTTTGCGGCGGCGCTGGAGCAATGGCCAGTCGATGGCGTGCCGGCGAATCCTCGCGCCTGGCTGGTAAGTGCCGGACGCTTTCGCGCGATAGATCACATCAGGCGTCGTGCGAGGTTCGACGCGAGGCACGCAGAGATAGCAGCGGAGCTGGAATCGCACGTCCCGATCAGCGTTCACGGTGGCGATGACGATGAGATTCCCGACGACAGACTGCGACTAATCTTCGCGTGCTGTCACCCGGCGCTCGCAATCGAGGCACAGGTTGCGCTTACACTCAGAACCGTGGGCGGACTCACGACGGAAGAGATCGCGCGCGCCTTTCTCGTACCGGCTCCGACGCTTGCGCAACGCATAGTGCGCGCGAAGAACAAGATCAGGGACGCGCGAATTCCGTATGAGATTCCGGGGCAGGCCGAGTTGCCGGAGCGAATCGACGCCGTGCTCGCGGTCATCTATCTGATCTTCAACGAAGGCTATTCAGCGACGTTCGGTGACGAGCTGACGCGCGCGGACATGTGCGCGGAGTCGATTCGTCTTGCGCGGATGCTCGCCGAGCTTCATGAAGATTCGGAGGTGGATGGGCTGCTCGCGCTCATGTTGTTGCACGACTCGCGACGGGCCGCACGCATCGCTGGTGACGGTGAGCCGATTCTGCTGGACGATCAGGACCGCACACTCTGGGACCAGGCGAAGATTCGCGAAGGGATCACGCTCACCACGCGCGCGCTCGCATCGCGAAGGGTCGGGCCCTACGCGTTGCAGGCGGCGATCGCAGCTGTGCACGCAGAGGCGAGAACGGCGGCGGAGACCGACTGGGGCGAGATCGTAGGACTGTACGACGTGCTCCTCCGGATTCACGAATCGCCGGTGGTCGAGCTGAACCGAGCGGTGGCGATCGCGATGCGGGATGGCGAGACGCGTGGACTGGAGCTGATCGACAGTCTGATGCAGCACGGGGAGCTTGCGGGGTACTATCTCGCGCATTCGGCGCGGGGCGCGCTGTTGTTGCGCGCAGATCGCAAGGACGAAGCAATCATCTCTTACAAGACCGCGCGAAGCCTTGCGACTCAGTTGCAGGAGCAGCGCTTTCTGGATCGACGCCTGGCCGAGCTCGGCGAAAGGTCGCAGCGCGGCTGACCAGATAGACCAACCAACTTGACCAAGTCGGCATTCGAGCCTAACTTTCACTCGGGAGGACCGATGCCTGAGAGCACGCCCAAGCAGGTGAATCTATACGAGGCCAAGACACATCTTTCGCAGCTCGTGAAGGAGGCCGCGGCCGGCCGCGAGATCATCATCGCGAACGCCGGCGAGCCCATGGCGCGCCTGGTGCCGCTAGCCAAGGAGTCCCGGCCGGTACGTGAGCCTGGCCAGTGGAAGGGGAGAATCTGGATTGCGGATGACTTCGACGACCCGCTTCCGGAGGACATCCTTGCTGCCTTTGAGGGAAGCGAGGACGATGTGCTCCAGCCGCCCAGCGACAACACTGAAGAAATCGAAGAGAAGTGAAGCTTCTCCTCGATACGAACGTTCTGCTGTGGTGGCAGGGCGACCTTGGCAAGCTCGCAGAGCGAGTACGGGTGGCTATTCGCGCAGCGGACGACGTGTACGTCAGTGCCGCATCTGCGTGGGAGGCTGAGATCAAGCGTTCTCTAGGCAAGCTCGCATTTCCGCAGAGTTTCGGTGACATCCTTGTCTTCAACAACTTCAAGGAGCTTCCTGTAACGCTCGCGCACGCAGCTGCCACCTCTGCATTACCGCTTCATCACCGCGACCCCTTCGATCGCATGCTGATCGCGCAGGCGAGCGTGGAAGGGTGCACGCTCGTCACTGCGGATCGAAGGTTGGCGATATATGGGGTGCCGATGATCCAGGCGTAACGAGCTGCGCGTCATCATGTGTGGTTGTACACCCACACCACTCCGTTGTACGAGAACGTTATCGAGCTGTGGCTGAATGTTCCGCTGGCTGAGAGCGCGCCGGTGTATTGCGTGTAGTTGTTCTGCGTGCTGTAGTTTGGCGAGAACACGACAGCGTTCCCGCTCTGATACCACGTTCCAGCCTCTGCGTCGCTGGTCGGTGTATTGCTGAAACCGTTGGAGATGGTCTCGTTGATCGCTTCGTTGTACGTGCCGTCGTTGTTGAGCGTATAGATGTCGCTCTCGATCGTGAGCGTACCCGAGCTCGTGTTGTACGAATACGGCAGCGACGTCCCGTTCACCGTTTGAAGGTCATATGTCCCGCCCGCCGACCTGTTGGTCGGTGACGTGTTGTCGGTGCAGGCCACGGAAGCCGCCAGCAGTGCAACCGCTGCGACGAAACTGAATGTGCGAAAGCGCATGGAAATCATCCTCTCGAGTTGTGTCTGTTGATTGGACGCGGCACGCGGTCGAATGTGAAGGCGCCTTGTGCGCATCCTATGCGCCTTGCATGCCAAAGTCGCGCGACCAGCGCAAACGCACGGACGGTGCGGACGCGACACAGGCAATCATGCGTGAATAAAATGTCATCTTCATGACAGCCAGGAGCCGATTTTCACTCTCAAAATGACTGGGAATACCTTAACGCAAGCGCAGTCGTCCACGTCCAATCGTGTGGATGAATGAGCACGACTCTGAACGAGAGCGTGCAAGACAACAGGAGGTTGTCATGAAGGCAGGATTCGTTGGTTCCGTTCTCAGAGTAGCAAACGTTGCCGCAATCCCACTCGCGGCGCTGACAATATCCGCCCCCGCGAACGCGCAGCGCTCGACTCAGCGCGAGCTGTTCGAGTGGCGTGGCAATGTGGATCAGGAGATCCGCGTTCAGATGCAGGGTGGCCGCACTTCCGTGATGGCGATGGGGCCGCGCGAGATGACCGGTTACGACAACACGCGAGCGATGAGCGCGCTTCCGCCGGTCGACGGCTACGTGACTGTGCAGATGCGCGAGGGACGCGGCAGGGCCGACGTCATCGAGCAGCCCACGGCGCAGAACGGATACACGACCGTGGTCCGCATTCGTGACGAGCAGGGCGGCGCTGGAGCGTATGACGTAGCAGCATTCTGGCAGCCGGATGGCAACTACGGCCGCTACGGCAACTACGGCGGCTACGATCGGGATGGACAGTACGGCAATTACGGTCGATACAACACGTATCCGCAGACGGTGATCGTCCAGCAACCGGTATATCAACCCGTGTATCGCGAGCCGGTGTATCGCGAGCCCGTGTATCGCGAGCCGGTGTATCGCGATCCGGTGTACGGTGACCGCGGTGTGCAGGGTGGAAAGGAGCTACCCGCTCCACAGCGCTCCACCAGCTATCCGACTCGGCAACGTTATCCCGATCGTGTAACACCAAACGGTGGATATCAGAGCGGTCACGCGCAGTCCGGGAAGACACTTCCAACGACGTCGAATCAGCCGAATCAGTCGAGTCAGTCGAGCCGCACTGGCAAGACTCTCCCCGACAACGACCAATCGAACCAGCAGAATCACGGGTGGCCGCGCGGGCATTGATGCTGCTTTGAAACGAAACGAGTGCAGCCTTCGGGAATCCGCGGGCTGCACTCGTTGCGTCAGCGACTCATGTGATTGGTGATGTGTTATCGCGCGCCGATCGGTCGACGATCGTGCTGTCGTTGGTTGGACCGAATCGCTCAGTCTTGATTCTGTCCGGCTCGTACTCCAATGCCACCAGCTCGCTCGCTGCGCGCTCGACGAACGCGGTAGGTCCGCAGACATACGCGAGTGGACGATCGCTGGCGGGCCATGCGATCTCGCGCAGCATGTCGCCGTCGATGCGGCGATGGTATCCTGTCCATTCGGGGGGCCACTCGCGGGTGAGCGTGTAGATCACTTCGACTCCGTTGCGCGCGAACTGATCCAGCTCGTTGCGATATATGATTTCCCCTTGCGAGCGCACCGAGTACAGCAACTTGACCGGAGCGTCGCTCATCACCGCTGCATGCTGGCGCATGATGCAGCGCAATGGCACGATGCCGGATCCACCGGCCAGCAGGAGCAGCGGACCACCACGCATCTTGCTCCATACGAAATAGCCGCCGATCGGTCCGCGCAGCTCCATCTCGTCCCCCACGCGCAGCTCGCCTACGAGATACGGTGATACCTCGCCGTCGTCGATGCGCTCAACGGTAAGCGCGAGTACTTCATCGGCAGGCGCTGACGCGATGGAATAACTGCGCTCCGCCTGGTAGCCGTCCTCCGCAGTCAGCCGCACGTCCACGTGCTGGCCTGCGAGATGGCCAGGCCAGTCCGGGCAGTCCAGCAGAAGCGTGCGCACGCGCGGCGTCTCTTCGATTATCTCGACGACGCGCGCCGAGCGCCAGATCAGTCGCCCTGGTAGCGCTGCTCCTTCCATGGATCTCCGTAGTCGTGGTAGCCGTTCACTTCCCAGAATCCGGGAACGTCGTGATCGCGCAGCTCGAGTCCACGCACCCACTTGGCGCTCTTCCAGAAGTAGAGATGCGGCACGAGCAGACGCGCGGGTCCGCCGTGTTCCGGGTGCAGCGGCGCTCCGTCGTAGCCGATTGCAATCCACGCCTGTCCGTTGACGAGATCCGCGAGCGGGACGTTCGTGGTGTAGCCACCGTCGCAGAATGCCGTGACGTGCGTCGATCTACTGATGTCGATTCCGTCCAACAGCGTATCGATCGCGACGCCTGACCACATGGTGTCGAGCTTGGTCCACTTGGTGACGCAGTGGATGTCGACCTTCACGTCCTCGTGCGGGAGTTGGGCGAGCTCGTCCCAGGTCCACGATTTCGGTGTGTCGACGAGGCCGCGGATCGTGAACGTCCACTTGTCGAGCGGAGTGTGCGGCGTAGGGCCGGCCGACAGAACCGGAAAGTCGTTCGTCACGTACTGGCCCGGCGGAACGCGGTCGGGATCCACAGGAGGCCGCCGGCTGCGGAAGCCACGTGAGATGATGGCCATGATGGAAGTCTAATGTGTCGAGCGAATGCATGGTGGAGCCGTTCAGTGATACCCCGTCGCGGCGTGTGGTATTGGATGTCGCCGGTACGGATACGGTACTATAGGGAACGACCATTGTCCGTATACTGACTGATGTTCCCTGTCCGTGGCGAGCAGCCAAAAACAGGGATACTTATGTCCCTTGCAATATATCGTATATCGATATACAATACAGGCAAACAGGTAGGACCAGAGAACCCATGTGTGATCCGCTCATTTCATAATCGCGGTACGGAAGACGTTTTCAATGGATTTTCAACCAAGGCAGCTCGGAAGACGTGCCCCGAAGAGTTAGCTCGCACTGCCGGAGACAAGCTCGACCGAATCGACGACGCGGTGCGATTGGAGGACCTGCGTATTCCACCCGGCAATCGTCTGGAATTGCTCAAGGGCGATCGCGCTGGACAGCACAGCATTCGGATCAACGACCGATATCGCATCTGCTTTGTATGGACGGATGATGGAGCAAGCGATGTCCAGATCGTGGACTATCACTACTGACGTAAGCGTCGTCATTTTATTCCCGACGCACGTATCGATGCATTGGATGGTACACCACAGAGGAATTGATTCATGATTCGCGTACCAAAAGAGCGAGAGCCTCAGCATCCCGGAGAGATTCTCCTCGGCGACTATCTAAAGCCGCTCGGGATTTCGCAGGTACAGCTCGCGAAATCGATTGGCGTGACTTATGCGCGGCTCAATGAACTCGTCCACGGCAAGAGAAATATGACCGTTGATACCGCACTTCGCCTCGAGAAGTTTTTTGGCGTCAGTGCGCAGAGCTGGCTCAACGCGCAGCTTCGGTGTGATATCTATCACGTAGCCCGGGCTGGCAAGACGGTGAAGGCGTTATCGAAAATCCGGCCGATGCGAGCCGCGTAGGTAGTGTTGGGCCGCACAGAACATGCAGCAGAACCGGCGCGTCACTGTACCCGTGGACGACTCCGTGCCAGCGTTTGCGCCAACGTCGCATCGTGTCCGTAGAGATCATCGTAGAAATACACGGTACCCTCCGGAGCAACGACCGCAGTCTGGTACAGAACGTAGACCGCTACTGGACGTGACACGGATATGCGCATCGTCTTCGTCCCGTGCATTGCGCTATCTATGGAGCTGCGGTTCCAGTCGTCCTGATTGCGAAGTACGAACTCGGCGAGAGACAGTGGATCCTGGACGCGGATGCAGCCGTGACTGAAATCGCGCTGCGACTGCGAGAACAACGCCTGCGCTGGCGTATCGTGCAGGTACACGTTGAACTCGTTGGGAAAGAGAAATTTGATGAGCCCCAATGAATTGTTCGGCCCCGGCCGCTGCCTGATTCGCAGCGATCCCGATGCAACGCGCGAGAGATTCGCCGAACTCAGGGGGTACACGCTGGCACCGACGTCGCCACCGCTGACGATCTCGAGATTCTGGTCGGCGAAGTAGCCCCAGCGGCGCCGAGTCGCTGGAATGATTTCGTTGCGCGCTATGCTGGGCGGCACATCCCAGTAGGGACGAACGACGACCTGGTTCATCGTGCCAGTGAAGATCGGCGTTGCCCTGCGACCTGCACGGCCGACGATGACGTTCATGCGAATCTCGGGCTTCGACGCGTACCGGTCATTTTCAAAGAGGTACAGTCGAAATCCCGGGATGTTGACCACGGCGTAGCGAGGAGGCACGCTGTCCGGGAGCCAGCGCCATCGTTCGAGCGTCAGTTCGATCTGCTGCACACGGTGTACGAGAGGAACCCGCAACGCCCGCATCGTCGCAGGTCCCGCGACGCCGTCAGCAACCAGTCCGTGCCGGCGTTGGAATGCAGCCACTGCCGTCGACAGAGTCGTGGTGTACTGCGCACCCTGCGCCGCGTCCGCGTCCGCGGCGCTCGACGACAGGTCTCCAAGTGCCACGAGCAGCCGCCGAAGTGTTTCAGCACCGGCATAGCTGTCGCCAACGTGCAGCGTGCGAGTAGCTGGCGGCGGCGCCTTGAGACTCGTGTCCGCGGCAAGTGTTCTGTATCGCGCGAGTGTCGTTTCGAGGGCCTTGTAGCCGGTATACACCGGCTCGGCGGATGTCATCACGACGTTCGGATCCGGGGCGGTACTTACGTCGACCGCCATTGCTGCGAGATTCAGATTGCTGTGCGACGGAGGGAGATGAAAACCCAGCCTGCTCGGATCCGTGCGCCCTTCGTGCAGATCGCCGAGCAACTGGACCACCGAGCGTGATAGCGCGACATCGAACCGGGCCAGTTGAGTCGAGTCGCTGCGTCCGTCGAGCGCGCCGGCCATCGTGGCAAGCTCGGTGGACGCGTAATCGTGCGCGTCGAGGCCGCGTGTGGCGACGTCGCCGAGGATGCCGATTACTGCCATGGCCTGCCGCGTGGGACGACCGTTCGCGGTCCAGAACGGCCGAACAGCGGTGCCGTTGTACATCTGCTGGAGCGACGATCGACGGGTGAAACCCGCACCGGCAGTGGCCGCGGCGCGTGCGGCCGCTTCCGCGAACGAACCGACGCTGGAGGACTGAGCGCCGACGGGGAGGCCGGTGAGCGCCAGGGCCATCGATGTGAGAATGGCGACGGCGTGGCGCCGCGCGAGAGGCAGGTTGTGGAGCATGTTCGCTGTCATCGTAGTTGCCCGGTCACTGATTGGCCGAGCGCGCGTTGGGCATCCCCGGCAGGTAACATTACGGCATTATGGGGGCCGCCGGCAGGCGGCGGAGCCATCCCGCACGGGTGGCCGAACACAATTCGTTTTTCCCTGTAGCGTTGGCCACGTCCCGCCCGCATACTTGACCGGTCGGACCCGGCAGTTTCACAAGCAAGAGGACAGAGCGCCATGCGCCAGGTGTCTTCTAAATCCGCGGCTCGCAGGACGCCGCGACGTGGGACTCTTGCACATCGACAGGCCGCGCTGCTGCGGCTGGCCGTCGATCTTGTAGCGGCTACTGACGAAGCGCAGGTTTGCCAGCGCCTGGTCGACGGTCTCCATGACGAAGCGCTGGGCTACGACTTCCTCGGCGCCTTTCTCCTGGATGAAACGGGTGACCGCGTGCTCCGTGCCAGCATCGGCTGGCCGGATGTTCCCAAGGCCTGGCGCGTACATCCCGGCCAGGGGCTGAGCGATCGTGCGGTGAAGGACGCGAAGCTCCATTACACCGCCGCCGTCGCGGGCGAGCGCAGCTATCTGCCCAGCCTCAACAGCGGGTCGGAGGTGGACGTCCCACTGCACATCGATGGCCAGGTGATCGGTGTGCTGGTGGTGGAAAGCGCCGAGCCGAATGCGTTCACGCCGTCCGACTTCAAGGTGCTCAGCGCGGTGGCCGACTTCGCAAGTCTCGCGATCGGACGCGCGAGGTTGCTGGTCAGTGAGCGCAGACGCGCGGATGAACAGAAGGCACTGCTCGACACGATGGCCGATCTGTCGTCGGAGCGTGAGCTCTCAAAACTCCTCCAGGCCGTGCTCGAGCGCGCCGTCACGCTGCTCGGCGTCACAGGTGGCGAGCTCGCGATCTACGACGAGCAGACGCGCGAGCTCGTGATCGTCGCGAGCCATCATATCGGCAAGGATTCCACCGGCGTCCGTCTTGGACTCGGTGAAGGCGCCATGGGTACCGTCGCCGTGACGCACGAACCGTTGATCATTCCGGAATATGACGAATGGTCGGGCCGTTCACGAAGCTATTCCGACGTGCGCAGTACCGTGCGCGCAGTGATGGCTGCACCGTTGCTGATCGGTAAGCGACTCGTTGGCGCGATTGCGAGCGTGCACTCGGACCCGGCGCGACAGTTCGGCGCCGACGATCTGCGGTTGTTGAATCTCTTCGCGCCACAAGCCGCAATCGCGATCGAGAACGCGCGACTGTACACCGAAGCACAACGGCAGAAGGAGTATTTCGAGACCGTCGTGGTTAACAGTCCCGTTGCAATCGTGACGCTCGAAACCAACGGACGCATCACGTCATTCAATCCCGCCTTCGAGAAATTGTTCGGATACACGCAGGAGGAAGGCGTCGGCCGCGATCTGGACGACCTGATCAACACGGCGGAGACACAAGCCGAGGCGAAGGCGTACACGAGTCAGGCAACGCATCGCACGGCGAGAGGGATCGGCAAGCGTCGCCGCAAGGATGGCTCGCTGCTGGACGTGGAGCTGGCTGGCGTGCCGGTCGCAGTCGAGGGAAAGAATGTCGGGATCATGGCTCTGTACCACGACGTCACCGATCTGTTGAGTGCCAAGCGCGAAGCAGAATCAGCGAATCAGGCCAAGAGCAGGTTCCTCGCGAACATGAGTCACGAGCTGCGCACTCCGCTCAACGCCATCATCGGCTACAGCGAGATGCTGAAGGAAGACGCGGAGGAGAATGGCGACACCGCCTACATCGCTGATCTTGCGAAGATCCGGTCATCCGGCAAGCATCTGCTCGCGCTGATAAACGACGTGCTCGATCTGTCGAAGATCGAGGCAGGCAAGATGGAGTTGTACCTCGAGACGTTCGACGTGCGCGCAACCGTTGACGACGTCGTGACGACCGTCGAGCCGCTTATCGCACAGAACGGAAATCACCTCGAAGTAAACTGTGCGCCCGGGCTCGGCGCGATGCGAGCCGACATGATCAAGGTGCGGCAGACGCTTCTCAATCTTCTGTCCAACGCGTCCAAGTTCACCGATCACGGAACCGTGCGTCTCGACGTAACGCGTGCGCGTACCGCTCAAGGTGGCCGGGACGAATACACGTTCCGTGTTTCGGATACCGGGATCGGAATGACCGATGCGCAACAGGCCAAGCTGTTCGAAGCATTTTCGCAGGCCGAGGCGTCGACAACGCGTCGGTTCGGCGGTACCGGACTCGGCCTCGCAATATCGCGACGCTTCTGCGAGATGATGGGCGGCACTATTACCGTGGAGAGCGAGCACGGCCGCGGATCGACATTCACAGTTCGTCTGCCCGCCAGTGTGGGCGAGAGCACGCCGGCGGAGACACCGGTCGCGGCGAGCGACGTCGCGCAGAGTGCCGGCAGAGTACTCGTGATCGATGACGAGGCGTCGGTGCGCTCGTTGATGCGCAGGTTCCTGCTGCGCGAAGGATTGACCGTCGACGAGGCAGCGACTGGAGAGGCGGGGCTGCGCGCCGCGCGCGAGACCCGGCCGGATGCCATCACGCTCGATGTGATGATGCCCGGGATGGATGGCTGGTCGGTGCTGGCCGCGCTCAAGGCGGACCCGGAGCTGTGCGACGTGCCCGTCATCATGCTCACGATAGTGGACGACAAGCGAGCCGGCTTCGCACTTGGCGCTTCGGAGTATCTGACCAAGCCCATCGACCGCGAGCAGTTGCGCCGAGTGCTCGCTAAGTACCGGCCGATTGGAGAGGGCGGATCGGTCCTCGTGGTGGAGGACGACCCGTCTGCGAGCGATCTGTTGCGGCGCACGCTCGGAGCCGAGGGATGGCAGGTGAGAGTGGCCGCGAACGGCCGCGAGGCGCTCGCGCGGATGGACGTCGAGGATCCAGCGATAATTCTGCTCGATCTCATGATGCCGGAGATGGACGGCTTCGAGTTTCTGTCCGAGATCCGGTCACTGCCGCGCGCGAGTACCGTTCCCGTGATTGTGGTAACGGCAAAGGAGCTGACAGCCGCAGAGCGCAGCAAACTCAACGGACAGGTGACGACAGTGTTGCAGAAGGGAAATTACTCGCGCGACGAGCTGCTCTCGGAGATCGCCTCCCAGCTCGGCAATCGCATCAGACGAAGCACGCAGAGCGGGGAGACGCGTTGATGTCCAGGGTGCTGCTGGTGGAGGACAACGAGATGAATCGCGACATGTTGTCGCGCAGACTTCGGAAGAAAGGTTTCGAGGTCGACATGGCACTCGACGGGGCGCAGGGCGTGGAGATGGCGCGGAGTGGCGCGTATGATATAGTCCTGATGGACATGAGCCTCCCCGTCATCGACGGCTGGGAAGCGACACGGCAGCTGCGCGCCGCACCGGAGACGCAGACCATTCCGATAATTGCGCTCACCGCGCATGCGATGTCAGGCGATCGGGACAAGGCCATGGATGCCGGATGCAGCGACTACGATACGAAGCCAGTAGAGATCGACCGGCTGCTGCTCAAGATGAACACACTGCTTGGCGTAGCGTGACGGAAGTGGGTGAGCAGGCGCAACTGCGCACGCTGTCCGCGGATGAAGTGGCGACACTGCGTCACGACATGCGCACGCCTGTGAATCACATAGTCGGCTACTGTGAGCTACTGCTCGAGGATGCGGAAGGTCCCGATCATGCAGCGCGGCGCGAGCGGCTGGAGGAGTCGTTGCGCGCGGTGCGGGATGCACTGGAGATGATCAACGCATCGCTCTCGCCTGGTGGTCACGATGTGACGCAGCGGGATGTGGATGCGTTGTACGACAGGTTGCGCGAGCCGCACGCGCGGATCATGGAATCGATGGCCGCACTGCTCACCCCGCAGGATCATGCTACCGTCGACGAGGAATTTTCGGCTGACGTGCGGAAGATCCGTAATGCGACCGAGCAGCTGGTTGCAGCGAAGCGTAGCGCGTCGATCGAGCCCGCTGCGACGCTTGAGCGAGAGGTTCCCGCGACGGAAACTATTTCGCCGGAGGGACGCGGAACGATCCTGATAGTGGATGACGAGCCGAACAACCGTGCAGTGCTCGAGCGGCATCTGGAGCGTCAGGGCTATACAGTCGTATCTGCAGGAGATGGCGCGAAGGCGCTGGAGATCGTGCAGCGAGCTTCGTGCGACGTCGTGCTGCTCGACGTTCGGATGCCGGGAATGGACGGTCGGGAAGTGCTGCGCCGCATCAAGCAGGATCCGGCGACGCGTGACATTCCGGTAGTGATGATATCCGCTGCGGACGATCTGTCCACGATCGCCGCCTGCATCGAGGCAGGTGCGGACGACTTTCTTCCCAAGCCATTCGATCAGGTGATCCTGCGCGCGCGCGTCGGTGCATCCATAGAGAAGAAGCGACTGCGCAATCTGGAAGTGGACTACCTGCGCCAGGTGGAGCGAGTCGCCGAGGCCGCGACCGCGGTTGAGCGTGGGGTATACGCTGCGGGGTCGTTGGCGCAGGTCGCGGAGCGCGGCGATGCGCTTGGGAGGCTTGCTCGCGTGTTCGACTCGATGGCGGTCGGAGTGAAAGCGCGCGAGCAGCGGCTGCAGGATCACGTGACGAATCTTCGTCGCGAAATGGACGAAGCGAAGCGATCGGCCGCCGCCACAGGCGACACACAGGAGCCGGACGACGGCGCGCTGATACCGGGCGAGCTGTTCGCGAACCGGTATCAGATCACGCGGGTGGTCGGCCGCGGCGGAATGGGGATGGTATACAAGGCGCGCGATCGGGAGCTCGCCGAGGACGTTGCGATCAAGACGTTGCGCAGCAACGCGATGAGCGACGATCCGACCGTAGTGGAGCGCTTCAAGACGGAGATCAGACTTGCGCGGCGCATCTCGCATCGGAACGTTGTGCGCACCCACGATCTTGGCGAGCACGACGGCGCGTACTACGTAACGATGGAGTACGTCGAGGGAATCACGGTCCGCGAGCTGATCGACATGCGCGGGCATCTGAGCGTGCCATCGACACTCGGCATTGCGCAGCAGCTCGCGGCATCGCTGGAGGTCGCGCACGGCCAGGGCGTGATCCATCGCGACATCAAGCCGCAGAACATGCTGCTGGACCCTGACGGCGTGCTCAAGGTGATGGACTTCGGAATCGCGCGCCTGGCGCAACACACCAGCACACTGACCCAGGCCGGCATGGTGATAGGAACACCGGCGTACATGGCGCCGGAGCAACTACTCGCCGAGGAAGTGGACGCGCGGAGCGATCTGTACGCTGTTGGTGTCGTTCTATATGAGTGCCTGACCGGCGCGCTGCCCTTCGAGGGCGCGTCACCGATCGCGCTGATTGCGAAGGTGCTGCACACAGTGCCGGTGTCGCCCGCGGAGCGGGATGGGAGTGTGCCGTTGCCGTTGTCGGGGCTGGTAATGCGGTTGCTGGACAAGGAGCCGGGTGGGCGGCCGGGGAGCGCGGGGGAGCTGAGGGAGTTGCTGGCGGAATTGGGGTGAGGGGCACCATCATAACCGCACCCCGCTTACCCAGGATCCTGTCAGGATGAAGAGGAAAGTACCCTTCGACGATCGAGTTGGAAGCGGGCCGACGGGTCCAGTCGCGATGGTCGTCCGCGAGTGTCCCGCGATTCCAGATAGTTCAGAAGATCGGTTGCCGACACTGCCCAATCTCGGCCCCGTTTTGTGGCCTTGAGCCGCCCGTTGTTGATCTGGCGCCGAAGTGTGTCAGGTGAGAGCCGGCTTTCCTTCGCCGCGTGTGCGAGCGAAAGGATTCGCGCTGGTGACGGGAGAGCGTTGAGCTGCTTGCGTGGGATGCGCGCGCTCGCATCGAGGATTTCGATGGACACGGGATTGCCGCGCGCATCCAGATCAAGGTACATGGCTGGTGCGATTTCGCGGGTGACGAGATGTCGTTGAGCAGCTCTTGTGCGGCGCTCAACGAGGATGATCATGAGAGCGTCGGCCTGCGGGTCATATGTGAGTTTCATCGGTCGCTTCTCTCGGAAGTCTGTTAATCATCCCACATGACGGTCACCACCAGGATCGTCGTTGCGTCCTCGATAAATATCACGGCGGCGTCATGGTCATCCAGCTTCCCGGTGCATTGCCAACGCTGTGCGCCGCTAGCAGTAGGTGCCATCGTACGCGTCCCCGTTGCGAGAAGTCGCCGCACGTTCTGTCTGGTGATTCTACGAGTAGTGAGACGTCGTTCAGCATGATCGGAGTAGATGATCTGCTTGGGCGTCACGGAATCAATTTACCCGGTAGCGTGTATATTGGCAATATTCTATCCGGCCAGGGGTGGCATGGCGCCGGGTGCGTCCTGCGGCGCCCAGCGGTAGGCTTTATCGAGCCGGATAATTCACCGGGAAACGCGACGGGCGGATATCGCAATTCCGACGGTGCAAGCATTCTCGTGCGGCGAGCGCCCGCTGATTACCAGCCTCTCGGGACGGAGTGGAGACGGACTCGGCGCGGGGTCGATGACGGCTGTCGGTCGGTGATGCGACCGCGACGACTATGGGTTCATTCCTGGTTACACCGCTGCACGTTGCGTGACAGCGGTCTCGTCCGCCCGGAACCACATCCGCCCCATAACCAATCCGAAGAAGACAGATCCACCGAGGAAGATGATGAGGTCGCTCGTGGCGGTAATCATGGGGCTGCCGAGTCTCCCGAAGACCCACTCCAGAGCAGCCATGTACGCCGAGACCGTGACGACACCGGCCAGGTATGGCCCCGCAACTGGAACGCTCCGCAGTGGACGGCCCAGGAACGAATAGCCGAACCCGCCTGCAGCGCCGCCAAGCGCCGCCATGAATGGCACGCCCAAGAGCTGGAGAGCGCCAATTAACCTGTGCGGACCGAGTACAAGTATGAACAGCAATGGTATCACGATGCGCACAGCGACTATCCCGAACAGCAGCGCGGCGCCCAGTGCGGCGGGTCGCGCCCACTCCGGCAGGAGATCGGCGTACGAGAGCGCCTGGCCCACGACCCTGGTCATGATATTACCGCGTGTCGCCGTCTTCCGTACGCCGATGTGATCGATCACGTGGCGCTCACGCGCCTGACACGTCGGACACCGGCGGACGTGCCGCGTTGCGCTGCGGACCTCTGCACCCGTCAGCGCGGCGCCGCTCGCAATCCTGGCGCGAACATCGTCTGCGACCGAGCAATGCGGGAGTCCACTCGCCGCGAGCACACTTTCGGCGCGGGTGTCGTACTCGATCGCGTGAAGTGCGTCTTCAAATCGCTCGGCGATCGGGATGCGGCCGTCGCCCCACTTTGCGATCAACTGTGATCTGACACCGAGGCGTTTGGCCAGCTCGTCGTCCGACATCTGAAGCTGAGTGCGAAGGACTGCGAATTCCTGCGTCGTCATGCGCGAAACTCTGGGTGGATGTGCGGACGAAATTACCCGTCCCGGCAATGACCGCAAGAAGATCCGCGCAATCCGAATCGTGGGGCGCTAGCACAGCCGGCCCATATACCCGGTAGTTGCATGTGTTCGCGTATTCACCTTGACACAGCCTTCGCTTGCCGGCAACAGGCTCCGGTGGTGAGCCAGAATTACAAGCTGTCCGGCTTGGTGCGCTGGTGCTTCTCAGCGGTCCCCAACAGAACGCCGGTGCGTCATCGGTGCTGGACACTCGAGCGTGACCGTGCTTTACAGCCTGCCACCGACGTGCATGGAAGCTGTAAAGCGACATGTAGCTGTCGGTTTGAAGTGATGATTGGCTGCGATGAGGTGCAAGCTCCTCAAACTCAGCGGATGAAATACGACAGGCCAATACTGGCTCCGATCGCATTCGCACTATCAAAGTCACTCGAGGAAAATGCGTGCGCGTAGTTGGCCTCCAAGCGCGTCGCGAGGCTGTTTGTGATCGGGAGATTGACTCCAAGCCCGACGCCCGCATTTGCCTGCGTTGCGCTTACATCGCCCGCCGTCCCGGTCATCCCGGCGAATGGGCGCAGATACGGTCCGATCCCTGTCCGACTTTGTGAAAGGTGGAGCAGCATGCTGAGCGAGGCCGCATAGATCGTCGACTTCGATCCACCGCCGATGGCCGAGATCAATCCGACGCGCGGCTCAAGCGAAACGAGCGAGCTGGGATAGAAACCGACGCGCATGTATGCAGCCGGAATAGCTACCGTCGTCACACTTGGAGCGCTGCCAATCGATGTCTGCACAATAGCGTCGGTTCCAATCTCGACACCTTGCGCGCGAACCATCGCCGGAACCGCGAGAGAGAATGAAACTGTAGTCAGCGCCACAATCAGCGAACTGGACCGTGAGCGCGCATGGCCGAACAGACAGAACTTCATTGCAGACCCCTGAGGCTGGAGCGGGCGCACCCGACATCGGAGAATCCGTGCAAGGGCTAGCCGCCGGTACGCTCAGAATGTCGGTGGAGGCTCTGACAATCGGGTTTCGGGGCGATCACGCCGCCATAATCGCGGGGATGCAGGAGTCCGTCCCTACTCCGTCCCCACTCCGTCCCGCATCGTCACCAGCCGCCGTACCATCTCCGCGCGCATCTCGGGCGGCGCTGCTATCTCCGCGTCCGGCCCGTACTGCAGCACGTGCCGAATCGCCCACTCGACGTCATGCACCGGATGATCGACGACGAGCGTGCCGTCGCCCTCGAGCGTCATCTCATCACGCTCGGCGATCCAGCGCGCGATTCGGGCCGAGTAGCGCACCTGCATCGTGGTGATCGGCGTCCCGTCCAAAACCTGCCCGTTGCTGGCAATGGAATCGAGGCTGAACTCAGGCGGGATGGTGTACGGCTCTTCGGTGGACTCCGTTGCTTCGATCCGGTCGAGACGAAAGAAACGC
Organism: Gemmatimonadota bacterium; assembly: GCA_027307165.1. Lineage (GTDB taxonomy): Bacteria > Gemmatimonadota > Gemmatimonadetes > Gemmatimonadales > Gemmatimonadaceae > Fen-1247. Next base: position 8,816 of record DAHUXM010000027.1, on the reverse strand, counting down.
AATCCGTTGCTGGAGTCGCAGTGCGCCGCGACGTACCACGCTCCGCTCGCGAAGAGTATTCCGTAAGGACAGACGGTGCGCCACGTCGATCTGTGCGCGCTTCCCCCACGATATTCGAGCCGAATCCTGTGCTGAGCACCGAGTGCCTTTCGAATCGCCGCCAGGTGCGTCCTGTCGCCAGGCGCATCGAGCCTCGCTGCGCGAATGTCTTCCTGCGCCCTGTTCTGCGGAAGCACAGTTATGATCCTGCGAAGACGCTCGAGTGTGCGCTCGAAGACGGCGTGCTCAGCCGGTGGACGCTCGGATCGAAGCACGGCGAGTCCGAGTTGCAGCGCGCACAGTTCCGGCATGGTGAGTCGCATCGGCCGGCGGAAATGATCGCTCACCACCGAGACTGTCTTGCCGTCGATCCACACTTGTACACCCTCGACAAACCCACCGGGCATGTCGAAGCGATCGACAAGTGATTCGAGATCCGCGATGAGCTGGCGATTGTCCTCCACACCAGCGATGCGCGCAAGGCGCGAGATGGGATGCTCCCGACCGTCGGCGATGCGCGGTATCACGTGCAGAAGGCGACGGAGCTGAGCCGCGGCGGTGTCCTGTGCAGCGGGCCCTGCGTCGCGCGCACCATCGCCGGAAACCCTGCTTGCTCGGCTCATTCGTAAAGTGCGAGAGTCGCCGCAATCTGTTCGTGAAACGCATTCACGAGTTCTGGCGGCTGTAGGGGAATTGCCTCGCCGCCAAATGACAGCAGCCATCGAACGAATGCATCCATGCGACGCACGCGAAACCTCCGCAGGTGACGGATGTCATCCTCCGGAGCGCCGAGCTCGGCGCCGGCGACCGTTGCGCCGGAGTCACCGATGAAATCGACTACTGCGGAGATGGTCTCGCCACCACCGAGTTCCCAGGCCTGACGTGATTGTCCGTGATCGCGGAGTTTGAACGATGCCGGGATCTTGTAGTCCGCGCTTTCCGATCGTCTGGTGTTGACGCGCGCATTGTTGATTCTGCTCACGCGAAAGTTCTTGACCGTGTCGCCGTCCGTGTCGGCCTCGCGCGCGGCGAGATACCAGTGACCGTTGAGAAAGAAGACACCGTATGGCTCGACGGTGCGCTCGCTCACGACTCCGGCGCTCATCGAGTTGTAGCTGAATTCAACGGTCTTGCGACGGATGAGAGCATCGCCGAGCGATTGCAGTACTTCTCTGCTGGACACCGGGCGCGGAAGTACGATGCGCTCACCAGCTGAGTCGAGCTTCGTGTCGACGCCGTTGGTGTGATCGGGATCGATCGGTAGATCGAAGGCCAGCTTGCGCAGCGCGTTCCGTGCCTCGACGGCGAGTGCGGGATCACCGAGCTCCTGCGCGCGCTTGCCTGCGGACGCGAGTGCGGCAAGTTCGTCGGGCTCAAAGGCTAGCCTGCTGAGCGATCTGTAGCCGTAGCGATCGGTGCTTCTTGCAGAGCTCGTTGCCCTCGCTCCGCTGGGGGTGTTCAGTGAGAGATAGGGAAGATAGAAATCATTCGAGCGCAGGCTGTATGCAGCATCGGGATCGCCGTCGTCGCCGATTCTTTCGATCGGGATCCCGAACGCGTGAAGCTCCTTCTTGTCGCGCTCGAACATGCGCTTGACCGATGCGGAAGGCTTGCCAGCCTGCACGCTGCCATCTGCCATGTACGCAGGGACTTCGCGCGCGAGACGCTCGAACGAGCTGGGAAGCCGGTTCGCGAGAAGGGCGGCGATGAGATCGATCCAGCGCTGCGTCTTGGTAGAGGATGGCATCAGGGATGGTGGGGTACGGAGGCTATGGGTGAACGGCCACGTGATAACGGTGCAGCAATTATAGGCGGTACGCCAGACATTCCCGGGGTACCCGTCGGGGCTTGGCGGTGCGTATCGGCCTGTGTCGGCATTCATCTGCCATGCAGGGCAGCCGGGCGATTGGTCAGGCGTGTCCCGGGCACCACTGACGCTGGTCAACTGGACGGGGGCGAGATGATGCACCGGATGGACTCGGCGCCAACAAGTTACTACGCTTAGACAGTGCACCGACCTGTACAACTAACCGGATCACGGAATCCATAAAGGAGTCCCATCCAGTGACGAAACGCGAATTGCGCAGACCCGCGCCGCGGACCGGCAAGGAACCGGCGAGCGGCGATGGAAGTGGCATCATTGGACGACTGGGGTCACCGTCCCTGCACGAACCAATGCAATCCGCTCCCATGCTGCCGGATACCGGTGGCATGCTCGAGCAGATGATGCAACAGATCCACGAGCTGATCGCCGAAGAAGACTTCAAGACCAAAGGCGAAGCAGAAGCCTTCATGCGCGGCCTGATGGCTGGCCAGCGCATGGCCTTGAGTGCCGATATGCCGGGCGCGATTGGTGGCGGCGTGCGAAGTGTCCCGGGCAGGAAGCCCAAACGTGCGGAACGTGACAAACAGAGCGCGTTATCGGAGGCGCAGGATCTCATCTACGAAGCGTGGGACGCTCCTACTGTAAAAGAGTCGGTCCGACTGGCAAGGCAGGCGCTTAAAATATCGCCCGATTGCGCTGACGCGTATGTGGTTCTTGGCGATCTCGCTGCGGATTCGCCGGCGGAAGCGAAGAAGTTGTACGAGCGCGGCGTTGCCGCGGCCGAACGTGTGTTGGGGTCGGATGCATTTGTTGACGATGTTGGCCATTTCTGGGGCCTGCTCGAGACTCGGCCATACATGCGTGCCCGTTTCGGCTTGGCGAACTCCGAGCGCATGCTGGGAAATCACTCGGCCGCAATAACGCACCTGGAGGATATGCTGCGTCTCAATCCCGGAGACAACCAGGGCGTGCGTTACATCCTGCTGAACTGGCTTCTCGCCGAACCGGATCGGCGAAACGACGTCACGAAATTGTTGAACAGATACGACGACGCGACCGCGGAATGGTCATACGGACGGTCGTTGCATCTCTTCAAAATGGCCGGTGCCAGCAAGCGCGCGACAACGGCATTGCGGAGCGCGATCGCAGACAACAAGTATGTTCCAGCTTACCTGATGGGAATTAAGGAAGTGCCGGACGAGCTGCCGATTTCATATGGATTCGGTGATGACTCTGAAGCGATACTGTATTCAAGCACCGCGATATCATTGTGGAACAGTGTGCCTGGCGCGATCGAGTGGTTGAGGAAGACTGCGGACGAGTAGCGCGACCTAGCAGGGTAGTGTCATATCACTCATCACGTGCTCCATTACTGTCGCCGCAGCCACTCTCAATTTCTCGACGACTTCGAAGTTCGGCTTCCACTCGTAGTCGTCGCCGTTCGGCAGGAACGCACGAAGCGATGTCGGTGTTGAGTCCGCAGCGATCGCATGTCGGAGTTTCGCGAGAATCCGGCTGCGTTCATCTGCCGTTGCATGCATGTACCTCAGCTCCGCGGTGAGTGCAGCCCTGATCCCGTTGGCGATTCGCTCCTCGTCGCGCATTGATAGTCGGTAGAGGCCAAACGAGAGCAGTAGAAACGATGGGTGCATCGTGTCGTGATAGCTTCCGAGCATACCGACGAGTCGGACCTGACCCAGAGTACCAGCGCGCATCTGACGGACGGATCCTGTAACGCTGTGACATGCCTGATCGACCAACTGGGACGCGAAGAGAGAACACAGGAACCAGCGTTGATCGTCAAGCGATCTGAATGCATTGGCTGGTTCCGAATACATCGGCACCATCGGTGGATCGCCGGGACAGAACGATGCGACTGAAAGATCTGTCCGGTTTGCGCGTACGGCACCGATGACAAGGCGTAGATCGTCGTCGAAAGCGTTGATGTGATAATCCAGCGCGTCGCGCTTGGCTGTTCTGAGACGAGGCCTGAAGTCAGGCCGCCGTGCCGCGTCAATCTCAAGGAGTCTGTTCAAAAGCGTCGGCTCTCTCCGGCCCTGCGCAGAGCCACGTTCCAGGTTTCTTCTATGCGCGAGCGTCTCAGTCACATCCACGACAAGGTTGTGGTCCAGATCCAGGATGATGCTGCGGTCGCGGAAGAAGTCGCTTCCCAGGATCCAGCCGTTGAGTCCGAACATCGTGAGGAGGCTACCGAGTGATTCGGGAAGCACGCCGAATCGTCCGGTGATCGTGCGCGATCCGACGGTGATGGTGAGCTCGTAGACCGGAACGTCGAAATTGCCGAGCAGCGGATGGAAGTCCGGCTCGTTACCGATCGGGGTGAGACCGTCGACGGCTTCCGGGGTTACGTAGGACAGCCGCGCCCCGCTGTCCAGGCAAGCGTGCCACTGCTCGCCGCGGAAGGTGAGCGCGATCTGGAAGACACCCAGGCATGGCCGGAGCGGGAACTCCTCGCCGGCGATGCGGTCCACGTGCCGGACGTACTTGCCGTTTACGGAGTCGAGCAGGATCTGGCTGCGTGAGAGCTCATCGTTGCCGAGCAGGTGTTTGTTCGGGCGTTGGATGGTGTCGAGCACGATTGTCGGTGGCTGCATCGATAGTGGGGAGCCGGTATCGATGAGTGAAAGGGCCTGCGGAAGGTGCGCGAGCAGGTGACCGTCGACGGTTTCGAGCTTGTAGGTCTTCATGGAAGCCTCTGGTTAAGGTGCGTCAGGTGGTTGTGTCGGGCACGGTGCGAAGCTATGTTATAGTCGTTAGCAAGCTATGTTAGTAAGCACTGCTTACATAACGCTACGCCCGTCCGTCAAATCGCGCAAGAGGGAGGAATTCCATGGCCGGAAAGGGCCGAGCGGAGTCAGCTGCAGTGGACGAGCAGGATACCAAGCGGGCGATAGCCCGGGAGGCCAGGCGGATTCTGGACTCGGATGGGCTGGACGGGCTGAGCGTCCGGGCGGCGGCGAAGGCGGCGGGATTGTCGTCCGCAGCACCATACCGTCACTTCGCTCACGGCCTGCCGGAACTGCTGGCCTGGATCGCCGAGGAAGGGTTCGGCGAGCTGATCGCGGAGATGGAACGGGCGCCGGCGAAGAGCGATCCGCGAGGACGGATCGTAGAGATCGGGCTGCGATATGTGGGGTTCGGAGTTCAGAACCCTGATCTATATAGAGTGCTGTTCAGCCATCGGCTGGCTCGGCCGCTGGAGTTTTTTGACGAGATGTTCCAGGCGGGGGAGATTCCGCACTCGAGCAGCGAGGCGTACTCGCGGCTGGCGGCGATCAAGATGACTGCCTTTGAGGCGTTGGTCAGGCCGATCAGAGAGGCGCAGAAGGCGGGGGTGGTAAGGGCGGGCGATGCCGAGGATTTCGGGCTCGCGCTCGCGGCGATGCTGCATGGGTTGGTGGGGGAGTTTATCGACGAGGGGTTGGGGGGGAAGCAGAGTCGGGATGGGGCCTGGTCGGAGGCGAGGATGGGGATGTCGCGGAAGGTGGTTGGCACATTGCTGACCGGGCTGGAGAACAGCGCTAAGTGATAGAATGATTACCCGCAGACTGTCAGGGCGAGGGCGGTCCAGTCCAGCTTATCATCTCCTGGCGGTTACGGCTTGTGAGGAGCCCGTTCCCCTCTGCCGTCTACCATACGCGTCCAGCCGGTATGTATGCATTAAAGTTTGCCTTATAGAGGTGGCTATAGCAGATTAGGCGTAAGCTTTGCTGTATCATTTCATGTATAATTTACTGTAACGCTGTAAGCGAGACGTCGATAATTACTGTGTCTCAGTAAACTGCATCAGTGATTAGGACCCTGACCGGGAATTCCATGCCCCGCTTTAGTCACGCACCAGTCATCCATACGCTCGCGCAAGTCGTCTTCACGCAAGTGCTGCCTCTCGTTGAACGGATTCCAGAAATCCAAGGACGCTTTATCAAAGCGGGATATCCGCACTACGTAAAACAGCAACTAATGAATCTGGCGATCAACATCTCCCCGCAAATAAATGCCGCGGGCAATCGCGTCGCTATGAGTGACCGTTTCCAATTCCTCCACCGAAGTCGGACTCGTGTTGCATGGGTAACTTCAAACTCAATTGTATTTGCTACAAGTGAGTATGAGGATTATGAGCGGTTCGCCGAGGATCTCACGAAAGTTCTCGAGGCCGTGTTTACTGGTAGCGGCGGTGTAACAGAGGGTGCGCTCATTCAGCGTGTAGGCTTGCGGTACACGGACCGGGTTGTGCCGGCACAAGGCGATACTATTGAAGAATACGTTGTCCCCGGTCTAGTGGGGTTCTCGTTTTCAGATGTGTCGATTCTGCCTAATAGTCCCAGGACACTTCAGGTTGTATCCAGTGCCACCACGGGACTTGGACAACTGATTGTTCGAAGTGTCAGTATGCCTGGGCCGCAGGTACTACCGCCGGACATAGCGGATAGTCCACTCACGTTTCGCATTTGTACACCTGACGGTGAAAAGCTGCATCAGACTTATGCGGCGACGCGGCCTGGGCTGACGTTGGACTTTGATCATTTTGCTGACTTCCAAAATGAAGCTACGAATGTCGAACTGACCGAAGAGAACGTGTTGAGAATACTGGATTCTCTTCATAGTGTTCTTAGCGAAGCATTCGCCAGTGCGACGACCCCTCATGCACGGGCGAAGTGGCAAACTAAAGCGGAGGCAGGGGAGACGATTCCGAATGACAAGGTGAACAATGCTGTAGCAAAGTCAGCGAGGGAATGAAGGGGATGCAAATGATAGAAGCCACGCTTTCGCCCGATCCGCCAGTCCCAAGCAATCCCTCAGTGCTGTTCGAGGCACTCGACGCAATTCGCGCTCCTCACGAAATCCCAATTATCGAGTGGTATCAGCTCGGTGCTATCGGTTCATCGACCGAGGAACAGCTCAAGCTGGTCGGCGGGTACGGTTCCTCTTCCGGACCGGACTGGACACCATCGACTGGAGCGATTGTAATAGCGTTGTGTGGAGCGCTGGTGTTGGGATCGGGAGGTACGCTAAAGGCGACACCGCCCGGGGCTCGTGCAGCACCGACCGCGGACGCCGCATCGCTATGGGATCGGGACTCGTTCTTGAGCCCGACAGTCCAAGACTGGCAACCGCATCAGGCCAGCGTATCCAGTCAACGCCATAGCCCGGTTGGGACTAACGAGCGGCTTGGGGCAATCCAGGGATTCCTTTCGCTGAATGTGACTGAGGTTGCATGGGTACTCAATGTTTCGCGACGTTCAGTATACGGATGGTTGAATGGGTCGAATCCGTACTCCGCTGCGACGCAACGATTGGCGGCACTCTCGGATCTTGCAATGGAATGGAGCGAAAAAAGCGACGAGCCTCTCGGCACATATGTGTCTTCTCCAGTAAGCGAAGGACGCTCCGTAAAACTCCTACTACGTGAGTTCGTCTCAGCCACCAACCCGTCAACAAGACGCGCATTGAAGGCTCGGCTAACAGCTGCATTCAATACAATATCAACAGAGCAGGCTCAAAGGCGGCTTGCTGCCTCTGCGTTTACTGAACTGCGTATGGGCGATCAACGTTCGCTGAGCGAAATCATCGACGCATATTCAAGTGATGCTACTCCCGCCGAGACTGTTCAGCGTCGGATTCGTGTAACATCGCAACGCGCCCGTGGTCAGGTATAGTGGTTCTAGAACTAGATGACAATGCCTGGTGCGAACGCGAGAGCTAATACTTCCGAAGCGAAGGATAAAGACGAGACACGATCTGGCATAGTCAGCAACGGTTCGACCGTGCTTCGTACACGCATTGCCAGCCATCGCTGGCGAACAGGAGTGTTCCTACCCGACGACTTGCGGGCGCAAGTAGTATGGCGGCCGGGTGCTACAACGCCAGATGCATCAAGTAGAATTATTGTCGTATCGCATCCGTGCGACATACTCTGTCATGATTTCGACCACGAACCAGTTGTCGAGGTGATTATTGGCCGCTCGATCGACGCCATTGCGGAAGAGTTCACACGGGCGCGCAATCCTAGAAAATTGCACTTGTCATTGGATGAGGGCGCTGTGGAGCTCAATTCCCGAGATCGCGGGGACCTAAGTCGTCCAGCCTTAGCGGACTCACGTCCGGATACGAACGCGCTATCGGATGCGGACTCAGAATTGGTTCTAGCTTGGTTAGGCCGCAGATATCAGCGTACCGCATTCCCTGATGCACTCATGGAGCGAATGAAGCTGCGACGCGCAAAGATTAGGCAGCTCCAGAAAAAAGCGGGTCCTCGGCTGCGAGATATCTATATAAAAGTGCTGAATAACCGAGAACTCGGGCCCAACGAGGATTACAATCTCGTATTTTACTTCGTTCTCAATAGCAAGTTGATCAATGATGAGATCTCGATTGGCGAATTCAACCGCGACTTCTTTACTCCATTCATGACATCGATCAATGCGGCTCCTGGAATCACGATTGTAAAGGGAGAATGCATTAACGATCTACTATTCACATACAGTACGATGATGGATCTGGATCTCTTTGATGTGGATCTTGATCTGCAATATCAGCGGGATCGACTCTAGGGTCAGAATCACACTACTTCATAATGCTCTCTCTCCTGGACCATATAATTAAGCTCCATGGGTATCCTAAAAACGTGCACCCCGCGTAAGGACGTTCTCTCCGGTGACCTTAAAGACGCGATCTTCGCCGCAGACTTCGGCGACGTCGTTTCCGGCCATGGCGCGCCAGACGTGTACAGTGATCCGACGCTGTTCTTTCAGAACACTCATCCAGCGCGTGATCTCACCAAGATTGTCACTGAATCGCCCCGGGTTTATCGGAGGCTCGGTTATTTGAGTGCTCCAGCCGCCGGTGTTGCGATCTGGAGTTCCTGAAACTGCTCCTGAAACTGCGCTTCGTATTCCGCCGGCGGAAGGTACCCGAGCGGTTCAAGTAGGCG
>DAHUXM010000026.1 GCA_027307165.1 Gemmatimonadota bacterium | reverse complement strand
TTCGGATCGATGACGCCGTTCTTTGCGTCGGCAAAGGAAGTATCGGTGTCGGATAGTCGCGAGGAGTTCCATCTATACCGTGTCTTCAAGTTCCGGGAGACGCCGAGGATCTTCTCCCTGCCCGGCCCGCTTCGGGAATCGTGTACTCTGGACCCGGTTCAGTTTCGCGCCAGATTATGGTGATGTGAAACCGGGGTCAGCGCACAATTCTTCTGTCAAATCCCAACCGTTTGCACCAGGAAAGTCCGCGAGAAACTGTGCTCTGACCCCGATTTTGCGATCGTTGAGCCCGACGACCGAGATATGGAAGCGGCGGCTATGCGTCGGGCTCGCCGCCCGGTTGCGGCACTATTTTCGTTGCCGTGTCGATTTCGTATCCGTTCGTTCGACGTGGTGGTGAAGGCAGCGAGACGCTCGAATCCCTCGGGCGCCACAGCCGCCGAAGCCAGCGGAGAACCCAACCATGTCGAGACCGAGCGCCAGAACCACCAACCGTTTGCTCTGGGCGGCCCAGATTGTCGTCGCCCTGCTCTTTATCTTCGCGGGGTCGATGAAGTTCATCATGCCCGCAGCGAAATTGCAGCAGGGGCCGGTGGTGCTGCCCATCGCGTTCATTCACTTCATCGGCGTGTGTGAGTGTCTGGGGGCGCTCGGGCTCGTTCTCCCGGGTGTGCTGCGGTTCCAGACGTGGCTCACGCCACTTGCGGCAGCCGGATTGACGATCATCATGATCGGCGCGACGGTGGTCACCGTGCTGGCGATGGGCGCTGCGGCGGCGATTCTTCCGGCGGTTGTCGGCACCATCACCGTGGTGATCGCGCTCGGACGCCGCGACCGCAGGGACGCAGGGACATCGCTACGCTCGCTGGCACTCGCCGCGTCACACATTCCGCGGCGAGTCATTTAGTTCTTTCAATACCTCACACTCACATCACAGGATCCTGACCATGCGCTACATGATGTTCATCAAGCACACCGAGGACTATCGCGGAAAGCCCATTCCCCCGGGGCTCATCGAGGCGATGGGTGAGTTCATCGGGGAGTACAGCGCGAAGGGGAAGTTCATCGACGGCGCGGGGCTCAAGTCGAGTCACAAGGGAAAGAAGGTGCAGCTACGCAATGGCCAGCTCAGTGTGGTCGACGGACCGTTCACGGAAGCGAAGGAGCTGGTCGGCGGCTACGCGATCCTCGATCTGGATTCGGACGAGGAGGCACTCGATGTGGCCATGCGGTTCATGGAGCTGCACCGCGTACACTGGCCGGAGTTCGAGGGCGAGAGCGAGCTGCGCCCGATCGAAACGGGCGCGCCGGGATCGGAGTAGGAACGTGGTAATTTGCCGCGAAATGGATACATCACGATGGCTCCGGCCGGTGTCATCGATCTTACGGTGGCCGGAGCCGAGGGCGGTTTTGGAGCTCAGCGCATCATCCTACTGACCGCCGTGCGATAGAGCCAGCTTGCCATCGGACCACTGGCGTATTGGAATGATAAGCGTGAGGATCGGTGAGCTCACATCGTCTGCTGAGCCATCGATCACCACGTTCGTCGCGGCACTCGCGCCCCAGTCTGCGGCTGGCATCGACCTGTCAAAGTAAAACATCACGTGCGGTAGCCAGTGGGGATTGGCGCCTCCGTTGAGATACTGCTGAGGAGAGAGCATGTACGCCATTGCGCCAGTCGCCGGCATGGGGAACTGGTGCGAGGCATAGGCGCGCCGGGTGCGTGTCGCGATTTCCGCCGGGCTCACTCCACTCATGATCCACTCGGCCCGCTTCAGCATTTCCGGGAGCACAGTGCGTACCGCAGGCGCGTTGAGGCAGTGCGGAGCGCGGAACCGTGGGTTCCAGAAATCGGGTGCACCGACAGTCTGGTCGAACGAGCGGAGCACCAGGCAGGTGAATCCGTTGGTGCCCGGCACGGCCTTGACGAATCCCTTGCGAGTAAGCACCAGCACAGTCGCCGAATCCGATACGTTCGCCGGGGCGGCCGTCCGTGCCAACGCGACCTCGGCGGCACGGTCCCGCATCAGATACGGCGCAAGTTCACGGGCCTGTTGTGCTCTTACGGGCTCAACCGCGAGCAGGGCGAGGGCGGCGAGGGTCATAGTGCGAATTGGCATTGTTGTCCTCTTGATTTGAGCAGGGGATGCACGCTTCAACCGGGGCTGGCCGGCGGGCGGCAGATTGGCAACATACTAATTAGTATGTTAAATATCCGCAAGCCGTCCGGCTTCTTACCCAAAGGCGACCTGGGTCAGGGCGATAGTAGATGTCATGGCGTTCGAGGCATCGGATGCGCCATGGTCGAAGAGTTGTCTGTCACGAGCATTCTTACGCTTCGATTGTTCGCAGGTAGTTCTTGAACGGCGCGAACAGCACTTCGAATAATCCGGGGTTATTGAGACCCTTGAGCAGTCCGAACATGCCCTCGTGCGCCATGACTACAAAGTGCGCAACCTGCCTGGTGTTAACATCTTTCCTTACGAACCCCGTCTTCTTCCCTCGCTTCAAGTGCACTTCCAGTTCCGTGATCCAGAGGGCGAGAGCTGCCTGTAGCCGTTTGTTGAACCCGTGGTCCACGGGAGCCATCTCCTGGACAAGGTTGTTCAGCGGGCACCCCAGTCTCATGAGCGATGGGTCCATTCCCCCGATCCGCTGGTTCATCAGCTCGACGATTCCTTTCAGCGGGTTTGCGTATTGACTGAGCGGCGTGATCCACCGGTCAATGATCATCGGCTTCACGACGTCATCCACCAGCGCGTAACCCAAATCGAGTTTGGTTGGAAAGTGGTGGTAGAAGGCCCCTTTGGTCAGCGACGTTTTGCTGACGATGTCATCAACGCTGACACCCTGAAAACCGTGATGGAGCACCTCGATAAACGCAACGTCCAGAATCTCCTTCCTGGACTGCTCAAGGTTGCGGGTTTTTCTCTGCGGGGATGTTCTCTTCACGACACTCTGTTTCATGACAAAGCTCTCTCTTCCTGACGATATACTAATCGGTATGTTAGAGCCCTGGTAGTCTGCCCGGCGGAACCGGTTGTTAGTCACGGAGTTCTCATTTTGGCGGGCAATTTGCGGTATGGCGCTTCCCCCACGCGAACCTTGTGCGACATCTGGAAGCGATAGTGTATCTCCCCTGATGCTATCCAACCTCCTTCGTTGAACGGCCCAGCACGACCCGTTCGTGGACGACTGTATTGCGGTAACGATCCGATATCCATCGCTGTGTCACAGCCTGCCGGATTCGGAAACTGATGCATGCATCACACTGACGTGATCCATTGCATCCCGACGCACGTATCCGGCGCAAACAGGGGAGTCAGATATGACGCAGTTACAACAGGCGACGGTCGATGAATTCAGGACGCACCTGCGTGGCGACGTCCTCCTGCCTGACGCCGAAGGCTACGACGACAGCCGCCAGATCTGGAACGCCATGATCGACCGAAAACCGGCGCTGATTGCTCGTTGCACGTCGGCTGAAGACGTCGTCGAGTCCGTCAATTTCGCACGCACGCACAACCTGCTCGTTGCCATCCGCGGCGGTGGACACAACATCGCAGGCAACGCGGTCTGCGATGACGGGATCATGATCGACCTCTCGGGAATGAAGAACGTCCAGGTGGACGCAAAGGGTCACCGCGCCACCGTCGAACCGGGTGCCACACTCGGCGACTTCGACGCGGCCGCGCAGACACACGGACTCGCCACGCCACTGGGCATCAACTCGACCACTGGTGTCGCCGGCCTCACGCTCGGCGGGGGATTCGGCTGGCTCAGCCGGAAGTACGGAATGACCGTCGACAACCTGCTCTCCGCCGACGTGGTCACCGCGGACGGTAGACAGGTGCATGCCAGTCCGACGGAAAACAGCGACCTCTTCTGGGGGCTGCGCGGTGGTGGCGGGAACTTCGGTGTCGTTACACAGTTCGAGTTTCAGCTCCATCCAGTCGGGCCGGACGTGCTGAGCGGGCTCATCGTCTTCCCATTCGATCAGGCCAGGTCCGTGCTCCGGAAGTTTGCGCATTTCACCCTCGCGATGCCGGACGAGCTCAACGTCTGGATGGTGACGCGCAAAGCGCCTCCCCTGCCGTTCCTTGCCGAGCAATTTCATGGGAAGGAGATGGTCGCGCTCGCGTTGTGCTACGTCGGCAGTCCGTCGTCCGGCGAAGCGCTGATCGAACCGCTGCGCAAGTTCGGCACACCTATCGGTGAACACGTCGGCGTGCAGCCTTATACAGCCTGGCAGCAGGCATTCGATCCGCTGTTGACTAAGGGCGCGCGCAACTACTGGAAGTCGCATAACTTCGCGCAGCTCAGCGACGGCGCGATCGATGTGATCGTCGAATACGCCGCCAAGCTGCCGTCGCCCCAGTGCGAGATCTTCATCGGCACCGTCGGCGGACAGACCGGCCGAGTGGCGCCCGAGGCAATGGCCTACGCGAACAGAGACGCCAACTACGTGATGAACGTGCACGGACGCTGGGAATCGCCTTCGGAGGACGCCGGCGGTATCGAGTGGGCGCGTGGCTTCTTCGCAAAGGCACAGCCGTTCGCGAGTGACGGCGCGTACATCAACTTTCTGACTCAGGACGAGACCGATCGCATCGCGTTCGCCTACGGCCCTACATTCAAGCGACTGGTGGAGATCAAGAAGAAGTACGATCCGACCAACCTTTTCCGGATGAACCAGAACATCAAGCCGAGCTGAATGGACAACGGCATTGAGGATTGGTACCATCACGAGTACTTTCGACCGGGCGGAACTGCGCGAACCAGGGCCAGAACGCGCTTTGCGGAATCAAGGATTTCGGACGGCCGTGAAAGAACTGCACTCTCACCCGGTTTCTCATGCTCAATGCATTGATGTTCGCTGTCGCACTACTGTGCTCGCCCGCAGCGGTGTTGGCGCAGGAGATACCTCCCGACTCGCTCTTTCCACGCCTGGTGGGGCATTGGGTACTGCGCGGCACCATCGCGCACCAGCAGACCGTCCATGATGTGGACTTCGAGTGGCTGCTTGGCCGCGAGTACGTTCAGATGCACGAGGTATCTCGCGAGCGAACGCCCAGTGGCAGTCCCGCCTACGAAGCCGTGGTACTCTTCGGACGCGATCCCAAGACTGGCGAATACGCGTGCGTGTGGATGGACAACACCGCCGCGGCGGCCTTCCCACCCGAGGGTACTGGCCGCGGTACGGTCACCGGGGATTCGATCTCCTTCCTCTTCCAGTACACCGCCACGACGAGCTTTCATACGACGTTCCTCTACGACGCGTCGAAAGAGTCCTGGCAATGGCACATGGATAACGACAGTTCCGGAGTACGCCGTCCATTCGCACGGGTCACGTTGACACGACGATAATCAAATCGTGGACATTCCACGGAGGCGATTCATGGAACGACGCGGATCCTGCTGCGCAGTGCGTACCATTCCCGTCATCGGTCTGGCGCTCGCTGCTTGTCATCAGTCGCCGGTGAATGTGGACGCCTCGAAATTGGAGGTCCGGGCGACGATCACGGCGCCGGTGATAACGGCGTCCGCGCCTCAGGGCCGCGACACGACACAGGTGACTGTGAGCGTGACCAATCCGCGCTGGCGGCCCGTGGTCGTGCAGCTCGGCGGACCCCCGTACACGAGTGGTAACATGCCGGCAGCCATGACACATGGAGTGGGCTTCGGCGTGCGCGTGGTTTCGGTCGACAGCGGGCCGTCGCGCGGCCCGAGTCAGTGGACCTGGGGGCAGCAGACGATGCGCCTGGGTGCGCGGCAAACTCTGAAGCACACAGTCACTCTAGGGACAACTGGTATCGAGTCCAGCTCCGGTTCAGGCTTGATGGGTATAACACCGGGCCGGTATCGCGTCATCGCCAGCTTCGGCAAGCAGGAACCAGCTCCGCTCGATCTCAGCGTGCTTCCCTGAGTGAGGATTACGCCCCTGCCACTCAATACGGCGCTGCAGCGGACGAGCGCGCTATGGACAGCGTACGACGTACGGGCGCAATTTGGTGAAGGGTTTGCCGCTGAACTAGAGCGTCGGGCTACGCATAACCTGTCAGATCATTTGAGATGAACATTCCGTGCTGCCTTGAGTTGCGCGTTGTCGATGTAGACACATGGGCACTGCTTGACTGCGTCGCCTAATGAATCGTCACCGTACTCGTGCTGGAATTGCTCTGGCCACGCACTATCTGCGCGCATGGGCCCTGATCTTCGCTCCAATCGTCGCATTGAGCGCACAGTCGCCACCGACAGCCACGATCGACGGTCGCCTGCTCCGTCCGGGTGTCGACACATTCTACATGGTCTCCAATATCCGCGGTCATGCTGATACGACTGGTCGAATCGTGCAGTCGCTCGTGCGTAGAACCATCGCAGGTCGCCCTGTATGGCTACAGACGTACCGTTTTGATGACAGAAAGAATTTTTCAACGATTGATTCTCTAACGATGGATCTACGTACGCTGCTTCCGATTACCGAGGTCCGGTACAATAATATGGGCAACGCGCACGTGGGATATACATCTGCACGTGTACGTACCGTGGTGAAACTAAGCTCAGGCAAACGTACTGTACGCGATACCAGCGTCCAGGACGCTGTGTATTCATCATCCATGATGGATGCACTCGCACGAGCTATACCAGCTAAGCCAGGTAATCGAACACGAGTTTCGATGTTCTATCCATTCCCGGCTCCATTCAGGATTATCTCCAGCGAATTTACGACAATCGGTACAGACACATTGCCTGATCGTACCGGCAAGGCCGCAGCCTGCTGGGTGACAAAAATCGTCCTGCCCGGAGGCTTTACCAGGTTTTGGGTGGCCAAGTCAAGCCATGATCTTCTGCGAACGGTATCGGGAGAGGGCGCAACCTCTGTGATGTTCGTACGCTGAGCCGACAGACAGCGGCACTCGCGCACGCTTGCCGAAGAGACGAAGCGCGATCGCGGGAAACCCAAAGGCGAGACCGTATAGATCTATCCGAGCAGACCAGCGTATCAAGGCGCGAGATCTCGGAAGGCGTCGTGCTGGATCATGATCGGGACGGTCATCGATGCGTCGCGCGGCTTCGAGATCATGTCCGCGTATACGCGCGCATTTCTCGATCGATATGTCCGTGGGACGGACGGAGCGCTATTGGCGAAGCAGCCATCGCCCTTTCGTGAAGTCGTGATTGACCGCTTCGGCAGCGATTCGATGCGGGAGCACGACAGTACAGTCTTGCCGTAATCGAACGACCGTTCGGTTAGCAGAAAAAGAACGGTGTCACGCTCGCGAACGTTCACTTCCTGCAGCAGCACGCTGCCGATATCGAAGCGGTGCAGAAACGCCTTGCGGCACCGATGGCCGCGGCCGGCGTCGGTCAGTAGAATTGGTGCTCATGACAACAGCCACGCCGTTCCTCATGTTCCAGGACAGCAGCGCGCAAGCTGCACTGGATCTGTACTTCGCTACGCTTCCCGACTCGCGCATGGTACGAGTCGAGCGCTACGCTGAAGGCGAGCCCGGTCCAGTTGGTTCCATCAAGGTCGCAGTGTTCACAATTTGCGGCCGAGAGTTCATGTGCTCCGACAGTCCGATCAAGCACGGCTTCACGTTCACTCCTTCGAGTTCCACTTTCGTCGACTTTGATTCGGTAGAGGAGCTGGAACGCGTATTTGGTATTCTCTCCGAAGGCGGCCAGGTTCTAATGCCATTGAACAACTACGGCTTCAGTGAGCGGTTCGGCTGGGTCAACGATCGGTTTGGTGTGTCGTGGCAGTTGAACTTCGCCGCCTGAGACCGACTGCAAGCAGACCCACCAACAATCTCTGACAACCATGCGCATCGGTTTCATCGGAACCGGGACAATCACCTCCGCCACCGTGTCGGGATTGAATGCCTCGGATTCCACAGCCTTTACTTTCCTCTTGTCGCCACGCAACGCCGGCGTGGCGGCGTCACTTGCTTCTGCGTTCGACAATGTCACCGTGGCCGCGTCCAATCAGGCGGTGCTCGATGGCTGCGACATCGTCATGCTGGCTGTTCGTCCTCAAGTAGCTTCCGACGTGCTCGAGTCGCTTCACTTTCGACCCGATCATCACGTGATCAGCCTCGTGGCGCTTATCTCCATCGAACGCGTGCAGGCCATGGTGGCACCGGCGACTCGCGTCGTCCGAGCAATTCCGCTGCCGATGGTTGCTGCACGTGCTGGCGTGACGGTCCTCTATCCGGATGACGCCACGGCCCGAGCCATCTTCAACCAGGTCGGATCGACTATTGCGCTGGACTCTCCCGAGCATTTCAACGCGTTCAGTACGGCAACTGCCACCATGGCGCCGTACTTCGCTTTCGCCGGTGAGATTACCGACTGGCTGATCCGGCAAGGAGTACCATCAACTACTGCTCGCAGCTACGTCGGAGGCGTGTTCCACGGCCTCGCTACTATCGCAGCGAATTCGTCAGCAGAGCCTTTCCCGACGCTTGCCGAGAAGTTCGCGACTGCCGGTGGAATCAACGAGCAGGTCATGGCGCATCTCACTCAGGTGGGCGCGCTGAAGGCTGTTTCCGATGCATTGGACGGCGTTCTTCACCGTATGAGGGAAGCGAGCTCGGCGAGCTGATGCGGACGAAATAGTTCGCCCGTACATAGGCGGTGCTCATGCGCGGCGTCATCACTCGGCGACGCCGCGCACCCGGCCGCTTAGCGAGCGACGAAGCTCGCTTCCACCATGGTGACCCAGCTTTCCGGATCGAGTGTGACGCCGACCGGCGCGCTGGCTAGCGGAATGGATAGAGTGTTGTGCGCCGCGCGCACCCATAGTAGATGCGGTGGCGTCGGCATCGGAGGGGCAGTGCGGGCGCCGCTGCCAGCGGGCGCGGCCGCAGGGGGCATTTCAATGCCGATCTGGAACGGCATGGTGTAGAGCTCCCCCTGGTTGGGCGTCTGGTCGAGCGTTACCTCGAGCTGTTTGCTCGCGGCATCGTAGTGCCAGCTTCCATTCACCTTCATTACCCCGCCGCGGTGCAACCACTGCGGGAAGAACCACGAGAGGTCCTTGCCGTAGGCGGGGCAGTCGGCTGCGGCTGCGGCTGCGCAGGCATCCTCCATTGCATGCTGGAAGTCGAGGCTGGATGCGTTGGAGTCGCGGTAGCGAGAGTAGTACAACCGAATTCCCGACCAGAAATTTTCGGTGCCGAGTACGCCGCGCAGCATGTGGAGGACCTGGGCGCCACCCTGATAGATCTGGGCGTTGTTGGCGATCACCTTGCTGACGTCCGACAGATTGTTGTGGACCAGCGGCGACGTCGGATTCGCCTCTGCGTAGCGACGTGCCGAAGCGGCGCTCTTCTTCACTCCATCGATGAATGCATCGCGACCATCCTGATGCTCCTGATACAACAGTGCGAAGTACGTGGCGAAGCCTTCGCTGAGCCACACGTCATCCCAACTCGCTTCGGTGGCGGAGTTGCCGAACCACTGATGCGCCATCTCGTGGGCGAGCAGTTGGCGATCGGGGCCTGTAGCTGGGTATCCGTAGAAAATGTCGGAAGCGAGCTCCATGCCGCCGCCTATGCCATTGGCTTCCACCTGGGCCAGCTTTTCGTAGGAATACGGACCGATGTGGTCGATGTAGAACTCGAGAATGGGCTGGGTAAATTCGCCGAATGCCTTTGAGCTGACCGCCTGTTCCTGGGGGTATGTCCATCCCGACATGGGGATGCCGTGGAAGGTTCCGTAGTAATCCACCGCATACGGGGCTGCGGCCAACGAGTACTGCCACGTGGCGATGGGCACCGATTCCTTCCACACGGTGCGACGTAGTCCATTTGCCAGGTCGGTGGATTCGATTCGGGTGCCGTTGGAGATGACCTGGTACTTCGCGGGCGCGGTGACTGCGATTGTCTTGGGCGCCTTCATGTAGGGATGGTCCACTACGGCGAGCCAGTTGCGGGCCTTGTCGGGCCACGGGTTTGAGACAAACGAGCGATCACCGTACTTGTTGTCGGCGATAAGAATGCCGGTCGCGGGCACCCCGTGATACGACACCGCGAAGCTGAGCCGATCACCGACGCGAGACGCGGCGGGGAAAACGACGTGCAATCGATCGTTGGCCTGAGTGTAGCGCAGTGCCTGTCCGGCGGAGGTGACAGAGGTGACGACCATCCCCCGCCCCACGCTCGAGACCGGCGGGGCGGCTGGCTCTCCGCGACGCGTACGAACGGCGGGAACGAGGCATGGATTCGAGGGATTGGCAACCTCAGCCGCGGTGCGCAGCTGGCACAAGTCGAGATCCATGCCGGTAACGCCGGCAGCCGTGAAGGCGAGATTCACTGTATCGGTGACGACCAGTTCGTTGGATGCGTCGCTGAGCAGGACAGTGAAGCTGTAGTTGACAACCCGGAAGCCCGTCTGGCGGGGATATGGGTCGCCCCGGAGAGGAGATGCTACCAACAGCAGCAGAGCGGCTGCGAGAGTGTTGCGTATCATTTTTTTCATTTGGTTGCGCTTGGCCAGCGTTCGACGAGGACCAAGATGTCTTTGTCGCAGAGACAACGCAAGAAATCCGGCATGATCCGCCGTTACGCCGCCAATGATGATCGCGCCAGCTGCGATCATCGGTAACTTACACCACACTCTCTCCATCCAGCACCAGCGCCGCTCCACGCACGCGGCTCACAACGGCAACGAACACAGCCAGAGCGACCACTCCCACCAACGCTTCGGTAAACAGCATTCCGTTCGCTCCCCACGCATCGTGGCTCCAGCCATCCACGCGCAGCATGCCGAAGCTGAACAGTGTGTTGAGCGCGAAGAACAGATTGATCTTGGTCGCGGCAGCTGCGTTTCCGACGATCGCGAGCACCATTCCGGTAAACGATGCGGCCACCATTCCAAGCGTGAACGTGTAGAAGAGCGTCGATGTCGCGTAACCGGCGGCAGTGCGCGGTGACAGTGCCATCACGACACACGCCGCAAGCCCGAGGCCGCACGATACGGCGTATGCCGCAGGCTTGTGCAGATGATCGGCTAGCCATCCGCCTGCAATGCAACCGGCGACGATGGCCAGTCCGCCGCCCAGTCCGAGTACCGCGGAAACGGTATCCGCAGGCGCGTGCCACTCCGCGCCAAGCGAGCCGAACAGGAACTGCGCCGCACCGGTGCCGATGGGCAGTATCGCAAGCAGAAGCACGATGCGACCGGCGCGCGAGCGAATCATCAAGTTCAGATTGCGCAGTGCGTCGGTCGCGCGCGTCGCGACGGATGCGTTCGTGAGCAGTCGTTCCGGCTCGTGCAACAACGGCAACACTGCCGCACATACACAGACGATCGCAGCGAGTATCAACCCCGCCATCCACGGCGATGGAACGTGGGTCATGAGCCACAATCCCACTCCGCCGCCTGCAGTCTGTCCGAACTGATTACCCGACTGGAACCATCCTGCTGCGCGGCCACGCAGCGCGTCGGGTGTGTTGTGCACCATCAGTCCCTCGGTTGCGAAAGCGAGGAACGTTCCGGCGGCGCTCGTAAGCAGCACCAGCAGTGACAGGAGCGGCACGGTGTGAACGGAGATCGGAATGGTCGTCAGCGCAACCAGACCTGCGGACAGCATCGCAACGGCCAGCAGATACCAGCGCTTGCGCGACAGCGTGTAGTCGCCGAGCGGAGCCCAGAGAAACTTCCACCCCGCGGCAAGGAACGACATGCCCACCACGCCGGCGATGGCGGACAGCGGTACTCCGGCGCGCCTGCCGAGGAAGCCAAGCGCGATCGCGGGAAAACCAAAGGTGAGACCGTAGGGGAAATACAACACGGCCCAGACCCACGGGTGCCGAACGCCGGGAGCAGCGGCCGCGGAGGCGGTCATGCGCGGGAAGATAGCGCCCATGCCGGGTTGTGCAATCAGCGCCGGAGTCGCGTATCGTCCGTGGGGTCCGACTCATGCTCCGACTATCTGGCGCACGCGACGGGTCGTCCGCCCGCGACGTATACTATGATGCTCCCATGCCACAGCCAGACATCACAAGACAGCGTCTGATCAACCAGGGACTCGTCAAGCCCGCGTTGAAGACTGCAAGCGCGGTGGTAGCAACACTCGGCGCAGTGCAGGCACAGGATTACGCTGCGTCCAAGTGGGGAATCGCTCAGCGCACTGCCGGTCTCACCGACGCCCGGATCGAGCGGGAGATCGACGACGGAAGCATAGTTCGCACTCACATCCTGCGCCCGACGTGGCACTTCGTCGCTGCTGCCGACATTCACTGGATGCTGGCTCTCACCGCACCGCGGGTCCACGCAGCGAATGCGCACTGGTATCGCTGGCTCGAGGTGGATGACGCTGTTGCGCGGCGGGGCCGAGCCGTGTTGACGAAGGCGTTGAGCGATGGGAAGCAGCTCACGCGCGCCGAGCTGGCACGGGCGCTGACGAAAGCAAATATTCAGGTCACGAATTCCATGCGACTGGCGTGCATCGTAATGCGCGCTGAGCTCGACGGAGCGATCTGCAACGGCGCACGACGCGGGAAGCAGTTCACGTACGCACTGCTTGAAGAGCGTGTGCCGAAACCCGTGGTCCTCGAGCGCGACGCCGCCTTGTGCGAGATGGCTCGGCGATACTTCACGACGAGGGGACCTGCAACGGTCGAAGATTTTGCATGGTGGTCAGGGCTCACGAAGGCTGACGCAAAGCGAGCTGTGGAAGCGGCTGCGACGCATCTGCTACACGTGTCGATCGATGGGCGGTCCTACTGGGGTCCAGCCGCTGAACGCGCGGTGCGCATCGCTTCCCCCGCAGTACACCTGCTGCCGAACTTCGACGAGTTCTTCGTCGGACTCAAGGATCGCAGCGCGTTCGGCGCGAGGCTCGAGGCCGCCGGAGTGAAGGCGAAGACGCGCGTGCTTTCGGGGCACGCGCTCGTCGTCAACGGACAGATCGTCGGTGGATGGAAGCGGATCCTGGCAACGCGAACTGTAATTGTCGAACCGAAGCCGTTGATCCGGCTTGACGAAGCGGAACGACGAGCGGTTGACGCAGCCGCTCGGAAGCTCGGCCGCTTTGTCGGATCTCCGGTGGAGATGCTATGGTCCTGACTTGCCCTTCCCTCCGGTCCATTGCTTCAGCCAGTCGATGACTGTATCGTGCCAGAGCACGCTGTTATGCGGCTTCTGTATCCAGTGACTCTCGTCCGGGAAGTACAGGAGCTTGCTCGGAATGCCACGCCGCTGTAGTGCGGTGAACGCGGCGATTCCCTGACTGTCGGGAATCCGGAAGTCGTGTCCGCTGTGCACTATCAACATCGGCACGCGCCACTGCGCTACGTGATTCAGTGGATTGAACTTCTCGTAGTTCTCCGGGTGCTCGTACTGCGTACCACCGTTCTCGTGATCCTCGAACCACAACTCGTCGGTCGCGTACGCCATCATGCGCGTGTCGAACACACCGTCGTGGTCCACCAGGCACTTCCACGGCTGGTTCCACACACCAGCCATCCAGTACACCATGTAGCCGCCGTAACTCGCGCCGAGTGCGCACGCTTCGTTGCCGTCGAGGAATGAATATCGCCCGAGCGCCGCTGCCCAGCCTTTCTTGAGATCGCCGAGCGGTGCGCCGCCCCAGTCTCCGGACACCGCGTTGGTGAATGCCTGACCGTAGCCGGTCGATCCGCGTGGATTGATCGCGACGACGGCGAAACCTGCGCCCGCGTATGCCTCCGGATTCCAGCGATAGTGGAAGTCCTCGTTCCACGCGCCCTGCGGGCCGCCGTGTATCATGAACGCAACAGGGTATTTCCTGCCAGGCTGGTAGTCCACTGGCTTCATGACGTATCCGTGGACCGTCTCGCCGTGCTCACCTTTGAAGCTGAAGAACTCGGCGTCGCCGAACCGAATGTCGCGCAGCCGGTCGGCGTTGAAGTGCGTCACCTGCGTGAGACCCGCACCGCGCGCGTCGAGCGTGTACAGATCAGTGGGATGCTTGAAGTCCTGACGAGCGGCAACTATGCGATCGCCAGCGATCGCGAAGCCTGTCACGGTTCCATCGCTGAGCAGCTTACGCGGCGCGCCGCTCCCGATGTCGATGGCGTAGAGCGCGTGCATCCCTTCGTCGTCGACCGTGGTGTAGAGAGTTCTGCCGTCATCCGACAGTGTGAGTCCGCCAGGGGAGCGGTCCCACTTGGGGTCGATCTCGCGCGTCGCGCCGCTCGCGAGATCCAGCGCCATGATTCCGAAACGGTCGGACTCGAAACCAGGTGTCTTCATCGCCAGGTAGTACAGAGTTCTGCCGTCCTTCGAAGGCACCGGCGTTGCGTCCCAGGCGAGATTTCGGGCGGTGAGATTCTTCGGTGCGGACGAGCGATCGGCCGGTACGGAGTAGATGTCGAAATTCGTCGACCACGGTTCGGTGTTGCCGGCAATGCGCACGTCGAAGTACACCGTCTTTCCATCGGGCGAGAAGCTGTACTCGGTCTCGTCACCGAACGGTTTGGAGGGAACGTCGCCGTCGATGCCGCGCGTGAGATGCAACGGCTCGCTGGTTGCGCCGAGCGGCGTGATGAAAAGCTGCGAGCGGCGTCCGTCGGACCATGTATCCCAGTGACGAATGAAGAGACGATCGTACACCCTGCCGGTCGCCTTGTCGTTCTTGACCGCTTCGAGACGAGCCGCGGTGCACGCCAGCGTTTCGCAATCGGCGAATACCTGTGCCGAGAACAGCACCTCTCGACCGTCCGGCGAGATCCGGTAGTTGTCGATGTCGACTGGAAAATGCGTTAGCTGTTTCGCTTCGCCGCCGGTTGCGGGCATCTGCCATAACTGGCTGACACCGGATTCCGCGGCGAGGAAGTAGATCGTCTTCCCGTCGGGCGAGAACCGCGCGTTGTTCGCGTTCTGCGCGGGTTCGGTGAGGCGGCGCGGCGCCGATCCCGATTTGTTCAGCTCCAGCAGCCACGCACTTGTGACGCCCTTGTTGGCCTCGTAATCCGTGGTGCGCACCGTGAACGCCAGATTGCTGCCGTCCGCGGAAATTTGCGGATCGGAGACCCGGTCCATCATCACCAGGTCATGGACGTTGAACGGATGCGAGGAAGTCTGGGCCATTCCGGGAGCGGCGGTGAGGGCGAGCAACGATACAGTAACGAGGCTTTTCATTGGGGCGTCCTGTTTCTGCGGTTGAAATAAACGCTACAGCAACGCGCGCCCCGACGCCAGAATACCGGGGATTTTCGAACCCACCATGCAAGGGCCAGCGTGTCAGCCACCCTCACGGTGGAAAACAGTGGTCAGAGTGGCCGAGGAATTGTGCTGAAGAATGGAGAGCCTTCCGAGGACCTGGCGGGAAGCCGGTTTTCTCAGCCTTCGGACGTGGAGAGCGAGCGTTCCACCATCACTACGTCGATCCACCGATCGTCAAGTTGCGCGTGGCGCTGGTACACTCCAACCTCACGAAAGCCGCACGCCGCACATAGGCTTCGGCTTGCAGCATTACCGGCGAATATCCCGGACAACAATTTCCAATACCCACGTCTAGCGGCTTCATGGACCAGGAAAGGCAGCAGGACGCGTCCTACGCCGCGTCCGCGCATGTCTTCTTCGACGTAGATCGAGAAGTACCCGATCCCTCGGTAGCACTGTCGGGGACTGAATGGCGCGATGGATGCCCACCCCACCACGCTTCCGGCGAACTCGGCGACGACGATCGGATACTGTGCGCCGTGCTCGATTAACCATTCACGGCGATCAAGCGGTGTTCTGAGCGTCGTCTCGAACGTGGCAAGCCGAGACTTCACGGCCTGATTGTAGATCTCAGCTATCGCGAATGCGTCCCCGGGCCCGGCGGTCCTGCACGATACTGCCTGGGAGATCGAACGCGGCAGGGGAGAATCATACGGCACTTCGGTCATGATTGAGTCCAAACGGTTTCGGATTTACTGGTGCGATTCGCTCTTGTTTGTCGCTCGCGGACTGGGCTGCTTCACATCGGGTCGCGGGTCGGGAATGAATCCGTCGCGATTAGGCATCCTGATTTTGGGAAGTGACTTTTCCGTCAGCACCGCATTTGCCGGAACTATGTGATTCTCGTAGAGGATGTACGCTGTTACCGCATAGACCTCTCGATTGCTCAGCGTCCCCGGTCGCTGATAGGGCATGGCGCGATGAATGTAGTCCCACACGGTTGTCGCATAGGGCCAGAAGCTTCCGACAGTCTGAACAGGTGCTTTACTGGTCAACGTTCCCTGCCCTCCGACAAGTGCGGGATAGTCCCCGATTCCCTGTCCACGCTCCCCATGACAGGCCGCACATGCATTGCGATAAACGGTGCGGCCCTCGGCGACGCTGCCGTGACCGGCAGGAAGCCCTGTCCCATCTGGTGCGACTGAAATGTCGCGCGCTCGTATCTCCGCTTGTGTCGCCGGCCGCCCGACGTCGTATCGCGGAGTCTGTGCTGCCGCAGTGTGGGCGGCGGCGAATATTCCGACCGAAAGGACGAGCCAGCCACTCGGCTTGGCATTGGACGTGAAGTCAGACATGTGTCACCTTCCCATCGCGGTGTACATACCAGGCCTTGATGCCGTTGTAGTGGTCCGTTCCATTCAGCCCCCGCACGGATACGAGTTCCTCGCGAGTCGGCTGCGTGTAGCCCGTCTCATCAGTGCATCGCGATTGCAGTGACACTTCGGAGCCGTCCCATCGCCAGGGTAAACGAAATCGTGTTACTGCCTTGGGCAGCACCAGGCTGTTCAATTCCGCATCTCGCCAACTCCGCCCATCGTCGGTGGAGATTTCTACGCGCGTGATCCGCCCCCTCCCAGACCAGGCCATTCCTTCTATCTCGTAGAAGCCGGCGCCATCCAGGTGCTGGCCACCCGCAGGTCGCGTAATCACCGATTTCGCTTCCATCACGAAGGTGAACATTCGCGCCAAACCATTCGGCATCAGGTCGGTATAGAATGCCGCCTCATCACGCGTCATGTATGGCTGGTCTACCAGATCTATCCGGCCAAGCCACTTGATATTGACGTTTCCTTCCCAGCCCGGTACGACGAGACGTAATGGATAGCCCTGCTCTGGCCGTAGTGCTTCGCCGTTCTGACCGTACGCGACGATGACATCATCCAGAGCCTTTTCCAGCGGAAGGCTCCGAGAGAGTCGAGACGCGTCCACACCTTCGGCAACGAGCCAGCGTGCCTTCGGCTTGACTCCAACGTCCTCGAGTAAGGTCCGCAACGAGACGCCGGTCCACTCACTGCAGCTCAACAGGCCGTGACTCATCTGCGGATCAACTCCCGGCTGCCCCAGCTGATCGCTCGCGGTGTTGCCCGCGCATTCGAGAAAGTGAACGTGCGAAACTGGCGGCAGTCGGAGAATATCCTTCATCGTGAAGATGAGCGGCCGTTCAACAAGGCCATGAATCAACAGCTCGTGGTGACTCGGGTCGATCTGCGGCACGCCGGCGTGATGACGCTCGAAATGCAAAGATGAAGGCGTGATTATTCCGTGTAGATCCTGAAGCGGCGTGCGGCTGGCGCCCGTTCCCGGCGTGGATGACGGCTTGAAGTAACGGACGGACTTTTCGTATGGCGAGCGATCGCCGTACTGCCTCCGAGGTGCGCCCAACAACCGGTGTGGCGCCAGCAGTCGTTCAGGCGGGACCGACACCTGAGACGGAGCCGGAAGCGACCCCGGAGAGGAGGCGACCGCACCCAGTGTAGCGGTAGTGGTAGCGAGAAAAGCTCGCCTGCTGATTTCCGTTCTCATGGGGACCTCCAGGGTTCCTGCGGTGACCGTCGAGCATGGTGAAACCGTCCAACCAGCCCCGAGTGGCTGGGCGTGGCATCGTGCCCGCCGTCAAGACGGTGGGTATCCATCGAAATCCGTCGATATAATATATCGACACCTCTCAATACGCAATCCCGTACTCCAGACGCGGCACTTCGCCGTGACGGAGCGCCCTTCCACGCGCGCGCGTGGAAGGGCGAGCGGTACGTACGGTCCTGTGAACGGTGCTTGTGTGCGTTGGTTCTAATGCGAGAGCGCAGGGTCGCCGAGTTACGATCAGCGACGAAAGGAGCGCGGTGGTCCTGAACGTTACAGGGTGTCTTGAGAAACTCGCGGGCACTGGGAGTGTGCATAGAGTTCAGTAGTCTCGCCTGTCCGGCGCGAGGATCGCGTGAGATCGACGGCCGTGCTCTGCGTGGTCGGTGTGTCTGGCGACGGCTTTCGCGAGCACCTGGGCCTCTGGACCGGCAACAGCGAGAGTCTGGCGAGCTGGGGCTCTGTATCCCAGGACTTGGTACAGTGCGGGTGCACAGGTGTGGCGTACGCGGTCTCGGACGAGCACGCAGGCTTGGTCCAGGCCCTCTCGCTTTATTTCCCTGACGCGACGCGCCAGCGCGGCACGGTGCACTGTCTCCGCAACGCACTCCCGCACATCAGCCCCGAGACCATGAAGCGCAACGTAGCGGCCTCACTCAAGGGCGCATGAAGACCACGAATTTGATTGAACACGATCATGCGGGGATCCGGCGCAGAACACGCGTCGTACGTATCTTCCCGAATGAAGCGAGCCTGATTCGCGTGAGTGTCGCACACTTCCAGGAGATCCTGTGAAACCACCGAATTCTATGCACAAGTCCCGACAACTTTCGTTTGGAAGGTAATTATTCCATATGCTACGATGATGTCATGATTACTCGTGACCAGAGTCTTTATAGCCAAATTCATCCGGCGAAGCTTTCGACGGACGTTCTCGCCTCTATCGTCTCGCTGTACTTCTTCTGGCAGCATGCCACCGTCGTTGCGTTAACCGTGCATCTCCTTCCGTCGATTATCGCTTCATTGCTTGTGATCATTCTTTCCGATCTGCAGAAACAAGAGCGGTCTAGTTTCGGGCGCTATGTAAAGCGACATATGAGTCGCGCGATGGAAGTAGTGCGTCTTGCCGGAGATATAATTATGGTGCTAGGAGCGTTCTACCACCTGTGGGTAGTGATTGCTTTCGGTTTCCTGATCGTTCTAGCTGCGTGGATGAAAGGGTGGGTCGTAACACTGTTGACCAATCGTGAGTAATTGCATTTGACGTGAGTCCCCAAGAGCTGAGTGCGTGAACGCCTAGCGGTTACACCGATTCACCACCTGAATTTCAACTAACGTTGGGACAGACCCCAGGGGCCCCCTTAAGTCCGACCCCATTGCACATCGACAAACGTCAATATAAGATATTGACGACAATCAATAAAATAGGGCTTCCATGGCTACCCGATCCGTGATGACCGTTCCCCTCTACCGCGCGAGTGGCGCTCACCCCGTTCTTGGCCGACCGCTGACGATGGCGGAGGCGACGCGGGCAACAGACAACCTGGAGGTTCTTGCCCATCCAGTTCGCATGCAGCTCCTCAGTATGCTGGTGTCGCGGGCCGAAGAGGTTTGCGTCTGCGATCTCGAGGCGGCGGTCCCGGTGAAGCAACCCACCGTGTCGCACCATCTCAAGCTGCTCCGCGCTGCAGGACTTGTGCACAGCAAGCGCCGGGGACTGTACGTGTACTACGCTGTGAACCGAAAGGCCCTGGACACGCTCCTCGACCGCATCAGCGGCCAACTCGCAGCATTCCGGTAGGGCGAAGTCGCATGCTCGATCCAATGCGTCACTCGTCCGGCCCATTATATCGAAGAACATCAATGGTGCATCTCTACCCGATTATGAACCATGGAGGAGCGATCCCGTGACCATCCATCTGGAGCGAAACGGCTGCTGGATCCGCGATGGCGAGCCGGCAGACGCTGAACCGATCGCTGCGATCTACAATGAAGGAATTCGAGGTCGTCAGGCGACCTTCGAGACAACTGAGCGCACGGCAGACGACGTGATGTCCTGGTTCCTCGCCAGTGACGCCGCGAGACACCCGTTTCTGGTAGCGGAGCGCGATGGTGTCACTGACCGACAGGTCGTCGGATGGGTGCGCGCATCCGCATATCGTCCGCGGGTCTGTTATGCAGGGATCGCGGAATTTTCGGTGTATGTGAGCGCGTCCGCACGTGGTGCGCGCGTTGGAGATGCGCTGATGACCGCATTCATCCCTGCGTGCGAGAGAGCCGGGATGTGGAAGATCCTTTCACGTATCTTCCCAGAGAACCTGGCATCGCGTGCGTTGTGCGCGCGGCATGGCTTTCGGGAAGTAGGCTATTACGAAAAACACGCTTCGCTCGATGGTGCGTGGCGGGACGTTGTCATCGTAGAGCGGCTGATCACGACCAATCTGATCTGAGCTCCGTTCGCCGCACCAATCAACCAGATTGCGCGCACAGTTGCTATATCTGTTTCGTCAGCGTTATCCAACTCACAGATGAGGCGCACCATGGGAAATCCACGTTTCACCGAAACCGGTTGGCCGACAACTTCTCAAGTGGCGGTCCGGCGAGCGAGCGTTTGGCTGGCCATCCCGATCGTTCTAGCCGCATTCGTACCATGCATCGTCGCTGGCGCACAATTGCCGACGGGGAGCTCGGCCCGAACCCCCTTCCGGCTCAGCAGCCCAGACCTCGTTGCGAATGGCCGCATAACAGAACAGCACATCTACAACGGGTTCGGCTGTTCGGGTCAGAACATCTCTCCTGAGCTCGTCTGGACGGGCGTTCCCGCCGGAACGAAGAGCCTGGCCGTCACTGTGTATGATCCCGATGCGCCGACGGGGAGTGGGTGGTGGCACTGGGTCGTCTATGATATTCCTCCTTCCGTACGCGCGCTGCCTGCGCGAGCGGCCCAGGGCGCGATGCCACGGGGCGCAGTACAGGGAATGACGGACTTCGGCACAAAGGGGTACGGTGGGCCATGTCCTCCCGTGGGAGACCCGCCGCACCGATACGTATTCACCTTGTACGCATTGAAAGTCGCACGTCTCGACGTTCCGGCGACGGCAACCACGGCGTTCGTGGGGTTCAACATCCACGCGAACACGATCGCAAAGACGTCATTCACGGTACCGTTCGGGCGGTGACGAGTGCTCTGCGTTGATTCCGGTTGTCGTCGATTTCCTCGCGGCGATCATGATAGACCGTCAGCGCCCGCCGGGACGAATCAGCTTGAGCCATGCCGATGCATGGAACGCGCTCATCAGCACGTACATCGTCACCATGCCACTCAGGGGCGATGCGTGTGTGGTCATGCCGAACATTTTCGATGAGCCGCCGCCCATGACGGCCGTCAGCAGCGCCATCATGGCGAAGGTTGGCGACGCTGCGAGGGCCAGCGCGTCGGCTACCCTCACCGCGACGCCGTTCCGGCGGATCGCACCTGCTTCCGACCCGCCGGAACAGCCGTCGCTCATCGCTTCTCGCTCGCGCTCTGCTTCCGGAACGCCTCCTCTCCCGCGGTCGATATCTGGACCCACTTCTCGTCCGGCGCTGCATCCGCGACGTAGCTGTCGTGCCAGTTCCACCACTTGTAGGTCGTCGTCTGGGGATAGCCCTGGGGTGAATCCTCCCAGAGCTCCTGCCTGCCGAGGGGGGTGATGTCGAGGTAGTTCCAGGTGCCGCCCAGCTGCTCGTCGCCGCGGTTGTTGAGGAAGTAGGTGCGGAATAAGCGGTCGCCGTCGCGGTAGAAGACGTTCGTGCCGTGCCACTCGTCCACGCCGAAATCGGCGTCGAAGCTGTCGGTGATGGTGACCCACGGAATATTGTTCCAGCCCATCCGTTCCTTCAGCCGCGCGAGGTCCGGCTGCGGTGCACGCGATGCGAAGACGAGGGTGGTATCACGGGCGTTCAGGTGCGCGACGTGCGCAACCTGGTCGGCGCCCAGGGAGCAGCCGCGGCAGGCGTGGTCCGGCCAGCCAAAAACGCCGGGCTCGAAGAATGCGCGGTAGACGATCAACTGACGCCTGCCCTCGAACAGGTCGAGCAGGCTTACCTTGCCACGAGGCCCATCGAACGAATACGCTTTGTCGACGGCCATCCAGGGCATCTTCCGGCGCTCGGCGGCCAGTGCATCACGAGCGCGGGTGTTGGCCTTTTCCTTGACGAGCAGCTCCTTGCGGGCGGCCTCCCATTCCTCAGACGACACGACCGGTGGTGTGTGCATGACTGGCTGCGTTGATGTAGACATGGCTCTGAAATCTCCTGGTTTGATCGAGGTCGAGTTTCCGCATTGCGAGCGCGAAGCGCGAATCCATTCGCCGCTCACGGCTCGTTATCGGTCGTGAGACAAGTCTGGCACAACACATCGAAACGGTGGGAGTTACAAGTGTGACGGGATTACGATGGACTCGTTGATCACCGCCGCGGCGCGCGCACTTGCCGCGGGCGACCCACTCGGCGCGCTGAACCGGGTCGCACTGCGCGACGACGCGCCCGCGCTCGCGCTTCGGGGCATCGCGATGGCGCAGCTCGGCGATCTCGCGCGCGCGAAGGAGCTCCTGCGTAGCGCGACGCGCGCCTTCGGTCAGAATGAATCCGTGGCGCGCGCACGGTGCATCGTTGCGGAAGCGGAAGTTGCGCTCGCGTCGCGAGATCTGAGCTGGCCCGCGAAAGCACTGAATGCAGCGCGCGCGACGCTCGAAGAACACGGCGACCGCATGAACGCCGCACACGCACGCTACCTCGAGATCCGACGCCTGCTTCTGATAGGTCGCGTGGACGAAGCGGAGCACATGCTCGCCGAGGTCGATCTAGCTTCGTTTCCGCCCGGACTGCAAACCGTGCACGAGCTGCTCGTTGCAGGAATCGCGGTGCGGCGAATTCGCGGGACGGCGGCGCGTGCGGCGCTGATGCGCGCAGAGCGTGTTGCACAACAGGCGCGCATTCCTGCGCTGATGGCGGAGGTCGAGACTGCGTGGCTTGCGCTCGACACGCCCGCTGCACGCCTGATCGCGAGCGGCGAAGAGCGGTTTTTGCTGCTCGAGGACGTCGAGGGACTGCTGGCGTCGGACGCGCTCGTTATCGATGCGTGTCGCGGAGTGATTCGCGATGCACGGACAGTAGTCTCGCTCGCATCACGGCCGGTGCTGTTCGCGCTCGCACGCGCGATGGGTGAAGCGTGGCCCGGAGATGTGGCGAGAGACGTGCTTCTTGTGCGCGCCTTCGGAGCGAAGTTCATCGACGCATCGCATCGCGCCCGGTTGCGTGTCGAAGTCGCACGACTTCGCAACGTTCTCCGATCGGTCGCGGACGTGCGCGCGACGAAACGCGGATTCGCCATGACACCGCACCACGCGAAGGAGATCGTCGTTCTGGCGCGGCCGATCGAAGAGGAGCATGGTGCGGTGCTCGCCTTCCTCAGTGACGGCGAGGCTTGGTCGAGCTCGGCACTTGCGCTCGCACTTGGTGCGAGCCAGCGTACCGTGCAGCGCACGATCGATTCGCTCGCTGCGGCGGGCAAGGTGCAGGCGTTCGGCCGCGGGCGCGCGCGTCGCTGGATCACGACGCCGGCGGCGGGCTTCACGACAACATTGTTACTCCCCGCTCCGCTACCGATGGACTAGACTGGACACATGCGTAAATCGATTGTCGAGAAGGCCGAGATAATTCGGGAGTACGGACCGTTCGCGGGCACACCCAACGTGGGTGGCGTGTCGTACGACGGGCGTCACGTATGGTTTGCCGCAGGAGACAGTCTGCGCGCATTCGATCCCGCGAGCGGAGAGGCGGTGCGCGCGATCGATGTCGCGGCGCATGCGGGAACTGCATACGATGGAGAACACCTGTTCCAGCTCGCTGAGGATCGGATTCAGAAGATCGATCCCCGGAGCGGTCGCGTGCTCGCCACGATCCCCGCGCCCAGCAGCAGCGCCTCGGGACTCACATGGGCCGAAGGGACGCTCTGGGTGGGAGCATACCGCGACCGGAGCATCCACCAGATCGATCCCGAGACCGGCGCGATCCTGCGTACGATCACGTCCAACCGATTCGTCACCGGAGTTACATGGGTGGACGGCGACCTCTGGCACGCCACCTGGGAAGGCGATGACGCCGATGTTCGGCGTATCGATCCGCAGTCCGGAGAAGTACTGGAGCGGCTCGAGATGCCGGCGGGAGTCGGTGTGTCCGGACTGGAGTCCGATGGTGCCGACCGGTTCTTCTGCGGCGGCGGAAAGAGTAGTACGGTGAGAGCGATCCGGAGGCCGCGGCGGGCGACGTGACGAGGCTCCCCACGCGTGTCCGCAAACTCCTGACTCCAAACCAGTGATTCCCCGATAGCACCGGCGCCAGTAATGCCCTAACCTCCTCCTTCATGAGGAGGTTCCACGCGCCAAAAGCGTGGACTATTCCATGCCGACCAGCGCCGTCGCGAGCAACACTGCCCAGCCAGCTGCCACAGCACGCTCTGACGACGGACCACCTCCGCCGGCGCCGGTATTTCTCGCGCGTGGACTGACGAAGATCTATCGATCCGGCGACCTGGAGGTTCGGGCGCTCCGGGAACTCGACATGGAGCTCTATGCCGGCGAGCTGCTGGTCCTGCTCGGGGCCTCGGGCAGTGGCAAGTCCACCCTGCTGAACATCCTGGGCGGGCTCGATACCGCAACGAGCGGGATGGTGCGATTCGAGGATCACGACCTCACCAGCATGAACCAGCGCGAGCTCACGCAATACCGGCGCGATCACATTGGATTCGTCTTCCAGTTCTACAATCTCATCCCGAGTCTCACTGCGCGTGAAAATGTCGCGCTCGTCACCGAAATAGCACGCGATCCGATGCGACCCGACGATGCGCTTGCACTGGTCGGACTCGGCGATCGAATGGATCACTTTCCTGCGCAACTGTCAGGCGGCGAGCAACAACGCGTCGCAATCGCGCGAGCCGTCGCCAAACGCCCGGACGTGCTCCTCTGCGACGAACCAACCGGAGCGCTCGACGTCGAGACGGGGCGCCTTGTACTGCGCACGATAGATCTGGTCAACAGACAACTTGGTGCGGCGACAGTTGTCATCACGCACAACGTCTCGATAGCCGGCATGGCCGATCGCGTCGTTCACATGACCAGCGGGCGCATCTCTGATTCGTACCGCAACGCGCACCGGATCTCGGCAGAGGAACTGTCCTGGTGAGCGCGCTCACGAGCAAACTGCGACGCGATCTCTGGCGCATTCGCGCACAGGTATTCTCCATAGCGGCCGTCATGGCTGGCGGTGTCATGACGGTGGTCGCACTCGGCGGCACATCGAGCTCTCTGGATTCCGCAACGCGCGAATACTACCTCAGCGGTCACTTTGCCGATGTATTTGCGACGCTCACACGCGCCCCCGACGCCGTCGCTGTCCGGCTCGCAGCGATCCCCGGTGTGAACAGCGTGGCGACACGTGTCGTGAAGGATGTAAGGCTCGACGTCCCCGGTCTCGACATGCCGGCGATCGGACGCATGGTGTCGCTCCCACTCCCTGGCAGCGGAGGCGTGCCGCTGAACGCGGTACACATCACGAGCGGGCGCGCCGTGTTGCCAGGTGCTGACAAGGAAATACTCGTGAGCGGCCGCTTTGCTGAGGCGAACGGATTGCGGCCGGGCTCGCTGCTCACAGCAATCATCAATGAGCGCTACGTCGAACTCCGAATCGTCGGTATCGGCGCGGCGCCCGATTATCTGTACGAGGAGCCGGGCAATGCGTTTCCGTCCGACGCGCGCGGTTTCGGAATCCTCTGGGTCCCGCACGAGCTCGCTGCCGCTGCAACGGGCATGCGTGGTGCGTTCAATGATGTTTCGATTGGGCTGGCAGCAGGTGCACGTCCGTCCGAAGTGATAGCCGCGGTCGATACGCTGCTCGCGCCGTACGGTGGCCGCGGGGCGATCGGTCGCAAGGATCAACTGTCGGACCGCGTTGTTTCAAACGAGCTGACTCAGTTGGGAGTGATGGCGTTCGCATTTCCGGCGGTCTTTGTCGCCGTCGCTGCGTTCCTCGTCGGATCCGTCGTCTCGCGCCTCATCGCAACCGAACGCGAACAGATCGCGGTGCTCAAGGCGTTTGGATACACCAGCGGCGCCGTGGGTCTGCACTACCTCGCCTATGCGGCGGCAGCAGCCGCCGTGGGCATACCACTCGGCATCGGGGTCGGTGTCTGGGTGGGACGGCTCTATACAGGCATTTACAGTGACGTGCTCCGCATCCCCGGCCTCCAGTTTCACGCCGACTGGGTGACGATCGGTCGCGCGATCATCGTGATCTTTCTCGCCGCGCTCAGCGGTGCGCTCAGCGCCGTCCGCAAAGTCGCAATTCTGCCACCAGCAGAGGCGCTCCAGCCACCGGCGCCTGCGCGTTATCGTGCGCTGCCGTTCGACACGATCGGCAGGCGCCTGACTCTCAGTACGCCAGTACGCATGATAATCCGCGGCCTCGAACGGCAGCCGCGCCGTGCACTGCTCGGCGCGATGGGCGTCGCGGCGGCACTCGCAATGATGGCCGGCGCTCTTTCTCTCTACGACGCAACGGACAATATGATCGGTCTCCAGTTCCGGGTTGGACAACGTCAGGCGCTCTCGGTACAGCTTGTAACAGCTGTTCCAGCATCGACGCGCCCAGTGTTTTCGTCCCTCCCCGGAGTCACCAACGTCGAGCTCGTTCGCGTCGTTCCGGTCCGCCTCCGGCACATGGGACGGTCCAGAACGGTCGGTCTCACGGCGCTCGAGCGCGACGGAAAGATGCACAGGCTGGTCGACGTGGATGGGCAGATACATGCAATCCCGCCGGCCGGCATCGTGCTCAGCACGAAGGTCGCAGGCATCCTCGCGATTCACACCGGCGATACGCTGGACATGGATCTGCTCGAACGAGGCACGACGCGCAGAGTCGTGGTGACTGCGCTGCTGAACGAGCTCATGTCGCCCAACGCATATATGGATCTCACCGCGGCGGGCTCACTGGTGGGTGACGGAAATCTGATCAACGGTGCGTACCTGCGACTCGATAGCCCGCCGCGACCGGAGCTGTTCGAGCAGCTGAGGGCGATGCCGCTCGTCGGTGGCGTAACATCGCGCACTGCGATGGTGGCACAGTTCGATCGCATGATGGCGAAGAGCTTCCGAATATCGGCGGTCGTCGTCGTGTTGTTCGCATCCATAATCGCGCTGGGTGTGGTGTACAATGGCGCGCGCATCGCGCTGTCGGAACGCGGCCGGGAGCTCGCAAGTCTTCGCGTACTTGGCTTCACGAATCGCGAGGTCGGGGTGATGCTGCTGGGCGAGGAGGCAATCCTCACCATCGCAGCGATCCCGATCGGCTGGGTCCTCGGACGCGCATTTGCTGCATATCTGACTTACGGATTCACCAGTGAGAATTATCAGGTTCCGATCGTGACGCGCGCAGCGACGTACGCATTCGCAACCGCCGTTGTGCTGAGTGCTTCAGCGCTCGCAGGGGCGCTCATGTACCGACGCTCGACGCGTCTCGATCTCGTTGCCGTCCTCAAGACACGGGAATGACGATGTCCGACCGTACTCCTGTCCCCGATCCGGATCTTCAACCGGCGTCAGACGATCCAGCTCCAGTCGTCGCTCGGACGCCGCAACCGGAACCGTCACCAGAAACGTCGCCAGTGCCGGCGCCAGCTGTGGCACCAGAAACGGCACCAGCGACGCTACCGGCAACGATTCCCCCGGCGCAGCCGCCAACGACTACCACGGTTCGCAAAACGAGTGAGCGTCCACGCCGCATACTTACACGCGGCCGCATCATAGCCGCCGTTGTCCTGCTTGCCATCATCGCAATCACTGTGCGGCTGCTGCGTGGCACGCCCCTGTCGGTGGAAGTTGCACAGGTAACACGCGGTCCGTTGCAGGTTACCGTCGATGCGGATGCAGTCACGCGGGTCCGCTCGCGCTTCACAATTACCGCACCCGTTGCCGGTCTCGTGAGCCGTATCACTTACTCCGAGGGTGATTCTGTCAACGCGGGAGACGTCGTCGCGGTAATTGCGCCGCCGCCAACGGATCCCACTGCACGCGGTGTTGCACAGGCTGCGTTGCGTGCCGCCGAGGCTGCGCGCTCGAACGCCAGTGCAAATCTTGCACGCGCAACGACGAGCCTTGCGCAAGCAGAGCGCGATGCAGCCCGGACGCGCACTCTCGCCGCCGCCGGCGCACTGGCCAACCGGGATGTCGAGATGGCGCAATTGCAGGTTGACGGCCGCCGCAGCGATGTTGCCGCCGCACGCGCGCAGGTCAACAGTGCGGATGCCGAGTTTGCGCAGGCACGCGCCTCACTACTGTCGACGACCGGCTCTTCGCAGGCGACGACGACGGTGCGTACGCCGGCGGCTGGACGCATTCTGCTCATCCCCGAGCGAAGCGAGCGAGTCGTGACGCCCGGTACCCCACTCGTGGAGGTGGGCGATCCGTCATCACTGGAGATCGCCGCCGATGTGCTGTCGAGCGACGCCGCGTCCATCCGCCCTGGCCAATCCGTCACTCTACGAGGCTGGGGCGGCGCACCGCTCTACGGATCGGTTCGCCGCGTCGAGCCTTCAGCGAGAAAACGCATCTCGGCGCTCGGCGTTGAAGAGCAACGTCTCTCGGTGATCATCGATCTCACCACACACCCTGCCGCACTCGGCGACGGCTACCGTCTCGAAAGCAGCATCGTGGTCTGGCAGGCGCCGCGAGTGCTCACCGTACCCGCGAGCGCTCTGTTCAGGAACGATGAACGGTGGCAGTTATATGCGCTGCAGGACGGCCGTGCTCATCTGCGCGATGTGAACATTGGACACACCGGCAGTGGATCCGCCGAAGTGCTGTCGGGTGTGGGTGAAAGAGATACCGTCATCGTGTTCCCATCTGAAGCGCTGCGCGATGGTACGCGCGTCCGCGCCAGGAGTCGCTGATCTGTTGACGATGCGCGCGGAATGCGACGGCAAGCGCGCAGTGAATCGGCTTCCTTACGCCGGCACGATCGCCAGCACGCGCAGCGGACTCCCGCTCCCGTTCACGATCTTGAGCGGCGCCGCGATCACCACCGCGCCCGTCGGCGGCAGCTGATCGAGATTGCACAGACTCGCAAGTCCGAACTTCCCGTTCCCATGCATCGTCGTGTGATTCGGAAACGGTGGATCGAACGTGCCTGCCTGGCCCGCGTCGGTGCCGACTGTCTCCACGCCAACACCGAGAACGTCGCGATCTTTCGCCAGCAGCTCGGACGTGCTCTTGTGAAAGCCCGGACTGTGCGCGCCGTCTTCCTTCACGTTGAGGAACTTGACCGGATCTGTGCGTGTGCTCCAGCCGGTGCGAAGTAGAACCCACGCCCCGCGCGGGATCCTGCCGTTCTGTTTCTCCCACGCCACTACATGCTCCGGCATCAGTAGAAAATCTTCATTCTTCGCGACCTCGGCAGTCACGTCTATCACGCAGGCGGGGCCGACGAAGCGACGCGGCGGAATCGTGTCGCACCGGTTGTCGGGAAAATCCTTGCCGGTGACCCAGTGCACGGGCGCGTCGAAGTGCGTGCCG
Source organism: Gemmatimonadota bacterium (assembly GCA_027307165.1). Taxonomy (GTDB): domain Bacteria; phylum Gemmatimonadota; class Gemmatimonadetes; order Gemmatimonadales; family Gemmatimonadaceae; genus Fen-1247. The sequence goes on along the minus strand of DAHUXM010000026.1, from coordinate 39,374 downwards.
GTGTGTTCACCCATGTGGATGGTGTTCCAGTACCAGGCGGGCCCCTTCTCATCGTAGTGCGAGATCACTTCCATCGACACACCAGGTGAGGACGCGAAGATGGGTGGCAGTCCGATTACCGGCGTGTCAGGGCCAAGCGGCTGCGAGAGGTCCACCATCCTGAGAGTGCCGGCATCGAGCGCGGCGACGAGATCGGCGAGTAATGGCATCGAGCAAGCTCTACTATGGAAAAGGGTTCACTATCCACAACACTGCGAGGGGCACGGGCGTCACACACCGCTAAATGTGCCGAACACCTGCGTCAGCAGCCAGTACACGCCGACGCCCAGTATGATCACGGGGATTCCGAATCGAATCCAATAAAAGACCCACATCGGAACCGGTTTCTCGCCGGCACCGAACAGCTCCTTCAGAGCCGCTGCGCGGTTCAAGCACCACGCGACGGTAACGACAGCGAGCAGCGAGCCGAGCGTCTGCATCCCCGAGCCAAACGTCAGATCCCACGGAACGAAGATCGCGTTGTTTACGCTCGGCGGAATTGCCAGAATGAAACACGCAGCCGACATCACCCACACCGAACGCGTGCGCGTGAGGCGAGTGTTGTCGGTCAGTCCAGCGACGAGCACTTCCAGCGCACCGATGTCCGACAGATAGCCGGCGCCGAACAGGCTGGCGAAGAAGAGCGCGCCGAAGAGCCAACCCGCGGGCATCGCCGCGAACACGCGCGGCAACGTATCGAAGATGAGTCCCGGCCCCGATGCAGGCTGCAGGCCGAACGAGAACACCGCCGGAATCACGGCGAGTCCAGCTATGAGCGACGAGCCCGTATCTCCAATCACCGTCCAGATCGCGGGACGCGCCAGCGGTTCGTCGGCGTGCAGATACGAGCCGTAGACCACCATGAACGTGCCGCCCAGCGAAAGCGCGAAAATGGCATGACCGATCGCGGCTGCCATGACGTTCGCAGTGAGATCGGCAAAGCGGAATTCGAGCAGATACCAGCGCACGCCGATCATCGCTCCGGGCAGTGTCAGCGTGCGGACCATGACGAGAATGGTCACGATCGTCATCGCCGGCAGCACGATGATGCTCACCACCTCGATTCCCTTGCGCACGCCCTTGAGCACGACGAGCGCGCAGGCGAGGAGCACGATGCCGGTGCAGGCCATCTGCAACAGAAAGGACTTCAACACGAAACCGTGATCCGGCGGCAGTATCGCGGCGGCCTCGAACGAAATGCGCGCGAGCGCGGCGACCTGGCCCACCGTGTAGTAGAGCACCCAGCCGATCACCGCCGAGTAGTAGCCGGTTGCAGCGGTGACCACGAAGAAGAGGAACCAGCCGACGTATCGACCGTAGGGCAGCCCGCCGCGCTGGAACGCGCCGACCGGTCCGCGGCGTGTATGGCGGCCAAGCGCGAACTCGGCCATCAACGCCGGCACACCAATGACCACCGATACGAGTGTGTAGAAGAGCACGAACGCCGCGCCGCCGAACTTTCCCACCATGTATGGAAAGCGCCAGACGTGGCCAAGCCCTATCGATACCCCGACGATCGTCATGAGCCCGCCGAAGCGGGACGAGAAAGTTTCGCGGGGTTCGGTCACGCGGTACGCACTACTTCGGCGAGCACATCCAGCGCGCGATCGACGTCGTCGGTGGTGGAATAGAAGTGCGGCGCGAGCCGGATCACGTCACCGCGCGCAGAAGCGATGACGCCGCGCTCGCGCATTGCCTGCTCCACAGCGTGCGAGTCGCCAACGACGAACGCAGTCGTCGCGGTCTTCCGCCGCATGTCGTCCGTACCATTCAGCACCATTCCACGCGCGCGGCCGCCATCGATCAGGCGCTGACCCAGCTGGACGAGCCACGCGCGGATGGTCGAGGGACCGAGCGCGTTGATGATCTCCATTCCGGCGCGCGCTACGTACGCGTTGATTACCGGCGGCGTCCCCGTGTCGAACCGGCTCGCAGTCGGCGACCAGTCGAGCGACCTCGCGTCGAATGCGAACGGATTGGCGCGACCGAACCATCCCGTGACGCTCGGCTGCATTGTACCCACGATCTCCGGTCGCACGTACAGAAATGCGATCCCCGGAATCCCCATGAGGAACTTCAGGTTCCCCGACGCCAGAAAATCCACGCCGAGTGCGCGCACATCCAATGGAACGGTACCAAGCGACTGGTATGCATCGACGAACGACAGGGCACCGGCGTCGCGCGCGATGGACGCGATGCGCGCCGAATCCTGCACGAGACCATTCATGTAGTAAGCATGGCACGCCGAAACCAGCGCAGTCCGATCATCGATGATCGCATCGTAGGCAGACACGTCGGCGTCGTCCGGTACGGGAGCCCACGACACCCGCGCGCCGCGTCGCTCCTGCGCCAGCCACACATGCGCCACCGTCGGAAATTCGGCGTCGCTCACAACTATGTTCGCGCGCCGGCCCTGCAGCGGAAGCGCACTCGCGACAGCGCTCGCCGCTTCGGAGACTGAGCTGAACACGGCGATATCATCTGCGGTGGCTCCGATCAGCTTTGCGAATTCGGCCTTGGCCAGCGCCACCTCGGACATCCAGGCGTCCCAGTCCATCCCGCTGCCGTTCCACGAATCCAGATATCGTTCGGCAGCCGCGCGCGTGGCGTCTGTCTGCGGCGCCTGCGAGCAGTTGTTCATCGGAATGCACGACGCGAGCAGCGGAATGCGCCGGCGCCATGCGTCGATATCGTATGGCGGATGAGTGACCGTCACGAGGTTTGTTCCGTCGCGCGCTTGCGATGCTGAATCCAGCGCCTGAAGCGGAACGCGTTCTCGGGAAGTTGCAGATCCATTCCGTAGCGCTCGGGCCCGACTGCGGCGACCTTTGCGACGATGACGCTCAGGTCGTTGCGCTCGAGCGCGGCGATGAAGGCTTCACCGAAACCGACAGCCGTATCCACTGCGGCGACATGCTCGATGCCGGCGCCGCGCGCGATCGCGGCGAGGTCGGTGATTCCGGAAGTCGTGTGCGAATCGAATCCGCCCGTCGAGAGCAGGCTGCCATTGTCGAATACTATATGAATGAGATTCCTGGGCCTGTAGCGTGCGAGCGTTGCGAACGTGCCGAGGTTCATGAGCACCGAGCCGTCACCATCGAGTACGACAACGCGCTCGGCGGGCAGGTGCATCGCGAGCCCAAGACCGATGGATGACGCGAGTCCCATGGCATGTTGCAGATAGAAAAAATTCTCGCGATGGCCGAGGTTGTAGAGTTCCTGGGCCGAAGCCCCCATGATCGTGACGACGAGCGTGTCTGTGAGCTCGGAATAGATCATCTCGAGACAGCGTGCGCGTTCCATCAATCCTCCATGAGGTCGCGCGTGAGCAACAACGCGACCGGGGAGAGGGAACTCTGCGAGAACGTCCACGCCTCCCGAATCTGTTTCGCCACCTGCGCTGGCTCGCGCGCGTACTCGAATGGAATGCCGAGTGCGCGCAGAACGGCTTCGGTGACGATGCCGCCGCGCGTGTGCCATGGATACGGCTCGCCCCAGTGTCCGCGCAGCGCGATGAGCATGCAGAGCGGAACGTGATAGAGCTGAGCGAGCGAGACGATGCCGTTGATCGCGCCGAGGAAGCCGTGGTTCTGCATGAGAAGCGCGTGCGGCGTGCCGGCGAAGTACGCGCCTGCCGCGACGCCGACCGCCTCTTCCTCCTTTGCAACCTGAACGAGCTGGACGTCGGGGTCGCTCTCGGCGCGTTGGAGCAGCAGCCCGAGCCACGTTTCGGGTAGCGCCGATACGGATTTGATACCGGCGGCCTTGATGCCGTCGAAGATGATCTTGCTGTTGTCGTACGAGACGGTCATTGCGGTGCGGCGGAAGACGGAACACGGTTTCGGTCACCCGCGCGAAGTATCGTGTAAGTCGCGTGGCGTGTCGAGGCGGGCGACGACCTGGCTTCGTGTCGCCCCATGCCAATTTGCGGTCCGTGGCCAGCTCTTGCCACTCTGAGAGACATGTCGGGTCGCCGGAGCGGCATTATATGAGCCGCTCCGGAATGCACCTTTGAAGTCCGCCTTACACGCGCCTAACCATGCGAGCGGCTTCCACTGACCTCAAGGCGTCTGGTTAGCCTGCCAGGAGTCCTGGGAACCACCGCCGATCGCGATACTGCATGTGTAAGTGCCCTGTCCGAAGTTCGACCCGGACTGCGCAGACGCATTCATGTTGCCGGTCCACGTGGCCGTGCTGCTGTTGATCGGGCATGGCGTCTGGAACCGGATGGCGCCGAAGTGGTCGACGCTTCCGGAAGAGAGGCCATCACTGCTGGTAACGACGCCGCCGTTGATGTAGAGATACCGCGTCAGTGTGCGCGACGTGATGCCGGAGGGGCTGGGATACTTGAAGAAGAAGTTGTACGACCCATTGAATTGCGCGACGCCACTCGGCGTCGTCGGTCCGTTCACACCAGCCGAGCAACCTGCGAGCACAAGAAGCGACAGGACGACGACCACGGACCTCATCGGACGTTGGTTCATCTTGGATCACTCCACAGCACAGACGGTATAGGCGGGCCCGGCGCCGGGGATGATCAATTGGGCTAGCAAGTATAGGTGAACCGGGCCCGGTGCACCACAGTTTTCTTTTTGAGGGGTCAGTTCTTGCCGCGCTTCCCGCCAGTCGCCGTTGGGCAGCAAGACGCTAATCGGCCGGCCGCGGTGCGACGGAGGCAGTGAGGTTCGCGCGAACCAGGTACGACAGAAGCTCCATTCGCGTTTCGCGGGAGAATATTCGCGCTGTATTCAGCGGGCAAATATGGGATGGTACGCCGCCAAGTTGTTCGCTCGCGCGCCGCATCACCCACACTGGCGCTCCGCTCGGGATGTCCTGCGGGTCGTCCCGGCCCAGCAGCACCGTGCGGATGTTGAATGTGTTGGGCAGGCCGTCGTAGAGCTCCGTCAATTTGCCGACAAAACGCTGGTCGGTGCAAAGAAAGTAAAGCGGCCCTTTGCTCAGCAGCTCCGTCACTTCGGCGATGAGCTCCGGCTTCAACGTGACCAGCACCACGGGCTTCTGCAGTCTCGCTCCGAGCACATGCGCCTCGAGAGCGTGTGCCGAGGTGGTGACGAGTATTTCCGCTCGCTCGATCTCGGGATCGTCGCCCGGCTCGCCAGTCAGAATTTGGGTATTGACGGCGTGACTCACAAAACCGTAATCGTCTTCCAGCTCCCCGCACAACCATCGCAGCTGATCGTCGTTGCATTCGAGGCAGGCGACGTGAAAGTGCACCGACTCCAGACTGCTGCGAGCGTAGTCGATGAACTGTCTCACGGGGACGCCGTGTCCGATGCTGTCTGCAAGGACCGGCAGCAGCCACTCCGCGGTCGGAACCGGCCGACCGCCTGGTGCCCTCCGAATCGACGCGAAGTAACCTCGCGAGCCAGGACGCCGTGCGGCCATCCCCTCGCGCTCGAGAGCCCGATACGCGGCAGTGACCACGCGCGGATCAGCGTCCAACTCCGCCGAGAGGCGCCTCGCGCTGGGTAGGCGGTCCCCGTTAGCGATGCGTCCGAAGTGGACTCCGTTCATGATGCGCTCTCTGAGCCTGGCCAGAACGTCGTCTCTTCGTCGCATGAAAAGGGGGTGATCAGGTGTTTAAATGAGATTTTGCCATTTATGCGGCATATCATGTGCCCGATGAATCGACCGATCGGCACTTGTGCTCATATCATCTGCATCATTACGGCATTCCCTATGCGTTGGCACCCCCAAGCGATGACACGATGCCATCGCTCGCACAACCGGATTTCGACCCGGAAGGGGGAGAAGCAACCTTGCGCCGTACGGAAACGCGTCTCGCGTTGCGGCATTTGTCGGTCCTGCTGGTCGGGAGCGCGGCGCTGATCGTCGCACGGCCGGCGGCGGCGCAGAACAGTTGCGGTTTCATCTGCAAGCCGACGATCTCCGTCGAGCCGGCCATGATCGAGAACCATCTCTTCTCGCACCCGACCACGCGCACACTCGCGACCGGCGCGGTGCAGCGGCTGCCGTCCACGACCAATCTCGAGCTCATTTTCGCGGTGGGCGCATCGACGCCGATCGAGCGGCTCTCACTTTACGGCAGCGTACAGTGGCTCCCGAACGCCAGCGAAAGGCGGAATCCGTTCACCCTGTACGGCGCGAGCGAAATCGGCGACAAGGTGCGCGCAAACGCACCGACCGCCAGCGCTGGCATCTCACTCGGCATCGTCGACGCGAAGGACACGAGCGGGTGGCTCGGCCTGGACGCGCACATCGGTGATCTGTACAGCAGCGCAGCGCGGCCGCATGACTCGGGGGCGTACACGCACAAGCTGGATCTCGGGCTCGCCGCGAACTGGTCCTTGTTCGCAGACTTGCCGACGCACACCTACATGCACGATGTCGTGCTTTCCACGCTGGTGGACTACGTAGCAACCGGCCTGCCGAAAGCGGGCGACGAGGTTCCCAAAGGCGAGCGCGTGTTCCTGACAGGCGTTCACTCGGCGTCGCTGATCGTCGGGCTCGCATTCCCCCTCGCATCGAAATAGACAATGCCAATTCACTCATACCCTGTCGCTCCGCGCATCACCGCAGCGCCTGCAATCGCCACCGCAATCCTGCTTGCATTCGGACCCGTAACGGCTCGTGCCCAACAGCCGGTTAGCGTCAACAGCAGCAGCGTCGTCACCATCGCCGGTGTTGGATTCTCGTCACCGGAGAACCTGGTATACGATCCGCAATCGAATGTGTACCTGGTTTCCAACATCAACGGAGGCGCGCGTGCGCGCGATGCGAACGGATTCATCAGCCGAGTCGCGCCCGACGGCAAGATCCTCCAGCTCAAGTGGATCGACGGAAGTCACGCAGGTACGCGGCTCGATGGTCCGAAAGGCCTCGCCATTCACGGAGACACGCTCGCTGTAGCCGACCTGGGGGCAGTGCGTTTCTTCGACCGTCGCACAGGCGCGGCGCTGGGCGTTCGCATGGTGCCAGGTCAGTTGATGAACGACGTCGCGTTCGCCGCCGATGGAAGCGTTTACGTCACCGACACAGGTCCCGACGCGGGAAAACCCGACAGCGCAGATCATGACGCCATCTACCGGCTATATCACGACGGCCGTACCGCGACTATCGCGAAGAGTCCCAGTCTGATGGGTCCCGATGGACTGATCGTCAGCGACAGCGGAATTCTTTACGCAACGTTCAAGGGACACAGCGTCGAAGCGATCTCCAAGTCGGGCACGCACCGCGTGTTCGCAACGCTTCCGGACAAACAGGTCGATGGTCTTCGACAGCTACCGGGCGGCTCGTACATCGTGACCAGCTGGGGCGCAAGGACGGTTTACAGGATCGAGCCGGACGGAAAGGTTCAGGCCGTGCTGACTGGCATCACCTCCCCAGCAGGTGTTGCCTACGATACGACGCACGACAAACTGGCGATCACGTCGATGCAGGACAACAAGCTTTACCTTCTCCCTCTGAGGTGATGCAGCCAGTGGACAATCCCTCGATTCGCATTGCGCTCCGCTCGCTGATCTCTCTGACGTTCGCGGGCGTTGCTGTCACCGCCTGCACTACTCATGAGTATCCTGGTCGCCGCGCGAATGACGCGGGTGATTCATCGGGTGTATCGGCCGCCACAACAACCAGCACAAGTACTCCCGCGGGTGAGAACGTGACTGGCGCAACAGCTCCAACCGGTCCGGGCTGGGGAATTCCGGCGGACGGCGACTGGACGACGCAGGGGCGGGACTACGCCAATACGCGATACAGTCCACTCGCCGAGATAGATACCAGCAACGTCTCATCGTTGCGAATTGCGTGGAGCTTCAATGATGGGGTGCTTCACGGTCATGAAGGGACGCCGCTCGTCGCGAACAACACGATGTATCTCGTCACGCCCTTTCCGGACATCGCCTACGCACTCGACCTCACCAAGCCCGGCGCACCGATCAAGTGGACGTACAGACCCAACCCCTCGCCGATCGCGATTGGAAAGGCGTGCTGCGACGTGGTGAATCGCGGATGGCAGCTCGCCGACGGAAAGCTCATCTACAATCTGCTGGACGGTCACACCGTTGCCGTGGACGCCGCGACGGGAAAGGAATTGTGGCGCACGCAGGTGTACGACGTGACGCAGGGTGTGACGATGACGATGGCGCCGGTGATCGTGAAGGACAAGGTGCTTGTTGGCAACAGCGGTGGAGAGATGGGTGTGCTTGGCTCGCTGACCGCGCTCGATCTCAAGACGGGAAAGATCGACTGGCAGGCGACGAGCACGGGCCCGGATTCGCTCGTCAAGATCGGCCCCGACTTCAAGCCCTTCTACTCGTGGATGCAGGGGAAAAATCTGGGAGAGACTACGTGGCCCGCGGGAGCGTGGAAGAACGGCGCCGGCGCGGTGTGGGGATGGATCACCTACGACCCGGACCTCAATCTCATCTACGCCGGCACGAGCAACACGGGACCATGGAACGCGCAGCAGCGCCCCGGGCTCAATCTCTGGACCAGTGGCGTGTTTGCCCGCGATCCGGATACCGGTATGGCGAAATGGGCGTTCGTGTTCACTCCGCACAACGAGTGGGACTACGACGGCGTGAACGAGAACATTCTCGTAAACCTTCCGATCAACGGAAAGCAGCGGAAGGTGATGGTGCAATTCAACCGTAACGGTTTCGCGTACACGATCGACCGCGCGACCGGCGAAGTACTGATGGTAAGTCCGTTCGGTCACGAGAACTGGGCGTCCGGAATCGATTCAGTGACGAAGATGCCAATCGTTGTTCCGGAAAAGAAGACAGAGGTGCCGGGACATTGGGTGCGCGACATCTGTCCCGCGGATATCGGCGTCAAGGACGAGCAACCGGCAGCGTTCTCGCCGCGCACGGGTCTGTTCTACGTGCCAGTGCAGAACATCTGCATGGATTACAAGGGACGCGAAGTGAGCTACATCGCGGGCACTCCGTACTGGGGAGCCGACATGACGCGCCACGTGGGGCCCGGCGGCAACTACGGCGAGTTCATCGCCTGGAACGCATCCACCGGCAAGAAGGTCTGGGGCATTCCGGAGAAATTTCTGGTGTACAGTGGCGTTCTCGTCACCGGTGGCGACGTCGCGTTCTACGGTACAGTGGACGGCTGGTTTCGCGCTGTCAACGCGCGAACTGGAAAGATTCTCTGGTCCCAGAAGCTCGGCTCGGGAATCATTGGTGCACCGATGACGTTCCGCGGACCGGACGGACATCAATACGTATCAGTACTGGCGGGTGTTGGCGGCGCCGCGATGGTTACAAAGGCAATGCCAGGATTTCCTGCGCGCGGTGGAACGCTCTACACGTTCGCGCTCGACTCGTCCGTACCGGCGCAGGGCGTTCAGGGGTCACAGAGTGGCGCATCCAGTAATGGCGCCCAAGCAAAGGAGAAGCGCTGATGACTATCCATGCGTTCGCCTTTCGCAAGGCGCCATGTTTTCGCGCCGCGGCGATTGCGTTGTTGATCGGCAGCGTTCAGGCGTGCAAGGGGCAGCCTGAACTGCTGCGGGAAGGATCCACTGGTGGCATTCCGCTGCCAAAGGATTCCACTCTCGCACGTGTTGCACTTGGTGACATCGCGGGATCCACGCGCAACACGCTTCTCACCTCCATCAAGAACCCCTACGAGGGCAACACGGGTGCAATCGAAGCCGGAGGTGAGCTTTTCATTCGCATGAACTGTGTTGCGTGTCACGGTTACGACGCCAGAGGCGGCATGGGTCCGGATCTCACCGATACGTACTGGCGTTATGGTGGATCACCTGCCGAGATATACAAGTCGATTAGTGAAGGACGGCCGCAGGGAATGCCGGCGTGGGGAGCGATGCTTACGAGCGACGAATTATGGAAGCTCACGGCGTACGTTCAGAGTCTTGGCGGCAGTTTTCCAGCGGCGCTGGCCGAGCAGGGGAAGCAGGGTAACCTTGGCACCACACTGGACACCGCAACCGGCGTGTTGAAGGGCCGCCAGAGCGAACCGTAGACGTGATGTCACTCCCATACATCATTGCGCAAACGCGGCTCGACTCGCATGCGCCGAGTTACATGCGCCCCGCCGGCGCTCCAGCCGGCGGCGAGGCGATGCTCGGCTGGGCGCTCACGATCATTGCAGTCGCTGTAACAGTAGTCATAGCGATTCTGCTCGTGGTTGCGGTGCTGCGAAAGCGCGAGGATCCGGACAGCACCACTACACGGAATGCGTCCGACGGAACGTATCGCGTCAGATTGGTATCCGGCCTGTCCTGGATCTACGTTGGTCTCGCGATCACCGTGGTGATCCTGCTGGGAGCGTTCAGTGCAACGGTCGTATCGCTCGCCAGCTCGGCGCACGCGCCATCACCGCCGAAGATCACGATGGACATAACCGCGCACCAATGGTGGTGGGAAGTGCGCATGGAAGACTCGGTGCCGAGCGATGCATTCGTTACGGCGAACGAGATTCATGTACCGGTCGGAGTCCCGGTGGAAATTCGAGTCCAGTCGCAGGATGTGATTCATTCGTTCTGGGTTCCGGAGCTGTTTGGCAAGATGGATGTCATCCCCGGACAGATCAACGTGACCTGGATGCGAGCCGATCACAGCGGAACGTATCGAGGCGCCTGCGCAGAGTATTGCGGTCTGCAACACGCGCACATGGCGTTCGCGATCACCGCGGAACCCCAGAATATGTACGACAAATGGGCGGCGGCGCAGCGCGCCACCAGCGCCAATTCGCTACCGCCGAATGCAGCGCTGCCGCCGAACGTGCTTCGTGGCGAGACCATCTTCGTTTCGACGTGCAGCGGATGCCACGCGGTTCGCGGGACGAACGCACTGGGGCGTCTCGGGCCGGATCTCACTCACCTCGCGAGCCGCCAGACCATTGGCGCGGGACTGATCGACAACACGCCGGCAAATCTGATGCGATGGGTATCTGATGCACAGGCGATGAAGCCGGGCGTGCTCATGCCCAGGATGGACCTCCGCCACGACGACGTCGCCGCCGTCGTCTCTTATCTCACGACGCTTCACTGACGAGCGCAAGGAGCACAACGTGGCAGCAACGCTCGAACCGGCCGTGAACACTTCTCTCCAGGCAACCTGGGAAACACCGCCCGGAATCCGCGGGTTCCTGACATCGGTCGATCACAAGACGATAGGCAAGCGCTATCTGGTGACCGCATTCGTCTTTCTCCTGCTCGGCGGACTGGAGGCCGCCGCGATGCGGGCGCAGCTGGCAGCCGCTAACCTGCATCTGCTGACACCGGAACAGTACAACCAGCTGTTCACCGTGCACGGCGTGACGATGATCTTTCTCTACGCCGCACCAATTCTGTCGGGGTTCAGCAACTACCTGTGGCCGCTGATGCTCGGCTCGCGCGACATGGCATTCCCGCGATTGAACGCGTTGAGCTACTGGCTGTTCGTCGGTGCCGGGCTGTTCATTTATTCGAGCGTGTTCAACGGCCAGATGCCAAATGCGGGCTGGTTCGACTACGTGCCGTACGCGGAGCGCGCTTTCGATCCCGGTCGCAATATCGACTTCTACGCTCTGGGGCTGTTGCTTCTCGGCATATCCACGACCGTGGGATCGGCAAATTTCATCGTCACGCTGTTCAAGACGCGTGCACCGGGAATGTCTCTCAACAGGTTGCCCATCATTGTGTGGGGAACGCTCACCGCGTCGATCGTCAATCTGTTCGCGTTGCCGTCGCTATCGGTGGCTCTGATTTTCCTGTATCTCGACCGACGCTACGGCACACACTTCTTCGATCCCACGTCGGGTGGCAAGCCGCTGCTCTGGCAGCATCTGTTCTGGATTTTCGGACACCCCTGGGTGTACGTCATTGTGTTGCCGGCGATGGGAATCGTGTCGGATGCGCTCCCTACGTTCTGCCGGCGGCCACTGGTGGGTTACACTTTTGTCGCGCTCGCCACCATGGCTACGGGCGTGCTGGGATTCGGAGTATGGCTGCACCACATGTTCGCGACCGGAATTCCGCCGCTGGGACTCGCGTTCTTCGGCGGTGCGAGCATGATCATCGCGATACCCAGCGCGGTTGGAGTGTTTGCGTGGCTCGCGACCATATGGTACGGCCGTCCCGTCCGAACCACCGCGTTCCTGTTCATGGTTGGATTCATACTGCTGTTCACCATCGGCGGTGTTTCCGGCGTGATGACAGCGGCTGTCCCGTTCGACTGGCAACTCACCGACACGTATTTCATAGTCGCGCACCTGCATTACGTGCTCGTCGGCATCAACGTGTTTCCTGTATTCGCCGGATTCTACTATTGGTTCCCGAAGATGACCGGCAGGATGCTGGATGAGCGACTGGGGCGCTGGAATTTCTGGACGATGTTCGTTGGCGTGAATGTTCTGTTCTTTCCGATGCACTGGCTCGGACTAATGGGAATGCCGCGACGCATCTACACCTATGATTCCGGGCTCGGCTGGAGTACGACGAATCTCGTTGTCACGATCGGCGCGTATCTCTTTGCAATCGGAGTACTGCTCTTCATCATCAACGCAATTCGTTCGCTGAAACATGGCGTTCTGGCCGGAAACAATCCGTGGGATGCGCCGACTCTGGAATGGTCGGTGAGCTCACCGCCACCACCGTACAACTTCGCGACGATTCCGGTGGTCGCGAGTCGGCACCCCTTGTGGGAGGATCGGCTCCCCGACGAGGGGGGCGGCCACAGCGTGCTGGGCAACGGGCCATTGCTCGACAGCGGACGCGAGACGTTCGGGATAACTCCACTGGACGCCGAGCCGGATGTGGTGATGAAGATGCCGTCCGACAGCATCTGGCCATTCATGCTTGCGATATCGCTGACGTTGACGTGCTTAGGGCTCGTGTGGCCGTCCACTGCCTGGACGGCGGCGGGGCTGCTGATCGCAACCCTTTCCGTAATAGCGTGGTTCAGTCCACGGTTCGGAGCGAGGCAGAACGAGACCGTGGAGACGCTGTTCGGAATGCTTCCGGTAGACGGCGAGGGATATCACTCCGTGGCGTGGTGGGGAATGGCGTGCGTCATCGCCACCGAAGCTGCGTTCTTCGCATATCTGCTCGCAAGCTACGCCTATCTCTCGGCGTCCTCGATCAACCCGTGGCCAGGCGCGAGTCCCGATCTTCGTCTTGCGCTGCCGAACACGATCATTCTCATCGCGAGTAGCATCGTGCTTCAGTACGGTCGTCGACAGGGTGAGAATGGACGCCCGTCACGCCTGCGCGGGGCCATGCTCGTCACAGTGTTGCTCGGTATTGTATTTCTCGTGATCCAGGCGGCGGAGTTTCACAGCAGGCTCGCGACCGTGAGGCCGACGACGGACGCGTATGGCTCACTATTCTATACGATCACGGGCTTCCACGGCGCGCACGTCCTGGCCGGGTTGGTAATGCTCGTTACTGTCCTGGTGCGTGGATCGCGCCGCGCCGCGCACGGAGGAAACAGCGGATGGCTCGCCATCGCGAACGTGACGATGTACTGGCACTTCGTCGATGTGGTCTGGATCTGCGTCTTCGCGTCGCTTTACGTCCTACCGCACGTACGATGAGTACGCGGAACAATACAGCGCCGACGCTCGGTGGGAGCAGCGTGGACCATCCATCGCCATCGCGCGGTACCGTGGGCCTTGCGTCGTTGTGGTTCGGGTTGGGCGGTGGCCCGATTGCGTGGAGTGTGTTCACGATCGCGATCTACGCTATCGCGGCACAGGCATGTTACCCCCGGATGGTGCCGCTGTCGATTCCAACAATGGGCTCCAGGACGTTGTATGTGTCGCTGATCATCATCTCGTGTGCCGCCGTGATCGTCGGCGTTGCAGCGGGCCTGGTGTCCATGCGAAACTGGCGACGCACGAGCGGGGAAATCAGCGGTAATACGCACTGGGCACTCGACACCGGTGAGGGGCGCACGCGGTTCATGGCGGTGTCGAGCGTGATGACGAGCGCGGTATTCCTGCTGGCGATTCTCGTGGACGTGGCCGCGATCGTGGTAGTCAAGCCATGTTGATGACGGCGCGATACGTTGGCATGCCGGGTGTGATAAATCGTATATTTTATCCATACCTGGATCCAAACGAGGAATCGATAGATGACCGTGACCGCCTCCCGTATCATCGCCGTCGCACTGCTGATCGCACCCGTTGGTGCTACAGCTCAATCGTCGCTCCCACGCGCACCCGGTGCCCGAATCGTCACCGTTACACCCACGGGCAAGACCGGAAGTGAACCCTCGATCGCCATCAATCACTACAGCCCCAACCAGATAGCCGTCACAGCCGGCAGCGGGCTGCTGGCCTATTCCACCGATTCAGCCCGCACCTTCACCACGGTGAATCCCGCCGGCGAAGGCGGTACGACTGGCGGCGATCCGTCGATGACCTTCGACGACAAGGGCAATCTCTACTTCTCATATCTCGCATTCCGTAAGCTCGGAACCGCGTCCTACTGGGCACACGGCGCCACCGAAAATGGCGTCTGGGTAGTGCGCTCACCCGACGGCGGAAAGACGTGGAAGAAGCCAGTGGGCGTGAAGACGTGGACGGGACACGAGAGCAACATCAAGTTCGAGGACATGCCGCGTATCTGGGCCGACCAGAACGAGAAGAGTCCGCATCGCGGCAATATCTACTACGCGTGGATCGAGTGGGGTATCGAGAATTCCATAGTTCTGTACTCGCGCTCGACAGATCAGGGAGCCACCTGGTCCAAACCGGTGCGCATCAGCACGATCGCTGGTTATCCGCGCGACGACAACGGATCGGTGGTCGGAATCATCGGAACCGTCGCGCCCGACGGAACGGTGTACATCGTCTGGAATCAGGGACTCAACATCACGCTCGCTGTGTCGAAGGACGGAGGCGCGACCTTCGCTCCGTCCAGACCGATCATCGATGTTGGACCGCCGTACTTCGGCGGGACGGGCGGTGTTCCGGGCGTCGTGAGAACGATGGGCTTTCCGCAGATCAGTCTGGACCGCAAGTCGGGCGAGCTGTACGTGACGTGGAGTGATTTCAGAAATGGCGACGTGGATGTATTCATCTCACGCTCGTCCGATCACGGCAAAACCTGGACGCCAGCGATGCGCGTGAACAACGATCCGATTCACGACGGAAACGATCAGTTCTTCCAGTGGATGGCGGTCGATCCCGTCAACGGTGACGTGTACGTGCAGTTCTACGACCGTCGCGACGATCCCAATAACAGGAACACCCGCCTCACGCTCGCGCGCTCGACCGACGGCGGAAAGACTTTCAGGAACTACGACTGGTCGGACCGCTCATTCGCCGGCGAGAACGCGAGCCTCGGCGATTACATGTGGATGGTCGCGTACGACGGACGCGTGTACGGAGTATGGGCCGAGGCTGCACCGGAAGGATATCAGGTGGATGGGAATGCGAATCGACCGTCGCCGACGGTGAGGCGCACACCGACGATCTTCAGGGTGGGGACTGCAGATTTTCACGGAGTGAAGTAAGCGAAGGTGTCGGATCGTGCATCGTGCCTGACACTCACTGCTCCGGTGTCGGCACGTTGGGCACCACGTAAGTCTTCCGAAGGGCATCGAGATACTCACCGTGGAGCGCGCGAATCGTATCGAACTCGCGCTTCACGGTCGCGCGATATTCCGGATGGGTCGCGAAGTCGAACAACAGGGCTGACATCGCCTGTGCGTCGACTACGAAACCCTTGTGGCCGACGTCGGTGAGTGCGTCGGCTTCCATCTCGTACGTGTGGTTTGACGCGTTCGACGTCCGGGCCTGAAAGCCCACCCCGGGAATGGCGCTCGAAACGCTCCCGGTCTCTTCATAGCCTTGCGGCTTGCCAGGCTCTGGTATGACACCAACGGCGCCGTACTTCTTCATGTACGCGAACGCAAGCTCGTTGAGTGCGCCCACGCCGATGCCGTCGCGATCTGCACCATAGTGCTCGATCTTCACCTTCGTTCCCGTGGCGAGAGCCGCGGCGCGCGCGGCATCGTCGACGATCTTCGACACCTGCGCGAGGTAGACTTCGTCCGGATAGCGAACGTAGAAATCGGCGACGGCTCTATCCGGTACGACGTTCGGTGCAGTACCACCTTCGGTGATGACGCCCTGGATTCGCGTCTCCGGACGCATGTTGCTGCGCATCGCGTCGATGTTGTTGAACAGGTGGATCGCAGCAGTTAGTGCGTTGCGCCCATTCCATGCTGTGAGCTGGTGCGCTGGTGCGCCGCTGAATATGTACTTGACGCCGTCGATGTTCATGCAGCACGTGCCGAATCCGGCGGCAGGACGAGTCGTGGCGCTGGACGAGTGGCTTCGCACGAGGATGTCCATTCCATCGAAGACTTTCGACTCATACATCACAGTCTTCGCATTAGGCGGCATCATCTCCTCTCCAGGAGTGCCGAACACAGTCACCGTTCCAGGCGTTCCGGTTTTCGAAAGAAATTCCGCGACGGCGATTGCGGCAGCCAGCCCGATCGGCCCCTGGGTGCTGTGCTGGTCGCCGTGAAATGCGCCCTTCGTTCCGCGCAGTGCGTCGTACTCGACGATCACACCCAGACTCGGTCCACCATGGCTCTTCGTGTAGCGCGCTACGAACGCGGTCGGCAGTCCGGGCGTTCCCATCTGCACCGTAAAGTCGTGTCGCTTGAGGTAGTCGGTTAGCAACTGCACTGAGCGCTTCTCCTCGAAGCCGATCTCTGGATGCCGCGTGATGTCGTCGCCGAGCGCAAGCAGATCGGTATCCATCAATTGCTTCGCTCGAGCCACGACCTGATCCCGGGCTGCGTTCGGACCGGTCAGCCGCGCAACCAGTGCAGGGAGTTTGAGCGAGCTCTCCAGCGAGTCCAGTTGCCGAACGACGTCGCGCGCCGATTCCCGCTCGGTCGGCGTTTCCTGAGCGCTGAGGGCAAATGGGACGAGCAGTGCGAGCGAGGCAAGCGGGAGGATGCGCATTGGCAGGCGGAGGAAGTGGGGAAACGTGCCCGAATGTGGCAGAGACGTGCATCGACGTCAATAGCGGCGAAAGGCGCCATCGCTAGCCGCGCGCGACGCGAGAGCTGACCCCGAACAAAACCAATTCGTGGTCCGCAGCATCCAATGTGTTGACGTCGCTCCGCTGCAGATCCTCCATTACTGACGATACAGTGAAATCACCGTTGTCCATATTTCTGCGCTGCACCAGGTCACAGGACGCCAGGTCCATCGCCAAAGCCGTCGCGCGGCCGGCCCAACTCGTATCGCTGGTCGCCTTCATTGCCTGTGCACGTACCAGCGTAAACGCCTCTCCAGCAACCGAGCGCGCGCCACGTGGCGTGGACGTGACGCTCGTCACCGATGAGGTCGATGCTGCGCTCAGCATAATCCGGAGCGCCGCGTCCGGTGAAATGCCGACCGCTCGACAATGGTCTGCGCTCTTTGAATCGCAGGGTTACAATCACCTCAAGGAGCGCGAAGCGTCGATGGGCAGGGCGTTCACCGATTCGTCGTTTGCACAGTTCCTTACCTCGGATTCCGTTGCAGCTCGGCTACCCGCAATAGCGCGCGTGGTACCTGAGCTCGAGCGCATCGATGTGACTTCGGCGGCGCGCATGGCGCTCGCGTACCTGCCGGTGGGAACGCCGATTCGCGCGCGGCTCTATCTCGAGATCAAGCCTCACACCAACAGCTTCGTGTTCACAGGACGGGACTCGGTGCCGTCGATCTTCATCTATGTTAAGACCGACGAAACCGCGGCCCAGCTCAATAACACACTCGCTCACGAGCTGCACCACATCGGCACGAATGCAGCATGTCGCAACGCACCGAGTGCCGATTCGACGCACACGACACCCGCGGAGCGGATGCTGCTCGAGTACCTGACGGCGTTCGGCGAAGGCCGCGCAATGCTCGCCGCTGCTGGCGGCCCCGACGTACATCCTCATGCAACCGATGCGGATTCAATTCGCGCGCGCTGGGATCGCGATGTCGCGCATGCACCGGCAGACATCGCCGACTTGTCGGGATTCATTACGGATGTAATCGCCGGCCGGATCGCAACCGCGGATTCCGTTCAACGTCGGGGCAACTCCTATTTTGGAGTGCAGGGCGCGTGGTACACCGTCGGCTGGCTCATGGCATCGACCGTCGAGCGTGAGGCAGGACGTGACGCGCTGATCCGGACACTCTGTAGTCCGGTCGCTTTTCTGTCACAGTACAACGACGCCGCGCGGCGGTTGAACTCGATGGAACACACAACGCTTCCGCTCTGGCCCGCGCCGTTGATCGATACGCTCTCCAGGATAACGGACATACAGCGCCGTTGAGAGCGGGACTGTCGGAACACTTTCCTGAGCAGGCCGGGAGTGGCAGCGCCACGCGTCATACTGCTGAACGATATCCGTTATAATACATAGTGTGATACGGACGTTCGCGAACCGAGAGAGTTGGCTATTTCGCCGGGACACCGACTTGAGTCACCGTCCGGATCACGTCGTCGTCAACACAGTATTCGCATCGGCGATGCGATATCGTATCGCGGCAAACGCTCCGTCACCCCGGACACGGCGCCGTGGCTTGCACGGCTGACGCGGATGAGCTGATAACCATCGGTCTGGATCGAACAATGGAACGAGATCATGCAACTCCCCCATGGCGCGGTATTGTTGCTTCATCAGTCGACTGGCGCGAAGCACACGCGACGTTCGATGACGCGGTCGCAGGTCTAAGCGCCGAGCTCCGCGGTCGCCGGCCTCATCACTACCCGCACTCCGCGTGGGAGCTGGTGGAACACATTCGACTGGCGCAGGCCGATCTGATCGCGTTCATGCAGAACGCATCGTACACCGCGCCAAAGTGGCCCGACGATTACTGGCCATCCCATCCAGCACCATCAACTGCCGCCGCGTGGGACGAAAGCATCACGGCTGTGCAACGCGACCGGGAGGAACTCAAGGCCATCGCCATGCGTCCCGCACTCGATCTCGCCGCGAAGATCCCATGGGGCGATGGACAGACATACCTGCGCACCATCCTCGTCGCGATCGACCACACTGCTTATCACGTCGGTCAACTGATCGCGGTGCGCCTGATGCTCGGCGCATGGCCCGCTGAGTGATCGTGCGATCGTCACTCATACATCGACGACGGCAGGATCGACATCCACCCCGATGCGCATACTGAAATCCAATGAATACCGTCGCATGCGGTGGCGGAACGGTCGAGGCGAAACCGCAGAAGTAGCCATCAGTCCGACAGGCGCCACGCTTGACGACTTCGACTGGCGCGTCAGCATGGCGCGCATCGATGGCGATGGACCATTTTCCATCTTTCCGCAAACCGATCGCACGCTCGCCGTGCTGCGTGGCGATGGCCTGTGCCTCTCCATCGCGGGTAGTGCGCCGCTCGAACTCACGCGTGATTCCGAACCGCTTTCATTTCCCGGCGATGTCGCGGCCGCTGCAACTCTGCTGGGCGCCCCTGTCACCGATCTCAACGTGATGACCCGTCGCGAGCGCTCGACACATTCCATGCGACGACTGCGCATCGCAGGGAGCGTCGAGGTCCCACTGCAGGCACCATTGGCGCTGCTGATTTGCGCAGAGGGTTCGCTCCAGATCGAAATGAACGCACAGACAGCCGCGCTCATGGCGCTTGACGCTCTTCTTGTTGTGGAAGAGGGGGCCGCTACGCTCAGGATCTCGAGCGACGCGTCGGTGCTGGCATATCTGATCGAGATCCATTAGAGATACTCGAGTATGACGAGTGCGCTCCATCACTGAAGATGACGGGACGATCGTACTATCGACGCTAGCGTCGACGCCACACATGCAGACAACCCGGTAATCCCAGCCACATGAAAATCGCGACTTTCAACGTGAACGGCGTGAACGGCCACCTGCCTTCACTGCTGCGCTGGCTCGGAGAGACCGAGCCCGACGTCGCCTGTCTCCAGGAACTGAAAGCACCCGAAGAAAAATTCCCCATAGCGGCTATCAGAGACGCGGGATACGGTGCCATCTGGCACGGGCAGAAGAGCTGGAACGGTGTGGCGATTCTCACGCGCGGAACGGAACCGGTGGAAAGGCGACGCGGCCTGCCGGGCGATCCGGAAGATCTGCACAGCCGCTACATCGAAGCGATCGTCGATGGAGTGGTGGTCGGATGCCTGTATCTGCCGAATGGCAATCCCGCTCCTGGCCCAAAGCTCGAGTACAAGCTCAGCTGGTTCGAGCGGCTGAGCCTGCACGCGAAAGATTTGCTCACCACGGCCGATGGGCCCGTCGTACTCGCGGGCGATTACAACGTGATCCCCACCGATCTCGACGTGTACAACCCTGCACGCTGGCAGACTGACGCGCTATTTCTCCCTGAGGTGCGCGACGCATTTCATCGGCTCGTCGCACAGGGTTGGACCGACGCGCTGCGCACGCTGCATCCGGATGAAAAGATCTACACTTTCTGGGACTACTTCCGGAATGCCTGGGGCCGAAACGCGGGACTGCGCATCGATCATCTGTTGCTCAATCCGTCAGCAGCCGCACGTCTGACCGGTGCTGGTGTCGACCGTGAGGTGCGCGGATGGGAAAAGCCGAGCGATCACGCGCCGACGTGGATAGAACTGGCGAAGAACTAGAATCCGGCGGGGGCGCTGTCGTCGTCGAGACTGAAGATCGTGTCAATCGAAGTTCCGAGTGCGTGCGCAAGCTTGAGGGCGAGAAGCACGGACGGTACCATGTGTCCCGTTTCGATCGCGTTCACCGATCTGCGCGTCACGCCCGCGAGCGATGCAAGTTCGGCTTGGGTGAGATCGCGCATCGCTCGCTGAACCTTGAGCGTGTTTCGCAATCGGTCACTGCTCATCCTGACCCTGCCGGCTGAAGAAGAGAAACAGCGCGAGGAACGTCGCCATGCCGAGCGTGAGCGTCGTCGTAGCCATCGCCATCGCCGCGCGAAGCGATGGGAGTGGCGCGACCAGCAAGCCGATCGGGATCTGCGCGATGAGAATAACGAAGAACGCTACACGGATCGCCCGGTCCATGCTGACTCGGCGCCATTCATCCTGCAGCACCGCCTGGACTTCCGGCGATGTGGAATCCCAGCGATCGCCACGCAACGTCGTCCTCTGGAGCGTGACCACCCCGATGGCGATCGCGGTAGGCAGCAGAGCGACCAACGACGTCATCCACCGCGGCGTATCGCCGGGCGTGAGCGCCATCCTGAGGCAGAGGCCCCCGACGACCAGCATAATGATGAAGAGGGCCACCAAGCTCCGGTGGCTGAAGCGAAGGTATCGCTCGGGGCGTGACTCGAGTGATTCGGGCATGGTGGACTCTGTCCGGTGGGTTGGGATCGGTGAGACTGCCTGTGTTACGGAAGCATAAGTAATCGATACTTCTCTTTTAGACAAGTATCGATCTCTTCCAGTATCGGTCAGAAGGACAGCCATTCGGCTGGCCGGTCGAGTTCCAAACCACCGTATTCAGCCGAGCCGGGGTGCGCGAAGCCCGGGCCCCGTCGAAGACGTCCGCGGTCCGATTAGACAGTCACCCTGGAGACCCGTACGTTTACGTCGATCGGTCCCACACCCGGACTCCAGCAGTCGATACAAGTGTTTGCCAATAGGTAAAGGCGCGCTCTTTCGCGCGCCTGCAAGGCGCCGCCCTGTACTTTTGTGACTCGTCGACCATGGATCGGCGAACGCTCGCAGCACAGCAGTAGCCGGACGCCGCGCCGACGAATGCGGACTCGGCACAATTACCGAAGTGAGCAAACGTTGACCGATCTCCGCGAACAACTTCAGGCCACACTTGGCGAGTGCTACGCCGTCGAGCGCGAGCTCGGTGGCGGCGGCATGTCGCGCGTGTTCGTCGCGCGCGACCTCACGCTCGGTCGTGACGTTGTGGTGAAAGTCATTGCCCCGGAGAACGCTCAAGGGCTGAGCGCGGAGCGGTTCGCGCGCGAAGTAAAGCTCGCTGCACGTCTCCAGCAGGCGAATATCGTTCCGGTGCTCGCAGCAGGCACGTCAGGTACTCTCCCGTACTACACGATGCCGTTCGTCCGCGGCGAGTCGCTCCGCGCGCGGTTGGCCAGTGGATCGGCGCTCGGCGTACCAGAAGCAGTGAGCATCCTCCGCGACGTAGCACGCGCCCTCGCGTACGCACATGCGGAGCACGTGGTGCACCGCGACATCAAGCCGGAGAACATCCTGCTCTCCGGCGGCGCAGCGGTCGTCACGGATTTCGGAATCGCGAAAGCGATCGTCGCGTCGCGAACGCTGGATGCCAGTTCCACCACTGGAATCACGATGGCTGGCGTATCGCTCGGAACGCCGGCCTACATGGCGCCCGAGCAGGCACTCGGCGATCCAGATACCGATCAACGCGCCGACATCTACGCCTGGGGTGTCGTCGCATGGGAATTGCTCGCCGGAGCGCACCCATTCGCGGAACGGAAGACGATGCAGGCATTGATCACTGCACACGTTACCGAGAAACCGCCATCACTCTCCGAACGGCGTCCTGAAGTGCCCGAAGCGCTTGCCGCGCTCGTGATGCGCTGTCTCGACAAGAATCCCGAGAGCAGACCGCAATCCGCGAGTGAGTTGCTTGCATCTGTCGAATCGGTCAACACATCGCGTGAGAGTGCGACGCCACCAGCCGCTCCCTGGAGACGACGGAACAGGGCGATTCCAATCGCCGCTGCGATCGTTATCGCCGTCGTATCCGTGCTCGTCATCCAGCACTTCCGTCACGCAACTGCAGCGACGACTGACAAGTCGCTCGCTGTATTGCCGTTCACCACGTCCGCCGGCGATACGGCGAATACATACCTCGCCGAGGGGATCGCCGATGAAGTCAACAACACACTATCACAGATCCCGGGGTTGCGAATCGCGGGACGGAGCTCGGCCGCTCGATTCGCAAGAAGCAACGGCACGCCACAGGAGGCCGGCGTCGCTCTCAAGGTTGCTTCCGTGCTGGACGGCACGGTGCGCCGCGAAGGTGACCGGATTCGCGTCACTGCGGAGCTGTCGAATGCGAGCGACGGTGCCGTGGTGTGGCACGACAGCTACACGCGCGCGGCAAAGGACATCTTTGCCGTGCAGGACGAGATCGCTCGCGCGATCGCGGGACAGTTACAAGTCACGCTCGGCAATGCCGGCACAGCGTCGCTCGCCGCGAGCGGAACGCGTGATGCCACCGCATACGATCTGTATCTGAAGGGTATGTACCTCTACCGTCGCCGCGGACCCGGAATAGCGGACGCGATTTCCACGCTCGACCAGGCGACGGCGCAGGATTCCACATTCGCGCGTGCATGGGCGGGCCTGTCCAATGCGCTCACGGTATCGCCTTCCTATCTGAGCACGCACGCAGGCGACGTCCTTCCGCGAGCGCGCCGGGCGGCGGAACGCGCGATACGTCTCGACTCGGCGCTGTCGGACGGGTACATGGCGCTTGGATATGTCGACGCCGAACAGTTTCAATGGAAAGCCGCGGAATCCGAGCTGCGTCGGGCGATTGTGCTCGATCCGAACAACGCGGAAGCACGGTACAGACTCGGCTACACACTGTTCAATCAGGGTCGCGTGACCGATGCAATTCCACAATTCCGGAGCGCCGAAGCGCGCGATCCGTTGTATTTTCTGCCCGCGATCTATCTCGGTTGGGGGGAGGTGCGTACGGGCCAGATTCCCGAAGGCATCGCGGAGATACGTCGTGGGCTCGGCCTGGAGCCGCAGAGCATAACCGGACTTTGCCTGATTGCGCTTGCATACGACCGCGCCGGATTGCCCGACTCCGCGCGTCTGTATGCCCATCGGATACTCGAGACTTCATCGCAGCCTGCGCGCATTGGCGAGGCTGCATACGTGCTCGCGCGGAACGGTGATCGACGCACCGCCGAGCTGTTGACGCGACAGTTGGAAGCGACACCGGAGAATGCATGGACGCGCTGGACCGCGCTGAGCCTCGCGTACAATGGGTTGGGTGATACCACTCGTGCGTTCGCCGCAATGGATCGCGCCGCGGCAGGCGACGGTGACGAGTGGCCGACGTTCGGGATCACGTATGCGAGAGATCTGTCCCCGAGCTCGCGCGTCGCCGCAGTATTGCGCCGCTACAATCTCGATCCGGCGAACCTCATGGTGCGACCTGGCATAACGCGCAGCGTGCAATGACGTCGCCATCGACACATCTTCGCGACCGGCTGCAGCTCACGTTGGGTGCTGCATATGCAATCGAGCGCGAGCTGGGCGGCGGAGCCATGGCGCGCGTCTTTCGCGCACACGACAACACGCTCGGCCGCGATGTGGTGATAAAGGTGCTCACATCGGAGCTTGCCCAGGAGCTGTCAGCCGAGCGCTTCGAGCGCGAGGTACGGGTTACCGCACAGTTGCAGCATCCGCACATCGTGCCGGTGATCACTTCGGGAGCCACCGACGCACAACCGTATTACGTGATGCCGTTCGTCGCCGGCGAGTCGCTGCGCGCACACCTCGGCGGTGGCACCCGACTGGACGGTCCCGCGGCCGTCAAGGTTCTAGCGGAAGTCGCACGTGCACTCGATTACGCGCATCGTCGCGGAGTAGTTCATCGCGACATCAAGCCGGAGAACATACTTCTCTCGGATGGCATCGCGGTGGTTACGGATTTCGGCATCGCGAAAGCCATCGACGCGGCCAAAACCGTTGCACCGGGAAGCACGCTCACCCAGCTTGGCACGTCAATCGGCACGCCGGCGTACATGGCTCCCGAGCAGGCCGCGGGAGATCCTGCGACGGACCACCGCGCCGATATCTACGCATGGGGAGTGGTGGCGTACGAGCTGCTGTCGGGGCACCATCCGTTCGCGAGCCGTACGTCGCCGCAGCAGTTGCTCGCAGCGCACATGTCGGAGCGTCCCGCGCCGTTGCGCAGCGAAGCGCCGGGTGTGTCGCCCGCGCTGGCCAAGCTGGTCATGCGTTGTCTGGAGAAAGATCCGATCCGGCGCCCCGATTCTGCGGCAGCGCTGGTCGAAGTGATGAGCACACAGCGATCGCAGAGTGGATTCGGCGGCATCATCGGCTTGCGTCGAGCGGCAGCAGCAGGTGTTGTGCTGCTCACGATTGCCGCGATTGGAGGAGTCGCGTGGCGCTGGCGCGAGAGTGTTGGCCGTGCGGCGCAATTACCCGGCGCGCACACGCTCGCGGTGCTTCCGTTCGCCAACCTTAGCGGTGATACCACGCAGCAGTACTTTGCCGACGGTCTGGCCGATGAGCTGACGACCGCGCTCGCTCGGACGCCGGGGCTCCGCGTCACCGCACGCAGCGCAGCCTTCGCACCCGCGCTACGCACCCTCGATGCGATGGCGGCGGGCAGGCGTCTCGACGTCGCGACGGTACTCGAAGGCGCAGTACGCCGTTCCGGACCGCGCATTCGCCTTTCGGCGGAACTCGTCGGCGTACACGATGGCACGGTGCAGGTGGTGCTCCCCGAGTACACGCAGTTGTCAGCCGTCAGCGCGACCACTGCCGGACAGCAGACCCGCGATACGATGATCACTGCCGGTCTGCGCAACGCGGCGCGGGCCATTGCACGCGACTCCACACTCGCCGACGCATACGTCGCTCAGGGATACGGGCTCATCGCACGGTGGGATTGGGATGGGAGCGAAACAAGCTTCCGCCGGGCTCTCGCACTTGAACCCTTGAATCCGGAGGCGCACCACTGGCACGCTGACCTGCTGTACGCACGCGGTGACATCGACGGCGCGCTGAACGAGCAGCGACGCTCGCAGCAACTCGACCCAACGGCGGCTATCGTCGTCGCGGAGATCGCGAATGAACTATACGATAAACACCGATACGCCGAGGCAATCGCTACCGGACATCGCGCAAGTGCAATGGATCCCCTCCTCGGCTTCACGTATCTCAACTACGCGCCGGCATTCATCCTCATGGGATATCCCGACTCGGCGATGGAGGCACTCGCGACAGCGCAGCGACTGGATGGTGGTGGACAGGACCAGCAGGGGGCCGGCATGCGAGCCGCTATACGCGCCGCGGCACTCACGCGTCTTAAGCGTAATGATGAGGCACGCCAGCAGGTCGCAATTGTCGAAGCCATGGTAAAAAGCGGGGGCTCTGCGTACACCGCAGCGTTGGCGCGGATGGGAATCGGAGATCGCGAAGGTGCGCTCCGATGGTTGACACGCAGCATCGACGCACACGAGGAGGCTCCCGCATCCTGGGGAGTGAGCTGCGATCCGATGTTCGACCCGCTCAAGTCCGATCCACGCTTCGGTGTGCTCATGGCGCGGATGAAGGTACACGTCTGCCCGCCGGGACAAGGGTGATCCAATTATGGGATCTGTGTGAATGACTGATTCCTCTGCGCGGCTCGCCTCTTCGCTCGCTGACCGCTATACGCTCGAGCGCGAGCTCGGTGCGGGTGGCATGGCGACGGTCTATCTCGCCGAAGACATCAAGCACCACCGCAAAGTTGCCATAAAGGTTCTGCACGCCGAGCTGTCGGCAATCCTTGGACCCGAACGGTTCCTGAAGGAGATTGAACTCACCGCAAACCTTCAGCACCCCCACATACTGCCGCTGTTCGACAGCGGCTCGGCCGACGGACTCCTCTTCTACGTCATGCCGTTCGTGGAAGGCGAGACGCTTCGGGACCGACTGAAGCGCGAGAAGCAGCTGCCCATCGCCGACGCTGTACGCATCGCGAGCGAAGCTGCAGATGCGCTCACGTACGCTCATGGACGCGGCATCGTGCACCGCGATATCAAGCCCGAGAACATCCTGCTCCAGAACGGCCATGCGCTGGTGGCCGACTTCGGCATCGCGCTAGCCGTGCAGCAGGCGGGTGGCCAGCGCATGACGCAGACCGGCTTGTCACTCGGCACACCTCAGTACATGAGTCCCGAGCAGGCGATGGGTGAGCGTGAGATTGGCCCTCGCTCCGACATCTACTCACTGGGCGCAGTGACATACGAGATGCTTGCTGGTGACCCTCCATTTACGGGCTCGAGCGCGCAGGCGATCGTGGCCCAGGTGATCACGAGCGAGCCGCGATCACTCACTGCACAGCGCAGGAGCGTGCCTGCACATGTCAACGACGCGGTGTTCACCGCGCTCGAGAAACTTCCTGCAGACCGCTTTGCAACCGCAACAGAATTCGCGGTGGCGCTCGCGAACGATTCGTTCAGCACGGCCACCGGGTCGACACAGCGACGTGATCGAACCGGCACGGACTGGCGCGCACGTACGCGCGACCCGCTGGTGTTGGCGCTCGGCGTACTCGCGATAGCGTTGGTGGTTGCGCTCGTCGCACTCTCGCGGCACGCAACCGCGAGCGATCCGTTTCCGCTGCGTGTCGAGTTGCCGCTCCCTCCGGGCGGTGCGCCATCGGGATCATCCGCGCTTTCCCCGGATGGTCACACCATTGTCTATGCCGCCCAGGCGCCATCGGACCAGGCGGGGAGCCCATTCATGGGTCAGGCGACGAGTCTGTATCTGCGCAGGCTGGATCAACTCACTTCGCGCGCGATTCCCAACACGAACAACGCCGGGCTTCCTGCCTTCTCCCCTGACGGTAAGTCGATTGCGGTGATCGTCAACCGTCGGAAGCTTGTCCGAGTTCCCCTTGATGGCGGTCCTGAAGTCACGCTCGCCGATGTTCCCGATGATGGCGGCGTCGACTGGTCGTCGAGTGGAGACATCGTGGTCGGCGGCGGCGCATTCGAGGAGTTCAGAGGACTCTACCACGTGCCAGCCAATGGCGGAACGCTGACACCGCTCACGCACATCGACGCAAAACGCAAGGAGCACAGCCACGAGTACCCGCGCGTGCTAGCCGATGGCAGAACTGTCGTGTTCACGATCTGGTACGGAACCGTCGATCGCGCGGAGCTCGCGGTGACGTCGCTCGATGACGGGAGCAAGGTGACGCCGCTCGGTATTCTCGCGGCGAGGGCGCTCGGAGTGGTGAATGGGCAATTGGTGTACGTGCGCGCCGACGGTACCGTCATGGCGGTACCGTTCGACGTCACACGACGAAAGGTTTCCGGCACGCCTGTGCAGCTGCTCGATTCAGTTCGTATGATCGGAGCCGAAACCGGATACGCGGCGGCATACATGACACAGGCCGGTGGACTCGTGTACGCGACCGGAACGCTGAACAGACACCTCGTGTGGGTGGATCGCAACGGTGCGACTCACGATGCATTCAACGAGCCGCGCGAGTTTCAGTTCGTGCGGTTGTCGCCCGACGGACGACGCGCTGCACTTGGCATCAGCACCGGAACCGGCAATAACGTCTGGATCCTGGATCTTGCAGCGGGAACCCTCACGCCGTTGACTACAGCTGGCCGAAGCCGCAACCCGAGCTGGTCGTCCGACAGCCGGAGAATTCTGTTCGCCTCCAATCACTCCGGACAGGCAGCATTATGGTGGCAGCCCGCAGATGGCAGTGGACCCGCCGTGATGGCGGGCGTGCCGCGTCACAATCCATGGTTCGTCGATCTCTCGCCTGACGGACACACCACGGTATTCAACGCGATTTACGATGGCACTTTCAATCTCGAGACGTTCTCGCTGGACGCGGGACACGCCGAGCACGATGTGTCTGCGTCGCCGATTGCGACGGAGGTGTTTGGCAGGTTTTCGCCGGATGGACATTTCATCGCATACAACTCCGATGAATCCGGCCGCGCCGAAGTTTATGTGCGATCATTTCCCGACGTGGGCAGCAGAATCCAGATTTCCACCGGCGGCGGCCGCCGCCCAGTCTGGGCTCCTGATGGAAAGACCCTGTACTACTGGGAAGGCGGCAGACTGACGTCGGCAACGCTGGCGCGGGATCCGGCCCTGCGGGTGGTATCACGCAAGCCGCTCTTCGATGGACACTATGAAACGGACTACGACATCTCACACGATGGAACGCGCTTCCTGATGATCCAGACCGAAACGTCCGGTCTAAACCTGGTGGTGATTCCCGACTGGCAGACGGAACTGCGACAGGTGACGATGGCGAGGAAGCAATAGATGACTGGAAGCGGCTGCACGACTGCGACGTAGCGCTCAAAGTTCTCAAGTCCGACCTCGCCGAGTCGCTTGGGCGCGAGCGCTTTTTACGCGAGATCCGGCTGGCCGCGCGCCTGTCACACGACATCATCCAATCACATGACACCTCGCACCCGCATCTTCATAACGGCGATCATCGCCATCGTCGCGTTCGACGCGCTTGCATCGATCGCGTCCCGCACGACCGGTACTCCGTACTTCTGGGCAAGTTTCGGATCGTGGATCCTGTACATCGGAATCGGTTACTTCGCCGGCCGCACCATTCCGGAATCTCCTATACGCACGGCAGCAATCACCGGACTCGTGGCAGGAATCGCCGATGCATCACTCGGCTGGTTGACATCGTGGTCCATCGGGCCGGGCAAGGTCGCGGGTGGAATTACCCCTGTACAATGGTTGTTCACGGCGATTTTCGTCACCGCTCTGGCCACCGGATTCGCGGCACTCGGCGGCGTCATTGCGCGGTCGAAGCGTGGGCCACGGTTACCGTAACTCGAAATCGAGCAACCGATCTCGCGCCACACCCCCGCAACCCGTATAATCTGAACGAGCCCCTCCCTCGTTCCACGCAGCACTCCCATATTCCGCAAATGCGAGTCTTCTCCCGCTCAATCTCGACGTCGGCCACCGTCGCCTCGCTCGCGACCGCTGCTCTGTTCGCACTCGTACCACTTGCAGCTCGCGCACAACGCGCTGCGAGACCGAGAACCGCGCAGCCGCGCCAGGCGGAAGATCCGCGATATTCCCAGACCGAGAAACCGCCGCTCCACGCCACTCATTGGCTCGCAATTACCGGTAAGCCGCTTTCCGCGACCGCCGGCGCGCTGATCTTCGCCCAGGGCGGCAATGCCGTCGACGCTGCAGCCGCGATGCTCGCGGCCGGTTGCACGATGTGGGACACGCTGTCTTGCGGCGGTGAGACTCAGGCGCTCATCTACAATCCGCACACTAAAAAGGTGATCGGAATCGACGCACTCGGTGTCGCACCCACCGGCGCGACTGCGGCATACTATCACTCGAAAGGTTATCGATTCCCGCCCGAGTACGGACCGCTCGCCGCAGTCACGCCGGGCACCGTGGGCGGATTGCTCACCATGCTCGCCGAATACGGCAAGCTGTCGCTCAAGCAGGTACTGGCACCCGCCATTCAGATGGCAGACGGCTACGCGATGGAAGCTCAACTGTCCAATACCATCGAGCACTATCGCGATACCATCATGCAGTGGAAGTACTCGAGCGCCGTGATGCTCACGCATCCTGGCACTGCGCATCCCGCGCCCGAGCCTGGCGAGATCTTCAGACAGAAGGATCTTGCTGCAACTTGGCGCAAGCTCGTCGACACCGAGCAGCAGGCATTGAAGCAGGGCAAGACGCGCAAGCAGGCGATCTATGCAGCGTACAACCGCTTCTACAAGGGCGATATCGCAGAGGAGATGGTGCGTGGCGTGCGCGAGGAAGGCGGGCTCTTCACGATGCAGGACCTTGCCAACTGGAAGGTCCATGTCGAAGAGCCGCTCCATACGAACTACAAGGGCATCGAGGTATACAAGCTTCCGATCTGGCAGCAGGGCCCAGCCTTGCTGCAGTCGCTCAACATGCTCGAGAATACCGACGTCAAGAGCATGGGTTACAACTCGCCCAGGTACATCAACACGCTGTACCAGACGATGAGCCTCGCATTCGCAGATCGCGACTTCTATTACGGCGATCCGTACTTCCCTCCTGAAGAACCGGTGAAGGGATTGATGTCCAAGGCGTATGCAAAAGCGCGATTCGCCGAGATCGATCCAGCAAAGAACAACCCGAACGTCAAGCCGGGCGATCCGTATCCATATCAGGGTGGCACGAATCCGTTCAAGGCCTTGTTGGCGCAATGGAATCCGGCAGACTTCGCGCCGGCGAAGATGCAACCCCGGAGCGGACAGCAGGACAAGACACCGACGAAGGCGGACACGACGACTGAGAGCATTGCGAGAGCATCCGGTGGTGCGATGGAGTTTCTCCCTGACAACGCAACACCTGCGGACTCCGCATTTACGAAGGACTTCTACGCAGGCACCACGTCCATCGAAGCATCCGACGCGGAAGGCTGGGTCGTATCGGTGACACCAAGCGGCGGTTGGGTGCCGGCGGTCATCGCAGGACGAACTGGAATTGGTCTGAGCGAGCGCGCGCAGAGCTTTGTGACAGATGCGAAGGACGGACCGTTCAACGTGATCGAGCCCGGCAAGCGGCCCCGCGTGACTCTCACACCGACGCTCGCGCTCAAGAATGGCGTCCCGTATCTCGCGTTTGCAGTGCAGGGCGGAGATTCGCAGGATCAGAATCTGCTGCAGTTCTTCCTCAACGTCGTCGAGTTTGGAATGACCGTGCAGCAGGCGACCGAAGCGCCAAACTTCAACAGCTATCAGATGCGGTCGTCGTTCGGCATGCACGAGCTGGAGCCTGGGAGAATGCTGGTTGCGACGTCGCTTCCCGACTCCACCCGGGATGCGCTCAAGCGGATGGGCTACAAGCTCGAGTTCGCTGAGCGAACCTCAGGCCCCATCAATGCCATTTTCTTTGACACGCAGCACCACAGCATGTGGGGTGGATCGAGCAATCACGGCGAAGATTACGGGATAGCCTGGTAACGACGGCGCCAGCTCCAGATCTTCGAACTTCCATTTTTCCTCCAATAAATGCGCGCTATATCCGATTCTATCGCTGCGACAACCGCAACTGCCGCGTTGCTCTTCCTTGCTGTACCACATCTCGCAGCGCAGGCTCACAATGCGCAGGAGCCCGCCGCGCGTGCGCCCGGCGCCGTCGCGTTCGACTCGGCGCATTTCGGCGGGCTGCACTGGCGAAGCATCGGACCGTATCGCGGCGGCCGTGTTACAACGGTGGTCGGCGTTCCGACGCAGCCGCTCACTTACTACATGGGCGCGACCGGCGGCGGCATATGGAAGACCAGCGATGCTGGTAATTCCTGGCAGAACATCTCCGACGGAAAGCTTCACACCGGCTCCGTTGGCTCGCTCGCGGTTGCGGCGAGTGACCCGAACGTCATCTACGCGGGGATGGGCGAACGCGAACCGCGTGGTCAGTCGTCCACGTGGGGCGATGGTATCTACAGATCGACCGATGCAGGAAAGACCTGGGTCTCGCGCGGTCTCGAAAACACCAGATCGATCGCACAGATCGTAATAGATGCGCACAACCCCGACGTCGTCATCGCTGCAGCCGAGGGCAGCCGGTGGACACCGGGAGCCGACCGCGGCATCTACAAGACGACCAACGGTGGCGCGAACTGGAAGCTGGTCCTTCACACCGGCGACAGCGTGTCGGCGATCGACGTGAGCATGGATCCGTCCAACCCACGCATCCTGTACGCCGCCATGTGGGATTTTCAGCGGCTGCCGTGGCAGATCCGGAGCGGCGGACCCGGCAGCGCGATCTACAAGAGCACAGACGGTGGCGACACCTGGACTCGACTCCGCGGTCATGGACTTCCCGCCGGGATCGTGGGCCGTATCGGCGTTGCCGTGTCACCGGCGAATCCGAACCGCGTCTACGCAATCATCGAGGCCGCCGCCGACGCGGGCGGACTTTACCGCTCCGACGATGCGGGCGAGAGCTGGCATCACCTTTCCGCGGAGCGGTTGATTCGCTCGCGCGCATGGTACTACACGCGCATCACCGCGGATCCGCAGGATGAGAACGTCGTCTATGTAATGAATGCACCAATCGTGAAATCCATCGATGGCGGCAAGACGTTTCAGGTCCTGCCTGCAAAGCACGGTGACAATCACGACCTGTGGATCAACCCGTTGAATCACAACGACATGATCAACGGCAACGACGGCGGCGCGGCAATCACCCTCGACGGCGGCAGGACGTGGTCGTCACAGGACAACCAGCCGACAGGACAGATCTACCGCGTCAATACCGACGCTCAGTATCCGTACTGGGTATACGGATCACAGCAGGACAATACGTCGGTGGCGATCGCAAGCGCGACAGCGCACGGTGGTATTACGACATCGGACTGGTATCCCGTAGGTGGCTGCGAGAGCTCGCACATCGCATTCGATCCCGCGGATCCGCGTTACCTGTACGCGGGATGTTATCAGGGTGCGATCAGCGAGTTCGACCGCGTCACGCAGCAGCAGCGAAGCGTCATGGAGTACCCATCGCTTGGTCTTTCGACGTCGCCGGAGACGCAGAAGTATCGCTTCAACTGGAGCGCTCCGATCGCAACCTCGCCACTCGCGCGCAACATCATCTATCACGGCGGCAACGTTCTGTTCAGATCGAGCGACCGCGGCCAGAACTGGACCGCGATCAGCCCCGACCTGACGCGTAACGAGAAGGCACACCAGGGTCCTGGCGGCGCGCCGATCACCAATGAAGGCGCGGGCGGCGAGGTTTACAACACTATCTATTACATCGCGCCATCGCCGCGCGACACCAACACCATCTGGGTGGGCACCGACGACGGCCTGGTGCAGCTCACACGCGATGGTGGCCACAGCTGGACGAATGTCACGCCGAAGGGACTTCGTCCCGGTTTCGTGAATGCGATCGAGATATCGCCGTTCGAGGCTGGCACTGCGTACATGACGTACGATGGCTACAAGTGGAGTGACTGGTCGCCACAGATCTACAGGACTACCGACTACGGTCGCACCTGGACCAAACTCGTGAACGGCATCCGCGATGGCGATCAGGTGCGCGTCGTGCGCGCTGACCCCGTGCGCCGCGGCCTGCTCTACGCCGGTACGGAGACTGGCGCATACGTCTCGTTCGACGATGGGCAGAAATGGGAAAGCCTGCAAGCCAATCTTCCCGTGGTGCCGGTCACCGATCTTCAGATTCGCGACGGCGATCTCGTTGCGTCCACCGAGGGACGCGCATTCTGGATCATGGACGACATCTCGCCCCTCCAAGAGCACGCTGAATCGATCCCGGCAAACGAATCACGCATCTTCAATCCGCGACCGGCGCACCTCACGCGTTGGGGAGCGACCAACGCACCGGACGCCGGTGCCAACCCGCCGAGCGGGGCGATTATCTATTACGACATCGCCGCCGGAACCGATTCGACAAAGGTGAAGCTCGATCTGGTCGACGCGGCTGGCGCCACCGTTCGCACCTTCACGAGCAAGCCGAAGCCAACCGACGCCAACAGCGTCATTTCGGGCAAACCCGGAATGCACCGCATGGTGTGGAACCTTCAATCTGCACAGCTGGATGCGCCGAAGGGCCTCACGTTTTTCGGATCGATCTCGGGATCGAGCGTTGCGCCCGGCCAGTACACCGTGCGTCTTACCGCAGATGGAAAGACGCTCACTGCTCCGCTCGAGGTGCTGCAGGATCCGCGCGTGCATCTGACCACTGCGCAGATCGCCGAGCAGAGTCAGACGATGCGAGTCATCACCGATCGCGTCAACGCGATCTTCCGCGATGCAAAGCGCCTCGATGACGTGCGCGATCAGGTGAAGGCGATCGTGGCGCACGCTGGTGATCTTCCAGACAGCGCGGAGGTGTCGTCCACAGGCAAGCATCTCGCCGCGCGGCTCGATTCACTGAGCATCGAACTCGTGCAGCCGCAGCACACCAACGGGCAGGACATCATCGGCTTCCCGAACGGCGTTGTGGATGACTGGCTGTATCTGGCCGGCAACATCGACGGCTCCTACATGCCGGTGACCGGCGGCGACAAGCAACGCCTCGCCGACCTTCAGCAGCAGTGGCTGCCCGTGCAATCCCGCATCGACACCCTGCTCGGCGCCGACCTCACCGCATTCAACACGAAGCTCGGTGGCAAGGCGATTGTCATCGTGCCGAAGGTCCGAGCCCCGTGAGCGTCAAGGCTAGCTGTCCGTCATCCCCGCTGTAGCGCGCGGATGCATCCGCGCCTCGGGGATCCATGTGCCCGTCATTCCCGCTGTAGGGCGCGGATACATCCGCGCCTCGGGAATCCATGTTATCGATCTTTGGCTGCGATGGCTATGAAAGCAGGTCCGCAGCAGATGGATTCCCGCTTTCGCGGGAATGACGGGTCTCTGAGCCCGCTTCCGCAGGAATGACGAACTGGTGCGGTACGCCCAATCGATTAGGAATCATCTTTAGAACGGTCGTTCGATTGTCTTATCTCAACAAATTCGCCGTCTCGCGCGATATGTATGGGACGCAATGAACTCAGACGGCGGGTCGCCTCCATAGGCCGACCCGCCGTCTGGCGTCGTTCGTCCGATTTCCGGTACCCGTGCGGACCACAACCTGGAGAAATTCGTCATGCAGATGCGCCAGCTGTTGCTTAGCGCCACAGCCTCCTTACTCGTCGCAGGAACAGTCTCGGCTCAGCGTCCAGGAGGACGACCGGGAGCACCCCCAGGTGCATCGGCCGCATCCGGCGCCCAACGTGGTGCCAGAGCCGACACGGCTGCGGACACGCTTGGCGTCTCGGCGATCGAGAAGATCTCGACGACCCATCACACCACGAGCATCAATGGCAAGTCGATCAGCTACACGGTCCACACCGGCACGATGGTGTTGCGCGACGAAAACGAAAAGCCCAAGGCGTCGGTCTTCTTCATCGCCTATACAAAGGATCAGGAAGATCCGGCGACACGGCCGCTGACGTTCTTCTTCAATGGCGGACCCGGATCGGCGTCGCTCTGGCTCGACATGGGCATCATGGCACCGATGCACCCCGACATGGGACCCAACGGATCACAGCCCGCGCCTCCGTACAACCTGGTCGAAAACCCCAACTCTCCGCTCGACGTTACCGATCTCGTTCAGGTGGATGCAATGAACACCGGCTACTCGCGCCCCGCCAAGGGTGTCAAGGAAACCGACTTCACCGGCACGCAGAACGATATCGCGATGTTCGGTGAGTTCATCCGTGACTACCTCGACAAATACAAGCGCTGGCAGTCACCCAAGTATCTCTTCGGTGAGAGCTACGGCACGTTCCGCTCGGCTGGACTCGCGTCGCACCTGCAGTCGGCCGAAGGCGTCGAGCTCAACGGCATCATGCTGCTCGGCACCGTGCTCGACTTGCAGTACATCGCGCCATCCGCGACCAACGACATCGGCTATTCGACGTTCCTGCCGACCTACACCGCGACGGCATGGTATCACAAGAAGCTGCCATCCGATCTGCAGAGTCAGACGCTGCAACAAGTCGTGCAGCAATCGCGCGACTATGCTTTCGGTGATTACATGACCGCGCTCGCCAAGGGCAACAAGCTGACACAGGCCGAGCGTACAGCAGTTGCACAGAAGGTTGCGCGACTCACGGGCTTGTCGCAGCAATTCGTGTTGAACACGAATCTCCGCATCGACGCCGGCACCTTCCGCACCGAGCTGCTGCGCGACCAGCGCGAGATGCTGGGACGCTACGACAGCCGCATGATCGGTATCAACGGAAACGCCTCGAGCACGCGCCAGGATTACGATCCCTCGGACGTCGCACCGTCCGGCGCGTTCATGTCCGCCTTCATGCATTACCTGCACGACGACCTCGGCTACTCCAGCAACCTGCAATACTACATGGGCGGCCATAGCGGGCGTTGGGACTGGGGCCCCGGTGGCTACGCCGGATACCCCAGCACCGTCGAAGACCTGCGCATTGCGATGGCAAAGGATCCGTACCTTCACGTGATGGTCGGCGCGGGCTACTACGACACCGCAACACCATTCGCGAACGCCGAGTACACCTTCGATCACCTCGGCTTCGACAAGACGTACAGCGATCGCGTCGAGTTCAAGTACTACGAGAGCGGCCACATGGCATATCTCAACCAGGCATCGGCGAAGCAGCTGAAGTCCGACATCGCGAACTTCATCGCGTCGACGAAGAAGGGCGGGAAAGTTTCACAGTAGCCGCGTGAGCCGCTCATGAATATTTGAGAGCGGTCGAATTGAGAGCGGGGTCGAGAATCAGTTCATTCTCGACCCCGCTCTTCGTTCTACCCGCGCGCAACGCAGCCGCAGCGGCTAGATCTCTCCGGCCAGAACCCTTCCGTAAATCGCCGGATCGACGTTGCCGCCACTGACTACCAGACAGACGCTCTTCCCCGCAAACCGCGACGGATCGGCGAGCATCGCGCCGGTGGTCAACGCGCCTGTCGGCTCCGCCTTGACATTGGCGAGCGAGAAGAGCAATCGCACGCCCTCGGTGATCTGCGATTCGGGAACTTCGATGATGCCGGCGAGTTCGTGCTGCAGAATCGCCCAGTTGTGTGCGCCGAGTGAGCGCGTACGCGCGCCGTCCGCGATGGACTGTGGCTCGTGCTCGTTCACGACGATGTGTCCTGCGCGGAGCGACTGCGCCGCATCGTTCGCAACGAGTGGTTCGGCCCCGTATACAGAAAGCTCGCTTCCGGATTCGCGGAGTCCCTGAATGATACCGGACGACAGTCCGCCACCGCCTATCGGAGCGATGACTGCATCGAAGGAGTACGGCGCGCTGGCAAGCTCGTGTCCCAGCGTTGCGTTGCCTGCAATGACGAGTGGATCGTTGTATGCGCTCGCGATGTACGCTTCCGGATACTGCGCGGCGAGCTCGGCGACGCGAGCTTCACGCGTGATGACGGTCGTATCGATCAGCTCTGCAGTTGCTCCGTATGCGATCACTGCATCGACCTTGACGCGAGCGGAGTTCTGCGGCATCACGATTATGCAACGCTTGCCCGTCAGCTTGCACGCTAGCGCCGTCGCCTGACCGAAGTTGCCGCTGCTCGCCGCGATGATCATCGGGTGCGGCACCGATGTCGCTACGTTGTAGGCTGCGCGGAGCTTGAAACTGCCCGTGTACTGGAATGTCTCGCTTGCGAGAACCACCGTCGCACCCAACCGCTCGCTCAGCCGCGGCGCCTCGATGAAAGTAGTGGGGCGCAGATTCGTCGGCTTGTCGGTCACGCGAAACTCATGGCGAAAAGTGAAGAGGTTGGTGGGTCTGCTGGTTCGTTCCAATGATAACCTGACCCAACCGAGCGGCCATATATGGCCGTCACCGCCAATTCCGTCGATGCGAGCGGTTCAATCGAGCGGGTTGACCGAGGGCGCTTTCCCATTTAGACTTAGTTTGGTGAACTTAGTCTTATTCTACTCATGACCACGATCAATATCCACGAAGCAAAGACCCAGCTTTCGAAGCTGGTCGATCAGGCTGTGAAGGGCGACTCGTTTGTGATCGCGAAAGCCGGCAAGCCGCTGGTGAAGGTGACCGCGCTGGACGCTCCGGCGACGCCACAGCGACTCGGCTTCATGGAAGGCGAGATTTCCGTTCCCGATGATTTCAATACAATGGGCGACGCCGAGCTCGCCGCTCTGTTCGGCATCGAAGATTGAAGCTCCTTCTCGATACCCAACTTCTGCTCTGGGCAGCTGGCCAGCCGAAGCGCCTGTCGAAGGCCGCCAGCAAGTTGCTGCGGGACGCTGAGAACGAGCTACTGTTCAGCGCCGCCAGCCTCTGGGAAATCGCTATAAAGCGCGGACTCGGACGAGACGATTTTCGCGTCGACCCGCGACTTCTGCGCCGTGGCCTGCTCGACAATGGTTATACCGAGTTGCCAATAAGCGGCCAGCACGCCGTCAGCATCGATACCTTGCCTCCTCTACACAAGGACCCATTCGACCGATTGCTGTTGGCACAGGCCCTCACGGAAGGCATCACTCTTCTCACCAGCGACGCTCGACTGGCTCTGTATCCGGGGCCGGTTCGGAAGGTATAGCGCCAAGCATAGAGGCGATGACCTGCGCGCCATATCCATACGACTCATTCCAACGAATCGTATACTTTATCCGTTGTTGAAGAACAAGACTTCGGGCCGGCGACCAGTCCGCCAATCTCCATTTCCGCCCTCTCGCACAGGTGACCTGGATGCAATCTCGGGATAGCCGTACCATGATTTACAGCGCCGCTCGCGGGGCCGCCGCACTGGTGTCCATTGCGGCTTTCGGTGTCATGCTTCCGCACACCGCTGCCGCCCAGGACAGATCCGTCCCCGTCTTCAAAGACGGCATGGCGCAGATCGTCCCAGGATTTGCCGATTCCACCAGCTGGGTCCGCCAGGAGCTCTGGGTCGAGACCGGCTTCGACACCGACGGTGACGGCAAACCCGACCGCATGCACGTGGACGTGACCCGCCCGCGACAGACGGACACGGAGGGACTCAAGGTCTCCGTTGTCTATGAATCCAGTCCCTACTTCGCCGGCACGTCAGGGCCCAGACAGTACCTCTGGAACGTCAAGCAGGAAGTCGGCGCCACGCCAACCCAGCGCGAGCATCAGCCCGAGATTCCATTCAAG
>DAHUXM010000025.1 GCA_027307165.1 Gemmatimonadota bacterium | reverse complement strand
CGGGGCGACTCGTCGTCACCGCCGGACTTGGCGGAATGGGCGGCGCGCAGCCACTCGCTGCAACGATGCTCGGCGCTGCATTTCTAGGCGTCGAAGTCGCGGAGGCGCGCATCGACAAGCGGATCGAGACCGGGTATTGCGATCGCAAGACGAGCAGTCTCGACCAGGCGTTGGCGTGGCTCGGTGAAGCGCTGCGAAACAGGGCGCCGCTATCCGTTGGGCTCGTTGGAAACGCGGCAGATGTGATACCTGAACTTGCCCGGCGTGGTGTTGTGCCCGACGTGCTGACGGATCAGACGAGCGCGCACGACATGTTGAACGGCTACGTGCCGGCGGGCATGTCCATATGGGAGGCCGATGAACTTCGGCGCAACGATCCGGAGGAATACGTGCACCGTTCGACGGCGAGCGCGGTCCGGCACGTCGAAGCGATGCTCGCGCTGCAGAAGATGGGCGCGGTGACCTTCGATTATGGCAATAACATCCGCACCGTGGCGTTCGATGCGGGACTCGAACATGCGTTCGACTTTCCTGGATTCGTGCCTGCATACATCCGGCCACTGTTCTGCGAGGGGAAAGGACCATTCCGGTGGGCCGCACTGTCCGGCGATCCCGCGGATATCGCGCGTACCGATCGTCTCGTGCTCGATCTATTCCCGGAGGATGAGCATCTCGCGCGCTGGATCAAGCTGGCGAGCGAGCGGATTCACTTCCAGGGACTGCCGGCGCGGATATGCTGGCTGGGCCAGGGTGATCGCGCGCGTTTTGGCGTTGCACTCAACGACCTCGTTGCTTCGGGCGAGATAAGTGCGCCGATCGCGATCGGGCGCGACCATCTCGATACGGGGAGCGTTGCATCGCCGTTCCGCGAAACGGAAGCGATGCTGGATGGCAGCGACGCGATTGCCGACTGGCCGATATTGAACGCGCTCGTGAACACCGCGAGTGGTGCGAGCTGGGTGTCGTTCCACCACGGCGGCGGCGTCGGGATCGGTAACTCGCTGCATGCGGGGCAAGTGGTCGTTGCCGACGGAACGCCGGAGATGCGCGAGCGTATCGAGCGCGTGTTGACAAACGATCCCGCGACGGGAATTCTGCGGCACGCCGATGCGGGCTACGACATTGCTCGCGACGCGGCCGTGCGTCACGGGCTGACGATCCCCGTTCCGCGCTGATAGTGTGACTCGGCGAATCATCTTTCACAACGCGTCGCAGGTCGTCACGTGCGCCGGACCCGCGCGCGGACGGCGTGGCGCCGAGATGGCCGACGCGGGGATACGAACGGAGGTCGCGGTCGGGATCGATGACGGCCTCATAGTCGCCGTCGGAACGATGACCGACGTCGAGCGCGAGCTTGCGAACATCGAGCGCTCTGGCGACTCCGAGTATCACGCGCAGTGTGAGTACATAGACTGTGCGGGCCGGGTCGTGACACCCGGATTGGTGGATTCGCACACGCATGCTGTGTTCGGCCGGCCGAGGTACGACGAGCAGGAGTTGCGCGCGGCGGGCGCTGGCTACATGGAGATCGCTCAGAAGGGAGGCGGGATTCACTCGTCGGTACGTGACCTGCGTTTGCGTAGCGAGGACGATCTCCTTGCCTTGACGAGGGCGCGGCTGCAGCGTCTCGCCCGGTACGGCACAACGACCGTCGAGATCAAGTCAGGTTACGGGCTGTCCATCGAAGACGAGCTCAAGTCGCTGCGTGTCATTGCAAGTGTTCAGAGCGAGGCGAACCTTCGAGTCGTGCCGACGTGGCTTGGCGCGCACGAAATCCCGCAGGATTATCGCAGCGGTCCGGATGGCCGGCGTCGATACATCGAGCAATTGGTGTCGGAACAACTGCCGACCGTTGCGCGGGAGAAACTGGCGATATTCGCGGACGTATTCTGCGAGCCCGGAGTGTTCACACTTGACGAGACAAGGGCGATCCTGGAAACAGCGCGCGGTCGCGGATTGACGTTGAAGTTGCACGCCGACGAGCTGGAGCCGTCAGGCGGCGCGGAGCTCGCAGCGGAGCTGGGTGCAACGTCTGCCGACCATCTGGCCGCGATATCGGAGGCTGGGATCGCGGCGCTCGCAA
Source organism: Gemmatimonadota bacterium (assembly GCA_027307165.1). Taxonomy (GTDB): domain Bacteria; phylum Gemmatimonadota; class Gemmatimonadetes; order Gemmatimonadales; family Gemmatimonadaceae; genus Fen-1247. The sequence continues at coordinate 165,651 of DAHUXM010000025.1, read as the reverse complement.
GCTCCAGTACGGTCGCGACGCTTCTTCCTGGAACCATGTTCTTCCTCGGGCGTACCAGGCAGGCGCCCGCGCGTGCTCTGATCGAGTCCGGTGCCGTTGTGGCGCTGGCGACCGACTTCAACCCCGGCACATCGCCGACACCGAACCTGCCACTCATAATGACCATCGGCGTGAGTCAGCTTCACATGAGCGTTGCGGAAGTATTGCTCGCTACGACCGTGAATGGTGCGGCAGCGCTCGGGCTCGCGGGTTCGACGGGGCAGATCGCATCGGGTTTCAGCGCCGACGTCGCCCTCTGGGAATGCGAGGACGCGCGAGAGATTCCGTACTGGTACGGCGATGCTCGCTGTGTTGCGACCTGGTGTCGCGGAGAACCGGTGCACACGGCGTGACCTGGCGCCACGAACCATTGAATCAAGGCGGAGACATTCGGTGGATGCGATAGACATTTCGGGCGATGTCGCCATTGTAGCGATAACGCTTCTGACGGTCAACATTCTGCTCGGGATGTTGATGTCGATCAAGTACAATCCAGTGCGCAGCTGGCCGCACCGGCGCGTCAACACGCTCAAGCTGCACAACTGGACGGGATACCTCGCGCTGGCGGCGAGTGCAATTCATCCACTGATAATTCTGTTGTCGTCGACGGCGAAGTTTCATCTGATCGACATCGTCTATCCGATAAATGCCCCGAAGCAGCCCTGGATCAACACGCTCGGCGCGGGGGCTCTTTATCTGCTGGCGTTCGTCGTGATCACATCGTACTTCCGGTTCGACATTGGCCGGTTCTGGTGGAAGCGGGTGCATTACGCGACGTACGCGCTGTTCGTACTGTACGCGTTTCACGCAATCCTGACCGATCCCACGTTGAAGGACGCGCCGCTCGATCCGCTGGACGCGGAGAAGGTGTATGTGGAGCTGTGTATTCTCGTGGTCGTGATCGCCACGGTATTGCGCGCGCGCTTCGCATTAAGGCAGCCGGCGCCGCGTGTCCACAGGCCGAAGCAACCCCGCCCAGCGCGGCGCAGGGTGCTGGCCTAGTCGTAATTACCTGCGGAAGCTTCCCGACTCGTCATTCCCGCGAAAGCTCCCCGACTCGTCATTCCCGCGAAAGCGGGAATCCACGTTATCGATCTTGAAGTGCGATGCTGGCACAACGCTGATCGGCAACAGATGGATTCCCGCTTTCGCGGGAATGACGGCCGTCTGGAAATCCCTATCTACTTCCTACTTCTTGGGGTTCAGGATCTCCCCGATGCGATGTTCCGCGTCGGCGAGGTGAAGCTGTGTCTCCCGGTCCGCCGCAGTCCCACTCGCACGCTTGATGTCGGCGGTAAGCGAGACGAGCTCGCCGCGAAGTGCGGACTTTGCATCGTCCGATAGCGGTGGCTGCGGTGGACCGAAGCCTGCGCGCGCCGCGGTAGTTGCCGGCCCGTTCAGCTTGCGATCGATCTGCGTGAGATACGTATTCTGCAACGCGCGCCGGTACGGATCGATCGCGACGTGCGACGATGCCAGCTCGCTCCAGATTCCGTGTCGCATGTCGTCCAGCATGTTCACGAGCGTGTACGTATCGCGCTTGTTCGTGGCGAGTGCCTCGTCGCCGAGCAGGCGGTTCATTCGCTGATCATCCAGGAGGCTGGTGAGAATCCGTCCCTGCGCGTTGTCGATGCGTCTGATCATGCCATCGGCTTCGATTCTGCGGGCGATGTCCGGCCGGATCAGGAAGTTCGGCGTCTTGAACACGTTGTCGTTCAGAAAGCGAATCGCGTCGGCCTGCCGAGCACGTGACAGTGGAGTGTAGACGGCACCCGGCTGACTTCCGGACTTGTACTGCACTTCCGCGCCCCCAACGACGGTCGTTACGTGGTTGGCTTCCGTTGCCCACTGGTTGACAGTGCGGTCGTATATCTCGCGCAGATCGCTGTTATCCTCGCCTTGCTCGGTCGCTGCGCCGTTTATGTAGCCGACGACACGTTCCAGGTTCTTGAAGCCGTAGCCCGTGGACTTGACCGGATCCGCGTCACCGACGGCTTCTGTAAGAGTGCCGAAGCCGCCTGCTTCGTTGTTCTCGGAAAAACGATACCACGGGATGCTGTCCTGCATGCGTGCCCACTGATCCAGCGTGGGTCGCTCGGCGTCCGTGGTCGTCGCGGACGGAATCGGCTTGTAGCCCCACATGATCGCGTACTTGTCATATGGACCGATGCGCGGGATGATGTCTTCCAGCGGAATGTGATCTTCCGGCTGCGCCACGTAGTTGAAGCGCGAATAGTCCATGATCGACGGCGAGTGTCCCATCTTGTGCACCCACGTCGCACTTCGGACGCTGTCCGCGGGATACGTCGAGCTTCCGAGCTGGTCGTGCCGCAAGCCGATCGTGTGACCGATCTCGTGTGCGACGACGAACTCCAGCAATCTGCCCATCAGCGAATCCGGCATCGGGAAGCTGCGCGCGCGCGGATCCACCTGCGCGGCCTGAGTGAAGTACCAGTCGCGCTGAAGGTTGAGCACGTTCTGGAAGATGCGCACGGAGCCATTCAATATCTCACCCGTGCGCGGATCGCTGACGTGCGGGCCAACGGCATTCTCGACCGTGGACGGCAGCCAGCGGATCATCGTGTGACGTATGTCATCGGGTGACCAGTCGGGGTCATTGGTCGGCGGGTCCATTGCTATGATCGCGTTCTTGAAACCGGCGGCTTCGAATGCGGGCTGCCAATCGGTGATCGCCTTGCGGATCCACGGCTTCCACTGATCCGGCGTCGCGGGGTCCACGTAATAGATGATCGGCTTGACCGGCTCCGAGAGCGCCGCACTCGGATCCTTCTTGACGAGACGATAGCGTGTAATGAACTGACGCTGTGCCGCGCGCTGCTCGATGCCGAAGTTCACGTTCCGCACCGAGAAGAACCCGACGCGCTCGTCGAATCTGCGCGGCATCATCGGAATCTCCGGCAGGCGCACCAGACTCCAGTGGGCGAGGACGCTCTGTGCGGTCTGCAGTTCCCGTGGCGTCGCGGGCGCGGGTGGTGTTCCCGGCCGCGCCGGCGCTGGTGCCGGTACGCCGGTCTCGGTTGCTTCGACCTCGACGTTATCGGGGAATGCGATCGCGCTCTCGACAAATGAGCGGCGCTCGTCGATGGTTCCACGTATGGCAGCGAACTCAGGTACTGCCGTTGTATAGAGCCGAGTTACGTCGATCACCGCCGCGCTGTCGCGGCCATATGCCTCGACATTGAAGATCGCGACGATCGGAGAGTAGTTGGAATTCTGAACCGCGCGATACACCGCCAGCGACGAGTCCGCAGTAATGGCGAAAGATGGGGAGCGGAGGATTATGCGATCGCCTTCGCGATCCCACCGCAGTGTACGCTCGCCGAATTCGTCGCCCCCGTAGTCGCCGAAGCCACCTCCGGGCGCATTCGGATTCTCGGCCGCGGCGCGTGCATAGCGACCCACGAGCAGCATGTCCTTGCCGAGCTCGTTGCGTGGTATTTCGAAGTAAAGCTTGTCGCCCACGCGGTGCACGATGAAGAGACCGCGTCGTGTCTTCGCCTCGGATGTGATAACCCGGTTGTACGGGCGTGGTCTCGGAGCAGCGCCTGGTGTGATTCGTGGTGTTGAATCGCGGGGTGCGCCTGCGACCTCCGCGTTCGCGCCGGCAGCTGCGCCGGCGGCTGCGCCAGCTCTCACCGGTGATGGCGTCGGAGCTGGCGGCGCCGCGTTGTGCGCGCATCCAACTGTGAGCACTGCGGTACCCAGAGTGATGATCAGCCTGTTGGTCATTCCAGTCGGTGTGAGATGTTGATTGGCGGAGTCGCCCAAAAACATACGCTCTCTTCGGTGCGTTCGTTCGCGGCGATTTTTGCCGGCGCCCGAAGGCTTTTGACCCTATTCAATCAGCCGTTCGCCGAAAGCCGTGGTTCGCCGCGAAAACGCATGCGTAGGTTAGCCTCACCCTTGAGCGGGTCTGCTACCGACGTACGCTGCGCCCAGGCGCGGCACTGCGTTGGGACCAGCCGCAACGCCGGGTGAGCGCTTCGTCTGCTCACCCGGACGCGCCCGGCGTTTGGATAAGGCCGGAGCCCGCCTAGCAACTCACCTCAGCTAGGAGCTCGCAAGACGCTATGAAGAATCGTTATATCAACCGAGTTCTAACGACTATTGGGGCGCTGTGCATCGCGCCGGTAATAGCGTTGGCGCAACAGGCCGGTACAATCACCGGCAGCGTGGTGGACGCATCTTCGCATGCACCAATCCCATCGGTGCGGATCCAGATCGTAGGCTCGCAGCGCGCGACGCAGGCCGACGCAAACGGCAAGTTCAGGATCACCGTGCTTAAAGGTGGCCAGTACCAGCTGCGCGCACTGCGAATCGGGTTTGCAGCGTCGACGCGACCGGTCACGCTCGCAGACGGGGGCTCCGCCAACGTCGACTTTACACTGTCGCCGGTGGCGATCAGCCTCGAAGAAGTCGTTACAACTGCCACAGGTGAGACGCAGCGGAAGAAAGAGCAGGGCACCGCTGTCGCCACGCTGCAGCCGAAACCCGTGGAACTGGCCACGGCGCAGAGTCCCAGCCAGTTGCTGACAGGAAAGATAGCCGGCGTGGACGTTGCAACCACCGGCGGCACTATCGGATCAGGGTCGCGAATACGCATTCGCGGAGCCAACTCGATCTCGCTGAACAACGAGCCGCTGATCATCGTTGACGGCATCAGGTTTAACAATGATTTCGCGGGTAACAACACCAGTGGCTCCACGAGCATTGGCGTCGGCGGTCAGGTTCCTTCGCGCTTCAACGACATCAATCCCGAAGACATCGCTGACATCGTCGTATTGAAAGGTCCCGCGGCGGCCGCCCAGTACGGTACTGCGGCGGCGAATGGAGTTATTCAGATCACGACGAAACATGGCTCCAACAGCAAGGCGCGTTGGACCGGCTATGCCGAAGGCGGAACAATTCAGGATGTTACGGCCTTTCCGGCCAACTTCGCGCAGGTCGGAACTACCACTTCCGGCAAGCGCACCACATCGTGCACCCTGGATAACCAGACCCGGGGCCTGTGCACACCCAATGCTGATTCCCTTGTGTCGTTCAGTCCACTTGCCGCGTCGAAAGCGCTCATACACGGCCATCGCGGATCGTACGGGCTGAGCGTCAACGGCGGAAACGACGCGGTCAACTATTACCTGTCCGGCAATTTTGACAAGCAACAGGGAGTATTCGCAGTCAGTCAGGATCAGCGTGCAGGTGGCCGCGCAAACCTGAACGCAGTCCTGACGCCGAAATTCAACGTGCAGGTTGGCTCGAGTTATCTGGCGGATCACCTTCGACTGCCGCAGAATGACAACAATGTCCTCGGAGTCATCGGCGGTGCCCTCCTGGGGAGCGCATTTTCCGGTGCTGCGGGGGACGGCTATTTGAGTGGTCAGGTACCGCAGGCGATCTACGCGATCGACACACGGCAGGACGTGCAGCGTTTCCAGCAGACATTGAACTCCACCTATCAGCCACTGTCATGGTTGACCGCGACCGGTGTGTTCGGACTGGACTACACCAATCGCTACGACAGTCAGGTCATTCCGCCGAACAAGGTAACGTTCGGTTCAAATCCACAAGGGTCGGTGAACTCGAACCCGTACGGGATATACGATTACACGGCGAATGGTACACTCTCCGCAAGTTGGTCTCCCACGGAGCGTCTGAAGGCGACGTCGAGCGCAGGAGTGCAGTTCAGCAAGGAAATGATCCGGGCCACGCGCGCATTCGGCGCCGGTCTCCTTGCAGGCACGGGCTCGCTGAGCGGTACAAGCTCGCGTTTCGCCGTCGCACAGACAAACACCGACAACAAGACTATCGGCGGCCTGGTCAGCGAGGAACTCGCGTATGCGGACCGACTGTTTCTCACCGGCACGCTTAGAACAGATCAGAACAGCGCCTTCGGCCAAAACTTTGGCAGCATTACATATCCAGCCGTAAGCCTCTCATGGGTGGTTGACGAGCAATCATGGTTCCCGAAGTCGAATCTGTTCAACTCTCTACGTCTTCGCGCGGCGAACGGGCGCTCGGGTCAACGTCCGAACTTCCGTGATGCGATCACATTCTACAACGAGCAGACGGTCACTGTTAACGGGTCTGACGCGCCGGGTATTCTGGTCGGCGGCACAGGCAATCCAAATCTCCGGCCGGAGCGCTCGACTGAAACAGAGTTCGGTTTCGATGCTGGCTTCCTTGGTCAGAGGCTCGGCCTAGAAGTCACGCACTACCATAAACGCACCGATGACCTGCTCGTGAACGTTCCGCTGGCGCCGTCCCTTGGACTCACAGCAAGTCAGTTCGAGAATCTCGGCGCTGTTCTCAACACCGGTTGGGAGTACCAGGCCAACGCAAAGGTAGTTGATGCGAGCAAGGCGCAGTTCGATGTGACGCTGACGGCGTCGACAAATGCGAACAAGCTGCTGACGCTTGGCTTCCTGCCATCAGGAGGCCCAGTTCCACCCATCATTGTCAACAGCGCACAGCAACACCGTGTTGGTTACGCGCTCGGGTCGTATTTCCTGCGTCCGATCTCCTTCAAGGACGCCAATGGCGATGGAATTATCTCGCGCTCAGAGATAGTAGTCGGCGACACTGCCGTCTATCTTGGCAACATCTTTCCGAAGACGAATTACGCGATAACGCCAAACCTGACACTGTTCGGCTGGCTCAAGTTCTCGGCGCTAATCGATCATAAGGGTGGCTACAAACTGCTAAACAGTACGGAACGGTTCCGCTGTGCCTTGGGTACTTGTGCGGCCTCGTACGTCAAGACCACGTCACTCGCGGATCAGGCCGCTGATATCGCCGCAGTAGGCCTCGGTACTGACGCCGGGTATGTCGAGGATGCATCGTTCACGAAGCTACGTGAATTGTCGGTAACATTCGTCGCGTCGAGTCGCCTCGCGACAGCGTTCCATGCACGCGGACTGGATCTCACGATCGCCGGACGGAATTTGCATACCTGGACCAACTACAAGGGCTTTGACCCAGAGCTGAATTCCACTGCAGGAGCCAATTTCTCAACGTCAGATTTCCTGACGCTCCCACCTTCACGTACCTGGACCGCGCGCGTCAATGTCAACTACTAGCTCAACGACCCCCTCACCGAGACAGCACATGCACACACGATCAGTCTTGCGTGGAATCACGGGTCGGCCAGCCCGACTCACGGCTCTCGCTCTGGTAATCACACTTTTTGCCTGTGATACAAACAAGATCCTTCAGGTTACCGATCCCGACGTCGCCCGTCCCAGCTCGATCACGGGCGTCACGGCAATTCCCGCGCTGTTCGCGGGTGCGCTCGGTAGCTTCGGCAACGCGTTCGACGGCCAGAATGGGGACGTGGAACAGGTTCAGCTATCGGGATCACTATCCGACGAGCTCATCAATACGGAAACATTCCCGACTCGCATCGAATTCGACCAGCGTGCACAGACGCTGTCGAATACAAGTCTCGGACCTGTGTTCCTGGATTTGAATCAGGCGCGCGCGGCAGCCGACCGCGCGGTCGCTGCATATAAGCAGTTCGCCAAGTCCAAATCCGATAGCGCTGGCTATGCCGAGGCGCTCGCCCTGGACGGTATGGTGTATGTGCTGTTCGCGGAGAACTATTGCGGCTCCGTACCCACGAGCGTTCAAAACGCGGACGGGACGTTCACTTTCGGCGCTGGCCTGACAACGAATCAATTACTCGACAGTGCCACTTCCAAGTTCACGCAGGCGTTGAACAACGGTGGATCGTCGCTTACCTCTACAGTCAAGTCATTGGCGCAGGTGGGACTTGGCCGTGCCAAACTGGACGGCGGCGATTTCACCGGCGCGGCTGCTGCTGTCGCCGGCGTCTCGACAACGTTCCAATATCTCTATGCCCACTCGCAGACGACAACGTTCCAGAATAACGGAACATGGTTGTTGACCGTCAACGTTGCACGATATGGCGAAGCGGACACCAAGGGTACCAATGGGCTCCCGTACGCGAGTGAGGGCAATCTTGCGCGGACGAGTGGCATCGCCGATCCGCGAGTGGCGGACAGCGTACGCGGCGGCTCTCATCTTGGTTTTGACGGAGCGACTGTGCAGTTCATCCAGACCAAGTATCCACTTCGTACTTCTTCCAGCGTGATCGCCGACGGTGTCGAAGCTCGTTTGATCGAAGCCGAAGCTGCGCTGAACGGCGGCGACGCGAGTGGCGCCCTCTCGATACTGAATGGGCTGCGCGGCAACTCTGCATTACTCGCTCTGCGCGGCTATCCGGCTGGTTCGTTGCCGCCCCTCGCGCTGCAGTCGACTCCATCGGCGCAGCTGGCACAGCTCTTCAAGGAGAGAGCTTACTGGCTTTTCCTTACATCACACCGACTCGGCGATCTTCGCCGGTTGATTCGGCAGTACAATTATGGACCGGAGTCGGTCTTTCCAACTGGCGCATACCCTAAGGGTGGTACCTATGGTACCGACGTGAACTCGCCGGTTCCATTGGCCGAGCAGAACAATCCAAAGTACGTAGCCGGATCCTGTAAACAGAATCAGGCCTAGCAGGTTCTGCAAAGGGGGCAGATTGAGATGCAATTAGCGTCTCAATCTGCCCCCTTTATTTCGTCCATCTGCGGATTCGATGCTTCGTGTGTGTGAATATAGATCACCCCGGCGGATGCGTTTGTACCTTGTGCACCTGTGCCGCGGATACCACTTGAAATATCGATACGTGTGATCGCGCTGGCGGGAAGATCCGCAAGAGCGATCAGATCCGTTATCCTCGCGCCGTCAATCACGATCATGGGCTCGTCCGAGTCTGGCAGAATCATGGAGCTCACACCACGCTGCGCCACGATGCGAAGCGGTCGTCCGAGTCGATCCTCGGTATAGGTGTAACGTCTCGCGCTGCTCTTTAATACTTCCCATCCCGTTGTGGCAACCAGTTGTGCTATGTCGCCTTCCGTTATCGTCATCGTGTCGCCGGACGTGAGAGTATCTGTCGGGTGCTGCGTGCCAGCGCAGGCGACCAACAGAGCTGTAGCAATCAGACTGAGCGAACCAGAAAGCCCACGGGTGCTCATCATCGCTCCTGTGAATAGGTAAACCGCTGCGAACCCCGTTCAACTGAACATGCGCTGCCTCCACCATTTCTAACACATGACAAAACCGCCAGCTCCTCAGCGTCGGCGATGACCTCGGTCGTTATATCGGCGCCCGACGCGATCCGCGCCCAGAGAACTCCGGGGAAGAGCATGGTGCCCGCGCCTATGGCGGCGCAGGTTGCCAGAAAGGATCAACGCCGGAAGGTTGACTCATGATCAGGCGGTTTTGGGTACGCGCCAATCTTCGCTCGGCTCCGCTCGGCGGCAAGGGCGAGCGGCGTATGCAACGTGTAAGCGGTCGGTCCGTGGAGGCAAACGGCGGCTATTTCCTCGCGGGCCGCGTCTTCATGATACTCTCGATCTCGTCGATTTCCCGTGGCGCACTGCTCATTCGCTCCAGTCCGCGATCGGTTATCACGTAGTCGTCCTCGATGCGAACTCCGGTATTGTTGTAGCGCTCGACTGCCGCGCGTACGTGCGCGATGAACGCTCGGTTCTTCGGCGTGTCGGGAAGAACGTCCAGCGCCGCCGTGCTTATGTAGATGCCGGGCTCGATCGTGAATGCGTCGCCCTTCATGAACTTCTTTTCGCCCGTGTAATATTGCGCGGGGTCGTGCACCGCGAGCCCGAGCCCGTGGCTGATTCCGTGAATCATCCAGAGCATGGATTGTCTGCACTGCGCCGGCGCAGCGGTGCAGTCCACCTTCCATGGCGGATCGAACGTGGCGTCGACGCTCTCGATCAATCCGAGCTTCGCGAGACCGGACGCACGGATCGCAATTGCAGAGTCGGTCGCTGCTGCGGCGGACATGCCCGGCCTGGAATTGCGCTCCGCGGCTGCCTGCGCATCGCGCACCAGCTGGTAGATGATGCGCTGGTCTGCCGTGAACTTTCCGCTCACAGGAATCGTACGTGTGATATCGGCGGCGTAACCCTGGTATTCCGTCGCTGCATCCATCACGACCAGGTCGCCCGGTCGTGCGGTGCCGCTGTCCAGCATGTAGTGCAACTGTGTGCCGCGCTGTCCAGCGCCGACGATCGATCCGTACGCGGGCCGCGAGCCACCCAGCTTCGTGAACGTGTTTTCGAGAGCGGCCTTGAGCTCGTATTCGTGCCGTGGTTCGGGAATGTGCAGCACGGCGACGTGCCCCGCCGAGCTGATCTGCGCGGCGCGCCTGAGCAGAGCGATCTCAGCCGGAATCTTGCGTGCGCGCAGTGCGTCGACGATCGGATGTGCATCCTTCACCACGAGTCCCGGATGGTTCGCGACCAACGTGCGAACGAATATGCGTCCGCGCGTAAGCGAGTCCTGGCGTGCGAAGTCCGCGTCCCCGAAATCCGCCAGCGTGTACATCGGCAGTCCGGACGTCGCGAGCGAATCCACGATCGCGCCGATGGCGCTGAACGATCGCGCGCCGACTCCGAGCGTGCTCGTCACACTCGCGGAGTCCGGCCTCCGTCCGTAGTAGAATGCTGTGCGCGGATCGATCGGCGTGAGAAACAACGTGCTGCTGGTTGCACGACCGTCGCGTACGACCATGACGAATGCCGCGTCGGCCTCGTCGAAGTTCGTGAGGTAGTGGAAGGCGGGGAGCTGGTAGAACGGCCCGAAATCAGTAGCCGGTGTCCTTCCGCCGAATGCTATCACGACGCCATTCCCGACGTGTGTCGCGAGCGAATCGCGCCTCGCTGCGAACTCAGCGCCGCTGATCTGTGCGTGCGCCACAATCGGCGTCGCGAGCAGTCCAATTGTGATCAGTAACGAATGCAGTTGCCGTGACACGTATCGCTCTCCGGTTCGGGGTTTGCGAAAGAGAGCCACATACCCCGATGACGTCAAGGCGGCTACACCGTCACGGAGGTCACTTTGGTGCCGCAGGCCCGGACGACCCCCGGATCGGGCGCAGGGTGCCAATGCGTGACACCGTGAACCGCGGGAACAGTAGCCGCTCCTTGATCGTCGTGCCCGAAGACGCAGCGAAAGGAACGTTGATGGCGGCGGACGGGGAGACAGGAACGTTGGGGTTGAACGCATTCGCCGCGTTCAAGTCGTCAGCCGCCTCCGGAACTACGGTATAGCCAAAGTCTGCCAGCGCCTGAATGGTCACGAGACTCAGCGGATTCAGCCCGTTGTGCAGCGTGCCTGTCATCAGCTCGTGACCGAATACAGTCGCACGCCAGTGGCCGTCGCGCGTTCCATCACCGCCCGAGTTTTCGATCGGAACGCCGAGCGATGAGTCGGCGGTGAAGCCGAGCTCCGCGGATGCGACTCTCGCTGCGTGGCCGATGAAGACGGGATCAGGTCCGCCAAGCCCTGCGGCAGTGTTCGGAAAGTACGTCACCGAATCGCGGACCGTACCATCGGACCACAGAGTTCCGATGCCGAGGACGTGACCCATCTCGTGCGTCAACATCGACACCAGAACACCCTGCTGGTCCAGCGAGCCGACATCGGCGGAGTCGACCGTGATGGTTCCGAGTGCGGTGAACTGCGGCGCATCGTCGCGAATTATGCACGGGCCTCCCTCCCCGACCGTATTCGATCGTCCGTCGATCGAGTCAGACTGGATGATGATCATCATGCTCGTTTCGATCGTATCGACTGCAGGGACTCCTGCGCCGCACAGGTTGGCCGTGGTGACTACATGGTACGGAATGAGTGGCGCAGAGATTACAGTCTCCCATCTTTGTGCCGCCTGCGCGGCTGCCGCTTTCACCGTCGATGAAACGTTGCCGACGAATCGGAGATCGATCTTGAAGCCGGCGATGCCGAGCGCGGCGACTGAAATGGGAGCGGTGGCCGCGGCCGCACCGGAAGTAACTGTGAGCGTAGCCTTTCCCGGTGCGATTCCATGCACGACACCAGCCGATGTGACTGTTGCAACCGCGGGATTGTCGACCGAGTATGTGTAACTTCTTCCGTGCAGTGTGTCACCCGCGGCGGAAAATGCCAACGTCTGTGTCGCGATAGTGTGTCCGACGCCGAGATCGAGCACGCCAGGCACGATCCTCGCGCGCGCGGCTGGAGGCGTCACGACTACGGGAAGCGACGCCGACACGGTGTTCGCGCGCAGGGTGACCGTTGTCGTGCCCGTGTGCACACCGGTCACCACGCCAGTGCTCGACACTTTCGCGATGGTCGAGTCGGCGATGCTCCACGAGATCGACGTTGGAACAACCGGTGATCCAGCGGAGTCGAAGAATGTGGCGATGATCGTGCTCGTGCCCTGCAAATCGACGGAATCCACCAAGCGATCGAACTTGATGATTGCGAGCGGAGGCGGCGCCTTCAACGTCCGTGGGCCCGTAGCGGAATCGCCGCCGCACGTCAGACCCGGGATGATACAGACGGCCGATACGAACACCGCGCGAGCGATGCGGGTGATGCGAGCGATGCGGGCGATACCTCCGCGAACCCGCGAACGGAACGGCCCTTGCGCTCGGAACTGATTACCCCAGCCCATCCACATTGCCAATTCTCCGATCAGTAGCCGCCGTTCTCGTCAGCCGTCGCGCCGCGCGCCGCCTGGCAAGGATAATTCCGAATCCGCTGGTGCGATATGCCATCGTAACCATAGGTACTGCAGTTGTTCCCGTCCTGGCCGCAAGAATCGGTGAAAGGTGGGCGAACCGGCGGGCAACGGCGTGGGGAAAGGGGTGGGGCAACCGGCAGCCGGCAATCCTTGACCCCGAAGCGGACGTGCTGCTGTAGCTCGAGGGTTGTTACCGGAGGACGCTGTTGCTCGTCGATATAAAAGCATCCTCGCGGCCACCACTGCCGCTGTCAAACTGGCCCAACGGAGACGCGATGGCGCGGTCGCGCGGGTACCTTTTCATCGTCATCCTCACCATTGCCGGATCGGCGGTCGCCTGCGGCCCCTCAGACCAGGATCAGCGCGACCAGCGACGGGTGCTGGCGCAGCGCACATGCGAGGACGCAGTGCGCGACCAGCTGGCGTCCCGTGCCACGGCGAAGTTCAGTACCGACGCAGAGCATGTGTACTACGATTCTCTTGGCGGAGCCGGCGTGACCGGCACCGTTTCGACAGCGTCCGGTGAGCGGAACTTCGCCTGCCTCCTCAAGCCCGCCGAAGACAGCAGCTGGATTCTGACAGCTGCCCGACTGCTCAACTAGTTCTGCACTGTCGCTCGACTGGCGCGCCACAAGCTTTCGATAAACTCTCGACGGAGCCTGTGCCGGCGGTGATGCGGGTTTAGCTTGCAGGTCGCCTCGATGCTTCTGCATCGGTTGACTTTGTCCCACTGCCATGTTCGTCTCAGCACTGCTCGTCGTCGCTGGCTTTGCCAGCCACGCGCAGCCGAAGCCCTCACCCGTCACCTGCTATCTCGCCAACGGCGACCGTCTGAGCGGGGTCCTGGTATCGGTGTCCACAACGAAAGTCCGGATTACCCACAAGTCCCTCGGCCCACTATCTCTGGACCGGAGCTCGATTGCGCTTTGTGAGTCGAGCGACAGCACGGCGCTTCGCCGCCTCGGTACGCTCGCGCTCGCACCGCTGCCGGAGGTTCCCACCACGACTCTGGCGGTGGTGGGTCCCCCACTGCCGATTCCGACCCCTGCGCCCAGGCCCCGTGTGTCTCTCGAGAAGCTGACTCACCCGAAGCAGGCAATTCCGCTCGCCGCGCGCGCTCTTCCGACGTATGTATCTCACGTGGGGTGGAAGCGGTCACTTGGAGCCACGTATCTCCTCACGCGCGGCAACGCCAACGTCAGCAACCTCGGGTTCACCGGCGCAGTTGCGCGGCGCACGAACAGGACGCAAATCGCGCTCAGCGGCAAGCGGGAATTCGGCAGTCGGGAAGGATCGGCGACGGAAAACTTTCTCTCTGCGACGCTGCGATACGATCTCGCACTCGGGCCAAACGATTCGGCCGCAGCAGCGCGTCCGTCCTTCTTCTCGGAGGCGGTGTACGAGCACGATCCATTCGCTCAGATAGCACGTCGCACGGTGGAAAATACCGGTGTATCGGTGCCGCTGTCGCGCAACCCGCACAACAACATTGCGCTCGAAATAGGAACCGGTGTCACCAACGAACAGCCCACGGTCCTGCCGAGCTACACACGCATCGGGGGCGTTCTGCGGCTCGCGGCACGGCAGATATTCGGTGCGACGAGATCGGACCAGCAGATCGCGGTATTTCCCGACATCACCGGTCCGCCGGGCCACTATCGCGTCAATTCGGACCTGAATCTCGCAGCGCCGCTGTCCAAGTCGCTCGCACTCAAGGTGGGCATCGCCAGCAGATACGACACCAAGCCGCAAGTGAAGGTCAAGAAATCCGATACAACGATTCAGAGTGGAATCGGCATCGAATTCTGATCGGTGATCGTCAATCGGTGTGACTCGTGCGTTCGAGCATTACGTAGCCCGACATGCGCCGGAATTGCTCGCGTCGTTCCCGCGATCCGAATCTGGACAGAAGTCGCCAGAGCGGCGCCATGCGCATCTCGCGCCGCAGACGATGGGCTTCGTCGAGGCCGGAGCGAAATTCGAGTTCACGCCAACCGAACTTCTCGAAGAACGCGGTTCCCTCCACAGGTGCGAACTGAAAGGGAGCATTGCCTGCCTTGACCGCGCGGCCCCAGTAGCGGTTCATTATGTGTAGCAGTCGCTTGCTCGCCAGATCGAACAGCCACCAGATCGCGCACTGCATGGAGTGAATGTCGCGCGCGAGCGAGCCCACGTGCTCGGCGGTGAGATAGATCAGGAGACCCTCGGTGATCACGAGCGCGCGCTTGCTCTCACTGTCGATGCGCGCGAACAATGCGGCACGCTCCGATGCGTCGGTGAGATCCATCGCGATTGCCTCATATGTGCAGGCGGTTTTCTCTCCGCGCATCGCGTTCGCCTTGTATTCCGTGATGCCTGGCAGATCGACATCGATCCAGCGGAGCGATCGAGGCAGTTGCATTCGCCACGCCCGCGTGTCCAGTCCAGCCGCAAGATTCACGACCGTCTCGACGCCGTGGTTGGCAACGCGATCCATGATCATTTCGTCGAACACGGCGGTACGCACGATCATGGGCCACGCGAGCGATTTGCCGCGCTTGAGCTCGCTGACGATCTGCGTACCATGCGCACCAGCCAGCCGAGCTGCGAATGGGTCGTTGAAGAGGGCGTCGCGCCGGGCGGATTCCATGGCGCGATAGACCGCGACCCACCGGGCGGTATCGGAGATGTTTTCTATCGGCATGTCTGCGAAGTCGAACCGGCCAGGGGTTGGGCGCCGGATGGTGCGCGCCTTGCAGGCCGCTCGAGCAGCTGGCGGCACACGATCCGGACCTAATCTATGACAGGCCGACCGGACTGTCACTGCCCCCACTGCCCCCACCGCCCTGCGCGCCGACCCCCATCCTCTTTCCCCACCAAGATGTCGCAGGACATAATCGCCAGAAACAACGTGAAGGTTTCAGGGCGCGGCAGTCAGCCAATGCTGTTCGCGCATGGCTTTGGGTGCGACCAGAACATGTGGCGATTTGTCACGCCGGCGTTCGAGGACGACTATCGCATCGTTCTGTTCGATTACGTGGGCTCGGGCAAATCCGACATGACCGCGTACGACAGCGAGCGTTACTCGACCCTGGATGGCTACGCGCGTGATGTGCTCGACATCTGTCACGCACTGGATCTGCACGACGTGATATTCGTTGGTCACTCGGTGAGCTCGATGATCGGAGTGCTAGCGGCGAATGCAGAGCCCGACCGTTTTTCCGATCTCATTCTGATCGGGCCGTCGCCACGCTACATCAACGATGCACCGGATTATGTGGGCGGCTTCGAGCGCTCGGACATAGACGGGTTGCTCGAGACGATGGACAGGAACTACATCGGCTGGGCGAATTATCTGGCGCCAGCCATAATGAAGAATCCGGATCGCCCGGAGCTCGCGGCCGAGTTGACGGAGAGTTTCTGCTCGACGGATCCGATCGTCGCGAGGCAATTCGCCGAGGCCACCTTCTTCGCGGACAATCGTGCAGATCTCGCCGGCGTGCGAGTACCGTCGCTGATTCTTCAGTGTTCCGAAGACATCATCGCTCCAGAGGAAGTGGGAGAGTATCTGAATCGCATGCTTCGCGGCAGTAGGCTCCGTACGATGCAGGCCACGGGACACTGTCCACACATGAGCGCTCCGGAAGAAACTATTCGGCTCATCGAGGAGTATCTAACAGCAGCGGTTGCACCTTGAGATCTCTCCTGAAGCCGGAGCTGGACGGTGGATGAGCTTCTGAACACGCTGCCATGTGGCGTGGTATCGTTCACGGACGAGGGGACGATCACGCTCGCGAACGCCACGCTCTGCAGCCTGCTCGGCTATCCGGCCGGAGAGCTCGACGGGAAGCGCTTCGAGATACTGCTCACGGTCCCGGGACGCATCTTCGTTCAGACACATCTCTTTCCGATGCTCAAGCTGCGTGGAAAGGCGAGCGAGATATTTCTGCTGTTTCGCGCGCAGGACGGAACTGAAGTGGGTACGCTCGTCAACGCCGTGCGACGGGAGCGCGGTGGCGCCTTCGCGAACGATTGTGTGTTGATGGAGGTGCGTGAGCGCCGGAAGTATGAAGACGAACTTCTCAACGCGCGGCGGAAGGCAGAGGCGTTGGCCGTTACGCTTGCCGCGCGCACTGAGGAGATGCACCGCGCGATCGTGATTGCGGATGAAGCGAACCAGGCCAAGACGCGATTCCTCACGACGATGAGTCACGAGCTGCGCACACCGCTCAATGCAATCGGAGGTTACGTTCAGCTCATCGAGCTGGGCATTCACGGCCCGGTGACAGATGCGCAGCGCACCGCGCTGGATCGCGTCAATCGGAGTCAGCGGCACCTGTTGCGGCTCATCAACGATATTCTCAACACGGCGCGGATCGAGGCGGGACGAGTGGAGTACCTGCTGGAGGACGTGTCGTTAGCCGACGTCGTGGCAAGCGTGATTCCGATGGTGGATCCGCAGATGAATACAGCCGGATTGACGCTCAAGTCATCAGTGCCCGAGAAGATCGTTGCGCGAGCCGATCGGGAAAAGGTGCAGCAGGTGCTCATCAATCTTCTTACAAATGCGATCAAGTTCACACTCCGTGGCGGCCACGTGCGAATTGGTGCGGGCTACGACGAGGCCGGTACGAGAGTACGCGTAATGGTGACGGATTCCGGGATCGGCATCCCGCCGGCGAACCTGACCAGCATTTTCGAGCCGTTCGTACAGGTGCAGGTCGAGCGGTCGCAGCGGCTGGAGGGAACGGGTCTGGGGCTCGCGATCAGCCGGGACCTGGCGCGGGCGATGGGCGGCGATCTCACCGTGGAGAGCGAGTTGGGGGCGGGTAGTACCTTCATTTTCGAGCTGCCGAGGGCGTGAACTACCCGACACGGAAAACGCCGCGATCTCGATGATCGCGGCGTCGGCTGCCATTTTCGTCTGTGTTGGAACTGGAATTCAGTGCGCCCGGAGGAAGTCGAATCCCCAACCTTCTGATCCGTAGTCAGATGCTCTATCCAATTGAGCTACGGGCGCATACAAACCGCATTCACTACCGTGGCGTCTTCTGACCGCCTCTACTCATCCTGCAATGGGCGGTACAAGACTCGAACTTGTGACCTCCACGATGTCAACGTGGCGCTCTAACCAACTGAGCTAACCGCCCGCGATGCGCAGCCCTGGCGCCCATCCCTTCGATCAGTGGCAGCCAAGGGCGCCTACCCCTACCGCTGCCGACCATCTCGTAAGGGCAGGCCCCCGTGCCTGCCCGTTTTCCGGCAAGCACCTACGCCCGCCCAACCGTCGTGCCGGCACAGGGGCCGGCCCATACAAGCGGGAGACGGGACTTGAACCCGCGACCCCAACCTTGGCAAGGTTGTGCTCTACCAACTGAGCTACTCCCGCATTTCGCCCCACCGTCGGGGCACCTGCTACTGCAAACAGCCGTTCTGCCCAGTGGAGCGAAGGGGGATCGAACCCCTGACCTCTTGAATGCCATTCAAGCGCTCTACCAACTGAGCTACCGCCCCAAAACCGGGTAAACATTCGGACCAGAATCTCGGCCCGAACCCCTGCCCGGTAGGAACCGCGAAGGATATCCGGGGGTATGTCGAAAGTCAAGAAATGTCATCGACTTCTGGGTCTAGACACGGGCCCTTCGGCCGGTATCTTGCACCGCGACCCCACTGTCTCAAGTGGGTTATACAATCCACACGACTTCAGCGCCGCGAGAGCGGCGTCTGATACATATAGAGTAAAGAGGCTAACATGGCCGAAGTCAAACCACGCCGCCGCCGAGGAACTGGAACCTCACCGGCCGGCATCGCTCCGAGCGAGCCAGAGCGCGACATTCTCGATCAGTACCTGTACGAAGTCAGTACCTATCCGCTTCTCAAGGGCACCGAAGAGATAGACATTGCGCGCAAGATTCGCGCGGGTGATCCGGACGCGTTGCAGGAGTTGGTTAAGCGCAATCTGCGCTTCGTCATCTCGGTCGCAAAGAAATATCAGAACCGCGGTCTTCCACTCATCGATCTGATCGGTGAGGGCAACGTCGGTTTGCTCACGGCTGCGCGCAAGTTCGATCCGGATCAGGGAGTGAAGTTCATCTCCTACGCAGTCTGGTGGATTCGTCAAGCAATCCTGTCGTCACTCGCACGCCAGGGTCGCACAGTTCGCGTTCCGCTCAATCGCACCGCGGATCTCTCGCGCATCATCAAGGCGTCCGAGATTCTGCGTCAGAAGTTGCGTCGCGAGCCCACGCCGAACGAGCTGGCGCAGATCACCGGTCTGTCGGTCGATGTAGTTCAGTCGCTCGCCGCGCTCAATACGGGCGACGTGCGTCTCGATGCACCGATGGATCCGGAAGGCGATCGCTCACTCATCGAGCGTTTCGTCGCTGATGAAATGCCGGACACAGAGGAAGAGGCGATGAACCGCTTCCTCAATGACGAGATCGAAACCGCGCTGCGCACGCTTCCACCGCGCGACGCGAAAGTTCTCAAGCTGTACTTCGGTCTCGAAGGCGGCCGGGAGCATACGCTCGAAGAGATCGGCTCGATGCTTGGCGTCACGCGTGAGCGCGTTCGCCAGCTGCGCGATCGGGCGCTCAAGCGCCTGCGCGAAGGTGACGTGGGTCGCGCACTGAGCAGCTTCGCGGCGTAACGCAGGAATGACCGTCGTGGTCTGACCACGGCGGGGCGACGTCCGGAGGGCCGGGAGCAGCTGCTGGTGACGCTGCCCCGGCCCTTCTGTCGTTTCGACGCGTCACGGTGAGCCTCGGTCCGCAGCATACGGAGTCACGGCATGTGGTGGCGGAGCAACTTCCCCCGTCGCTCGCCATTCGGCCGCTGGCTGCCTTCGGCGACGCTCTCGTTCCCGAGCGCTTCTATCTCTATGAGGTGCGGCCCAGGTGATAATTTCCTTGTGAAACGCTGCGCCGGCTGACTCCAGCCCGGTGGGTTAAATTTCATGTTTGTGATTTCTGCCGGTGCCAAATGATCAGACTCGACGACGTTTACAAATCCTTCGGTGACAAGAAGGTGCTCGAGGGGTTCACGCTTGAAGTCGACGAGGGAGAAACGATGGTGATCATCGGCTATTCCGGCACCGGTAAATCGGTCGCCATCAAGCACATCGTCGGCCTCCTTCTTCCGGATAGCGGCACTGTCTTTGTCGACGGACTCGAAGTGCCTGAGCTGCCGCGCGAGCAACTATACGACCTGCGCGGCAGAATCGGTTACGTATTCCAGTTCGCAGCACTGTTTGATTCGCTAACCGTGGGGGAGAACGTCGCGATGGCGTTGCGAAAGATGCGCACGATGTCTGAGAAGGAAATCGCGGAACGCGTCACCGAGTCGCTCGCACTTGTGGATCTCCCTGACGCGGAGTCGAAATATCCCGCGGAGCTCTCGGGCGGAATGCGCAAAAGAGTCGGAATCGCGCGCGCAATCGCCAAACGGCCCAAATACATTCTGTACGACGAGCCGACGACCGGGCTCGATCCCGTGACTTCGGCGGTCATCGACGAGCTCATGATTCGCATGCGCCAGAAGCTCGGTGTCACGAGCGTCGTGATCACGCACGACATGCGCAGCGCGTACAGCGTCGGCACTCGCATCGCCATGCTGTACGAAGGCAAGGTGCGGCAGGTCGGGACAGTCGCCGAGATTCAGCAAACCACTGATCCCGTCGTGCGACAGTTCATAGAAGGCAAGCCGAGTCTGGACGCAGCTCTGGCGGGCGTCTAACATGACGTCCGTGATCGATTCCGCGTCTCCGGCATTCCCGTGCATTCTTGTCTATGCGGGGCGCGAGCGTTCGCGAGCGTTCGTGCGCGCCGCGTTTCCGCGACGTCGCTGTCACACCGTGCTCGTGCGCAACGTCGAGGAGTTTGAAGCAGCGATACGGCGCCAGCTCATCGATGCTGTAGTCATCGATCTTGCCGCGCAGGGTGACACCCACTGGACGCTTGCTGCACGCGCCGTGGATTTTCCGAGTACGCCGTTCTTCGGACTGCTGCCTTTTCGCACCACTGACGCAGAAGCCGTCGCGCACGCCGCGGCGCTCGGATTTGCCGACGTGCTGTGCGAGCAGATCGACGAGGCCAGCGCGCGCGACATCATTGCGCCACTGAGCTACTCGTCGCGCTTCGCCAGAGCGCTGACCGACGCGCCGGACTCGCTCGGTTTCACCAGCGAGACTCAACGGAAAACCTGGCGGGCGATCGTGCACCATGCGGGTCGACCTGTGACGACGACCACCCTTGCGGCGGTGATGGGCGTCACGCGAGAACATTTGAGTAGAAACTTCGCCCGCGACCGGGGAGCCAATCTCAAGCGGGTCATCGACCTGGTCCGGCTCATTTCGGCAGCAGAGCTGTCCAAGAATCCGGGCTTCGACGTCCGGGATGTGGCCGCGGTGCTGGGATTCGCCTCCTCATCTCATCTCGCCGTGACGACCCAGCGTATAGCGAGCACTCGGCCGGCATCCCTTTCTGGTCTCCGCACTGTCGACCTGGTGGACCGGTTCGTTCAGGGCAGAACCAGGAGTCGAGTTGCAGGAAAAGGAGGCTTGTGATAATTTTCACAAGCTCGCCACAAGCATAAAATCCCCGCTTAAATCATGGCCACTGACACCGCGCTCCGTCCTGGCGAAATCAAGGACATTCTCCTTCGTGAGATCGAAGCCGCTGACCTCAATGACCTCAAGGTCGAGGAAGTAGGAACGGTCCTCGAAGTGAAAGACGGTATTGCCCGCATCTACGGCCTTTCCAAGGCGATGGCGGGTGAGATGTTGAACGTCACCTCGTCCGAGACCGGCGAGCTGATCACCGCCCTGGCGCTGAACCTCGAAGAGGACAACATCGGCGCCGTGATCCTGGGCGATTACCTGATCCTCAAGGAAGGCGACCAGGTCCGCCGCACCGGTCGCGTGCTGGAAGTCCCGGTTGGACCGGAGCTCATCGGCCGCGTCGTCGATGCACTCGGTCGCCCGCTCGACGAGCGCGGCCCCATCAACGCCAAACACACCCGAAAGGTCGAGAGCGAGGCGCCTGGCATCATCGTTCGCCAGCCTGTAAAGGAGCCGCTCCAGACCGGTCTCAAGGCTGTCGACTCGATGATCCCGATCGGCCGCGGCCAGCGTGAGCTGATCATCGGTGATCGCGGTACCGGCAAGACGGCAATTGCGATCGACACCATTCTGAACCAGAAGGGAACCGGCGTCGTCTGCGTTTACGTCGCGATCGGGCAGAAGGCATCGACCGTGGCCGCCGTGGTCGATCGCCTGCGCAGCTCGGGGGCGATGGATTACACCATCGTCGTCGTTGCGAGCGCCGCCGACCCCGCGCCAATGCAGTACATCGCGCCGTACTCGGGGTGCGCGATGGCCGAGTACTTCATGTACAACGAAGGCAAGGCGACGCTGTGCGTGTACGACGATCTGTCCAAGCAGGCTGCGGCCTACCGCCAGATCTCGCTCGTCCTGCGCCGTCCGCCTGGACGTGAGGCGTATCCGGGCGACGTGTTCTATCTGCACAGCCGTCTGCTCGAGCGTGCCGCCAAGCTCAGCGAAGATGCGAGCGTCGTCGACGGCAAGACGATCTTCGCGCCGGGTGGATCGCTCACCGCGCTTCCGATCATCGAGACGCAGGCGGGCGACGTTTCGGCGTACATACCGACCAACGTGATCTCGATCACCGATGGTCAGATCTTCCTCGAAGCCGATCTGTTCTACTCGGGCGTTCGTCCCGCGGTGAACGTCGGTATCTCCGTGTCGCGTGTCGGCGGTTCGGCGCAGACCAAGGCGATGAAGGGCGTCGCCGGTCGTCTCCGCCTCGATCTCGCGCAGTACCGCGAGCTCGAAGCATTCGCGTCGTTCGCATCCGATCTCGACGCCGCGACCAAGAAGCAGCTCGATCGTGGTGCGCGTACAGTCGAGATCCTCAAGCAGCCGCAGTATCAGCCGATGCCGGTCGAGCTGCAGGTGATGGTGATCTACGCGGTGACGAATGGATTTGTGGATGAGGTTCCCGTTGCGGAGATCCGCGACTGGGAACGCGGATTCCTGGAATTCATGTCGGCGCAGTTCCCGCAGGTCGGCGACAGGATTCGCACGGAAAAGGCTCTCTCGAAGGATCTCGAAGCCGAGCTCAAGCGCGCGATCGAACGCTACAACGCAACGCGGAAGAAGCCGGCCTGATCGCCGGTTTCTGATCCGCATCGAGTCATAACAGCGACGCATGGCGAAAGGACGAGAGCTTAAAGGCCGCATCAAATCCGTCGAGAACACGCGCAAGATCACGCGCACGATGGAAATGGTCGCGACATCGAAGATGAAGCGCGCGCAGGATCGCGTTGTCGGCGCGCGGCCGTACGCACGGTCGCTCGCGGATGTTATTTCCGACCTGTACTCGCCGGATCTTGCGGAGCAGTTCCCGCTGCTCCGGCAGCCGGCACACGCGAAACGCGCGGCAGTTCTGCTGCTCACGTCCAACCGTGGTCTCGCCGGTGCGTTCAATGCGAATCTGATAAAGGAAGCGCGCCTGCTGGTGCAGCATCTCGAATCGGAAGGCACGCAGGTCGAGTTGCACATCGTGGGACGCAAGGGCATCGGCTTCTTCCGCTATCTCGGCCGCGAGCTTGCGACGGCGCGGACCGACATCACCGATCGACCAAGCGCGAACGACGCTCGCAGCCTGGCCGATTCGCTCATCGAGAGCTTCATCAGCGGCGCACTCGATGCAGTCCATGTCGTCTACGCCAAGTTCAACTCGGCGCTCTCGACACCGGCGACGGCGGAGCAGGTGCTTCCCGTCACACCACCGAAGCGCACCGGCATCGCGCGGGATTACATACTCGCGCCATCGGCCGACGCGATTCTGACAGAGCTGCTTCCGCTCTACGTACGCAATTCGATCTACCGCGCGCTCGTCGAAACAGTGGCGGGCGAGCAGAGCGCACGACGTACCGCAATGAAGAACGCAACTGATAACGCAAGCGACATGATCAACGTCCTGCGTCGCACGTACAACCGTGCACGCCAGGCACAGATCACGCAGGAAATCGCCGAGATAGTCGGCGGCGCAGCAGCATTGGAATGACGCATCATTTCCCGGCCATTATCCGTCGTCGCGGCCGGCCGTCGTCGCGGTCGCGGTTGACCGTCGTCGCGGCCGTGGTAGGGGCGACGCATGCGTCGTCCCGACAACGACGACGACGACGCCGCGCCGCATCATGATGTTGTGTTTGTTATACGTACCACCACGTTTTAAATCGTATCCGGACCCCATATGACCACCGCAATCGAAACCGAAGTCCACATAGGCAAGATCATCCAGGTTATCGGCCCCGTCCTGGACGTGGAGTTCGAGTCCGAGCATCTGCCAGAGCTGTACAACGCACTCCGCATCGAGGGGACGACGCAGGCCGGCGTTCCGATCAAGGTCACGGTCGAAGTACAGCAGCACATCGGACGCAATCAGGTCCGCACCGTTGCCATGTCTTCGACGGACGGCGTCGAGCGCGGCATGGATGCAGTAGATACGGGATCGCCGATCACCGTTCCGGTCGGCGCACCGGCGCTCGGCCGCATCCTCAACGTCATCGGCGACCCGGTCGACAACGGCCCCGCCATTCCGGCTGACGCGGTTCGCTGGCCCATCCATCGTGCACCGCCTCACTTTGCGGATCTCGAAGCCAAGACCGAAGTCTTCGAGACAGGCATCAAGGTCGTCGACCTGATCGCCCCGTTCGTGAAGGGCGGAAAGATCGGATTGTTCGGCGGTGCAGGCGTCGGCAAGACGGTAGTCATTCAGGAGCTCATCAACAACGTGCAGAAGGGCCACGGCGGCCGCTCGGTATTCTGCGGCGTTGGCGAGCGCACGCGCGAAGGCAACGATCTGTATGCCGAGTTCAAGGAAGCGGGAATTCTCGATTCCGTCGCACTCATCTACGGACAGATGAACGAGCCGCCGGGAGCGCGTCTCCGCGTCGGTCTGTCGGGGCTCACCGTCGCCGAGTACTTCCGCGACGTCGAGAACCAGGACGTGCTCCTGTTCATCGACAACATCTTCCGCTTTACGCAGGCCGGATCCGAAGTTTCCGCGCTGCTCGGCCGCATGCCAAGCGCCGTCGGTTATCAACCGACGCTCGCGACGGAGATGGGAGAGCTGCAGGAGCGCATCACCTCGACGCGCAACGGATCCATCACGTCGGTGCAGGCGATCTACGTGCCTGCTGACGACATCACCGATCCCGCGCCCGCGACTGCGTTCGCTCACCTCGACGCCACCGTCGTTCTGTCGCGCGCAATCACGGAGCTCGGTATCTATCCCGCCGTCGATCCGCTTGCGTCATCGTCGCGTATTCTCGACGCTGCAATTCTTGGTGAACGCCACTACAGAGTTGCGACGGACGTGCAGCGCATTCTTCAGCGTTACCGCGAGCTTCAGGACATCATCGCGATTCTCGGCATGGACGAGCTCTCCGAAGACGACAAGCTCGTCGTCGGACGCGCACGCCGTCTGCAGCGCTTCATGTCGCAGCCGTTCGCGGTCGCCGAGCAGTTCACCGGAATTCCAGGCAAGTACGTCAAGCTCGAAGAGACGATCTCGTCGTTCGAGCGACTCGTTGCCGGCGAGTTCGATCAGTATCCGGAGCAGGCATTCTTCATGGCCGGCGGCGCTGATGACGTGATCGCGAACGCCGCCAAGCTCAAGGGCTGACCGGTGCTTCGGGTATCAGTGATCTCACCCGAGCGCGTGCTGTTCGAGGGCGAGACCGATTCGGTGGTCGCTCCGGCGTTCGACGGCGAAGTCGGTATTCTCACCGGCCACGCTGCGATGATGGCGGTGCTCGGTAATGGTGAGTTACGCCTCGGTCATGGCGTAACTCACCGATTCCACGTCGAAGGCGGTTTCCTTCAGGTTGCCGACGATCACGTGCGCATCGTGACGGAGAAGGCAGCAGCGGCGTAACGCAGGCCACGCGGGCGCCGCTGGTCGTAAGTCGCGCGAAAGAGGGAATCCATCTGCTGCGGACCCTCTCCTGCCCACGTTGTCGAGCACCGAGGCCCCCTGGACGGTCGTCCGGAGATCCTGCGGGACCGCCTGCCAATGGCAGCCCGACGCACCCGTCAGCGCTCGTCATCGATATTTCCGGCCTCTCCGCCGGGTTCATCGCGGTGCAGCCTCCCGGGAGACCGTTCGGGTCTCCCTTTTGCACTTATTTCCCTCTGACCTTGGCTCAAAGGGACCGATGCCTGATAAGCTCCTGCGCGTGTTGGTCGTGGACGACAATCGCGACAACGCCGACATCATCCGACAGTATCTCGAATCCACGAAGGAATACACCGTCGAAGTAGCGTATGACGGTGATGATGCGCTGCGCAGATTCCATGAAGTGGATCCGCACGTGGTCCTTCTCGACGTGATGATGCCCGGACGTGACGGCTGGGAAGTCTGCAGGCTGATGAAAAGCGATCCTGCGCGTGCAGCGGGCATTCGCGTTATTATGGTCACGGCGCACGGCGATCTCTCCGACAAGCGGACCGCCTTGCAATCCGGCGCCGATGACTTTCTGGAGAAACCATTGGATTTCTCGAAGCTGCTTGCCGCGCTGCGGCGAAATGTGGCCACGCTTGCGGCGCGTCCGGACCGTCTGACAGACTCGACAGCTCCGGCGAGTCCAGCAATTCAGGCGTGACGGCCAAGTACGTCGGTGGGCCGCCACTCGGCCGCCGCGTAGGTGACTCCGTAGCGGCGGCGTCTCTGGCGTTTCCCGGGAAGGACGCGCGCAACGCGATGCCCACGCTCGCCGCAGCGATCGACAGCCTGCGCGGCGCAGTGCAGGATCGCGGCGCACTTGTGATCCTGTACCTCAACTTCGACCGCTACGCCAAGATCGAAGAGATTTACGGATGGGAGAAGCTCGACGCCGTGCTTGATACCACCGCGCGCGAGCTCGCGGTCATTCTCGCGGAAACCCCCCTTCGCGCCGCGCGTCTCGCCCTGAGCCATGCGAACGACGACGACTTTCTCCTGTTCTACGTTCCGCCGAACGAGCCACCTGGACGCGAAGACGCGGACGATGGCTACATCAGCGAGCCGCTCATCGCACGCCTGAATGAAGGAATCGCGGACGCGCTCGAGCGCATCCATGGCGCCGACGTCGCATCGTTGTTCGATCTCTATGTTGGTCGCGCAGTGGTGCAGTACGATCCCAAGGCACGCCTCGAACGCGTCGTCTATCGTGGAATCCGCGACGCTGCGAGCAACGCACACAACCTGGAGCAGCGCGAGCGCGCCCGACTCGTCGATGATCTGCGCGAGACACTGCGGGCGCGCGCGGTGTACGTGGACTACCATCCAATCGTGCATGCAGCGGATGGGCGAGTGTTCGGCTACGAGGCGCTTGCGCGCGGATCGATGCGGTCCTTGCGGCGACCCGAGGTCATGTTCGAAGTCGCCGCGCGCGCAGGCCTGATCTGGGAGTTGAGCCGTCTGTGCCGGGACCGCGCGGTCGAAGGAATATCTCAGTTGCTCAAGCCGGGCGAAGCGCTGTTCGTGAATGTGGACCCGCACGACTTCGCCGATCCTGAGTTCGGTGACACGGCACTCGGCGCGTCCGACGCCCACCGCGTGGTCATCGAGATCACCGAGCGCACTGCGATCAAGGATTACCCCAAGTTCCGCGAGCGACTGCGTGCGTTCCGCGACAAGGGCTTCCGCTTCGCCGTCGATGACGCTGGCAGCGGCTACGCCGGCCTCGGCTCCATTGCGAACCTGGAGCCGGATTTCATCAAGCTCGACATATCGCTCATCAACGGAATCGACACCAACTTCATCAAGCAGGACCTCGTCGCCACACTCGTTCGTTTTGCCAATGACCAGGGTGCGATGGTGATCGCGGAAGGCGTCGAATACGAACAGGAATACGAGGTCGTAAAGGCGCTCGGCGTGCATCTGGTACAGGGATTCTACCTACACCGCCCGCAGCAACTCCCGAACGACCTCGAAAGTACGGTCGACGGCGCCTAGCTCGCCCGCGACTACCGCACCGATCGCGTCCGCGCGGTCGGCGCGTTCCTGTTCGGTGGCGAAGAGACGAATCAAGGTGCGTGACAGTTGCTGTGCATCATCGACACTCACGGCGCCACCGGTCGCCAGCATGAGGGCAGCGTCGCGCGAGTCCTCATGCCGGGGACCGACGATCACAGGTACGCGAAATACCGCGGGCTCGACAAGCGAATGCAGCCCGGCATCGTGAAATCCGCCGCCGACGTACGCAACCGTAGCGAGCGCATACAGATCGGCGAGTACGCCAAGACGGTCGACGATTATCACGTCCGTCGATGCTGTTGCGGACGCGAGTGATGAAGCGGATAGCGAGCTGGCCCGAGCCCAGTGTTCGATCGCCGTGAGGTGCCCCTCAGCCAATTCGTGTGGCGCTATTATGAGGCGTGCGTCCGGCACCTGCACACGCACCGCTCGCCACGCCGCGAACAGCTCGCGCTCGTCGGAGCGCCACGTCGAGCCCGCGACGAGAGTCGGTCGCGATGAGCTGAGTGCAGCGACAATCTCCGTATTGCGTGGCTCCGTGCGTGCGCGCGCCCATGCCTGGTCGTAG
The DNA here is from genome assembly GCA_027307165.1 of Gemmatimonadota bacterium. Classification (GTDB taxonomy): domain Bacteria; phylum Gemmatimonadota; class Gemmatimonadetes; order Gemmatimonadales; family Gemmatimonadaceae; genus Fen-1247. The sequence goes on along the minus strand of DAHUXM010000025.1, from coordinate 137,408 downwards.
CGCGTATCGCCCGTGACGCGCACGCGATCGGCGCGCGCGCCGGCTTCGACGATGCGCGCAGCATCGTCCGTACTCGCGGCGCCAATCGCATCCAGCGCCCGGTACGCGTCGCGTGTTATCATCGACCCGACCGAGCTCTTGCGTAGCGAGCTCGCGGGAATCGAAGCACTCACGAGCGCGAGCCTGACGCCCTGCGATGACGCTTCCCGAACCAGTGCCGGCCACACATCGCCTTTCGCGAACACCAGCACCGTTGGATCGAGCGCATCGATAGCGACTCGCGCCGCGCCGGCGGAATCGAACGGTAGATAGTCGCTGAAGTCCGCACCCATCTGCTTCGCGAGTGGTTCCGCGCTGGGCGAGAAGAACGTGTATGCGATCTGCACGTTGGGCAGGGCTCTCCGGACACTGTGAACTACGGGTAACGCCATGAGCCCCTCGCCGACGGAGGCTGCGTGAATCCACAACAGCGGCCGCGATCTGTCACGTCCCTCGGCGCCCCAGGTCCGGTAACGTCGTCTGATTCCCCGTCGCGCAACGAACGCTCTGGCAAGCTTGCTCTCCGTCCTGCGCGGAGTCACGAGACTGATCATCTCCGCCGTTCTTGCAGCTGCGCCGTACGCTACGCGAAGCCAGGGAGTCACGAGTCTGGTCCGCCGTCATCCCCGCGGATGCGGGGGTCCATCCGTCTGTCGTCATTCCCGCGAAAGCGGGAATCCACATTATCGGTCTCTAGGTGTGATGACAGTAGAGGGCTGACCGGCGACAGATGGATTCCCGCTTTCGCGGGAATGACGGTCCTCAGCAAGCGCACCGTTTCTCCCATACGGTCAATGCCGATATTGATGCACCTTACAATCCTTCAAGCTCACTTCGTCGCTTCGAGGGCCTGATCTATTGCAGCCTTCATCTCGCTCGTCGGAATCGCACCCTCGATCAGCTTGCCGCCAACCCAGAAACTCGGTGTGGCAGTGACGCCGCCACCTTTCGCGCGCTGTTGATCGCCGGCAACCAGCGCGGCGATCGACGGCGAGCTGAGACACGCATGATACCTGGCCTCATCGACCCCCACAGACTTGGCCAGCGAATCAAACGTCGCCGCAGGATCTGGCAGCACTTCCCAGCTCGACTGCGACGCGAACAGTGCGTCGTGCATCTGCCAGAACTTGTCCTGCGCTCCCGCGCACATCGCCGCGATCGCAGCCTGATGTGCGTGCGCGTGGATCGACAGCGGGAAATTGACGTACGCCATGCGTACCTTGCCGGTCTTCACGTAATCGTCGCGCACCATCTTGTATGTGGCGTCGTGCCATTCCTTGCAATACGGACACTGGAAGTCGCTCACCTCGATCACCCAGATCTTCGCCGATGGCGATCCCTGGATGCGACTCGAGTCCGCCGTTCTGGAGAGCGAGTCGGTGAGCGCGCTCGCCACCGCCACCGGGGATCCAGCCGCTGTTGGCGTGTCACCGGCCGTATGACCGTTCGGTTTGGCGCAGGCAAGAGACACAAATGTGATCGAGGCCGCGAGCGAGAGTCCAGCGAGTCCGTTGACTAGTGTAGTGCGCATGCCGTAAATACTATGGTGCTCCAGACCCTACTTCAATCGGCGCTTCTGGCGCTCCTCGTCCAGAGTGGTCCGACGATCCCGCAGCCGGTGGGCCTGGTCAACGACTTTGCCCATGTAATTCCGGCCGACGCCGCAGCCCACATAGACCAGATCGCCAGCGATGTGCGCAACAAATCGCGTGGCGAATTCACCGTCGTCACGCTTCCCGACATCGGCGACTACGCGCCGTCCGACGTTGCGCTCAAGATCGGACGCCAGTGGAAGGTCGGAAAGATCGGTAATCCGGGCGACCCGACCCGCAACGCTGGCGCAGTGATCCTGGTCGTCCCCAAGGAGACCAACTCCGACGGCAGGGGCGAGTGCTTCATACTCGTCGGCAACGGCGCCGAAGGTTTCGTTACCGATGCCGACGCCGGCACAATGTGCCGACAGGCGATCCCGTTCTTCAAGCAGAAGGATTACGGCCGCGGCATCCAGTTGCTGACGCTCCTCACGGCTCAGCGCTTCGCGAACGAGTTCCACTTCACGCTCGACACCGCGCTGCACGCGCCGGAGCCGCAAGCGGCGCCCGAGCCGAGTGGCGGTGGTTTCCCTCCGCAGATGATCTTCCTGGCGATCGTCTTCGTGGTCATCGTGCTGAGTAATCTTCGTCGCGGTCGCCGCGGCGGGGGTTGTGGCGGCTGCCTCCCGCTCTTCATCCCGTGGGGCGGGGGAGGCGGATTCGGTGGCTTCTCCGGCGGCGGCGGGGGATTCGGTGGTGGAGGTGGTGGATTTGGCGGTTTCGGCGGAGGCGGTGGGTTCAGCGGTGGCGGTGGTGGCGGTAGCTGGTAGACCCTGGAGATCACGATGACACTTGATGAGCTGGTAACCCAACTCCGCGCCGCCTACGGCACTTCGCTGCGCTCTGTAGTGCTCTACGGATCCGCCGCGGCTGGCGGCGCCGAGCACGTCGCGAAGCGATCCGACTTCAACGTGCTGATTATCGTGGACGACGTACCGCTCGGCCGGCTGCGCGAGCTCTCCGCCGTGACGCGGGCCTGGCGCGACGCAGGCAATCATCCGCCGATGACCTTTACCCAGCGGGAGTGGCGCTCATGCAGCGACATATTCGCGATGGAGTACGCGGACATACTGGAGCGCAACAAGGTTCTGTATGGCGATTCGCCGTTCGAGGGAATCACCGTCGAGCACGACGACCTGCGCCTGCAGTTGGAGCGCGAGGCGATGGGAGTGCTGCTCAGGTTGCGCGGCGCGGTGTTGCTTGCCGGCAACGATTCGAGCGAGCAGATAAAGCTCATGGCTGCGAGCCTCAGCACGCTCATGGTTGTCTTCCGCGGAATCCTGCGCCTCGCCGGCCGCAGGCCGCCCCATGGATACGCCGAGATCGCCCGCGAGGTCGCGGCACTCAGTGGGATCGATGCAGCTCCATTCGAGGCCGTGGCACAGCAGCTTCGTGACTCGAAGGCCATCCCCAAAGAGCGCGCGCAGGCCGTGCTCGTCGCATATTTAACAGCAATGGAAGCGGTGACGGCGTACGTGTCCGCCCTTCCGAACACGAGACCTTGAGAGGACTACCGATGATCAGGCAGCGCAGATTTCTCGCATGGATGCTACCGGCCGCCCTCCTGCTGACCGGTTGTGGCTATAACAAGATCCAGAGCCTCGACGAGCAGGCTCAGTCGGCCAAGCAGCAGATCCAGGTTCAGCTGCAGCGTCGCGCGGACCTCATTCCGAATCTGGTGAACACCGTGAAGGGTGTGACCAAGCAGGAAGACACCGTTTACATCAGCATCGCCAACGCGCGCGCGCAGCTTGCGGGCGCAGTGAAGACCGGAGACCCCGCCCAGATGGCCGCGGCCGATCAGGCGGCGACTGGCGCGATCGGACGGCTCCTGGCGATAGCCGAGAACTATCCGCAGCTCAAGAGCAACGAGAACTTTCTCGCGCTGCAGGATGAGCTGACTGGAACGGAGAACCGTGTGGCAGTTGCGCGCGGAGATTACAACAGCGCGGTGCAGGCGTACAACACGTACATCAGAACCTTCCCGCAGGCAATCACCGCAAAGGTAATCGGTGCAAAGGCGCGGACGTATTACGAAGCCGCACCCGGAAGCGCGACGACACCGACGGTGAAGTTCTAGTTGCGGTCAGGGAATGCGTGAATATTCAGTATTTCGTTATAAATCCTCAATGCTGTAGATAGTTTGTAACGCACAGATGCGACCGTAGGTACGGTCGCATCTGTGCGTTTGTGTACCGTTGTTGTGCAGCGTGTGCCCCTGCGCCGACGGCGGTCGCACAGTATTTACGAAGCCGATACCTCCCGCATACTTACGGCTTTCATTGACACAAAAGACATATGGTCGTACCCTTTGTGCCAACCAGCACCGGCCGGACGCTTTCCTTACAACGAAAGCAAGTCAGTCCGGCTGCAATCCTTTTACAAATCTCTCAAGAGGAGTGAGTCGGGGAATGTCCAGTTCCCAAAGTCGTAATTCGTCCGTGTGGTCATGTCACACCTATCAGGGGCAACCCTGGAGGAACCATGCTTAGGTTGTTCAAGCGTATCAGTTCGCTCACAGCTGCGTTGGCAACAGTTGCCTCCGTGGCAGCAGCACAGCAAGGCGGTACAATATCGGGACGCGTGTTGACGGAAAGCGGTGCGCCGCTGACTGCAGCAAGCGTCTCAATTTCTTCGCTCGGTCTCGGCGCATACACCAACGACCAGGGCGTGTATACCATCAACGTGTCAGCGGCACGGATGACCGGTCAGGCGGTCGAACTCACTGCACGTCGGGTCGGCTACGCGCCCAAGACGGTCAGAGTGACGCTTACATCGGGGCGTAACATACAACAGGACTTCTCGCTCACGGCGAACGCTACGAGCCTTACCGGCGTCGTCGTTTCCGCACTCGGCGTCGAGAAGCAGAAGAGCCAACTGGGTACCGCGATTCAGCAGGTTTCCAGCGAGGCGCTGAATGCGACACACGATCAGAACATCGTCAATCAGCTGGAAGGCAAGGTTTCCGGAGTTGCGATCACTGGCTCGGGCACACAGGGTGGCTCGACCAAGATCACGATCCGCGGTGCCAACTCGATCACCGGCAACAACGATCCGTTGTTCATCGTCGACGGCACGCCGGTTTCCAACCGCGGTCGCGGCGGCAGCCCGAACGGCGGTGGACTGGGCGGTGGTAACGTCGATTTCGGAAGTGTCATCAACGACATCGATCCGAACGACATTGCGACGGTGACGGTGCTCAAGGGCCCCAACGCCGCTGCAATTTACGGATCGCGCGGCGCCAACGGTGTAGTTCTCATCACCACCAAGCGCGGAAGCGCAAGCGCGAACGGCTTCCAGACCGCAGTCACGTCGAGCGTAACGTTCGACACGCCTTCCATTGAACCCAAGTTCCAGAATCTCTATGGACAGGGATCTGGCGGGCAGTTCCAGTTCGTGGACGGCGCTGGCGGCGGTACGCAGGACTTCAACGATCAGAGCTTCGGTCCCCGGCTCGACGGGCGCACCATGGGTTGCATCTTCACGACAGCCCCGAACTCGACGACTTACGATCAGACTCAGCCGTGTACCCAGTTCAACAGCCCGGTCGTCAATGGCGTGCTGCAGCCCAGCCCGTGGATTGCGCACCCGAACAACGTAAGCAGCTTCTTCCAGACCGGTCAGACATGGAACAACAACATCGCGTTCAGCGGTGGGACTGACCGTGCAACCGGCCGTCTCTCGATCGGCAACGAGAACACGAAGGGCGTAATTCCAAATAACACCTTCCGAAAGGTCTCGAGCAGCTTCGCTGGCAACTTCAACGTGAGCAGCCGCCTGAGCACGTCGGCTACCGTCCAGTACGTCAGCGACAAGGCCTATAACCGCCCAGGTGTAGGATACAACTCCGGCATCATGGAAGGTCTCTACGTTTGGTTCGGTCGTCAGGTCGACATGAACGCGCTCAAGAATTACGAGCCGCATGCCAACCAGACGTTCTCGTGCAACGACCAGTACAACTGGAACTGCAACTTCCACAACAACCCGTACTGGATTCAGTACCAGAATCCCGAAGCCGACAATCGCGATCATGTGATCGGAAGCGCTGCGGCCACGTGGAAGATCACCGACTGGCTCAACGCCCAGGCCCAGACGGGCACCGACTACTACCGGTCCAACATCGCGCAGGATTACGCGGCCGGTAACCTCGGGTATAGCGATCTTGCCTACAACGGTGCGTTCTATCACTTCAACAACACCGGCAACGAGAACAACTCATCGTTGCTTCTGACCGCCAACAAGACTGCGAAGAGCTGGTTGCAGCTGAGCGGTACCCTGGGTGCCAACCGGCGTTACGCAACGTACGGATCCAGCAGCCTCCAGTCCGACGCCATACTTGCTGCGGATATTTACAACGTCTCCAACTCGGCCAAGTCTCCGACGGTGAACGAGTACGCCGAGCGCCGCCAGACCAATAGCGTGTACGGTTCTGGCTCTTTCACACTCGGTCAGGTGTGGACAGTCGAAGTCACTGGTCGTAACGACTGGTCGTCGACGTTGCCAAAGGGTAGCAACTCTTACTTCTATCCATCGATCAACAGCTCGCTCGTCCTGACGGATCTGATGCCGGCACTCAAGAATCGCGTCCTCAGCTATGCCAAGATCCGCGGCGCGATCGCGAACGTTGGTAACGATGCCGACCCGTATCAGTTGGCCACGACGTACGTCGGCCAGGCCAACAAGTTTGGAAGCCTGCCGCAGTACACGTTGAGTGACACGCGCGCCAATCCTTCGCTCAAGCCCGAGAACACGAACTCGGCCGAGGTTGGTTTGGAGCTCGGGTTCCTCAACAACCGGGCAACGCTGGACGCCAGCTACTATGGCAAGGCGACCACCAACGAGATCGTGAGCCTCAGCCTGGCCAACGAAACCGGATTCTCCGCCGCGGCGCTGAATGCCGGCAAGTTGACGAACAAGGGTGTCGAGGCACAGCTCACGTTGATCCCGATTCAGCTTGCGAACGGGTTCCAGTGGACGTCGACGTTCAACTATTCCGCCAACCGAAGCAAGCTGGTTTCGCTCTATCCGGGCGTTCAGAACTATCGCATCGGAAGCACGTGGACCATCGACGAGGAAGCCCGCGTCGGCCAGCCGTACGGCGACATCTTCGCGACGCCCTACATGCGCGACAAGACGACCGGTGAGCTGCTTCTGAGCGGTGGACTGCCACAGAACGACGCCGGACATCGGCGTGTGCTCGGCAACGTCAACCCCAAGTGGATTGGCGGTTGGAACAATGAAGTCCGCTGGGGCCGGTTCACTGCCAGCGCGCTGCTCGACATTCATAGAGGCGGCAACATCTACTCCGTGACCAACATGTTCGGCCAGTACACCGGCGTGCTCGCGAGCACGGTCACCGGACGCCAGGTGGATTGGAACAATCCCGGGCTCGTTGTCCATGGTATCGACCAGGCGACAGGCAAGGAGAACACCGTCAACGTCACGGCGGAGAATTACTATCAGTCGCTGTTCGAGAACGGCGAGGCATTCCTGTACGACGACAGCTTCGTCAAGCTGCGCGAGGTCCGTGTGGGGGTCGACCTGCCGAGCGGATTCACCAATCGCCTGAAGGTTTCGAGCGCAAATCTCGCGTTCGTTGGGCGTAACCTGTGGACTCACACGAAGGTTCCGAACATAGATCCCGAGTTCACATACACTACTGGGAACTACCAGGGGGCAGAGTTTGCGGCGCTTCCTACGACGCGGAGCCTCGGCTTGAATCTCCGCATCACGCCATAACCGCCACCGGAGACTCTTAAATCATGCATATCAAGAAGCTCACATGTGCGGCGGGATTGACACTCGCCGCCGTCGTGGTCGGTTGCAGCAACGACAACCTGACCAATCTCAACACGAACCCGAACAACCCGACGAGTGCACCGCCGGGCCCGGTTTTCACGTACGCCACGCGTCTGTCCGCTGCGACCTTTGTCGGTAACGGCTTCGATCTGCGCCAGACCGAGTTCGTAGCTCAACACTGGGCCGAGGTGCAGTATCCTGACGAGGATCGGTATGCTCGTCTCGATCCAGCCTCGACGCAGGGCACATGGACAGGAGCGTACAGCAGTCAGCTCCAGGACCTGAACAAGGTGGCCGCTGCTGGCATCGCCGCGAAGGACCCTGGAACGTACGGCCCCGCGCAGGTGCTGCAGACCTGGAACTTCGAATATCTCACCGACACGTGGGGTAACATTCCGTATTCCGCGGCGCTGAAGGGCGACAGCACGGGCGGCAGCCTGACTCCGGCCTTCGACGCACAGAAGGATGTGTACGCCGGAATGCTGGCGAAGCTCACGTCGGCTGCGACGGCACTCAAGGGAGCTTCCAACTCTCTCGGATCAGCGGATCCCATCTATGGCGGGAATACCGCGGCGTGGGCGAAGTTTGCCAACTCGCTGCGCGCTCGTCTTGCGATGCGGTTGGTGAATGTGGATCCCGCGACCGCCGATGCACAGCTCAAGGCGGCCTTTACCGATCCAGCTGGCGTGTTCGCGTCCAATGCCGACATGGCGAAACTTGTCTATCCGGGCGATGGTGTTTACAACAACCCGATGACTGACAACTTCGCCGGTCGCGACGATCACCGCGTTTCGCAGACGCTTGCGAACATTCTGATCGCCAACTCCGATCCACGCATGCCGATCCTCATGCAGCCGGTCGTGGATTCTTCTGCTTCCGGTCCGCTTGGATACGCGGGCATGCCTAACGGACTCTCCACATCCACTGCCGGTACCTACTTCCGTATTGCATCGCGACCGGGCTCGTATCTGTATCCCGGCGCGACCACGTTCGGAACGTTCGGATCAGCGGCGAACAAGAAGAATCCGACGTATCTGATGACCTACGCTGAACTCCTGTTCATCAAGGCTGAGGCAGCAGAACGTGGAATCGGTGGCCTGAACCCCGGACAAGCCGCGGGCTTTTACAATGCGGCCATCGAGGCATCGATGGCGCAGTGGGGCGTGACGAGCGCCAGCGCGATTGCCGCGTACGAGGCGGGTCCAAACGTCGCGTACCAGGGTGGCACGGCAGGGCTCATTCAGATTGCCGTTCAGAAGTGGGTCGCGATGGTGGGCGACGGTGCGCAGTCGTGGGCGGAATGGCGCCGCACGTGCCAGCCGTCAACGATCAAGCCGGGCCCGGCGGCAGTCGTCAATTTCGTACCGCGGCGTTTCTACTATCCGAACCAGGAATACACGCTCAACGCGGCGAGTGTCGCCGCCGCGAACGCTGCTCAGGGCGCCGACAACTTCGGAACCCGGACCTACTGGGACACGAAGCCGAGTGCAGCACCGACCTACGTTTCGGCAGCTGTCTGCGGACCGTGATGTAGCGCTGGTCGAGTAGTGTTGGAGAGAAAGGGACTTCCGCCACCGGCGGAAGTCCCTTTCGTCATAAGGTGGGGCTCGCGTGCACTGCTCGTGACGGACTGGGTGAGCCTGTGTGATGCCCACCATCCCGGATTGGCGGCGCCATGCAGGATCCGAACATTGTCAATGCAGCGTTGCCGCGAACGGTCGGCGCGCGTCTCCGCCGTCCGAGACCATACACTATCGTGCACATAATTTTACACGTCCGGCGGAGCGTGAACCGCCCATCGTGCACGAAGACTGCATCACTTTTGTTGCTGTATCTAGACGTTGCATGATTGCATGATCATGCACCCCCGCTGCACAAATAGACGCAAGTGGATTAAGAGATCTTGGTGAACTCGCATTAAGAAATCTTAATGGCCTAGCGCAACGAATCCTGTAGCGCGTGATTAGCCAGATTGTTGCAAACACGCGGCCGTTCTCCAGCGGCGCGTGTGGCGTGCTCATTTCAGATCGCATTGCCGGTTCCGACGGCTGCGAAGGAGGTGGTGAGCAGAGAGGGCGGCCTTTCGCACTCGATCAGGTGGTACTTCGCGTACGTACCAATCGCGCCGCATGGCGGCGCATCATGGAGGAGACTCATTACAATGTTCAAACGTATCTTGTCAGTCATCGGCGCAAGCGCGATGGTTGCCTCGGTTGCGTTGGCACAGGGGACTACCATCTCCGGACGTGTGACCAACGAAGCCGGTGCCCCGTTAGCGGGCGCAAGCGTGTTCATACCTTCGCTCAACCTCGGATCGCAGACGAACGATGCCGGTCGTTACACCTTCGTCGTCGCCGGAGCTCGCGCGGCGGGACAGACTGTAGCGCTCACCGCACGCGTTATCGGCTTCACGTCCAAGTCGGTCCAGATAACTCTGACCAACGGTCAGAACATCACCGAGAACTTCGTCCTTGTAGCGAACCCGCTCAGACTGGGCGAAGTCGTCGTGACCGGTGCCGGTACTTCCACGACACGCGAGCGCCTCACGTCGACTATCAACTCAGTCGATAGCGCATCGCTGCATCGTGTCGCTCAACCGCAGAACGTCGTCTCGGCGCTCGCGGCGCAGGCGCCGAACGTGGAAGTTCGTACACAATCCGGCGAGCCGGGCTCTTCCGCGTCGATCAAGATCCGCGGCGCCTCTTCGCTCTCCGGCACGAATCAGCCTCTGTTCGTCGTCGACGGCCAACCGATCGACAACTCGACCGAGTCGACCAATGGCGGCGATGCGAGCACAGTCACCACCAACCGCGCATCTGACATCAATCCCTCGGATATCGAGTCCATCGAAATCCTCAAGGGCGGTGCTGCGGCTGCGATCTATGGTGCACGCGCATCCAACGGCGTTGTGCTGATCACGACCAAGCGCGGTCACTCCGGGCCAACACGCTACTCGTTCACGTCCACGGAGACGTTCGACAACGTGTACACGCCGCAGTTGGTGCAGACCATGTACGGTCAGGGAATCAACCAGACGGCAGCCACGTGCGGCGGTCCGGATTGCGTAGTCAATCGCTATTCCTGGGGCCCGCAGATCGCGGCCGGAACGCCGATCTACAACCACCAGACCGAACTGTTCGATACGGGCTTGACCGCTGACAACAATCTGCAGATCTCGGGCGGCAGCGACCGTACGACATTCTTCGCATCTGGCGGTCTCACCAATCAGGACGGCTACTTCAAGGGACCCAACAACAAGTACAATCGCGCGACGGTCCGCCTCAAAGGCACGCAGGAAGTGAGTTCCAAGCTCACCGTCGGCGGCAACATCAGCTACATCGATACGCGCGGCAAGTACGTGCAGAAGGGGTCCAACGTTTCCGGCCTCATGCTCGGTGCGTTGCGCACGCCGCCCACGTACAACAACGAAGACGCGTTCACCGCGACGGGACTCCAGAAGCCGGCGCGCTTCCCGAATCCGACCAGCGTCGCCGCAATGCAGAACGCGATCTACTACGACAATCCGTTCTTCGTTCTGGCAAGCCCCGGAAATCGCAGTGAGCTGGGTCGCTCCATCGGAAATGTGAATGCCGACTGGATCCCGCTCGGATGGTTGACAGTGAAGGAGACGCTCGGCGCGGATTACTACAATGATTCCCGCCTCGAGGCACTCCCGCTTACGTCGGCCGGCAACCCTCTCGGTCAGGTCGATCGGCTCGACATCAACAACCTGACGATCGATAACAACCTCATCGCGACGGCGCAGCACACCTTCAGCGACCGGCTCGATGCAACACTGACCGTTGGCCAGAACCTCAACTCACGCCGCTTCCGCCAGATCTTTGTTGACGGACAGCAGTTGGTAGCACCACAGCCGCTCGCACTGCAGAACACCATCAGCCAGACGGCCAACGAGAACAAGAACCTCCGTCACGTGCAGGGTTACTTCACGCAGGCGGAAATCAATCTCTTCCAGCAGCTGGTGCTGAACGTCGGTGTGCGTAACGACGGCTTCTCCACCTTCGGCGCATCCAATCGCCGCGCGAACTATCCCAAGGCATCAGCGGCATGGACGTTCACCAAGCTCCTGGGCACCGAGGAGAACTCCGGCTGGTTCAACTACGGCAAGATCCACTTTGCCTACGGTGAAACCGGTAAGGAGCCGCCCGTGTATGGCGCAGTTACCGCGCTCTCGACCGGTGGCTTTGGACTTGGCGGCTACGGAGATGCCTTGAAGGCCGGTATCAACGGACAGGGAGCGCTCTCGACCAGCGGAACGATCGGCAACCCGGCACTGCGCCCGGAGCGCGATCGCGAGACGGAATTCGGTGGCGACTTCGCCTTTTTCCGGTCCAGGGCCGACCTGACCGCGACGTACTATGACAAGCGGTCGAGCGACGTTATTCTCTCCACGCCTGTCAACGCCGCCCAGTTCGGCGCGACGAGCCAGATTCTCAACGGCGCTGCGCTCAAGAATCAGGGCGTGGAGCTCACCCTCAATCTGCACCCGATCCAGACGCGCAACGCGACATGGGACGTTGGTGTCATGTACGGCCGCAACAAGGGCGACGTGACGAGTCTCAACGGTGCGCAGTTCATTGACTACAACAATGAAGGCTTCACCGGTGCGATCGGATCGTCGACCATCGGCTTTGCGCCAGGCGTGATTCGCGGCGATGACTTCGCGCGCTGCGGTCGTGGGCTTACGCTCGCTGTTCCAGGTATCACGGGTGGTCCGCAGAACATCGATGCTCTGTGCGGCTCCGCGCCGAAGGGTGCGCTGTTCCTCGCGCCGAACGGCAGGCCGATCGTCGACCCGACGGATCGTGTCATCGCCGATCCGAACCCGAAGTACACGATGTCGTACAACACCAGCCTCCACCTCTGGAACAAGCTCACGCTGTCCGGTCTGCTCGACGTACGCAAGGGCGGCACGGTGTGGGACGGAACACGCGGCATTCTCGACAACTTCGGAACGGGCGTCGACACGTACATCCGCAACCAGCAGGGCGTGTTCGGCAAGAATTATCAGACTGATGTATTCCCGGTCGTTGCCGGTCCTGGCGTCGGTGTCGTCGCATTCGCGACGCCAAACGACTGGCAGCACTGGTTCCAGAGCAACGGCGGCGGCTTCGGTCCCGTCGGATCACAGTTCATGGAGAACGGAGGCTTCGTCAAGCTGCGTGAGCTTGGCGTCACCTACACTCTGGATCAGCGCTGGGTACGGTCGTTGAGCGGGTTCAGCAGTGCCGATATCCGCTTCGCCGGCAGGAATCTCAAGACATGGACCAAGTACAAGGGCTTTGATCCCGAGGCGAACCTCGGTGGTGCAGAGTTCCTCACACAAGGTCTCGACTATTTCAGCAATCCGCAGACGCGGTCGTTCGTAGTCTCGATCAGCCTCAACCGCTAACGCGACCAAGGAGATATCAGTGTCAATAACAAACAAACTGGCCGCGATCGCGATGCTGGGCGCTGCGCTTGGCGCGACTGCATGCCAGGGCGACTTTCTGACGGGCGGGGAGCTGAGCAATGATCCCAATCGCCCCACGGTCGCATCGAATGATCAGCTGTTCGTTGGTAATCAGGAAACTCTGTGGGCCTACTGGGGCAGCGATCCGGCGCGCGTGACAGGTGTCTATGCGCAACAGTTCACCGGGCTTGCCAACCAGTACGGTGCGCTCGGCGCCACATACAGCCAAGACGCCACGACCACCAACGGTACGAACGCCGCACTGTATACTGGTGGCGGACTCGTTGACATCGTGAAGCTGCAGAAAGCCGTTGCGGCCGCCCACGATTCTGTGTATCTGGGAATCGCACGTATCGTGGAAGGAGCATTGATGGGCACGGGTGCCGACCTCTTTGGCGACCTGGTTTACAAGCAAGCGCTATCTGGAACTCCGAACCCGAAGCTGGATGATCAGATGTCGGTGTACGATTCGGTCCAGACGGTTCTTTCCGCCGGCATATCCAATCTCGCAGCGACGGGCCCGACGAACATCGGTCCAGGCGCGGCTGATCTGGTGTACGGGGGCGACGCCACGCAATGGGCGACGATGGCGCACACGCTCAAGGCGCGCTTCTTCATGCACACGGCCGAGGTTCGCGGCACGGCGGCGTACCAGTCCGCGCTCAACGAAGCGAAGCTGGGCATCACGAGCGACGCCGGGAATTACTTTGGCGCGTTCACGCAGGGCAACCTGCCGACCGAGGCCAACTTCTACTACCAGTTTCACGGCCCGGCAGGGCGCGGTGGAGATCTCGGCGGTGGCGTCTTTCTCGATTCACTCCTCAAGGCGCGAAACGATCCGCGTGACGCACAGTATTTCAGCCACACCTCGACCGGTGCGGTCAATTGGCTGAGCGCCACGCGGAATGCGCCGGATTTCCAGCAGCCGTTCGTTACATATGACGAGAACACCCTCATATGGGCTGAAGCTGCATATCGCACTGGAGACCCGGGAACCGCGCTCGCCAAGCTCAACGAGGAGCGCGCGAACCACGGGCTGTCTGCCGAAGTTGTCGCGGGGCAGGCGCTTCTCAACGAAATACTCACCGAGAAATACATAGTCGACTTCCAGCTCGGCGAGGAAGCATGGAACGACTACAAGCGGACCTGCACGCCCAACATTGCGCCGCCGGCACCAGGGCTCGTGATCCCAGGCCGCATGTACTATGATTCCGGGGAAGAAAACACCAACACGAACGTCCCCGCACCGGGTGTTGGTATCAACAATCTCCGGCCGCCGAATGATCCGGTCAACGCGACGTCCGATGGAACGGGCGCCGCATGCAAGGCCGGCGCCTGACGGCGCGTTTCGCCAGTTGAAGGGTAGCACTGATTCAGCCCGGTCCCGTTTGGATCGGGCTGAATCAGTTCGGCCCCATACCATTCACCCATTCCGGTCGACTCATGCATTCTTTTCGTTTACGGCGCGTCGTTGCCCCCGCAGTCGCTCTGCTGTCGGTTGGTTGTCAGGTTTACACACCGATATCACTCTCGGCTCAGTTGTCGAAGGACGATGTCCGGCTCACTCTGACAAATGATGGAACGGTGAATCTCGCTAGGGCACTCGGTGTTGGCGCATCGGAACTGGAGGGTCACATCGACTCCGTTACCGATTCGACAATCGTCATGCGCATCACTGAGCTCACGCGTCTCAGCGGTTCCGACGAAACATGGAGCGGTGAGCCGGTGACGATTCCACGTACGAGCGTAGCGACCGCCGAACGCCGCACGACATCGGTCGCGCGCAGTGTTCTCCTGGGCGGTGCCCTGGTTGCCGGCGCAGTGCTGGCTGGTACGGTCGCGGGATCCGCGCAAGGCGGGTCGAGCAGCGGGCCGATCAAACCGCCCAAGTAGCAGCGAGCAGCCCGCGATGTTCGCTACGCGTTGCTACCAGATGCCGACGGTCGAGCGCTGCAGGTTGTCTTCCAGTGTCAACGCGACGGTGTAACCCGTTCGGACGGAGACAACAGGACTCAGATAATCGTCGCGCTCGGTGGCGTAAGCCGGTCCTCCAATTGGTGCCATCGAATCATCATGGCCGCCAATGCGGTGCACCAGAAGCTGAATCGTTCCGCCCGCGCTGACAAGGCGGACCGGGATGGCAAATGTCGCCGACTTGGTCGCCGTCACCTGGGCAAACCGCGTTCGTGATCCGTCGTGCAACACGTAGATGACCACGTCGGACCAGTTGCGGTTCTCGACTTCCAGCGCCAGCACGTTCCCCGGTATGTCGTCGTCGACTGGTTTGCTGTGCGCAGTGGTGCAGCCGGCCGCAACAGCCGATACAACGCCACAAAGGGCAAGACGTACGACGTCCATGACCCCTCCATGAGGGCTACCCGAATAATCTACTGCGAATTCGGCGCCGGCATCACGGATACCGGCGAAATACCCCTCAGCAACGCCAGCAGTCTGGTCTTTCTGCTCCGGCTCACCCGCAGCCGGGTGTCGTCCGCAAGAACCAGGACGAGACGACGCAGCGGCGTACGGTGCCATTCCTTCACCCGCGAAACGTTCACGAGTGCCGATCTGTGCACCCTGATGAACATGGACGGGTCGAGCCTGGTCTCCAGCGACGCCAGCGACGCACGTAACAGATGCCGCCGCCCCTTCACGACAACGTTCACGCAATAGTCGTCGGCCGCTATCCAGTCGATGTCGCAAACGGGAATCGCGATGGAACGCCGTCCGTTGCGCACGGTGAGGCGCGACAGATACGATTCGCCAAGCGGGCGAACGGCGACCTTCCCCGTCGCGTCGACCGCCGGGGGGCTTGCCGCAACAGAATTGTATGCGTTCTGTAAATCCGCGTGTTGTCCTTCGTGATCCATCGCGCGAGTGCCCGCCAGCTGCTGGCGAATCCGGAGCAACGCACGGTCAAGCCTGTCGTCGGAAACAGGTTTGAGAAGATAGGCCGCGGCGTTGGCGTCGAATGCCTTGAGCGCGTGCTCGTCGTGGGCAGTCACGAACGCGATGATCGGGGCCCCGTGTTCCATGTCGAGCGCTCTGACCAGGCCGAAGCCA
Source organism: Gemmatimonadota bacterium (assembly GCA_027307165.1). GTDB lineage: Bacteria > Gemmatimonadota > Gemmatimonadetes > Gemmatimonadales > Gemmatimonadaceae > Fen-1247. The sequence goes on along the minus strand of DAHUXM010000025.1, from coordinate 121,442 downwards.
TCCATACCCGGCATCTGAACATCGAGAAAGACCACGTCGGGTGAAAGCCGCCTGATCTCTGCCGCGGCATCGGCGGCATCTCGACACTCGCCGATCACTTGCACGTCGGAGTATCGCCGCAGTAATGCGCGAAGTCCGTCGTTCGCTATCGGCTCGTCATCCACCAGCAGCACGCGGATCTCACGCATGAGCGGAAGCCGCAACCGGCTGATCGCTGCTCGCACCTGCTGCCCCATCATCGACGAGCTGAAGCGGAATGGTGATCGTCACGTCCGCACCACCGGTCGCGGAGTTCCCCAGCACAAACTCATGCAACGGGCCGTACATCTGCTGCAAGCGCTCCTGTGTGTTCGTCAAACCGACGCCGCCACACCCGCTTGCATGCCATTCGTCGGGAAGACCGGGCCCGTTGTCGCGTACGCGCAGCACGAGCTGGCTGGCGCCACGCCGCGCAGACACGGCGACATGTCCGCTCGCCGTGCCGTGCCCGATGCCGTACCGGATGGCGTTCTCGACGATGGGCTGAAGCAGCAGGTTGGGCACCAGCGCATTCATGACGTCATCCGGCACGTCCATTCGCACCGTGAGTCTGTCGGCAAACCTGATCTTCTCGATCGCAACGTAGGCGCTTAGAAACGCGAGCTCTTCGCGGAGAGTGATTTCCTGATCCGGCGCATGGTGCAGCAGCCGTCTGAGGATATCGCCGAGGTCGTTCAGCACTCGAACTGCGGTGTCTGCACGGTCCACGCGGACGAGCGAGACAGCGGTATTGAGTGTGTTGAACAGAAAATGCGGATGCAGCTGATTGCGCAGGACGGAAAGCTGCGCCCGAGCCAGTTGGGCCGCGAGCTCGGACGAGCGCAGTTGTTGTCTCCGGAACTTGCGATCGAACTCGAGTGCGTATCCCGCGCCAAGCACAGCCCAGTACGTAAGCACGCCGGTCACGAGCCACGACATCGCGTTCATGAGGTAGTGCTTGAACGCATGCTGGCCGAGTGGTGCAATGCCGAGCAGGGACGCGATGGTCATGCCGCAAACGACGTCTGTCAGTGCGGCAATCACACTGGCAGGAAGATGAATCAGGATTGCACGCGGCGACACCGGCCATCCAACGCGCGCGACTCGCCCGAGCCAGAAGATGACCGGCGTCGCGCCTGCCCAGAAATACCAGATCGGAATGTTGATGAGGAGCACGTTCCAGAACGCGACCGGGCTTCCGTTCATTCGCGTGAACGCGTACGAAACTGTCGCACTGAACAGCGCCGGTACGAACCACACGAGGGCCGCCACCCGCCAGCTCACACGCAGATCGCCGGAGATGTCATCGCGCGATGGACCGTCAGCGCCGGAAGCGTCGTGCAGGATTGATCTCCCAATCGTGACCGCCGCTCGGTGGCGGCATTGTGCCTGTTAATACTATCCGATCCTGCGCCTGGTGCTGCGCAGCTCACAGCAGTGGCGAGGCCATTCGCTGCGTTTTGTGTCGCCAGGCCTCGCCGTTCGGTCACCGCGCGTTAAATACGCGTTGGAACGCCACCTCCGCAATCACCCGCCCACGACGTCCCGTGGTTTCGGACTGACCCATCGCGCCCGAGGATCCGTGACCGACCGAAGCCTGTTCAGCGCGCTTGCCTTGATGACCGTCACCTTCGCTGCATCCGCCGCATCTGCGCAGCAACCGGGAAACGCGGCCGACTCGGTGATCGCCGCGAACATCGCGAGCCGCGGTGGCAGGGCGCGCCTCGAGAGCGTACGCACCGAGGAGTTGCGTGGCCATATCTCGTTCTCAGGCGGACCGGCTCATCCCATGGCCGTCGACATGGCGCGACCGGATCGGATACGCACCGAGATCACGCTCGACGGCGGCCGGATCATTCAGGCGTACGACGGCAAGGTTGCGTGGATGATCAACCCAGCCGGTTCGCCAGGCGCCACGGCGCCCCACGTGCTACCCGCTGGTGAAGCGGCGAACGTCGCGGCAGGCGGCGACATGGACGGTCCGCTGGTGGACTACGCAGCCAAAGGTAATCGCGTGACCTTCGCCGGAATCGACACCGCGGACGGGCGGCCCGCGTATCGGCTCGACGTCGTCACCGCGGGTGGACTGGACGACAGCTACTACATCGACACGGTCTCGCACCTTCAGGCAAAATGGCGCGGCCACCGCGTGATGAATGGCAAGCCGGTGGTGTTCGTTTCGTTCTTTCGCGACTACCGCCCCGTCGACGGCGTGATGATCGCATTCAGAATCGATTCCAGCACTGAGGGTCAGGCTGGAGGTCAGAGCATCACCCTCGACACGGTACGAATGAATGCGCAGATCCCCCCTGCGGAATTCTCGATGCCCGCGAGCGGGGTCGTATCCAGGGCGAGAGGTACCGTAACAGAGGACTCGTTGTATTCCCTGGCGCTTGGCGTCTCCAAGCGATTCATCGTTTATCTGCCACCATCCTACACGCACGACAGCGCTCGACGGTATCCCGTTGCGTACTACCTGCACGGTACGGGTGGAAACGAGCGCAGCTGGGTGATCGGCCTCGCGATCGATTCGGTGCTCGATTCGCTCGTCAGCGCCGGTGTGCCGGAGATGATCGTCGTCATGCCGGACGGCGACAACGGATACTACCATACCTGGCGGCGATCGCCCGACTACGAGACGTGTCTCCGCGCACGCGCCGCTCTTCTCGGCGGTGAGCTGCCGACCGACTACTGCGTGCGGCACATGCGGTACGACGATTACATCGTGCACGATCTCGTCGCTCATGTCGATTCGGCATACCATACTCTAGGGAACGGAGGGCATCGTGCCGTGGCTGGTTTGAGCATGGGCGGCTATGGCGCCGTTTATCTCTCCCTGAAATATCCCGAGGTGTTCGCCGCCGGTGCGAGTTTATCCGGGGCCGGACTCGCGCTGATGCGGATCGGCGGTTATCCGGACAAGGGTTCGGCTCGTGAGGCTGTCTCCATCGATGATTTGCAGCGCGCGTGGGCGAGCACCTGGCCGGAGATGGTGCAGGAGATTGGCGACAATATCGCGGAGTGGCGAGACCTCGATCCCGTGTGGATGGCGCGCGGGGCCGTCGCGGATCACCGGCCGATTCCCGCGCTCTGGCTCATCGTCGGGACCGAGGACGAGAGCACGCTCACGGTGAACCGCATGTTTCACGGGGAACTCCTCGAGCTTGGCATTCCGCACAGCTACACAGAAACCACAGGGGGCCATACCACCGCGTTTTGGCGGGCGCACGAAGCCCGGAGTCTGGTGTGGCTGGCGGGCGTGATCGCTCGCTGACCGGAATCCATTGCGATTCTATTACATGTTTGCCGTTGACGACCCCGGTGCACGGTTCCATGTTGTACGGGGGCAAAATGACGTATTCCTGGCCCCGAAACATATGTAGTCGCAGCACGGGCACTCCGGGCGGCGCTTGCGATTTTGCGAAATCTTAGCGACACCCTGAGGATGCGGTACCGTGACCCGGCTGTACGTTAGTCCGGTTCAAATCGACCGGAGACATCCACCCAATCCTGAGACGAGTAGGAGGCACACGAGCGGTTTGGTTTGTTCTTGATGGGGTCGCAGCCTCGGCCCCACACGACAGCAGGCAGCACAAGCTTTCCATCCACAGATGTCAATCACGCCGGCGAACGAGTTCGTCGGACGGAGGAATGTTCGGATGAAGTCAGTAACACGTCTCTGGATTGCGGCGGTATTACTCGCCGTGATCCCATCGCTCGGCCATGCGCAGCAGACGCGGCGCGTGACCGGTCACGTAACCGTCCAGGGGGGCACCGAGCCTATCCCCGGAGCAACGGTTCAGGTAGTGGGCACCACCCTCGGCGGTATCGCCGATGACAACGGTAACTTCAACATCAGCGTGCCGGCCGGTGCACATCAGTTGCGCATTCGCCGAATCGGTTTTGCGGCCAAGATCGTTCCCGTTGGCGCCAACGACAACTCGGTCAACGTCTCGCTCGCACGTGACGTCCTCCAGCTCGAGACACAGGTCATCACCGGTCAGGCGACGACGGTGTCGCGCGCTAACGCTGCAAACGCTGTGACGGTGGTAAACACCGAACAGATCAACAAGGTTCCGCAGCAGAACATCGAGAGCGCGCTGCAGGGCAAGGTTCCCGGCGCCGTGATCACGTCCAACTCGGGCGCACCCGGCGGCGGTATCCAGTTGCAGCTTCGCGGTACCAATACCGTGAACGGCAACTATCAGCCGCTGTACGTCGTCGACGGCGTCGCCGTGGACAACTCCGCATTCGGAAACGGCCTCAACAGCATCTCGGGTGCCGGCGGCGCGATTTCTTCCAACCAGGACCAGCAGGTCAATCGTATCGCCGACCTCAACCCTGAAGACATCGAATCGATCGAAGTCCTCAAGGGGCCGTCGGCCGGTGCCATCTACGGTTCGCGCGGTGCAAACGGTGTAGTGGTCATCACCACCAAGCGCGGTCGCGCTGGTACTCCGACGCTCGACGTTGTACAGCGTTTCGGAACGACGGCCGTATCCAACACACTCGCTCTTCGCTGCTTCAGCCAGGCGCAGGCGACTCAATACGTCGACTCCAACCCGCCAGCGGGCTTCAAGGGTGCCACGGATTACTTCGCGGCAAACCCGTACGCGGGCTGCACCGATGCACAGAATCAGCTCTACGGTAACCACGGCCTGTCGTACGAGACGGCGGCCTCGCTGCGTGGCGGTACAGGGGACGGCAACACGACGTACTTCACCTCTGCGGGCGTGAAGCACGACGCTGGAATCACCTCGACGGACGGTTACGACAAGCAGAACCTCCGGATCAACCTGACGCAGCAGTTCGGTCCCAAGATCAATCTGCGCGCCAATACCGAAGTGCTGCACACGCTCACCAAGCGCGGTATCTCCGGTAACGACAACAACGCGATCAACCCGCTGGACGTCATCTCCGGCACGCCTTCGTTCTATGACTTTTCCCGGAAGGTCAACGGCGTTTACACGTCGGACCCGTGGGCGGTCAGCGGTGCCAACATCCTGCAGGATCAGCAAGTAATCCAGACCCCTGAGAACGTCTACCGCCTGATTGGTAGTGCGCAGGCAGGGTGGTCTGCAATCGCCTCCACGCGCCAGACCCTCGACTTCTCACTTCTCGGCGGCGTCGACAGCTACTCCGATCAGGCGCTCATCTATTCACCACCGTTCACGTATCTGGAGCAGTCGGGCGTCATCAGCCCGTACCCCGGTACGGTCGCCAACGGTAACACGAACGTCGTAAGTGCCAACCTGAATCTGAACGGCACACACAAGTTGATTCTTTCCCCGTTCACGGCAACGACATCGTTTGGTTTGCGCCAGGACCGGGCGCAGGTCGACAACGTTTTCAATCAGGGCAAGGGACTGTTCCCCGGCATCACGAACATTGCGACCGCCACACAGACGGCCGTCAACCAGGCGCAGAACGATACCAAGTCGTTCTCGTACTACGCTCAGGAAGAAATCCTGACCGCCAATGAACGGCTCCTGTTGACTGGCGCCATCAATGCAGAGCGTTCCAGCACCAACGGCGACGCGAACAAGTTCTACTCGTATCCCAAGGCGTCGATCTCGTACAAGCTGCCCTGGCTACCACCCAAGACCGACAACCTGAAGTTGCGTCTGGCGTACGGCAAGGCGGGTAACCGTGTGCCTACAAACTTCAAATACACATTCCTTACTCCATTGCTTGAAGATGGCGTTAACGGACTGCGTCAGGGCGCACAGATCGGGCTTAACACGATCAAGCCGGAGCTCACGACCGAAGTCGAAGGTGGATTTGACGCGACCATGTTCGGTGGACGTGCCGGCCTCGAAGTCACGCAGTATCAGAAGAAGACGACAGGCATGGTATTGACCGCAGGACTTGCCCCGTCGACCGGTTTCACCACCAAGGTCATCAACGGCGGAACGATGCGTAACGTCGGTACTGAGGTCGGACTGAATCTGGTGCCGATCCAGACGAGCATCTTTACGTGGACCTCGAACACCACGTTCTCCCGTAACAAGAACAAGGTGACCAGCCTCCCCGTCCCGGCGTTTGCGACAGGCGCCGGCTTCAGCGAGCGCTTCGGCAGCTACAAGATCCAGCAAGGCTACTCCGCCACGCAGGTCGTGGTGTTCAGCGGCTTTGATTCCACGTTCGATGCGAACGGCAAGTACGTCAGCCGCGCGCGTCACGAGCTGCACATCGGAGATCAGAACCCCGACTTCCAGATGGGCTTTTCGAACGACTTCACGCTTGGCAGGCTCACACTTTCCAGCTTGCTGGATTGGCGCAAGGGCGGCTACGTGATCAACCTCACGAACAACTACTTCGACTTCAACGTCGCTGGCAGCAACTTCGCAGATACGCTCGCTGCGCAGAAGCGCGGAAACGCGTTCCTCGCCGGCCAGCCGGTATATGCGGAGCACGGCAGCTTTGCCAAGCTTCGTGAGCTGACGCTTTCGTATGACCTCGGCGAATCATTCGCGCACCGGATGTTGGGAAGCCGCGCGAAGGATCTCCGGATCGAGGCAAGCGGGCACAATCTGATCACCTGGACCAACTACACGGGTTATGACCCCGAGGTGTCGAACTTCGGCAACGCACCAATCGGCCGCACGCAGGACGTGACGCCGTATCCGCCGAGCCGCCAGTTCTTCCTCTCGCTCAACGCCACATTCTAATCTCGGGGAACGCACTTAAATGAAGAAATACATCGCGGCGGCACTCACCAGCACTCTTGTGCTGGCGGGTGCGTGCCAGGATAATCCGGCAGCACCGAGCCGGGACAACGTCGTGGCAGGATCGCAGCAGACGCTGCAGTCGCTGGCCACAGGTATCATAGCGCAGGATCGCGCGAACTACGGCGGCTATCTTCTTTGGGGAGGGATCATGGCGCGCGACGCCATCGTTCCTACAGCCAATGAAAGCCGCTTCGTCACGGAGTTCTACGTGACACCACCCGATCCCAGCGATTTCATCGGTGGCTCGCAGTGGACTGGCTACTACCAGTTGCTTCGCGCGTCGCAGCTGCTCTTGAAGGACAAGGCGTTCACGTCGCTCAGTGCAGCTGATCAGGGCGCTGCGCGCGGCTTCATTCGGACGCTCGACGCACTCTCGTACATCCGGCTCATCGATTACCGCGACCAGAATGGCGTTGTAATCCAGGGGCCCGATGCGACCGTCCAGGATCCTATCCGCACGAAGGCGTCAGTACTCGCCTACACGTCCGCGCTGCTGGACTCGGCGCTGGTGGATCTGAAGGCGGGATCGAGCACAGTGCCGTTCACCTTGCCGTCCGGCTATTCGCTCCACGGAGATTACAGCCAGACCGCCAACCTCATCCTGCTCAATCGTGGTCTGAAAGGACGGGTCGAGGTCATGCGTGCGCTGGATCCGGTTGCGCCGAACGCGGCCAGTGCGGCTGCGGCGCTCACTGCGCTGAACATCGCGCTCGCTGGCGCGCCGTCTCCAATGACGGAGGCGTACCTCAACGCCGGGCCGTGGTACCAGTACAATCCATCGTCGCCTGAGAGCGCGGCGAATCCGCAGCAGGGCTCGTCCTCGCTGGTCACGGATAACTTTGTGAATTCCTTCATGCCCGGCGACATACGCGCAGCCAACGTCATCCCGGCGTCTGCTCCGACGGTCGCAGGATTCACCGCGTCGCATCGCCTCAAGCTGACCGATCCGAACAACGCCGCCCTCCAGTCGTCGCCAATTCCGATCGTACGCAACGCTGAGTTGATACTGCTTCGTGCGCAGGCGGAAATCGCAACCGGTGACCTTGCCGGCGCGACGAACGACATCAACGCAGTACACACGGTGGAAGGCGGCCTGCCAGCGTACTCGACGTTTACGACTGCGTCGGATGCCATCAATGCGCTGCTGTACGAGTTGCGTTACACGTTCACGTACTTCGGACCACAGCACATCGTAGCGCTCCGGGAGTACAACATGTTCAACCTCGCGTACGTTACGCAGGCTGGCATGCCGAACAAGGGCGCAGCTGATCCGCTCGTCTCGAGCCTGCCAATCACGCGAAACGAGACAAATGCACGGAATGGCAACATCACTCCGGTGCCGTAATCTCGACACTGTTTCGGACATTGTAAAAGCAAAGGGGGCCCGGACGGGCCCCCTTTGTGCTGTAACAGGTAACGCCGGATCATGTCGGGCGAGCCGGCATCAACTTCGGAGTCTCCAATGGCTTCCACACCTCTGACCGCCGGGCCAGCACGGCGCTTCAACGCCGCCTGCATGGTCCTCGTCTTCGCAATTGCTGTTGCAGGATGCGCGCACGCTAACACAGCTGTCGCACCCGGCGGCGACCCGATGATGGTCACCGAGGACCAGATCGACCAGCTGCGGGTGGCGAACGCTTACGACATAGTGGCTCAGACGCACGCGAATTTCCTCCACAGTCGCGGCCGCGAGTCCCAGAACCCCAACGTCCCGGCCATCCCCGTTCACGTATTCGTCGACGACACTTATTACTCGAGCGACGTCAATTCGCTGCGTGACATTACCGCTCAGGACGTAATGGCGATCCGCTTCTACCAGTCATACGAAGCCCAGTACAAATTCGGCAGTGGGCACATGGGCGGCGTGATCCAGGTGATCACCAAGAATTGAGTCCGAGCGCTCGCGCCGCCGATATGGGATTGAACCGCACGCAGGGTCGTTCGCAGACTGTCGTGGCGATGTGTATTTTGTACGCCAACATCTGAAAACAGGACCCGGTTGCAAAATGTGGAACTACATACCTGCGCACGGAAAGTGTCGCGCGCTGCCCGGCGTGCCCGGCGATGCCGTCACGCTCCGACTTACAGCTGCATCCCTCCTCTTTGCGGCACTCGCGTGCGGCCACGTATCACCGCCTGATTCGCCAGCGACTGACCTCAGAGCGCAGATCGAGGCCCGCATCGCCCGCGCTCCCGGCGCCCTCGTCGGCGTTGCGTACATGGACCTTGCTACCGGCGATACGCTCTTCATCAACGCCGATAGCCTCATGCATGCCGCAAGCACGATGAAGGTGCCGGTCATGATGCGACTCTTTCGCGAATCGGACGCAGGTCGTCTCTCGCTCAGCCAACGCATCCCGGTCGTGAATCGTTTCACGTCGATAGTCGACGGATCACCATACGTGCAGGATCCAGGTGTCGACAGCGACAGCGCGATGTACAAGCTGGTTGGCGATTCCGTGACGATACGGGATCTCATCCAGCACATGATCACGCGATCCAGCAATCTTGCGACGAACACGCTCATAGCTCTCGCCAACCCTGATAGCGTCAACGCGATGATGCGCTCGCTCGGCGCTCGACGCATGCTGGTGCTGCGCGGTGTGGAGGATGAAAAAGCGTTCGAGAAGGGACTCAACAACATGGCGACCGCTCGCGATCTCGCCATTCTTCTCAGAGACATCGAGACGGGAAAGGCCGCTTCAGCAACGTCTGCCGACTCGATGCGCGCGATTCTCCTGGCGCAGCAATTCAACGAGAAAATCCCCGCCGGACTCCCGGCCGGCACACGCGTCGCGCACAAGACGGGGGATATCACCGCGATCGCGCATGACGCGGCAATCGTATATCCTGCAAACCGCAAACCCTACATCCTCGTGGTTCTTACCAAAGGCATCGAGAAGGAACCCGTTGCCGATTCGCTGATAGCCGACGTGTCGCGCATTGTCTACCGGCACGCGATGGCAACTCACTGACATGCGCAATCGTTCACTTGTCTTCCTGGCGTTCGCGTCTCTCGCAGCGTCCGTTCTCGATGCCCAGACAACCACTCCGTCGTTCACCATCCCTCAGATTCTGAGCGCGCCGTTCCCGACGGATCTGGTTGCGTCGCCGCATGGAGATGCAGTCGCCTGGGTCTTCGATCAGGCGGGCCCCCAGAATCTCTGGATCGCGCGCGCACCGGACTGGCGAGCGCGTGCGATCACGCCATACACGGCCGACGACGGCTGGGAAATGAGCTCGCCACGCTGGCTCGCTGACGGGAGCGCCGTGGTGTTCGTACGCGGATCGGGCAGGAACGACCGCGGTGAGTATCCCAATCCAGCGCTCGACGCCAAAGGCCGGAGCCAGCTCGTGATGCTCGCTCGCATCGACGGCGGCGCACCGCGTTCGCTCGCCGAGGGAGCGTCACCGGAGCCGTCGCCGGATGGGAAGATCGTGGCCTTTACGCGGGGCGGGGTGATTTACACGGTCGCGCTCGACAGCGGCGCCCACGAAAGACGCCTGTTCGTCGGGCGCGGCCACGACGGAAACGTCAGATGGTCGCCCGACGGTTCGGCGATCGCATTCACGAGCACTCGTGTCGATCACTCGTTCATCGGCGTATTCAACGTGCGGGATTCGACGCTCCGGTACATGGATCCGTCGGTGGACGATGACGGCTATCCCGTCTGGTCGCCGGACGGTCGCTCTGTCGCATTCGTAAGGCAACCGACACTCACGCGGCAGCCCCAGCACGCGCTCAGGCGTGCCGGGCAGCCGTGGTCAATTCTCGTTGCTGATCCAGCGACGGGCACAGCGCGCGTGCTCTGGCGTGCAGCATCCGGGGCAGGGAGCATGTTCCGTCCCACCGACTCACGCGATCAGATCGTCTGGACCGGAGACAATCGCATCGCGTTCCCATGGGAGTCCGGAGGCTGGAACAGACTCTACTCGGTATTGGCCAGTTCCACGTCTGCGGCACCGGCAGCGCTCACGACTGGCGAGCGCGAGATAGTGTCGGCGACGGCCGGAATCGATGGCCGCAGCATCCTCTACGCGGCGAATGAAGGCAACAGGATCGACCTGTTGCACATCTGGTCGGTGCCTGCGAGCGGTGGAGCGCCGACACCCCTGACGTCGGGCGACGGCATCGAGTGGGGGCCGGCGGCTGTGCAGGGCGGTGTTGCGCTGCTTCACTCCGGTGCGACGACGCCAGCCCGGCCGGCGATGTTGCTGGAACGTGGCACCATCGCTGATCTCGCTCCAACCGCAATCCCAGCCGATTTTCCCTCGGCGCAGCTCGTGACTCCACAGCAGGTCACATTCCGATCCACCGATGGTCTGCTGTTGCACGGACAGCTCTTTCTCCCGTTTGCCGCACGCGACGGAAAGCGACATCCGGCCGTGGTCTTCTACCACGGCGGTTCGCAGCGCCAGATGCTGCTTGGCTTCAATCCGATGGGCTATTACCACAACGCGTACGGACTCAATCAGTATCTCGCGAGTCGGGGCTACGTCGTACTGTCGGTGAACTACCGGAGCGGGATCGGCTACGGACTCGACTTCCGCGAAGCGCTCGACTACGGCCCGGGTGGCGGCGCCGAGGCGCGCGACGCAATCGCCGCAGCGCACTATCTACGTGCGCGCCGCGAAGTCGATCCCGCGCGGATCGGCGTTTGGGGAGGCTCGTACGGCGGTTACATGACAGCGCTGTCGCTCGCGCGGGATCCGGCCGACTACAAGGTCGGCGTGGATTTCGCCGGCGTGCACGACTGGAATCTCGAGTGGAGCAGGATGGAGGACACGTGGGACGAGGACGCCGAGATGAAGGCACGTCGCCTCGCGTACGCGTCGTCGCCCATGAGCGATCTGTCGCACTGGCGCGCGCCAGTGCTGCTGATTCAGGGCGATGACGACCGCAACGTGGACTTCAGGCAGACCGTGCAGCTGACGGAGGACCTGCGTAATCGCGGTGTACACGTCGAAACGCTCATCTACCCCGACGAAACGCACGAATGGTTATTGCATTCGCACTGGATTCAATCGTACGAAGCGACGGCGGCGTTCCTGGAACGGTATTTACGATAATGATGCCATCGCGCCGCCGGATTGGTGCGCGTTTCCGACGACGCTAAACCACGCGCCGAATTGGTGGTCCTGCGTAGGGCGCGGATTCTTCCGCGCCTGGCCCCGTTACGCGCAATCGAAATTGGATATCCGCCGGATGCATCCGCGCCTGGCCCCGTTACGCGTAATCGAAATTGGATATCGATCGGATGCATCCGCGCCTGACCCCGTTACGCGCGATCGAAATCGGATCCCTGCAACGAAGATTGCCCTGCGTTACGCCGTGTCCGCCGATACCAGCCTTCGGCGGGATGACGGCATACAACGCGACGACGACGTTCGATAATATCGGGCGGACGTCCGAATTCGATTGCGGGTAACGGGCGACGCGCGGAAATATCGGGCGAACATCCAATTTCAATTGTGCGTAACGGGGGCAGGCGTGGATGCATCCCATCGACTTCCGATTCCGAATGCATTTATCGGGGCCAGGCGCGGATATATTCGGTGCATCCGATTCCGATTACGCGTAACGGGGCCAGGCGCGGAAGAATCCGCGCCTGGCCCTACGCAGGACCACCAATTCGGCGCGTGGTTTAGCGTCGTCGGGTGCGACCACCAATTCGGCGCGTGGTTTAGCGTCGTCGCACACGACCACCAATCCGGCGCGTGGTTGGGCGTCGTCGGAATGCGTACCAATCCGGCGGCGCGTGGTTGGCGTTTACGCGATTTCCCGTTTTGGAAACAACGACGCGCCTTTCGCCACGCGCCAGCCCGTCACATCGAACGTCGTAACGCCGCCATCGCCCAATCTCCCGGGCGTCGCGAGGAAATCCGCCGGTGCGCCGAGCTGTGACAGGAGCTCCGCGCATCGCCCGGGCATGAACGGCGACAACGCGATCGCCTGCCGCGTCAATTGCCGCACCAGCGCGGCCAGTGTGGCGTCGAGTTCGTCCTGCCTTGTCGGATCCTTCGCAAGCTTCCACGGCGCCTGCCGGTCCACGTATTCGTTACCGCGGGCGACCGTTGCCCAGATGTACTCGAGCGCGCGATTGGGAAGATTGTCCTGCATCGCAGCGTCATACGCGGCCATGTCGGCTGCGTCGACTGCATCGAGCTCGTTCGGTTCCGCGGGCGGAACGATCGCGCCGCGATACTTCTCGATCATCGCGATCGTGCGACTGGCGAGATTGCCCCACGCATTTGCGAGATCGGCGTTGTAACGCTCCTCGAATCGCTCCCACGAAAAGTTTCCGTCGGCGTCGAACGGAACTTCGCGCATCAGGAAGTACCGGAACGGGTCGGCGCCGAATCGCGCAACCGCGTCCTGCAGATCGAGCGTGACGCCGGCCGACTTGCTGAACCGGTCGCCGCCAAGCAGGACGAAGCCGTGCGCCCACACCAGCTTTGGCAGCGGAAGCTCCGCCGCGATGAGCATCGCGGGCCAGATGAGCGCGTGAAAGCGAGTGATGTCCTTGCCTATCACATGCACGTCCACCGGCCACCACTTCGCGAACTCCCCGCTGGTATCCGGGAAACCCACCGCCGTGATGTAGTTCGGAAGCGCGTCGAACCAGACGTACGTCGTCTGCGGCTCGCCCTCGCCCGTGTCGCGAGGGAAGGGAATCCCCCATCCCTCGCGTGCGCGACTGGCGGACACATCCTCCAGCCCCTGGTCTATCAGCGACAGTATCTCGTTCGCGCGGCTTCGCGGCTGCAGAAAGTTCCCGCTCGCAATCAACGTCCGCAGTCGATCTGTGTACGCGCTCAGCCGGAAGAACCAGTTGCGTTCCTCGACCCACTCGAGCGTACGCGTCGCATGCAGCACGCACTTGCCGTCGACGATCTCTTCCTCGGTCTTGAACGCCTCGCAACCGACGCAATACCATCCGGCGTACGTCTTGGTGTAGAAGTTGTCCGGAGCACGCTCGAAGATGCGCTCGATCAGCGCACGGACGCCGATCTTGTGCTGTTCGCTCGTGGTACGCACGAAGCGATCGTACGAGATGCCGAGCGCTGCCCATGCTTCCTGAAATCTGCGCGCGATCTCATCGACCTGTGCCTGAGGGGTACGGCCTTCCTTGGCCGCGGACTGCGCGACCTTCTGACCATGCTCGTCCATCCCGGTGACGAACAGCACCTTCTCGCCACGAAGACGGTGGTACCGGGCCAGGACGTCAGCGCCGATCTTCTCAAAGGCGTGCCCCAGGTGCGGGTCGCCGTTGGCGTAGTCGATCGCTGTGGTGATGTAGTACTTGTTGGGCACGTCGCAATTTATAACAGCTGTCAAAGCCGTGGCTCGACCGGTCAGTCTTCCTTCACTGGCCCCTTTCTGTCGTTCGGCCTGGAGCCACCGGAGCCGTTGGCGCCCCCACCATCGCCGCTTCCGCTTCCGCCCCGGCGGCCGCGCCGCCGACGCTCAGGCTTCCGCGTCTGCGCGGGTGGAGCTGCCTCGGTCTCGACGGTTTCGGTAAGAATGACCAGTCGGGGCTCCGGGATCGCAAATTCTGACGTGTACATCAGCTCCGGCGAGATCTCTTCCGACGACTCGTCGGCGTCGTCCTCGCACGGTGGCGGCGTTGGCGCCGGACGACCAGCGACTTCACCGTTGAACGCTTCCAGCGGAATCGTCCGCAATGCACCTTCCGCGTTCCGCAGCGTGACGGCCTCGCGGAACAGATCGACGGTCAGGACCTTCTCCTCACCCACCGTCGTCATGACGATGCGTCCTTCCTTCGGAAAGCGTCGGCGCGTCTCCACATAGAACTCGTGCTCGTAACGCAGGCAGCACATGAGCCGTCCGCACGCGCCCGATATCTGCGACGGATTGAGCGATAGCCGCTGGTCCTTCGCCACGCCCAGGTTCACCGGTCGAAGCTCGGGCAGCCATGCCGCCGAGCAATACTGGCGGCCACAGCGCCCAATGCCATCCAGTCGCTTGGCCTCGTCTCGCACGCCGATCTGCTTGAGCTCGATGCGCGTGCGGAACGCCGCTGCCAGATCACGCACGAGATTTCGGAAATCGACGCGCTTCTCGGCGGTGAAATACAGCGTCAGCTTCTTTTTGTCCCACTGCCACTCGGCGTCCGAGATCTTCATCTGAAGATTCGCGGCGCGCACCTTGTCCGCGGCGCGCTGTCGTGCGTCGTCATTCGCCTTCTGAAGCGACTCGCTCTGCCGAACGTCGCGCCTGGTTGCAATGCGGAGCGCCTTCCGTACCGGCTCGCCGCACCCGTGCGCGCAACCGGAATTGCGCTGCGCCGCGAGCTCGCCAATCGCGTGCACCGTACCCAGATCCTCACCGCGATCCGCTTCGACGATTATCGCTGCGCGCGGCGGAGGCGGAGTCTCGCCATCCCAGCCGAAGAACTCCTTCCGATTACCGCGAAACGCTACTTCAATGAGATGCATACTGACCCGTCGTCATTCCCGCGAAAGCGGGAATCCGCATGCCCCTCGTCATTCCCGCGAAAGCGGGAATCCATATTATCGATCTCTGAGCGCGATGACTGCAGGAAGTTGATCGGCACCAGATGGATTCCCGCTTTCGCGGGAATGACGACACTATGCCTCGAAGCTCAACTACTACTCTGCCCACTGTCCCATCCTCAGATACTTCTGCCTGCGTCGCCTGACCAACCGCTCGGGCCGCAGCTTGCGCAGCTCTTCCAGATTGGTATTGAGCACCTCGGCCAGCGAGCGCGCAGCGGCCTCGTGATTGGCGTGCGCCCCACCTTCCGGCTCCGGCACGATCTCGTCGATCACTCGCATCTCGAGCAGGTCGGGTGACGTGATGCGAAGCGCGTTTGCCGCACGGTCGCGCATCTCCGGAGATTTGCCGTCCTTCCAGAGAATCGCGGCACACCCTTCGACAGTGATGACGGAGTAGACCGCGTTCTCCATCATCAGCACGCGGTCGGCAACACCCAGCGCGAGCGCGCCGCCCGAGCCGCCCTCGCCTATCACAGTCGCGATGATCGGGACCTGAAGTTGGCTCATCTCCAGAAGATTCCGCGCGATCGCCTCGGACTGACCGCGCTCTTCGGCGCCGAGTCCCGGGTACGCACCGGGCGTATCGATGAACGTGAGGACCGGAACGTGAAACTTCTCCGCAAGCTTCATCAGGCGAAGCGCCTTTCGGTAGCCCTCCGGATGCGGCATTCCGAAGTTGCGCCGGAGATTTTCCTTGGTGTCATGCCCGCGCTGATGTCCCACCAGCATCACCGTCTCGCCATCGAGGCGTGCCCATCCACCGACGATTGCCGCGTCGTCGCGGAATGCACGATCGCCGTGCAGCTCGACGAAGTCGGTGAAGATGCGCGCGACGTAATCCAGCATGAACGGACGCCGAACGTTGCGCGCGACCTGCACGCGCTGAATCGGAGTCAGATTCTTGTATATGTCACCACGTAGCTCGCTCAGCTTCCGCTCGAGTGAGATGATCTCGTCGTCCACGTTCACGGCACGATCACCCGGCGCGTGCTTCAGCTCGTCGATCTTGCGCTCGAGCTCCGCGATGGGTTTCTCGAAATCCATGGTCGTTGCTGCAGTCGCCATTCGGGCCTCCTATGTCCCTAAAACTACCGAAACGCACTCGTCTCCGAGCAGCGATCTCAATTCCTTGAGGGCCACGCCGTCGGCTGACAGCTTGAGCGACCTCGACCGCCAGCGGGCCGCGCCGCCGTTGCCGTCACTCCACCGCAGCTCCAGCGGAGCCGTACCGGGGTGGGCGTGCACCACTTCCTGCACGTCCCGCATCACCGTCGGATCCAGCGGCATCCCGGGCGCCAGATCGATCGCCACCGCCACCTGCCCGTTGGTCCGCTTCTCCGCAAGCTTGGTCACCGACTCGACGATGAAGGTCGGGTTGTCCGCCCCCTCGTCGCGTCTCGAATAGCCACCCTTCATCACGACCGGCACGTCTGCCTTCACCTGGTCGTGAATCACGCTCCACGCTTCGGGAAAGACGAGCACTTCCGCCGACCCCGAAAAATCCTCGATCGTGAGACGTGCGAATTCCGCGCCCGTCTTCTTGCTCGTCTGTCGCTTGATCGTCGTGATCACGCAACACAACGACATCGACTCACCGGTCCACACGCCCAGGTCGCTGACGGTATGCGTCGAGAACAGCTCGCATTCCGCGCGAAACGGCTCCAGGGGATGCCCCGACGTGTAGAAGCCGAGTATCGCCTTCTCGTTCGCGAGTCGCTCGCTCTCGGGCCACGGAGCCACGTTCGGGAGTGTCGTCTGATGCGCCGGCTTGGATGTAGCGCCGATTGCGTCACCGAACATCGACACCTGCCCGCTCGCGACGTCTTCCTGCGCCAGAGATGCTTCGCGAATCGCGGTATCGAGCGCCGCGACGAGCTGCGAGCGGTGGCCGCCGAGCGAATCGAGCGCGCCCGCGTGGATCATCGCTTCCAGCACGCGCTTGTTGCACATGCGCAGATCGACGCGATTGCACAGATCGAACAGGGAAGTGAACGGCCCAGCTTTACGTGCTTCGAGAATGGACTCGATCGCGCTCTTGCCGACGTTGCGAATCGCGCCGAGCCCGAAGCGTATCTTCTTGTCCGCAATCACCGTGAACTTGTAATTCGACTCGTTCACGTCCGGCGGAAGTACCTCGAGCTCGATCTCTCTCGCTTCGTTGATGTACTTGACGACGCTATCCGTATCCCCGATCTGCGACGACAACAACGCCGCCATGAACTCGGCGGGGAAGTGCGTCTTGAGCCACGCCGTCTGGTACGAGATGATCGAGTACGCAACTGCATGGCTGTTGTGAACGATTATGTCGTTCGCGACGAAGTTGTGCGTGCCCTCGACTTCCAGATCGTACGTCCGCATCTCGCCAAGAGGCTCGATGGATACGACCGGATCCCACAAAACGTCGCTTTCCGATACGCGGTAGAGCTCTTCACTGTCGAAGTAGCTGGCGAATTGCGCGACTGTAGCCCGCGTAAATCCTCCGCGGTGTACACGCGCGGAGCTGGGTGTGAGGTTGCGCGTGGATGTGCCGGTCGCCGACGCGACTTCGGTCCACATCTGTCCAGAACTCGCGCGCGCGTTCGCGATGCTCGTGTATACCGAAGCTGGAACGATGTCCCTTGATGATGTAGTGTCGACTTCCTCCAGCACAAGCGCAAAGGCACGATCGCGCTTGCTCCCGGGCAGCATGTGCACTGCAATCTGATCTGCGAACTTGCGCAGATTCTCGTTGCCGGTAACGAACACCTGGTAACCGACGCGCCCATCCTTATAGGGAAAATTGACCTCGCGAATACGTGAAACGATCCCGAGACGAAGGAGAACGTGCGCCACTTGATGTCCGAGCCGCTTGGACGCAGTGGCATAAAACGCCGACCGTCCCTTCTGGTTGACGTGACCGTCACCCTCCCACATGCGGGCGAGGAGCAGCGCGAGCTGCACATCCTTCAGTGCGAATGCGTCAGCTGGAATCTCCTTGTTCCTGGCGTTCTTGCGCAGTAAGCCAAGGCCGCGCGCCCACTCGAATATTCCGTTGGGCTCGCGCCGATTGCGGCGGCCGGTGTACACATAGTCGGTTTCTTTATGGTGACTTATTGTGCACGCGACATTACTGAAATTCTCCGCGGCCGCGACGAAATCCGCAATTGCGCTCTGGTCCTGATTGTAGAAGTACAGGCCGTGCGGATGACAGAGGTTTCCTTCCGCGAGAAGATGGCCAAGCGCCACGACTTCGTGATCCGGCCAGACATCCGATCCCGCGATTTCGAGCTTCCGTGGGACGGCTATATGCTGTCCAATGGCAAGCTCTCCGAGCTCACGCCACCCA
This sequence comes from Gemmatimonadota bacterium, assembly GCA_027307165.1. Lineage (GTDB taxonomy): Bacteria > Gemmatimonadota > Gemmatimonadetes > Gemmatimonadales > Gemmatimonadaceae > Fen-1247. The sequence goes on along the minus strand of DAHUXM010000025.1, from coordinate 102,827 downwards.
TCGAACGTGAGCAGCGGATGGTTTGACGTTGCTTCGATCTCACGCCCTGACCGCGTGCGAAGCCGATACACAGGACGCACACCATTGTCCATGACATCGAGCACGCGACCGTGATACAGCTTTAGATCGCGAACGTCACACGTTGCAACTGCGCCGAAGTCCGACCTGTTCTTGTACAGATCCTCGATCTTTACAAGTCGGCCCGATGCGATATCGAGCACTTCGACACTGCCGCACAAACATTTGTTAAATCCGTAGCGTCCAAACGTCTCGATCTGCGCCGCAATTTCGTTGATGATCTTGCGATCATGCCCCAGCGCAACCGCCTTCTCGATGAACTTGCCGAGCTCCTTCCGAATGAGCTCCGCATCCTTCTTGCCCACCGCTTTGCGCAATACGTCTGCTTCCGCCAGCGAGATTCCCGCAAGCTTCTGCGAGATACGCATCACCTGCTCCTGATACGTGATCACGCCGTACGTGTCGTTCAGGAACTCCTCGAGCTCCGGCAGCGCGTAGGTGATCGGCTCCTCGCCGCGCTTGCGACGGATGTAAACCTTGTGCATTCCCGCGTCCAGCGGACCGGGACGCATCAGCGCATTCGATGCCACCAGATCGTTGAAACGGTCGCATCTCAATGAACGCACGAGCTCGGTCGCGAGCGGAGATTCGAACTGGAACACTCCCGCCGTCTTTCCGAGTCGGAGCATGTGATATGTCTCCTTGTCGTCCAGCGGAATGTCGTCCAGATCGGGAATCTCGCGCCCGCGCGCGCGCACGTTCGCAACAGCGTCGGTGATGATCGTGAGCGTCGTGAGGCCGAGGAAGTCCATCTTGAGCATCCCCGCCTTCTCGAGCCCGTTCATGTCGTATTGCGTTACGACAATGCTCTCGTCTCCCTGACTCCCAGCGCCCTTCGATGACTGCGTGCAGACCGGCACGTAGTTGTCCAGCGGACCCGGCGCGATCACGACGCCAGCTGCGTGCACGCCGGCATGCCGGGACAGACCTTCGAGTGCGATCGCGTAGTCGAGCAGCTCGCTGTATCGCTCGTCCGTCGTGTACAGAGTCTTCACTTCCGGAATCTTCTCGACCGCCTCGCGCACCGTCAGCGAATAGTTGGGAAGATTCGGAATCAGCTTCGCGAGTGCGTCGGTCTCGCCGGGCGTGAAGCCCAGCACGCGTCCCACGTCCTTCACAGCTGCACGTGACTTGAGCGTGCCGAACGTGATGATCTGACCCACCGAATCGCGTCCGTACTTCTGACGCACGTAGTCGATCACTTCACCGCGTCGCTCGAAGCAGAAATCGACGTCGATGTCAGGCATCGACACGCGCTCCGGGTTCAGAAAGCGCTCGAACAGCAGGTCGAACTTGATCGGGCAGACGTTCGTGATCCTGAGCGCGTACGCCACGAGTGACCCCGCCGCAGAACCGCGCCCCGGACCGACCGGAATCCCCATGTCGCGTGCGGCCTTGATGAAGTCGTACACGATCAGGAAGTAACCGGCGTACCCCGTCTTCGTTATGACGTCGAGTTCGTAACGCATGCGCGCTTCGACTTCCTCGGACAGTACGTCGCCGTATCGCTCGTGTGCACCCTGTTCAGTGAGCTTGACGAGCAGCTCGTTCTCGCTCTTGACTCCCTTGGGAAGCGGAAACGACGGCACGTGGTACTTCTTCTTGAACTCGATCCCCGATTCCTCGGCGATGCACAGCGTATTTTCGAGTACGTCGCCCCGCGCCGGAAACCGCTCGCGCATCTCTTCCGCGCTTTTGAAGTAGAGCCCGTCGTCGTAGTGCATGCGGTTCGCGTCGGACACGTTCTTGCCGAGTCCGATGCACAGCAGCACGTCGTGCGACGCGTGGTCGTCGTGCCGCAGAAAGTGTGCGTCGTTGGTCGCAACCACCGGCAGTCCCATCTCTTCCGCGAGCTTGAACACGCGCTCGTTGAGAAGAGCCTGATCGCCGCTGTCGTGCGCCTGCACTTCCAGGTAGTACCGGTCCTTGAACAGCTCCGCGTACCATGCAGCCGTCTCGCGCGCCGCGTCCCAGTTGTCCGCCAGAAGGTGCGTCGCAACCTCGCCCGCCATGCACGCCGACGAGACCACTATCCCCTCGCTGTACCGCGTCAGAAGCTCACGATCCACACGCGGCTTGGAGTAGAAGCCCTCCGTGTAACCCAGCGACGACAGCTTGACTAGATTCTTGTACCCGGTCGCGTTTTGCGCCAGCAATATCAGATGGTAATACGCCCGGGACCTGGAGGCTCCTCCACCTGTACTTTCAATGCGTTGTCTCGACCGCCGGTCGCCGGGTGCTACGTACGCCTCCATGCCGAGTATGGGCTTGATGCCCGCCTTCTTGGCTCGCTCCTGGAATTCCCAGGCGGCATGCATGTTCCCGTGGTCGGTTATGGCCAGCGCAGGCTGCTCGAACTCGAGCGCACGGGCGATAAGGTCCTCGATGCGGTTCGCGCCATCGAGCAGGGAATATTCCGAGTGGCAGTGGAGATGAACGAAGGACACTCGTTAAGGATAGGCACCCGTCCATGCGCCTAGAAGGGGCACCGGGGACGAGCTCGCCCTCGCTCAAGCGAAGGCTGCGCAAGGCGCTGCTCCCCGTCGCAATTGTGATCGTGGGAGCAGCTCTGATCGTCGTCGGGCCTACCGCCTGCTATCTTGGCCGTGGCGCCTGGGAGGAGGCCCGGATCCTCAGCCGGCGCCGGCCCATCCCGGCGATGATCGCCGATCCGCGCACGCCGGCCGACGTGAAGGCCAAGCTCACGATCGTGGAGGCGGCTCGGAAATACGCCCACGATTCCCTGGGGCTCAACACCGGCGAAAGCTTCACTACCTATTCCCACGTCGAGCACGACACCCTGGTCCTGGTGCTCTCGGCGGCTTACCGCGACCGCCTGGTGCCCTATACGTGGTGGTTCCCGGTTGTGGGACGAGTGCCGTACAAGGGCTTCTTCGATTTTTCCGCCGCTCGGCGCGCTGCGGCGGATCTGGAGTCCAGGGGCTTCGACGTCTACCTCAGGCCGTCTTCGGCCTTCAGCACGCTCGGCTTTTTCAACGACCCGTTGCTCAACACGACGCTGAGCGCGGATTCGCTGGAGCTGGCCAATACGGTGATCCACGAGGTGACGCACAACACCTATTACGCCCCCGGGTCGGTGCCCTTCAACGAGTCGTTCGCGAGTTTTGTGGGCGCGCGCGGTGCCGCCGCCCTTTTCAGGTCGCGCGGAGACTCCGCATCTGCCGCCCGTGTGGACGCCCGATGGGCCGACGACAAGCTGCTGGGCGCGTTCTGGGGTGGTTTGAGCCATACTCTGGACTCAGCATTCAGGGCGCACCCCAACGACATCATCGCACGGCTCGCCGCGCGAGAGGAGATTTATGCAGCGGCGCGTCGAGTCCTGGTAGACAGCATCGCCCCGCGGCTCGGCACCATTTCTCCCCTGTACGCCCGGCGCGTGAAGCTCGACAACGCGGCGCTACTGGCGCGGCGGGTGTACGGCAGCGGGCTGGACAGCTTCGATCAGTTATGGGCCCGAAACCACTACGATTTGAGGCTGACGATTCGCCAGATAATCGTCGTAGCGAAGCGCAATCGAAAGGATCCTTTCGGTGCAGTGAGAGCGGCCGCCCGGTAGATATCGGGCAGAAAGTCCCTAAATAATTAGCGTGTTCTTAATATGGTGTCAATAATTCTTTCATTGACACCCACTTTTTATGCCGTAACGTAGGGGCTGCATAAAGAACCAATAAGCACGCAAAAAGATCCGGACGGCTGGATAAGCCTTCCGGCAGGGTGAAGCGCGCACCGTTGACACTCACTGTCAGACGGTGAGGTACTCCTTTACCCGGCAGTAGTTCCGTCGCGTTGTTGTAACCGCAACCCGTTTCCGGAGGATTTCCGTTGACTCGCTGGTCTGTCGTTGCGCGGCTGTGGAGTGTCGCATGGAACCCATCTGCAGGGAGAGTGGAATGAGGCGCACTGGTTTGATGCCGATGTTGCGAAAAGGGTTTGCAATCCTCGCAATGTTAGCCGTGGGCGGAGTCGCAACTGCCCAGGCTCAGGTTGTAATAAGCGGAACCGTGACTTCTGAGCAGGGCCAGAAGCTCGCGAACGCGAACGTGTACATCAACGAGTTGAACGTCTCGGTGGCGACCGATGCGGTTGGTCACTACACCGTCACACTCACGCCAGCGCGTCTTCGCGGAGCAACCAGCATTACGGTGCGCGCTCGCGCGATCGGCTTCACACCGACCAGCAAGATCACCACTGCGACTTCGCAGACCATCGACTTCAAGCTCAGGCAGGACATCAACCGGCTGAGTGAAGTCGTGGTTGCGGGCGTCACCGCGGGAACGGAGCAGAAGAAGCTCGCGTTCAACATCACGCGCGTCGATGCTGCGGATCTCACCAAGACTGCAGCCACCGATCCTCTGGCCGCACTCGAGGGCAAGGTTCCTGGCGCCAACATCACGTCGGCTTCCGGCCGTCCTGGAGCTCCACCCGCCATCCTGCTCCGTGCACCAACGTCCATCGCCACGCAGGGACGCGGGACCGCGCCCTTGTACGTGGTCGATGGAATCATTCTGGGTGACCAGATGTCGGCGACGGGCGGCGGCGGGCTTGGCGGTATCAACCCCAACGACATCGATAACATCGAAGTCATCAAGGGTGCAGCTGCAGCGTCGCTGTATGGAACGCGCGCTGGTAACGGCGTTATTTCCATCACCACCAAGACAGGCAAGGCGGGAGCGGACGGCTTTCACACTGCCTTCCGGACCGATTACGGCACCAGCAACATCGAGCGCAAGCTGCCGATCGCGCAGACCACTGCGATGCGAATGGATCCGACCGCTACGCGGTTCTGCATCAACGTATCCGGCGCGTACGCAGCACCTGCAACCGGAACGTTCGCGTCCAACAGCTGCGCGCGATCGATCGACTATGCGAGCGTCGCCAATTTCATCAACAGCTATCCGGATGTCTTCGCGCAGACTCCACCCACGTTCCCGGTCGATCCGGGCTCGACGGTGACTGGATCCGCGCTCAAGAACACATTCCAGATCGACAGATGGCCCGGCACGAACTACGACGCGGTCGGGCAGTTCGTCGATCCGAAGCCGTACGTTCAGCAGAACGTCGAGATCCGTGGCAAGAGCGGACCGAACACGATGTTCGCGAGCGGCAACTACACGCAGCAGCGTGGTGCGATCAAGTATCTCAACGGATTTCAGCGCGCTACGGCACGCCTGAACGCCGGCCGCACCACCGACAGCTGGAACTTCGACGTCACGAGCGCCTTCGCGCATGACACGAAGGACGGCTATCAGGAAGAAGATGGCGGCGCGGCGTTCTTCCGCCTTACCCGCACGCCACCGATTGTCAATCTCGACGCGGTCGATCAGTTCGGTCGCCTGTATATCCGCCCGAACCTGCAGGGTGGTGGGTCGCAGAACTTCAACCCGCTCTATGAACTGCAGAATTATGCGCAGACCACGGCGACCAATCGGTTCACCGGCGGTAGCACCGCCCAGTGGCGTCCGCTGACGTGGTTCTCCATGAACTTCAACTTCAGCTACGACGGAACCGCGGCAACGGCGATCTCGTTCCAGGACAAGGGCTATCGCACGACGACCGGTCCAGCGGGAACGAGCAATTCTGGATTCCTTGCGCGCCGTGCTGAAGCACAGCAGCAGTACAATGCGAGCGTCGACGCAATCGCGACCCGCACGTTCTTCACTGACTTCAATACCCGCACCAGTCTGCGGTACCTGTTCGACCGCACCGATTACAACTATCAGGTGCTGTCGGGCAACTGGCTCGGTGTCGTGGGCCTGCCCAACGCGGCAAACATAGGCTCCACACCATCCGGCACTCCGTCGCAGACGGTTGGATCGAGTCTCACCACCATTCGCGGCCTCGGCTACTACCTCAGCGAAGACGTGGACTGGAAGGACCGCTACATCATCGGCGCACTCGTACGTCGCGACGCGAGCTCGCTGTTCGGCTCGGGACATCGCTGGTCGACGTTTGGCCGCGGATCGCTGGCATGGCGCGTAGCTCAGGAGCCATGGTGGTTCATCCCCGCTCTCGACGAGTTCAAGCTGCGCGCGTCGGTCGGGTCCGCAGGTAACCGTCCAGCCTTCGTTTCGCAGTACGAGACTTACTCGCTCAGCTCAGGAAACGTCGGCAATCCGGTAACTCTCGGTAACCACAACCTGCGTCCGGAAACCGTTGTTGAAACCGAACTTGGCCTCGATGGTGAGCTGTTTCACCGCATCGGCTTCAGCGTAACGTCATCCCGAACCGATTCACGCGATCAGATCCTGGTCGTTCCGGTCGCTTCGTACTACGGCTACTCGCAGCAGTACCAGAATGCAGGTACGCTCCAGGGTCGGTCCTTCGAAGCGTCTGTCAACATCCCCTGGGTCAACAGCACCGACTTCAGCACCTCGACGCGGTTGAGCTATGACCGTGCCAAGTCGAAGATCACCAAGCTCAACGTTCCAGCATTTACCGCTGGTGCATCGGCACAGGGAACCGGCTCGCTGTTCTTCGTCCGTCAGGGCGAGGAGTACGGCACGTTCTACGGCCGCAAATTCGTCACCAGCTGCGGCCAGTTGCCATCCGCGGCACAGGGCGCGTGCGGCACCGGTAAGGACTTCCAGGCCAATTCGGATGGATATATCGTCTGGACCGGCGCCGGCAACACTCCGTCCGATGGCATCACGAAGAATCTGTGGCAGGCGCGTCTTCCGCTCAACAGCCCGTTCTTCTCGACGTCAGCCGGCGGCGACAAGTCGCACTTCAATACCGGCCAGGTAATCAATTGGGGCATGCCGATGGTCCAGCGCGACTCCACTGGCGCGGCGATGATCGTCCCGCTCGGTCACGCACTGCCAACTTATCGGTGGAGCATCGGTCAGAACGCGAGCTACAAGCGCCTCAGTGCATCGGTACTGTTCGATGCATCGAAGGGACGCAGCGTTTACAACCAGGGCCGCGGCTGGGGCTTCCTCGACTTCCTGTCGGTCGATGATCAGCAGACGGGCAAGGATGTTTCGACCGTCAAGCCACTCGGCTACTACTACCGCGCGGCATTGCCTGACAACGGCTCGGGAACTGGCGGACTCTACGACATTCTCGGCCCCAACAGCGCAGTTACCGAAGACGCAAGCTTTGTGAAACTTCGCGAAGCAACGGTTGCATTCCACATCGGTGCATTTGGCCGGTTGGGCGGTGACTGGTCGATCTCCGGTACCGGTCGCAACCTCAAGACGTGGACAAAGTACAAGGGCTTCGATCCTGAAGTGGGTTACGGCGCCGTATCCGGCACGGGTGGCGCCAGCGCGAACTCGCCAGGTTCGGCGGTGCTCAACGCCGTCGATGCATACCAGTTCCCGAACCTGCGGACGTTCACACTATCACTGTCCACGAACTTCTAAAACCGCGAATCCCTGGCGGGCGTGAGTCCGCCAGGGTACCCATGAGGAGAGAATGCGAAAGCTGTTCTATATCGCTGTCGCGGTAACAGGTCTCGGCGCTTGCGCCGGGGACCAGGTAACCGCACCTAATCTGAACAATCCCGACGTTGCGCGTGTTCTGGCGCGACCCGGTGATGTCGAAAGCGTGATCGCCAACTCGTTCGGCTCGGCGTACAACGCCGCGCAGGGCGCGACGGGCGGAGCGGGTATCGCCGGACATATCGAGCCGGCTTTGCTCACCATGGCTTTCGAGAACGCATCGTCGCTCGCAAATGACGGCCTTGGTCCGCGCGGGAGCATTCCGCGTTCCCCAATCGCCAACAACAGCACCGATACGTATGCTGGAAACAATGCGTACAATTATCAGGGAAGCCAGCGTGCCGCACGCACTGCGGCGAACGGGTTGGTCCAGCTCAACTCGAAAGGCTTCACTCTCGGCAGTGCCCAGCAGGATCTTCGCGCCCGCGCATTCGCATACTTTACGATGGCATTCGCCAATGCCACCGTCGCGATTGCGTACGACTCACTCTCGATCGTGAGTGAGACGGACACCATCGCGAATCCGCCGAGCAAGTTCGTGGGCGGGATGGCTGCGATGCCTGTCATTCTGACTCAGATGGATTCGGCGATCGCAGCAGCGAATCGTGCCATCGCGCTTGGTAGCGCGCCAAACGGCGCCGGCGGTGGTGCTGGCTTCACGCTGCCCAGCACGTGGGTGAACGGAAATGCATTCACCGCTGCACAGTTCATTCAGATGGTTCGCGGCTTCAAGGCGCGCTTCCGCGCCGAGGTCGCGCGTACTCCCGCGGATCGGGCTGCAGTCAACTGGACGCAAGTCATCGCGGACGCCAACGCTGCTCTGCCGAACGATCTGAACATCACGATGACGACCGTCGCTCCGTGGCGCGTCGGTGACGAGCAGCACTATCTGTTCGACACCTGGGCGCAGCAGAGTCCGATGATCATCGGCATGGCCGACAGCGTGCGTGCTGGGTGCACCGCTGGAAACCAGGGCGACCCGAACGGCGGGAACTGCTACGACGCCTGGATCGCTACGGCGCTCGGAAACCGCTACGCCTTCATCATCCGTACGGCGGATCAGCGCTTCCCAGCGGGCGACACGCGCGCGGCGCAGCAGGTCAGCTCGGGCGCCGGAACTGCGCAGCAGCCTCCGCGCACCAACCTCTACTTCCGAAACCGCAGGTCGAGCGACCCGTCTGGCGATGCGTGGAACCTGTCTCAGTATGACTTCTATCGCTTCCAGCTCTGGAACGATGGCGGTCGCGCGGGCCCGTATCCCATAATGACGCGTGCCGAACTGGATCTCCTCGCCGCGGAAGGCTACATCCGGACGGGGGATTTCGTAAACGCGATGGCAAAGATCAACATTTCCCGCGTGGCAAAGGGCAACCTTCCGCCGATCACCGGGATCACAAGCGCTACGCAGCCAATCGCTGTCGGTGCAGCGGCGAATTCCTGCGTACCACGCGTTCCCACGGGTCCCGACTTCGCTCACGCCACGTGCGGAAATATCTTCGAGGCGATGAAGTGGGAAAAGCGCATGGAAACGGCGTATACATATCTCGGCGCGTGGTTCTTCGATAGCCGCGGCTGGGGCGACCTGCCGCAGTATACCGCGCTCAACTTCCCCGTTCCGTTCCAGGAAACGGACGTGAGGAGCATGAAGGCGTGGACGACGGGCGGGCCCGGTGGCAAGGACGCCGCTGCACTCGGAACTTACGGCTACTGAATCAGGGCTAGGTGCGACACTCAATGATCCATCGAGCACTGCCTGACGCAGTGAGGTGCGTGGCGCGATTTGCGCCACGTGGCCTCGTTGCGCTGATGGCGTCGGTCGGTGTCTGCGGTCTCTTGCTGACTACTGGCTGCTACACCTACCAGATGCAGGCGCCGTCTGACCTCACTGCCGGACAGAACGTCCAGATCCGCGTAAACAACGTCGGCCGGGTTGCCCTTACGGCCGATCTTGGTGACGATGTCGCGACGTTTGATGGCAAGGTGGTTTCGGTCACAGACAGTTTGCTCGGTGTCAGTGTCACTCACATCGACTACCTCGACGGAAGCTCTACAGGCTTTCCCGGAGGGACGGTGATGCTGTCGCGCAATTCGATCACGAGCGTAAGCACCAAGACCTTCTCTCAATCAAAGACAACTGTTACGGCGATCGGGTTGGTTGCCGCGATCGTCGCGATCATAGTCGTCCTGCATGCAACCGGATTCGGCGATTCAGGTCCTGGATCGAAGAACACCGGTGAAAACCCACCGACGCAAATACAATGACGTCGTGCTCACCCTTGGAGAGGAATATTCAATGAAAGTTTACCGTCTGCTCCCCGTGGCAGGGTTGGTGCTGTTCGCGGGGTGCTCCGGCGATAGTGTCTCGACCGTCATAACCCCCGAGCCGCACGCAGCGGTTCGCTGGGTGAATGCTGTTCCCGACACGATCGACATGGATTACCGTATCGTTGATGTCGTTACCAACGCAAACGAAGCGAGCATCAAGTACCGCGGCAACAGCGGTGCTTATCGTGCCGTTCCACCCGGGCAGCACCGGATCCGCGTGTTCCCGTCCGGTACGACTACGGCAGCCTGCAATGGCCCCTCGGTCGTCAGCCAGGTACTTCTCGATACGACCTTTACGTTCGCTGCAAATCACTATTACACGGTGGTGCATGCAGGGTACATGAAGGCGGGTGCCACGCCCAAGCAGCGGCTGATAATCACTGACGATGCATTCCCGGCGGCTGCTACTGGTTCGTTCGCTGTGCGCGCCATCGATGCGGTCGGTAACGCAGCGTCTGTCGATGTGTTCGTTACTGCCGCAACCGCTGCGGGTGGCGCTGTATCCGGTACGCCTGCGTTTACTGGCATGGCGTTCGGAGCGGTCAGCCAGTACGCCAACTTTGCGGTGGCAGCTTCTTCGCCGGCCGCATCGACCTACCGTGTGACTGCCACTGGCGCCGGTACCACCACGCCTCTGCTCGCGGATGGCCTGATGCCCGTTGGTGCCGCTGCATTCGCAGGATCATCCTCGGTGCCACCGCTGGATCCGATCGGCGGCTCGCAACAGACGGGATCGGTCCTTACCGCGATTGCTACTCCACCGGCTGTGTCCTACACGTTGACGAGCTCAGGCTCGGCCCCGAGTTGCCCGGCCGCCGGCACGACGACCGTCATCGCAGGCAGCACCTCTGGTGCGGTCGTGTCTCTGGTCGACAAGAACCCGAACGATAAGCTGCTCGGACAGTAGCACCGTAACGCACATGTCCTGACAAGAAGTTGCTACGTTGCAAAACAAGGAGCGGGTTCCGGCAGTCTTGCCGGGATCCGCTCCTTTTGCTCGCGCTCCGGCCAGCCGGATCGGCGCTCGCTTGCGGTCGACGCGACTTCACTAAACCGCGCCGAATCGTCCCCTCAACAACGCCCGCAGATCCACCACGGGCCCTCGCTGCTCCACCAATACGGGCTCCGCCGCCCTGTCATCCGACCCCAGCGCAACGTGCTGCATCGTCGCACGAACCTCTGGATCCACGAAGCGCGATAGCTGCGTCAGAGAGTAATCCGCTCCGCGTTGGCTTCCATATGAGTTGAGCGGATGTACCACACTCAAATGATCTCTCGCCCGCGTCATGGCGACATACATCAGCCGCCGCTCTTCCTCGGTGTCCTCATCGCTACCGAGTGCGCGCGTGGACGGGAACAACCCATCGACTGCGGATATCACGAACACCGCGTCCCACTCCTTGCCCTTCGCCGAGTGGACGGTGCTCAGCACCAGCGCATCGTCCTCGCTGTCAGCAGACGCACCTGCGAAATCCTGCGTCGCGCTCGGCGGCTCCAGCGCGAGCGCCGACAGGAACGTCGTGCGATCGGGGAAGCCGGCCGCGATGGTCTGCAGCTGATCCAGATCCGCAAGGCGCGGCTCCGGACGGTCGTAGCGGTCGCGCACCATCGCGTCGTACATCGTGCGTACATGCCCGATCTCGCGCGCGACGCGGGCGTCGTCCGCCTCGGGGGCTGATCGCAACGTCCCGAGCAACGCCACCAGCGAGGCGTGTGCCGCCCGAGCACGGGGAGGAGGTACAAAACCGCCGAAGGCGGCCGAGTCCCACGCAGCTGCAGCGAGTGCCTCCATTGCGGAGCGTGCGGTCGCCTCGCCGATCCCCGGAAGCAGCAACAGCAGCCGATACCAGCTCACCTCGTCGCGCGGGTTCTCCAGTACGCGCAGAAATGCGAGCACGTCCTTCACGTGTGCGGCTTCGAGGAACTTGATCCCGCCCCATTTCTCGAATGGAATCTTCCTGTTGGCCAGCTCGATCTCGAGGTCGGCGGACATGTAGCCCGCGCGAAAGAGCACGGCGATGCTGCGAAGAGCGATGCCTTCCTCGTGCAGCTCCAGGATCCTGTCCACCACGTATCGCGTCTGTTGCGGCTCGTCGCGCGCCGTCACGAGCAACGGCCGCTCGGCGGCCGCGCGATCGGTCCAGAGCGTTTTCGCGAACCGCTCGCCCGCATGCGCGATGAGAGTATTGCTGGTGCCGAGTATCTGCGGTGTCGATCTGTAATTGCGATCCAGCGTTACGACGCGCGTTCCAGGAAACTGGGCAGGGAAGTCCAGGATGTTGCGTATCGTGGCGCCGCGAAACGAGTAGATGCTCTGCGCGTCGTCGCCGACCACTGTGACGTTGGAGTGCATGCGCGCCATTCCGCGCAGTATCCGGGCCTGCAGCGCGTTGGTGTCCTGATACTCGTCCACGAGGATGTGATCGTACAGTCCGGCGATGTCGCTTGCCAGCTCGGGGCTCGCCTCGAGCAGCATGGCCCACAGCAGCAGGAGGTCGTCGTAATCGACGAGATTGCGCTCCTGCTTGCGCAGCGTGTAATCCGCGTACAACCGGGTGAAGTCGGGGATGTACTCGATGAAGCGCGGATATTCGTCGCGTACGATGTCCTCCATCGCGATGCCGGTATTCACGTGGCGCGAGTACACGTGGTGCAGTGTTTCCTTCTTCGGAAAACGCTTCGCACCGGCGCCGAACCCCAGCGCCGCCCGAGAGATCTGCATCAGATCGGCCGAGTCGCCCTGATCCATGATGCTGAAGTCACGTGGCAGGCCGGCTGCAGGTCCGAAGCGTCGCAGCAGGCGATGAGCGGTCGCATGGAATGTCCCGCCGTGTACGTTCCGGCTGGCGCTCCCGATGAGCCGCTCTGCGCGCGACAGCATCTCGTGGGCGGCGCGTCTGGTGAACGTCAGGAGGAGAATCCGCTCGGGCCGCACACCGCGATCGACGAGGTGGGCCACGCGGTACACAAGCGTGCGCGTCTTGCCGCTGCCCGCGCCAGCGACGATGAGCAGCGGGCCGTCCCCGTGCGTCGCCGCCGCGAGCTGGTCCGGGTTCAGCTCCGCCGCGAAATCGCGACCGCTGGCGGCCGGCGACACGACGCGCTCATGGAGCGGAATAACAGTGCGGCCATCGTCCGTCATACCCGAAATATACCCGAAGACGCCGAGGAATCGCGCGCCGGATTGGTCACCGGCGACATCGCACTTCCGCCGACGCCCACCCGCGTGCCGCATTGGTAGGCATGCACGACGACACCCAACGACGTCCGCCCACGCGTCGAATTGGTGGTCGTGCGCGACGACGACCGCCCACGCGCCGAATTGGTGGTCGTGCGCGACGACGCCCGCCCACGCGCCGAATTGGTGGTCATGCGTAGGGCGCGGATTCTTCCGCGCCTGGCCCCGTTACGCGTGATCGACATCGGATGACCACAGCGTCGACACGCGGTCGCGACGCGCCTGGCCCCATTACGCGTGATCGACATCGGATGACCACCGCGTCGACACGCGGTCGCGACGCGCCCCGCCCATTTACGCGTGATCGAAATCGGATGACCACCGCGTCGATATCGCCGTCGCAACGTTCGGCCCATTCAGGTGCAACGAAATCGGATGATGATGACCGGCCAAATCCACCCATCGCCAAGGGCGCGGCCACGGGTTCCACGGACAACAATTTGATTCAACACCGTCGCGTCGCCGGCGTAACCGATGCCACGCGTAGGTGGGGCACGGATGCATCCGTGCCTGTCACCTATAATGCAATCGAAACTTGATCAGTGCCCCCATGTGAAATGTCATCATCCCAGCCTACGGGGGAATCACAGCTCTCGGCCAATCCTGAATTGCTCCCTATGACGACGTCGTAGGCGGGCATGCGAAGAACCGGTGTTTCGGTGATTTTGATTGCGCATCAATGGGTGCGGTGCAGGTGAGTCCGGCGATCATACGGTTTCGCTTGCAATAGAGGTAACAGGCACGGATGCATCCGTGCCACACCGTCATCTGCCATCGTTTATGCGTGCGATGCGACGGTGTTGAATCCAATCGTTATCCGTCGATCGCGTGCCCGCCGGGTTGGCGACGGGTGGATTTATCGCGCCATCATTCGATTTCGATCACGCCCAAATGGGCGCGTCGCGTCGCGACCGCGATATCGACGCGGTGGTCATCCGATTTCGATCACGCGTAAATGGGTGGGGCGCGTCGTGACGGCGTGTCGACGCGGTGGTCATTCAATTTCGATTGCGCGTAAATGGGCCGGGTACGTTGCGCGGCGATATCGACGCGGTGGTCATCCGATTTCGATCACGCGTAAATGGGCCAGGCGCGGATATATCCGCGCCCTACGCCGGACCACCAATTCGGCGCGTGGTTGGGCGTCGTCAGAGGTGCGTTTCGATTCGGCACGTGGCCGAATGGCGTTTCCATCAAACCGCCGGCACAACCCTCGGCGTCAAATCGAACAAATTCCCAAACTGGCGCGCGGTCTCCGCCGCTACGTCCTCCAGCGTCAATGTCCTTTCCGGCTGCTCGCGACTCATCGACGTCATCACGACGCCATCGATCCCGCACGGCGTCATCAGGTTGAAGTATGACAGATCTGTCGTGACGTTCAGGGCGAAGCCGTGCCACGTCACCCATGTGCGTGCATGTACTCCGATCGACGCGATCTTCCTTCCGCCGGTCCATACGCCCGTAAAGCCGACGTTGCGCTCACCGGGAATGTCGTACGCGGCGAGCGTGCGGATCAAACCCTCCTCGACCTGCCGCAGGTACCAGTGGAGATCCAGCTTGTGACGCTGCAGATCGAAAATGGGGTAGCCAACCAGTTGCCCTGGGCCATGAAACGTCACGCCGCCGCCGCGCTCGACTTCGAACAGCTCGATTCCGCGCGACGTTAGAAAATCCTCGGTGACCGGCAGCTTGTTGTCTGCTTTCTTGCGGCCGAGCGTCACCACGGGAGGGTGCTCAACCAGGATGAGCAGGTCCTGATCGATCTCGCCCGTAATCCGGCGAGCGGCGGCGTCTCGCTGAAACGCAAGAACCTCGGCGTACGATCGCTCGCCGAGGTTCAGCACCAGCAACTCCCTGTCAGCCATGACTAGAAGTTGATCATTTTTCCGAGCGTGTCGAGAGTCGCTTCGGCTACCGCTTCCGACAGTGTCGGGTGCGCGTGAATCGCCAGCTCCACTTCCTCGACTGTGAACTCGTTCTCGCGAGCCACTGCCAGCTCATGAATGATCTCGGTCGCGTGTGCGCCGATGATGTGTGCGCCGAGTATCTCGCCGTACTTGGGATCGGAAATGATCTTCACGAAGCCCTCAGTCTCGCCTGACGTACGTGCGCGGCCGTTGGCGGAGAAAGGGAACCTACCGATCTTGTAGGGGACGTTCTGTTCCTTGAGTTCCCGCTCTGTCTTTCCGATCGACGCAACTTCCGGATGGCAGTACGTCGCGTTCGGAATGTTGCCGTAATTCACGTTGTGCACGTGCGGCTGTCCCGCGAGATACTCCGCGAATACAATTCCTTCGCGCTCGCCCTTGTGCGCAAGCATCGGTGGGCCGGCGACGTCGCCGATTGCGAAGATGCCCTTGACCGACGTTTCCATCCGCTCGTTGATCTTGATGAAGCCACGATCGGTCATCGCGACGCGGAGCTCCTTGATACCGATATCCTCGATGTTTGGCGCGCGGCCAGCGGCGACCAGCACCTTCTCGACTTCGATATCCTGCTTCTTGCCGGCGATCTCGATGCTGAACTTGACCGAAGCCTTGCCGACTTTCACGTCGCCGATCTTTGCGCTCGTGTGCATCGTGATACCGCGCTTCTTGAACGCCTTGGCGAGCTCGACGCCCACGTCGTCATCCTCGATCGGCAGAAGCTGCTTCGCGACTTCTATGATCGTGACCTGGGTACCGAACGCCGCGAACACGTCAGCGAACTCACAGCCGACCGCACCGGCGCCGATGATTGCCATCGTCTTTGGCGCTTTCTCGAGAGCGAGCGCCTCGTCGGACGAGATGACGGTCGTCTTGTTTAGCTCGAGTCCAGCCTGCGGCAGGCCTTTCACTCGCGAGCCGGTGCAGATGCAGATTGCCTTTTTGGCCTCGTGCTTTTCTTCCTTGCCATCTGCAGCCTTTACCGTGACGGTGTTCTTCGCCGCGACGCGTCCGTTGCCCTTGATCCAGGTGATCTTGTTCTTCTTGAACAGGAATTCGACGCCCTTGGAATTCTGATTGCTCACGTTGCGCGAGCGCTTCATCGCAACGCCGTAGTCGAGCTTCACCTCGCCGGCACTGACACCGAATTCCGCGCCCTTCTTCACCTTTTCGGCGATCGACGCCGATTCCAGAAGCGCCTTGGCGGGAATGCAACCCCAAAGTACGCAGGTGCCGCCGAGCCCGTCGCGCTCGACAACCGCAACGGACAGCCCGAGCTGTGCGGCGCGAATTGCGCCGACATATCCGGCCGGTCCGCCGCCGATGAAGATCACATCATAAGAAGGCATGGATATTCTCAGAAAAGGTCATGTAAGGCGCGAATACATCTGCGCCTGTCGTCATTCAAGCGTCCCACCTCGTCATTCCCGCGAAAGCGGGAATCCATCCGCAGCCGACCAGCTTCTCGCTCTCATCACATCCAAAGACCGATAACCTGGATTCCCGCTTTCGCGGGAATGACGACTGAACCTGGATTCCCGCTTTCGCGGGAATGACGACTGAACCGGATTCCCGCTTTCGCGGGAATGCCGGTACTCATCAGAACACCAGCATCAACGGGTTCTCGATCAATCTGCGCAACGTCTGCAGGAACTTCGCTCCCGTCGCTCCGTCGATCACGCGATGGTCGCAGCTCATCGTTACCCGCAGGCGCTTGCGTATCACCAGATCGCCATCGATTACAACGGGCTTTTCTTCGACCGCTCCGATCGCAAGTATCCCTGCTTCGGGTGGGTTGATTATCGCCGTGAACTGGTCGATCCCGAACATGCCGAGGTTGGAGACGGAAAAAGTCGAGCCCGTGTATTCCTCAGGCTTGAGTCTCCGCTCGCGCGCGCGTCCGGCCAGCTCTCGTGCCTCCGCTGCAATGTCCGAGAGTCCCTTTTCGTTTGCGTCGAAGATGACGGGAGTGATGAGGCCTTCTTCAACGGCGACCGCCATTCCGATGTGTACACGATTGAACTGCCGAATCGCGTCGCCGGTCCAGTGCGCATTCACTTCAGGGTGCTGTGCAAGTGCCGTCGCAGTCGCCTTGATGATGATGTCATTGAATGACACCTTGTACTCGGCGCCCTGTGCGATCATCGCCTCGCGCAGCTCGGCCACGCGGGTGAGATCGAACTCCACCGTGAGATAGAACGTCGGAATGGGTCCGATCGACTCGCCGAGTCGCTTGGCGATAGTCTTCCGCATCTGCGTGAGCGGAATGTCCTGGTAATCACCAACACGCGCAGCGCGTGGGGCTGAGGCAATCGCGGCAGCGACGGGGGCCTGCTCGATGTCACGCTTGACGATACGGCCACCGGGGCCGGATCCGCGCAGCGCGTTGAGATCGACACCGCGCTCCGACGCCAGGCGACGCGCGAGTGGAGATGAGCGTGGTCTGCCAGATGGCGTGGCGGCGCCGTTACCCTCCGCAGCGTGCGCGCTGGTATCGATGCGCTGATGTCCGCGTCGCTCCTGTTCCTGCGGAGGCGTCGAAGCCTCGCCCTGGGACTGACGCGCGGCCGTCGGAATCGATGTGACTCCCTCGAACTCCTTGGCCTTCGCGATCACGTCCCCCGCATCGGCTGGCTTGCCCAGAGGCTGCTGCGTGTTGTCGGATGGCACCGGTGTCGGCTGGGCGCCCGTGACCAATGCGGAGATGTCTTCATCCGGCGCTGCGATAACGCCGAGCAGCGTTCCGACGGCGGAAGAATCACCCTCGTTGGCAAGTTGCTTTCGCAGCACACCCTCACCACGCGCAACCAGCTCCATCACCGCCTTGTCAGTCTCGACTTCTGCCAGAACGTCGCCGCTCTTGATCGGGTCGCCTTCGTGCTTGAGCCACTTGACGAGGCGGCCTTCTTCCATCGTGGGTGACAGCGCTTCCATCAGAACTTTTGTCGCCATGATCGTCAGTCCTCCAGGTACATGACGCGCTTCACCGCCGCGACGGTCTTCGCAGCATCGGGCTTCGCGAGCTTTTCCAGATTCTTGGCGTATGGCATTGGTACGTCAGCCTGATGCACGCGGACCACCGGCGCATCGAGATCGTCGAAACACTCGCGTTGGATGAAGTCCACAACCTGCGCGCCGATGCCGCAAATCTCCCAGCCTTCCTCTACGACTACCGCGCGGTTGGTCTTTGCGACAGACGTTGCGATTGCCTCGACGTCCATTGGGCGTATCGTGCGCAGGTCCACCACATCCACGTTTACGCCCTGCTTCGCAAGCTGATCCGCGGCCTGCAATGCAACGAGCACCATCTTTCCGGACGTGATGATCGAGCAATGTTGGCCCTCACGCTTGAGCTCCGCCTTGCCGAGTGGAATGACGATGTCCGGATTCTCATCCACCTCGCCCTTCGTGTTGTAGAGCATCTCGCCTTCGAGTACCACGACGGGGTTGTCGTCGCGGATCGCAGCCTTGAGCAGTCCCTTCGCATCGGCAGGCGTGCCGGGAGCGACAACCTTGAGTCCCGGGATATGTGCCAGCCAACTCTCCCAGGCCTGCGAGTGTTGCGCCGACAACTGAAGTGCCGCGCCATTCGGTCCGCGGAACACCATCGGCATCTTGTACTGTCCGTTGGACATGTACAGCATCTTGGCCGCCGCGTTCACGACCTGGTCCAGCGCAAGAAGCGCAAAGTTCCACGTCATGAATTCGATGATCGGACGCAAGCCTGCCATCGCGGCGCCCACGCCTACACCGGCGAAGCCGAGCTCCGTGATCGGTGTGTCCACGATCCTCTTGGGACCGAATTCATCCAGCAACCCGCGCGACACCTTGTACGCGCCATTGTACTCGGCGACTTCCTCGCCCATCAGGAACACCGACTCGTCGCGGGTCAACTCTTCGCGCAATGCATGGTTGAGCGCATCGCGATATGTCATGACGGTCATCGTCCGGCCCCCGCGAGCTCGGCGTTGTTCGCGGCACCAACCGTCGATTCGTCGCTCAGCACGTGCGTGAACAGCTCCTCAGGAGAGGGCTCCGGTGATGCGTCGGCGAAATCCCATGCGGCCTGTGCAGCCGCCTTGGCCTCGTCATCCATCTTCTTGTAATCGTCTTCCGTGATCATTCCGTCGCTCAGCATCTTCGTCTTGAGCAACACGATCGGATCGCGCTGCATGCTCTGATCCAGCTCTTCCTTGGAGCGGTAGGTTCCGCTCGCCGCGTCCGACATGGAGTGTCCCATGAAGCGCGTGGTGCGGACTTCGACCAGCGTCGGGCGCTGCTCCTTGCGCGCACGCTCGATCGCTTCGTCCATTTCCTTGCGCACCGCGAATACGTCCTGACCGTCGACGGACGTGCCGATCATCGCGTACGATGCCGCGCGCTTCACCACATCCTGCTGCGCAGTGGAGCGGCTGATCGCCGTTCCCATTCCGTAACGGTTGTTCTCGATGATGAACACGACCGGCAGATTCCACAGCGATGCCATGTTCAGTGCCTCGTGAAAAGCACCGATGTTGACAGCGGCTTCACCAAAAAAGCAGACGCAAACCTGGTCGCCGCCACGATACGAGATCGCGAATGCAACGCCCGTGGCAATCGGAATGTGGCCGCCCACGATGCCGTGGCCGCCCAGAAAATTCAGCTTTCTCTCGAAGAGGTGCATCGAACCGCCCTTGCCGCCAGAGCAACCTGTGGCGCGGCCGAACAGTTCCGCCATGATTTCGTTCGCCGTCATTCCGCGAGCCAGCGCCAGTCCGTGATCGCGGTACGCGGTGATCACGTAGTCGTCTGGTCTAAGTGCGGCCATCGTGCCGGTGGAAACCGCTTCCTGGCCGATGTAAAGGTGGCAGAAGCCGCCGATCTTTCCGATCGCGTACGCTTCCGCGCTTTTTTCCTCGAAGCGGCGCTGCATCAGCATCGAGTGCAGATAGGCGACGGCGGTATCGCGAGCGTTCGCGGCTGCCGGAGAGGATGTGTTTTTCTTAGCCATGACATTTATACGTGCAGGTGGTACTGGAAGCTGTGATCGTGGCGTATCGGATCGTTGAGCTTCTCAGTTGTCGTGCCGCGCGTGATTGTGCGTGTGAAGCGCGGGGCGGATGTGATCGCAGCTCAGTTGACTCCAGCCGCCTGAACCTGTTCCCAGGCGTGGTAACTGCTGCGCACAAGGGGACCTGACTCGACATGTCTGAAGCCCATCGACATGCCGATTTCGTACAGCTCGCGGAATTCCGCCGGTGTCACGTAACGATCCAGCGGAATGTGACTGTCGGACGGCCGCAGGTACTGGCCCAGCGTGAGAATGTCCACATCCACTTCGCGCAGGTCGCGCATCACGAGCTCGACCTCTTTCAGCGTCTCGCCCATCCCGAGAATCAGTCCTGATTTGGTCGGAATGTCGGGCGCCAGTTCCTTGGCGGTGCGGAAGATCTCCATCACGCGGGGATAACGACCCCCCGGCCGGCACTTCTTGTACAGCCGCGGCACCGTCTCGGTGTTGTGGTTGTAGATGTCGGGCCTGGCCTCGAGCACCGTCGCGATGCTGTCCCGGTTCCCCTGAAAGTCCGGAACCAGAACCTCCACGGAGCAATCCGGGAGCCGCTGCTTGATCTGCCGAATGGTTTCAGCAAAAATGTAGGCTCCAAAATCGGGCAGGTCGTCGCGGTCCACCGAAGTGATCACGGCATGCCGCAGCCTGAGTTCGGCGACTGCGTCGCCAACCCGCACGGGCTCCGCGATGTCGTATGAGGCAGGACGACCGTGCGCGACGGCGCAGTAGGCGCAGTTGCGGGTACACACGTCGCCGAGGATCATGAAGGTTGCGGTGCCATGCTCCCAGCATTCACCGATGTTGGGGCAATGGGCCTCCTCGCACACCGTGTGCAGGTTCAGCTCACGCATCATCTGCGTCAGGCGCAGATAGTTGGGACCGCCGGGCGCCCTGACCTTGAGCCAGGAAGGCTTTCGCTCAGGAAGGGGTTCAGCCCTATGGCGCCCCATGATCTGATACAGCAGTTCAGCAGCCATAGAGTGTCAAATCTAGCCTAATGCCGCCCGGGCCGAAATCGACTCAGATCGTAGCGTGATGCGGCGCCCGTCACAAGATCGGCTACGACCTGTGCGGTCAGTGGCGCGAGCAATATTCCGTTGCGCGAATGACCGCACGCGTAGATCACGCGTGGCCTCGCCGGATCGGCGCCGATGATTGGCAGCAGGTCCGGCGTGATCGGCCTGAGGCCGGCCCAACTCGAATGAACCGGCACACCGGCGAGCGCAGGACATAGCGCCACGGCCCGCGCGCGGATGGATTCGACGCCGTCTGCAGTCGTTTCCACCTCGAACCCAGCGTGCTCCATCGTGCCGCCCGCAACGGTAATTCCTTCGCTCCGCGGAATCAGGTATCCGCCACCGCCGCAGATCACGTGTCGCACCGCGTCGCTCTCGAAGGCCAGCATCTGTCCCCGAACCGGTTGGACTGCTGCAACGCAATCGCCCGATCCAGCGATCAGCGGCGTCCACGCACCCGCCGCCAGGACCACGTAATCGGAAGCGAAGCGGCTCTCCATGTCCGTGAGCACGTTGCAGCCAAGCTCGGACGCATGCAGCTCTCGGCAATCCTCGCGCACCGTGGTGATCCCGTCGTGCGCCGCGATCGCGATCCCGAGCGCGTCGAGCAGCGCCAACGGCTCCACGGCGCCGTCGGAAGGATGCAAGAGTCCGCCAAGACACTGGGCGATTGCTGGCTCCAGAACTGCAAGCTCTTCAGGGGGAATCCATCGCGCCGAACGATCGTTCGAATGCCTTAATGCGTCTGCTTCTCCCTCGTCGAACGCTAGTTCGATAGTTCCCGTATCGTTCGTCGGGATCTGCCGTCCTGTGCGCTCGGCCAGGGCGGTGGCGTAGCCGGGATAGTAGTCCCGGGACGCCATCGCGAAATCGTGCGCCGGCCCCGTTTCGCTATCGATCGATGGCGCCAGCATGCCGCCCGCGGCGGCTGATGCATTTCCGGAATGGGTGGTACCAACCAGACGGACAGCCAGACCACGGTCGGCCAGCTCCAGCGCCGCTGACAGCGCTATTATTCCTCTACCGACAACCGTTACGTCAGCAACCATTTGATGCCCGGAGAGTGTCAAATGGGCGTAGGAAATTCAACAGAAATTCGGTCGGAGCTCGCATGCTCCGTACTATTCTAAACGGAGAGCTGAGAAATGCTGCGTACCATCTTCTTCCTCGGTATCGCACTCATCGTTGGTGGCATCCTGCTCGGCATGGTGTTCGGTATCGCGATGTTCGTTCTGGGGATCGCGATCAAGGTCGCCGTCGTGGGCGGAATCGCCTATCTGATCATTCGCATCATCAGCCCCGACACCGCTGCGATGATCCGGAGCCAGTGCCAGCGCAAGACGCTCGATCGGTTCTAGACGACGTGGAAGTCTTCATCCCCGCGAAGGCGGGGATGAAGTACGTCGGGTTCAGCTCCCGGCTTTGTACGATCTCAAATAAAGATTGATCGAACCGAACGACAGCTTCGACTTGAGCTGTACCAGAACGTGTCTGCTATCATCCGACAGCCACACCTCGGCCTTTCCATTCTCCGAGAATATCCCCTGCGTCTTGATGACGGGCTGCAGCACGACGCAATCGAATCTCCCCGCAGGCACGTCAATCGTTTCCTTGCGCAGTACGCGAACGCGGATCGGGTTGCGCTCGGGCCGGAAGTACCGATTGGACTCGTAGGTATGTCCCACCTCGAGCGGTAACGTCCGCACGAAGAACAGAAACGATCCGTCGTCGAGCGGATCCTTCACACCTGCGTGATCGCGCGGCGGCTTCTTGTCCATCTCCATGTACGTGCCGCGGTCGGGATAGATCTCGTAACGCTTCTGTCGGTCGTTCGACCCTTCCTGTTGCGTCTGGTAAAAACGCAGGGAAGAGAACGTGGTTCGATCTATCCAGCTCTCGAAGACGTCGTCGACGCGGTAGAAGAACGTCCCGCCCTTCAGGCTGAACACGGTGTGCCACGCAGGTATGCCGCGCACCTGCTCGATGTCCTTCACCACGGTGCTCGCAGTGCCCACCTTGAGCGCACCGAACTTGACGTCGTACTCGGCGGTCTCGCCGACGGCGAATGGCACGGACATCGTACTGTCAGCCTGCGCAACACTGGTCGCCGCCGCCGGTGCCGGCCCCGCGGTCGTCGGTGTCTGCGCCGAGGCGGAGATGGTTGTGGAAAGGCTGGCTGCGATTGCGAGCTTGATGAACGCCGACGCCGTCACGTGGCTGCCTTCCGCCATCCACCCGACGCGCGTCCGGCGCGATACAAGGCCATCGCGTCGGCGAACGGGCGCACGCGCGTTTCACGCGGCCGCAGATCGTAACGCGGCTCGACCGCGACTTTCTCGATCTTGCGCGCGAGAGGGGCGAGCTTGAGAAAGAGCTCCAGGTTCGCCGCCCATCCATCACTCGTCACGAGTGGAATGTCTCCCGACGACTTGGCGTAATCGCGCAACAGCGAGATGCGATACATCTTGAACGACGCGAACGGATCGGCTACGTCCCTGGCCGCTACGAACGGGCGCATCATCCACGGGCCGAATTTCGCAAGCCTGCGTACCGCTACCGGCATGCTCTGCTGTGCGCGCTCGGTGGCTACGATGTCGGCGCCGCCCTCGAACCTCTTGAGCAGTTCGGGGAGCGACTCCGGCTGGTCCGTAAAATCCGCCTGCATCACGACCATCGCGTCGCGTCGCGGGTACTTGGTCCGACGCGAAACGTCGGCGCACAGCGCGCCCAGGGCGTGACCGAAGCCCTCCCTCTTCCCCCCATGCAGAACCGTGAGTGGAAGGACCTTGCAGTACGGCTCCAGCGTAGCCGCCGTGTCGTCGGTGCTTCCATCGTCGTAAACGATGACTTCGTACTCTCGGGAATACTCCTGGAACACCTTGCGGATGCGCCAGAGCAGAACTCCCACGGTCGGGCCTTCGTTATAGGTTGGGATGCAGATGTGAAGCATGTCGTTCAAGTTAGGCAGTAAGGATCTGTTGGTACACCCGTTCCACGCCTTGGGTCATTGCATCCACGCTGAAAAGCGCCGCGCGCGCTGGCCCTTCGGCCGCCAACCGGCTCCGCAAACCTGCCTCCAGTAGTGACTCATGCGCTGCGGCAAAGGCCCTGAAATCACCTAAAGGGACCAGAAGTCCGTTTTTCCCGTTTTCCACAATTTCAGAGATTCCACCGACGTCGAACGCCACCGGCGGAACTTTGAGGGCCAGAGAATCGATCAGGACCGTTCCAAGCCCCTCCTCGGCGGCTGGGTGCCACAGGATGTCGAGGCCGGCCATCCCATTGTGGATGTCGGAAATGAAGCCAGCCTGTTGGGCGCGCAACGGGCCCAGTTTGATCGGTCCCTTTGCCGTACCGCCGAGCAGAATGACGCGCGTCCGGCCGATCGCGTTCTCGCTGAGCCAGCTGCCAACGTGCCGCAGCGAATCGATCCCCTTTTCAGCCGTCATCGCGCCCACGACGCCGGCAAGCACCGTGTCGCGAGGCCAGCCGAGCTCCTTGCGCCAGTCTCGCGGTGCGGGCGCGGACGGCCTCGGGACACCGGAGTGTACTACGACGATCCGATGTGCATCGACACCCGAGCGCACCATTGCCGTCTTCACCGCATTCGATATGGCGATGAAACGCGTGACGCGCAGGCCGTATTTGACGCGCACCGATTTGAGCGGGAACGTAACGCGCCGCGTGACGACGAGTGGAGTCATGTCACCCGCAAGCGCGATCAGCGAGATTGCGTGTGCTCGCGCATCGTGCGCGTGAACGATGTCCGGGTGCCACGCGCGAATGATGGACCGCAGGCGTTTGGCGGAGCGTAGATCCCAATCCGAACGCATCGGGATGGACGCCGTAGCGATCCCTGCCGCCTGGAGGCGTTCGAGCAACGGAGAGCCGCCGACGCCCACCACGAGCGGCTCGCGTCCGTGCGAGCGCAGCGACGTCGCAAGTAGAAATACCTGTCGCTGGCCGCCACGCCAACTGCGGCCAGCGTCGATGTGCAGCGATCGGAGCGTCACGATTTACCGATCATTGCTTACCGATCACTCTGGCGAATGCGCTGAAGATGTCGCGGTCCCATGACTCTTGGGTGCCGATGAGGTCTTCCGGGTGCCATTGCACTCCGACGCACCACCACGGTGAATCTGCGGCGGATTCGACGCCCTCGATCACGCCGTCTGGCGCGAATGCGACCACGCGAAGCTCGTCTGCGACGCGCTCGATCGACTGATGATGTACGGAGTTGACTTCCAGGCTCGTCAGCCCGATTGCGCGCGCGAGTCGCGATTCGGTCTGAATTTCAACGAAATGCGTGCGCGAGGAGCGTGGCCGATCGGGATCGTGGTTGATGTCGCTCGGATGCTGGCTTGGGATGTCCTGGATCAGCGAGCCGCCAAGCGCCACATTGAGCAGCTGCGCGCCCCGGCAAATGGCGAGCAGCGGAGTCCCACGTCGTTTGGCCGCGTTGACCAGCGCGATCTCCCAGTGATCTCTGATGTCGGACACGGCGCCGAGCATGGGATGGCGGGGCGCGTCGTAGAGTGCAGGATTGAGGTCGGCGCCACCGGTGAGCACCAGGGCGTCTACGTGCTCCATGAGATCTTCCGCAGCAGTTGGGTCGTGCAGTGGGGCGGCAACGAGTGGTACGAGCCCTGCGTTCTCCAGGGCCGTGAGGTAGGTAGTTCTCAAGTACGCAAACGGTACGTCGCGCTCGCTGCGGACTGCGGCGCTAACCGCTACAATAGGACGGAATGACACAGCTCTGGGCTTGGAAGATGGCGTCGATCGGCACTCTTCTCGGAATCTGCTCTGCGGCGGCCGGCGGGCAAGGGGAGAATCCCCTCGACGCGGCGGCGAGGAGCACGGCGCCCACCAGCACGGTGCCTACCGGCACGGCACCCGGCAGCACGGCGTCGGGGAACGTGGCACCGGCCCAACTGCTCTGTCACGGTGAACCCATAACGGCGATTGAAATCCATGCCTACCCGCCGTTCGAGGCGGGTGGCACCAATCTCACCGCCCGTGTCGCGAGACTGGCCACGAACCTCCA
This sequence comes from Gemmatimonadota bacterium, assembly GCA_027307165.1. Taxonomy (GTDB): domain Bacteria; phylum Gemmatimonadota; class Gemmatimonadetes; order Gemmatimonadales; family Gemmatimonadaceae; genus Fen-1247. The sequence goes on along the minus strand of DAHUXM010000025.1, from coordinate 76,688 downwards.
TGCGACGACGCGAGCCGCGGTAATAAGCCGGTTCCTGCCGATCCGCGTGGGCGATGCATGTGAGGATCAGCGTTTGCACGAAGCCGAGCGCATACTGCGAGCGCAGCCGTTCATTGCCGATGCGAATCTGCTGGTAACTCCTGACGGCACCGGTGGCGTAAACATCGACGTGGTCACGTTCGACGAAGTGTCGCTCGTGCTCGATGGCGCCGTCACGTCCAAATCGCCGGTCATTCGCTCGGTGCGGTTCGGTGAGGAGAATCTGTCGGGAGCGGCGCTGTCTGCGACCGCAGCGTGGGAGAAGAGTCGATTCTACCGCGACATCTACAAGGCGCGCGTTGTGGAATATCAGTTGTTCGGCAGGCCATATCAGCTTTCGCTTCAGGGAACGCGAAACGAGATCGGCGGAACCTGGGATGCACTCATAACGCATCCATTCCTCACTGATCTGCAACGCACGTCATGGCGTGCGTCGGCCGGTTCTTCCACCGGTTACAGATATTTTCTCAGAGGGCAGGACCCCAACGCTGCGCTTCCGTTCACGCGTGCGTACGCTGACATCGGCGGAGTTCTGGCCTTCGGTCTCGTACGCCACGTCTTCCTGATAGGAGCGACTGTTTCCAAGGAGCGTGAGCGGACGGGCCGCATGCCGGTGCTCGTGCTCAACAAGGTTGTGCCCGATACGAGCACGGCACTCATCGGGCGTTATGGCGAGCATCGGACCAATCGCCTCAATCTGCTGCTGGGCTTTCGCAATTCCAGTTTCATGCAGGTGAGAGCCTTCGACGCGGTTGAGGGGACACAGGACATGCGCACCGGGATGCAGTTGGCTACGCTGTTCGGGCGGGGATTCAAGATGACTCCCAAGGACGAGCGAGACTATTTCATGTCGACCGACCTCTATTACGGGCACGGGACCCCGCAGTCTTTTGCAGGTATGGAAATCATGGGCGAGCGGCGTCGCAATCTCGACACGCACCGGTTCGATGGTGTGCTCGCGAGCGGCAGGGCGGCCTGGTACGCGCATCCGTCCGCCAAGCACACGTCGATTTTCGACGTGGAGTACAGCGGTGGTTCGCGTCAGAGGGTCCCGTTTCAGCTCTCACTTGCCGACCGCGATGGCGGAATGCCAGGCTACGGTTCGTCGGATCTCGGCGGTGGGCAGCGTGTCGTAATGAGATTGGAGGACCGGTACCGCCTGGGACACTTTCGTCAGTTCGCCGGTCTCGCCAGCGCGGTCTGGGTGGACGCGGGGCGTTTGTGGGCTGGTGACGCCCCGTTCGGTGTCAATACGAACGTCAAATACGCTGTGGGCGTCGGCCTTCTCGCCGCTTTGCCACCACGGTCGCGGCGAACGTGGCGCGTCGATTTCGCCTTCCCGCTGAACGACCGTGGGGATTCAAAGTTCGAGATCCGCTTCACGAATCACGACTTCACGCGCTGGTTCTGGCACGAGCCCGGCGATGTTCAGACCAGTCGCGAGCGCGCGATCCCGAACTCGGTTTACAACTGGCCCTGATCCGGCCGAAATCGCGCGTTACGCAGACGTCTTCTCTTCCATCATCTTCCGGATTGGAATGACAAGCGCGGCACAGACCGCGGCAGCAATGAAGAGCGCGATGGCCGTATTCCTGAACAGCAGCGGCATCTCGCTGAGGTTGTTCGGATTCACGTGACCGCCGACCAGCCCGGCAACGAGGTTGCCGAGCGCGTCGGCCAGGAACCAGATGCCCATCATCTGACCGACAAAGCGTCGCGGCGCGAGCTTGGTCATCGAGCTCAATCCGACGGGGCTGAGCGACAGCTCGCCGAACGCCTGAAACATGTAACAGATCACGAGCCACCACATCGACACGTGCATGGCCTCGCCCACTGCCGCGCTCGCGACGATGCGGTTGGACGCCACGAGCATTACAAGAAAGCTGACGCCGGCGAATGCGAGACCGATCGCAAACTTGGTGGGACTCGACAGGTCAAGCCTTCTGCGCGCGAGAGCAACCCAGATCCATGCGAATACGGGCGCAAGCGTGATGACGAAGAATGACTCGGCGGACTGCAGCCATAGCGTAGGTACTTCCCAGCCAAATACCGTGCGGTTGGTGAAATCGTGCGCAAACAGGTTGAGAGATGTGGGTGCCTGCTCGAACCCTGCCCAGAAGATCGTTGCAAAGACAAACAGGACGACGATCACGGCGACTCGCTTCTTTTCCCCGGCGGTGAGGCCAGCGAAGAAGAACATGTATGCGAAGTAGACCACGGCGAGAGCCAGCAGCACGTATCCCATACGTTCAGCAAGCGCCACGGGATTGATGTGAATCACTCCGAGGATAGTGAGCAGAACGATGACGCCGATCACCGCGACGCTCGGGAAGGTGATGCGCTTTACCTTGGTTTGCTCCGCGACGCTTGCTGTCGAGGCGGCGCCGATCGGACCGAGCGTTGGCGTCATGCGCAACTTGAACATGATGACGCCGATGATCATGCCGACGCCAGCCGCGCCGAATCCCCAGTGCCAACCAACGCGCTCTCCGAGATAGCCGGTGATCAGCGGTGCGATCAGCGCGCCGGTATTGATGCCCATGTAGAAGATCGAGAAGCCAGCATCTCTGCGCGCACCGCCTTCAGGATAGAGATCGCCGACAGTTGCCGATACGTTGGGCTTGAGCATTCCGGTGCCCAACACGATGAATACGAGGCCGACGAAAAACGCCGAGTGCGCGAAGACCGTCGATAGCGCTATCGAGATGTGTCCGCAGGCGATGAGCACGCCGCCCCACAAGACGGAACGTTGCAATCCAAGCCACCGGTCGGCGATCCATCCGCCTGGCAATGACGCCAGGTAGACGCAGGCCGCGTAGATGCCGACGATGGACGAGGCGACGGTACGGTCGAAGCCGAAGCCGCCCGACATGAGCGCCGCGGACATGAACAGCACGAGCAGTGGGCGGATCCCGTAATACGAGAACCGCTCCCACATCTCCATGAAGAAGAGCGTTGACAGGCCGCTCGGGTGCCCGAAGAACGCCTTGTTCCCCGTCCATTGCTCGAACCCGGTCGGTGGCTCGTCGTGGGTGACCGTCGCGGCTTGTGGCTGGTCGAAAACTGACTTCTGTGTTGCCATGGCGATGTGAGGCTGGAGGAGATGCTGGATTGGTTATGGCAGCTGGCTTGGCTGTTTGATGCATGCAGCGAAGTGCGCGGGCGTCTTTTCTTCCAGCGGCGGAACCACTCGCGTACAGTCGTCATCCTTGAGCGGATGCTGGCAGCGCGAATAAAATACGCATCCAGGTGGTGGGTTCGCTGGCGATGGCGGCTCACCCTGTAGCACGATGCGCGCCGTCTGACGGCCCGGTTCCGGGCGTGGCACCGCCGAGAGCAGCGCCTGTGTGTACGGCATCGTCGGGTTGGAATAGAGATCGTCTGCCGACGCAGTCTCGACGATCCGCCCGAGATACATGACCGCGACACGATCTGCAATGTGACGCACCACCGACAGATCATGGGCTATGAACAGATAGGTCAGGCCCCGATCTCGCTGAAGATCCTGCATCAGATTGATGACCTGCGCCTGCACTGATACGTCGAGCGCGGACACCGGCTCGTCGCAGACGATCATCTCCGGCTCGACCGAGAGCGCTCGCGCGACGCCTATGCGCTGCCGCTGTCCGCCGGAGAACTCATGCGGATAGCGCGAGGCATAATCCGGATTCAACCCGACTTCCTCGAACAGCGTCTTGACCCGATGATCGGCAGCGCGGCCTTCGGCGAGATGGTGGATCAACATCCCCTCCCTCACCGCCGCGCCGACCGTCATCCGCGGGTTGAGCGACGAGAACGGATCCTGGAAGACCACCTGCATCTTCCGTCGCATGCTACGCAACGCGGCGCCGTGCAACGTTGCAACGTCGATCCCATCGAAGACCACGGAGCCGGAGGTCGGCTCGATCAGTCGGAGGATCGCGCGACCCATCGTCGTCTTTCCACAACCCGATTCGCCAACGACACCCAGCGTTTCACCCCGCGCTATGTCGAACGAGACGTCGTTCACAGCGCGAATCGCCGCGGCGTTGCGCCCGAAGAGACTGTGCTGCAATCCCTGGCGTACTGGAAAGTCCTTGCGCAGGCGCGTGACCTGCAGCAATGCCGGATTCGTGCGCGCGCTCGTCACGAGTCGGCGCCGACGCGAACAGTTAACGGCGTATGCGATTCGGACCGGCGCAGCGGCTCTACGGCAAGATGACAGCGTGATTCGTGCTCGTCTCCAACCGGGTAGAGCGGGGGATGTTCCGTCGCGCACCGATCCCATGCGTAACTGCACCGATCCCGGAATCGACAACCACTCGGCCACGCAGTTGAAGGCGGCACGACGCCCGGAATCGTCACGAGTCGTTCGGCGTCACGGTCGAGTCTGGGCATCGCACTCATCAGTCCTTCGGTATATGGATGCTGCGGCGCCTCGAACAGTTCAGTCATCGTCGCACGCTCGACCACCTCGCCGCCATACATAACGACGACTCGGTCAGCGACTTCTGCAACGACACCAAGGTCGTGCGTGATGAGCAACACTGCCATTCCAAGCTGTTCCTGCAGTCGCTGAAGCAACTCCAGTATCTGTGCCTGGATCGTGACGTCGAGGGCGGTCGTTGGCTCGTCTGCGATAAGCAGTGCTGGCTTCAGCACGAGGGCCATCGCGATCATTACCCGCTGACGCATGCCACCGGAAAGCTGGTGCGGATATTCCGATGCCCGCTCGCGTGGCGCCGAGATTCCAGTGAGGGCGAGCATCTCCACCGCGCGCTCCCACGCATCGTGACGCGATGCGTCGGTGTGTACACGCACTACTTCCGCGATCTGCTCACCTACCGTGAGCACAGGATTGAGCGCCGACATCGGCTCCTGGAATATCATCGCGATCCGGTTGCCACGGATGGTGCGCATCTCGCCGTCGCTCAGTTGCAGAAGTTCGCGGCCCTGAAACCTGATGCTGCTGGCGGTCTCGATCCTGCCGGGCGGGCGAATGAGCCTGAGAATTGAAAGCGCGGTGACCGACTTACCCGAGCCGGATTCACCCACCACCGCGACAGTCTCGCCCTCTGCCACGTCGAACGAGACTCCGTCCACTGCACGGGCAACCACCTCGCCGTCGTGGAAATAAGTCCGCAGATCGCTGACCGAGAGCAGCGGATCCGTCATGAATCGAGCTCGGCCATCGTCACCGCGTTCTCACGTGGATCGAATGCTGCACGCAGTGCATCGCCCAGCGCGTTGCACGCGATGGCAGTCGTGACGATGAGCAGTCCCGGGAAAAGCGATATCCACCACGCAGCGCCAATCTGATCGGCTCCATCCTGAATTATGCTACCCCAGCTCGCGCTCGGCGGCTGAACGCCCAGCCCCAGGTACGAAAGCCCCGCCTCGAGTATGATCACGTGCCCCACGCCCAACGTAGCAGCGACGATAATGGTGGGGAGCACGTTCGGTAAGATGTGACGGAAAAGAATCCTGGGCCCCGATGCCCCCAGCGCTCGCGCTGCGGCTACGAAGTCGAGCTCGCGCATCGATAATACCTGAGCACGCACCATTCTGCTGAGCCCGAACCAGCCCGTGGCTCCGAGCACCACTATGAGTAACCAGAGTGGCAAACCATTCCACAACGCCAGGATTGCGATCAGCAGCAGGACTCGCGGGATCGAAAGCGCCGCGTCCACGATGCGCATGAGCACCGCATCGACCGCGCCGCCGACGTAGCCTGCAATCGCACCATAGAGCGTTCCAAGCGTTATTGCGATCGCCGTCGCAAGAGCGGCGACCGAAAGCGAAATGCGCGCACCGTAGATGCATCTGCTCAGAACGTCGCGGCTGAACGAATCGGTGCCGAAGGGATGGCTGAACGATGGCGCGAGATTCTTGAGCCCGATGATGTCAGGCTGCGCAATCGGATCATAGGGTGCTACCCACGGCGCGAGCAAGGCAACGACTACGATGACCGCGATGACGCCTGACGCAATGCCTGCGTGTCGCACCATGCGGTGCGTCCAGTGCGGCCGATCTCTCAGCGTATCAGCGTCCACGAATACGCGGATCGGCGACGGAGTACAACAGATCGGCTCCCAGGCTCCCGAGCGTTACAGTTGCCGCTGCAACGATCACACCCGCCGTAACCAGTGGATAGTCGCGCGTCGCGACACCGTTCAGAATCACCCAGCCCATTCCCGGCCACGCAAAGACGCGTTCGATGAACACCGCGCCAGTGAACAACACCGGCAGCGAAAGGCCGAGCAGGCTGATTGTTGGTATGAGCGCGTTGCGAAGCACGTGAACCCACATCACACGTCGCTCGCTCAGGCCTTTCGCGCGAGCGGTGCGGACGAAATCATCCGGGAGAACGCGCAGCAGCTCTGCGCGCTGGTACCGTGCCACCGCCGCGCCGGAGAGCAGAGCAAGTGTGATTGCCGGGAGCGCCAGATGCTTGAGTCTGTCGGCCAGAGCCGCGAGCGGCCCCATGTACTCGTGCATCACCGGATCCACGGCGCCGGCGACGGGGAACCACGGAAGCCAGTACGCGAAGATCAGCATCATCATGAGCGCGAGCCAGAAGTCCGGCATCGCGTAGAAGAACATCGAGCCCGCACCGAGTGTGCGATCCGTGCGGGATCCCGGTCTGGTTGCCTGAATCACTGCGAGCCCGATTCCTCCGGCGAAGCCGAGCACCAGCGCCGTTCCGGCGAGCAGCAACGTGTTGGGCAACGCATCCTTCAAGACGTCGATGACCGGCCGGTGCATCGAGAACGACCAGCCAAAATTTCCGCGTGCCACGTTGCTCAGGTAGCGGACATACTGCTCCAGCAGCGGCTGGTCCAACCCGTACATCGCGCGCCACCTGGCACGCATTGCTTCGGTGACGTTGGGGTTGTCCATCGCCGACGTGAATGGATCGCCCGGCGCGATGTGGATGAGCACGAAGACGATCGTCGTGACGATTGCGACGACGATTATTGCCTGCAAGAGGCGCGATACGACGGTGCCGACTACACTACGCCTTCCCGCTAACTCCAAGCTAGCTGCTCCCCTTCGACGACGGTGAATCCGCCCGCGGCGCAATATCGTCACCCGCATGGTCGCGCGCGATCTGTTCGTCGGCCGGAACGTACCAGTCTGCAAGATGGGCCCACCACGCGTCCGCCCGTAGCGGTGCGGTATGGATGCGTTTCTGAATGCCGACCACGTTGCGCGGCTCGAACAGCCAGATCGCCGGTGCGTCCGAGATCAGCGTCTGGAACGCACGCGAGAACAACAGGCGTGCGGCCGACCGCGATGGCGCGCCGAGCGCGTTGTCAACCTGCGTGTCGAAGACGGAATTCGCATAGTCGCCGTAGTTCTTGCTTCCCTCGGTTCGCGCGGCTTCGGATCCCCAACTCTCACGGATGCCGCCAGGGCTGGGGTCTGCCAGCCACGTCTCGATCGCAGCATCGAACGCGTGCGTCGCCTGCTGTTGCTCGAACACGTTCGGCTCGACCGAGAGAATGCTCACCTTGACGCCGACGCGCTTGAATTGATCCTGCATCAGTACCGCCAGACGCTCGCGATCCTTGCTGGATGAGGGGACCATGATCGTGAACGCGAGCTGCCTGCCATCGCGCACTCGTATCCCATCCGGTGCGGCTCGCCACCCGAGCGAGTCGAGAATGCGCATCGCACTGCCCGGGTCGTAGGGTATCTGTGCAATTGTCGTGTCGCTCGTTCCCATTGCGCGTACGGTCGGGCCGATGCTCGGGATTGCAAGCGAGTCGAATACGTTGCGTACCAGCGACGCCCGGTCGATCGCCATCGTGAGCGCGCGCCGCACCGCAACGTCGTGGAATAACGGATGTGGCGCCTTGGGATTCTTCGGATCCCGCATGTTGAAAACCATGTAGCCGAACTTGAACCCGGGATATTCGACCAATCGCAGATTCGGCGATTTCGCGATCTGCGCCATCATGTCCGGCCGGACGCTCGGGAAGAAATCCGCCTCGCCAGCGAGAAACCGCGTCGATGCTGCGCTGAAGTCTCCCGGCGCGATTGTCCATATCACGCGATCGAGCTTCGCCGGCGCACGGTAGTGCTCCCGGTTCGACACGATCTCGATCGTCGCATTCGGGACCCAGCGGCGGAACTTGAACCGCCCGGACCCCACCGGATGCCGCAGCACGTCCGAGGACGCCAGCGCCGCCGGCGCGATTCCGCCATAGATGTGTTCCGGTACAATGAGCGCGACCGTGGCCGCATCATAGAACTGCTGCGCCGAACGTCGCTTGAACCAGAACACCGGAGTCAGTGAGTCGGTGACGCTCACCGAATCCACGTTTGACAGCAGCGGAGCGATCGGCGCCGCTACCGCTGGATTCTTGGCCAACGATAGCGTGAACCGGACGTCGCTCGCTCTTACCGGCTTCCCGTCGTGCCAACGGGCACGCGGGTTCAGGTGAAATGCGATCGACAACGAATCGGCCGACCAGGTCCAGCTGTCCGCAAGCCGGGGAATGAAGCCGGCATCTCCGAACACGTTCAGAGAATCGCCGACGTCGGCCAGCGGCTCGAATATCTGCTCCACCACCTGCCGACCCTGGCTCGACATCACGAGCGGTGGAAAGAGATTGTCGGCGTCGGATGCGGTCGAGACCACCAGCGTCCCGCCGCCGCTTTCGGTTCGTGATTTCTCGCTGCAACCGGCGAAGAGTCCCGCAGTGAGGGCCAGCGCGCAGCACAGCGCTGTCCGGCGCCCGTCAGGCATGCGCGGCGGAATGGTACGTGGCGTTGAATTCATCGAGTGATATGGTCGCGTCTGGGTTGTCCTCGATGAGTATCGTCAGCGCTACATCATCGCGCCATTCCGCCAGCCGCACAAGATTCACCCTCGAATACGGCCTGCCACAGACGATTAAATTTACGGGCTGAAGGCGCTCTTGCAGAGCACCTCCTCGGCGCTCAATGCCGCCGTCGCCGCACAATCCAATCTCTCGATAGATGGCTTCCGTTCAGGCTCCCTCCGCGCTCGAAAGCGCTGATCAATTTGCACCCCGCCACATCGGCCCGACGCCGGCCGAAGTATCCGAGATGCTCTCCACCCTCGGCTACGACAGCCTCGACTCTCTGATAGATGCGACCGTTCCAGAGCGAATCAGGCTCCGGACCCAGCTCTCTATCCCGGCGGCCAGGACCGAAGCGGAAACGCTGGCGCTGCTCCGATGCATCGCCGCCCGCAACAAGGTCTTCAGGTCGTACATCGGCATGGGCTTCTCGGACTGCCTCACTCCGCCAGTCATCCAGCGTAACATCGTCGAAAGCCCAGCCTGGTACACGGCCTACACACCATATCAGGCCGAAATTGCCCAGGGGCGCCTGGAAGCCCTGCTGAACTTCCAGACCATGGTGGCTGACCTGACCGGACTCCCCATCGCCAACGCCTCGTTGCTCGATGAGTCCACCGCAGCTGCCGAGGCGATGGGGCTCGCCCATGCCCTCGCCGGCAAGGGAGGGAAGGAAGTATTCCTCGTTGCCGACGACTGCCATCCGCAAACCATCAGCGTGGTACGGACCCGTGCCGCCGCGCGCGGCATCACGGTGCACGTCCTTCCGTATGACAGGTTCGAGTTCGGTCCGCAGGTGTTCGGCGCGCTCGTACAGTACCCGGCCACGGACGGTGCAATCCGCGATTATTCCTCGATCTGCGACGACGCTCACGCGCACGATGCGCTCGTAACCGTCGCCGCCGACCTGCTCAGCCTGGTGCTGCTGTCACCGCCCGGAGAATGGGGTGCCGACATCGTCGTGGGCAACACCCAGCGATTTGGCGTTCCGCTCGGCTACGGCGGTCCCCACGCCGGCTTCCTGGCGACACGCGACGAGTACAAGCGCCAGATCCCAGGTCGCATCATCGGCGTTTCGCGCGACGCTGACGGCGCCCCCGCACTGCGCATGGCGTTGCAGACACGCGAGCAACACATTCGCCGCGAGAAGGCAACCAGCAACATCTGCACTGCGCAGGTGCTGCTCGCAGTCGTCGCAAGCATGTACGCGGTGTATCACGGTCCGGAGGGACTCGAGCGCATTGCCAAACGCGTCCACCAGCTCACGGCCGCACTCGCGGAAGGAATTCGTAGACTCGGCTTGCGCATCGTGCACGAAGACTACTTCGACACGCTTCGCGTCGATCTCGGTGCAGGGAAGGGTGAGGATGTAATGACGCGCGCTGTCGAATCGCGCATCAACTTTCGCCGTCTCGGTGATAACGAGATAGGCATCTCGCTGGATGAGACCACCAGTCTGGCCGACGTGGTTGATATTCTCAAGCTGCTCAGCGGTTCCTCCGCGACCGACACCAACTTCGACGAACTGCTGGCTGCTTCCGATCCACGCTACGATGAGCGCTTCCGTCGCACATCGGCGTTCCTCACGCATCCGGTATTCAATAAGTACCACTCCGAGACCGAGCTTCTTCGCTACATCTATCGCCTGCAGGCGCGCGATCTTTCGCTCGTGCACTCGATGATTCCGCTCGGCTCCTGCACCATGAAACTCAACGCGACCGCGGAGATGATGCCCATCACGTGGCCGCTGTTCAACAAGATTCATCCCTTCGCGCCGGTGGATCAGACTGCAGGCTATGCACAGCTATTCCGCGAGCTCGAAGCCGATCTTGCCGAGATCACCGGCTTTACTGCCGTATCGCTGGAGCCGAACGCCGGATCGCAGGGCGAATACTCGGGACTGCTCGCCATTGCGGCTTACCACGAGTCACGCGGCGAAGCACATCGAAAGATCTGCCTCATCCCGCAATCTGCGCATGGCACCAACCCGGCGAGTGCGGTGATGGCGGGCATGACGGTCGTCGTGGTGAAGACCGATCCGTCCGGCAACATCGAGGTCGCCGATCTCCGCGACAAGGCCGAAGCACACCGCGCCGATCTCGCTGCGCTCATGGTCACGTATCCGTCGACGCACGGTGTTTTCGAAGAGACGATTTCGGACATCTGCGCGATCATTCACGCGAATGGCGGCCAGGTTTACATGGATGGCGCCAACATGAACGCGATGGTCGGCCTGTGCCGGCCGGGCGACGTCGGCGCAGACGTCTGTCACCTCAACCTGCACAAGACCTTCTGCATTCCGCACGGCGGCGGCGGACCTGGCATGGGTCCCATCTGTGTCGCGTCGCATCTCGCGCCATTCCTGCCCGGTCATCCGGTCATCGATCAACCCGGCCGCGACACTGTCGGAGCGGTTTCCGAAGCGCCCTGGGGAAGCGCCAGCATTCTGCCCATATCGTATGCGTACATCCGCATGATGGGCCGGGACGGACTCGTCGAGGCGACCAGGATCGCGATACTGAATGCCAACTACATGGCGAAGCGGCTCGAGCCACACTACCCCGTGCTGTACCGCGGACAGAACGGCACCGTCGCGCACGAGTGCATCATCGACACGCGTGTCGTGAAGGCAACGAGCGGCGTCGACGTCGAGGACATTGCAAAGCGGCTGATGGACTACGGCTTCCACGCGCCGACTGTCTCGTTCCCAGTTGCCGGCACGATGATGATCGAGCCGACGGAAAGCGAGTCCAAAGCCGAGTTGGATCGCTTCTGTGACGCAATGATTGCGATTCGCGAGGAAATTCGAGCGATCGAGAGTGGCACCGCTGATCGCGCCGACAATCTATTGAAGAACGCCCCACACACCGCCGCGCGCATCACGGCCGACGAGTGGACCCATCCATATCCCCGCAGCCAGGCAGCCTATCCCGCACCGTGGGTGCGGGATTCCAAGTTCTGGCCTGCTACCGCGCGCATCGAGTCGGCCTACGGCGATCGCAATCTCATCTGCTCCTGCCCGCCGACGGATTCGTACGTGACCTGAGACGACGCGTCATTCCCGCGAAAGCGGGAATCCATGTTATCGATCTCTTGATGCGATCGACGCAGAAAGCTGGTCGGCAACAGATGGGTTCCCGCTTTCGCGGGAACGACGACACGTCTCAGCCTATCTGCGCGCTGTAGGCGTCAGGTTTTAGCAGCGTAGCCAGCTCGTCCGGATCCTTGACCTTCAACCGGATCATCCAGCCCTCGCCGAAGGGATCGCTATTCACGATCGCCGGTTCGCCATCCAGCCTGGTATTCACTTCCGTGACCTCACCAGCCAGCGGGGCGAACAGCTCCGAAACAGCCTTCACCGCCTCGATCGTCCCGAACACGTCGTGCCTCGCGAAGGAAGTACCAACCTTCGGCAGCTCGAGATAGACGACGTCGCCGAGCTCGCCCTGAGCGTAGTCGGTGATGCCGACCTCGACGATGCCGTCGCCGCGATCGCGAATGTATTCATGCTCAGCCGTGTAAAGCAGGTCGCCGGGAACGTTGGCCACGCGTCAATGCCTCGATATGGAGCGTAATGGGGGAACGGCGCCGCGCGCCGCTCAGACCGCCAAGCTAGACCGGGCGCCGGAGGCTGTCAACCGCGCCCACACGTCCGTCACTTGCTCGTCCAGCCGCTCGAGCGAACCGTCATTCTCGATTACGAAGTTCGCGCGCGCGCGCTTGAGCTCGGCGGGCATCTGGGCCGAGATCATATTGGCGGCATCTTCGGGTGAAATGCCGCGCTGCTCCACCAGCCGCTTCAGCCGGAGCTCCTTTGGTGCATCGACCAGGATTATCTGATCGAACTCGCCCGCGAGCCGTCGCTCGAACAGCAGCGGCACCACATAGATCAGCACCGCGTCGCCGCGCTTCCGCGCCTCGGCCACCATCTTCCGGCGCAGCTTGTTGACGCCAGGGTGGACTATCGCGTTCAACTCTTCCAGCTGGGCCGGGTCGGCGAAGACGGTATGCCTCAATGCCTCCCGGTCGAGGGTTCCATCAGGGGCCAGAATTCCCTTGCCCCAACGAGCGACGACGCGCTCGAACGCCGGCGAACCGACCGCGACCGCGTCACGAGCCAGAACGTCCGCGTCCACTATGGTCGCCCCGTAACGCGCGAATCGGGCCGCAGCCTCCGACTTTCCGCTCGCAATGTTGCCAGTCAAGCCTATGTATAGCATCACCAACTAAAGTATGAATGGACCGACGCTTGTAAACGGAAAACTGTTGGCGCCGCCATATCGGGGCCGGATGAACCTCTGCGGGACGTCGGGCAGCTACAGGTCGGAAGACTGAAGGTTCGCCGCAATTCCATCGCGCAGCAGGCTGAAAACCAGCGTCGCACCGCCGCGCGCACGGATTTCCGACGGCTTGGCTCCCAGGTAGCGCCGGCAGTTGTTGCGGAATGCGCTGCCCGATGGAAAGCGCAAGGTAAGCGCGATCCGGTCAGTGCTGTGGCGCGTTCCGTCCATGAGCGCCGCCGCAACGATGAGCCTTCCCCACATGATGAGCTTGTGCGCCGACGGATATCCCGATGCTGCAAGTGCGCGCGAGAGCCGCCGGCCGCCGACCCCCATCTCCTGCGCCAGGCTCGCCGGCGTGAGTCGCTCATGGGCTCGGGTGATCGCTGTCAGCAAGGCGTCCGTGGCCATCGGATCGACGGCTGGCGCCAGGTTGTTCCTCACCATCGCCGCGACACCCCGCGCCGAGGCCCTCTCGATTGCGCGTGAGAATGCCGACGGCCCGTCGTCGATGTCGGCGATGACGAGGGCCTCGAAACCGTAGCGCCCTGCGTCAAAAATGTGATGTACCCTTTCGAGGGTGCAGGTCGTGTATCCGATGAGCACAACTGTTGGATTCATCCGTTTGAACCGGCGGATGGAGTCGAAGCTCGGCGACGCCGCCGTTTCGAGGTCCAGAACCGCGGCGTGAACCATCCGGTCACGGCATGTGGAAAAAATCTGTTCCCAGCTGTCGCAGGCGATAACCGTGTGGCTGTCGCGCGCGGCGGACCGGATCCGGGCAAGGCGCCCTGGATGGCTCGTCAGAGTGACGATGACGCTCACGTGGATGTTTTCAAATGCTTTGGTTGTCACTATGGACGCCGATACTCGCATTTAGTGACAAGACCGTCCGGGAGCGTGACGACTCACGCGACCCGATAACCCTACCTTCTCAGTATGGCGAAAACCGTTCGCGCGGGATTCACGCTAATCGAGATGTTGATCGTGGTGTCCATCGTGGGCATTCTGGCCGCACTCGCTCTGCCACGCCTCAAGGCCGCACAATTCGACGCGGATACGGGCATGCGCACGGTGGAGATCGCGCTTCAGCAGGCCCAGCGAGTCGCGATCGTGCGTCAGACCGACGTCATGGTCAGCTTTGACACAACCGGGCGACGCATACGCGTGGTTTACGACGCAAACGACAATCATCAGGTGGACCCCGGAGAGACCGTTCGCTGGACGCAACTTGAGGATGGGACTCGTTTCATTCTCCCGCCCGTCGGAGTGCAGCTCAGCGCCAGTGCATCCGTCGTCGGCAGCAGCCTTGCCAGTCGTGACAACTACCCTACCGTCTACTACCATCGTGACGGTGCGGTGAGCAGTGAGCTGGAGCTGTATCTGTCCTCTTATCGAATCAACAAGTCTGACATGCGCGCGATTCACGTTCGACAGGCAACCGGGCGCGTGCAGTCGTACCGCTACAATGGGAGCACCTGGATAGGAGCAGGACTATGATCAAGGGCGTACGAAAGGGAATGACGCTCGTCGAAGTCATGATCGCAGTGACGATTCTCGCCACCGCGATGCTCAGCATTGCGAGCTTCATGGGTAAATTCGCGCGTATCGCCGCCGTCAGTGACGTCAAGAACACCGCGAACGAGCTCGCGTCGCAACGGCTCGAAGAAATCAAGAATGCGCCGCGTTACACTGCGATCGACACGCTCTATCCTGGTACGGTGGTACTCGCGACACCATATGTCGGCTACACGAGGACGACGCAGGTCACGCACACGGGCGGCGGGTCGAGCGACCTCTACGACTACAAGACGATTACCGTAACCGTCTCCAATCCCAGACTCGGCACGCCGATCAAGCGTACGACGATGATAGCCGCGTTCTGACATGAATGCGATGACCATCGCCGCGAGCTCGAATGCCCCCCACCGTGCGGGACGGAGGCGCAGCGGATTCACGCTGCTGGAAGTCATGCTGTCGATCACCATTCTGCTGCTGGTGTTCGCCATGACCGTTCCACTCTTCCGTTCACAGGTGCAGGCAATGGGCAGCACCGCTGGACGATCCGACGCTCAGCAGAACGTGCGCTTCGCCATCTCGACGATGGAGCGGCAGATACGCGTGGCCGGTGCCGGTGTTTCCGATCAGCAACCGCTGCTCGTGCAGGCCGATCCATTCGCCGTGACGTTCGATGCAGACTACGCAGCGCGCGATACGGCAGCCGAAGGCGGAGCGTTCGGCGCGGTGTACTACGATCCCGATCTACCGGCCGGCTCTACGATGAGCATGACGCCGGCGCATCAGATCACTCTACCGCTCTCGTCGACCGTCTGGCCGACGACCTCGTACTTTCGTGGCGGACCGCCGAGCGCTGCGGAAACCATTTCCTTCTGGGTCGCACCGGACAACAGTCCGGGTTCGAGCGGCCGGTACGCACTGTTTCGGCGCGTGAACGCGATGCCGATCGACACGCTGGCGCGCGGGATGTTGCTCGATCCGCTCACTCCTCCATTTACGTATCAGATAATCAACGCTGCTGGTGCCGTCGTCGACGTTCCGGCGTCGTCGCTCCCGGCAATTCACGTTCCCGTACATGGGTCGCCGGCCGACACCGGGTCATCGGCCCTCACCGATCAGATTCGCTTTGTGAAGGTTCATTTGATTGGCAGCTTCATCGAGCGCGACGGAACCAAGACTCAACGGCCGGCGGATGCATCGATCCGGTTGCTCAATGCCGGTCTCTTGAATCACGCGACGTGCGGCGACGCGCCGGTCTTTGGGCAGTCGGTGACTGCTGTCGCGCCGACATCCAATCAGGTAGTGCTGAGCTGGGGTCGCGCGACCGATGACGGCGGCGGCGAAAAGGATGTGGAGAAGTACGTGATCTATCGACGTCTGGTAGGTGACGTGTTTGCAGATCCGCTCGCCTCGATACCCGCGGGACAGTCGACTTACACGTTCACTGACACTCAGGTGTCGAGTACCAACACGTGGGTCTACGGAGTGGCTGCTGAAGATTGTGGCGGCCAGTTCTCTCCAATTGCGGTGAGTAATCAGGTAACTGTTCCATAATCGGGGGAAGAATGTACGCCAAGCACCTTACGCAAATAGCGGTCAAGTACCGCGCGTGGAAGAGTAGGCGCACGATGAGACCCGGCGTCGAGCGCCGCGGCTCCGCGTTGATATTGACACTCGTGCTCACGCTGTCGCTGGCGAGCCTCGCGACATCGGCGATCTATCTCGGCGGCAACGAACAGATACTCGCGAACTCGTACGATCAGGAGCGTGACTTGCGTTACGCTGCCGAGGCAGTGCTCGCGATGGGCAAGAGCACGCTCAATTTCGATCCGTACGCTGCGCCGGATTCGGGCTACACCACTGTCACCAGCAACGCGACAATACTTGGCGCGGACGGCAAGGTGGTCCCGGGAATTACGGTGAGCATGTATCTGGGGCCGACGAGCTCGAATACCGGGCAGTTCGGACGGTTCGTGAGCGTCGTGGCGGTCGCGAAGAATCAGAGTGGTGCGGAGGTCGTGCGCCGACTCGAGCTGGCACAGGAGAGCTTCGCGAAGTTCGCCTACTGGTCCAACCAGGAAACGAATAACGGCTCCATAATCTATTTCAACAACAACGACCAGTTGTGGGGCCCCGTCTGGTCCAATGACAATATCAACATCGGGTCCGGTGGCGCGCGTTTTCACGGTACGGTAGGAACGGCGGGTGCAGTACTTGGCGCCGGCTACGGCACGTTCGATGTGGGTTATTCTGCCAACCAGAAGCCGATCGCGCTTCCCAACAACACAGCGCTCAGCTCGCTGCCGGGATATGCGTCTTCGGGTGGATTCAATTTCACTGCGCCCAACTCCAGCACGATCGACAACACTCTGATGCGCATCGAGTTCGTCGCGCGCCCGTACAACGGTGGAGCCGGCGGCGTTGCCGGCCTGCCGATCAATGGCGCCGACGACGGATTTTTCAGGGTGTACTATGGCAAGACCGCGCGGTGGGTGCGCGGAGACTCGACCGCGGACAATTGCGGTGCGGCATACACGTTTACGAGCACCGGAACGGGGCTGGGATCGCCGTCTCACCCGGCGTTCGTTCCTCTTTCGGAGCATACCAGGGCGTGGTTCAAGACCGCCCTCAGCAAGTCGGGCCTCTACAGCGGAAGTGTCATTACGTCGCTGACGAGCGGATCCGGAATGACAGCGTACGTGATGAAGCAGTCGTCCGCCCGCTGCTATCTGGGCGGAGATCCCAATCTGCGCGCGGTAAGCTACCGTAGTGAGCCGGGTGCTGGCTATGCCACTGATACCGTCGGCATGGCAACCAAGACAGCCGCGCAAGTTCTTGCGGTAGCACAGAAGATCGCTGGTGACAGCACGACGTTCTTCCCAGGTACAACTCTGAATACTGTCGGCTATTGGAAGCCGTACGGAGGGTCCGTCGCTCCTCAGCTGACTGCATTGTACCCGGCGGAGGCACAGTATCTATACCCGCTTTACCGCGGACTCAATCCTGGCACCAAGGGCGTGATCTATGTCGCGGGAACCACGGGCTTGAGCGGCACGCTCCGCGGCCGCGTCACGCTGTACGCCACCGGTAACGTCGCGATTCTGCGCGATACGAAATACGTGACGGATCCATCGCTCAACAACTGCACGGCTGACATGCTCGGAATAATTTCCGGCAACAACATATTCATTGCCGACAACGCGTTGCAGGATCCACTGAACATATCCGGCGTCGGCTACAGAAACATGGATGACACCAAGGACGTCTTCGTGCAGGGTGTCATGATGGCGCTCAACACGGCCTTCGGCGTTGAGAATTACGCGTCGGGGCCGACAAACGCGAACGATTGCGAAGGAACCAACAACGGCCGCGGCTGCCTGTATCTGACCGGCGGAATAATTCAGCAGCAGCGCGGCGCTGTTGGAACATCCAATGGAACCGGATTCGCCAAGCGATACAGCTACGACAAGTGCGCGCTGTACAATCCACCGCCGTACTTCCCCACGACAGGGCGGTACACTGATAACAGATATTACGAAATCGATCCGGCGGGTTTCGACGTGGCAGCGTTGTACAACTCGCTGACACCGTAGCCATCGGAACGTGTGACACTGCAGAACGGCCCCGGTATCTACCGGGGCCGTTCTTGTTTGCTGCTGTTCGTCAACGACCGTCGCGACTGCACGGCCGGGAATGTTCTTGACAGCGCGACCCATCCCGCAGGCTCGTGATCGGCTTGGAGGAGCCTCAGAACATGCGCACCTGCGCGGCGTCCAGCCGCGGCACGCTGTGGCACATCCTGCAGCGCGCTTCGTACCGGTCGGCCGCGCCGACCATGATCTGTGGACTCTCGTACGGCGCAGGCTTGCCGTCGATAAGTCGCTGATTGCGTGTTGCGGGTCCGCCGCAGAGCACACAGATCGCGTGCAGCTTGTCCACGATCTCGGCGATCGCCATGAGCTGCGGCATGGCGCCGAACGGCTCGCCACGAAAGTCGGTGTCGGTGCCGGCAATGATCACGCGCCGGCCGGTGTCAGCGAGCGTCGTGACGAGTGTGATGATTCCCGGATCGAGAAACTGCGCTTCATCTATCCCGATCACCTGCGCGGTGGGATCCAGTCGTTGGGCGATCTGTGCAGCCGTGTCCACAGGAATCGCCTCCACGGTACGCCCGTCGTGGCTCGAGACAGCATTGATTCCAGCGTAGCGCTCGTCCAGACGTGACTTGAATACCTGGACGCGCTTGCGCGCGATGAGTGCGCGCCGGATTCGGCGAATGAGCTCCTCGCTCTTGCCACTGAACATGACGCCGGCGACCACCTCGATCCAGCCGCCGGTGTGCTGGCATGCGACACTCACTCCGCGTTACCGCTCAGACGGCCGTGGACGACGTGGAGGACCGCTCGGGCGACCGCGATCGTCGCGCCCCGGTCCACCAGAACGGGGACCGCGGCCAAGGTTGCGCTCGCGGCGATCGCTGCCGGCGTGCGCGCTTCCTCCCTCGCGCGGTTGACGTGGCGTCCATTCCTTGCGCTCGGTACGTTCCGGACGTGGGCCACCGCGCGGTGGTCCACGAAACTCACGCTCGCGTGGCGGGCGCGAGCCGCGCTCACCGCCACGATTCTCACGCGACTGCGCGGACGTGGAGTCTGCTGCCACGAGTCGGAGCTGGCGTGGTGCGGCGGCACTGCGTGTGCGCTCGACGTCGAGCAACCGTACTGCCGCCGCGGCGATCTCGATTCCGTCGTAACGGTCGAGCAACGGTTCCAGCGCCAGCATCTCGCGTGTGGCAACGCCCTGCGAAAGTACGATCGCCAGCTCCTCGCGCAGCTGTGAATCGCGCGAGCGCGCAGCCGAGCCGGGGCCTTCGAGTGTCAGCGGGAGCAGTGATTCCGCCAGCTCGTGCAGCGGGATCATGTCGCGCGGGGTCGCGAGGGCGACGATCTGAACGGGGCCGATTGCCGTGGCGGACGCGATCTCGCTCGGCATCACCGGCGCGTCGTACAGAATTACGGTATGGCTCGCCGGAATAGCGTCGTAACGCGCGATCCTGATCGGATCGTCGGTGCGGCGGTAGCCGAGGCTCCGGACGGTCTGGACGGCATCTGCTTCTGACGCTGCGTCGCGGACGACTATCGCGGCCGAGGGCGGGTCGAGCTCGTCCAGAAGCCGGCGCAGTGCCGCGGGACGCGATGCAGAGCTGATGCTGACGTAATGGACCGATGGTGCCGCCGGTGAGATCTGGGGCGCCGCGCCGGCTTCGGCGTCGGGCGGCGTCATCCGCCTGGCGGTTCTCAGGTGTGCATCGATGATCTTCTCGGCGTCGGGTGTGGCGC
Source organism: Gemmatimonadota bacterium (assembly GCA_027307165.1). GTDB lineage: Bacteria > Gemmatimonadota > Gemmatimonadetes > Gemmatimonadales > Gemmatimonadaceae > Fen-1247. The sequence continues at coordinate 56,705 of DAHUXM010000025.1, read as the reverse complement.
GGCGGGCAATCATTACCCGAGTAGCGGTCTTTGGGAGCTCGCCAAAGAGCGATTCGAGGGCGGCGAAGGCTGCCGGCGTCTCGGCCATCTCGTCATCTACCCATGCCAGAACAATTGTTCGAAGTTCATCGAGCTTGATCGCGGAACGCTGGATGAGGGTCTGGAGCTCGATTGCGGGCCCTGCGACGGCGTGGACCGGACGCTCGGCGAGCATGCGGGCGGCGCGGTTGGCGGAGGTGACCGGGAGGACCTCGATTCCCTGGGCGCCAGCGAAGCGGCTGACGACGTCGCCCACGATGACGGCCGTCTCCGCGTCGGGCGTCACGACCACGATCTGGAGAGAGGACTGGGTTGCATCCATGCGCTCGAGAGCGGGCGTTATGACGCGCACCAGCGCATCGGTCGTCCTCGGGAGAAAGTGGACGACGTTCTGGCTGCGTGAAGCCGTGCCGCGCTCGGCCTGTTCCATTCGGTGTTCGCTCGGTAATGTTATGGGATGATCTCCGCCATCGTGCTGGTGAGGGCCGACCCGCAGCGGATCCCGCAATGTGCCACCAAGCTGGCCGGGATTGAAGGGGTATCGCGCGTGTACTCCGTGAGTGGCGACTGGGATCTCGTCGCTCTTGTGGAGGTTCCCGACTTTGAAAGCGTCGCCCGCGTGGTAACCGAAGAGGTTTCCACGGCGCCGGGTCTGCAGAAGACACAGACCCTGACGGCATTCCGAGTGTACTCGAAGGGTGATCTGGAGCAAGCGTGGGACATCGGTGTCAATTGACGTACTGCGAGCGATCCAATCCCTGCTCCCGGATGTCGAGATAGTTCAGTCGGACGCGCCGGCTGACGAGAGTTACTCCGGCGCGTACAACGAGGCGCCGCGCATCGCAGCGGCGCAGTGCATAGAAGGGCAGAGGCTGCGTGCGCATCGCATAACCGGTGAGCCCGAGGTTCGCTTCGCGGGTTTTCTGGACGGAATCCAGCGTGCCCGAATCGCATGTCATCGCAATGGCATTCCGATAGTCGATGGGACAGTGGCGGCGGTCGTGCGCGTTCGCGTCAACCGTCGGTTCGTCACGTGGGGCCATCGCACACCGATCGTGTCGCGACGGTTGTACATGCCGTTGACGCTCCTCAAATGCGAAGGTCAGACAGAGACGGGGGGCTTCGAGATCGTGGATACCAGTCACGACGCCGCCACCGGAGAGCTGGTATCGCGTCATCCGGCGGCGCTGCGCGCGGTTGCATTCGAGCGGGTGGGACGGGATCGCGACGAAGCCGAGCGCAAGCTCGCAGAGCTATGGTGTGCCGATGGCTCTGAGCCGTTGTTCATCGATGGCGGAATCAGCGGAAGCGGGCGTGTGGCGGCAGCGAGTTGTGCGGTCGGTGTCGTAAAGAGTCATCAGACTCTGTTCGCCGATGGAGATGCGCTGGACGTGGTGATGTCACTCAAGCGAGGGGAGCGCAGCTCCGTATTCGCGTTGTCGGCGAGGCAGCGGAGTCCGGTGATCAGCTGGTATCTCCGGTTGCGCGATCCACGCGGACATGACGCGATGTTCGGACTTGTTCGCATCGAGGTCTCTCCGACGGAGGATGTTGCGGAGCGCGCCAATGAAGTGTCGCGCTGGGTGTTGGGCGAAGTGACGCCACTGTCATTGCCCGACGGCCGATGGGACCGGATGGCATACGGGATTCGTGACTGCGAGCAGTTTCTGCGAGCCATAGCGTGAGCGAAATACTTGGAAGGGTCGTCGCGACAGAGCGGAAGCCCAACACGCCGCACGAATTTCATTTCTGGACAGCGCTGGATTCGCCGGTAGGCATTGGCACGATAGTGCGCGTCGATGGGCGCCGGCCGGTTGAAGGGCAGATTCCGCACATCTACGGAATCGTGACCGAGGGTTTCAGCTACACCGATCTGCTCACGCCGATGCACGATGTGCTGGGGCATGATGGTGCACCAGGATCGGCCGGGTTCGCATCTGCAGAGCGGTCGGAGATCCGGCTTTACAGCGCGGCGGTATTGCGACAGATCCCCGAGGAGCCGCTGCAGCCGGTGCCGATGGGCGATGTGTTTCTCGCGCAGGAGGAAGACGTCAACATCGCGCTCCGGATGGATGGTTATCTGCGCGACGGCGGCCACACGGGGATTCCGATCGGGGTGTATCGCGCTGGTGGAACGGACGCGACGATTTTTCTCGACGCGGATTTTCTCGTCGGGCCGGAAGCAGCGCATCTGAATATCACTGGCGTATCGGGCCTGGCGACTAAGACGAGCGCGGTGGAGTGGATACTTGCATCGTTGTTCACGCACTTTCCGGAGAGCCGCGGATCGATTGCCGCGGTATGCTTCAACGTGAAGGGGCCGGATCTCTGCTTTCTCGATCTGCCGGGCAAGCTGGATGACGGCGACAGGGCGTTGTACGACAAGATGGGTGTTCCGGCGCGGCCGTTTCAGAACGTTCAATACTACGCACCCTACTCGGCACGCGGCTTCTCTCTCAACACTCTGCGGTCGAACGAGACGCTCGCGCACAACGTGACTCCGCTCACTTGGGGGTTGCGCGAGGTGTTGCAGTACGCCGAGGTGCTGCTCAATCGGGACGACATCGACGCGAAGGCGGACGCGCTGATCGATTTCATAACACGCAGCGTCATCGATCAGACATTCACCGATCCCATGCTCGCGCGGCCGCATGTTGTGCAGTCTTTTGCGGACCTGGAAGACTGGTTTCGCGACGTGTTGCGCGGACTCGAGAACGGCAACAAGGAAAGCTGGCGCACTCATCACGTTGCGACGATCCGCAAAGTTCGCAACCGCCTGTCCAATATATCGGTGAGATGTGCGGGGCTGGTTACCGACTCGGGGCCGGTGAGCGATCTGCCTTTTGGCGAGTTCGAGGATCGCGCGACTTATGTGGTGGATGTCGCGAATCTGGAGGAGGATGCGCAGGATCTGATCTTCGCGCGCATAGTGTCCAAATTACGGGAGCATCTGGAGCGGCGCGACCTCGGCGTGAAGCATGTAGTGGTGTTCGTCGACGAGCTGAACAAGTATGCGCCGGGCGACGGGCCGGACACGTACGTGCGCAAGATGCTGCTGGACATCGCCGAACGGGGGCGGTATCTGGGGCTGGTGCTGTTCAGTGCGCAGCAGTTCAGGTCCCAGGTGCATCGCAGAGTCGTGGGCAACTCGGGCACCTCGGTATTCGGACGAATGGATGCGGACGAGTTGAGTGCACCGGGTTACGCAGTGCTCTCGCCTGCAACGCGGACCAAGCTCGCGACGCTCGAGAAGGGGCAGCTTATGATCCGGCATCCGCATTTCACCCAGCCGATATTCGTGCGGTTCCCGCGGCCGGCGGTCATGGCTGGTCGTCTCGGGGCGGAGCAATATCCGCAAGGCGGAGAAGTGTCGCTGGAAGCGGCGGTATACCGCGCGCTCCGTGCGCGCGATTCTTCGATCACGCTGCAGGCTGTGGAAGACGCGATCGGGTTGCACGATGAGGGCGACGTGCTTCGCGCGCTCGCAGTGACTCTCAAGGAGCGACCAGCGGACGTGCTCGGCACCTTCCGCGCGCGGTTGCCAAAACGAATCACGCAGTCCGTGCAGCAGCGGCCGCAGGTGGCCGCGCTTCGCGGCGCACCGAACGACGATCCATACGGAGCCTGACCGGTGATCCGCGGAGTGGGTGGCTTGTTACCACTTTTCCTGGTGTGCGGACTGGCAGGAGCGCCGTTGCTGGCTCAGACCGTTACGCTGAAGATCGCTCCGCCCGCGGGAGACACGTTGCGCATGCAGCTGGAGCAGCGATTCGAGATGGAGTCGGGCGATCCGCCCGAAACGATGTCGGGAGAGATGCGTGTCTGGACGCGGGCGATCGTGCTGCAGCGGGCGCACGGATACACGGATCTTCTTTCGGTGACCGACTCTGTGCGGGTCTTTCCATCCAACGTTGCGCTGCGACCGCTTCGCGAGGCTCAGCGTGCGCTGGAAGGCCGCACCGTTCGCCTGCGCGTGGATGAGAGTGGCGGGATGAACGTCGGGGCTGGCTCAGGCGAGGTCTTCGGGGTCGGGACGCAGATGCCGTCTATGCTTCCTTCACATCCTGTTGCGGTCGGTCATACGTGGGTACGCGACATGCGGGTACCGCTGAGCACCAGCGGGCCGAGCACCGCGGACGTGCGCACCACGTTCCGTCTGGATTCACTGGCCGGACGCGGCGCCGTGGCGTACGTATCTTTCCACGGGGCCGTGACGCATGATCACGCTCAGGACGGAGCCGGAACCGTGGGGAAAACCTTCGGAACAATCGAGGGCACGATGCAGGTGGACCGCCGCCTGGGCTGGATTACCGATTCGCAGATGGTCGTGAGCGTGGTGTCGGACGTGCATCCACTGGGACGGCCGCCGATCCATGCACGCATGCGCATCGTCCAGTCGCTCATGGAACTGGTGGGGAACTGACCGCGATGCGGCTGGTTCATCTCGCCGATCTTCACATTGGCTATCGGCAGTATCAGCGATTGACTCCCGCTGGAATCAATCAGCGTGAAGCCGACGTCGCCGGCACGTTCAAGCGGGCGATCGACCGCACCATCGAATTGCGTCCCGACTTCGTTCTCATCGCGGGCGACGTATTTCACACGGTGCGCCCGTCCAATCCCGCGATCCTGCACGCCTTCCTGCAATTCGCGCGTCTCGTTTCGTCGTTGCCGGATGCGAAGGTGGTGATGGTTGCTGGAAATCACGACACTCCGCGCACGGCGGAAACGGGTTGCATTCTTCGCCTGTTCTCGCCGCTCGGAATCACTGTCGTTGAAGGTGATGCACAGCGACTGGAGTTTCCGGAGCAGGGCGTCTCGATTCTGGCGGTCCCGGACATGCCGAGCGGCGTTCCGGCGCTTACACCCGATCCGGCCGCGCAGCGGAATATTCTGCTGTTGCACGGTGAGGTTGAGGGGGTACTGCCGGATTACGCGCGGCGCATGGAGCGAGCCAGCGTCGAGATAAGCAAGGATCAGATCGAGCCGACGCGCTGGGACTACGTAGCGCTCGGCCACTATCACGTTCACCGCGAAGTGGCGCCGAACGCTTACTACTCCGGCTCGATCGATTACACCAGCGCCAATCCGTGGGGCGAGATTCACGAGGAGCGGGCCGCCGGATTGCACGATCCGGTTCGCGGGGGAAAGGGCATCATCGAGTGGGACCTCGACACGGCGACCCACACCTTTCATCCACTCACCGTCTCCCGGCCGCTGGTGGACCTTCCGCGGCTCGATGGCATGTCGATGACGGCGCGGGAGCTCGACGAGGCAATACGAGAAAGAGTAGATAACGCGCGCGTGCCCATAGACGACAACGTCGCCCGGCTCGTGATCACCAACGTGTCGCGACACGTTGCGCGTCAGATGGACCCCAAGGCTGTGCGCGACGTGAAGCGGCGTGCATTGCACTTCAACCTCGACGTGCGACGCCCGGAGCTCGTGCTTCGCAGTGCGAGTGGGGCGCCGGGAAGGCGTCCGTCACTGCCGGAGATACTGCGCGACAAGCTGGAATCACGACCGATTTCCGCGGAGATCGATCGTGCTGCATTCGTGTCGCTCGGCATGGAGTATCTGACCATGGCCGATGCTGCGGCGACGGCCATTCCTGTGAGCGACTCGCTGTGAAGATCAACAGTCTTCGCATGCTGAACTTCCGCCAGCACGCGCGGACGGAGATGACGTTCGATCGCGGCATCACCGCGATCATCGGACCAAACGGCTCCGGCAAGACGACGGTGCTCGAAGCAATCGCGTGGGCACTGTACGGCCAGCCAGCCATCCGTGGTCAACGGGACGGAGTCCGGTTCCTCGGCGCGGGCCCACGTGCCCCGGTCGAGGTAGAGCTCGATTTCGAGCTTGGTGGACATCGTTACAGAGTGAAGCGCGGCTTGACGACCGCGTCGCTCTATCTGGACGGATCCGAATCTGCAGTCGCCAATTCCATCAGCGGCGTGAACGAGCTCGTCGCGCGACGCATGGGCATGTCGCGCGGCGAATTCTTCAATACGTACTTTACGGGTCAGAAGGATCTCGCCGTGATGGCGGCGATGGGTACCACCGAGCGCGCGCAATTCCTGTCGCGAGTGCTGGGTTACGAGCGACTGCGTGCCGCACAGGAGATCGCACGCGAATCACGCAGGCGTATCGGCGCCGAAATCGCCGGCCTCCGCTCCGCGATGCCTGAACCGGAGGCGATCACAGGCGCACTGTCGGCGGCGGCCGCAAGTCTGCAGGCTGCGATTGCCCGCTCGAACGAAGCCGGGACGCGTCATTCGATCGCGCTCGCGGAGCTGCGGCGTGTGACTCCCTTGTGGGAACAGGCGCAGCGCGAGCGCGAGCAGTGGCAACGACTGCTCGCCGAGATAACGATCGTCGAGCGTGAGGTTTCGGATCTCACGAGAGACGGAGAGCGCCTGGCCTCGGAACTGATCGCGATCGCGACCGTGCACGAGGAGTTGGCGGCGCTGCGCGCGGCAATTGCGCCGCTGCCTGCTCTGCGTCAGGAGCTGCTTGGTCTGGACGAGCTCTTCCGCCAGCAAGGTCGACGCCTCGCGCTCATGGAAAACGAGCGCGCACTGGCGGACGAGCTGATTCGCCTGCGTGATCGGCTGGGACGACTCGAGACAGCACCAGCTCTGGAAGAGGCCGTGACGCTCGAGCTGGAGCAAGCTCGTACGCAGTTCGAGGAGACGTCGCAGACGCTTGAAACGCTGCGCACCGAATGGGTACGCGACAAACAGGAAGCGGAAACGAAGCTGCAGGAGCTGCGGCGCCAGTACGCGGACGTGAAGGAGCAACACGACAGCATCGTCGAGCTGGGTGCAGAGGGCATCTGTCCAACATGCAACCGTGTACTCGGCGCCAACTTCCGATCTGTCGTGACGCACCTGGCCGAGCAGCTGGAGACGCTGCGCGTGGACGGCCAGTACTATCGGGACCGCGAAGATCAGCTTGCCGCGATTCCGGCTGGCGTATCGACCCTTGAGGAGAAGCGGCGCGGCCTCGCTACGGCCCTCACGACCCTCGAGCGGAAGCTTGCCAAGGTGCAGGCTGCCGTGCACGAATTGCCGGCTCTCGAACGCGAGATTGCGGCGAAGGACCAACGTCGCGCCGAGATGCTTGCGGAGATCAACTCGATCAGCGCCGTGTACGATGCCGAGCGTCACGCGTACGTGCGCAGGGAAATCGAGCGTCTCGCACCAATGGACCTTCGTGCCGCGCGGCTCGAGGCCGCGGTCGAGCGCGCACCGGCAGCGCAGGTCGAGCGAGCGCGAATCGACGCGGAACTGGCGAGGGCGATTGCGAAACGCGATACGCTGCGCAACGCCGGCGCAACGCGCGAGTTCTCGCAGACTGCACACGATGCCGTTCGCGCCGATTTCGAGCGCGCGACCGAAGCTTCCCGATCCAGCGAGCTGATCGTGGTCGGGGCCCAGGGCGACGTACGTGCTGCACAGCAACGCCTGGATACCGCGGAGGCCGCGAAGCGCGAGTATGAGCGAGTGGCGGAACGGCTGCGCGTACTGAACGGCCAGCGGCTGATGCACGACGAGCTGGACAACGCATTCCGGGACCTTCGGGGCGATCTGAACGACGCCCTGCGTCCGGAACTCTCGGAGATTGCGAGCTCATTTCTTGGCGCGCTTACTGACGAGCGCTACGACAGGCTCGAGCTGGACGAACGTTACGACATCGTCGTTCTGGAGGATGGGATAGCAAAGCCCGTGATATCCGGCGGTGAGGAAGACCTTGCCAATCTGGTGCTTCGCCTGGCGATTTCTCAGATGATTGCCGACCGCTCGGGCCAACCGTTCTCGTTGCTGGTGCTGGACGAGGTCTTCGGATCACTGGACTCATCCAGACGCGACAATGTTCTGGAGCTGCTCCACAGACTGGAAGACAGATTCGAGCAGGTGATTCTCATCACGCATATCGAGAGCGTGCGTGATGGGGTCGATCGGGTTATCGTCGTGCGCTATGATGAGGAGACGGGCGCGTCGGTGGTTGACGGGTCGGACGAGGGAATCCCGTCGCTTCGGCTGGCGGAGCGCGACGATCTGGAGGTGGATACGGTATTCCCGATGCAAGGAGCCTGAGTGACGGCTGGATTCGCGAAGAACTTCAGACGCTCGCCGAGCGTGTCGGGACCGTATCCTGCGACCGTGCGGGACGTCGCAAGCCTCAACTCGGTGTTCAGTAGCGCCTTCACCGACCGATACCGCAAGGACGGGCTGGTCGGCGTTCACGTTCCGAATCTCAGCTCCGCGATCTGGCGGTTCGCGATCGAGGACGCCGACGGGGGCGCAATGCTATGGCGCGGAGAGCGCGATGAAATCGTCGCTTTCAACATGTGTCATCTGTCTGGCACGGAAGGCTGGATGGGTCCACTTGCCGTGACTCCGTCTCTCCAGGGTCATGGTATTGGGAAGAGCGTAGTCACCGAGGGGACAAGGTGGCTCGCTGATCACGGCGCGAAAGTCATAGGTCTCGAAACCATGCCGCGCACGGTCGACAACATCGGCTTCTACTCGTCGCTGGGCTACGTTCCATCCTATCTCACGATCACCATCACGCTGGACGCGGATTACGCGGACAACAGAATCGTGCAGCTGGGGCGCCTGTCGGAGAGCGAGCGGACCGACCTCGTCACGAGATGCGCAGAGCTCACGCACGACATATCGCCGGGATACGATTACACGCGCGAGATCAACCTGACTCACGCGCTCGGCCTGGGAGATACGCTCGTCCTGGAGCGCGGCGGCACGGTCGATGGTTTTGCATTGTGTCACACAGCGCCGCTTGTCGAAGGGCGGGGCAGGGACGAGCTGCGTGTGCTGAAGCTTGCGTGCCGCGCGGAAAGTGACGTCGATGTGCTCGCGACGCAACTCGCGGATTATGCGCGCAGATCCGGGACGCGTCGGGTGGCCATCAGAATGCAGGGCGCCTACGGCGCGCTGTATGCGCAGCTCATTCGTCGGGGAGCACGCGTTCGATGGACCGACCTTCGCATGACGCTCGCCGATCGTCCGGAGCCGGCGCACGCCGGCGTCATCCTGTCGAACTGGGAGATCTGAGTGCAGCAACCCGAACCGCAGCCGGGCACATTCTTCTTTCCCGGCCCCACCGAAGTCAGACAAGACGTCCTGAAGGCGATGCTGCGGCAGCCGATACCTCACCGCGGCGCGGAGTTTCACGAGATCTTCTCGCGCATACAAGCCGGAATGCGCGACGTGTTCCAGACGCAACGGCCCGTGTATGTACTCACGTCCTCCGGCACTGGTGGAATGGAGGCCGCAATCCGTTGTGCGCCGCGCGGGAGAATACTGGCGCTCGTGAACGGGGCGTTCGGCGAGCGCTTCGTGAAGCTCGCGCATGAGTGTGGCCGAGAGGTGGATCAGATCGGTTTTGCGCTGGGAGATGTTCCGGACGCCGACGAGGTCGGCACGCGACTCGAAGCTGGATCATACTCGGCGCTGACCATGATTCACAACGAGAGCTCCACTGGCGCGCTCGCAGACGTGCGCGCAATCGCGCGCGTCGCGCGCCAATCAGGAGTACTGACAATCGTCGACAGCGTCAGCGGAGTTGGCGGTGCGCGGCTGGAATTCGACGCGTGGGAGGTGGACTGTGTCGTGAGCGCATCGCAGAAGGCGCTCGCACTCCCGACGGGGCTCGCGTTCGCCGTGGTGTCGGAGAATTATCTGCGGGCGATCGAAAAAGTGGAGGGTCGTGGCATGTACTTCGATCTGCTCGCCTTCGATTCCCACGGGCGGAACCATGAGACGCCAGCGACGCCCGCGGTGTCGCTCATCTTCGCGCTCGATCGACAGGTGCAGGCGATTGTCTCCGAAGGGATCGAGGCGCGCTGGGCCAGACATGAAGCGATGCGCGTGACCATGGAACAATGGGTGGGGAGGACGCGTGATGCGCTCGATATCGACGTTTCGATACTCGCGAAGGAGGGAGCGCGGTCGCCGACCGTAACTGCGGTATCGTTGCCGTCGGGAATGGTGTCGACAGATCTGGTGCGGGAGGTTGCCGAGCGGGGATATACGATCGGCACCGGTTACGGAGCTTTACGATCGGCGACGTTTCGCGTGGGACATATGGGAGACCATACGGTTGCGGGATTGGAATCCTGCCTCGCGGCGGTCGCAGGCGGTCTGAGGGCGTTGAGGAATTAGCTCCTGAACAACGACCTGAGCGCTTCGCCGAAAGTGATGTTGCGGAGGTACAACAGCTCTTCCGGCGCGAACGGGGTCGGGGTGATTCCGAACACCGATACGAGTGTGTTGTCCGGGACGGTGTTGTTCAACGCAAGGATGTCGAGCAGCTCGCTCGTCACGGGTGGCCTCGGAACGAGATGCCAGAGCGCTGCGACGAGTGGCCGAATGATCGCGGTCGGCACGCCAATAACGGCGCGCCTGGCGTTCATGGCGACGAGAATGCGCTCGGCTATCTGACGAAGCGTCAGCTCGGCGGAGCCGCCGAGCGGAAAGATCTGCTGATGCGTGGACGCATCGCTGATTGTGTGCGCGATGACCTGGGCGACATCGTCGACCGCGATCGGTTGAAACCGTGCGCGGCCATCGTCCGGAAGCGGCAATACAAATGGAGTGAGGCGCACCAGACGAGCGAGCATGTTGACGAACTCGTCCTCGCGTCCGAAGATGACGGACGGGCGGAGCACCGTCCATTCGAGGTCGCTCGACGTGACGAGGTCCTGCGCAATACCCTTGCTTCGAAGGAATCGGTAAGGCGACTTGCTGTCGGAGCCGTTCTGCGACATGTGCACGAAGCGGCGCACCCTGGCATTCGAGGCGGATTCGATCACGGCGCGCGTTGCGTTCGTATTGGCCGATTCGTAGGTATCGCCATCGTGCTCGATAGCGATGGCGGCGAGGTGAACGACCGCTGTGGCGCCGTCCATCGACGACGCGAGGTAAGCAGGATCCCGAATGTCACCAATTCGGATTTCCACTGGAAGATGGGCGAGTCGCTCGGCCGCTTTGGCGGCGCTTCGAACAAGGGCGCGGACCTGCCAGCCTTTTCCGGCGAGAGCGCGGCAGGTGTGACAGCCGACGAAGCCAGCAGCTCCGGTGACAACGACGCGCCGTCCAAGTCCCGGCGGGACTGGTTTCAGCGCAAGGGGCTGTTCCGCGATCGCACCGCGTCCGCTGACCGACGCGGCTGGGTCATACATGGTTTACTGTTTGCGGCCCGCTGTGGGATATCCAGGTGTGCCGCGGACCACGATTCGATAGAAAAGCAGAAATACTCCCACGGTAAGCAGTATGTGCGCCCAGCCCGGCGCATTGAGCGCGAAGGTCCACACACCCCATATCACGAGCATCACTACCGCAACGACAATGCCTGGATCCATGCCCCTCTAGTCCGTTGACCGGATGTGGAACGACCAATAGCTTTCTTCCGTATAAGTTACGCGGTTTTCATCGGAGCGGAGAGCTCAGTTTTTGAGCCGATAAGTCCTTCACGTGGGATCGACAAACTGTGCCGACGTCATGCCCCAGTGCGGGGAAGGCGGAAAGCGTGGGTGAGAGCCTCATTGTTTCGACAGGGCTTCAAAAATCCTCTCCACTCCGACCTCCGTCGTGGCTCGAGCCACGACGGAGGTTTTTGCGTCCGGAGGATGCATGCCAACGGTCACAGTCACCCGGCGACTCAAGTTCAACGCGGCACACCGCGTCCACAATCCGGCGCTATCCGATGAGGAGAATCGTCGCACCTTTGGCAAGTGCAACAATCCGCACGGCCACGGCCACAATTACACGCTGGACGTCTCGGTAGCTGGTGAGGTGGATCCGAACACGGGGTACGTGTTCGATCTGAGCCGGCTCAAGGATCTGGTCACTCGTGAGGTGGTCGATCTCGTCGACCATCACAACCTGAACGTCGACGTTTCGTTCATGCACGACGTGATCCCGACCGCCGAGAACATGATCGTCCAGATGTGGCGCATTCTCGAAGGAAAGATCAGGCCGGGCCGGCTGGTTCGGCTGGTACTCTGGGAGACGGAGAACAACTACGTGGAATACAATGGCAACTGACACTGTGATCAAAACGGCGTTCGAACCGGACCCGGATGACATTCTGCCGCCGGGCACATCCGCAGCCGCGCTGGCTGACTACGAAGATCTCGTGCGAAAGCAGTTGACTCTGCTGGGAGAGGACGCCACTCGCGAAGGTCTTCTCAAGACGCCGGAGCGTGTCGCACGTTCGATGGCGTTTCTTACGCACGGCTACGATCAGGATGCGCGAACGGTCATCGGAGATGCAATGTTCGAGGAGGAGCACTCGAACATGATCCTGGTGCGCGACATCGAGCTGTACTCGATGTGCGAGCATCACATGCTGCCGTTCTTCGGAAAGGCGCACATTGCGTACATACCGGACGGACGAATCGTAGGGCTCTCCAAGCTTGCCCGCGTGGTGGACATCTTTGCGCGCCGCCTGCAGGTGCAGGAGCGTCTGACAGTCGACATCGCGCAAGCCATAACGGACGTACTCAAACCGCGCGGCGTCGGAGTGGTGATCGAAGCTGCGCACCTGTGCATGATGATGCGCGGCGTACAGAAGCAGAACTCGACCACTGTCACGTCCGCCGTACTGGGATCGTTTCGTGAGGATCCAAAGACGCGCGACGAGTTCCTGCGTCTGATCCCGAACGGGCCGTCACTCTGAGCAACCCTCTGGCCGGAAGAAGTGCGCTCGTAACGGGCGCATCGCGCGGCATCGGTGAGGCGATCGCGCGTGCTCTTGGCAGTGACGGAGCGCGAGTCGCACTCGTTGCACGTACGGAGGATCCCCTGCGACGTGTTGCGGGCGAGATTGGCCACGGCGCATTCGCCGCGCCGTGCGACGTTACCAATGAGACGTCGGTGCGCGGGATGGCGGAGCGTGTGGAAACCGAGCTGGGAGGCGCGCCCGACATCGTCGTGAACAATGCGGGGGTCTTTCAGGTCGCCGCGATCACGGAGATGCCGATGCGGTTGTTCAGCGACGTACTCGACACCAATCTGTTCGGCCCGTTTCTGATCATACACGCGTTTGCGGCGAAGATGAAGCAGCGCGGAAGCGGACACTTCGTCAGCCTGGGCTCGATCGCGGACCGCGGAATCTTTCCCGAGAATGGTGCGTACGCACCGGCCAAGTACGCGTTGCGTGCAATGCACGAGGTGCTTCGCATCGAGTTGAGGGGCTCCGGCGTCCGCGCGACGCTCGTTTCACCGGGACCGGTCAATACGGACATGTGGGATGGAATCACGTTCAGCGGGCCCGAACGGATCGTGCCGGATCGCGGTGCGATGCTCACCCCGGGCGACGTGGCGTCCGCGGTGTTGTACGCGGTGACGCAGCCAGCGACCGTCAACGTCGACGAGTTGCGGCTGTCGCACTCGTGATGCACGCATAACGCGCCGGAACGGGTTGCTGGATGTTCATCGAGCTACTGGATGGTTTGCGCTGCACCGCCGACCATCCTCAGATCCCGCTGGTTGCGGCAATACTTCAACGCGACGATCGCCTGGTCGTGCAGGGGGTACTCGGCTGCCCGACCTGCCGCCGCGAATACGAGATCGAGGACGGTGCAGTGTGGTTCCGCGACCGGACTGGCGGAGCCGGCACCGGGGAGTTGTTGCCAAGCGATGACGAAGGTGCGATCCGAGTCGGCGCATTCCTCGCAGTTGCCGACGGGGCGACGATCGCACTCGTGGGTGACTGGGCGCGGTACGCTATCGAGCTTGCGGAGCTGGTTGGATTGCGCGTCTACGCCGTCAACCCGCCGGAACCCATCGGGGAGTCGGAGCGCGTTGGAACGCTCTACTCCAATAACCGCCTGCCGGTTACCGACGGCTCCCTCCGCGGTGTCGCGATCGACGAAGCACGCTGGTCGGGGGATGAGTTGAGGCTCGCCGCGCGCGCCCTCTCACCCGGCGGGCGGATGGTCGCGCCTGCAATGCTGCCGGTGCCAGCGGAGATGGAAGAGATAGCGCGCGACGATCGCTGGTGGATAGGCGAGAAGCGTGGTCCGCTAGTGGCGCTCCACCGGCGCTGACCCAGTCGCCTCCACGTCGGAATAGACAGCGTCGATCAGATGCTTGTAATGATCGTCGATCACGCGTCGCTTGACCTTGAGCGTCGGCGTAAGCTCGCCGCGATCCACGGAGAAATCCTCCGGGAGCAGCGTGACCTTCTTGGGTGTCTCGAAGTGCGCGAGATCGCCAAGGCTGGATAGCGTCTCTCGCTCCATCTTGGCGCGCACTTCCGGAAGCGCGATCAACGTTTCATGGTCCGAGAAGACGAGCCCCTTGTAGCGCGCCCACTTTTCCAACTGGTCGAAGTCCGGAATCACCAGCGCCATGGGGAACTTGCGCCGGTCGCCAATGAGCACCGCTTCCGCGACGAATTTGCTGCGTTTCATCAGCGCTTCGATCGGCTGCGGTGCGATGTTCTTTCCGCCCGCCGTAACCAGCAGCTCCTTCTTGCGATCCGTGATGGTAAGGAAGCCGTCGTTCAGCACGCCGATGTCGCCGGTGTGAAACCATCCGTCGGAATCGATCGCTTCCTTCGTCATCAACGGCTTGTTGTAGTAGCCCACCATCACGTTGGGGCCCTGCACCAGAATCTCGCCGTCTTCGGCAATGGAGATCGACACACCCGGAATTGCCATGCCTACGGTTCCGATACGGAATGCGCTTGGCGTGTTCACGGCGACGACCGGCGAGGTTTCCGTGAGGCCGTAGCCTTCGAGGATAGTGAGACCGGCAGCGTAGAAGAACTTGTTGATTTCTGCGGAGAGGGGCGCACCGCCGGATACCATGTATCTCAGCCGTCCGCCAGTGCGCGTCCTGAGCTTGGAAAAGACGAGCCGCTGCGCGAGCGAGTATTTCAGCGCCAGGACGCCGCGCGGTGTGTCACCGGCAAGCTTCACGTCCGCCCACTTGTCACCTGTCGCGCGCGCCCAGACGAAGATTCGTTTCTTGACCTCACCGCCAGTCATTCCGGTCTCGACGACGCGTCCGTACATCTTTTCATACAGGCGCGGGACAGAGATCATGAGCGTCGGGCGCACCACGAGCATGTCGTCCGGTACTGTCGCCGTGGACTCCGCATATGCAATGGAAGTTCCGGTCGCGAACATCAGATAGTGTCCGGCCATCCGTTCCAGGATGTGCGATAGCGGGAGGAAGCTGAGTGCAACGTCATTACCGACGAACGGGATCATCTCGCGCGATGCAGCGACGTTGGAATGGATGTTGTCGTGCGTCAGCATGACGCCCTTCGGCTCGCCGGTGGTACCCGAGGTGTAGAGGAAGGTCGCTATGTCGTTGGGGCGTACCTGCAAGGCGCGCTCACGGTGGCGCGCGGCGGCATCGGGCGGCTCGTCTTCCGCGCCGCGCCGCTCGAATTCGGCCATGCTGAAATCCGCCAGACCCGACTCCACGGAATCGAAGCTTACGACGCATCTGAGCGTGGGAAGTTGATGGCGTATCGTCGCAACCTTCTGAGCCTGTTCCACGGTCGAGACGAAGATCGCCATGGCGCCCGAATCCTTCAGGATGTACGCGATCTGCGAATCCGGTAGCGTTGGGTAGATCGCAACATCGGTCACGCCTGTCGTAAGGCACGCAAAATCGGCGATCGCCCATTCCGGGCGGTTCTCGGAAAGTATCGCGACACGATCACCCGGTTTCGCTCCCATCCATTGCAGCGCGTACGCGACGTGGCGCACGCGCTCCAGCATGGCGCGATGCGAAATGGGCTCGTAGCGCCCTCCGATCTTCACCTGCAGCGCGTCCGGCTTGTCGTACCGCTCGATCGCCTGAAAAAACAACTGGTTCAGGGTACCGGGCTCCGGGCGTGGTCCACCGTTTACCACGAGCATCTACAGCTCCAGTCTTACGGGTGCGGCTTTACCTTGAGTGTAAACCGAACTGGTGCGCCGGCGACGGCAACACCACGGTAACGTACCGTAGCGATCACCACTACGGAATCGTTGACACTCGTTAGACTCAAGGGCCGAAGCCTGATTCGTCGCTGCGAAGTACCGGTTGCGTCGGTCGTGTCCACGGTCGATTTCCGGGCACCGTCGCGCGTCACCAGCTGCGCCAGAAGCGTATCCGTCGGATATGCGATTCGGTAGCTCACGATATATGAGCGCACCGGCAGTGGTGTCGAGACCGGAACACGATGGCCCACTTGCAGTGTCAGGGGATTCGAGATGTTAGCCGTCGTATCCGTGAGAGAATACAGCAGTGAATCGGCGGTACTGGTCGTGCTCACGGTGTCCGGCACCGGAACGATATACAGAGTGTCGGGCGCGGACTGCAGCGTGCCAGAGACCGCGATGATCCTTACAGGAGTACTCCGCGCCGTATCGGCCACGACGTATCCGGTTACACTGTCCACCCTTGCGCCTGCGTCGGGTGTGCGAAACGTCACTGCAATAGACGGGAGAGCGTTTCCCTCGATGTTGAATACTGAGCCGTGCAGCGGACGAGCAACACCAAGCGAATCGCGCAGAGAGTCGTTCGCCACGATCGAGGGGAACGGCAGCGTGTCGATAGCGATCGCCGCGGCGAATTTCGGATCGGTGTTGATCTCCGCGCACGCGCCCGCTCCCAGCACGGCTGCGGAGAGCAGCAGCGCGATCAACGCAGGAATACCACGGTTGCGCGGCATCACCTTGCGGACCAGCTCAGCCATCCATTCGCTCGACGAGCGAAGTTGCGATGTTGATGTACGCCTGCGCGGCGGCGTCCGCAGGGCTGCGCGTCACTACAGGCTGACCGGCTGCGAACGCATCTGCCGCCGCAACTGTGCGCGGCACGAGCTGGCGGAAAACGATATTCGCGGGCAGGTGTTGCCGAACGTACTCGACGACGCGCTCGCTGGCAGGATTGTTGGGCTCGTACATCGTCAGAATGAGCCCGTCCAGTATCAGCTGCTCGTTCAGTTCGACGACGCCCTGAATCCCGCGAAGGATCTGCGGCGTGGTCTGCAACGCAAGCGGCTCGCACTGCAGCGGCACTACTACGTGCTGGCTGCCGAGC
This sequence comes from Gemmatimonadota bacterium, assembly GCA_027307165.1. Taxonomy (GTDB): domain Bacteria; phylum Gemmatimonadota; class Gemmatimonadetes; order Gemmatimonadales; family Gemmatimonadaceae; genus Fen-1247. The sequence continues at coordinate 39,588 of DAHUXM010000025.1, read as the reverse complement.
AGTACCTTGTGCGTGATGGGACCGAGTCCCGGGGGGGTGTCGACCACCACTACGTGGCAGCGCTGGCGTGCCGTTTCCAACAGCTCGGGAAGCAACTCCGAGTCGGCGACCAGGCTCTGATATGCGAGGTGATCGGCTTCGTCACTGACCGTGCCCGCGAGAATCACACGCAGCCACGGCAGCATCGTCGGAAGAATCACGTCGCGCAGCGCACACTCGCCGCTCAGATAGTCGGCGAAGCCGTAAACTGAGTGGTCCTTGCGAAGCCCAACGCCGTAACGAACGGCGCCTTGCGGATCGACGTCGATGATGAGCGTCTTGAGTCCGCGCCGCGCGAATGCCGCGGCGAGATTCACCGCGGTGGTCGTCTTGCCGACGCCACCCTTCTGACTGACGACGGCGAGAACTGAACCCACTTATGCCGGATCCTCTGGCGGCTGATCCATGGTCAGATCAGCGTCCACGGAATCGGTCGTCACTTCACCATCGCTGGTCCGCAGCGTATCCAGCGTCTCTCTCGCATGCGTGACCCAGCGCGTGGCTTCGGGGCTCTTGGGTGCGTCGAGCAGAAAGGCGTCGAGATGATATGCTGCGTCTGCGATGTCGCCGCGCTTGAGCAACAGAAAGGCCAGTCCGTAGTGCGCTCCCGCCAGCCGCGGTTCGATGTGCAGCGCGCCGCGGTAACAGCGGATTGCCTGCTCCGGCTGGCCGACCTTGGTGTAGGCAATCGCCATGTTCTGGAGCACCTTGAAATTGCTCGGCTGGTCCCGCATTGCGAGGCGATACGAAGTCAGGGCCGCGTCGTAATCGCCCTGACGCTCGAGCGCGAGTGCCTCGCTCAAGTAGTCCAGCTTTTGTGGCTTCTGTGTTGCAGTTTTTCCTGTCAGCCGGCTCCAGAACGACATTAGGGGAAGCTATCGAGGACGCACCGTTCGGGCTAGCTTGCTATCATGCCTCGACGCACATCGATCGATCCGGCGCGCGGGGTCCTCGTGGTAGAGTGGCCCCTTTTCGGCGAGCTCTCCCGCGGACTTGCCCTCAAGGTCGCGCGCGCGTACCAGCCGGACATCGTCGTGGGAGTCGCCACGGCGGGAGTCGTGCCGGGCGCCGTCGTGGCCGCCATGCTGGGCCGCGACTTTCATTCGATTCTGGTGAGCCGGAAATATCACTCCGAAGTCATCCGTGAAACGCCCGCCGTCTTTGGGGAGGCGCCGCCGCAGGCGCTGAATCGCCGAGTGCTGCTAGTGGATGAGACGTGCGACGGCGGCGATACGCTACGATTGGCGATCGCAGCGTTGCATCACGTGGGCGCGGTCGAGGTGAGAACAGCTGTTTGTTTCCGAACGGGAAGCTATGAGCCGGATTACCATGCGCTGGCGACCGAGAGCGCAGTGGTGCTCCCGTGGGATCGAGAAGTCATCGTCGATGGAACACTCGTTCCAAATCCGGTTTACCGAGAGCTGCTGAACGGTTAGGGGGACGGCGAGTAGCTGGTGTCATCACTCCCGCGAAAGCTCCTCCAGATTCGTCATTCCCGCGAAAGCGGGAATCCATCTGCTGCCGATCAGCTTTACGCTGTCATCGCATCCAAAGCTCGATAACATGGATTCCCGCTTTCGCGGGAATGACGACGGACAGACGGTTTCCCGTCACACTCCGTCTACGAATTCTCCGCGTACTTCGCGCCGATCATGTCCACATTTCCCGCCAGAAAGCGGCATTTCTCGCTGTCCGTGGCGGGTCCCTCGACTTCGAGCACCGCGACGGGATAGTCCGCGAACTTGCCCAGAAATGCTCCGATGATACCCACCGTGAGATGACAGCCGCGAGGGTCGGGCTGGTCGTCGACGTGTGCTTCCCAGCAGCCGGTGATCTCGACCGCGCAGAAGGCCCCATCGGCTTCGGAAAACGATGTCTGACCCCAGCCGGACTGGGTCCAGAATTCACCGGCCCGCTGGAAGAAGCGCTGGATTTCGAGTTCCTGCGGGTCGACGTTGTCCTTTGCCTGGACGAACGCTGCAAAGGCGTCGTACATCGCGTCACCGCCGGCAAAGGCGGCATCCCGTAGCGCGAAGACGGTGTCGAGGTCCGGTCGCGTTAGCATGGCCTTCCGAAGCGCCAGGAGCGCACGGGGCGGGACTGATAGAAGCGGCGGATTGTTGGTATTGGTCTCGTTCACTCTATTGCCCGATCCGGTTGAACAGCTCGCTCTCGTCTATTATCGGAACGCCGAGCGCATTGGCCTTGTCTAATTTGCTTCCCGGCTCCGTCCCTGCAAGCACGAACGTCGTCGCCTTGGAAACCGAGCTGGTCACTCGGCCACCGTTTTCCTCGATCAGGGCGGCCGCCTGGGACCGTGATAGCGTCGGGAGCGTGCCCGTGATCACCACCGTCTGACCCGTCAGTGCGCCGGAGGCGGCCACGTGGGTCGGCTCGTCCAGCTTCACTCCAGCGCGCTGGAGTCTGGTCATCAACGAACGGACGGATGGATCGTGAAAGAAGCTCGCGACCGACTGGGCGATCACATCTCCGAGTCCACGAATGGCCTCGATCTGCTCCGCGCTGGCCGAGGATAACGCCTTCAACGAGCCGAAGTGCCGCGCCAGCAGACGCGCCGCAGTCTCGCCCACGTGCGGAATACCGAGACCGGTGAGAAGACGCGACAGTGGTTGTGATTTGGATGCCGAGATCGCTCCTATCAGTGCGTTCGCGCTTTTCTTCTGATAACCGTCCAGTGCAAGGAGGTCGTCGACGCCAATGGCGTAGAGATCGGCGACATCATGTACGAGATCCGCGTCCAGCAATTGCTCGATGCGCGCGTATGAGAGCCCGCGAATGTCCATTGCACCGCGCGAGGCGAAATACACGATTGCCTCCAGCTGGCGGCCCGGACAGGCGACGTTGGGGCAGTAGATCGCTGCAAGATCGGCATCGCGCTGTACAGGAGTGTTGCAGATAGGACAGCGTGAAGGCATGCGCCACGCGCGCTCGCTTCCGGAGCGTCGCTCGGGCACAGGACCGATCACCTGCGGAATAACGTCGCCGGCGCGCTTGACCTGCACGACGTCGCCCACGCGCAGGTCCTTGTCGCGAATGAGTTGTTCATTGTGCAGCGTTGCGAGTCGCACGGTGGTGCCCCCGATCTCCACAGCTTCGAGAACTGCGTACGGATTCAACTGGCCCGTGCGGCCTACGTTGACTTCGATCGCAGTGAGGCGCGTCTCCGCAATGTCGGGCGCAAACTTCCGCGCGATCGCCCAGCGCGGCTCCCGCCCGCCGACAACGCCCAAGTCATCCTGCAGCCGAAGCGAATCGACCTTCACTACGCCGCCGTCGATCGCGAAGTTGAGCTCGGCGCGCAGCTCGTGTTCGACGCGATGTGCCCAGGCCGTTACTTCTTCCATCGTACGACAGCGCAATGCGTGCGGCGCGACTGGAACGCCCCATGATCGTAGCGCGCCGAGCAGCTCGGATTGGGTCTTGAAGGGAAGCTTCGCCGGGTCGTCGAATGCAACGGCGTAGCCAAAGAACCGAAGTGGGCGCGATGCCGTGATGCCTGGATCGAGCTGTCTGAGGCTGCCAGCGGATGCATTGCGCGGGTTTGCGAATACCGGTTCTCCGGCCGCGACCCGCGCCTCGTTCATGCGCTCGAACTGATCGAATGGAAAGTAGATCTCGCCGCGAACCTCGACGCGGCCGCGCGGCGCGTTCGTCAGACGCAGCGGCACGTCGCGTACGGTGCGAATGTTGGCGGTGACGTCCTCGCCTGTGGTTCCGTTGCCGCGCGTAGCGCCGACGACGAGCACTCCATCCTCGTATGTAAGACTCACCGCTGCGCCGTCGATCTTGAGCTCTGCCGAATAGCCAGCTCGGGCGATGTCGTCGCCCGCTATGCGGACGAGGCGATCCTGCCACGCGCGCAGCTCGTCATCGTCGAACGCGTTGGCGAGCGATAGCATTGGAACCGCGTGCGTGTGCTTGACGAGCGCACTCTGCACTTCCGCGCCCACGCGACGCGTCGGTGAATCGGCGCTGCGCAATTCCGGGTGTGCGGTTTCGATCTGCTGGAGCTCGCGAAACAGCCTGTCGTATTCAGCATCGCTGAGCTCGGGCTTGTCGAGCACGTAGTACTCGTGCGACGCCCGGTTGAGGATCTCACGCAGCGAGGCGGCGCGGGCGGATGGAGAATCCTCGCCCTTGCTAGCTTGCCCGGTCTGTCGTTCCGTTTTTCGAGACATGCTCATTGAACTCGCGGCTGTCGAATCGCACTACGCGGTTCCTTCCGGTTTCCTTAGCGACGTACAGTGCGTCGTCAGCGGCCTTGATGAGCGCCTCCTGATCGGCGATGAGAGGGTGTGGCCATGCAGCAGCGCCACAACTCATCGTGCGGTGCAACGTCTGTCCATCACCGTAGGTGAACTCGCGCTTCTCCACGCATTCCCGAATGCGTTCCGCGAATGTTACTGCCGCATCGAGGACGGTGCCAGGGAGCAGCAGTACAAATTCCTCACCGCCGTAGCGGCCAACCCTGTCCACCTCGCGCGCCTCGCTCACCAGCAGGTGCGCGAACTGCTGGAGCACGACGTCGCCGACCTGATGTCCGTACTCGTCGTTCACCCGCTTGAAGTGATCGATGTCGCACATGACGAGCGAGAGAGGCTCGTGAAGGCGCTGTGAATGCTCCCACATGTCATGCAGGCGTTCCTCCAGTGCCCGGCGATTCGCAACGCCTGTGAGTACGTCGGTGCTCGACAGCACGAGCAGCTGTGCGTTTGCGGCGGACAGTTCGCGCTCACGCTGCTGCAGCGCTGACTGGAGCGTCTGGATACGAAGCAGGGATCGCACGCGCGCGTCCAGCTCGCGAAAGTTGACCGGCTTCGCGATGTAATCGTCAGCGCCCGCCTCGAAGCCCTGCACCATGCTCTCGGTGGAATCGAGAGCGGTCTGCATTATCACCGGGATGAAGGGCAGGGACTCGTCGCTCTTTATTCGGCGAGCGACTTCGAAGCCATCGATCTTCGGCATCATCACGTCGAGCAGTATCAGGTCTGGCGGCGGCGATGTGTATACCCGCGCCAGCGCCGCCTCTCCATCGGCGGCCTCTTCGACTATGTATCCGCGCGCTTCCAACCGCGCGCGCAACAACTGAATGTTATCCGGGTGGTCGTCTACGACGAGGATGCGCTTGGTCTGTTCATCCTGCATCAGGCCGACCAAGGAAGCGCTGAACTTCGGCGACAACGGCGCGAGGCTCACAGGGCTTGGCAAGGTAGCCATCGCATCCAACTTCCATCGCCTTCTCGCGGTCAGATGCCAGCGCGTGAGCTGTGAGCGCGATGATGGGGATGTGCCTGGTCGCGGGGTCGTGCTTCAGCACCTGCGTGGCCTCCCAGCCGTCGATTACGGGTATGGAAATGTCCATCAGGACGAGATCGGGTTGCTGGGCTCGCGCCTTCGCGATGCCCTCCTCTCCGTTCAACGCCTCGATGACACTATAGCCGAAATGCTTGAGAATCGTCGAGTAGACGATCCGGTTGTCTTCGTTGTCTTCTACGAGTAACACTAACTTTCCAGATTCGCTCATCCACTCCTCGCACGGGTATTGCACGCCGTCTCAAGCAAGATTCTTACCAGCTTCAGTTCTCACAAGACTAATGGATACCATTCACGACTCACCCGAAGAAACATTTGGCGCGCGCTCGCGGCGCTTCTGGAGACCAAAACTCAGCCGCAAGAACGGCGCTGACGCCACCCATGTTCCACGCGGCCGGCCATTCAAGCGCGAAGCTGACTGGCGCTCGGTCGCCCTGGTCGGTGCAGGGGTTGCCGCTGGCCTGGTACTCGGCGCCGGCATTGCACTTGTGATCGCTCCGCAGTCAGGGGCCCATACCAGGCTGGCCCTGAGCCGGGAGTTCCGGCGTCGTCGCCCCTGGCGCCGCAGTCCATGGGAGCAACTCGGCAAGGAGTTGAACAGGGCAGCCCGGATGCGCGCCGGCCACCGTCGTCCGGCTGACGTCGCATAAGGCGGTTTCAGCTATCGGCAACCGGGGCGGACGCGTTCCCGCTTTCGCCATCGACGGGCCGCCCTGTTCCGGAGCACCAGCCTCGTCACTGCAGCTTTTTCAGCGCCTCTGCTGCTTCGGCCTTGTACTTCGGGTCGTTGTAGTCGACAAGCTCACCCGACAGGACGGCTTGATATTCCGTTTTCGCGAGTGAAGAGAGCCCCATGTCGACGTACACCTTTGCGAGGTCCAGGCGATGCACAATCCGGCGTGGATCGTTGGTCACAGCCTGCTCCAGATAGCTCCGCGCGTTGGCCCAGCTCGCCTGGCTGAAGACCTGACCTCCGAGGAAATTGCGCGCAATCATACGGGTGAAGCCGCTGAGCCGCATTACTTCGGCGTTCCACACTCCCATCACGTGCAGGCAGCCGGCATGCTTCGGCTCGATTCTGAGACATTCCAGTGCCTGGTCGCGAACCTTGCCTGCGTATTTCACGCGATCGCGGGCACCAAGTGTGAGCGCCATGCGGCCAAGCGCTTCGGCGGATACAAAGTGGCCGTCGGCGCCGGAGGGGTTGACCTGAATGGCATGAGTCGCCTCGTCCTGTGCCGCCTTGTACATCGCGCTCCGCTTGCCCGCATCTGATTCGCTCAGTGCGAGGTCCACCTGCGACCGGGCTGCACGCCACGACGCGTCATAGTTGTTCGGGTCGATTACGAGCGCTTTTTGATACGCTTCCAGTGCCGCAGTCGCGTTGCGGGCATCGTAGGCCGTATCGCCACGAGCTACCCACGCAACCGCAGACTGGGCGCTGGCTGAAAGTGCCGGGATGGCGAGGGACAGTGCTATGAATCCAGTGGCGGCAAGCTTACGAACCATGATTGGCATCTCCAAGAGCGTAAACGTTGCTTAGAATACCCCGATGATCGTTCCACGGCTTATCGAGCGCAAGCGCGACGGCGACAAACTTACGTCGTCCGAATGGCTGGAGCTCATTCATGGGTATTCGGCAGGCGACGTGCCGGATTATCAGATGTCGGCGCTGTTGATGGCGGTCTTCTTTCGCGGCATGACTCGTACCGAAACCGACGCGCTGACCGATGCGATGCTCAGCAGCGGCGCCAGGCTGGATCTGTCCGACATGGCCATCCCCCGGCTCGACAAGCATTCCACGGGCGGCGTGGGCGACAAGGTGTCGCTCGTACTTGCGCCCCTGATAGCCGAGCTGGGCGTGGCGGTGCCCATGATGTCGGGGCGCGGGCTCGGTCACACGGGCGGTACGCTCGACAAGCTGGAATCGATCCCCGGATTTCGGACCGACCTGTCGCTTGCGGCCGCACGTGCGCAGCTCGACCGCATCGGCTGCGCGCTCATCGGGCAGACCGCTGAGATTGCCCCGGCGGACAGGAAGTTGTACGCGCTCCGCGACGCAACCGGGACTGTCGAGGCGATACCGCTCATCTCGGCCAGCATAATGAGCAAGAAGCTCGCAGAGGGCCTGACAGGTCTCGTACTCGATATCAAGAGTGGCAGCGGCGCGTTTCTCCCAGAGCTGGATCGCGAGATCGAGCTCGCGAAGACGATGATCGAGCTGGGCGCCGATCGCGGTTGTCCCGTGGTCGCGCTCGTCACGGCAATGGACCGTCCGCTCGGGGACGCGTGCGGCAACGCGATGGAGGTGCGCGAGGCGATCGAGTTTCTGCGCGGCCATTCCCCCGAGGATCTCGCGGCGGTAACGTATGCGCTGGGCGCGGAGATGCTGCAGCTCGCCGGCGTCGCAACAACGCATCAGGATGCTCAGCTGCAGATGCGCGAAGCGATCAGCAGCGGCAGGGCTGCAGAGCGCTTCCGGGCCATAGTCGCGGCGCAGGGCGGCGACCCACGCGTCGTCGACGATCTATCACTGCTTCCGTCGTCGCCACTTCGTGCCGAGTTTCGTGCATCGCGCGACGGAATCGTGCAGCGCGTGGAGCCGCGTGCCATTGGTCATGGTGTGGTCGCGCTTGGTGGCGGCCGGCGCACAATGCACGACGTCGTCGATCCCGCCGTCGGCTTCGACATAATGGTGAAGCCGAACGCGACAGTTACGGAAGGCGACGTGATTGCAATCATTCACGCAGCGGACGATGCCGGCGTGGCGATCGGCCACAGCGTGCTCGACGCCGCCATCTCGATTGGTGATGCGCCAGTCGATGTCCTGCCGCTGGTGTCGCATCGAATAACGTCGGATGCTGTCGAGCAGCTTCAGTAGGCAACGTCACGGCGCTTCCTCTCTCCTTGCGGCGAAGACGGCCGCAACCGGGCTTGCCTGGAGCAGCACGTTGCGCGGTACGTCGTGCCGATCTGTGGAAAGCGACACGGCTACAGAATTCCCGTCGAGCGAGGCTTCGGGCGGAATCGGGATCGTCCAGCGCGGCCGCATGGTGCGATACACCGCGATCTGACGATCGGCAGTCGCGACGAGATGGCCCGTGGAGTCATGCACGATGAGGTGAGCCACACCGATGAATGCACCGTTGCCGTTCCGCGTGAGCGTTGCGCGTACGTCGATCACACCGCGTCGTGCGACGGCCTCTACCGATCCGATCGCGACTCCGGTGAAAACCATTCCCTTGCGGAAGAATATCGGGAGAACCGTCGCGGTTTCCATTGCGATATGCAGCCGCGGGGCGGTCGTATCGGTCGTATCGATCGAAACGGGCGGTGCGCCGTCTCGCGCGTGAACGGTGATGCGGGCCCAGTACTCGCCGTCGGCAAGTGTTGCTGGCGGTCGGGCGAGGAGCCGAACGGTGCGGGTCGCGCCAGGCTTCAGTACAAATCGACTGGGATATGGAATGATCCATCCGGCCGCGCTTGCGTTGTCCGGCTCGTCGTTCAACTCGACGCGGAGCCGTCCTGCGGAATCAGTGGTCGCGTAACCAAACCGCAGGTCGACGCTGAACTCCGCACGCGTTGCGTGCGGGTTCAGCACCGTTATCTCTCCGGCAGGCCGGGCCTGCGTCAGCACGACCATGTGCGGATCGACGCCTATTCCGGCAACCTGCGCACCGGCGAGCCTGCCGAGCGCGCACCACGCGACTCCGGTCTTGGCCGCTCGGCCACCGACGAGACGCAGCCTCACAGATCGGAATACGCGACCGTAATCTGGCCGGTGCCCGTGTAAGCCGTGGTGGGTTGGGCCGCGGAGGCCTGCACGGTTGCACCGATTCCGAAGTACAACTTCGTCGTACCGGCGAACGTCTGAAAGCGTGCGGGGATCGGGTCGCTCGTACCGGAGTTGAAGGCGACCGGTGTTCCGGTCAGCGTTGGGCTGTCGCCGAGGAGGTAGGTCCAGTTCGTGACCGGCAGATTGCTTCCGGACGGCGGATTGAGCTGCGACGGCATCGACAGCGTTACGGTGACAGCGGAGCCGCCCTCGCCGATCAGCTCGAAGCGGCCACCGGTCGCCGCGCTCGGAGCGATGGTCTTGGTAGTGGCCGTGAGCATTCGGCCGAAATCAAGTGCGTGTGTGACGATGAGCTGGAGCGGTGCGACAACCTGTGCGGTGATCGCGATCGAGCCAGACACGCTGGACTGCGCATGGGCCGGCGTTGCGATTACAGTGGCGGCGATCAACTGCGCCGCGAGCAACGTTCGGCGAAGTACTCTCTGCATTATGACACTCCTGCCGCGTCGGCGGCGAATCGGATGAGTGATACGCGCCGAGTATAGGGCGGAGGAGTGCGCGCGAGGCCAAGCTGGGGTGAGCGAGTGGAAGCGATTCGCTGCTGCAGGACGCGTCGCCCGATCCTGTGACGCACGTAACGCAAGAGCCCGGCAATCGATGGAAGATTGCCGGGCTCTTGCGTTCGTCAACTCGTCATAGCATGGGCGTGCCCTACACGTCCAGATTGCTCACGAACTTGGCGTTTGCCTCGATGAACTGTCTGCGCGGCTCGACGTCATCTCCCATGAGTGTCTGGAAGATCTCGTTGGCCTGTACGGCGTCCTGCATGTCGACCTTGAGCAGGGTGCGCGTGTTGGGGTCCATCGTGGTTTTCCAGAGCTGGTCGGGGTTCATCTCACCGAGTCCCTTGTAGCGCTGGATGTTGACTGACGTCTTGCCGTCGTTCCCGCCAAGGCGCGCGATGAGATCGTCGCGCTCCTTCTCGTCATAGGCGTAGTACTCTTCCTTGCCCTTGGCGACGCGATACAGCGGCGGTTGAGCGAGGTAGATGTAACCGGCCTCGATGAGCTCCGGCATCTGCCGGAAGAGAAAGGTCAGCAGCAGCGTGCGGATGTGCGCGCCGTCGACGTCGGCATCCACCATCAGAATGATCTTGTGGTAGCGCGTCGATTCGAGTGTGAAGTCGTCGCGGATGCCGGCTCCGATCGCCGTGATGATCGTGCGGATTTCCTCGTTGGACAGCACCTTGTCGATACGTGCCTTCTCGACATTGATGATCTTGCCGCGCAAAGGAAGGATCGCCTGGAAGTTGCGGTTGCGGCCCATCTTTGCGGAGCCGCCGGCTGAATCGCCTTCGACGAGATACAGCTCGCAGAGAACTGGATCGCTGAGCGAGCAATCGGCCAGCTTGCCGGGAAGGTTGCCGACGTCGAGCGCACTCTTCTTGCGCGTGAGATCGCGTGCCTTGCGCGCAGCTTCGCGAGCGCGCGAAGCGGACAGCGCCTTCTCGATGATGATGTTCGCGACCTTCGGATGCTCGTCCAGATAGCGGTTGAGCAGGTCGTTCATTACCGACTTGACGGCGCCTTCGACTTCGGAATTGCCGAGCTTGGTCTTGGTCTGACCCTCGAACTGCGGCTCGTGAACCTTGACGGACAGGACGGCCGTGAGACCCTCGCGCACGTCGTCGCCGGAGAGCGTCGACTCCTTGTCCTTCTTGTTGAGATTGCTGCGGCCCAGGTACTGGTTGATGACGCGTGTCAGGCCGGACTTGAAGCCCGTGAGGTGAGTTCCGCCTTCATGCGTGTTGATGTTGTTGACGAAGGAGAAGACGTTCTCGTTGTAGCCGTCGTTGTACTGGAACGCGATCTCGATCCCGATGTCGTCGTGAGTGGTGTCGATGTACACGACCTCGGGATGCAGCGGCTTGGTGCGCGCGTTGAGATAACCGACCATCTCCTGCAGACCGCCGCGGGCGAGAAATGTCTCCGCCTTCTCCTGCCCGACGCGCTCATCCGTCAGCGTGATGCTGACGCCCTTGTTGAGGTACGCCAGCTCGCGCATGCGATTGGCAAGCGTGTCGTACTTGTAAACGAGATCGGTGAATATCAATTCATCCGGCTTGAACCACGTCTTGGTGCCGGTGTCGTTCTTGGGAACCGTGCCGACGACCTTGAGCTTGGTGACGGTCGTGCCGCGGTTGAAATCCATGTAATAGATCTTGCCGTCACGCTGGACCCACACCTTGAGCTGCGATGACAGCGCGTTGACGACTGAGACGCCGACTCCGTGCAGACCGCCGGAAACCTTGTAGCTGTTCTTGTCGAACTTGCCGCCCGCGTGAAGCACGGTGAGTGCGAGCTCGACACCTGGCAGACCTTCGGTCGGGTGCACGTCGACCGGAATCCCACGTCCGTCATCGACTACGGTGATCGAGTCATCCTTGTGGATCGTGACTGAGATCTCGCTCGCATGTCCGGCGAGCGCTTCGTCGATGGAGTTGTCGACGACCTCGTAGACGAGGTGGTGAAGACCAGTTGCGGATGTCGATCCGATGTACATGCCGGGCCGCTTGCGAACCGCCTCCAGCCCCTTGAGAACCTGAATGTTCTCCGCATCGTAATGCGAAGTCGTGCGATCGATCTTTTCTTTGACAGCCATTTACGCGACCAAAATTGGCGTGGGACGACTACCGAATAAATACCGAATGAAACGGTGCCGTAGACTCTGTAATATAACCGGAACGGACCCTGTTGGCAAGCGTCGTGGCACACTGTAAGCTATTGTGCGGCAACAACTTGGCGGTGTCAGACCGGTCGCGCCAACTGGAACCGGAGCTTTCGGACCCGCGGGCGCGCGGGATCGGTATTCAACGCCCTTACCAGCTGCGGCTCCATGAGCTGCAACTCGGTCATCCACGCATTTGTCCGGACGGCCACAAAGAGTGATCCGTCGGGCGTCACGAACAGCGGCTCAGTCACGGCGGCGATGTCGCGCCCAACCAGCTCGGCCCATTCCGGAACGACCGCGGACTGGACCATGCGGACGTCCAGCCCGGCTTCCTTGAGATAGAAGCTGAGCGCGTCGGAGATCCGTTCAGGAGTGCGTTTTTTACCGGACACTCTCGCCTCCGGGTACGACTCCAGACGCGATCGCGCCGGCCGCGATATGCCATCGCACCAGTCTGCTCAGGTTTGGCGGTATGTCGCCCGCGCGTGGCACGGTCAGAATCGTCTGGCCCGTCACAGCTTCCTGGAGCAACGCGAGGATGTGCGCGCTGCGACGGACGTCAAGCTCCGCGAACGGATCGTCCAGAAGCAGGAGCGGATCGGTGCCAGCGTGCGCCTTGAGTGTCTCGGCCTCCAGCAATCGGAGCGTGATGGCGGCGGTGCGCTGTTGGCCCCCGGAGCCAAAAGTGCGCAGATCATGGCCGCCGATCTGCAATACCACGTCGTCCCGATGCGGTCCGGCGTGCGTCAATCCCCGACGAATATCCAGCGTGCGCTTGCGAGCGAGCGTGTCGCTCAATTCGTCCGCAGCGTCTCGCGGATTCGCGATCGACGTCACGTAGCGCATGGTCATCGGCTCGGGCTCGCCAATCGCGGCGGTGATTCGCGTGTACTCGCTCTCGTGCTGATCCATCCACGCGATCCGCTCAGCCAGCAGAACTGCACCGCTTGTCGCGAGCGCGGGTTCCCATGCAGCCACGCTCTCTTCGGACTGGGCTCCGCGCGCAACTCCGCGCAACGCGGCGTTGCGCTGCGTGAGCGCCGCACGGTACTGCTGCAGCGCGTTGAGGTAGCGAGGTGAAGTGAGCGCGAGCGCGACGTCCAGAAACCGCCGTCGCTCGCTTGGCGATCCGCTCACGAGCGCGACATCGCGCGGCGATATCACGACGGCCGGAAGCGAGCCGAGCGCGCCACTCAGGCGCTTGACCTCCGCGCCGTCGGCGGTCACGCGTTTTCGTCCGCGACCGAACGCCGCGGAGATCTCGTGCTCACCGTTGGTTGCAACTGTTGCGTGCAGATGAAACGCGCTTGCGCCGAAGCGCACTAGATCCGTGTCGCGCGCGCCGCGAACCGAGCGGAGAAGCTGGAAGTAGTAGATCGCTTCCAGAATGTTCGTCTTGCCCTGGCCATTGTCGCCAATGATGACCACGCCCTCGGCCGGAAACGCGAGCTCCGCTCGTACGACGTTGCGGAAGTCACGGATCGAGAGACGATCGAGAAGCGCCATTGGTATGTGGCCAGCCGTAGGGGCGACGCTTCCGCGTCTCCGTCAGCGTCCGTTGAAGCCCGGCGTGCGCTTCTCGAGAAATGCCGACATTCCTTCCTTCATGTCGTCAGTTGCGGCGAGCAAGCCGAAATGATTCGCCTCGAGCGTCAGGCCTTCGTCGAGGGTCATACCAAGTCCACGGTCCACGGCTTCGATGCTGAGCGCGACCGCGAGCGGCGCGTTCTGCATGATCTGCTTCAACATTATCTGCGCGGCTCCGATCAGCTCCGCAGCGTGCACGACGCGGTTCACGAGTCCGATGCGAAGCGCTTCCTCGGCGTCGATCATCTCGCCCGTCATGAGCAGCTGCAGTGCGCGTCCCTTGCCTACGAGGCGCGGAAGCCGTTGGGTGCCACCGTAACCGGGAAGGATCCCGAGCTTCACTTCGGGCTGGCCGAACTTGGCGTGCTCCGATGCGATGCGCACGTGACACGCCATGGCGATCTCGCATCCGCCGCCCAATGCGAATCCGTTGACCGCAGCGATGACTGGTTTGGGGCACATCTCGTAGCGGCGAAAAACTTCCTGGCCGGCGCGAGAACGGCCTTTCGCGACGAATGGCGATTGACCCTGCAGCTCGCTGATGTCCGCGCCGGCGATGAACGCGCGTCCGGCGCCGGTCAGAATCACGCCGCCAACGTCCTGTCGTACTCGCGCGTCGTCGATCGCCGCGCCGAGCTCGGCGATCGTGGCGGAGTTCAGCGCGTTGAGCTTGTCGGGGCGGTTGACCGTGATCGTGGCGATCCGGTCGGCGACTTCAAAGGTGATAAAGTCATAGGAAGACATGCGCTGAATATAAGCGCCGCCGGACCGCCGGTCCCGGAAGGCAGCCTTCTTGCTTGGATCGCCGGACATGCGCCAAACCTGGCTCTCGAGAACCGGCAGAAAGCGCGGCCGTTTCAGCTATGTGACTTCGTCGGGGAAGGCCGTGAGCGCTGCACGCGCCGCGCAGATCGACGCGCTGGCGATCCCGCCCGCGTGGACCGACGTTCACATCGCGGCGAGCGAACGCGCCGCGATCCAGGCGTGGGGTTTCGACGCTCGCGGTCGCAAGCAGTACCGCTATCATCCAAACGCGGTGAAGCGTGGCCAGCGACGGAAGTATTATCGCGTACGGCAGATGGCGCGCGATCTGCCGGCGATTCGACGGCGCGTGTCGGAAGATTTCCGGCGCAAGGATTTCTCTCCCGAGAAAGTCCATGCGGCGCTGATCCTGTTGCTCGCGGACGGCTTCTTTCGAATCGGGAACGAGAGATACGCGAAGGAGAACGGCACGTTCGGTCTGACGACGCTCAGCAAGTCACACGTCGCCGTGGATGGCGACAGAATCAGTTTCGACTATGTAGGCAAGCGATCGATCAGACATCGCAAGACGGTGGTGAATCGGGACCTTGCGCGGTTCGTACAGACGCTGCTGAAGGTTCCCGGACGGCGGCTGTTTCGATATCGGGACGGTGACAGTGCATGGCACAACGTGGAGTCCGGCGAGGTCAACGACTACCTACAGGAGATTGCGGGATTCCCATACAGCGCCAAGGACTTCAGGACATGGGGTGGCACGTTGCGCGCGGCAACGGTGCTCGCGGATATTGGCGCCGCGGCATCCGAGCGCGAAGCAAAGAAGAATGTTGCGACCGCAATCAGGCTCGTCGCGGCCGAGCTCGGTAATACGCCGACCATCTGCAGGGAATCGTACGTGCATCCTGTGGTCATCGAGCGGTACCTGGACCATGGTGATACAATACGATTACCGGCATCCTCCAATCAGCGGTCTGCGCGCAGTTCACGGACGCCGGAAGAGCGCGCGCTGATTCAGTTTCTGGACGAATATTTTCCGGACCGCCGTCAACGGAGACGCAGCGGTTCGGAGTAGAGGTGTAATTCGCGAATGTCTGGTGGGTTGCTCGAGCGTGACGCCGGGCGCGATCTCGAACGAGCGCTGGAGCGGCACTGCGCCGCGTTGAGCGAGTGCCGCGCGTGCGGAGACAGGGTTGCGGGCGCGATTCCAATATTGTCGACGGCGCGCCGCCCGCGCGCGATGCTGGTGGGGCAGGCGCCCGGGCAGGTCGAGATAACAGGTCAGCGGCCGTTCGCAGGGCGGGCTGGGAAGACTCTGTTCAGGTGGCTGGCGCAGGCGGGTCTCAGTGAAGAGGAGGCTCGCGAGCAGATCTACATCGCCGCAATCACACGTTGCTATCCCGGTGCGAGCGAGAGCGGTCGCGGCGACCGCGTGCCGTCGGCAGCAGAGCAGGAGTTGTGCAGCCACTGGCTGGATGCGGAGCTTGCGCTGATCAGGCCCGCGGTGGTCATCCCCGTTGGGCGCCTCGCAATCGACCGATTTCTCCCCCGCGCGCCGCTCGATCGTTTGATCGGCCGGGAACACGTTTGTGAGCTGGACGGGCGGGAGACCACTGTAATTCCCTTACCGCATCCATCCGGCGCAAGCAGCTGGGTCCACGGCGCGGGGCACAAGGCACTGCTGGACGAAGCCCTTTCGCTGCTACGGCGCCGCCTGCGCCCGGAATAACCTGACAAACATCTTACCCAGCGACGACGGCAATCGGGTTAAATAAATAAGTCAAGGAAAACCTGCACTTATTTAGATATCGGCATCCGGCAGCCCTTCTGCGGGGCGCGCTGGAGACCGGTCAGAACCGAAAAGGAGCCGAGCCATGTTGTCAGGATCGTGGATCGAGTGCGCACTGGAGAAGGGCCGGCGGAGTGTGCGTGATCGGTTCCAGTCGTGGATGCTGCTCTTCCTTATAACTGGGTCGGCGGCGTCCGTCGTCGGGTGTAACAGCGATCGCAATCCCGTGGAGCCGCCGCCGTCGCCGCAGCTGATCGCGAGCGGAAAGCAGATCTTCAGGTTCGACACCTTTGGCGACGAGAAATTCTGGACGGACACGCTGCACATGGAGCGCGTGATCCAGGCAGCCGTCGATCCCACGACCGCGCTGTCGGTGGGGCTCAAGGTGGACATGGATACGCTTCCTGCTGCGCTCGTGCAGGCGATTCAGGCGGGCCAGGTGGACCTGAAGAGTCCGGCGACCACCGTCGCGCTCATCAAGCTCGGCGCCGTGGTCGGAGTGCGCGGGACCGTGGTGACGGTGAACGGACGTGACTCTCTGACACGCGTGGGAATCACCTGCGCGCTGTGTCACTCGACTGTGGACGACGCATTTGCTCCAGGCATCGGCCACAGGCTGGACGGGTGGCCCAACCGCGACCTCAATCCCGGGGCGATCATCGCTCTCTCGGGTGCGCTCACGCCGGCGCAGAAGGCCGTGTACAACTCGTGGGGAGCGGGGAAGTACGATCCACGTTACAACTTCGACGGGAAGAATGGGCCGACCGTCATACCGCCGGCGTACGGACTGGCGGGGCTGCATTCGGTGACATTTACGGGTGACGGGACGGATCTGGAATACTGGAACCGGTACGTCGCGGTCACGCAGATGCATGGGCAGGGCAATTTTTCAGAGCCGCGTCTTGGAATCAACGTGCAGCAGCCGGCGCCCAATCTGGTCGAGCCGAAGCTTCCGGCTTTGCAGGCATACCAGCTGAGCCTGAACGCTCCTGTGGCACCGGCCGGGTCGTTCGACGCGACTGCGGCCGCGCGCGGGCAGGTGGTATTCGCGGGGCCCGGCAAGTGCGCGCAGTGCCACGTGGGGCAGGAATTCACGGACGGCAACACTCGGCTACACGCGCTGTCCGAGATCCCGACCGATCCGGCGTACGCCTTGCGGACGGCTACCAAGCAGTGGAGGACCTCGCCACTGAAGGGAGTGTGGCAGCATCCGCCGTATTTTCACGACGGGAGCGCGGCGACACTGGCGGACGTGGTGGAGCGGTACAATTCCAAGCTGGCGCTGAACCTCACAGCCCAGCAGAAGGCCGATCTCGTGGAGTATCTGAAGTCTTTATGACCGTTGACGCGGCGCGTCGCGATTGCCAGAGCGCCGTGCAGGATCCTGGACGGCGCCGCCCGGATAGCGGGGGCCGGTCGGTGCCGCCCGTCACCTCCTGTTTACGCGGCCGGCGCTCCATTTGCGCCGGTGACAGACGATATATTTCCAAGCTGTGAAAGCGAGCACCAAATTCCTGACTGGCGGTGCGCTGATACTCGGCGTGGCCGGATATCTGATGGCGAACTCCATCAGTAAGACGGCGACGTATTATCTCACGCCAACGGAGCTTTCGAGCAAGATTGCGACCGATCCCACGTTTTACAATACGGGTGTCAAGGTTGGCGCGCGTGTCGTGAGCGGCTCGATCGTGCGCCAGCCTGGCGGTCGCGAGACGTCGTTCCGGATGACGGACGGGACGCACACGTACAACGTGGATTATCGTGGCATCGCGCCGGATACGTTCACGGACAGCGTGGACGTAGTAGTGGAGGGTCGCCTCGGGCGCGACCAGGTATTTCATGCGACGACACTTCTCGCCAAGTGCGCCTCGCGGTATGAGAACGCGCCGGATCGTCCAGCGCGCACTCAGACGTGACGACAGCGCGGCCATGACCGCGCTCAACTTCTCCTTACAATGATTCTCGTTGGTGAGCTGTCGCTGTGGGTCGCCTTGTTGATGGCGGTCTGGACGGCGACCGTGTCTTTTGCCGGCGGCTCGCTCAAGCGCCAGGATCTTATCGCGAGTGCGGAGCGCGGAACTTACGCGACGTTCGCGATGGTGGTTCTTGCTTCGGCCGGGTTGTGGACGGCGATCTTCACCCACGACTTCTCCTTCAAGTACGTCGCGTCGTACACCAGCGCGAATCTACCGAAAGCCTATCTGTTCACCGCCTTCTGGGGCGGGCAGGCGGGCTCGATGTTGTTCTGGGTTCTCATCCTCACCTTCTTCTCGTCGCTTGCAGTGCTGACGAGTCGCAGCCGCAATCGCGAGCTGATGCCTTACGTGATCGGTACGCTCGCCGTGATCGCGATCTTCTTCCTCGCGACGCTCTGCTTCGGATCGAATCCGTACGAGCGGCTCGATTGGCTACCGGTCGACGGGCGCGGAATGAATCCGCAGCTCCAGAATCCGGGAATGGCGATCCATCCGCCGAATCTCTATCTCGGTTACGTCGGCACCAGCATTCCATTCGCATTCGCGATCGCGGCGCTGGTTACGCGCCGACTCGACGCCGAGTGGCTGGTCGCGGTGCGGCGCTGGGCGCTGGTCAGCTGGTTCTTCAACACGACGGGCATCGTGCTTGGCATGTGGTGGGCGTATGTCGAGCTTGGATGGGGCGGCTACTGGGCCTGGGATCCGGTCGAAAATGCAAGCCTGCTCCCGTGGCTCACGACGACTGCGTTTCTGCATTCGGTGATGGTGCAGGAAAAGCGCGGCATGCTGCGCAAGTGGAACGTGACTCTGGTCATTTGCTCCTTCCTGCTGTCGATCTTCGGCACGTTCATCACTCGCAGTGGAGTGATATCCAGCGTTCACTCGTTCGCTCAGTCGCCGGTTGGCAACTGGTTCGCCGGATTCCTCGGCGTCGCGATCATCGTGAGCGTGTATCTCGTCACCACGCGTCTCAAGGACCTCAAGGCCAACGCGGTGCTCGAGAGCATGGTGAGCCGAGAGGCGGCGTTCCTGTACAACAATCTCGTACTGGTTGGAATCGCGTTTTCCGTTTTGTGGGGAACGCTTTTTCCTATTCTCACCGAAGCGGTACGCGGCACCAAGATCACGGTGGGTCCGCCGTTCTTCAATGCGGTCAACGTTCCGCTGGGACTGCTGTTGCTGCTGCTGACCGGAATCGGTCCGCTGATTGCGTGGCGTCGTGCGTCGGTCGCGAACCTGCGACGACAGTTCACGTTTCCCGCGTCGGCGCTCGTGATCGTACCGGCGCTATTGTTCGCAGCTGGCATGCGAAGCATGTCCGCGATCATCGCATACGCATTCGCTGGCTTCGTCGCGGCGACCATTCTGCAGGAATTCTACAAGGGCATTGGCGCGCGTCATTCGATGTACGACGAAGCGCTACCGATTGCATTCGTGCATCTGATCGCGCGGAACCGCCGGCGTTATGGCGGTTACATCGTACATGCAGGCGTGGTGATCATCTTCTGCGCGTTTGCCGGACTCGCGTTCAAGACGGAGCACGATCTCACAATTTCCGCTGGCGATACCAAGACGCTGGTCGATCCCTTCGGGCACACGTGGACGTTCACGAGCCAGGGTGTGTCGCGCTACGACGTTCTGAATCGCGAAGTAACGGCGATAGCGCTCGAGACGAAACGCGACGGCAAGCGGATGGGTGTCATCACGAGTGAGAAGCGGCAGTACTTCTCCGGTAACGACCCGAACAATCGCGTTCCGACGTTCGAGCCGGCGACGGCGGTGGGTATCAAGGGCTCGTTCAGGCAGGACGTGTACGTGACGCTCGCCGGTGTGACTGGCCAGGATACGGGCGAGATACGAATCACGTTCAACCCGCTGGTGCGCTGGGTATGGCTCGGCGGAATGTGCATGGCGGTCGGCGGTCTGATCGTGATGTGGCCGCAGGCAGAGCGCAGGAGAAAGCAGGGCGGATACGTGACGACGCTGCGTCCGGACGCGATACCGGTGGAAAGCGCATGACGATGGGGCGCAGACAGTTTCTGCTATCTGTCGCGAGCAGTCTTGCGGTCGCGCGCGTCGCGGGTGCGCAGGGATCGGCGAATTCGATGGACATGGACATGAGCGCCGCCACGTACAAGCCGGTGCGACTGCCCGCGAAGCCGAACGCCACTCCGCTGCTGAGCGACGCGCAACGGGACGACCTCGAACACCACATTCACTGCCAGTGCGGCTGCAACCTCGACATCTATACTTGCAGGACAACTGATTTCACGTGTCCTGTCTCACCGCCGATGCACGTGGACGTGATGGGCCTCGTCGGGGGCGGATACGATGCGCAGGAGATCCTGGCTGCGTTTCGCGCCGTGTACGGCGAGCGGGTGCTGATGGCGCCTGCCAAGGAAGGCTTCAACTGGCTGGGCTATCTGGCTCCGTTCGTGACGCTTGGCGCTGGCAGCGTGCTGGTGTTTGCGCTGTTGAAGCACTGGAGCAGGCCGGAGGCAGCACCGCATATCCCGGAGGATACGGTTCACGCCACGCCGGAAGAGCTTGCGCGTTTGCACGAAGTAATGAGGGACGACGCATGATTGCGATGATCGTTGGAACGGGGCTTGCCATCGTGGCGCTCTGTTTCGTGTTGTATCCACTATTCCGGGAACCGCTCGGGATGAAGTCGGTGCCGCGCGTGGTGACCCGAAGCACCGGCGTCACGACCGCGGTCGACGCACTGCGCGAGATCGAGTTCGACCATGTAACCGGGAAGCTTTCGGATACTGACTACGCAGAGCTCAAGTCGTCGTACACGCAGAGTGCCGTAGCCGCGATGCGCACGGGCGAACCCGCGCCGGCGAGTGAGGTGGTCTGCGCGCGCTGCGGGCCGCGTCCGGAGAGTGACGCGGCTTACTGTTCCGAGTGCGGGAACGTTCTGGCGGCCTGACAGGGTGTTCTATCAAACTCTGTCGATGGTCGGCGCCGCGTTCCTGCTCGTCGGATTCGTGTCGCTGCAGGCGGGCAAGATGCGAAACGACGGCGCGGCATTCAATGTGCTCAACTTTGTTGGATCGGGGCTGCTCGCCTGGGTAGCGATCCATGACCGGCGCGCCGGGTTTATCATCCTCGAAGTGGTGTGGGCGCTCGCCTCCCTGCCGCCATTGTTTCGCGCGTTCCTTGGCAAGACCATCGAGGGAAAGACGTTGTAGGCATCGATCCGGAGGTTCAGATGCACTGGTCGCCCGTGCGGATCTCAAGAGGTTCAGCTGTAATGCTGCCTGCGCTCCTGATCCTGAGCGCGTCGCCGGCGTTTACCCGCAACGCTGCAGCGCAGGGTACCATCACCGGCACCGTGCGTGACTCCCTCGGTGTTGGAATCAACGGAGTGAAAGTCTCCGTGGCCGGCACCGCGCTCAACGCCGAGAGCGACGATTCCGGCCGGTTCGTCCTCCAGGCAGTCCCTCCCGGACCAGGGTCGTTGCACCTTAGGCGCCTGGGCTTCTTGCCGGTGTCCATCGATGTTGTCGTCACGAGCCGAACGACCACACACGTCGACGTGACGATGAAGGAAGTACCGCACCAGCTCAGCGCGGTGGTCGTGCGCGCAAAGCTTCCGCGCCACTATGAAGGTTATCTGGCGGGATTCTACGAACGACGAGATCAAGGCTTCGGCCACTTCATCACGGCTGACGAAATTGCGGAGCGCGCGCCGATGAAGATCACAGACATGCTCCGGATGGTTCCGGGAATTCAGGTCACGGCAACCAATCCGGACGAGTCTCATGTTCGCGTTCGCGGCAATAGCTGCTGGCCGTCGGTCTGGATCGATGGCACGCCGGCCAACTCGGCAGAGTTCGATCTGGACTGGGTGACGCCGAGCGATATCGCCGGAATCGAGATCTACTCGAGCATCGCCACCGTTCCGCCGCAGTTCGTCGATCGGCTCGGTCCCATACTCTGCGGCACCATCGTTGTCTGGACCCGCCAGGGCGAGCCAAAAAAGAAGAGATCGCTCACTGCGGCGGAACTCGCCGACCTTGTAGATCGTCTCAAGGTTTACACCGCCGATGAGGTGGACATACCCGCGCGAGCGGACTCGTCGGCTCCTGTCACGCCCTGGTATCCCGATCCTCTCTACAGGGAGCGCATCCCCGGACGAGTCCTGGCGGAGTTCGTGGTCGACGCTACTGGGCGCCCCGAGCCTGAAACGATTGGCATTGTCTCGTCGACCGATCCTCGGTTCGCGGCCTCAGTAGTCCGGGCGCTTTCGGAAGCCCGGTTCATTCCCGCGCGCCTGCGCGGCCATCCCGTTCGACAGCTGGTTCAGCTGCCGTTCACATTCGTCGGGCCCTCGCTATAGCTCCAGTGCAGTCAACCGTCGCACCGCCAGGTGGATCGGTGCCAGAGTTGCCGTCAGGCACAATGCCGCCGCGGCCGAGAAGGCGATTATCATCTCGGTCGGGTCGATCGGGCTCCCGAACGATCGCGCCAGGAGATACGTGTACACCGGCCGCGCCTCGAGCACGATCACGGCACCGATGAGCGAAATGGCGGTCATCATGAATATGAGACCGCCGAACGATGTAGGAATCTGAGCCGCGTTCTCAGTTTCGAACTGGGGGAACATGGTTCCCGCGCCGATCGCGAGGCCGGATATTGCGAAGGTAAGCAGCGTGATCGTGCCGATGGAGACAGCGGTCATGAACTCGCTCACCTCGAGCAACACGTCGGTCGTGAAGACGATCGCGAGTGCCAACGCGAGAAGTGGCATCGTACCCACCCAGAACTTCGCCCACAGCAGGTCGCGCATCGAGAGTGGACTGGCCTTGAGCAGCCACCACGTGCGTCCTTCCAGGCTCACCGATGGAAAGATGAACCGCGCAGCGATCGAGGCGAGCACGAATCCCGCGAGCACGAGATTCAGGAATGGAACGATGTTGGCGAGGAAGAAGGTTATTCCGTCGCCGCGCAATGGAAGGAAGCGAATGTTGAGCACGTACACGACGACGAGCACGACCAGCAGGATCAGCTGCGACCACTGCGTCGTATCGCGGAAGAACAGGCGCAGTTCCTTGAGCACCAGCTCTCGCCGCGTGGCCGGGAGTATGTTCAGCAGCATGAGCGACCGTACGCGGCCGCGTGTGGCCGTTCTGCCGCTTCCTTCCTGTGATTTGCTGAAGCCAGCGGTGTAGAGGGTGCGATGCAGTATCGCACCCATGACGACAAGCGCCGCAGCAGTCGACCACAGTAGATAGAACGGCAGCGCATCCGGCTCGTAACGCAGCCAGCCGAGCACCCCCGTCTGCACCCAGTCACTCGGGAGCCACGGCGAGGTGGGCGTGCGCAGAACTGAGAGAAAATCGACGAGCGAGCGGAAGCCCTCCGGTCGGGCGAGTCGTTCGGGACGCAGCAATCTGAACGCGAGTATGACGCCGCCAGCGGCGAGCACAGTGATCACGCTCAGAATGTCGCGTGTGCGACGTGCGGGAAAAATGTTGACAAGCAGAAGCGTGACGGCTGCGCCCACGGCAGCCGGGATTATCAGAAATGGAATCACTGCGGCGATTGCAACGAGCGGATACCACCAACCTCCGTCGTAGGCGATTCCGTATGCCGTGAAGATGGGAAACGCCATCAACACGACCATCCAGCTGGAGTTTACCAGCGTCTCGATGAGTTTCGCGCAATAGACTGACAGCCAGTCGACTGGGGTTCCAACGAGCAGGTCCAGATCACGCGCGAGGAAGAAGGTGGACAGCGCGGTGATGACGTTGGACAACAACAGAAGGCCAAAAAAGCTCACGAGCACCAGGCCGAGCAGCTTTGCCGCGAGCAGCGTGCCGATCTCTGGAACGTTCCTGAAGTACGTCAGCAGCCGGTAGGTGACGCCGAATACGCAGAGCCAGAACACTCCGCCGACAGTCGACAAAAGAACGATTCGCGCGCCGCGTCCGCGTGATCCCCGTCGCGCAACCGCGCGAAGCGATTGCACTTTGGGGGACAGTACGTGCAGTAGCTGCCGGACCATGATGTCGCCGTCAGACCGACAGAACTTCCAGCGCCGTACGCCCTGCCTTCTCGCCGGTCAGCCGGAGGAAGATGTCTTCAAGTCCGGAATCGTAACCGGTACTGCTGCGAAGCTCGCTCATCGTGCCCATGGCTGCGATCCTTCCGTTCTGGACGATCGCGATCCTGTCGCACAACGTCTCCGCGACTTCGAGCGTGTGTGTCGACATGACTATCGTATTACCACGATCGACGTACGCGCGAAACAGGTCCTTGAGCAGACGTGCAGCTTTTGGATCGAGTCCGACCATCGGCTCGTCGACGACTATGACTTCCGGGCGGTGAACGAACGCGCTGGCGATGATGAGCTTCTGGCGCATGCCATGACTGTAGCTTTCGACCAGCTCGTCCTTCCAGTCCATGAGATCAAAGAGCGCGAGCAGCTCCTCGCCACGCCGGTCGATTTCATCTCCGCCCTGACCGTACAGACCGGCGACGAAGCGCAGGAATTCGGTGCCGGTGAGCTTTTCGTAGATGAATGGGCGATCCGGGATAAAGCCCAACCTGGATTTGGCTGCGACGGGATCGCCGGCGAGACTGACACCGCCAATCGTGATGGTTCCGGCCGTAGGCTGAAGAATGCCGGCGATCATGCGCAGCGTCGTGGTCTTGCCGGCACCATTAGGGCCGAGGAGGCCGAACAATTCACCTCGTCGCACCGCGAGATCCATTCCTGCAACAGCTGTGAAGTTGCCGTAACGCTTCGTGAGGCCTGCAAGCTGGATCAAGGTTTCGGGAGCTTCGGGTTGAGCGTGGCGATCTCGTAGGTACTGCGCGTCATCGACAGTCCGCCGGGCTCGCTCGCGGCAACGAGCCGGCCACGTGAATCCACCCAGGCAGAAATCGCACGAGAGGGTGGTACGAGCTGCCAGGCGCGTACAGTGTCGATGTGAGCTGCTACCCAGTTCTTTCGTGCAGTGTCGAAAACTGCGCTGTCCGCCACGCTGAATAAGGACTCTGCAGCAATGCGTAGCGTCACGGTTTCGACGCGCCGGCTGACCGGATTGTAGATGCGGGTCACGGTCGACGCCCCGATGTGGGGCGCGCGCGTAAGCATTATCGCGATCGGCGCCAGGGAGGGAAGCAGAACGCCTGAGCCTGCGGGAGGCGTTTCGCGGAGCTGAAGGGGATGCTCGATTCCGTTTATGGTGAACGCGAAAGTATCGAGCGCGAATGCGCGGGTGAGGTGAGCGGTTGACGACGCGATTACCGATTGGCTGTCGCCGGCGATAAGCGCCCGCACCCGCACCGCCCCACGAGCCGTGAAGCCGCTTGCGGCGGTATCGAGCGATGAGCTGGCCCAGCCGATTGGCTTACCGGTCTGATCGATTGTGTAGAAGTAGGTTGCCGGCTCGAGCCGGAGGACGCCCAGCGCGAGGCGGTCAGCGTCGGAGACGTCGTGGCGACGTCTGACCATCCAGGCCAGCCCGATCGCCCAGCAGAGAAGAACCGCCGCGGCGAGGACGCGGCGGTCCAGGTTCAGTTTCACGCGATCGAGAGGCCGGTCTCGTCCGCGATCCAGCTGAGGTACTTCGGCAGGCCGGCGGCAACCGGAAGGACCAGCAGCTCGGGCAGCTTGTATGGGTGGAGCGTCTCGAAAGAGGCCTGAAGGGCGTCCAGGCAGGCGGACCTGGTCTTCAGCATCAGGACCACCTCGGTCTCGTCGGCAACCTTGTTGTCCCATCGGTAGATGGAGCGCGCCTTTGGGAGCATGGTCCCGCACGCGACAAGGCGCCGCTCGAGAAGGGCCCGGACGAGGGTGGCAGCGTCGTCCTCCGTCCCGACCGTCGTCAGGACTACTACTGCGTCGGAGTGTGGCATACCCGAATTTACACCGTAAGTCCGTTAGGTTTAGATGGCTATGGCAGAAGAGGCACTGATAGTTCGAGGCGCTCGCGAGCACAATCTCCGCGACGTCAATGTTACCATCCCGCGCGACAAGCTGACGGTGATCACCGGCCTGTCGGGCTCCGGCAAGTCGTCGCTGGCCTTCGATACCATCTACGCCGAGGGTCAACGCCGGTACGTGGAGTCGCTGTCCGCTTATGCACGCCAGTTCCTTGGGTTGATGGAAAAGCCCGATGTCGATTCGATCGAGGGACTGTCACCGGCGATATCGATCCAGCAGAAGACGGCGGGCCACAATCCGCGCTCTACCGTCGGTACCGTAACGGAAATCTACGATTACCTGCGTCTCCTTTACGCGCGAGCTGGCACACCGCACTGCCCCACGTGCGGTCGTGCCGTTGAGCGTCAGAGCGCCGCACAGATCGCGGACACGATCCTTCAGTGGCCAGCGGACACGCGCATCGAGATTCTCGCGCCGCTCGTGCGCGAGAGAAAGGGCGAGTTTCGTGAGCTGTTCGAGAGTGCACGGCGCCAGGGATTCGTGCGCGCCATCGTCGACGGCGATCTGATCGAGCTTGCGTCGCCACCAAAGCTGAACAAGAAGCTGAATCACAGCGTCGCCATCGTCGTCGACCGCGTTGTCGTCAATCGCGACGACCGCGGGCGCCTGGCGGATTCGGTGGAGACGGCACTCAAGCTGTCCGACGGTCTGGTCGAAGTGAAACGTCACGACGACGATTCGTCGAACCTGTTTTCCGAGAAGTTCGGATGTCCCGATTGCGGAACGTCGCTCACAGAGCTCGAGCCGCGCCAGTTCTCGTTCAATTCGCCGTTCGGTGCGTGCCCCAAGTGTGGCGGACTCGGAACTCGTCGCGAGGTGAGCGAGGATCTCATACTCGGCGACGCCAGTCTGACCATTCCGGAAGGCGTGGTTCTCCCGTGGGGTGAGCCGGACGGATATCTGCGGCGGACCATCCTTCCAGGACTCGCGCGCGAGCTCAAGTTCAATCTCGATACGCCCTGGGGCGAGCTGCCGCAGAAGACGCGCGACGCACTTCTTTACGGATCGGGCGGACGCCGCGGTGGTCCGCGCTCTGCCGACATCAAGTGGGAAGGGATCATCTCCAACGTACAGCGCCGGTACGACGAGACTGAGTCGGATTCGGTGCGTCTCGATCTCGAGCAGTTCATGACCGCGCTTCCATGCACTGCGTGTGGTGGACGACGGCTCAAGCCCGAGTCGCTCGCGGTGACGATCGCCGGCGTCAACATCGGCGACGTCGTCGAGTTGTCCGTTGGCGAAGCGGTTCACTTCTTCAATGACATCAAGGTTCGCTCGGGATCGCAACCGGGGCTCGATGCCGACATCGCCGGTCCAATCCTCAAGGAAGTACGTGAGCGGCTGCGCTTTCTGGTCGACGTAGGTCTCGACTATCTGACGCTTGGCCGCGCAGCGGAATCGTTGTCCGGGGGCGAGGCGCAGCGCATTCGCCTCGCGACACAGATCGGCTCACGACTCGTTGGCGTGCTGTACATACTGGACGAGCCGTCGATCGGCCTGCATCAGCGAGACAACGCTCGCTTGCTCGCGACGTTGCGGCAGTTGCGCGATCTCGGCAACACCGTGATCGTCGTGGAGCACGATGAGGAGACGATGCGCGCCGCGGATCACCTGATCGACCTCGGACCTGGCGCCGGAAAGCACGGTGGTTTCGTCATTGCCGAGGGAACGGTGGAGCAGGTAACCAACGATCGCGCGTCGGTGACTGGGCGTTACCTGCGCGGTGATTCGGTGATCGCTGTTCCGGAAAAGCGGCGCCCGCAGGACGGCGACCGGATGCTGTGCATAGAAGGTGCAACCGAGCACAATCTGCGCGACGTGACGGCGGAGATTCCGCTCGGCAATTTTGTCGCGGTGACGGGTGTGTCCGGATCGGGCAAATCGACGCTCGTGGAAGACATTCTTCACAGTTCGCTCGCGCGTCACTTCTATCGCGCGCGCGTCATCCCCGGAAAGCACAAGCGCATCACCGGTCTGGAGCACATCGACAAGGTCATCGACATCGATCAGAGTCCGATCGGGCGCACGCCGCGGTCCAATCCGGCGACCTATGTCGGACTGTTCACACCGGTGCGTGAGCTGTTCGCAGAGCTTCCGGAGGCGAAGATCCGTGGATACGGACCGGGCCGCTTCTCGTTCAACGTGAAGGGCGGTCGTTGTGAAGCATGCGAAGGCGACGGCCTCGTGAAGATCGAGATGCACTTTCTGCCTGATGTGTACGTGCCGTGCGACGTATGCAAGGGCAAGCGGTACAACCGCGAAACGCTCGAGGTGCGTTTTCGCGGGCTGAGCATCGCCGACGTTCTCGAGCTGACGGTCGAAGACGCGACCGAGGTATTCGTCAACCAGCCACGCATTCACAACAAGCTCGTCACGCTCAATGAAGTCGGACTGGGTTACATCCATCTCGGTCAGAGCGCCACCACGCTTTCGGGCGGAGAGGCGCAGCGCGTCAAGCTTGCGTCCGAGCTGTCCAAGCGGGATACGGGACGCACTTTCTACATTCTGGACGAGCCGACCACCGGTCTGCACTTCGAGGATGTGCGCATGCTGCTCAAGGTTCTGCATACGCTCGTGGATCGTGGCAACACAGTCCTCGTGATCGAGCACAATCTCGATGTCATCAAGACAGCCGACTACATCATCGATCTTGGACCCGAGGGCGGTTTGAAAGGCGGCACGATCGTGGCGAGCGGGACACCTGAACAGGTTGCGCGCGTGGCAGCATCGCACACGGGGCAGTATCTTCGCCACATGCTTCCAGCAATGTCCCGGCGCAAGGCGGGCTGATGGTATCTCTTCTCGATATCATCGGCCCCGTAATGGTGGGGCCGTCGTCATCCCACACGGCCGGTGCGTGCCGGCTCGGATTGCTGGCGCGCGGCCTCGTAGGTGGCACGCCGCAGACGGCGCTGCTGGAGCTGCACGGATCGTTTGCGCGTACAGGCGAGGGGCACGGCACCGACAAGGCACTCGTAGCAGGCCTGCTTGGTTTTCGTCCGGATGACGAACGAATCAGGACTGCGCTCGAGATCGCCGACGGGGAAGGGCTCCAGTACAGCTTCGAGAAGACGACGATCAGCGAGGAATCGCATCCGAACACGGTGCGCATCACTGTCGCGCGCGGGCCGCGCCGCGCCGTCATGGTTGGATCATCGCTCGGTGCTGGCCGCGTGCTCGTCACGGAAATCGACGGTTATCCGGTCGATATCAGCGGCAACTTTTACAGCATCGTGATTCTTGCCGCCGATGTGAAGGGGTCGATCGCACGCGTCACGCACATTCTGTCCAACCACGACATCAACATCGCGACGCTCAAGCTCACACGTAAGCAGCGGGGCGGTGACGCATTCATCGTGATCGAGTGCGATGACAATCCAGGCGAGGACGTTCGCGACGAGATCCGCGAGCTCGCCTGGGTTCGCTGGGCCATGCGGCTGGATCGAGTCTCGGGCGGCTGAGGCAGTCGAATGTATAGATCACTCGCCGAGGCCATAAGCGACGCCGAAGCCCGTGGGGCCACGCTCACAACCGTGGCACTCGACCTGGAATCGCAGGATCAGGGACGCAGCGTCGCAGACATCCGCGGCTCGCTCGCTCGCGCGCTCAATGTGATGCGTGGCGCAGTCGACGCTGGAATGACCGGCGCGATGCGCTCCAATTCCGGGCTCGTTGGTGGCGATGCCGCTAAGCTCGTCAACAGCACTGCAGGACCGCTGGCCGCGACGCCGTTCCACGACATCCTCATACGCGCGCTGGCAGTTCAGGAAGTGAACGCGGCAATGGGCGTAATCGTCGCTGCGCCGACTGCGGGCGGCGCCGGCGTTCTGCCCGCAGTGCTCACTGGCATAGCCACTGCGCGCGGTATCCCCGATGAGAAACTCGTCGATGCACTCGCAACCGCCGGCCTCATCGGCGCGGTGATCGCCGAGCGCGCATCTCTGTCTGGTGCAGAGGGCGGATGTCAGGCGGAGACGGGCGCGGCTGCTGGAATGGCCGCGGGTGCAGCCACGGAGATGCTCGGCGGATCGCCGCGCCAGGCCGGCCACGCGACGGCGCTTGCCATGCAGAGCACGCTCGGCCTCATTTGCGATCCGCTTGGCGGTCTCGTGGAGTTGCCATGTGTATTCCGGAACGCTACTGGCTCCGCGATTGCGCTTGCAGCGATCGAGATGGCGCTCGCAGGGATCGAGTTCGCGATACCGGTGGATGAGGTGATCGACGTGATGGGGCAGATTGGTCGCGAGATGGACGTGCGTTATCGCGAGACAGCAGGTGGTGGCCTCGCGGCGACGCCTACAGGGCGCCGCCTTGCCAAGGAGAGGCTGTACCAGATCAAGCGGGCGTAGGTCGTGACCGAGCAACCCGCCACCGTGTGGCAGTGGGCGCACTTCCATGAGCTAACACCGGACGATCTGTACGACATCGTCGCGCTCCGCACCGCGATCTTCATCGTCGAGCAGAACTGTCCGTACCAGGATTCCGATGGCGCAGATCGGGTATCACATCATCTGTGGACGCGTGGTGCCAACGGCGAGATAGCGGCCTACCTGCGCGTCGTTCCGCCTGGTATCAAGTACGTTGAGCCGTCGCTGGGGCGGATCGCAACGGCTGCATCGGTGCGAGGAACGGGACTCGGGCGTGCACTGGTGCGGGAAGGAATCGCCCGCGCCGAGCGGCTGTACGGCCCCGTTCCGATTCGCATCGGGGCGCAGAGGTACCTGCTCCGCTTCTACGAGCAGTTGGGCTTCGTCTCGACCGGTTACGAGTACGACGAGGACGACATACCGCACACCGAAATGGTTCGTCCCGCAGGCAGATAACCGAAGGGCCCATGCGATAACATGGGCCCTTTCAAAAGTGCTTGTGAGCTTGCGCGTTCAACGGTTCCGGCGGCGCTTCCGCACCATGGGGATGAGCCCCGCAAAGCCGGTGCCGAGGAGCGCTAGCGAGGATGGCTCGGGCACCGTTGTCGGCGGGATGACCTGCCCGTTGCGCACCGAAAAGACGTACCGTCCAAGCTGGGTGCTGTTCTGGTCGTGGCTGATCAGCGCGTCGACTCCGCCATCGAGGAAGGCACCGCAGACGCCCGAGCCTGTCAACTCGGCGGAGTTGTTGGAGGCACCGGAGAGGCCATTGGAGTAGCCCGCGTGCGCGCAACTGCCCCCCAAGCCGCCCGAACCCCCGCTTGCATCGCCAGTCTCCCACTGGATCTGGTTGTAGTTGAACTCGAAATCGAAATTCCCCGCACCAGTATCACTGCGATCAATCAGGACCAGCTGGAAGATGTTCGTCTTGTCGATGTGGCCGCCGAAGTATCCGACGCCGGGCCAGTCCACGCCAAACGCATTGTGACCGCCGATCGAGCTCGTGCCGTACGTCATTACTGGGCCGTTGCGTGTGTCCACGTCAGCGAAGAACGGAGCGATGATCGGTGGGACGCCGCCACCTGTGAGACCAAATGGAGTGAAGGTGGAGAGGGGCGCGCTAAACGTGATGTTGCCGTTGTTGTTGACGTACGCCTGCGTGTACGTCGCGCCAAACAGATTCGCCGAGAATCCAAGGTTGATCAGGCCTGTAGATCCGTCGTCGTTGGCTGGAAGATTGTTCGTGGTAAAGCCGGGGTCGGTTCGGACAGCCTGAGCCCGTACCGGCGCCGAAAGCGTACACAACGCCAATACACTGGCGCCAAGGGCCAGCTTGGAGCGTAACATAAGGGTCGACCTCCTGAGTGAGGGTGTGGAAATGCGTGACATCATAACGGATGCCAGCGAACGCGAAATCGCGGCCGATGTGTGAAGTATTCGACGGGCCATCGGGCTGCTCCGGAGTGGAAAGTGCGCACCGTTTATCGCGCAATTCGAGTGAGCAATTCCAGGGCCCCGTGCCAGTCCGGGATCATCAGAATGTCATTTCTCGTCAACACGTTGTCCGTCAACGGCTTAGCCAACGGATCCGGTGTGTCGACAACTGCGAAACGGCTGTCTCCGAAACAGCCCGACTGTTGTGTCGTCGCGACGGAACCGGCCGTCCCATATGGGTAGACACAACACGTCCGGGACGCAGTCCGGACGGCGCCATCCGCGCTCGGCAGGAATGCCGCCATCGCGGTCTCGGTTCGCACTGGCGGCTGTGCGGCGGATTGCCGGGCGGGGTAGCCAGATCGGCCCTGTCGCGGAGCGACTGGAGCGAACCGTTGGCGGCCGGCAGACGGCCGAGGCGCCCGCTCATTGGTATTTGTTTATTCTTTTATCTGGTGGCCGGCGCTAGTATATAGGCAGCACAGATAGCACCGGCTCAGCCTTACCTGGCCTGGTACGTGACGACCACCCGCTCCACGAACTCCGACCAATTCTGTCCGCATGGGCATCTTTGAAAGCATAGCGCGTCTCTTTCGCGCAAACGTGAACGCCGCGATCTCGGCTGTAGAGCAGCCGGACAAGATGTTGACACAGATCATCGCCGACATGCGGACGCAGCTCGTGCGCGCCAAGCAGCAGGTCGCCGCTGCGATTGCCGACGAGAAGCGCCTTGAAGACCAGACCATGGGAGAGCTGCGCGAGGCCGAGGAGTGGGAGCGACGCGCCATGCTCGCCGTCAAGGAAGGGCGCGACGAGCTGGCCAAGCAGGCGCTCATGCGCAGAAACGAGCACGTCTCGCGCGGCCAGCAGATGCAGATGACATGGGAGGCGCACAAGCAGGAGACCGACCGCCTCAAAAATTCGCTTCGTGATCTAAACGACAACATCGAAGAAGCAAACCGTAAGAAGACACTGCTGCTCGCGCGGCAGCGTCGTGCCGAAGCGCAGAAGCGTATTTCGGAAACCATGTCGTCGATGTCCGACAAGTCGGCGTTCGATGCGTTCGCGCGCATGGAAGAGAAGATCGAGCAGAACGAGCGACAGATTCGCGCGAGCGTCGAGATCGATCAGGAGTTCTCTGGCGACGCGCTCAGCAATCAGTTCAAGCAACTGGAGTCGTCTGCGGGAGATGCGACCGCGGATCTGCAGCTGTCGCAGCTCAAGCAGAAGATGGGATTGGTTGGCTCTGGCCAGGCGCCGCAGTCGCGGCAGCTGGCGCCGGGTGAAGTGGCCTCTGATCCGGCGCGCGGACTTCCCGCACCGGATGCGAGCGAGAAAAAGCCGGAAACTTGAGTCCCGTCTCCGTAGGTGGAGGAAAGGCCGCCGGAACGATAACGGCGGTCACAGTCCTGATCCTACTTCTCTGGATGTTCCAGAGAACGGTGGACGTGTTTCTGCTGCTCTTCATCGCCGTCATACTCTCGCTGTACCTTGGGGCGGTGCGCGATGCGCTCGTGTCGCGCGCGCAGATGCCCGCACGTGTCGCATTCGCGGCGAGCGTGTTCCTCACGATCGGGGTCGTGGTCGGTCTGTTCTGGCTCCTCGTGCCCGCCGTAGTCGGACAGACGCGTGAGCTCGTGGATGTCCTTCCCACCTACATCACGAGCTGGGAGGCATCGTTCGATCGCTTCGTGCTCAGCCTTCCCGGCATGAGCGGCTATTGGAAGACCGGCCAGCATCAGGTCTTGCGCGCACTGTACGATCAGATGTCGAGCTACGCACAGGGAATGTTCTCGCGCGTGTTCTCCGTCGTCGGAATTCTGATCGACGTGTTCTCTGTCTTCGTGATGAGCATCTATCTCGCTCTGCAACCGGGTGTGTATCGCGAATGGCTCATAGCGCTGTTTCCGCCGCGACATCGCGATCTCGTGCGCGACATTCTGCGCGATATTGCGGGCTCGCTGCGTGCCTACATCGTAGGCCAGCTGACGACGATGACGGTGCTCGCGATTCTCACCGCGTTCTTTCTGTGGGTGCTCAACGTGCCGTACTGGCTCACGTTCGGCGTGTTCACGGGAATGGTCGCAATAGTTCCGTTCTTCGGCTCACTGCTCAGCACCACGTTGCCGGCCGCTTTCGTCCTCGCCGGTCCCAATGGCGGAACGCGCGCGCTGCTCGTACTCGGCGTGGGCGTGATAGTGCACCTCATCGAGGGCAATCTCGTCTCACCGCTCGTAATGTCCAAGCAGGTCGAGCTGCCGCCGGTGCTTACGATCATGGCGGTGCTCGTCGTTGGGAGCCTGCTCGGTCCGCTCGGACTCGTGGTTGCATTGCCAACTCTCGCGATGGTGATGGTTGTAGTGCGACGGATCCTCATCAACCGCATCTACGAGGGAAAGGGCTTCCGCAAGGGTGGTCGCGACCGCAAGCTCGTGCTTCGCGTACCGGTACCGGACGGAGGGGTACTGCTCGCCGAGGGACACCCAGTGGATATGGAAGCGTTCAAGACGCGGCTCAGAGCCTAGCTCCGAGCCGAATTACGATCGAGCGCTTCGCGCACCTTGCTCAGCAAGGCGCTCTGTGAAAAGGGCTTTTGAAGAAACAGCGTATCGTGTTCAAGTACGCCCGTGCGCACAACCATGTCGTCGGTGTAGCCGGACATGTAGAGCACTTTCATCGATGGGGCCCGCGCGGAAAGCTTCTCGGCCAAGCCTCGCCCACTCATCTCTGGAAGCACCACGTCTGTAAAGAGAAGGTCGATATCCGCCGCGTTGGTGTTCGCGATGTCCAGCGCCTCTTCTGGCGATCCTGCAGGAATCACGCGATATCCCGCCGCGGTGAGGATACGGGTCGTGATGCGTCGGATCGCAGGATCATCTTCCACCAGCAACAAGGTTTCAGAACCGGACGCTGCGCACGCCGGAGCGGTTGGCGTGATGGTTTCCATCTTGGCATCGCTGCGCGGAAAGTAGGCTCTGAACGTCGTCCCGTGGTTCGGCTCGCTGTAAACAGCGATCGATCCTCCATTCCTCGTCACGATCCCGTAAACGGTCGACAGGCCGAGGCCGGTGCCCTTGCCAGGCGGCTTCGTCGTGAAAAATGGTTCGAACACCCGCGTCGCGGTTGCTGCGTCCATCCCTGTGCCGGTGTCGCTCACGGCGAGCATCACATAGGGACCGGTCGCCGCGGTGCCGTGCATTCGCTGATACGCAGAGTCGAGCTCGACGTTGCTGATTTCCAGCGTCAACGTGCCTCCGTCCGGCATTGCGTCGCGCGCGTTGATCGCAAGGTTGAGTATGACCTGCTCGATCTCACTCGGATCCGCAACGACGTTGCCGGCGTCGCGGGGAGCACGCACGACGATCTCGACGTGCTCGCCGATCAGGCGGCGCAGCATCGGCTCGACGCTCAGCAATGATTCCGACAGACTCAATGCTCTCGGCGCCAGAAGCTGTCCGCGGCTGAACGCGAGCAATCGACGCGTCAGAGCTGCGGCGCGATCCGCGGCGGAAAGCACCTCCGCGATGTTGTTGGCGGCCTCGCTGTTCGGCTTCGCGCCATCGCGCAGGATGCTTCCGTAACTCTGAATCACAGTGAGCAAGTTGTTGAAATCGTGCGCGACACCACCCGCCAATTGTCCAACTGCCTCCATCTTCTGTGATTGCCGGTACTGTTCCTCCAGTGCGCGTCGCTCCGTCACGTCCAGCGTGATGCCGGCGGCGCGTATCGGAGCGCCGTCAGCGTCGTAGAAGGAGCGCCCAACGCCGCTGATCCAGTGGACGCTTCCATCGGGCCACACAGTGCGATACAGAAGATTCGAATCTGTGCGTTGCTGCATCGCCT
Organism: Gemmatimonadota bacterium; assembly: GCA_027307165.1. GTDB lineage: Bacteria > Gemmatimonadota > Gemmatimonadetes > Gemmatimonadales > Gemmatimonadaceae > Fen-1247. The sequence goes on along the minus strand of DAHUXM010000025.1, from coordinate 3,974 downwards.
TCTGGATTGCAGCCTTGACCTGCTGTTGGTCATCCGGATGGATCCGGTCGATGAACGCCTCCAGCGTCCCGCCATATGTGCCCGCAGCGACGCCGTGAAGCTCCTCCTGGATGGTCGACCATGTCGAGGCGCCCGTCGCGACATCCACTTCCCATGTTCCAACTCGCGAGGCGGCCAGCGCGAATCCCATGCGGTCTTCCGCTTCGCGTAGTGCGCGCGCGGTTGTTTGCTGATCGCTGATGTCGCGGATAATGCCCGTGAATATGCGCGCATCGCCTTCGTTGCGGACACCGAACGAGATCTCGAGGGGAATCTCGTGTCCGTCTCTGTGCAGGCCGGTGAGCCGCTTCGCTCTCCAGTCGAGGGTCGGTGCACCCGTCGTCACGTACCTGTGCAGTCCGGCCTTGTGAAGTGGCCGAAACGATTCGGGCATGAGGACGTCGAGATTGCGTCCGATGAGTTCATCGGGCGCGTAGCCAAAGATGTCCTTCACGGCAGCGTTCGCGAAGCGCACGCGGCTCTCGGTGTCGATCGTCACGATTGCGTCGGTCGCCGCCTCCACGACCGAGCGGTAGCGGTCCTCACTCTCACTCTGGCGGCGCACCGATGCCTCGCGCTCGGCGACCACGGCTGCCGGGATCAGTGCGCACAGGCTCGTCACAGTGAGATACGTGTAAGTTTGCACGGCTGTGTCGATCACCGAGAGTGAATTGCCGGTGAATGGACCCAGATGCAGCGCCGCGTTCCACGTTGCAATTGCCGCAACCACCAGAGTTGCGGCCGCCGCGCCAAAGGGGCCGAAGCGCAGGCCGGCCCAGAGAAGCAGCGGAAACGTGGCGAACGGCCCGGGTCCCGCCGCCCACGAGTATCCGGGGCCGAGCGTTATCTGAGAGATGACTGCGAGTGCGGCAAACACGAGCACTGCCTCGGCGGCGGATCGAGTTTTGAGTCGCGGGCGTCTCGCCGCCAGAAACCCTGTGATCACTACGGGCGCCACTATCAGCATTCCGAGACCGTCGCCGATCCACCAGAAGAACCATGCGTGCAGCAACGCTGAGTGGAATCGTTGATGCATGGCTATCGCGCCGAGGATCGCGGTCGCTGCGTTGCTGAGGATGACGGCACCAAAGACCAGCACACCCACGTCGCGGAGACTCGAAAGTGTTATTCGGTGCCGCAGCCGCCAGGTCACCAGCAGAGTCGCCGCGAGAGTCTCGCCGACATTGGCGACAGCGGCGCCAGCCGCGAACACGGCGCCGTAGCCGGATCGCGTGTCCGAGACGATGCTTCCGATGAGTCCCCCGACAAGGATTGCGGGCCAGTCGCGCCGTTGGCTCGAGAGCATCAGTCCCAGCATGACTCCGCTGGCGGGCCACAGCATGACCGCGCCTCCTGGAATCGCAAAGCGGTAGCCGAGGCGCGCACCAGCGTAGTAGCCCAGCGCGGCGAGCGCCGCGACAAGTGCTGTGCGGAGGCGACGCCGCGTTTTGAATTCGCCCGGTTCGCTCAATCGCCTGGCTGCTGAAATCTGCTCATTCGACTGTGTCCGTATTGACGAGATCACCGAGGCAGGACCGGCTCGGGCGCCATCGAATCGCTGCAGGCGGCATCGCGCTGGGATTGCGGCATGGATCGTGGCCGGTGCATTCCGCGATCACACGATTTCGCTCAAGCGCTCCGGTTCAGCTTGCTTGACGGACGAGGCCGGCCATCGCAACATCGCGGCCTCTAGGCTGCATACTTACCTTTGTACGATGCCTCAGGTTCGCCTCTACAACACGATGACGCAGTCGGTCGAGCTATTCGCGCCAGCGGACGGCAGGATGGTGCGCATGTATACGTGCGGCCCGACAGTGTACAATCCGGCGCACGTTGGAAACTTCAGGACGTTTCTGTTCGAAGATCTGATGCGACGTGTGCTTCGGTTGGCCGGATGGGAGGTCGATCAGGTGATGAATCTCACCGACGTCGACGACAAGATCATTCGTCGCGCATCGGAGGCCGGTGTCACGATCGGTGAGATCACCGGGCCGGTCACCGAACGATTTCACGCCGATCGGCGCTATCTGAGGATCGAGGACGCGGAGCGCTACCCTCGCGCCACTGAAAGCATTCCGGAGATGATTGCTCTGGTGGAGCGACTGGTCGCGCGAGGCGTCGCATATCAGGCCGACGACGGATCGGTGTACTTCGCGATCGACAAGTTTCCCGCGTACGGCAAGTTGTCGCGCCTGGACAAGCGCGAGATTCAGAGCGGTGCACGCGTGGCACAGGACGACTACGCCAAGGAGAACGCGCAGGACTTCGCGCTGTGGAAGGCGGCGAAGCCCGAGGACGAGGCCTCCGGTGCCGCCTGGGACTCGCCATGGGGCCGCGGCCGTCCCGGCTGGCATCTGGAGTGCTCCGCGATGGCAATGCGGTTTCTTGGAGAGACGCTGGACATTCATTGCGGCGGGATCGACCTCGTCTTTCCGCACCACGAGGACGAGATCGCGCAGTCGGAGGCTGCGACCGGCCATGAATTTTCGCGCTTCTGGTGCCACGGCCAGTTTCTTCTCACCGACGGAGCCAAAATGGCGAAGCGGGTGGGGAACGTCGCGACGGTCGCGGACATGCGGGAGCAGGGTGTGTCGGGCGCGGCGTTCCGACATTTCACCTTCTCCACGCACTATCGCAAGCAGATCAACCTGTCGCCGGAGGCTCTCGAAGCGTCGCTCGAGGGTGTGCGTCGAGTCGGCGACTTCGCCGAGCGGTTGGAAGGGGCGACGGGCGGGACCCCCGAGCTCGCTGCTGCCGCGGCAGACCTGGAGAGAGAGGCGAAGGCCGCGTTGTTCGACGATCTCAACGCGCCGGAGGCGATGGGTGCGCTGTTCAGGTTCATCAGGCGCGCAAATTCGGAGCTGGACAGATCCGGGACCGATGTGGCGGCCCTCGAACGGGCAAGGGAGGCATTTGCGCTCGTGGACGGGGTTCTCGACATAGTCCCCGACCGGGTGGAGGGCGATGCCGAGCTGGCCGCGTACGTGGAAGGGCGGCTCGCGGACCGTCGGGCAGCGCGCGCCAGGCGGGATTTTGCCACGAGTGATGCAATTCGGGACGAGCTGACGAACCGAGGGATCGCGATCGAGGATGGGCCGCAGGGCACTCGTTGGAAAAAGCTGTTGTAGGCGTTGACTCTTGCCCTGGAAACAGGGTATTTTTCCAGGCTTGCGTGGAAACGCGTTGCTGACGTAGCTCAATTGGCGGAGCAGTCGATTTGTAATCGACAGGTTACCGGTTCGATTCCGGTCGTCAGCTCTGCGGGAAAGGGGGGTTACATGCGGCACACGGTGGTCGCGCAGGACTCAGGTGGGGTACCCAAGCGGCCAACGGGAGCAGACTGTAAATCTGCCGGCTAACGCCTTCGAAGGTTCGAATCCTTCCCCCACCATTGTTCGATCATTGTTCAGCACTGTCGCGGGAGTAGCTCAGTTGGTAGAGCGCTAGCCTTCCAAGCTTGATGTCGCGGGTTCGAGTCCCGTCTCCCGCTTGTTCGGGACGGATATTGAGATCCGTCCATCGTTGGGAAAGGGTGGCCACAGGGGCTGGCCGTACGAGGTTGTTTGTGAAGTTGTTGGCGAAGGAGAATGTGGGGATGGGCCGCGTGCCCATCCAGTTGGACGAATCGCTCGTGTAGCTCAGTTGGTAGAGCACACCCTTGGTAAGGGTGAGGTCACCGGTTCAATCCCGGTCGCGAGCTTTCGGCGGTATCGAATAAACGACGTAAATGGCAGGGGCGACCTGTGGGTCGCCCCAACGGCGAACGGAACCAGGGCAGGGGCGACGCATGCGTCGCCCCAACAACGAACCGAACAACGGGAATCAAGGACACCATGGCGAAGGCGAAATTTGAGCGGACGAAGCCGCACGTAAACGTTGGCACGATCGGTCACGTGGATCACGGCAAGACGACGCTGACGGCGGCGATCACGACG
>DAHUXM010000024.1 GCA_027307165.1 Gemmatimonadota bacterium | reverse complement strand
GCGTATTTGGAGGAAGCGTCGCCACCACCTGCGTCACGCTGATCGATGCCAGTCAGCTAGAATACCAGCGCGCCACCCTTGAACGCAGTCCACGGATCCAGCTTCAGTGAATCCGGCTCGGTTCCTTCCACCCAGTACTCGGTATAGCGCCGATTCGGCGGCGTGAGCGGACTCGCCATCTGTCCCGTCGCGCGATCGAGCTCCGCGCTGATCACGCCGATCGGCGGCATCCAGTCCGTCTCGCGAGCCCCCCGTGCATTGAGATAGGCTGAGACCATGCGGCCCCATACGGGGGCCGCGATCGCGCCACCCGCTGACGCGCTGCCCATCGGCGTCGGTCGGTCGAAGCCCATCCACACACCCGCGACGATTCCCGGCGCGACACCGATGAACCACGCGTCGGTGTTGTCATTGGTAGTTCCCGTCTTTCCTGCGACGGGTATGCCGGACGGCACGTATCTGCGTACCGCGGTCGCAGTTCCGCGATCCACCACGTCACGCATCATGTCGCGCGTGACGAACGTTACGCGGGGATCGAGCGCCGGCGGAAGTGCGTGAACCGGCTGCGACATCACCACCTTGCCGCTTGGATCTTCCACTCTGTAAATGAACCTCGGCGTGACCGGAGTTCCGAGATTCGCGAACGTCGTGTACGCGCTCACGAGATTCAGTGGCTGCACCGCCGACGCACCGATCGCGCTTGCCGGAACCGGGGCGATCGGCGACGTGATTCCCATCCGCCGCGCGGTCGCAATGACGGAATCCATACCGAGCTTCTGGCCCAGCTCGACGGCAACGATGTTGCGCGACTTCGCGAGCGCTTCGCGCATCGTGATCATGCCGAGGTAACGGTGATCGTCATCGTCGGGACGGTAGTAGCGACCGTTGGGAAGAAGGATCGAGATTGCGGTATCCGCGAGCATCGTCGTCGGTGCGAGACTGTCTGCAACTGCTGTAGCGTAGACGATCGGCTTGAAGGAAGAGCCCGGCTGACGCATCCCGTCGATGGCGCGGTCGTACGAGCTGCGGGCGTAATCCCGTCCGCCGACCAGCGCGCGCACGTCTCCGGTGTTCGGATCCAGAGCCACTACCGCTCCCTGCAGGTAATCCTTTCCGGACGCGATCGTCGGATGCCTGTATCCCTGACGTGCCTCGATTGCATCTGCTTCGGCACGCAGTGCGTCGGTTGCAGCCGTCTGCATCAGCGGATCGATGCTCGTATAGATGCGATATCCACCGGACATTACCGGAATTCCCGCGCGGGTTGCCTGGATGCGCACCACATCGACGAAGTACTGTGCGGGCGCCGGCATTCCCCAGTTGGGAGCAGTGACGAGCGGCGTGGCGCGCGCACTGTTGAACTCCGATTGCGTTATGTAGTGCTGCTGCTGCATCAGCGCGAGAACCGTATTGCGTCGCTCGACCGTGCGCGCCGGATGCAGCACCGGATCGTATATCCCCGGACCCTTGGGCATCGCGGCGAGTGTCGCAGCTTCGGGAAGTGTCAGCTTGCTCGCCGACTTCCCGAAGTAATGTTGCGCGGCGCTCTCGATTCCGTAATAGCCGTGCCCGAACGATATGACGTTGAGATAGGCTTCGAGGATCTGTTCCTTGTTGTAGTGCTTCTCCATCTCGCGCGCGGCCTGCTGCTCGCGACGCTTGCGTTCCAGGCGGGCGAGCGCGGACTGATCGCTGTCATTCCGGTTGATGATGTCCGGATGCATGTTGCCAACCAGCTGCTGCGTGATGGTGCTCGCGCCGCGCCGGTCGCCCATGATGTCGTCCTTTATCGCGCCGGCGATGCCGATGAGATCGACGCCGTTGTGTTGATAGAAGCGCTGATCCTCGACCGCCACGAACGCCTGGCCGACGTATTTTGGGAGCGTGCGGATCGAGATGCTGGTGCGCAGCTCTCTGCCGATCTCGCCCACGAGCGTTCCGTCATTGGCGAAGACGAGCGACGCCTGCGGAAGCGGGTCGATCCGCCACGGGTCGCCTGAACTGCTTTGGGCGCCCGCGCGCAGCACGGGCGTCGCAAGGAGCAGGAACGCGCTGGTCAGGGCGATCCGCCGTGCGGCTAGGGGCATGCTTTCGAAGATAACCATGCGTTCGTACACTTTGCGCCTATGTCCTTGCAGGACGGTGTGTTAGCTTCACACGCATGGGTTCCAATACAAATCCTCCGGAGTCGGTAGCAGGTGCCCTAGTGGCGATCCGTCGCCTGGTCCGGACCCTGCGAACGACTGCTGTCTCGGTCGAGCGGGAAACCGGTCTGAGCACCGCTCAAACGTTCGTTCTGCAACTCTTGCTCGAAGCCCCGGCGGAGTCGATGAACGACCTCGCGGCGCGCACGTCCACGGACCAGAGCTCGGTGTCGGTGGTGGTCAGCCGGCTCGAAGCCAAGGGACTCGTCTCCCGTCTCAGCTCGGCCACTGACGCGCGCCGTACCCAGGTCGTCATAACCGCCGAGGGGACCGCACTCATGCAGCGAAAGCCACCCACGGTGCAGGAGCGACTCACCCGCGCACTCTCGGCCATGCCTTCCGGCTCGCTCGGCCAGCTATCCAGTGAATTGAACAGCCTCGTCTCCCTGATGGGCGCCGATGAAGAACCCGCCACCCTGATCTTCGAAGATGACGCAGCCGGCAGCAGTTGAATCACAGCATACCCCACCCTTCTACGACGTTGAACAACGCCGAACGCTGGTCATTTCCGGTCTTGCGATAATCGTTGGCGTGGGCGCTGTGGGAATCGCAAGACTCCTCATCGCCGCGATCGCGCTCGTCACCAACATCTCCTTCTTCGGCAGATTCTCGGCGCGCAGCGTCTCTCCCGCCGACAACCACCTCGGCATCTGGGTGATGATCATCCCGGTGATCGGTGGAGTCATCGTCGGATTGATGGCGCGCTATGGATCGGGAGCGATTCGCGGCCACGGCATTCCGGAGGCGATGGAGCAGATACTCACCAACGAGAGCAAGATCTCGCCGAAGATCACCGTGCTCAAGCCGTTGTCGGCCGCTATCGCAATCGGCAGCGGTGGACCGTTCGGCGCTGAAGGCCCGATCATAGCAACCGGCGGCGCACTGGGATCACTCGTCGGTCAGGTACTCCACACCACGCCCGACGAGCGGAAAACCCTGCTCGCCGCAGGTGCAGCTGCTGGAATGGCGGCGATCTTCGGCACACCTGTGGCCGCTGTCCTTCTTGCAATCGAGCTGTTGCTGTTCGAATACCGCCCACGCTCGCTCGTTCCGGTAGCGCTCGCCTCCGCGACGGCAACGGGGATCCGCATGGTGTTCGAGGGCTCCGCCGGAGTCTTCGCGATGCCGCAGTTGACGCAGCCGAGTGGCGAGGCGTTGACGACGTATATGGTATTGGGCGCAATCGTCGGCGTCGCTGCCGTCGGAGTAACCAAGTCGCTGTATTACATCGAAGAAGGTTTCGAGAAGCTTCCGATCCACTGGATGTGGTTCCCTGCCCTTGGCGCCGTCGTGGTTGGTATCATCGGATACTTCGAGCCGCGCACACTAGGCGTCGGGTACGACAACATCTCGAACATCCTCGCCGGGAACTTCACCGATTCCGTGCTCATTGCCCTGGTCGTACTGAAGTTCGTCTCGTGGTCGATTGCACTCGGCAGCGGCACCTCGGGCGGAACCCTCGCACCGTTGTTCACCATCGGCGGTGGACTCGGCGCGCTGCTCGGGATATTATGCGTGCACTGGTTCCCGGGCCTGGGCGTGGACCCGCGCATCGCGGCACTGGTTGGAATGGCGGCGATCTTTGCCGGCGCGTCGCGCGCGTTGCTCACTTCCGTCGTGTTCGCCTTCGAGACGACCCGACAACCGATCGGCCTCCTGCCATTGCTGGGCGGCTGCAGCGCAGCGTTCATCATATCATCTCTCATGATGCGCTACACCATCATGACGGAGAAGCTGGCGCGACGCGGCACCCACGTACCCACCGAGTACATCGCTGCGGACCCCACCGAGATCGCGCGGCGCGACGCAGCAGCGGTGCGCCATCGACACTTCGATCTGCCGACCGACTTTGGCACATCGCGGCGTGAGGCCAGGGAGTCGCGCAAGACGGAGATTCTCTAGCGCGGATGTTTTATCTTTCTCGCCTGATACCCTAGATCGGAGACTCAGGCAGCGATGACAGACGCGACGCGGTACGTCGAACAGATTCCCATGCATGTCGGGCCCGTAACCCTCGAAGGGCAACGGGCCCGTCTCATTCCAATGACACGCGATCACGTGGATGCGCTGTTCAGAGCCGCGGATTTCCCCGCGATCTGGGAACACACCGGGACGCGTCCAATAGAGACTGTCGACGACATGCGACGCTATGTCGATGTCGCACTCGCTGAAGCGGCGGCGGGAACTGCAGTCCCATTCGTCACGACCGATCCGGTAACTGGCGAGATCATCGGCTCCACGCGATTCGCGAACATGAGTCTCGCCGATCACCGAGTCGAGATCGGATGGACGTGGATGCGCCCCGACCGTCAGCGTACGGGAGTGAATGGAGAGGCGAAGGCGATGATGTTACGCCAGGCCTTCGATGTGTGGGGCGCGCTACGCGTGGAGATAAAGACCGATGTGCGCAACACGAGATCGCGCGCGGCAATCGAGCGGATAGGCGGCCTGTACGAAGGAACCTTCCGGCAACACATGGTAGTGCGCGACGGCCGCGTGCGTGATACTGTCTACTACAGCATCATGGATTACGATTGGCGCGACCCGAACCACCGCGCGTACAAGAACGCCGTCTCGTACGGCATCATGCCAAATCCGGAGCCACTGGTTTGAGCGACGCTTACGCATATCACACGCTCGACGTCTTCACCGATACGATATTCGGCGGCAATCCGCTCGCGGTACTGACCGATGCACGCGGACTGAATGCGGAGCAGATGCAACAGATCTGCAGAGAGTTCAATCTCTCGGAGACCGTGTTCGTACTTCCACCCGAAGACACCTCGCACACGCGGCGCGTTCGCATCTTCACGCCAGGCCGGGAGCTGCCATTCGCCGGCCATCCAACCGTCGGCACTGCGTTTCTGCTGGCTGCGACAGGAATGATACCACTGACCGAAGGCGCGACGCACATCGTGCTGGGCGAAGGTGTAGGGCCTGTTCCGGTGACGATACGTGTCGAGAACGGAAAGCCGGTTTCCGCGCAGCTCACAACCGCGCAAGCGCCGGAGTTCAGGGATGATGCGCCAACGGCACGCGACATCGCCGCTCTCCTCTCGCTCGACGTATCGGATGTGTCGACGACACCACTGACAGCTGAAGCGGTATCGTGCGGGGTTCCATTCCTCATTGCGCCACTCACGAGCCGCGACGCCGTCAGTCGCGCAAGGCTCGACCGCGCGACGTGGGAGCGAGTGCTGGCGAATGGGTGGACAAAGGAAGTGTATCTCTTCGATGCACGCGCAGTATCAAGGGGTGGTGCGATCCGCGCGCGGATGTTCGCACCCAGCCTGGGGATTGGCGAGGACCCCGCGACTGGCTCTGCAGCTGCGTGTCTCGCAGCCTATCTCGCGAAACATGCAGCAGACGGCGCAGAGCTGAGCTGGACCGTCGAGCAGGGCTTCGAGATGGGACGGCCGAGCATACTGTCGCTGTCGGCCGAGAAGAGTGGCGGTGAGATAGGCGCGGTCAAGGTCGCGGGGAAGTCGGTGTTGGTGAGCCAGGGCACATTGCGGGTGCGGTAAGACGACGCCATTCGACTCGCCGGATTGGCGGTGCCGCGTAGGGCACGGATAGATCCGCGCCTGGCCACGTTACGCGCGCTCGAACGTGGATACCCACCGGATTTGTTGAATGTCGGGCGTCCCGCACCGAATTCATGCGGAAGAAGGGGGCCGCCGCACCTACCGTCGCCTTCCGACCAGTGTGAAGTTTCTACCATGGCCGACGTTGTGAACCTCACCATCGCGCAATTCCAGCCGAAGAAAGGCGATTACTCAGGCAATCTCAAGCGATTCGAACAACTGTTCGAATCATTCATGAGCACGGATCCGCGCCCTGACGTCATCGCCTTCTCCGAAACCGTGCTCACCGGCTATTTCGTCGAAGGCGGCGTTCGCGACGTTGCATTGCCGGCCTCGACTTTTGCGACCGATCTCAACCTTGCGTTTCGCGCGCGCTGCAGCGGACAGGTCGATGTGGTTGCGGGATTCTACGAGCTGCACGAAAACACGTATTTCAACAGCGCGATTTACGTCACGCTCGGCGGTGACGAACCGGTGATTGCGCACGTGCACCGCAAGGTCTTTCTCCCCACGTACGGCCTCTTCGACGAAGAAAGATTTGTCGAACATGGACTCGGTGTTCGCGCGTTCGACACGCGCTGGGGACGGGCCGCAATTCTCATCTGCGAGGATGCATGGCACGCGCTCACGGCTACAGCGGCTGCGCTCGACGGGGCGCAGATCATCTTCGTTCCATCCGCATCTCCGGCGCGTGGTGCGTGGCCACAACCGGACGAGGAGATACGCGGCCCAGCGAGCATGCATCGATGGGAGCGTCTCGCGCGCGATCGCGCAGAGGAGCATGGCGTCTTCGTAGCACTGATTCAGCTTACTGGGAACGAAGGCGGCAAGGCATTTCCCGGTGGCTCTGTCATTGCGGGGCCGCATGGCGACATTCGCGCGCGCGCTCCGTTGTGGGACGAGGCTTCGATATCGGTTTCACTCGACCTTGGCGACATCACCCGCGCGCGCGCATCCTCACCGTTGCTCGCGGACCTCAGAACGATGTTGCCGCACATGCTGCGCTCGCTCGGACGCGCGGGCGAGCGCGAGTAGGCTGTCGTGAAACGCATCGCACCGATTGTCACGGGCACAACGCCACCGCCGCTGGCGCTCGATTGCGAGCTCACGACTGAATGGCTGGTTGCTTTTCTGCGCGCAGAGTTCAAACGGCGCGGCTTCAGGAAGGCCGTGGTCGGTATGTCTGGAGGAGTGGACTCCGCCGTCACCGGATTTCTCTCCGCGCGCGCGCTCGGTGCTGAGAATACGATTGCAGTCAGGATGCCGTATCGCACGAGCAATCCACAATCGCTGGAACATGCAAGGCTCGTGACAGAATCGCTCGGCATGGTTGAGCGCACGATCGACATCTCCGCCGCGGTGGACGGATATCTCGAAAACGAGGCTGACGCCGATGCGTCCCGGCGCGGCAATGTAATGGCGCGGATGCGAATGATCGTTTTGTTCGACCTCTCCGCGAAATATCATGCGCTGCCGGTCGGAACTGGCAACAAGACCGAGCGGCTCTTTGGCTATTTCACCTGGCACGCAGACGACTCACCGCCGATCAACCCGTTGGGCGATCTCTTCAAGACCCAGGTGTGGGAACTTGCCAGATTCCTCGGCGTTCCCGACGCGATCGTCAACAAGCCCGCGTCAGCGGACCTGATTCACGGCCAGACGGACGAGGGGGATTTCGGCATCTCGTACGCAAAGGCCGATGCGATTCTCAACTGGTTGCTGACTGGATACACACCCCAGGAGATAGTCGCGCACGGCTTCGCTGCCGCTGACGTGGAGATCGTGCGCAAGCGCCTCGGATCGACCCACTGGAAGCGCAAGCTTCCGACAGTCGCCATGCTGAGCCCGACGGCGATTGGCGAATCGTACATGCGGCCGGTGGACTACTAAGGGAAAACGGCACAGGTATCGTCATTCCCGCGAAAGCGGGAATCCATCAGTCCGCCGTCATTCCCGCGAAAGCGGGAATCCATCAGTCCGCCGTCATTCCCGCGAAAGCGGGAATCCATCTGCTGCCGACCCACTTTCTGCCGTCATCGAATCCAGAGATCGATAACATGGATTCCCGCTTTCGCGGGAATGACGAGTCCGCGTGTCGGCACGCCCTGTCTCTTACTTCGCCGCCAGCGACTCCGACGCGACGCGGGCGCATTCCGCCAGTACGGCGGCACCGATGAACAGTGCATCCTCGGATGCGTAGTATGACGGCGAATGCGCGGCGATCACGCGGCCGTCTTTCTCGCGTGCGCCGATTCGCATGAAGCAGCCGGGAATCTTCTGGATGTACTCGGCGAAGTCCTCGCCGCCCATGTTGGTGGTGCCAAGCGGCACGAGTGCGTTGGCGCCGAGCACGTGAGTGACTGCCTCGCGCGCCCAGTTGGCGCCGATCGCGGGATTCACTATTGGCGGAGTGCCGCCCTTGAGCACGACAGCGGCGCTGAGTCCATACGTTGCGGCGATTGCCTGGGCCATGCGCTGCACTTCACCGGTGAGCAGCGCGCGCGTCTCCGCGGTCGTGGCGCGAATGGTGCCGCTAAGCTCCACGCTATCCGGGATGATGTTCGGTGCGCTTCCACCCTTGATCGTCCCCACCGTCACCACACCTGGCTTCGCGGGATCGAGCTGTCGCGAGACGATAGTCTGCAACGCGCCTATCAACGCACCTGCTCCGACGATCGGATCGTGCGACTCGTGCGGCCGTGCACCGTGCGATCCGGCTCCGGTGAGTGTTATGCGAAACGTATCCGTGGATGCGGCGAGTGCGCCTTCCTGCGCGACTACCTGTCCTACCTCGAATCTGCGATCGACGTGGCCTCCGAATATCGCGCGCACGGAGTCGAGCGCGCCGGTTGCGAGGATCGCCCGCGCGCCTTCACCGACTTCTTCGGCAGGCTGAAAGACGACGAGCACGTCCCCTCGTGCCGGAGACTCGAGCAACAGACGGGTCGCCGCAACGGCCCAGCTCGCATGCACGTCGTGACCACACGCGTGCATCACGCCATCGTTCACCGATGAGAATGCCAAACCGGTATCTTCGTGGATGGGTAGCGCATCGATGTCTCCGCGCAGCGCGACTATCGGGGCCGCGTGGTCGCGACCCGGGACGCGTGCGATGAGCCCCGTATTGGCGACACGTTTGATGTCGGTGACGCCGAACCCTTCCAGCGTCGACGCGAGGAGATCCGACGTTCGCTTCTCCTGCCACGACAGCTCGGGATTACGATGCAGATCGCGTCGCAGCGCCGAGAGCTGAAGGGCGAGATCGTCCGGAAACAGTGCCCGAACGGACTCGGGAACGCGCGGCGCGGAGCCGTCGCTTGCTGATGGTGTCGACATTTCGGTTTCTCTTTGTGTTACTACGCGCTGAGCGTGGTGGCACGGACAGTGAGATCATCGATGCGATCCTCGTCGACCGCGACGCCGATGCCTGCACGATTCAGCGGAACTTGCATCATGCCATCGGGGCTCATGGTCCACTCCGGCTTGATGATGTCGCGCTCCCAGTAGCGCGCGCTCGGGCTCAGATCGCCCGGAATCGTGAAGTTCGGGAGCGACGCGAGTGCGACGTTGTAGGAGCGACCTATTCCGCTCTCGAGCATGCCTCCACACCAGACCGGTATTCCATGCCTCGCGGCCAGATCGTGAATCGCGCGAGCCTGCTGGAATCCGCCAACGCGGCCGGGCTTGATGTTGATGATGCGGCCGCTCTTGAGCGTGATCATGTCCTCGGCGCGATCGACGCTGGTTATCGACTCATCCAGACAGATCGGCGTCGTGAGCATGTGCTGCAGCTCGGCGTGCCGCACTATGTCGTCATGTGCAAGCGGCTGCTCTATCATCACGAGGTGAAGCGGGTCGAGCTGCTTGAGATGCGCGGCGTCCTTGAGCGTATAGGCGTTGTTCGCATCTGCCATCAACGGTGCATCGGGATACGCATTGCGTACCGCGCGAATGAAGTCCACGTCGTGACCTGGCTCAATCTTGAGCTTTATCTTGCGGTAACCGTCCGCCAACGCACGTCCGACCCGTGCGACCAGCGCATCCGGTGATTGCTGAATGCCTATCGATATTCCGGTCGGGATCTCGGTGCGCGTGCCGCCGAGCAGTCGCGCGAGCGGCATGCCATCGCGCTCTGCGACGAGCGCCCACGAGGCCATTTCGATCGCGGCCTTCGCCATGTTGTGGCCACGGAAATTGAGCTCCAGCGCCGGATGAACGTGCGCAGCCTGCTCGAATGCCGTTCCGAACACGCGGGGCGCGACGTATTCGGTGATTACGAGCCACGCCTCGTCTATCGTTTCGGAGGCGTAGTTCGGACGCTCGCCCGCGACGCATTCGCTCCACACCGTGACGCCGTCAGCATCGCGCACCTTGAGAAGCATGATTCGCCTCTCCGTGCACAATCCGGACGAGATACGAAATGGCTCCTTGAGCGGGAGCCGGATTTCGTGAAGCTTGATCTCCTGAATTCGAATCATCGGTTGGGTCCGTTGGTGCGGGTCATCGTGCCAGTAAATAGGTGCCCGGCCTGGCGTCATCGCCGCGCAGGAAGCCGAGAACGGAATATCCGCGGTCGAGATATGTCGTGAGGGCGGCGCGAGTTGTCTCGCGCCAGCGAGTAGCGCGCTTTGCATCCACGTCGAGTATTGCAAAGATATCGTTCGGTATCGCGACCCGCACACGCGCGTCATCCGGAAGCCGATCCGGAAGCACTTCCTCGACGAGGGGCGTGCTCGACCACTCTGCCGTGTCCAGGTTGGCGCCCCGCGGCGCGGCATCGTCGAGCTGCCACGCAACGATGAAGCGATCGGTACCGAGCGCGCTGTGCAGCACGCTGCCGGTATCTTCACCATAGAAATTCGTGCGATATTCCACCGCGCGCGCGCCGAGCTGCATCAGATTGAGATATGCGTTGCGCGCCACGAGAGGGTCGTACGTCCAGTACATCTTGCGCACGCCGATCTCGAGCAGGCGATCGCGCTGATATGTCTTGAGCCTCTTCCCGAGGCCCATGTCGCGCGCGCCGACGCGTACCGCCAGCATGTCGGACCAGTGCGCAAGCTCGCCGTCTCGAACGCCCGTAATACCGAAAACGAAGCCGAGCATGGAGCCATCGGGGGCGAACGCCGCGGCGGTAACGCCGCCCACTTCCTGTGCGATGCGCAGAATGATGCTCGGCACCACCTCGGCGAACTGACTGCCCCACGTTTCACGCTCGATGGCGACGCACTCATCGTATTCGGGCAGCGTAGCGACACGGCGGATGGTGATGGATTCGGCGCTTTCGGGCGAGCCCACGGTGAAAGTCGGCTTGGAGGACATCTTCGCCTTCAAATCTAGCTGACAGGACCGGGTGTGCTCAGACGAGTGGCTCGGCCCTGGGGATGATGCCGTAGGAACGTGCGTTCTTGTACGCACGGTGACCGGGATCCCGCCAGTCCGTATCTATGACGCTGTAATACGCTGTGTTGCGTACGCGGCCGTCGACGATCATGTGCTGGCGCAGCGTGCCCTCATAGGTGCCACCGATCCGCTCGATCGCGGCTCTCGATCTCGTGTTGCGCACGTCGGTCCTGATCTCGACCCGCAGCGCGCCCCAGACGTCGAACGCCTGCTGCAGCATCAGCGCCTTGGCCTCGCCGTTCACGCCGGTGTGCTGACGGTCGGGCCGCAGCCAGGTCCAGCCAACCGCGAGGCGTCGGTCGTTGGGACTGATGTCGGCAAACCGCGTGGAGCCGATCACGTCGCCGGTAACGCGATCCGTCGTTACGAAGGGAATTGTCTCGCCGGCCGCCTGCTCGGTCAGTGCAGTTTCTATATATGTTCTGATGTCGGCGATCGTTTCCATCGGCTGGGTCGTGGTGTGCTCCCATATCTCAGGGAAGTCAGCCGCCTTGAACAATGCTTCAACATGATCCAGCGTCATTGGTATCAGCCGGACACGACTTCCTTCCAGCGTTACCGGGCCGACGCGCATGGGGAACTGCTCGACGTACCGCACGTGCTCTGTCATCTACTGCCCACTCTCCAGTGTCTTGAGATGATCTTCCCACACTAACTGCTGCACCGCATCCTCCGGCCGGCGTCGCGCCAACCAGGCTCGCCACGCTACCGCTTTTCCCCAGGGCGGTAGCGTTGGATGGTGTGCGCCTCCACATCTTTCTCCTGCCAGTATACGCGCTTCAGCTCGCCGCGGGCAAACATCTCCGCCTGATCGCTGTGGAAGGGTGAATCCTCGCGTGAGCTCTCTCCGTAAGCGAGTACGGAGTAGGCCTGTGGCTCGTTGTCGAACTCCACTGCGAGAATCCAGCCGTCGCCACCATTTGCTTCGCGCTTGCCGTCCGGGTCGTCCTTGTACCACAGAACGCGGAAGCATCCGATGTCACCATTGCAGCCGCCAACCGGAACATCGACCTTCCCGATTCGCACGCGATGCACGTCGCCCCATGCGACGTCCGGAGATCCGAAGCGTCTCGTCGTCTCCTCGACTGCCCACTTGAACGCCTCGACCGAGCGATCCGGAAAGCGAATCCCGCTTGGCGTCGACGCGGGCTGCTTCTCGGTCCATTGCACTGCATACATCGTATCGGGTCGAGTGTGATCGACGTACTTGCGCCACCACATCTCGAACAACACTCCGCCGCGACTTGTTGGTGCAACAGTCTTATCCCACTTCGCGATCATGTCGATCGCCCTGGCAACATCGGGCGACGGATTGGACGCGCGGACTTCCCTGACCAGATCGTCACGAACGCGATCTGCGAGCAGCATCCTGTACGAATGCTTGAGCGCGAGTACATCCTGCAGGTTCAACTTGTGATCGTTGTCGATCAGGCTGAGCGCAAGCTGCTGACGCAGACCGAGCCGCGGCTCGGGGAAGTATGCTGGATACTTCGAACGGTCCAGCGGCTGCCGTAAATTGGTGAAGTACGGGGGGTCATTGGAATTCTCCACATAACCACCCTTCGGGTTGAGCAACTGCGGCAGCGAGTCGAACGGTATGTAACTGGTCCATGCTTCCGACGTACGGGTTATCGGTACCGCGGCCGTATCACCGCCACTGGGCAGTGGCAGCTTCGGTATCGACGCGTTCCACACGTAAAGAATGTTGCCCGCGCGATCCGCGTACGTGAAGTTGGAGGTGATGCGGGCTCTCATGCGCATCGCGTTCTTCCACTCGGTGAGCGAGTGCGAGCGCATCATGCGCAGGAACTGCTCGCCACCGCGAACATCACCATCGCCAGCTGCCTTGAGTACGTAGATCTTGCCATTGCCGCGATAGATGACCGGACCCAGCGTGGTGCGAAACGTTTCGCGCGTCTCGCTCGAGAGGCCGTTACCGTTGCGGAACTCCACTGTCGTCAGCTGGCGTTGCAACGGAATCGACGCACCATCGAGCAGGTAGTGATCCACCTGCGTCGAATCGACGTCGAGCGAGTATATCTGGGAAAGCAGCGGTGAATTGTTGGTCGTCGACCAGCCGAGGTCGCGATTGAAGCCTCCGACGACTCCGAACGGACTACCGATGCGGAAATCGCCATAGAAATCCACCATCCCAGCCACCGTGAGCTGCGCCTCGTAGTAACCGGAATTCCAATTCAGATGCGGGTTGCGCAAGAGAATCGCGTGTCCCGACTTGGTGCGGCTGGGCGCGAAGGCCCATGCATTGGAGCCCTCGTCAGGCGGATCCTGGCCGCCTGCGATCGGTGACGCAACTGCGACTTCCGGCTCGGCGTTTCTGCCGCGGGGCGCCTGGGGATCGATCCTGTCGAGGAACCGCGCAGCCTCACGCGCTGACGTGCCCGACACTTCGTGCGCGAGTACATCGTAGCCGGTGAAATGCGGCGCGAATCCAGCCGGAAACTCGTCGGGGTGCAACTCGATGTAACGATTCACGCCCTCGGCGAATCCGTCATAAATCGCGCGCGTATCCGTATCGAGCGTTGGATAGCCGCGAACGGCTGCTTCGTATGTCAGACGTGCGTTGAAGTCGCCTTCGATGCTGTCGCGTCCGAACCAGCGACCCATCTCACCCCGCGAGTGCAGCAATCCCATCGCGACGCGAACACCGTAATCTTCGATCTGTACGTACCCCATGCCATAGCCGGCCGCCTCCATGTTATCTGCACGAATGTGCGGCACACCGTGTTCGGTGCGCCGCACCTCTACGTGCGTCGCGATGTCTGGCGGACCAGTCTGTGCCTCCACGATCGTGGAGGCACAGACGAAGAGCGGAACTACAAGGAGCGACCGCATGGAGCCTTGCAAGGATGCGGAATGCATCACGCGTTGCGATCAGTGCAGGTCTGCGCGGAGGGCAGGTTTGGATTGTTCTGCTCGGCCTGCGGAACAGGGAAGTTCACGTCCGTACCGTAATTTCCGCCCTTGTGCCACGCGCCGGTCGGAAAGACCGATTCGGCCGGTCTGTTATAGAACTTGATGAGCCGGCGCATGTCGCCTACACGATGTCCCGTGGAGAACAACCAGAAGGCGCGCTCACGGAAAATCAGGTCGACGCGTGCCGCGTCCGTACCGGGATCGGTCAGAGTCGCTGGAAGACCGGCGACACCGCCTTCACTGCGCGCCTGGTTGAGCTTGGCGATCGCGCCGGCGGGATTGCCTGCGCGGAATGCCGCCTCGGCTTCGATCATGCGCGCTTCGACACCACCAACGATCGTCACCGAAGCGTCGCGCGTCGGCCATATCATCTGTACGAATAGCGGAGTCGATCCGTCATCTCGCGTGCTGAACGTGGCGCCGATCGCCTTGCACTTCGTATCACCACCCGTGCAGATCGGTACCCTCGGATCGTTCGCAGTGGCGAAGTCGAGACCATTCGTACCTTCACCAGTGCTGACGCTGTAACGGCGCGCGATGTTGTTATAGCTCCACATCTGGTTGTCGGTCGTGGCCTGCGAATGCAGATTCTGGTACACAAAGCTGGTTGGCACGCCTGTCACTGCCACCGCGGCGTCTGCCGGTCTGTCGAGATTGAGCAGGATCCGGCCGCGCGTCACCATGAGCGCATCCTTCACCCTCAGATCGGCAGCGGACGTTCCCGTGATCAGCGCGATGCCGCTGTCTGCATGCGCGAGCGCAAGCTTGAACGCATCGGTCGTCGACATCGGCGAGCCGTAGACTTCCGTGCCGTTGGTGATGGTGCTCAGTATGAGACTGTTGCAGTAATTCTCGCCGATCGCGTTTTCCACATACGCCTGAACGAAATACATCTCGGCAATATCCGACGGCGGACCGTTTGGACTGTACTTCTGCAGCAGTTGCACCGCCTGCGTGGCCGCCAATCTCGCACGGTGCAGCATCCGATCGACGTCCGTAAGGAAACTGTTCGATGGGTTGATAACGCGCTCGTCCACCGACTGGCGGTCGATGAACGAGTCGCCGTTGTTCCACTCGTCGGCCAGCAGGCCGCTCAGAAGGAACAATCCTTCCGAACCGGTACTGCCGCCGCTGGTTGCTGAATTGAGTCGTGCTATCGCGCCGTACCGGACTGCTGACGCACCGGCAGCGGACTGCACGTCGCTCGGATTGATGACGTCCGGATCTGTAACCTTCAGCACGTCAGCGACGTTGCAAGCGGCAAGCGCGAGCGTACCAACAACCGCGAGCGGCGCTGCCCAGCGCAGCACGAAGCTGCGCGAACGTATTGTCATTTGTGAAGTCATTGGAGGTGTCATCCTAGAAGCCGATGGAGAAGCGGAGCATATAGTACGTCGGCGGACCGAAAGCCTGGAATTCCGAAGGCGCGTCGCCCGTCGTCGCAAACGCTTCGGGATCGACACCGCTGTACTTGGTCCAGACAATACCGAGGTTACGTGCTGCGAGCGTGATGGCCAGGTTCCGGCTGTGGAGAATCTTGTTCGCGATGCGGTCCGGAGCCGTGTACGTCACGTTGAGCTCACGGAAGCGAATGAAGTCGCCGGGCTCGATGAAGCCGCCCACGGTGCGACTCGGCGTCTCTCGCACCGCCACGGTACGCGCCTGCTCGAACAACGATGACGCAGGATTGATCAGACCGGAGCAGTTATTGCGGCTCGCGCAACGAATGCGCTCGGTGTTGTTGTAGATCTTGTAGTCACCCTTGTAGTCGAACATCGCTTCCACACGGAACAGACGATGGAAGAACTCGATGCCGTTCGTCATCGCCAGCTGGTACTTCGGCATGGAGTTACCGAGGTACGCAGCGGTATCGCCCACGGTGACTTCGCTCAGTGTGGGATCCTTGTTGTACTCGATGACTCCGTCGTGATTCTTGTCGCTGTAGCTCAGAATCGGCTTGGTCCACCAACCGTTGAGCGGGTATCCCTCGCGATCCTGGAGCGTGGAGCTCAGCACGATCGGAGGTACGCCGCCCAGGCTCACGAGCTCGTTGGTGTTAGTCGATCCGTTGAACGTGATGTCCCAGCCGTATCCAACGTGCTGGATCGGTATCAACGTGACCAGCGCCTCCCAACCCTTGTTGCTCACATGCCCGAGGTTCTCGAGACGTGCCGTGGTTCCGGTGCCGAGCGACGGCGGCAGAACGCGACTGACGAGTGCGTCCTTGGACTGCTTGCTGTAGTACGTGATCTCGCTGGATATCCGGCCGCCGAAGAACGTTCCGTCCGCGCCAAGCTCGAACTCGGAAGACCGCTCCGGCTTGAGGTTCTGGTTGCCGAGCGCCGAGAAGACCAGTGCAGGCGCATTGCCACTGGAGGTAAGCGCGTTGGTGGCCGTGTAGTACTGGACCGCGTCGGTGGTTCCCGGCTCGACACCGGATGCGCCGTACGCACTGCGCAGACGCAGCTGATTAACCCAGCTGAACTTCGGGAAGAACGACTGGTTCGAGATGACCCACGATGCGGACACCTTGGGATACAGAACGGTCTTGAAGTTCGCACCGAACGCGCTGTTGCGATCCGAGCGCACCGCGCCGGTCAGGAACAGGTTGTCACCGAAAGCAAGGCGTTCTTCGAGGAATGCACCGAGCGTGCGGGTCTCGGTGGTCGACTCGTCGGCGGTGAGTGTGCCGGCGCCAGTGATCGTCGTCGCGCCGGGCGAGAGGTGAATGCCCTCTGCGCCATTGCGATCGAACAGGCTGCGAACGAACTGAAGACCGACCGTCGTGGTCGATCCGACAGCGTCGTTGATCTTGTGCGTGGCGCTGCCGCTCAGGTTCGCCGTGTAGGTGAAGAAGTTGGTGCGATTGTCGATCTTGAAGCCAAGCCGGCTGTCGCCGCCCAGATTCGGGCACTCTGCGAAACGGCAGAGCTGCGTGTCCGTGCGGTTGATGTAGTCCAGTCCGAGATCAGCGCGGACCGTGAACCAGTCGCTCGGACGCCAGTTGGAGTTACCTCCAGTGATGACGCGCTGGATCGCCTGATTGGTGTAGACCTGGTAGATGTCGCGTGGCGTGATCTGACGCCAGCCGTACAGGGTGTCGCCGGTCGACGGATTGATGTTGTACTTGAATCCCGGTCCCGCGTACGTGTTGCCGGCGACTCCTTCGGTTCCCGAGTCATCGCTCGTCGGGAGTCGCAAGTTCTGCGATATGTAGCCCGTGTTGAACGCGAGATCGAACTGCGGACTGAGCGCCATGTTGAAGTTCGCCCGGGTCGAGATCTTGCCCAGGTGATTCGGGTCGGCCGCTTCCGGGCGAAGCTTGAGATTGTGCGCCGCGAGATAGGCCTGGTCGAACGCCGGCACCTTGAGGACGCCGTCCTCGCTCTCCCACTGGCCGCTCATGAAATAGCGAACAGCCGGTGATCCGCCGCCCAACTGCAGCCCGTGCGCCTGCCGATAACCTGCCCCGTTCGGCGTCGATTGAGGGTCGTTGTAGAGATTGTAGCTGGTAACGCTATCCTGCGTGCACGTTCCGTAGGCCTGGGCGGTCAAATAACAATTCACCCGGTTGGACACACTCGACGTCGTCGCCGCAGTCTTGCCGGTCGTCCATCCGGTGTACGCGTCCGGATAGGTGTTGTTGTCGACGTGCACGCCCTGTTCGGTGAAGTACCTGAGCTCCGTCTTTCCGGAGGTGCCGTGTTTCGTCGTGATGACGATCACACCGTTGGCCGCGTCGGTGCCGTACAGCGTCGCCGCTGATGGACCGCGAACTACTTCGATGGAAGCAATTTCTTCAGGATTGATGTCGTCGATTCTGTCTGGCGTCGTTCCACCCACGCTCAGTGTCGATGAACCGGTCGTGCCCTCGACGCGAACTCCGTCGATGACGTAGATCGGATTGTTGGAGAGCGACAGGGAGCTCGTTCCGCGAATGCGGATGCGCGATCCGCCACCCGTGTTGAGACCGGGCGTAACCTGAACGCCGGCCGCGCGCGAAGTGAGCAGATCTGCCACATTTGCCACGGCCTTGGTCTGAACATCCTTGGCCGCGTCGATCTGTGCGATCGCGTTGCCGACCTCGATCTTTCGCTGCTGGCCCGTCACAGTCGTCACGACCCCTTCGAGCTTGGTCGCGACGGCTTCGAGCGCGAAGTCGACCGTTGCCGACTGACCGTCTGTGATAGTGAGCGACTGCTGCTGCTCTGCGTAGCCGATGCGCAGCGCGCGCACCCTGTACGTTCCCGGCTTCAGACCGGAAATCCTGTACGCGCCGCTCGCATTGGTCGATGCGCCCAGATTCGTCCCCGTGACCGTCACATGCGCGTCGGGAATCGGCTGGGTCGTGCCCCTCACCATCACGTGTCCCGTAACGGTTCCCGTCTGGGCGGCAGCAACCCCAGCGAACGACACAAGCAGCACGAACGCGCCAATCGCGCCACGACAGCGGGCGCGAAGCAGATCAGTAATCATGTCAGATGTCCTGTTGAGAGGGAGCGAGCGTACAAGGGCTGGCAGCTAACACCATTTCTCCGCGGTGGACGGTCGCTTCGTGCATCGGCTGTCGTCAAGAACATATCAAAAAAGAGTTGCAGAATCTGCAACTCTGTCCCATCAATTGTCTTAACGCGGAATTAACATCGTACGGCATGTCGTGTCGCGCAAGGATGGGGTTTCGTCGCGGCTTGTGCGAAAGCACCAGATTCGCTCGTCACGACAGCCGCTCCCGTGCGTATATCTGGGGATGCGGTTAGAGTTCTAGAGTTTGCAACAGGGTTGCACTCACCTGTCACGAGAAGAACTGTGCTGAAAAAGAGCATGAGCGTCCTGGAGCTGTTTTCGCCCAGCCTTCGCGAGGTCGGCGTGGTGGAGGCGGCCAACCAGCTCGGACTTTCCAAGGGAACGCTGTCGCGCTGGCTGAGCGCGATGGAGGCCGCGGGGTTCCTCGATCGCGACCCGGTTTCGCTGCGCTACCGGCTATCAGCGCGGCTCGCCGTCATCGGCGAGCTGGCGCGCGATGCCACGAGCCTTCAGCGGCTCGCGATCGCCGAGCTGCAGTGGCTCGCGGCTACGACGGGCGAGACTTCCAATCTCGCGGTGCTGGTCGGGGCCGAAGCGATGAACCTTTCGGCGGTCGAGAGCCCGCGTCCAATCATGCATACTGGTTGGGTCGGTCGCCGTCTTCCGGTCCACGCCACTGCCGCGGGCAAGTCGTTGCTGGCCTGGCACGCGCCGGCGGAGCTGCGACGACTGCTGCCGGCACAGTTTCCAAAGCTCGCCGCGCGAAGCATCACGACCCTCGACGACTTTCTCGAAGAGCTGGCGACGGTGCGCGAGCAGGGCTATTCAGTTGCGTGGGCCGAGATGGAGGACGACCTGGCGGCGGTGGGTGCGCCGGTCCGGAATCACACGGGCCTGGTGGTCGGCGCGCTCACCATCGGCGCGCCGATCTCCAGAGTTCCTGAAGACCGACTCAAACTCTGCAGCGAGGCGGTGTTGAAGGCTGCCAACTCGCTATCGGAGCAGCTCGGCTACCGGAGCGAATTCACGACGTGATGGGCGCGCCGGTTCGGCCGGGGGGTAGGCGGTAATAGTCGTCCCCGCCCCGTTCGTTGTCCCCGCGCCGTTCGTCATCCCCGCGAAAGCGGGGATCCATGGATGAGGGATCAGGTATGGCATGCATGCACCGCAGGCCTCCGCCTTCGGCGGATGAAGGACCGGACTACGGTCGTTGTTCCGGATAGGTGACACCGGCAACGATGAGCAACGTCATTCGATCATCGGCCATGGTTCCCAGCCAGCGGCGGGATGACGACATTCGACGAACCGGACGTTTTCATGCGTGACGGCACCGCATGACGCCATTCAACGTCCCCGCGTTTATCCAATTCCGATTGCATCCCACGGGGCCAGGCGCGGATAAATCCGCGCCCTACGCAGGACCACCCTCGACGACTGAACGCATATGGGTTCGATCGTGCGATCATCGATTCGGCGGGCGCAAATATCGCGGTCGGAACCGCGCCGCGTTCCGGCGCGTTTACCGCGTCGGTGTTCCGACGCGCTTGATGGCGCGGCCTGGTAGCGCGCCGGTGTAGGTTCCGCCATCCACGGCCGGAACGCCGTTCACCAGTACGTAGCGCATGCCGACTGCGAGAAGCGTTGGCTGCTCGTATGTCGCTCTGTCCGCGACGGTCTTCGGATCGAAGACTATCACGTCCGCATAGTTCCCGACTGCAAGCGTTCCGCGATCCTTGATTCCCAGCGTCTGGGCGGTGAGGGCGCTGCTCACGTGCACGGCCTGCGGGAGCGTGAGGACGTGGCGCTTGTACACGTACTCGCGCAGCTTCCTCGGGAACGTCCCGTACTTTCTCGGATGACCGCCCGATCCGTCGGAGCAGGTGCTCACCCACGGCTGCTTCATGAAGTTGTCGATGTCGGAATCCTTCATGTTGAACGACGCGACGCTGGCGTCCCCGCTCTTCACTATCTCGATCGCCTCGTCGATCGGCGAGCGGTTGTGAGCTTTCGCAGCCTGCTCGAGCGTCTTGCCACGAAGTCCGGCGGTCGCACCGCTATCGCGCTCGGTCGTGATGAGCAAGGCAGCAGCACCGCCGCGCCGACGCAGATTGTTCTGCATGTCCGCGACGAGCCGCGCATGCGTTGGTGCATCTGCAATCCGCGCGAGCAGCGAGTCGCGTCCACCTTCCTCAGCCCAGCGCGGCAGGAGCGACGCGCCGACGCTGGTGCCGGACGCGGTGTAGGGATACTGACACGCGACAACATCGATACCTGCCCGGCGCGCATTGTTGATGAGGGCGATCACCGTGTCGCTCTGACCCCAGACATCGGTGCCCAGTGCCTTGATGTGCGAGATGTGGATGCGCATGTGCGCCTCGCGGCCGATCCGGATCGCTTCATTCACTGCACCGATGAGTCCCACCGTGTAGGAACTCTCGTCGCGGAGATGCGTGTCGTATATGCCACCATGCTGCGCCGCAACCTTGGACAGCTCGATCACTTCCTCGGTCGAGGCGTAGCTTCCGGGCGCGTAGTACAGGCCGGTTGAAATACCAAGTGCACCGCCGTCCATTCCGCGCGCCACGAGTGCGCGCATGCTGTCCATCTGTACAGGCGTCGGCTTTGCGTCGGACATTCCAAGCACGTGCCCGCGCACCGATCCCTCACCGATGAACATCGCGGCGTTGGTACCGATCCCCTGCTGCTGCCACGTGTCGAGTGTCTTTCCGACGTCGAGCGGACTGGAGCCATCGTTGCCGGTCATGACAGTAGTAACGCCCTGCATGAGATAGTTGACGTTGCCATGCCGTGCAGGACTGGACAGATCCGATTCCGCGTGTGTGTGCGAATCGATGAAGCCTGGCGCGACGATCAGGCCCCTGGCATCTATCGTACGGGCGGCGTGAATGTGCGCGGCCGTCGCACTCCCGACGAAAACGATGCGATCGCCGCGAATCGCGACGTCCGCCGCTCGGCCGGGACTGCCGGTTCCATCGACGACCATGCCACCGCGGATGAGGATGTCCGCCAAGTCTGTAGCTTGCGCGCGCGCGACTGACGTGGCACCTGAAGCAGCAGCGACGCTGGCACAGACGATGGAAATGAGCACAGATGGATGACGAAAATTCGGCATGATGTCGGCCGCCAGTGAATTGTGGAAGCAATCGTCGCGGCTGCATCACAGCCGCGACGACATCGTTCTGTTCGGGCCGAATATTGTGCCGTTGGCCAGTGTTGCGCTAGGCAACAGAGTTTGCAACCGGGGGGACGGTCCTGCACGAATGCCATGCGATGGTGGGGCGCGGATGCATCCGCGCCTGTCACTTAAATGAGCATCTTAGGAGGCTGGGAAGGATCCAACGTGTAGTCTCGTCATTAGTTCGATGTCGATGGCATCGATCTCAATGGCATTGATCTCAATGGCATTGCCCTCAAGAGCATTGACCTCAATGGCATTGACCTCAATGGCATTGATCTCGATGGCATCGATCTCAAGGGCATTGCCCTCAAGAGCATTGACCTCAATAGCATCTGGAGAGAAAGGCACGGATGCATCCGTGCCCCACATTCGCGTACCGTCTTTGGTGGTGGAGAGTACCGTTGCTTTTGGAGATCGACAAGACCAACACCAGTGGCTGAGGATTCCCGCACCAATGGCACGCGATGGTGGGGCGCGGATGCATCCGCGCCTGTCACTTAAATGAGCATCCTGGCCAGACCTGCCAGACCTGCCAGACCTGCCAGATCGACGACGAGATTCAATGAACTGGGGCTTGCCAAGATGCAATGAGCTGGGCTCGCCGCAATGAACCGGGCTTTCCAGATAGAACCCCGCCTGGCCCGCTTCACACACTCCTCACCTCGGCACCGCGATCTTCGCCGGCATCACCTTGAGCCGGGTGCTCCGCTTGGATCTCTTCGCTCCGGTCATGTATGAATCGAACGTCACCTGCTGCGATGACGTGAGCACCGTACGAACGTCGCTCATCTCACGATCGTTGATCGTGGCGGCGCTGTCCGCGCCGATCTTTCGCGCGGCTTTCATGGCCGGCGCATGTTTCTCGTGTATTGACTTCACCTGTGCCTTCTGTGATTCCGTGAGCTGCAGCGCGGTCCACATGGCGGGTTTGGCGCGGCCATACGTGTGGACTGATTGGGCGCTCATCGAGCTGGTGCTGATGCCGGTGCTGATGCAGCAGGCGAGCACGGCGAACAGAATTCGGCTGAGTGTCATGACTTCTCCCTTGTGAAGATGGAGCGCGGTCGATCCGCGCGGGGAGAATATCTGTTGGTTCGTTGCATTCAGACCGGCGAAAAAGCGACGCGGGCAATCCAATAAGGACGGCCCGCGTCTGGTGCAGCCAGGTCAAGGAGCTTGGCTTTCGGAACTACAGCGTATTGGCTGGCTTCACCGGCTGCGCGGGCTTGATGCCCATTCCGGAACGGAATCCGCGTCCGCCCATGCGACCCTTCATGTGCACGTGCGCGCTGTCCATCTTCTGCTGCTGTTCCGGCGTGAGTATCGCGCGCATCTCCGCCATCTGCTGCTTCATCACACCCTGCATCGGCGCCATATCGGCCTGGAGCTTGGCGCGCGCGGCGTTCATTGCGGCGGTGTCGTGGCTTGCACGGGCCTTCTTCATGGCGTCAAAGTCCGGCTTGGACTTCTCGCGCGCAGCCTTCATCTGTGGCGCGTACTTCTCGTGGATCGCCTTCATCTTCGCCTGCTGATCGGCGGTAAGATTCAGGTCCCGCATCATCCCGCGGTGCATCATCCCGCGCTGCGGGAAATTGTGGCCCGTAACCGATGCCTGAGGCGGAGTCGTTGCCTGAGCATGCAGTGCGGGAACGGCCATCAGACCAGCTGCAGCCGCTACTGCCAGAAATTGTAGCTTCATGTCTTTCCCTTCTCCTTGATTTGATGCCGCACATCCCCGATCGCGCGGCTAAACATACGACGTCGAGAGACTGCGAACGTTAAGGCCGACGCTGCCTGAAACGCCGGCAACTCACGCGATTAAACCTGATCGAACGACCGTTCATACCCCTAGCGCAGCAGAGTCACGAGGAGCGCGATGGTTGCGAGCACCAGCGCCGCGCCCGCAACGATCAGCGTGACCCGCACCGCGGCCGCCCACCTCCCCTGCGCTTCCTGAAACGCCGCCATCACTCGCTTCTCGGCGCTGTCCTCCGGCGTCTGGGCCGCGTCGAATAGAGATTGCCGCATGATGCTCTTGGCCGTGAGCACGTCGCGCATTGCAGCCTCGAAGTGTGCCTGGTGAATCGCGCGAGGTGATGTCGTCGCTGGCTCTGCTGCGGCCATCGCGGCTGCCTTGAGGACTGCGTTCTTGATCTCGCCGCCGCTCGCATCGAACAGCTCGGCGAGCACATGGAAGTCGACGTCCGCGGCGAGCGGCGTCTTGTCCGGATGGATCTGAACGCGCCAGATCTGCTCGCGCTCTTCGGCACCCGGCCGCTCGAACAGCACGTGCGTGCGGATGCGACGCTCGAATGCGGGATCGAAGTTCGCGGCAAGGTTCGTCGCGAAGATCACGACTCCGTTGAAGCTCTCCAGCTCGCGCAGCAACACGTTCACGATCGTATTCGACTCGCGCTGCATCGGCTGCAAATCAGATGTAGAACGCCGCGCAGCAATTGCGTCGGCTTCGTCGAAGAACAGCACCGCGCCCTGCTCGTCCGCGACGCGAAACACCGCTGCGACGTTCTTGGGAGTCTCACCGGCCCACATCGACTCCATCTCCGAATAGCGTACGACCAGCAGACGTCGTCCCAACGCCTGCGCTATGGCCTCGGCGCAGATCGTCTTGCCGGTTCCCGGAGGCCCTGCAAAGTTGAAGGCGAGACCGAGCCCGGTAGCGTGACGCTCGCCGAGTCCCCATTGCCGGAAGATGAGGTCGTGATTGCGAACCTGCGCGAGCGCCTGCTCCAGGGTCTGGCGCGTCTTGGGCGGGAGAATCACGTCGGCGAAAGTGCGTACCGGCGCGACGACGTCCACAGTCCCGCGCTTGGAGGCGCCGGGCACGAGACCGAAAAACTCAAGCAGCGGTGTGGCCACCGTTACTCCGTTATGAAGTGAGTAATGTCATACACCGGCGCGGTTGCGCGCGATCCCGTGCCGGGTTCGTCACCCTCGTATCCTGCTCATCCAATCGGTGATCGACGATGGGAGGAACATGTTGTCCGAGATCTCGGCGATCTCTTCGGCTTCCTTCCATCGTTCTTCGAGAGCGGCGAGCTCGCCTTCGAGCGCGCGCCGCTCGTCGTCTTCGTGCGTCATCATCTCGAGTGCGAGGCGCGCTTCGAGTGGGATGGTGGAGAGGCGGCCCCGTGCTGTCGCGTTCCAACTCGTCTTCATTGCGAATGAAGCAGCAGTATCCAGCAGGCGAGTTGCATTCCCCGCTTGCTCGACGAGTTCGACGGCAGTCTGGACATCGCGCTTCGTTCCACCGCGACCGTTTATAGCGGGAAGAAGTGCGGCAAGTGCGGGGAGCGCGTTTCGCGCCTCCAGGTTCACCGTCGGTCCGGCGTCGATCCGCCGGGAATTCATCCCGCGCCACTTGTAGCTGCCTTGTGGAAGCGAAAGTTGCCAGTCTGATTCGGACGATCGAATGATCTTCGCGTGCGGCAACTGTGCGCGAGTGACTTTCACGATTCCATTCGGCGTTGGAACTTTCGCGACGACGCGTCGCCCGCGTACTGCATTGAAACTATTGAACGCCACGCTGTAAAGGCTGGCTCCGCCGCCTGCGAAGAGTCCAACCGAAACCGCCCCCGACACGAGCACGCCGACAGCGACGACGCCAGCTCCGGCCATGATGTAATGCCGTTGCCGCCTCTTACCGAACTGATCCCCGTATCTCCACGCCGCCATCTCGGGGCGCTGCGGATCTCCAACGCGAACGAGTTCCAAACCTTCGGCCACTCGCGCGAGTCCGATGTGTTCCGTGGACATGCGCAACTTCGTGTCGCGAAACAACCGCTCGCACTCTTCGATCGCTTCCCATCGCTCTTCGATGGGCGTGAGATTCCATCGCTCGCACGAGCGACACACCACCCACAATCTGCCCTTCTCTCCATCGAACGCCAGCCGGCGTCCGATGGGGAAATGCTCGACTACCTCGTTCGCGCCGAGGTTGTTGTGGCAGAAGAGACAGGTAGAGTACATGCGCTATTTGCGTTCGTAAACACTCTTGCCACCGATGTACGTCGCGAGGACACTGGTCTTGAGGATTTCGCTCGCCGGTATCGTCATGATGTCCTGATCGAGCACGGTGAAGTCGGCGTACTTGCCGGGGGTGATGGAGCCCATCACGTGTTCCTGGAATCCGGCATACGCAGCCCAGATCGTCATCGACTTGAGAGCTTCATCGCGCGTCATGCGTTGTTCCGGATACCAGCCGCCGTCGGGCCAGCCGGTGGAATCGGCGCGCGTTATCGCGCTGTGAAACGTGATGAGCGGATTGACGTTTTCAACGGGAAAATCCGTGCCGTTCGGAATGATTACGCCGGTGTTGAGCAGCGAGCGCCACGCGTATGCACCGCGAATGCGCGACGGACCGAGTCTGTCCTCGGCCCATCGCATGTCGCTGGTCTGGTGACTCGCCTGCATGCTCGGAATCACACCGAGCTGAGCGAAACGCTGGATGTCGGCGGGATCGAGAATCTGTGCATGCTCTATTCGAAAGCGGTGATCGGCGGTTGGCACGGCCTTGAGCGCAGCTTGGTATGCATCGAGCGCGTTTCTGTTACCGCGATCACCGATCGCGTGCGTTGCGACCTGAAATCCGTGTTGCAGCGCAGACGTCGCGACACTCTGCAGGTGCGCTTCGGTCGAGACGAGCAGACCCGTGTTGCCGGGATCGTCGGAATACGGAGACAGCAGTGCAGCACCACGCGAGCCAAGTGCGCCGTCGGCGTAGAGCTTGATCGAGCGCACCCAGAGGTGACCGCCGTACAGCTCGCTGCGCGGACCGATGGAGTAGTAGTGCGCGATCGCCGCACTGTCGTCGGCGATTAGTATGTAGCCGCGGAGATCGAAGTTGCCCTTCTTCGCCATGGACTCCATGACGTCGATGATTCTGCGCGGCTCGCCCGGATCGTGGATCGAGACGAGGCCCCAGCGGTGCACGTCGGCGATCGCGGCCGATATCGCCTGTTCCAGCTGCGCATCGGTCGGCGGCGGAACGGCGCGGTCGATCAGACCCTGTGCATTGTCGACGAATACGCCGGTCGGGTTGCCGCTGGCGTCACGCACGATGCGACCACCGGACGGATCCTTCGTCGCAGCGGTGATCTTCGCCGCTTCCATCGCGCGCGCATTGGCGAGCAGTGCGTGCCCGTCGATGCGCTCCAGCACTACCGGATTGTCGGGGAACGCGCGCGTCAGCGCATCGCTGGTCGGAAACTGTTTGGAGGCCCAGCGATTCTGATCCCAACCGTGTCCTTTTATCCACTCGCCCTTCGGAACAGCGCCCGCATGCTTCTTTGTTCTCTCGATGACTTCTTCATACGACAGACTGCCGGCGAGATCGGCTTCGTGCAAGGTTTCGCCGAGCTCGGTCAGGTGTCCATGCGCGTCGGCGAGGCCGGGCAGCACCGTCGCACCGTGGAGGTCGATGACGCGTGTGTGGGGACCCTTGAGGGCCATCGCCTCACTCGCCGATCCGACGAACGCGAAGATGCCGTCGCGCACGGCGAACGCCTGCGCTGCAGGACGGGTGTCGTCAACCGTGTAGATGTGTCCGCCGGTCACTATGAGGTCGGCGGGCTTTGGCGCTGATACCGTTCCCTGTGCAACCAGCGAAGACGCGCAGAGCAGCAACAATCCGGCGAGCGTTCCCCGCTTCGCCTCGGTCTTGAAAAGCTTCACGATTCGTTTTGCCAGTGGGTGGTTCAAGGAAATTCTGTACAACACGTTGCGGCCATCGCCGACGCGCTCGACGACACCTTCCTTTTCGAGACGAATGATCGCCTCGCGCACCGCGGGCCTGCTGATCTTCGTTTCGCGCGCGATGCGCGGCGGAGCGTGCTCTCCTCCCGGTGAGAGCACGCGCAGCACACGCACTGCTGCCTGTGTGCCGAGTATCTGATCCAGCGGATGGGGCCTGGGAGCCACGGTTATCGCGGCTCCTGCGATGGGTGAACGGTCAGATTACCGTCAGGCGCGACAGTCAGCGTCACGTGACTTCCCACGACCGCTCCGGGAGGAAGCGTAAGAAGCTGTCCCGCTCCGTCGATTATCCTCGTGTCTGCGCGCGCCATCTTGAGAATCTCCGCCGCCATCCCCACAACTGCAAGCTTTCCATCCCCGATGCCGAGCGCAGTCGCCCAGGGGCGCGCGGGATTGCCGGTGCTCACGCGGGCATTCGTCACGATGACCGACAGGGCGCCGCCGGTCACACGGATTGCCTTCTGTCCACGTAGATGGAAGCCGCGGCGGCGGTCCCGAGGATGAGGACTATCACACCGAGTGATGCGACCGTGGGAACTTCGTACCACGCGGCCGTCAGCATCTTGAGTCCCACGAAGACGAGTATGAAAGCCAGACCGATGGTGAGGTAGCGAAGCTTGCCGACAACACCTGACAACAGGAAGTACAGCGATCGCAGTCCCAGTATCGCAGCAACGTTCGACGTGTAAACCAGAAACGGCACGCGCGTCACCGCGAAAACCGCCGGTATGCTGTCGACTGCGAAGACGAGATCCATCGTCTCGATCAGAATCAGCACGACGAACAGCGGAGTCGCCATTCTGCGCTTCGGTCCGCCCTTTTCGTCGCTCGCCTGGACGAAGAAATGCTCGCCGTGGTATTCGTTGTAAACCGGGATCAGACGACGAACCAGCCTGAGCACTGGATTGGCGCCGGGATCGACGTGCTTATCGCCGCCCATCCCCATCCGTATTCCCGTGATGACGAGGAAGAGGCCGAACACATACGTGACCCAACCGAAGCGGTTGAACAGAGCCGCGCCGGCCGCGATCATGAGCCCCCTCATGACCAGCGCGCCGAGTATGCCCCAGAACAAGACGCGGTGCTGATACTCCTCCCTGATGTTGAAGTAGGAGAAGATCAATACCATCACAAATATGTTGTCGATCGAGAGCGAGTACTCCACGAGATAGCCCGTGATGAACTCGACGCCGGCGAGATGGCCCTGGAAGTAAAAGACACCGGCGGCGAAGATAAGCGCCAGGGCGACCCACACCGCACTTCGAATCGCGGCTTCCTTTACCGACAGCTTCTTGCTGGTGCTGAAGAGGCCAAGGTCGACCGCGAGCGCGATCAGAACGACCGCGTTGAACGCGATCCATGGGACCAGCGGAGAGTGGATCATCCCCGCGCCCACCGGTCAAACCCTATCTGCGCTCCATCGCATCGCGTACGTCGAGCAGGATCTCGAAATACAGCTGCTCTCTGCGATAAGCAAAATCGAGTGTGGCCATCTGCGACTGGTCGCCAGTGGCCTTGGCGCGCTCGAATGCCTCGCGATACATCTCGTCGAGGTTGGCAAGAATTCTGTCGCGGGGACGTGACATAGGGCGATAGGAAGGTTGTGACGGCTCGTTTCCCATGTTGGCGATCCGGTCGAGGATCGTCTCGGGGTCGCGTCCGTCGAATAGAATTTTTTGGGCTGCGCCGAGGGCTAGCCGTCGGGGGTCAATGGGGTTCGTCAAGCCTTTCTAATGTAACGTGTAGAGGTACGCCGCGATTCCGGCAAGGGGCTGGCCGGGCGTGGCGGTGGCCATGGGGACGCCGGGGGCACGCGCGGCGCCGGACATGGACATGGATTTGGACGTGGCAACGAAGAGTACCGTAGCAGCGGCGATCCCGCCCGCCAGCTTCGACGGCTCCGCCACATCGAACACTCGTCGCAGCACGGCGAGCAGTGCGATCAGATACGCGAATCCCGCTGGAATCCACATTATGAGTCCCGCCAACTGCTGATCTTCAAGCGCGGTGAGATGCCACAGTGCGGCGCCGGCGCTCTGCGAGTAGTACCACGGCGTGCCGGAGAACGTGAGAATGGCGCCAAGCGCACCACTCTGCACCATGGTGCCAACGAGGACCAGGAGCGATCCCGCAATTCCGCCGTGCCCGCGGAGGGGCTTGAGTGCCACCCACCACATGAGCAGCGCGGTGAGATAGAAGCAGCTGTGTTCCAGTGCATGGATGGGCGCGCTGGCGAGCGCGGCCGAGTACGGACCGGGGAGGTGCCATCCCCACAAAGCGATAGTATGAAGCGCCCACGCAGGCAGTGGCAGTACGAGTATCGCAGCACCACGCCGCATCCCGCTCGCATTCCATGCACGCCCACCCGCTACGCGAGCATCGTGCGGCAGACACCAGAGGAACGGAAGCAGCGGCGCGCCGAGAATCGCGAGCGGCGCTGCGACACCGATGAGCAGCACGTGTTGCAGCATGTGCGCGGAGAACAGCGCGTCGGCCACTGCGTCGAGTGGCGAGCACAGTGCCACGAGCAAGGTGAGGATTCCGAGATAGAATGACGCGACCTCGCCGCGCGACACCACGTGACCCCGCCCCGCTCTCGTCCACAACCGCCGCACGCCAACTCCGTACAACGTGCCCATGGCGACAACCGACACGAGCGCGCCGGGATCACCTCCCCAGTGCTGCCAGACGTTGGCAGGCGTGACTACGTCTGCATCGGCAACGTGGACCAGCAAGCTACCGATCATTGGCCCGATCATCGTTAAACGGTTCCGCGCGCGGTCGGCCTGCCACTCGCGCTACCGGGCTTGCAATTGCAGCCGACTAATGGAATCGTGGCGTTTACGAGTAGCGTGGTAGCGCACAGTCGCATTGCAGCGAACGTCGCGCGACCTCTCTCTTTCATGTGGTACGGTCATTGGCAGAGCGCGTGCCACGTGTGTTGCATCGACGCGATCCAGGCGAACCCTGTCGTATAGCCGGCCGATGTTGCACGTTCGCTAAATGTGCGCTGCGTATGCGCTAGACCGGCGTAACACGATGGAACACTGCCTCTTCAACAACGTGGCCGCCCTTGAGGTGCTCCACCACTATGCGCTCGAGAAGCTGCGGCGTCACGCCCGCGTACCACACGCCTTCGGGATACACGACCACGATCGGCCCGCCTTCGCAGACTCCGAGACACGGAGTCTCGCCACGCTTCACACGATTGGGTCCGAACAGCAACCCTTCACGCTCAAGCAGCGACGCCAGCAGAGCGTACAGCGAGCGGCCGCCGCGTTCCGGTGAGCAATAGCCGCCAGTGCAGATGAGGATGTGGTGCGAATACGGTTCCATCGGCCTTGGTAACGGTGCCATATTCATCTTATAATAATCGCCCCTCACAAACTGATGTTTTATGACCGAAGTCGACCCTGTAATCGCAGCCAAGAGATACGCACATCCGGAAGCCCTCGTGAGCACCGAATGGCTCGCTGAACGACTTGTCGATGACTCCATTCGCATACTCGAGTGCGACGAAGATGTGCTGCTGTACGAAGTCGCACACATTCCAGGCGCCCAGAAACTCGACTGGCACACCGATCTCAACGATACCGTGATTCGCGACTACGTGAGCCGCGAACAGTTTCAGGAACTGCTTCGCTCGCGCGGAATCGACGACTCGAAAACCGTCGTGCTCTACGGCGACAAGAACAACTGGTGGGCCGCGTATGCGCTGTGGGTGTTCAAGTTGTTCGGCTTCGAGAACGTTCGGCTGCTGGATGGTGGACGCGCCAAGTGGGAAGCGGAAGGCCGTCCGATGAATACCGAGCGTCCGTCGTTCCCGCGCACGTCGTACGACGCCCCACCGCGCTCCGACGAGAAGATTCGTGCCTTCGCCACGGACGCACTCGCGCAATCGAAAGCCGCGAAACCGCTGATCGATGTGCGAAGCCCTCAGGAATTCACCGGTGAGCGCACACACATGCCCGACTACCCTCAGGAAGGAACGCTCCGCGGCGGGCACATTCCAGGCGCTCGCTCGGTACCGTGGGCCCGCGCCGCCAACAGTGACTCGACGTTCAAATCTGCTCCGGATCTGCGCGCGATCTACGAGCGCGAACAGGGCCTTGCACCGTCGGACGATATCATCACCTACTGCCGCATCGGCGAGCGCTCCGCGCATACCTGGTTCGTCCTTACCTACCTCCTCGGCTATCCCACCGTCAGAAACTATGACGGATCGTGGACCGAATGGGGCAATACCGTGCGCGCGCCAATCGAGGTGGGCTCATGAGCGGAACGATACCGGCGGAAGTAACAGTGGTCTGGGCTGGTGGGGGCCAGTTCGATGGTGGCCGGCCCGGTGGTCCAACCATTCATCTCGACACGTCGGCGAAAACGGGGCCCAGCATGGTCGACACGCTGCTCTGCGCGCTGGCCAGCTGCGCGTCGGCCGACGTGGTGGACATTCTCGCCAAGCGAAGGACACCGGTCAGCTCACTCAGTGTGAATGTCAAGGCGGAACGGGTGGACAGCATTCCGCGGAGGCTCGCACGCGCGACACTCAACTTCGAAATCGGCGGCGCCGGGATCGAGCGCGTTCACGCAGAACGCGCGATCGATCTCGCTGTCACAAAATACTGTTCGGTCCGGGATTCACTGAGAGAGGACATTCCCGTGGACTGGACGCTGCAATTGATTGACGAGTGAAATCGCGTTGACGCGAATCGGCGTCGTCGGTACTGATAGCGGCGTCGGGAAAACGGTGGTCGCATGCGCGATCATCGCGGCGATGCGCGAGGCGGGCGCTCGCGTCGCTCCCATGAAGCCGATCGGCCGGCGCGGAGCGGGCGACATCGAGCAGATGCGAGCGGCGTCCACCATCAGCTACGCCGACCGACTCGTGCAACCCGTTGCATTCGAAGATGCCGCTTCGCCACTGGTCTCCTCGCGCCGGGGCCACGCACCGATCGACGTCGAGATGCTGGATCGCGCTTTCGCCGAGCTCTGCACGATGAGCGATGCAGTGGTCGTGGAGGAAGCGGGCGGGTTGTTGGCACCGATCACCGAGACCGAGAGCTTTGCGACGCTGTTCAGACGTTGGGGCCTCGACATCGTGATCGTGTCGCCAAATGGAGTGGGAGCAGTCAGCCAGGTTCTCATGAACACGCATATCGTACGCGAGTACGGGCTGCGTGTGCGAGCTGTGGTTCTGACGACGCTCTCGAGGGCGCGGGGCGGCACTGCGGAACGCACCAATCAGGCACTACTCAAGGAATTGCTGCTGACAGTTCCGGTGGTGAGCTTCCCCTACGTCGAATCGCCCGCCGATCCACGGCAGCTCATGACGCTGGCTCGCGAGCTGTCGGCGAGTCCAACCATCGCGCGGCCCGCCTGAGCGCTGGCCGCGACCGTGTCACCGAGCGACCACCGGTGACCGATCAGCATGCTTCTCCGTCCTTTGGAGATGATGGCTAGAACAGATTCCAGAGGCCACCTCTACGGCTCGGCTTCTCCGCAGATCATCCGCGTATCACGTGTCATACTGCTCTTCGCGATCGCATACGCGGTGATCGTGTTCGCGATCGGCGTGGTTCCGCTCAACATGCTGTTCCGCAAATTGCTCGGCGCCAGCATCATGCCGGCAATCTGGCGCACCGCCATGATCCGTCTCGTGCAGCGTACGGCGGTCGCAGCGATAGCGTGCTGGCTTGCGCTGATGATCTCGGGAAGAGTCCGCGGACGTCTTACCGGAAAGGGGATGCTCGCTCTCGGCGCTGCAATGTCTGGCGCACTGGCTGGCGCGCTGGATGTGGGACTTCAAAAACTGTGGACGTCGTATCTCGTGAAGGCAGCCCAGGCGGGCCTGGCCTGGGGCGTCGTGCTGTCATGCACCATCACCGCCGCGATCGCTATCGCCGTGACGCTTCTGTTCATCACGCGCAGTACCAGGCTGGTCCCGGCGAAGAGTTAGCGAAGCGCGAAGAGTCAGGCGCTTTGCACCGGTAATCCTGGCCTTTGCCGGCGCCGATCTCGCGATCCCGGGATTGACGATTCATAAGCAGCGACTTATTCTTCGACCATGCAGAACACGGCTACGGTCGAGAACAGGATCTTCCAGGCACTGGCGGACCCCAGCCGTCGAGCGATCTTCGAGTCGCTGACGCGCGGCGAAGCGGCAGTGAAGGACCTCACCGCGCGCTTCGATATCTCGCAACCGGCGGTCTCGCAGCACCTTGCCGCGTTGAAAGATGCCGGGCTGGTGAACGGCCGGCGCGAGGGACGCTGCGTCTACTACAGGGTGGACCCGCACGGCATGAAGCCGCTCATCGATTGGATCGCGCACTATCGCGCCTTCTGGACAGAACACGTCGATCGGCTCGAACGACTGCTGGAAAAAATGGACCGATGACTCGCATCGACACCACGACGCAATCGCAAACCGAATCCATTTCGTTCGAATTCGATTTGCCCCATCGGCCGGAAAAGGTATGGCGGGCGCTCACAGATCCTTCACTACTCGCGGAGTGGCTGCTGCCCGTTGTGGGCCTCGCGCTCGAGCCGGGTGCCCAGTTCGTGTTCAGGGCTCCGCCACACCCCGGTTGGGACGGCAGCGTGCACTGTCGAATCCTGGAAAGCGAAGCGCACAGAAAGCTCAGCTACACGTGGGTTGTCGGAGACATCGACACCGTCGTGACCTTTACGCTCATGCCTGCTGCATCGGGAACGCGCCTCTCGCTCGTGCAGTCAGGTTTCAAGTCGACTCAGAAGCGGAACTTCAACGGCGCACGTTATGGCTGGAAGATGATGGCCGGAAACCTCGAAGATCTGCTGGCAAGGATCCCGGAGTCGGCCGGGACAATCTGAACGCGTCGTCCGCGGAGGCCTGGCAGTATCAACAACAACCAAACAGGGAGAAAAAAGCGATGCGCATCAAGTGGACAACGCTGTACGTCGACGATCAGGACAGGGCTCTTCAGTTCTACACGGACACGCTCGGCTTTCAGAAAAAGGCCGATTTCACCCAGGGGAACTACCGCTGGCTCACGGTTGTGTCGCCGGAGGATCCAGATGGCACCGAGCTGGTGCTGGAGTCCAACGCCAACCCGGCAGGCAAGGCATACCAGGAAGCGATACGCGCGCAGGGCCGACCAGCGGCCCAGTTCCTCGTGAACGACGTGCAGGCGGAGCACGATCGGTTGGTGGCCAAGGGTGTGAAGTTCACCGTGCCGGTCACGTCCACGACGGGCTCGATCATCG
Organism: Gemmatimonadota bacterium; assembly: GCA_027307165.1. Classification (GTDB taxonomy): domain Bacteria; phylum Gemmatimonadota; class Gemmatimonadetes; order Gemmatimonadales; family Gemmatimonadaceae; genus Fen-1247. Next base: position 154,499 of record DAHUXM010000024.1, on the reverse strand, counting down.
CTGTGCTGGACGACAGCTGCGGCAACCTGATCCAGCTCGTGAAGCTCACCTGGGGCTAGGAACCAGACAGCGACCCTCGAGTGGTCGAGGAATAGCAGTGGCGGCGCGTTCCACTCTTTTATTACGCGCGGCGCGACATTCAGTCATCCGCATCCTTCGCTCGACGACGCGGAGCTGCACTGAGACTCACATGAGGGCATGTGTTATGCACGATTCTGCAGCGGCACTTCTACACGCAGACAGGAGGGCACGATGCCACGGGGCGACAAATCTGCATACACGGACAAGCAGAAAAGACAGGTCGAACACATCGAACAGGGATACGAGTCGCGCGGTGTTCCGGAGAAGGAATCGGAGCGACGCGCATGGGCAACGGAAAACGCGATAAGCCACGGCGGGAGAAAAGCCGGCGGATCCGGACGCGACAGAAGTGAAAATCGCGAGCCGGAACGAAAGGGTGGCCACTCCGAGAGCCACGCGGAGAGAAGCAAGGCTGCCAGGAAGGGCTGGGAGACGCGCAGACACGGCCACTGATCCACCCGGCCGAACCGACTGCCGACGCAATACTGCGGCGCTACTTACTCCAGCGCTTTTCCGTCTCCTCGAGTTCTACACGCAGTCTCGAATAACTATCGTATCTGGCTGCGCTCACCGCCCCGGATTGAACGGCGGCGATGACCGCGCAGCCAGGCTCCGATAGATGTGAACAGTTCCCGAAGCGGCATTCGTGGATGAAAGGCCGGAATTCCGGAAAGCAGTCCGGCAGGTCCACAGGGTCCAGCCCCCACACTCCGACCTCGCGCAGTCCGGGAGTGTCGGCGACGTAGCCACCCGCCGGAAGCGGATGCATCACAGCGCCCACGGTGGTGTGGCGCCCCTTGTTCACCGATTCGCTGATGGCGCCGACTCGCAAGTTGAGGCCGGGGTACAGCGAATTCATCAACGACGACTTTCCGACTCCCGATGGACCGCTCAGCGCGCTCGTCCTGCCATCGAACACGGCATGCAGCTCCGCGATTCCGGTCCTCCGGATCGCGCTCGTGAGGTGGAGCGGATATCCGGCGGCCTCGTAGTCGCCGAAGCGCACGCGGATCTCTTCCTCGTCTGCCAGGTCGGTCTTGTTGATCACCACGCGCGCAGCGAGGGAGTTGGCTTCGGCGATCACGAGAAAGCGATCCAGCATTCGGGGGTGCGGCTCGGGGTTGGCCGCGGCGAACACGACGATTACCTGATCCAGATTCGCAACGACGACGCGCTCGCCTGCGCGCCCACCCGGTTCACGCCGTGCGAGCTGCGATGTGCGCGGGAGAATCTCGGTGATCATCCATCCGTCCCCACGCTCGCCCTCGATGACCCTCACGTTGTCGCCGACCGAAAGCTTCACGCCTGAATCGCTCACCAGCTTGAGACGGCCACGCAGCGACGCGTCGTGCATCTCGCCGGTGCTCGTGCGCACCTGCCACACTCCACCGGTGCCCGACAGGACACGGCCGAGGAGGGATGGTCCCTCGATGCTTCGTGGTGTCCCCGTCACGAATCTCGCATGACGTCGTACCACGGCCGCTCTGGCGTCTGTGCACGTGCGATCAGATCATCGAGCGTGCGTTTCGCCTCGCTCAACCGCATTGCACCGAGTGTGGCGCGCGCGGCGTCCTCGGTCTCGCCGAAGGCGATGTAGTCGGTTTCGAGATGGCCGGCGGCGGATGGATCGCCGCGACGCCAGTGTACGAACAGCAGATACGCGCCGAACCGTCCAGCCGGTTCGCGCACTTCGTCGACGACGATGTCCACGCTGTATGACGCGCCGTCCCTGCCCTCGAATGCGGCCGGCCGGGAATGCACCGCACGGTAGCCGCCAACCGTGTTGGCGTCACCGGCGTCATGATCGGCGGGAAGAAATCGGCCCATATGGGGCTCAGTGGCGGCTCAACGTCGGCCGCGCACCATCTCCTTGACGATGTTGCCGGTCATGAAGGCTACATTGGCGGGACGCTCTGCGAGCCGGCGCATGAGGTAAGGATACCACTGTGTACCGAACGGGACATAGCACCGCATTCTCCAGCCCTCGCGCACGATCTTCTCCTGCAGATCGCGGCGAATCCCGTACAGCATCTGGAATTCGAAGCGATCGGGCTTGATGTCGTTCTCGCGTGCGAACTGCTTCACCTTCTCGATTATGACTTCGTCGTGCGTAGCGATACCGGGATAGGTACCGTGCAGGATGAGACTCTGCATGCACGTGATGTAATTCGCGTCCACGTCGCGCTTTTCGGGAAACGCGACGCTCGCCGGTTCCTTGTAAGCACCCTTGCATATGCGCACGCGCGCACCGAGCGCATTCATGTGCTCCACGTCCGCCTGTGTTCGATACAGATAGCTCTGCAGCACGACTCCGACAGTACCGCGGAATTCCGGATACAGGCGATTCTCGAACAACTCGAGCGTCTTCTGTGTGTAGTTGCTCGCTTCCATGTCGAGCCTGACGAAGCTGCCGTACTTGCGCGCCCGTTCGAGCACGTCGCCCATTATCGAGACGCACAACTCTTCGGAAACGTCCAGGCCCATCGCGGTGAGCTTGACGCTCACATTCGCATCGAGCTTCTCACGCGCGATGCGATCGAGAATCTTCAAGTACTCGGCGCCGGCAGCTCGCGCCTCGGCTTCGTTGTGAACGCTCTCGCCCAGCAGGTCGAGCGACGCTGTGACTCCGCGACCGTTGAGCTCACGGACCGCGGGAACCGCGGTCTCGAGCGTCTCGCCAGCGACGAAGCGGGAGGCGAACCCCTTGGCCAGGCGATTTGTCTTGACGAACTTGAAAACTCGCGGCTGGTTGGAAAGATAGAGCAGTGCGTTTCGGATCATCTTACTTGTATAAGCGGATTACTGGGAACGGTTTGCCGGTTGCGATCGACGTGTCGAAGAAATTCCAGTCGACGAGTCCGTCATCGGCTTCCGGCTCCAAAAGATAAGCGGCGAGCGGGCCGAAGCGCCCTGTTGCCGGTACGACCACGTATCCGCCGACGGGAACATCGACTGCGGATGGCGTACTCCACGTTCCGGTCACACGAATTTCGCGGTGCCCCTGAAATGGGCGCGCCGACGTGATGACTGAATCGACTGTGAATACTGACAGCCGGTTGCCCGTCCCGCTGGGCGAGAACGGTTCGACGCTGAGTCCGTGGAGCTTCAGGAGTGCTACGATCTTCGCGTCGTTCGGGACCAGATACGCATCCGGATGACGCACCTCCAGTGCCGGCTCGAAACGATCATACACCGGCATCACCTGCGTGATGAAGCGGCCAGTACGCCGTAGGCCCCTGGGAACGCCGGCCTGGGTCATCGTCGAATCACCCGTCCGCGTCAGAACCTCGAAAGGAATTGGCGCATCGAACGGCCTGGTGGTCATCCGGGAACGGATCGGAACGTTCGCTTCCTGAACGTTGTCGGCCGTGGATCTGATCTGCTCGAGCTGCGCTGCATGTCTCGCTGTGGCTGAGAGAATCTCCTGAACGAACGCATAGGTCGAAGCGACGCGACGCTTGAACGGATCGTGCGAAAATGCTTCGCTCAGGATGGACACGCGGCCGCGCATTCCGTAGTAGTTGGTCCCGTAGCGCGGCGTGTGCTCGTAAGTGTACCAGCCGTCCTTCACCGTGTCGGTCAGCTGGGCCCGACCGTCTTCGCGACCGAAGTTGCCGTAGTCGAACACCTCGAAGCCGCGGCTGTGCATGCGGGCGCGGATCTCGGGAAGGATCGTATCGCGTGTGAGACCGCCAGCGAAGCCCGGCGCATACGATGCCGGGTTCAAGGACGGAGAGTACGTCAGCGCGAAGCCATGAAAGCTTCCGTCGGTCGTGTGGAGATCGACGTACACGTCCGGGTCCCACTTGTCGAACATCGCGAGCGATGCGCGCGTTTCCGGTGCTTCGGCCTTCACGTAGTCGCGATTGAGATCGAGGCCCTGCCCTTGCGCTCTGGTGCCTACCAGCTCCGGTCCGTTCTGCTCTCTACGATTCACCGCCTGATCGGCGAATTTCTCATTGCCGTCGGCGTTGTAGATCGGTACGGCAATCAGTACGAGCGAGTCGAGTACGTTGGGACCGCGCTGATATGTGAGATCACGCACGAGCGCGAGCAGTGCTTCCTTGCCCTCAACCTCGCCGGCGTGGATGTTCGCGTTGACGTACACGATCGGGCGACCGAGCTTGCGGGCTTCTTCGGGCGTCCTGACGATCGGCCGCGACGCAATCAGATAGGGGATGTCGCGTCCCTCTGTCGTCTTGCCGATCACTCCGTATGCCAGCGGTGCGTTGCGCGCGCGAAGCCCGTTGATGAAAGCCATCACGTCGCCGTAGCTGGACGTCCTGTTGTAATCGGACGCCTCGGCGCGAGTCTGCGGCATCGGGTAAATCGGCCGTGACGGATCGATCCGCGCAGCGCACGCTACGCCGAACGAGGCGATGCTCACCGCGACGACGCCGCGGATTGAGGACGTGATGGTATGACTCATCTGGTAGGGTTGGCTGGTCAGTCCTGCGGGTAGAAGCGCGCGTTGGAGCGCGCCATCTGCAACAGGATGGATGCGGCTTCGAACCGCCCTGGAAACCTTACGTTCAGGTCGTCCAATTGCTGCAAAAACAGCTCGATCCCCATGGTGTCCATGTAACGGAATGGGCCGCCACGGAACGGGGGAAAGCCGATTCCGAATACTCCACCGACGTCGCCGTCGCGCGGTGAGCGGATGATTCCTTCTTCAAGACAGCGCGCTGCTTCGTTGAGCATCGCGTAAACGGTGCGACGCTGAATGTCGTCTTCGGACATCTCCGTGCGCGTACGACCGGGTGCGAAGATCTCGTACACCGACTGGTCGGCGCCACCCTTCTTTCCGGCTTCGTCGTAAATGTAGAATCCCTTCTTCGACTTGCGGCCGAAACGTCCTGCGTCGATCACGCTGCGCAGCGATTCCGGTTGAGAGAGACGGGCACCGAACTCGTCGAACATGATCTGGCCCACCTTGCCGGCAATGTCGAGCCCCACTTCATCGACGAGTGTTATGGGCCCTACCGGAAATCCGAAATCGACAAGTGCCTTGTCGATCGCCTCGATCGAGCCACCCTCATCGAGCAACCGTCCGGCTTCACTTATGTACGGAGCGAGTATCCGGTTCACGAAGAAGCCCGGCGAGTCCTGCACGACGATGACAGTCTTGCCCAGCTTCTTGCCGTATGCGACAGCCGTCGCGGTCACCGAATCCGACGTACGCTCGGTAACGATCACTTCCAGCAACGGCATCCTGTCGACCGGAGAGAAGAAGTGCATGCCAAGCACGCGCTCGGGACGTCGCGACACTTCAGCGATTCGAGTCACGGGGAGGGTGCTCGTATTGGTCGCGAAGATCGCCTCCGGCTTGACGACGGCCTCGACCTCACGAAGCACCGCATGCTTCACATCCAGATCTTCGAATACAGCCTCGATCACCAGATCGACGTTCGCGAAGCCGGTATAATCGATCGTGCCACTGACGAGCGACATGGTATCCGCGTACTGCATGCGCGTGATCTGTCGTTTGGTCAACCGTCCCTTCAGCACCTTGCTGATCGCGCTCAAACCCTTGCCGATGTGTGCCCAATCGGCGTCCTTCATTCGTACGATCGTTCCCTGCTGCACCGCTACACTTGCGATGCCGGCACCCATGAACCCGGAGCCGATTATGCCGATCTTCTGGATGTTGAGTGCAGCGGCGCTGTGACCTGGGGGAAGTCCACTGTCCTTCTTGAGCGCGGTCGTGGCGAAGAAGAGGAAGATGAGCTGCTTTGACACGTCGGTCGCAGCCATCTGGCCGAACAGGCGCGCCTCCTCGCGCAGACCAGCCGGCATTCCCTTGTTCATTCCGGCTTCGACAGCATCGATCGCCGCCAGCGGCGCGGGGAAATTGCCGTGCGTCTTCTTTTCCGTCTCCTCGCGCGCCTTCCTGAACACGACGCTGCGGCCGACCGGATTCGCATCGAGCAACAGTCCGGATGCGCCGCGCGAGCGCGACGCGCGCTTGAGTCGTCCTTCACCCAGCGCCCTGGCTCGATCGATTGCGATGCGACGCAGGATTGCGGGATGCACCATCTCATCCACGAGGCCGGTCTGCAACGCCTTTTTCGCGCGCACGTTCTTGCTCGTGAGAATCATGTCCAGCGCGGCACGGGCTCCGATCAGACGCGGCAGGCGCTGCGTGCCGCCCGCACCGGGAATCAATCCGAGCTGCACTTCTGGCAACGCGAGAATCGTTTTGGGGTCATCGGTCGCGATGCGCCATCTGCATGCGAGCGACGCTTCCAATCCGCCGCCGAGACACGCTCCGTGTATCGCCGCAACGAACGGAACGCGCGACTTTTCAAAATGCTCGACGAGTGCCTGTCCGTCGCGACTCAGACGCTCGGCGTCCTCCGCGTCGCGCAGCTGCGTGAACTCTTCGATGTCTGCACCGGCGATGAACGTATCCGGCTTTCCGCTGATCAGGACAGCGCCCTTCACCGTGTCGTCGCGGTCGATGCGATCGAACAACTCGACGAACGCTTCTCGCATTCCGCGCGTGATCTTGTTCACCGGCTCGCCGACCAGGTCGATGGTCAGGATCGCGATGCCATCTTCGATTTCCATGGTCACGGGAGCCTGATACCGACCATTCGCGACCGGAGTGTTCATGCGAGGCTCCGTCATACGTCGCGCTCCAGCACCATCGCGAAGCCGAGGCCGCCGGCTGCGCAAACCGTCATGAGACCATACTGCGCATCGCGGCGGCCCATCTCGTTCAGCAACGTCGTAGTTATGCGCGCGCCTGTTGCGCCGAAAGGATGGCCGAGCGCGATCGAGCCACCCATGACGTTCAATCGCGCGCGATCGACTTCACCGACTGGATCCTCGAAGCCGGCGCGATGCGCCCACTCCACCGACTCGAACCCCTTGAGATTGCATAGAACCTGCGCCGCGAACGCCTCGTGCATCTCGACGAGATCCATGTCGGCAAGTGTGAGCCCCGCCCGGTGCAACGCAACCGGTGCAGCAAGCACCGGGCCCATCAATAGCTGTTCGCCGGGATCGAGCGCGGAGTATGCGTACGATTTGATGTAGCCGAGTGGCTCGTAGCCGAGCGACTTTGCCTTCGCCTCGCTCATGAGAAGGACGCATGCACCACCATCCGTCAGCGGCGACGAGTTGCCGGCGGTCACGGAACCATAACGCCTGTCGAAGACGGGCTTCAGCGCAGCGAGCTTTTCGTACGAGGTGTCTTCGCGTATGCCGTTGTCGGTCTTCACGACGGTGTCGTACTGCGGCGGCACCAGCACGGGCGAGATTTCGGCGGTCAGCCGACCGTCGGCAGTGCCCGCAGCGGCAAGCCTGTGCGAGCGAAGCGCGAAGTGATCCTGATCCTCGCGCGAGATGTCGTTGATCTTCGCCATCTTCTCGGCGCTCTCGCCCATCGTCTCGCCGGTCGTTGGCTCCGCGATCGCCGGAGTGATGGGAACCAGATCCCTGGGCCGGATCCGGGAGAGTGCGCCGATGCGGCCGGTGAGCGATTTGGCGCGCGACGCCGCGAGCAGAGCATCCGCGAAGCCCCGCGAATGCAGAACCGGCACGTTGGAGAGCGATTCGGCGCCGCCGGCGATTATAACGTCGTGATGGCCCAGCGCTATCTGATCCGCAGCGTCGGTTATCGCCTGATTCGCCGACGCGCAAGCTCGGCTCACGCTGTAGGCCTGCACGCCCTTGGGCAACATCGGCATCAGCGAGACTTCGCGCGCAATGTTCGGGGCCAGAACGTTTGGAACCACCGTGCCGAATATCAGCGCTTCGACCTCGGTCCCGCTCAGATTGGACCGCTGGAGCAGCTCGTTAACGCACAGCTTGCCGAGTTCGATAGCAGAGAGGCTCTTGAACACAGTGCCGGAGCGTGCGAACGGCGTTCTCACGCCCGCCACAACCGCGACGCGGCGCCCGTTTCCAAAGGTCGGCATTGCTTGAACTTAGACAGCAGGAGCGCGTTGTGCTACCGAGCAACCGCCCGGGCGGTCGCCTGCCCTCCGAGTCCATTCGGCATTGGCGCAGATGCTGACTCGCCTCTGCTCGCGACTCTGCGCGATTCCCCTGGAAATCCGGGATTCCGGACACAAAAAAAGCCGCCCATCGGACGGCAAAGCTCAGCCTGGTTCGACTCAGTTCAGTACCGAGTCCGGATTCTGTGAATCATCGAAGGCGAATACGCGCCTTGCACCCTTCCACCAGCTGCTCCTGGTGTTTGCCAGGGTTTCGACCTTCACTCGGGACCCCGGCGTTGGCGCATGCACGTAACGGCCATCACCTATATAGATGCCGATGTGCGAGATACGCTTGCCGTGGCCAAAAGTAAGGAGGTCGCCCGGCTTGAGTGACGCGATGTCGCGCTCGATCTTCTTGCCGACCAGCGCCTGCTCGCGCGATGTCCGTGGAAGCTTCGCCCCGAAATGTTCCATCACATACTGTACGAGCCCGCTGCAATCGAAACCCGAGGACGGCGATTCTGCGCCGCGCTTGTACTTGATCCCGAGCTGCGCACGCGACAAGGCAACTATCGAATCCCGGAGCGCATGAATCGAGCTGCTGAGCTGCTGGAATGGCCTGGGCTCCGGAACAGGCTTTGGCTGCGTAATGGTTACAGCCTGGGCGCCCGCCGACGACACAAATAGAGCGCCGGCGAGAACCGCGACGCTCATCAGATTTGTGATACGGCTCCTGCCGTGGCTGTTTTTCATGCTCGGTCAAGCTAAAGATCGGCACCTCACGCTGCAACCGCGAAAAGAAACCGACAATCAGCCGACGGGCATCATATTAGTGATATCTGACTGCAGGGATCGTGACGTGACCCTTGACGTCACGGTACTCGATCGACCCGTTGCCGTTGGCCCGGACGGCCAGATTGCCGCCGATTCCGCGGACTGCGACCTCCCCTGACGACTTGGAGCCGACCGTCACGTCACCGCCTATGCTGGACAGCTGGATCTCTCCCGACCCGTCCTGCGGGATGCTGACCGAGCCGGCGATGTTGTTCAAATAGATGGCGCCGCCGCCATCCACGATGTGGACGTCGCCGTAGACGTTGGCTACGACCATGTCGCCGCCGCCGTCCGTTATGTCGAGTCTGCCGCCCACCGTGTCTATGTCCAGGCCACCGTCGCCGTGCCTCAGACGCATCGGCCCCACGTTGCGGAACGTGGACTCGCCCGTGCTGTCTACCACGTCAAGGGTCAGCGACGGCGGCAGTTGAATCGTGAGATCGAGTGACGCGGTGACTCCGGGATCGTGGCGCGAAGGCGGGAGAATCGCGGAGACGAGGATCGTGTCGCCCGCCCTTCGGCTTGCTATCCTGACCCCGTTGAGGGTCGCGACGGTCGCTGCGTGCGCGGTACCGGTGACGAGGACTTCCGTCGCTGAACTCACTCCCTGAACCTTGAGATAGCCGGCGCCTGCGTTAAGCACCAGCACGGTTGCTCCCGCGGCCGGAACGTGCACGGTGCGCGTCGCAGTCTGCTCCATTCGGCGCAGCGTGCATCCACCCAACAGCACAATGGCGATACCAACGCCAAGCCTGGCCACCCGCACAGGCACCACGGTCACGCTGAACGGAGAGTCATAAGCCTCGGCAGTTCTTCACTGTACGGCGTAATTACGCCGGAGCGAGCGCAAGCGCTGTCTCACCGCATGCGTGGAGCCTACATGTCGTGGATGGTCTTTATGGCGGTGACCTTGAGGTGCCGGACGGAGGTCGGAAGCCGCAGGATCGTGGTCTCTCCCAGCTTCTTTCCTACCAGAGATCTGCCAATCGGTGATGACATCGACACGTGGCCTTCCTCGAAGTCACCATCGCCAAAGACGAGGCTGTAGACCTCTGTCTTGCCGTTCTTCTCGTCCTCCACCGTGACTTCGGAGCCGAGTCCGACGGCATCCCGCGCGATCTGCGACACATCGATCTGCGACAGCTTGGACAGACGCTGACGCAGCTGCCCCAGACGCGCCTGAACGAATTGCTGACGCTCGAGGGCGGCCTTGTACTCCGAATTCTCACGCAGGTCGCCAAGCTCGACGGCCTTACGGATCTCATTCGGCAATACAACGTTCAACTCGTGCTGCAGCTTCTCGACCTCTGCGCCGAGCTTGAGCTTGAGCTCTTCGATCATGGGAGCCTCGATGCGACGATGCCTGATGTGGGAGGGGGAGGCAAAAAAATGAACGCCCGGCCGGGGGGTCGGGCGAACGGATGATTCGTGGAAGTTATCCGGCAGCGCTGGAAGGCGCAATCCGACACCGGTTGGATGCGCAGGTCTGCACCGGGTAATAGCCGATCGGCTATCTTGATCCAGCTGTCATGACTGGCTCTCCTTCTTCATCGAATGGTGCGGCGATCGCCGCCGCCACTACCGGACCAACGCTGGGCGAGCGTGAGCGGGTGGTGGATCTGCTGCAGCTTCGGTTCGCCGACGACCATCTCTCGCTGGATGAGTTCGAGCGGCGCGTGGCCGCGGCATACCAGACGAGAACGGCGGCCGAGCTGGACGATCTGGTGGCCGATCTCAAGCCGGCAACGGCGCTGCCAGCCGTTCCGGAGCACGGACGAATCTCGGCGAAATTCAGCAATTACGAGCGCAACGGTCCGATGACCATTCCGCGCGAGCTCGAGATCGCCTCGATCTTCGGTAACGTGGAGATGGACATGACCGACGCGACCTTCGCATCCGGCGTTACCGAGATTCGGATTTCGGCCGTGCTGGGCAATGTGGAGCTGACGCTTCCGGTCGGCATCCGGGTCGAATGCGTGGGCGATGCCCTGCTCGGCAATTTCGACTGCAAGGCGGCCATGGTTGCGGGCTACCCGACCGACGCCGATCGCGTAGTGCGGATCAGCGGACGCGCTGTACTGGGCTCGGTTCAGATCGAAGCGGAGTTGCCCAGCTCCGTACGGTTCTCGCATGGCACACCGAGGCGACTGACGTGATAGCGGCGCAGTCATGAGCAGATTGATACTCGCGATTGCGGCGGTCGCCGCGCTGAGCGCGTGCTCGCGCTTCGAATCGTCCGGAAAATCCGATTCGGCGACAGCACGGTCCGATTCCGGCGTACAGCATCCCGCCGACACCGTCATCACGGTAACCGCAACTGGCTACGGGCCGCTCCGCATCGGGATGACCGTCGCCGCCGCCGCGAGCGCACTCCACTCTCCGGCACCATCGACAGTCGGGCTCGACACGGCATGCGCGTACGTTCACTTCGACGCCGCTCCGCCCGGCATGCGAATCATGGTCACCGGCGGAACAGTCGTGCGCATCGAGGTCGATTCGACCACCGTGCCGACCGGACTCGGCCTGCGTGTCGGCGACTCGGAAGCACACGTCAAGGCGCTGTACGGGTCGCGCGTTTCAGTCGAGCCACACAAGTACCTGCCCGGCGGTCATTATCTCGTCGTGTCTCCCGTACCGCCAACGGACAGCAATTTCCGTCTGATATTCGAGACGGACGGAAGTCGCGTTACATCCTACAGAGCAGGCCAGCTTCCACAGGTCCAGTGGGTGGAGGGATGTGCATAGCATGGAAGCCATATCGATAACTCCAGCGACGACAGCGCTCGTCCTCATCGATCTCCAGCGCGGAATCACCGGCGGCACAACGGTACCGCACCCAGCGTCGCTCGTCGTGCAGAACGCTGCCAGGCTGGCACAGGCGTGTCGCGATGCAGGAGTGCTCGTGATCTTCGTGCGCGTGGACGTGGGGCCCGGTGGCGTACTCTTCCCGCGCGTCGCCTCCGACGTTCCCCGGCCGGCGTTCAATGCTTCAGCGGGCTGGTCGGATCTCATGCCAGAGCTTGGCGTCGGCGAGCGCGACGTGATCGTCACAAAGCATCAGCCGAACGCATTCTTCGCGACAGATCTCGAAATTCACCTGTCGCGGCGCGGCATTCGCACCATCATACTCGGCGGAATCTCCACCAACATCGGTGTCGAGTCCACGGCGCGCGCTGCACAGGAGCGCGGTTACGACCAGATATTCGTCGAGGACGCAATGGCCGCGCGCGAGGTGGACCTTCACGAGTTTCCGGTCCGTCGTTTTTTCCCGACGATCGGCAGAGTGCGCAGCACCGCGGATGTCGTTGCTTGCCTGAGCGCGGTGGCGAAGTAGATCGTCTGGAACCTGTCGTTCCCATTTCTGCGGGAACGACGAATCGGCGCGCGGCGGCGTTCACCAACGCGCTATTGCTGCTATCGACACTGTGCGCATCGCCGCTACTCGCACAGCAGCGCCACGTCACCATCACCGTCGATCCGCGTGATTCGATAGCCGCTTTCGATCCGATCGTCGCGCTCGGCTCGACCATCGACGGGCATACCGAGGACGCGACGCTCCACATCTTCACGCGAGCGAACGTGTCGGCGATGAAGTCGGTGAACTTTCACCCGATATCGTACCGTCTGCGCACCGAGCTCGGCATCGAGGCCTGGCACTGGAATCCGCACGGGCGCTGGAGCGATCCCGCGCATCGACAGGGCTACTGGACCTCCGCCGATACGATCGGATCCCCGATAACGGTGTCTTACGGCTACAGGTTGCCGCGCCGCGGCAACACGATCGATCAGGCCAACGACGAAGGCTATTCGCGCCTGACCGACGGCGATACCACGTCATTCTGGAAGAGCAATCCGTATCTGGATTCGCGCTTTACTCGCGAGCCAGGCGCCAGCCATCCGCAATGGGCGATCGTCGATCTCGAGCACAATGAATCGATCGACGCGGTGCGAATAATGTGGGGGACGCCGTACGCAACGAGTTACGACGTGCAGTACTGGGAAGGCGAACAGCCCAAAGGTCCTGATGACAACGCGGATGACACCGGATGGCGCACATTCACCAACGGGGCGATACGGAGCGGCAACGGTGGTGACGTAACACTCCAACTGGCGGGACGTCCCGTCACCACGCGCTGGATCCGGATCCTGCTGCGCACGAGCTCTGGCCGCGCGCCGGCTGGCTCGACCGACGTGCGCGATGGGCTCGGCTTCGCGATGCGTGAGATCTATGTGGGCAGAATCGAACACGGACGCTTCCGCGACGCTACTCGGCACGTTCCCGATCCGAGCGGTCAGAGTCGCACGTATGTGTCCAGCACCGATCCGTGGCATCGCGAAGTTGACCGCGATGAGGGAACGGAGCAGCCTGGCATCGACCTCGTGTTCGCGAGTGGAATCACGCGCGGATTACCGATGCTCACTCCGGTCGGCGTGCTGTACGATACACCGGCGAATGCAGCTGCGCTGCTTCGCTATGTGCGCAGGCGACGCTACGCGATCCCGCGCATCGAGCTGGGTGAGGAACCCGACGGTCAGTTCGCATCACCACTCGACTTTGCCGCGCTTTACGCGCAGGTTGCCGACTCGTTGCGCGCCGTCGATTCGAACATCGTGCTCGGCGGCCCGTCGCTGCAGGACGCGCGCACCAAGGTCATGATGGCGTGGAAGGAAAACGATTCGGACGAGCGGTCATGGCTGGCTCGTTTCGTCGCGGCTCTCACGACGCACGGGCACGCGCGCGACCTCGGCTTCGTTTCGTTCGAGTTCTATCCATTCGATGACGCGTGCTCCGGAAGCGCACCGCAGCTCGCCCAGGTGGCGCGAAAGATACGCACCGCTGTAGCGCAGTTTCGGAGAGACGGCCTACCTGAAGACGTTCCGTTGTTGATGACCGAATACGGCTACTCGCCATTCTCGACGGCGTCCGAGATGAATCGCGCTGGCGCCGTTCTCAACACGATTGCAGTCGCCGAGTTCCTCGCGGACGGAGGCTCACAGGCATTTTTCTATGGAACGGAGCCAAGCAGTCTCGATCGTGGTGCGGCGTGTGACAGCTGGGGAGACAACACGCTGTTTGTCGCGAACGACGACCGTCACATCCTCGCGAAGAACTCGACGTATCATGCGGCTCACATGCTCACAACGCTCTGGGCAGACTCGGCTGGCGGCCCACATGCGATGCTCGCGACGAAGGTGACGGCAGCGGCTACTGCACCGCCGATCGCTTCCTACACGTTGCGTCATCCTGACGGACGGATCGCGGTGCTGATCACGAATCGCGATCCAGCGAATTCATGGACCGCCGACATTCGCGGAGTCGGCGACGCACACGCGACATTCGACGTATGGCGATTCTCTGGCGCGGAATACACGTGGCATCCGAATGGCGCCGACGGATTCGCGAAGCCCAATACGGGACCGCTGAGGATGAGTGTCAGCGCCGGTGAGACGCTGACGTTGCCGCCGTATTCGATTGTAGTGGTGCGTCAGCGCTGAGCCGACGGACTACTCCATGTCGAATTCGCGTGCAAAGGCGACGGCAAAGACGAAGGTCTTCGCGCGGTTGCGGCTTTCCATCGCGTCGGCGACACGTTCGAGGCGGGCGGGAACCGACATGATCTTCTCCTGCGCCTTTTTGCCCATCTCGTTGAGCCCCTCGATCGCGTCGATGGCCCAGTAGCGGATCTGCTCTTCGACGATCCTGAGATAGTCGCGTGGTCCGTAGATCCCGGCTCGCCGAATGACATCCGCCATCTCGCGGAAGTGCGGCATGTTCACCCCGGGCATGTCGATGGACGGCATGATTGCCGCGGCCGACTCGAGCGCGCGATTGGGATCGCGGGCGAGCACTTCCTGAAAGACGTTGCGGTAGAACACGTAGTGACGGGCTTCTTCCTTCGCCACGTTCGCCAGCACTGTGCCGATCATCGGCTCGTATTCGCTTGCCAGCTTGCCGGTATTGGCGTGACTGACCTGTGTCGCGCGCTCCTGGAGCGTGGTGTACACGAAAACGCGATACGGGTCCTTGTCCCACGTCGGCTCGAAGCCGGACTTGAGATACTCGAACTGCATCCTCTCGAGCACAGGATTGTCCAGCACGAGGCTGTCGCGCGAATAGTCGTGAAGTACCGCACCGTGCCGATCTTCTTCAGCGGTCCACAGATTGGTCCACTTGGACCAGAATGTGTCGCCGCCGAGGTATGCGGCGAGCAGACGGTGAAAGTGCGGCAGCCCCTCTTCAGTGAGAAGATTGAGGGCCAGTGCCACCCGCGCCGGCGTACTGATTCCCTCGGCGCGCCGCCGGAGGTCCCGGATGTGCTTGTCCGGGTCCGTATCGGGGGCCGCGGAGAGCAGCTCGCTCGGAAACCAGAGTATCCGCTTGGACTCATGAGCCACCATGAGCTGGCGCACCTCTTCCTCTAGATCCGCCAGAACCTCTACTTTGGCCAGCGTCTCTGCCTCTGACATGCTCATGCGGGGTTGTTGCTCATGACTGGAAGTTACAAGAAAGCAGAGTTGGTGCCAATTCGGCAGAATTACGCATTATGCGGGAGCGGGCTCACAGGCACCGATCATAGTCACTCAGCGAGCCTTCAACCACACGTTTAGCGCGATTGGCCGGTATTCCGCTAACTTTCAGGATTGCCCTAAAAAAACGGACTTCGCGTGTCATTTAGCAGTTTCAAGCTGGACCCCAATCTTCTCAAAGGCCTCAAGGAACTGGGCTTCGTTCGTCCGACGCCAATTCAGATGGACGCCATCCCGCCCGCGATGGAGGGGCGCGACGTGCTTGCGTGCGCCGCGACCGGAAGCGGAAAGACGGCGGCGTTCCTGCTTCCAATACTTCACAAGCTGATGGAGCGGCCGCGCGGAACGACGCGCGCACTCATCGTCACGCCCACACGCGAGCTTGCGGCACAGATCGCGGAGCATCTCAATGAGATCGCCGTTCATACACCGATAACGAG
This sequence comes from Gemmatimonadota bacterium, assembly GCA_027307165.1. Lineage (GTDB taxonomy): Bacteria > Gemmatimonadota > Gemmatimonadetes > Gemmatimonadales > Gemmatimonadaceae > Fen-1247. The sequence goes on along the minus strand of DAHUXM010000024.1, from coordinate 138,670 downwards.
TGCAGCGATATTTGGCGGCGTGGGCATGTCGCCTCAGGAACACGCATTCCGCAGCGGCGTGGACGTGCTCGTTGCGACGCCCGGGCGGCTGCTGGATCACCTGCGGCATCCGTACGCGAAGCTCGACCGGCTGGAGTTTCTGGTTCTGGACGAAGCCGATCGCATGCTGGACATGGGCTTCCTTCCCGAGATCCGGAAGCTACTGCGCCTCCTTCCGGCGCGGCGTCAGACGCTCTTCTTCAGCGCGACGATGCCGCCTCCGATCGCGGCGCTCACGCGCGAGATGTTGACCAACCCCGCAATGCTCCGCATAGAGCGAAACGCGGCGCCGCCGACGGGAATCACGCAGGCCGTGTATCCCATTTCGCAGGAGCTCAAGGCTCCGCTGTTTCTCGCGCTGCTGAACCGCGGCGAGATGAAGCAGGCGCTCGTGTTCACGCGCACCAAGCATCGCGCCAACCGTCTCGCGGACTTTCTCGTGAAGAACGGCGTCAAGGCCGATCGCATTCATGGCAACAGGTCGCAGACTCAACGCACGGCGGCACTCGCCGGATTCAAGAACGGCACGTACAAAGTGCTCGTCGCGACGGACATCGCGGCACGCGGCATCGACGTCGAAGAGCTGGGTCACGTAGTCAATTTCGACGTACCGTTGGTCGCGGAAGATTACATCCACAGAGTCGGCCGCACCGGCCGCGCGGATGCGACGGGTGAAGCATTCACCTTCGTTGCACCGGACGAGGAAGGCGACCTTCGCACGATCGAGAAGGCAGTGGGCAAGCGGCTGCCGCGTGTGACCGTACCGGATTTCGATTACGATGCGCGTCCCACGCAAAAGCTCGAGGTGCCGCGCGGCGAGCGCATCGCAGCTATCCGCGCAAAGAAAGCCGAGGATCGTGCGCGCGCCGCTGCCAAGGCGGCGCGGCGGTCGACGGGCGGCGCCGGACAGTCCGGACCATCCGGCGGGCGGGGTAAGCCTTCCAAGCCGGCGCGACCGGGAGTGCCTGGCACAAACCGGCCGAAAGCCGGAAGTTCTCCGCGGCGTCCCGGCGGCGACAAAGGGCGAGCACGGTAACCCCTCGCAACGGGCCGGCGAGCTGCCGCGCCCTCAAATCGTAAGGGAAGGAGAAGCGGCGCGATGAAGATGGAGCAGTCGACAGTACCTGCCATCCTCCTGGCACTGGGAGTAGCGATCGCCGGCCTCCTGATCGGAAACGGTTTCGCGCGCGGTCGCTCCGCCGACCGGTTCGTGACCGTGAAGGGCGTCGCGGAGCGCGATGTCCAGGCCGACCTCGCCATCTGGCCGTTGCGAGTGGTGGCCGCCGATAACGACCTGACCGTCGCGCACGCCAAGCTCCAGACGAGCGTTCAGAAGATCATGCAGTTTCTCGCGTCGCAGAAGATCGATACGACGCAGGCGACGCTCGCGAATTTCCAGGTATCGGACGCGTTCACCAATCAGTACGGCGGAAGCGATCGCGCGCCGACGCGCTACGTGATCCATCAAACGATCGTGGTGCGCTCGAACGATCCGGCGACGGTTCTTGCAGCGAGCCAGCATGTGGCGGAGCTGGTCAATTCGGGCGTGGTTCTGTCCTCGGGCGGCGAGTATGGAAACGGCGGCCCGACCTTCGTCTTCACCGGTCTCAACAAGCTCAAGCCGGCGATGATCGGCGAGGCCACGGCGCGAGCGCGCGAAGCCGCCGCCAAGTTCGCCACGGACTCCAGGAGCGAGCTCGGCGGCATTCGGCAGGCGAGTCAGGGAGTGTTCGAGATCCTCCCGCGCGATCAGGCCCAGGGAATCACTGAAGAGAGCCAGGTCGCGAAGACGGTCCGCGTGGTTTCGACCGTGGATTATTTCCTGAAGAACTGAGTGCGTCCGGCGCCGGACGTCAGCGTTCGCCGGGATGACGACGTTCGCAGCGAAGCCGGCCCGCGTGCACGCTTCCGGCCCGAGCCCTGGCACCGACTCTAGTACCGATCTTGCAATACGGACGTTTTCAATCCAGCCCAAACTGAGCCGGCCCGACTTGTCGCGAGCATTTGTCAACGAAGATGCAGGTGGAACCGTACCGCGCCGCAACTACGAACTCCCCGAGCGTGACGATCCCACGTTTGACGCAGCTGCCGCCGCCGCTCTGCTCGAAGCGGCGCGAGCCGGCGAGACTGCGAGCGCGGAGGAAGCGACGGGATACTACTGGGGGGAGCCCAGATTGCACGAACACGTTCGCCGGATTCGCGACAGAGCGGAAGCCACAAACGACGACCGTCTGGTGCAGCTGGCAGACCGTTTTCTACGATAGCTCCACAGTGAACCCGTTGCGCCCATGACCCTCGTTAGCCGGATTGCTTCATGAACGGGAGGCCGACGCTGTGGCTTGCCGCTCTTACCGACTACGTGCTGCCACTTACGCTCGTGTCGGAATTCGGACGCAACGCGTGGCCGCAACGCGATAAGCAGCGCCACAGGGCGCTCCAGGCCGTTGCGAACTCGCTGTGCAACATGGTTGCGGTGGATCGGCGCTATCCCAATGAGGTGCGGGTCAATCATCCGCAGGGCGGGCTGCTCGTTCTCGACGTCCTCGCACGACGCTGCACGCTCAACGACGCGGACGTGACCGCGATCGGTCTGGTCGACCGTCTTGGGCTCTGGCTGCATGCGCAGCTCGACAGTGCGCGTATTCCGGAACACCGGATCTGCGGCGTCCGGCTCGAGATGGATTACACGGCTGGCGAGCGAACGTACCTCGCGAGCGGGCGCGTGTGGGAGATGCAATTCTCGCTGCGATCGGAAGTCGTTACCTTGGACCAGAGCTACGTCGGCACTGCGCCGCCGTGCACGGCCGCGGTGCCGTATGGCGTCGGGGCACTGATAGCCTGGTAACCCAACCCAACTGACAGGGAACTGATGACGACTCAGGTGCTCTCCCATCCCGGCGCCGACGAATACGCGCCCTACTACAACACCTACATAGCACCCGTCGCGGGCACGAACGCGCTCGAGACTCTCGTGACCCAGATCGGAGCTCTTGATCCGCTCCGGTCGCTCGGCGACGCTGAGACGCTGCACCGCTATGCGTCGGACAAGTGGAGCGTGAAGGAAACCGTCGGCCACATCACGGACGCCGAGCGAATCTTCGCGTGCCGGATGCTCCGCATCGCGCGCGGCGATAAGACGCCGCTACCGGGCTTCGACCAGCAACCATACGTCGATGCAGCGCATTTCAACAGTCTGCCGATTGGCACTCTCATCGATTCGTTTCGCGCAACGCGCGCGGCAACGATCGCGCTCACAAGAGAGATCGACGGTGACGCATGGCTGCGAACGGGGACAGCCAGCGGATTCACGGTGAGTGCGCGGGCGCTGGCGTACATCATCACCGGCCACGCCACGCATCACATCGGCATACTGAGAGATCGTTACGGGATGCAGGTCTAGCGCGCGGGAAACGCGTGACGCTGCCTGCAGTTCTCGACTTTGTCGGCGTATCGGTGTTCGCTGTGAGCGGCGCGCTTGCGGCTGGGCGAAAGCAGCTCGATCTACTGGGCGTGGTGGTGCTCGCGCTCGTCACTGCGATCGGCGGCGGAACCATTCGCGACGTGCTGCTGGATCGCAATCCGATCTTCTGGCTCGCCAACGGGTCGTACATTCTGGTGATCGCTGCATCGGCGTTGCTCACGGTCGCGTACGCGCGCTGGCGGCGGCCGCCCCGGTCGGCACTTCTTGTCGCCGATGCGCTCGGGCTCGCGCTCTTCAGCATTACCGGGGCGCAGATCGCCGAGCGAACGGGGCTTCCGCCGGTGAGTTGCGTAGTGCTCGGCACGATAACCGGGTCGGCGGGCGGAATCGTCCGCGACGTGCTGAGTGCCGAGATCCCGCTGGTGCTCAAACGCGGAAACCTGTACGCGACGGCCGCGATCGCGGGCACGGCAACCTACGTCGCCCTCGAGGGTCTAAGCGTCCCGCGCCCCATTCCGTCGTTCGCCGGAATGGCGGTGATCGCGGGGGTACGTCTAGCGGCAATCCTCTGGGGGCTGCAGCTTCCCGTGTTCGAGCTCGACTCTTCGGCGGAGAAGCGTTAGACAATTCTCCGTCGCAACTCTGTCAGGAGAATGAGATGTCGATTGCCGGAAGCGTGCTTCCAGAGTTCGATCAGGAGATGGCGACTACGCGCACGATGCTCGAACGTGTGCCCGAGACTCGCGCGCAGTGGACACCGCACATCAAGTCACGGACTCTGGGCCAGCTCGCGTCGCACATCGGCAATCTGCCGCGGCTCGGTCTCATAGCAATGGAAGCTGACGAGCTGGACATGAACGAGACGGGGAGCGGCAGAAGTCCGGAATTCGATTCCACGGCAAACCTGATTCGCACTTTCGACGAGAACGTGCGGCGCGCCCGCGCGGCGATAGAGTCGGCTTCGGATTCCGACATGATGGAGCCGTGGACGCTCCGGCGGGCCGGGCGGACCGTCTGGACCCTCCCCCGTGCCGCCGTTCTGAGATCGTTTATTCTGAGCCACATGATCCACCACCGGGGCCAGCTGAGCGTCTATCTCCGCCTGAACGATGTCCCCTTACCATCTGTTTACGGGCCTTCGGCCGATACAAAGGTATAACGCGTCCCTGGCGGTGACCTCGACGGCTGAGGCACGTCTTTAACTGGGCTGCCTCCAGAGCCCGATCGAGCGAAAGAACCTTTGCACGGAGCGAGCGATGCACGTCAATTCGAATGACAATCGCGGCCGCTGGATCATCATAGGCGGTGCCATGGGCGCCACCTTCGCCGCCAACACCCATCATCTCCCGATCGCTCTCGCGCTCGGAATCGCGGCCGGAATGACGATCGGCACGCTGATCAACCGGATGGCGGCGCACGGGGGCGGCAAGTAGGAGGCACTTCCCCGCACCACATGCCTGCTGGACAGCCCCGGCGCCGCCAGCGAAGTTACGATCATGCTGGGCGACCTCGTTGAAAGGTGGCGCGTACAGGCGATGCGCGCGTTGCAGGGTTGGGCCACCGAGAAACGCACCCTGCGCGGTCTCCCGGTCACGCTCATCAACACGCGCCCCGACATCGACTCCGAGCTCGTGTTCAGGCGACTGGACACCGCGCTGGGGCTCATCCAGCAATACCGGCCCGCCACTTTCGCACAGCTGACGCAGGACTTTTCCCGCATTCACGTCGTGCGTTATCCTTGCCGCGCGGCGTTCTATCCCGATTCGCGCACCTGCCTGGTCGAGCTCACCTTCAGCGTGAATCCGGAATTCACCGAAGCGCAGATTGCATCGTCGATCGTGCACGAGGGAATGCACGCGCACGTGTTCGCGACGGGAAAATCCGATCCTGCCGAACGACCGGACGAAGAAAGGCTGTGCAGGCAGGCCGAGCTCGAGTTCGGATTGGCGATCCCGAATGGCGAAGCGATAGTTCGGCGCGCGACCGAATCGCTGCAGCTGGATGACGAGGACGTCGCCCCCGTGATCGACTGGCAGCAGGCGCAACAGGCGATCGCGGAGGTGGATGCGCGCGCGACATCGCGTGGGCGAGACGAGGGGAGCCGGTCATCCCAGGCGTGATTCCTCCGCTGCATTCGCTGCTGCTCTTCATGGCGGCCGGCCTCGCTCTCAATGTGACACCTGGACCGGACATGCTTTACGTCGCGGCGCGCAGCACCAGCGAAGGTCGCGCCGCCGGCATTGTTTCGTCGCTCGGCATCGCGACAGGCACACTGTTTCACATTACCGCCGTCGCACTCGGCCTTGCCGCCCTGCTCGCTGCGGTGCCGATCGCATATACAGCAGTGCGCATCGGTGGCGCGATCTACCTCATGTACCTGGGTGTGCGCGCATTCGCGAAGCACTCACCGGTCGCAACACAACAGGTCGCGCGCGCATCTCTCGCGACGATCTTTCGTCAGGGTGCGATCACCAACATTCTGAATCCGAAGGTCGCGCTTTTCTTCCTCGCATTCCTGCCGCAGTTCGTCGATCCCGCACGCGGAAGTGCGGCTACCCAGATCGTCGTGCTCGGCCTGATCTTCGACACGTCGGGTACTGCGGTCAACGCCATCGTCGCGCTCGGCGCGAGTCATGCGGCGGAACGCGTGCGCGCCAACAGCAGGTCGGCCGACGTCCTGCGCAAGATCACCGGCGTGATATTCATCGGACTCGGACTTCGAATCGCGCTGGCAAGCCGGCGTTGAGCTGCAGCCCGATCCACAGATCATCAATCAGACTGATCGGATGGCTTACCAGATAAGGCACGCGAGCCGCGACGACGTCGCACAGCTGGCCCAGCTTCGCTACGACTTTCGCTCCAATCTCTCGGCGCCCATCGAAGATGAGCCGGATTTTATCGAACGCTGCCGGTCGTGGATGACGGAGCGGCTGGGTGACGGTCGCTGGTATTGCTGGGTCGCTGAAGATGGCGGCCAGCTGATCGGAAACGTCTGGATTCAGTTAGTTGAAAAGATCCCGACTCCGACCGACGAGCCGGAAGAACATGCATATCTAACCAACTTCTTCGTAGTGGAGGCCGCGCGTGGGCGGGGTGTCGGGTCCCGCATGCTGTCCCAGGTGCTGGAGTGGAGCGCGCGAAGGCAGGTTCATGCGGTGTTTCTCTGGCCGACCATCCGCACGCGCGCGATGTACGAGAGGCATGGATTTCTGGCGGACGGCGACGCAATGCAGTTACTGTTCGCCCCGAGAGCGCAGTAGCACGGAGTGAGTGCGTAGTACAGATACGCGGACCAAATGAATACTGCGGGGCGTAGATATAGATTACGACGGAGCGGGCTGGCTTCGCAATCGAACTGCTGTCATCCTACGCACCTATCAAACCATCCAACCCCTCATGAGACCACAGGGTCGCCGCCCCAACCTCAGTGCGGGACTACTTCTGTTTCGCCGCGGCGCGGGGTCGGCCGCGCTCGAATTCTTCCTGGCGCACCCGGGCGGTCCGTTCTGGGCAAACCGGGACGACGGCGCGTGGACGATACCCAAGGGCGGCGTGGAAGCTGGCGAGGCGATCCTGGACGCTGCCCGCAGAGAATTTCAGGAGGAGACCGGTATCGCGCCTGAGGGTCCGTTCATCGATCTGGGCAGCATCCGGCAACGCGCGGGCAAGATCGTGCATGCATGGGCGTTCGAGGGGGACGCAGATCCGGACACGATCGTCAGTAACAGCATGACGACCGAATGGCCGCGCGGATCGGGTCGTATGATCACCTTTCCGGAAGTGGATCGTTGCGGCTGGTTCGATCCGACAGCGGCGCGCGGGCGAATCAACGCTGCGCAGGGAGAGTTGCTAACTCGGCTGGAACAGACGCTCGCCGCGGGTGACAGTGCGGGACGGAAGTCCGGCTAGACGGCCGCGCGCATCGCGGCGTAAGCCAGCACGACCCACGCGGCGATGAATGCCACGCCGCCCAATGGTGTGACGGCGCCGAGCCAGGTAACGCCGGTTACCGCGAGAATGTAGAGGCTGCCGGAAAACAGTACGATGCCCGCGAGCATCAGGAACCCCGAAAGTTGCAGCGCTCCTGGATTCCGAAACTGGCTTGCGAGCGCGCCAATGAGCAACATGCCGAGCGCGTGATAGAAATGGTATTGCGACGCTGTATGATACACGGACAGCATCTCCGGCGATATCCGCGCTTTGAGCGCATGTGCTCCGAATGCGCCGAGGATTACGGCTAGCGCGGCGTTGATGCTACCGAGTGCGATGAAGGTGCGCGCGACAGGTTGCATCAGTTACCGTCCCATGATCATCGCGAACATCAGCGGGGCGACGATCGATGCGTCGCTCTCGATGATGTACTTGGGTGTGTCGATGCCGAGCTTGCCCCAGGTGATCTTCTCGTTCGGGACCGCGCCGGAATAGGATCCGTAGCTGGTGGTCGAATCGCTGATCTGGCAGAAGTAGCCCCACAGCGGCACTTCCGGCCGCTGCAGATCCTGGTGCAGCATTGGAACTACGCAGATCGGAAAGTCGCCCGCTATGCCGCCGCCGATCTGAAAGAATCCCAGCGACGTGGACTTTGTGAGCCTGGTGTAGAAGTCGGCGAGCTCGATCATGTACTCGATGCCGGTGCGAACCGTGTGGACGTTCTTCACGTCGCCGGTAATTACGTGTCCGGAGTACATGTTGCCGAGTGTGGAGTCTTCCCAGCCCGGAACGAACATCGGGAGATTCCTCTCCATCGCCGCGAGCATCCACGAATTCTTCGGATCGATCTGATATTCGCCTTTGAGCTTTCCGCTGCGAAGGATCTTGTACATGAATTCGTGCGGGAAGAAGCGCTCCTTCTTCTGATCCGCCGCCACCCACTCTTCCAGCACCACGCTCTCGATGCGGCGCATCGCCTCCATCTCGGGAATGCACGTATCGGTGACGCGATTCATGTGCCGGCTGAGCAGCGCGTGCTCGTCTGCCGGAGTGAGGTCGCGGTAGTGCGGAACGCGCTCGTAATAGTCGTGCGCCACGAGGTTGAAGATATCTTCTTCCAGATTCGCACCCGTGCAGCTGATCGCGTGTACCTTGTCCTGCCGGATCATGTCGGCGAGCGACCTTCCGATCTCTGCGGTGCTCATCGCGCCAGCGAGCGTGACGAGCATCTTGCCACCGCTATCGAGATGCTTGCTGTACGCATCTGCGGCGTCAATCAGCGTCGCGGCGTTGAAGTGACGGAAGTGCTCGCGGACGAACGCAGTGATCGGTGAAGTGGAAGGCTTGTCGGTCATCGTAGTCACGTTTTGAATTGATTGCGAGTTTGCTACTTGCCCACTGCATGGGGCGGTCCGATCCTGCGCCGCTCCACCGTGCGCGTCTCGGCGGCATACGCCTGCGAAATCGTGGCCACTACTTCGCGCGGATCATCGGTCAGTATGAGCAGATCCAGATCGGTGGGCGAGATCTTGCGCTCGACCAGAACTTTCGATTGAAGCCAACGCACGAGTCCGGCCCAGTACGCCCGACCGAACAGGATGACCGGGAACTGATAGATCTTGCCGGTCTGGATCAGCGTTATCGCCTCGAACATCTCGTCGAGCGTGCCGAATCCGCCCGGAAAGATGACGAACGCGTTGGAGTACTTCACGAACATCGTCTTGCGCACAAAGAAGTAGCGGAAGTTCACGAGCGTGTCGACGTACGGGTTCGCACCCTGTTCGAATGGAAGCTCGATGTTGCAGCCGACCGAGTGTCCGCCGCCTTCTTTCGCGCCCTTGTTCGCCGCTTCCATCACGCCCGGTCCAGCGCCGGTCACAACCGTGAAGCCGGCCGCGGCGAGCAGGCGGCCGGTCTCCTCGGCTGCCTGGTACATCGGATCGTCGGGCGCGGTGCGCGCGGAACCGAATATCGAGACGCCGCGCCTCACATCCGCGAGCGCATCCATCCCCTCCACGAACTCGGCCGTGATGCGCATGACGCGCCACGGATCCGTCTTTGTGTAGTCTTCCTCCGCGGAGCGTGGCGCCTGGAGCAGCTTTTCGTCTTCGGTTACACTGGAAGCCAGGATGTACTGAGGTGTGTCGCGGATGGACTCGTCGATCTTGCGGGTAGCACCGGACTGACGCTGCGGATTTGTCTGAGATGGAGGGATCCGGCCCGCCATCCTGTGGCCGGCCTCGGTCCGCTCCTTGGTGCCCTCCAGCGCCGTCTTGCTCGCCTGTTTGAGCAGTTGCGGGTTCACGCGCTTGCCCGAAGCGGTCCTCGGCGCCTTGGCGGGCTTCGTGGGAAGGGGCTCGGTAGAGGCGGGATCCCGAACCAGCGTCGGTGTGGCGCGCTTCTTGGTCTTCGTAGATTGTCTGGCTGCAGTTTTTGCCATAACCGAATCTAGTGCCCCCCTCTCCCTCTGTAATAATTCTGCTTGCCGACGGCGCACGCCCGGATGTGCTGGGCGCGGCGCTGCAATCCCGCCAGCTTCCGGCGCTCGCACAACTTGCCGACGATGGTGGATTCCACACCGTCACTACTGCGTTCCCTTCCGTTACAGGGCCGGCGTACACTCCGTTCCTCACAGGCCAGCATCCCGGCTCTGTGGGCCTGCCGGGCCTCAGATGGTACGATCGTGCCCACTCGGCGTGCAGATGGCCGAGCTATGCGCGCAGCTATATCGGACCGCAGTGCCGCTTTCTGGATGGCGATCTGGCTGAGGACGCCGAAACAATGTTCGAGCTTGCCGATTCGAGCATCGGCGCGCTGAGTGTCATTCGGCGCGGACTGCCGCCGTCCCGGCAGATCGGGAGCGGCACCGCGTTCGTCGCGCGCACTGCGATCACACACTTTCGCGGCCGGGTATCCGGCTGGCTGGACATCGATCGCAACATTGGCGACAGATTCGTGCAACGCGTGCGCGATGAGCGACCTGAGTTCGCGTTTGCCGCGTTCACCGGAATAGACAAGGCATCGCACGCGTTCGGCCACGATTCGCCGATGGTGCACGATGCAATGCGGGTCGTGGACGACGTGTGCGGGCGAATTCGCGCGGACGCCGAGCGCGCCGGCAGTTGGGACTCGACGCATCTGTGGATCGTGAGCGATCACGGGCACTCGCCGGTCAGGGCACACGAGGATCTTGCGGGTGTTACCGCGTCGCTTGGTTTCAAGGTGGTAGCGCACCCGTGGACCGTACGGCGTGGAGCGCAGATCGCGGTAGCTGTGAGTGGCAACGCAATGGCCCACATCTATACGGGGCTCAAGAGCCGAACGCAGAGCTTCTGGTCGTCGCTCAGCAGCGAGTGGGATTGTGTTGCAGACATGCTGCTTAGCCGGCAATCGGTGGACGTGATGTTGCTGCCGCTGTCACCCACGTCGTGCGAGGTGCGCACGAGCGACCGGGGCCGTGCTGTCGTCTCATGGGACGCCGCACGATACGCGTACCGCCCCGTAACGGGTGATCCCCTTGGAATCGGCGAACGCGATGACATGAGCGAGAGCGACGCATTCGATGCAACCGTCGGTAGTTTCTATCCTGATTCGATAGTACAGATAGCGCGCATCTCGTCGTGCTCGCGAAGTGGCGACATGATACTGTCCGCGGCTCCGGATTGGGATTTCCGTGCGCACTACGAGCCGATTCCGCACGTCTCGTCGCACGGTGCGTTGCACAGGGAGCACATGCTGGTGCCGCTGATCACCAATCGACCCACTCGGGGACCGGCGCGTCGCACGGTGGATGTAATGGCATCGGCGTGTGCGGTGCTGGGAGTTACGGCGCACAAGATGGAAGGGTTGTCGTTCATCTGACTCGAGGGGGCTCGCGAGTCGAATGCCGCCATCCCGCCCAAGGCGCGCCGCCCCCCCCCGCACCGGCCGCGCAAACGGGGACCAGGCGCCATGATCCTATCGTTTCGCCTGGTCCTCGAGCCGCTGATACACCGCACGTGCACGCACGATCTCATTGTGAAAACGATCGCGCTCTGCGTCCGTACGCCAGGGTGCGTGTTCTTCCTTCGTCCAAACGGCGTCCACAGCTTCTCCCAGGAAGTGTGCATCTTCGGCTGAGATGTACTGATGTCCGCCGCGAACGACGTACACGGGACTCGTCTGCGCGAACGAGTAGCCGTCGCCGATGTAACGCGACGATGGACCGATCACTCTCGCCGCTATCCATCCTCCTTGAGGAATCGCAACCGTATCACTGAACGCCAGCTTGAGTGAGTCCGCCGCGTTCGACGGCGTGATGCTGCGCACGACCTTGCCGTTGACCAGAATGTCCAACTGCGACATCGGTGCGATCGACACTGCGTTGGCGCTCACCTTGAGCGTGCGCGCAGCGCTGGATGCGAGCGCGATCTCATCGCCTGGCTCGTGGCCGGCGACGTCGAGGAACAGTAGCGGACCTGTCGAGCCAAAAGTGTGTCCTGCCTTGATTCCCGCAAACCAGTTGGCGAGAGTCAGCGGACCCTTCACATGCACGTACGTACGGTCGGTTCCGGGCGGTGGATCACGCCAGACGTCGGAGAAGTTATCCGTGCCAGACGTTGCCGGAATTCGGAATCCGCAGTTGAGCAACCGATAGTACATCTCCGCGGACGAATACTCGTCGGACCACACCGCACCTATGTCGTAGTAATCACCCTTGCCGAGTGCAGCGTCGACGGGGATCAGCGTGCTTGCAGCCTGTGCTGGTGTCTTCACGAGCGAGTAATACGGATGCGGGAATCCGGCGATACCGCCCTGCGCGTGTGCCGAGTCGATGTACATTGCGTCGAGAGTCGGCTGCGCGTACGAGGTATTGGGCACTCCACCCGTGAGCGGCATGATGAAGCGCTTGATGCCGAGTATCGAGATGTGTCCCAGCAGACCGCGAAACTCTTCAGCGTATTGCAGGATGTACTGCGGTGTCGACAACGGGCTTGGCTTGCCCGTCAGATCATCCCATCGACCCATGAGGCGAGTGCCGTCCATGTGGATCAGCGCGTTGGTGACGTGCAGGTCCTCCGCGCGCAGCTCGTCAAAGAACGTCTGATGCGTGAGACCGAAACGGCCCTGGTGCAGATCGTGGATGTGTGTGTCGCCGGAGTACCAGCCGCGCGCCGGAAGATCTGCAAGACGGGCGAGCCGGATCGTTGCACTCTTCGTTCCGCCGGCTGTCACGTCGAGCTTCACCGATGACGGACGATATTCGTAGCCCTTGAGAGCTTCGATCCGCGTCTGTCCGGCAGGCACGTTGACGTCGAACGTACCGGTGGTCTGGAAGTATGGCGTCCCTGTTGCAGCAATGGAGCGTTGGAAGCCGCCCTCTGGTGCGTAGCCGCGCCCGTCGCTGGCCGTTATGTAAATGCGTGCGGGAGTTGGCTTGCCATCGGGCCCAAGGACAGTGACATGAACTCGTCCGGTCGGTATCACCGGCTTACGACTGCGGATCGGCACTGCCGTCCAGGAGGAGAAGGGCCCGCCGCCAATGCCGGCAGTGTAGAGCACCGTTGCGCCGGCGCGATTCGACACGAACGCAAACCTCTTACCATCCGGACTTGGCGAAGGCTCGTACTCGTCGCGCGCATCGGCGGTGAGACGCTCGGGATTTCCACCAGCGACCGGAACGATCATCACGTCGTTGCTTCCGCCTTCATCCGACACGTACATCAGCGAAGTGCCATCCGGAGTCCAGGCTGGCCTCATCCGGTACTCGCTCTCTTCGTAATGCACGAGACGCGGCTCGCCCGACGGAAGCTGCTTCACCCAGATGCCGCCGCTGCCAAGACGCCCGCGCTCTGGCGCAACGTAGGCCAGCTGATTCCCGTCGGGAGAGACAGCGGGCTGGATTCCGGCGACGATCTGCTCATCGGTGTTGCTCGCGAGATCGTGCCGGTAGATGTGGAACGACTCGCCGCGGCCGGGGCCGCGCGGACTTACAAAGTAGATACTCTTACCGTCGTGACTCCAGACGGGCTCGACGTCCACTGCCGAATCGGTAGTGATGCGCTGCACGGTCCCGCCATCGACGCTCACGATCCCGATGTCGAGATTGGCATTGCCGGTGTCCATCGATAGCGCGATGCGCTTGCTATCCGGACTCCACGCTGGCTCGAAGTAGTCACCGGGGCCGGACGTGAGCGCGATCGCTTCACCGCCCTCGGCCGGAATCTTCCAGATGTCACCGCGCATGGAAAAGGCGATCCAGCGTCCGTCCGGACTCCACACTGGCGCCATCGGTCCAGTGGAGACCGCAGGAAGCATGTGACGCTCGACACGGTCAGAGTGGCCGTAGCGGCTGGGGTCCGAGTGACCGGGCCCCTGCGGACGGGCATTTCCGATCGATACGAGCGCCGTCAATCCAGCGACAACGATTCCCGCGCCGAGCCAGATACGTGCTTTCATGCGGATAACTCTCCATTACGCAAACCGGGGACGGTGAAACACCGTCCCCGGTTGGCTGTCATGATCAATACTACGGCTTGTCCCACCAAATGCGGCCGTTCAGCGTTGCTCCGCCCTGCGCGGCGCTGGCCGCCTGCAATGCGGCATTGTTGAAGGACTGCTCCGACACCGGGTAGGTCAGGCGGCGTGGCACCACCTGCGGCGACGTAATCGCTGCCGGCCCGGGTTTGAGATCCGGCACGCCAGTGCGGCGCCAGGTGCTGTATGCTTCCGTTCCTTCGGAGAACAGGGCGATCCAGCGTTGCAGCGCAATCTGCTGCAGACCGGTCGCCGGCGAGTACGCAACGCGAGGTGAGGCGACATATGCCGCTGTCACGCTGTCCGCGATTCCGTTGTACTGCATCGACGCCTGAATACCGGCGTTGTACAGCGCAGCGGGATCGCCCGGTGCCCAGCCAAGCGCGGCTGCTTCTGCTTCATCGAACAACACTTCGGAGTACGCCATCAGGATCGACGGAGTCGCCTTGCCGCGATATGCAATTCCAACGCGCGATGTGTTGTTGATCCCGATTGCGATTGCAGCATCGTCCTGCAATCCGTTCGGCGCACCGACGTACAGCGCCTTGCTCGGGCTCGAGATTATCGGGTCCGCGTACACCGCGAGACGGGGGTCGAACACCGTATCTGCCGGCGTCGGTCCGATCGAGATATAGAGGCTCTTCAGGATATTCACCAGCGTCTGGCTCATGTGCTGGTCGTCGCGCGTCACGAAGTTGTTGTAGATCGGATTGTTGTTCGTGCCGTCACCGGGCCACTTGAGCAGTGCGTTGTCGGCGTTCGAGGTGAACACGCCGGCTGCAATCGCAGCTGCGACCTGCGTCTGTGCCGTGGCCGGATCGACCTTGGACAGGCGTAGCGCATAACGCAGGCGCAGCGAGTTGGCGAACTTCTTCCACTTCGTCGCGTCGCCGTTGTAGATCAGATCGGCGGTCCCATAATTCGCACCGCCGGGCGCGCTGATGTCGCTCGCTGTCTTGAGGTCAGCGAGTATTCCCGCATAGATCGTCTTCTGCGGGTCGTACTGCGGCGGTGATGAAGGATCGGATTTGTTGGCCTGCGAGTATGGGATGTCACCCCATACGTCGGTCATGATTCCGAACGTCCACGACTTCATCACGAGCGCTGGTGCGACGATGTTCGCGCTGTCCTTCTGACTCGTGTGCGCGAGAATCGTCGCCAGATCCTGAAGACCTCCAGCGTAGAAACCGGACCAGTACCCGTTGATGTTGTCGGGCCGAATCGAATACGTGTCCTCGTCCGTGAAACGATCCATTGCGATGTGCTGCGCCCAGAGCGACGTCAGCGTCAGATCGAAGCTTCCCCCGCGCGCGCGCCCGACGACGTCTGTAACGGCCGTCGGGAACAGGAACTGAGGAGTCACACTGGCTGGCGCGTTCGGATTCTTGTTGATTCCGGTAAGGCCGCTGTTGTCGCATCCGCTTGCCAGTAGTGCAAGAGCAAGCGCGGACGTCACGCCGATTGTTGTTGAGAGTCTCATATGCTCATCTCATTCTGTGAGTATTGGGTGGCGGTCACGGCGTGACGTTGACGGAAAAGCCGAGGCTCTTCGTGGATGGGACACCGATGAACTCGATTCCCTGAACGTTGCTGTTGTCGAACGCAGTCTCTGGATCGATGTTCGGAGCCGCGGCGTGCAGCCACAGATTCCGTCCAACGAACGCCACGTTCATCGCCGAAACGCGGAACCGGCCGGCCACCGACTGCGGCACCTCGTAGTTGAGTCTCACTTCACGCAGCTTGGTGAAGGTCGCACTCACTATGTTGGCTTCGTGGTTCTGGAACAGGGAGTTGAAATACGCCTGTGATGTAACCTTGGTCGTATTCGGACTTCCATCAGCATTCACACCACTGACGATCAGTCCGCCGCCATCGGCGAGCGTCTCAGCCGTCTCGCGGCCGAGCAGCGAGGACTTGAGCACGCCCGACTCCTCGCCGAACATCTTGGTGGTGCTGAAGATCTGACCACCCTGCTTGGTGTCGAAGAGGAAACTGAAATCCCAGTGGCCATAGTGGAACTTGTTCTGCAGGCCACCGATCCAGTTCGGCGAATAATGTCCGAGCACACGCTGTGTAGGATTGGTCTGCGGAAGACCATTGAGCGTGATCAACTGGCCCTGTGCGTTACGCAGATACGGATTCCCGTACAGGGTCCCGTAAGGCTGATTCGCGCGAGCCTCGACGCTGAGTCCCCAGTAGGTGCCGAGCACGACGGTCTGCAGTCCCTTGTACAGACTTACGACCTCGCTCCGGTTTCTCGCATAGTTCCCCGTGACATCCCACTGGAAGCTGCCGCGCTTGATGGGTGTGACGTTGAGCTGGCCTTCGATACCATGGTTACGCAGCGATCCAGCGTTGACGACGGCCGATGTGTATCCGATCGTCGGGGTGATCTGGGCTGGAATGATCTGATCGCTCGTGAGCTTGTTGTAGTACGATCCATCGAACGAAACGCGATCGTTCAGGAATCGCAGCTCTGCACCGGTCTCCCATGAGCGTGTACGCTCTGGCTTGAGATTCGCATTCGGAATCTGATCCGGCACGGTGAAACGCGGGATCGATCCGAACGGAGTGCCGGGCGAATACGTCACTGCAAGCTGGTATGGATCGGCGTCGTTACCGACCTGCGCCCAGCTTGCGCGCAGCTTTCCGTATGAGAGCAACCCGCCCATGTGAAGCGCCGGCACTGCGTCGGTAAAGACGAAGCTGCCCGACACCGAGGGATAGAAGTACGAGTTGCTTCCTTGCGGGAGCGTGGACGACCAGTCGTTGCGGCCGGTTGCATCCAGGAACAGGTAGTTGTCCCACGCGAACTGGGCCTGGCCGTACAAGCTGTTGGTCTGGCGAGACGACGCAAACGACGACACCTGCGGCGTCACTGCGGAGTTCCCGATGTTGAACGTGCCGGGAATTACGAGGTGCGGCGTACCGTCGTTGTAATTGCTGTTGGCGTTGTCGCGGCGGTTACCACCGACATTGAACGTCATTCCGAGCTTGCCCGTCGGCTTCTTCTCCGCGGTCAGCAGGAAGTCGCTGTTCGTCTCGCGAACGAAGAGATTCTGCTCGAAGAACGCGCCGCCTGCGTAATCGACACCGATGTTGCCATTGGCGTATTCCTGCTTGCGCCAGTCGCGGTGCCAGTCGGTTCCGGTCCTGGCCATACCAGTCAACCAGTCGTTGAACTTGTACGTCACGTCGCCGGAGCCGATCACGCGATCGCGCGTGTCAGCATTGGGATCCGCGTACACGTCCCAGTACGGATTGTTGGTGGTGGTGTGGTTCGGTCCGTTCTGCGTACCGTCAGGATTGATGTAATTCTTCATGTGCGGGAGGTCGCGCTGGCGGCCGCCCCAGATCATGAGGTTGAAGATCGCGCTGTTGGCGTTGTAACCCGTCTGTGGTCGGTTCTGATTCCGATCCTGGATGTACTGCACATTCGCGCGCGTGCTCAGCTTGGACGTTATCTGCGCACCGCCGTTCATGCTGAGATTGAGGCGCTGGAGCGTGTTGGTTGGGTAGATCGACTTCACGTCCAGATTGGTCGCGCTGATGCGGACGTCCGAGCGCGGGCCAGCTGCGGTGACCGCGACGTTGGTCGTGGAGGTGCGGCCGGTATTGAAGAAATCCGAAACGTTGTTCGGCGCCGGCACCCAGGGCTCGGGTACTCCGTTGCTCCACCACTGAACGATCGGCCGGCCGTCCATCTTGGGACCCCAGCTGCGGTTGACGTTGTCGCTTATTCCGCCGCCCTTGCCGTCCTTGTAGGCGAAATTGCCACCGGAGCCCTGGCCGTACACGTTCTGGAACTCGGGCAACCGGAGCGGTGTCTCGAAGGTGAGATTCTGGCTCACCTTGACGCCCATCCCCTGGGTGCCCTTGCCGGTCTTCGTCGTGATGACGATCGCGCCGTTCGCGGCGCGTGCACCGTACAGCGCCGCTGCGTTGGCACCGGCGAGAACGCTGATCGACTCGATGTCGTCAGGATTGATGTCCGAAGCCGCGTTGCCGAAGTCGAATCCGCCAAACCCGCTGTTGGTGCTGGCCGAGTTGTCGATCGGAATACCATCGACCACGAAAAGCGGCTGGTTGTTGCCGGTGATCGAGTTCTCGCCGCGGATCACGATGCGGGACGATCCGCCTGGCGGACCATCATTGGTGACCTCGACGCCGGGCACCTTGCCCGCGAGCGCGTTGACGATATTGGGCTCTCGCGCTGCGGTGAGCTCACTCGCGTTTACGCTGGTCTGCGCCACACCGAGCGATCGTTTGTCGCGCTGAATGCCGAGCGCTGTGACGACGACGCCTTCGAGTGCGGTAGTAGTGGCGGTGAGCGTGAAGTCGTGTGTGTTCGTTCCCGAAGTGAGAACGATCGATGCGGTTGCGATCTTGTATCCGATGCGTCGCGCCGTAAGCGTGACGGCCCTGCCGGTGATCCGATCAGCGGAGACGGTGAACGAGTAACGCCCGTCCTCCCCCGTCGTGGACCCGATGTTCATTCCGGTGACAAAGACGCTGGCACCCGGTAGCGGCGCGCCGCCCACGGCTGTCACGCGCCCGGTGACCTGAGCGCTACCCTGAGCGTGTGACCAGCTCGGCAATAGCGCCAGCGCACTCGTGAGCACGGTGGTGAGTCGAACGAGACGTCCCATCCTTTTTCCTCCTTGGCGACCTGGTATTGGGAAATGGTACGAACTTGATACGGATCTGTTTCCCACGGATAAAGTATCCAGTATGCGGTTATTGACAAGCAGGAACCGGTGAACGGTCGCATTAGAGGCATGAACGGCGCGTTCGCGGTCAAAAGGCCCTCCTGGCCACGCGGATTCCGCGGCTGCCATCCTCGGACCGCCCGAACGGGGGTGCCGGCCGCTTCTATTACATGGCTCGCAAGGGGTTCCTGGACGGCGAGCGCAGCGGACTGGGGGCTGGGGGCTGGGAGCTGGGGGCTGGCAAACAGGGCGTCATTCCCAAGTAACGCCCCATAAACGTCATTCCCGCGAAAGCGGGAATCCATCTGCTGCCGACCAGCTTTGTGCTGACATCGCACTCTGAAATCGATAACATGGATTCCCGCTTTCGCGGGAATGACGAAGGACACATGGATTCCCGAGGCGCGGATGCATCCGCGCCCTACAGCGGGAATGACGTTTACCTGGAATTGCTTACCACAAATCCTGTTGACCAGACTTACCGTTTCAACAACGGATCCGGCTGCATTACGATACTTCCGTTGGATGTGCTTCCGCCGTAGGTGAGCTTGAGCTTGTAGACTCCCGGAGCGATGACGGCCGGTGGCGCGCGGCGCGCACGTGCTCCTGACGCAGCGGTTGGCGGTGCTTCCATCCGACCGTCCCACGCGTAACGCGTGATTCCCGGCGTGGCCGGCACTGACAGCGTGCGCGAACGTCCATCCGGGCTCGTTACCTCGAGCGTCGCAGGACCGAGCAGTATGTTGAGGTCAGCGAGCTGGACATCGAGCGCCGAACGCAGCGCGCGGTACCGCTCGACCGCGTCGCGCCCGATCTTCTGATCGGCGCCGTTGGTCATGCCGTACAGGTAGGTGATGTTGCCCTGCAGCTCCGGCTTGCTGTAACGGATCGGCGGCGTTTCCAGCCTGGCCGCGATGGCGTTCAGACGCTGCAGCGTGTCGGCCGCGGCGCCGGTGGCCTCCTTGAGTCTCGTACGCGCTTCACGAATGCGCGCAACCGCAAGATTGACGTCGGTTAGCAGGTCGCGTACGCGCATGTTGTGATCGAACTGCTGTTGCATGTCGGCGACGGTCACGCCGTCACGCGTGATGCGCGGATCCGGCTTCACGACGAGAGACTGGGTCTCCGTCCACGCTGCATCGCTCCCCAATGCGGCAACGGTGAGACGAACCCTGTACGCACCCGGCACAGCCGTGGGGCCGCCACCGCCCGCTGGACGCGATGCACTCTGGCGCGGACCGGGATAGGAAAGATCCCACGTGAAGCGGTTCAGCCCCTCGTGCTTCGTGATGTTGACCGGACCGGAGCGCCGGCGCGGTGCATCCTCATCCTGTTCCTCACCGCCCTGCGCTTCGCGCGCGCGCTCATTCGCGGCAGCGGTCGTGAACGTGCGCACAACCTTCCCGCTTGCGTCGAGTACGTCGAGCTTCACTTCGCCGTGCGGCTCCTTCGCGAAGTAGTAGTCGATCATCGCGCCAGACTGCGGGTACTGCGGCGCAGAGGCACTGTTTCCGCGTGCGGATATCGCAACGGGATTGGCCCTGTAATGCATGCGATACGCGTCGCGCGGCTTGAAGAGATGCGCGCTGGATGTTGCGATCGCATCGCTCCACTGATGCAGCGCAGTCAGGTCGTCCATGATCCAGAACGACCTGCCCTGTGTCGACAACACCAGATCCTTCTGGTGCACGTTGATGTCGGTAATCGGAGTCGCCGGAAGATTGAACTGGAACGGCAGCCAGTGGCCTCCATTGTCGAGCGACACGTACATCCCGAACTCCGTGCCCGCGTAAAGCAGTCCGGCGCGCGACGGATCTTCACGCACCACGCGCGTCGGTTCATCCTTCGCTATTCCGTTGGTTCCGTCGGTGAGACGCGTCCACGACTTGCCGTAATCATCGGTGCGATAGATATATGGCGCAAAATCACCGAGCAGATAACGATACACTGCGATGTACGCCGAGCCGGGGCGATGCGGTGACGGATCGATTGTCTGGACGCGACCACCCGGCGGCAGATCCTTCGGCGTGACGTTGGTCCACGTCTTTCCATCGTCACGCGTTACGTAGATCGGACCGTCGTTGGAACCGGTCCATATCAGACCCTTCTGCAGCGGAGATTCGCGGATCACGTACAGTGTTGCGTAAACTTCCTCGCCCGTCACGTCGCGCGTGATGGGGCCACCGCTCACTGCGTTGAGATAGCGCGGATCGTGCGCCGTGAGATCCGGACTTATTCGCTCCCACGTCACCCCCTCGTCGCGCGTGCGATGCACGTACTGCGATCCGTAATAGATGACGTGCGAATCGTGCGGGGAAAGCTCCAGTGGCGACACGCGCTGGAAACGATAGATGAGGTCGCCCGGCACGCTTCCATACAGCGACTGCGCTCCGACCCAGTATTGCTTTTCCTGCCCGGTCCGTAACGACATCCGGCTGAACTGTCCCTTGCACGATCCGTAAACCGTATCGGGATTTGTGATGTGCGGCATGATGGGTCCAGTTTCGCAACCCGGCCCGCCGCGCCACTCCTCCTCCTGGCCACTGTTGAGCGGCAGGCTCGGCACGATCAGCGTCGTATTGTCCTGCTGCGCGCCGTACAACCGATATGGGAACTGGTTGTCGATCGACACCGCGTAGATCTCTGCAGTCGGCTGATTGAACTGCGTGGACCAGGTGAGTCCGCCATCGAGTGAGACGTTCGCGCCGCCGTCGTTCGCCTGGATCATCACGTTGCCGTCCCTGGGGCTGATCCACATGTCGTGGTTGTCGCCGTGAGGAACGCGCACTGACTTGAAATTCCTGCCGCCGTCGGTGGACTTGTAGAAATTCTCGGCGCCGCCGTACACAACGTCTGCGTTGGTGGGATCCGCGGCGAGTGTGACGTAATAGAACGGGCGCGTGATGAGCTGGGGGTTGGAGCTGGTGAGTGACCAGTGCTCGCCCGCGTCATCGGAACGATACAGACCGCCGCCCGGCTTCGCCTCGATCAGCGCGTACACGCGATTCGGATTCGCCGTTGTTACGGCGATGTTGCTCTTGCCGAACAGACCGGACGGAAGACCGCCAGTCATTTTTGTCCAGTGATCTCCGCCGTCGGTGCTCTTGTAGAGACCACCCTCGTGGCCTCCACTCAGAATCGCCCACGGCTTGCGCACGCCCTGCCACATCGACGCGTAGATGACCCTTGAATTACCAGGCTGAAACTCCACGTCCGCTGCGCCCGTGCTGTCGGAGATGAAGAGCACCTTGTCCCACGTCTTGCCGCCGTCTCTGGTGCGAAAGACGCCACGCTCCGCATTGGAGGTGAACGCGTTCCCGATTGCTGCCACGTACACGATATCCGGATTGGATGGATCGATACGCACACCACCGATCTGCCCCGCGTCGCGCAGTCCCGCGAAGCTCCAGGTCGCGCCGGCGTCGGTCGACTTGTACACACCCCGTCCCGTCGAGACGTTGCTGCGTATGTCGTCCGATCCGGTGCCAACATAGATGATGTTCGGATTCGATTGCGAGACGTCTATCGATCCCATCGATCCGACAGGAATCTTTCCGTCTGAAATGGGAATCCACGTTGCGCCTGCATCAGTGGTCTTCCAGAGGCCGCCGCTCGCGACGCCCATGTAGAAAGTGCGCGGCTCGGAGGCGACGCCCGTTACGGTGGTTACGCGTCCGCCACGATCCGGCCCAACCATGCGATAGCGCAGATCGGAGTGCGCGTTGTCGAATATCGCGGGTGACTGGGCAACAGCGGTTGTGCCGAGCGCCGCTGCTGAAAGAGCGGCAATAAGGAACGACGTGATACGGAGCATGAGATCTCGCTGACGGGTGAAACATGAACAGTCTGCATACGGTTTGCGTCGGGAAGTATGGAACACAACGCACGCCCTGTCCATGCTGATCGGTCTAGAGAGCTACGATGTCCGTCACCGAAATGTTGTACTGTGTGATTGTCCACGCAGGATTTGCGACCGCCACGGAGGCGGTAAATCCATCTGGCGCGTGCAGTGCGCGAACCGTCGCATCAGGATCAGGCGTCGCCGCTTCCCAGATGCTTGCGCCGCGCACCTTGACACGCGCTTCCGATCGCGTCCACGCTTGAATGAAGCGCAGATCGCGATTGTCGTCGGTGAGAATCGTCTCGATTTCTTCGTGCGTGAAAAAACGCCTGAGGATCGTCTCCGCATTCGGCACGGCGCGCAGCTGCTCGATGTCCACACCGACCGGAGCCACGCGTGTCACCGCGATCATCGACAGACCGTGCGAGTGCGAGATGGAAAAGTGCAGCGCCGAATCGTTGCGCAGCAACGGCTTTCCCTTTGGCGCATCGTACAATTCTATCTTTTCCAGCGGCGCATCGAGCAGTGCGGCGAGCACGCGTCGCGTCGCGTCGCGAACCGTTGCGCTGTCTCCACTGTCGAGTGTGAGAACACGCACCTCATCGTCGCGTAACGGCCGGACAGCATCGTTCACGCAATCACTCGCTCGATCGCTCTCGCAATCACCCTCGCAATCACCCTCGCAATCACTCGAGCTCGATCAGTTCGACGGCGACTCGGCCATCGGTAATCATCATGACGGCGACGCTGGGAGCGAGGTCGAATCTTCGGGCACCTGCGGCGCCCGGATTGACCGCCATGCGGCCGGCAAGGTCGAGGATCAACTGTTTGTGCGTGTGGCCATATACTATGATATCCGCGTTCGGGTAGGCTTTGAGCAGTTGCTCCGGCTTGGGGCGGCCAAGCTCGTTGCCGTGACTCATGTGAAGGCGGAGACTCTCGAACGTTTGTTCGAAAGATAGTGGAAGATTCGGGTCGCCAACGGGATCGCAATTCCCGGCGACCGCGTGGACCGGGGCGATGGTCCGCAGCTCATGCAGGATGTCGTCACCGCACACGTCACCGGCGTGGAGGATCAGGTCGACCCCGGTGAAGGCCGAATGGACGGCTGGCCTGAGAAGGCCGTGCGTATCGGAGATGAGCCCCAGCCTGATCACTCTCCCACCCTGTCGCGGTACATCGACGAAAGCTAGGCGGAAGTGTACGCCCGCGAGAAGTGCTGCGTGCGGGGCAGTCGTCTCGCCTGGTGCCGTGCATGTCTAAATTGCGGCATGTCAATGCTGAGACTTGCCCTCGCGCTCGGCGCCCGTTCGCTGCGTCGCCCGACGCTCGCGGTCGATCTCGCGCGGGTGAGCTGGCGCTTCCGGAACCGGCACTGGTACCGGAAACCGCCGTTCCTGCCGATTCCGGATAGGAACTACGTGCGGTGGCGCATGGACACCGCTTATGGCTCACCGGATTTCCTCCCGCCCGCGGACGACGTGGAGCGATACGTACGGTGGGCGTCACGAGATTGAATGCGTACGGTAACAACGTTGTAATCCTGGCGGGATCATCGTACGTTATCTTCCCGCTCGGACCTCGAAACTCCACCACGAATCGGGAGTTCTGATGTATATCGATCCCGCTGCAGGCAGTCTCGTTCTCCAGGTCGTAATCGCTGGCGTGATCTCGGCGCTGGCCTTCATGCGTCGCGCGCGCAGAGCAACCAAGGCGTTCTTCGTCTCGCTCTTCAACAGGCACCACCGATAGCTTGACGCGACTCGGAGCGTCGTTCCGAGACCCGAGTGGATTTGTTTTCGACCGGAACGGTGTGCTGTACCGGCAGGTCAACCGGGTCTTTGCGGATGAATTCGATGCATGCTCGTCATCCGGCCTGTACGACGAGCTCATGGCCGATCGCCTGCTGGTACCGCACGCATCAGTCGATGTAGCGCTGGCGCTGACGACGGATGCGCACGCCGTGCTCGAGCCGGAGCGCCTTCCATTCATATCGTATCCCTACGAATGGTGCTTCGGGCAGCTGAAGGACGCCGCACTGTTGACGCTCGCCGTCCAGTCGCGCGCGCTCGAGCGGGGCTTCGTTCTGCGAGATGCCAGTGCATACAACGTCCAGTTCGTCGATGGGCGGCCGGTGTTCATGGACACGCTGTCGTTCGAGCGGTATCGCGACGGGGAACCGTGGATCGCGTACAAGCAATTCTGCCAGCACTTTCTGGTGCCGCTCATGCTCATGGCGCGCCGCGACATTCGCTTCGGCCTGCTCCTGCGCGAATACCTCGATGGGATCCCGCTCGATTTCGGGAGCGAGATGTTGCCGAGGAGAAGTTGGGCGGACATACGGGCGTTGCTGCACATACATATGCACGCCCGCGCGCAGCGAAAGTATTCGGAGACGAAAGTCTCGTCGGCTGTCGGCACGCGCCGGATGACAAAGCAGGCACTCGTCGCGCTCAGCGAGAACCTGAGCGAGGCGATCGAGCGGCTCACGTGGCAGCCGGATGGCACGCAGTGGGCGAACTATGTCCAGGAGACGAATTACAGTGACGCAGCGGTCGCGAGCAAGCGTGACACCATCCGCCGCTACCTTCGCGAATCAAACCCTGCGGTAGTGTGGGACATCGGCGCCAACACCGGCGTGTATTCACGCATCGCGAGAGAGATTGCGCCGCTGGTAATATCGTTCGACATCGACCCCGCCGCTGTGGAGCGAAACTACCGAACCGTGCGACTGGAAAACGAGACGGGGATTCTGCCGCTTCTCATGGACCTCACGAATCCATCGCCCGCCCTGGGCTGGGCGCACGCGGAGCGGATGTCGCTGGAGGAGCGAGGACCCGCCGACGTCGTGATGGCGCTCGCTCTCGTGCATCATCTTGCAATCGGCAACAACGTGCCGCTGGGTCACGTCGCGACATTCATGGCGCAACTGGGACACAATCTCATCATCGAGTTCGTTGACAAGGAAGACTCACAGGTCGCGCGTCTGCTTCGCAATCGAGCAGACATATTCACAGATTACAGCAAGGAAGGATTCGAGCGCGCATTCGAAACGTTCTTCACGATCGACGCGTGCGAGCAGGTTGGAGATGCAAGGCGGTGGCTTTACTCGATGACGACAGGAGAGGTACAGCGGCAGTGAGCTGGAGACGACGAGCCTACCCGCTGCTGTTCGCAATCTTTCCCATAATCGGTGTTTCGGCGAAGAATGCCGGCGACGCCCGAATGATGGATATGACGGCGTTGGTGCTTCTCGTGGCTACTTTTGTTGCGATTGTCTACATTGCGCTCTTCTGGCTCATACGCGCGACTGCAACGAGAAGCGCGTCGTCATCCGAGCGTTCAGCCGACATGGCGGCGTTCGTTCTGTTCTGCGCGGTAGCTGTTTTTTATCTGTACAGCTACGTGGCACCATGGATTCAGAACGGAATCGTGTACGTACGGGCCAACCCAAGAATGGGATCGGCCCTGACTGGAATGATCGTCGCGCCATTCGTTCTCGTCCTCGCGAGTTACCGGCGATGGTGGCACCGCCGGCCAGGACTCGATTCGGTCGGACGCTTTCTTTCGCTGACGGGTGTACTTGCGGTGTGCTCAGCGTCCGTTCAGATCGTATACACCCACATCGCGGACGCCAGAGCGATCCGGAGCAGTTCACTCATCCGCGAGCTCGACGCGCCGATTCCAATGCGTGATCCGTACATCGCTGCCGGCCGAGCCGCCGACAGCCATGACAAGCACGACGTGTACATCATCCTTCTCGACGAATACCCCAGCTCGGCCGTACTTCGCGAACAGTTTGGCATCGACAACACACCCTTCGAGGATACGCTGAGGGCGATCGGGTTCCGTGTACCTCCGAGTATCCGAAGCAACTATTCGGTCACGCTCATGTCGGTGGCATCACTTCTCAATTTTGCGCAGACACAGCCGATCGAGCAGGCCGCGGGGCGAAATTCGCACGACTTCACGCTCGTCGGGTACTTGCTGGAGCACAACCGCGCGGAACGATTCCTCAAGACGCAGGGATACCGGTTCGCATACTTCCCATCGAGCTGGTTCGGTCCCACTCAAAGCAATTCGGATGCGGACTACCAGTTCGATCTGGGGCACCATTGGGATATCAACTGGATCTTGCAGACATCATCGGTCTTCCAGGAGTTCTCGCGATCCACGATGTTCAGCAAATTGCTGCGCTACTTCCCCACTGAAATGACGGTGCACACGGACGACATGTCGCGCACCTTCGCAGCGCTGAGTGACATACCACCGTCCAGGCAGCCTACTTTCGTCTTCGCACACATTCTAGCGCCACATCCTCCGTTCATCGAGGACGCGAACTGCGACCCCCTGCCACGCGATACGCAATTGCAGTGGGGCTCGTTGCCGGCCGGACGGGTTGCCCTGCGTGGAGAACTAGCGTGCCTCAATGGCGAGGTGCTGCGGATGGTGCGCACTGTGATTTCTCGCTCCAAGACGCCGCCAATTATCATTCTGCAGGGCGACCACGGCTCGCAATCTCTCGGTATCTTCAGGAGCACCAGCGCACTTCCGACGGTCGAGCAAGCCAGAGAGCGCTTCCGCCCCTTCGGCGCATACTACCTTCCCGACGGCGGCGGCGCTGCCATTCCTGATTCCATCAGCATGGTCAACGTCCTCCGCTACCTGTTCAACTACTACTTCAACACCGACCTTCGGCCGCTTCCGAACACGATGTATTATTCCCACTGGATGTATCCGTATCGACTGACGGAGGTGGACTCGAACTTTCGTGTCGTCCGGCATTAGATCGATCACGTTTGGATAAATTGTGTATGTGACCGAGCATGCAATAGCTGCACAAATGACGCTGGAAGACCGAATCAGAGCGCACGCTCGTGCGCTCGGCTTCGATCTCGTCGGAATCGCGACGCTGGGCGAAGTCGAAACTGCGGATCACTTCGACGAATGGATCACCGCCGGTTACGCCGGCGAGATGGGGTATCTGGAGCGCGGCGCCGAGAAGCGTCGCGACACGCGGAAGCCGTTCGAGGGAGTGCGGAGTGCAGTCGTCGTCGCGATGAATTACGGCGGCACGCAGCCGCCCGGCCCCGTAGCGCGCTACGCGCGCGGCGACGATTACCACGATCTGATGATCGACCGGCTGAACGAGCTGCACCGCTGGATCGAGGGTGAGACAGGTCGCCCTGTCCGTGGCAAGCCGTATGTCGATACGGGCCCGATACTCGAGCGCGATCTTGCGCGACGCGCGGGGCTCGGCTGGTTCGGTAAGAACACCAATCTCATCAATCCGGAGCTTGGCTCGTTCTTCTTTCTGGGCGAGCTGTTGCTGGATCTCGAGCTGCGTGCTGACGATCCATTCGAGATGGATCGTTGCGGAAGTTGCACGCGATGCCTCGATGCGTGCCCGACCAACGCGTTTGTCGCGCCGCAGGTGCTGGACGCGACGAGGTGTATTTCATATCAGACGATCGAACAGAAGGGCCCGATTGCTGAGACACTACGCGAAGCAATCGGCGAGCATCTGTACGGGTGCGACGTCTGTCAGGAGGTGTGTCCGTGGAACGTGAAGTTTTCGCGGGATGCGACCGAGGTTGCGTTTGTCGTGCGTGAGGTGATCGCGGGGAAGGATGCGCGGACTTTGGCCACGGAGCTGCTCGCGATGGAGCAGGACGAGTTCAGCACGGCGTTCCGGAAGTCGCCGGTGAAGCGCGCGAAGCTGCGAGGATTGCAGCGGAACGCAGAGGTAGTGCTCGAGAACACTGCGCACGTCGCGTCGTAGTTACTCGTCATTGAACGAGCTGGGCGGAGTGGGGACGGACTCCGCACGGGGTTCATGATGACTGCCGGTTAGGCATACGCGTATACTGCGCCTTCGAGCGCAATATCGAACCATGCCATGATACTGAACCGTGCCGGGGATCGGAGTCCGTCCCTACGCCGTCCCTACTCCGTCCCCCAAAGCCGATCGGCGTTCACGAGATTCAGCGACTGAGTGAAGTTGCTGGCCTGTCACCCGCCGCATCCCGCAGCTGGTCGGTGGGGTCGACGCCGCTGAATGACGGCGCGACGACGCAGCTGCCGTATCGATTGCGATAGCCGGCAAGGATGCGCGCCTGATTGTCCCGCGCAACGGCGATTTTGTTTCTGGAAAGGCCGAGCAGTGTGGCCCGCGACCAGCCGGCGATCATGTGGTTCGCCTCGCGAAGTCTCGCGACGGCGGACAGCATCCGGTCCTGCTCGGCACCTGAGAGCGGTCCTCCCGCTCGGCGCGTCGGCTGAAGCTCTATTCGCTCCGAGGCCTCCGCGAGGTTCGTCGCTTCGAGCACCGGCAGCAGCCGATAAGGCTTGGACCACGTCACCATGCGATCAGCCGACGTGTGCGACGCTGCATCTGACGCGACGGCGGTGCGCCAGGCTTCCGCATCCCACGTGCGCGTCGGCGGCGTGTACGCGTCTGCGAGAGCGGCGATCGCGCGGCGGTCGCGTCCACCTTCCACCGCGACCTGGATGGTATCGAGCTGATGGTCGAGGCATGCTTCGATCGCCGCGCGGGTGAACGCCTGCGGTCCATCGTCGTCACGGAGCTCGAGTCGCATCGCCTGTTCTGCCTCGTGCACCTTGGCGCGCCAGTGCAGTGCCTCGACCGTCTGCTCCGCGCCGAGCGCGATGAGCACACCGAGCACGATGATGCCGACTTCCTTCAGAAACTCGCGGAAGTTGTGGATCGGCTTTGGCTTGTGGATTTCCATCAGCGCCTCACGCTCCTGAGATGGATGCAGGGTCGCTCACCGGGCATGCTCGACCTCGTGCGACTGTCCACGCATTTTCGTCCGTACTTCACCGAGCCAGTTCGTCACCACGATGAGCTTGGCACCGTCGCCCGCGTCTCGCGCCACGACGAAGCGCTTGCCGTCACCCTGCACGTCATAGCTGCGGTTGACAAGCTGCTCTGCTGCATCGCTCGTGAAGAGCGAGTCGGTGCGAACGACACGCGGCATGGCGCCGTGAAGGTCGAGCGTCGCGACCCTGAACGTGCTGTGGATTCGGTAGAAGAGTTGCCGGCCGTTATGCGACCATTGTGGCTCGAGACCGCCGTCAGGTGAGATCTGCACGTTCCCGCCGCCGGCCGGGAAGGAACGCACTGACACCTCCAGCCGATTGCCCGCCGTGGCCGTGTACGCGAGCCACTTGCCGTTCGGCGAGACCGTGGGCGTGAACATCGCCGGCCCTTTGAGAACCGGGATCGGCTGGCTCGCGGCGCCTCCGGTATTGCTGAGCGGGACCGCGTACGCCCGAACGCGCGACGCATCTGGTTGCGTCAACGCGAGCTCGACAAGTAGATAACGTCCGTCCGGAGAAAAGGAGATCTGCTTGGCGTTATCAGGAATCGATTCGGTTCCCTGAATCTCTTCCGCGGCACCACTGCCATCCGCCGGGATCGAGAACGGCTTCGATCCGGATGGCAGGCGTTGGATGAAGCCGATACGCGCCCCGTCCGGAGTCCACGCGGGGTCGCTGGCGAGCCCGGACTGCGTCAACTGCGACAGCACATGGGTGGTGAAATCGTACGACCAGATGTCGGAACTCCCATTCCGATCGATCGCCACTGCGAGCCGCCTGCCGTCGGGTGACCACACGGGTCCAGCCGCATGGTACTGCTCGCCTGGCACTGTGTCGACCAGCGCGCCGTGGTCGTCGAGCACCTCGATTCGGGAGGCAGAGGTTCCGCTGACGTACGCGAGCGTCCCGTTGTCGCTCATCACGGCGAGCACGCCGGCGCCCTCTCCCTTCACCCTTACGCCGTCGACCAACACAACTGGCGCGCCCAGCACTCGTCGCGAAGCCATATCGAAGTGCACGCCCATGATTCTGCCGTCAGCGCGCCCGAAGAGCAGGATGCCATCAGCATACCCGATCACGTTCGCACCCTGGAGCTGCAGTCGCGTCACGTTACCGCCGCCGAGCGAGACCATCCCGATCTGCGCGCCGGCGACGGCGCTCGCCGGACCGGCGCGTGCGACGTGGAACGTCACCGTCTCTCCGTCCGGAAGGATGAATGGCGTCGTCCACGTCTCGTTGCGGTGCGGGTCGGCCGCGGCGACGATGTGGCGCGCGCCGTCGGGTGCCACGCGCCAGAGTGTATCATTTGCGACGAACACGACGTCCGTCGAGTGGGTCCAGGCGAAGTCGAGTGTGGAAGCGTCGGCCAGCTTCGTCGGCGCGCCGCCAGCCTCTTCGCCGACCAGAGCGGCGGAGACCACGCCGTCCTTGAGGAACGCGATCCGTCTCCCGTCGCTCGAGAAGTGCAGATCGCCCGCGGTGTGCACACCCGCAACTGGCACAGGGCCGAGCTGATCGAGCCGTCTCAGGTAGAGCTGCTCGTTCGCGCCGGCCTGGTAGGCCACAGTCTCACCATCGGGTGAGATGGCGACAGTGGATCCACCTTCCGCGACGTTTATGCGCTCCCCTGCCGAGGGATCAACCGTGAACCGCACCGGAGTCGCGGGTGGCCTGTGACCCGCTCGCAACCACGCGGTGGCCATGACCAGCGCAGCGAGCGTGGCGAGCGCCGCGACGCTCCATGGAACGGCTCGATATGCGCGCGAGGTGTTCGTGTGCGCACGCTCGCCGCGGTTGCCCGGAATCGCACTGCGCTCGTGAAGCGCAGCCGCGAGGTCCGCCGCGGTCGAGAAACGATCTGCTGGAAGCTTCGCCAGTGCGATGAGGACAGCGGCGTCCACGTTTGACGGCACCGTGTCGCGCACCGCACTTGGTGCACTCGGTCGCTCGGTCATCACCTTCGCGACAATGCCCTGCGCTGTCGGTCCGGTGAACGGGGGTTCACCGGTGAGCATCTCGTAAGTCACCGCTCCGAGGGCATAGACGTCGGTGCGCGCGTCTATGTGCCGCTCGCCCATCGCCTGCTCGGGTGACATGTACTGCGGCGTGCCGAGTGACAGGCCGGTCTTGGTCATGCGCGCACCGCCCGCCTGCTCAACGGCCAGCGCGATGCCGAAGTCGGCGACGACCGCATGCCCGTTCTGTAGAAGAATGTTCTCCGGCTTGATGTCGCGATGCACGACGCCATGCTCGTGCGCATACTGCAGTGCATCGGCAGACTCGGTCGCGATCCGCACTGCGTCAGCAATCGGAAGCTGTCGCTCGCGCTCGAGACGACTCCGCAGCGTTTCACCATCTACGTACGGCATCACGTAGTACAGCAGCCCGCCTGCGCTCCCTGAATCGAACAGCGGAAGAATATGTGGATGCTGCAGATTCGCGGTGAGTTCGATCTCCTTGAGGAAGCGGTCCGGTCCCAGCACCGCCGACAGCTCTGCGTGCAAAACCTTTATGGCAACTTTACGATGATGCTTGACGTCCTCGGCGAGATACACCGTCGCCATACCGCCGGCGCCGAGCTCGCGCTCGATCGCGTACCTGTCAGCAAGGGCGCTGCGCAGCGTGTCGAGCGGATCGGCGGTGGACGTCATGGACGCAGCAACGTACGATTCAGCGGCTGGTGCGGCAACCGGACAGTTGTGACCAGCAGCGGCCCCGCACGACTGCAAGTCAGGTCAGAGTGGTGGTCATGTCGAGACACGCAGATCAAATGCGTGTGCGCGAAGTGAGCGCTGTTTGAGACATCGTCACACCCCACTTCACGTGATGTGCACACAGCTACGGACCAGACTTGTGCGTGAGATCGTCGAACCAGTGCTCGACGAGCACCAGCCCCTGACCCTGGTCGCGCGAGCGAATGACGAGGAACTGCTGATCGTTCGTGCTCACCACGAACGGATCGGCGCTGTAGCCAAACGCTTGGGTCGCCGCCGGCGTAAGCGAATCGCGACGGATGACGCCGAACTCGGGCGACGTTCGGACTGCGGCGGACATGAGACGAGAGCCTTTGGCCCGATAGAATAGCTCGTGTCCTGAGTGGGACCAGCGCGGCCAGTTACCTCCACCGATCGAGACCTGCCACTTCCCCGCGTTCACATTCGGGAACGGCCGGACGTACACTTCCCACTGCCCGGATTCGTTCGACGCGTACGCGAGCCAACGCGAATCGGGCGAGAAGGTTGGCCCAAATTCCGCGAACCGTGCGCCCTCCGAGAGTACGCGAGTCGTCGAGTCGCCGCGCCGCACGAGCGCGATTTGATGCGGTGCTTCAACGATTGCGATCCACTGCCCGTCCGGACTCCAGGACGCATCCATGATCGGCGTCGGGCGACGCAAGACCAAACTATCAGTTCCGGTTCCATCCGCTGCCCGCTGGTAGAGTACTCCGCGCCGAATAAATGCGATGTAGCGGCCATCGGGAGTCCAACCGCTCCAAATGTCCGGCGAGTCGGATGTCGTGAGGCGTGTGAGCGCTCCATCCGGAAGAGCCTTTACCCAGATGTCCTCCTCCCCGCCCGACACGCGGCTCACACCGAGCGACCGGCCATCGGGGGAGATTCCCATGCCACCCCCCAGTCCCGCCTGCATCCCGTCGACGCCCAGCGGCGTGATCGTCCCCGCACGCGAGACCCAGACCAGATCACCACCGCTCGCGTCGCCGAGCTGATACAGGAGCCGGCCACGATCCGAGAAACTGAAATCCGCAGATCCGAATGCGCTCTCGACCCGGACGTGCTCGAGCACTCGCGTCGGCGCACCAATCGCGAAGGTACGCGTGTCGAATGGCGCCGAGTAGACCGCTCCGTCGGCAGTGGCCCACACCAGCTGGCCCGTCGGCGCATATCGAGCGTAGACGCCGGCGACGATGTCGACGGACTTTTTGCTGCCCGGCGGGATCGCGACAATGCGCGACGCTTCATTGTCGCCGCTCGACGGGCGAAACGACGCGATGAGCGCATCGCCACCGGGGAGCACCTGCGGCCAGAAGAAGCCTGTGCCGACACCGGCGTTGGTTGGCGGCTGAATGACCGTCTTCGAAACTCCGCCTGCGGCGGGAACGCGGTTCAGGCCGTCGCTCGTCGCCCGATAATACAGCATCCCATCCGCGGCCCAATCGAGTCCGCCGCGACGTGCCGAGTCGACGACGATCCGTGGCACGCCTCCTTCGATTGGAACGACTCGTATCTTGCGGTCGGTCAACGTCTCGAACGCCACTTGCCGAGCGTCGGGCGATAGAACGGGAAGCACACCGCCTTCGGTGCCGCGAATCGGGGTCCCGTTAAGCTGGTCGAGCCGACGCGACCAGAGCATATGGCTATCGCCGGTGGACGGTCCCCAGTAGACGAGGACGGTTCCATCGCGGGAGAGGACAAAGCTGTTCCCCTGAGGCGCGGCCTCGACCGCCTGTCCCGATGGAAAGGCAATCATCGTCCGGAGCACGTCACCGTCAGCGCGCGGACGCCGCAGCCATGATCCCCAGGCTCCGGCCGCGGCCCCGAGCAGAAGTGCGGCTGCGATGGCCACCCACCAGCTCCGCGAGCGCGTTGCGCTTGGCGATTGCGCGCGTGACACTCCCGTCGAGCCGCGCGCGTCCGAGACGACGAGCGCGTCCGCAAAGTGTGCCGCGCTCGTGAAGCGATCGGCGGGCAACTTTGCGAGTGCGGTCAGTACAGCATCCTCAACATTCGGCGGCACGGTGTCGCGCAGAGTGCTGAGCGGTGTGGGACGCTCAGTCATCATTTTCGCGACTATCGCCTGCACGCTCGAACCGGTGAACGGCGGGTCTCCGCACAGCATTTCGTATGTCACGGCGCCGAGAGCGTAGATGTCGGTGCGCGCATCGATGGTCTTCTCACCCATGGCCTGCTCGGGCGACATGTACTGCGGAGTGCCGAGCGACAGGCCGGTCTGTGTCATGCGAACGCCACCAGCCTGCTGCACTGCGAGCGCGATACCGAAATCAGCTACGAGTGCACTGCCGTCGTGAAGCAGCACGTTCTCAGGCTTCACGTCGCGGTGGATAACACCATGACGGTGCGCGTAATCGAGCGCGCTTGCCACCTCGCGTGCGATCCTCACCGCATCGGCGATCGGAAGCTGACGTTCGCGCGTGAGTCGCGTGCGAAGCGTTTCCCCGTCCACGTACGGCATTACGTAGAAGAGATATCCATCCGCGTCACCCGAATCGTGAAGCGGGAGAATGTGTGGATGCTGCAGATTTGCCGTCGTCCGAATCTCGGCGAGGAAACGGGCAGCACCCACGACAGCAGCCAGATCCGGGTGAAGCACCTTCACCGCGACATGCCGGTCGTGCTTCAGGTCGCGTGCCAGGTAGACCGTGGCCATTCCACCCTGCCCCAGCTCGCGCTCGATCGCGTAACGGTCGGCGAGGGCGCGCGTCAAACGCTCGAGGTTAACGGCGTCAACGTTCATGCGACGTGAGCGCGGCGCAATGAACCGGCGCCGTAACTGCACGACATCAGGGGATGAATATGTACGAAGTCAAGTACTCGCGTGACCGACGTACTCAACGAGCGCGCCCCTTCTCGAAGAGCTCGTGGAGCGTCATGCAGATCCTGATTCAGCGGACGTGGGTATGTGGGAGCTCGGCCCAGGAGGATGAGTGGCACCGCCGGGCAGAATATCCGCGACAGCCGCCGACGACGCAAGGCGTTACACTGTCACTACGCTTCAGGGCTCGCCCCAGGGAGTCCCGAGGCGGCGAACTGCATCCGCCCGCGTCGTGTTGAGCGGAAGGCAGATCGAAGTCGTCAGATTCTTAGCTTTTGGCAGCTCGATCCCCAGCGACTTGCCAGTCCCGAGTGCGAACGCGGCATCCTGCTTCAGGTCCCACGCTTCGTACCTGGCCTCCTGAAGGGCTTGGGCGAATGCGAGGCGTGCGGCCGGGCCGAGTGGGCCGGGCCACGTTTCGAGCGTGCGCAGTTGCGTCCACGCCACTTGCTCGTGCGTTTCGTGCGCGTTGATGCGGGCCAAGAGGCTGTACAGAAGATCGAAATTGCCCTGCTCCACGGGATCGAAGAGGCTGGAGCGGCCACTCGCGGTGGCGGACTGCCAGCGCTCGCTGAAGACGGGGTCGATGCTAGGACGTCCAATCCAGGTCGGCGCGGGATCGAGTGCTCCGTCGCGCGCGCGGCCGAGCAGAGCGGCCAACTCGTCGATCCGTCGGTCAATGCAGGGCTCATTGCTCACTCGGTCGCGGATGAGTCCGAGATTGAACTGCACCTCTGCGAGAACGTTTCGGCGCGCTTCGTCAGCTGCATGGCGCTCGCGCAGCGCTGCGACGCTCTGTTCGGCGCCGAGCGCGATCAAGACGCCGAGCACGATGATCCCCACCTCTTTCAGCAACTCGCGCAAACTGTGGATCGGATGTGGTTTGTGGATCTCCATCGCGCCATGTACTCCTGTCAGTTAGCGGGCGACACTTGACGACTGCAATAATCCTGTGCAGCACGCGCTGGAGAATGTACGGGAGCACTCGTCGGGCGTCAAAGACGTCAAAGTAGTATAAATCCGGCGTTCGTTAAGTCGCATCGAAGCCAGTTTGCGATCAAGCGAGCGACGCAAACTGAGCTAATGCCAAGTGTGAATATGCTTCACGATGGCCTCGGTGTTCGGTGATGTATTGCACTCGAACGTTGTGAGCGCCGTCCATCCGATGGCCGGGGACGGAGTCCGTCCCCACTCCGTCCCCACTCCGTCCCCACTCCGTCCCCACTTCGTCCCCTAGGCCGGCGCGCCGCAGGCGCTCATCCTTCCGCATGAGCCTGCGTGGCCGCAAGTTTTGCGCGTGAACGTGACCGCATCTCTCGACGACGCACTGGTGGGCCGCTACACGATCGAGCGCGAGCTCGGTCGCGGCGGCATGGCCACGGTGTACCTCGCGCGTGATCTCAAGCACGACCGTCTCGTCGCGCTCAAGGTGCTCGACCCCGAGCTCGGCGCAGTGCTCGGCGTCGAGCGATTCCTGAGCGAGATTCGCGTCACCGCCAACCTGCAGCATCCGCATCTGCTCCCGCTCTTCGACAGCGGGAGCGCCGACGGGCTGCTGTACTACGTGATGCCGTACGTCGAGGGCGAGAGTCTACGCGCGCGGCTCGAGCGCGAACGGCAGCTCCCGGTAGACGAGGCGCTGCGCCTCACGATCGCCGTTCTTTCCGCACTCGCCTACGCGCACGAGCACGGCGTCATTCACCGTGACCTGAAGCCGGAGAACATCCTGCTGCAGCACGGCGAGCCCGTTGTCGCCGACTTCGGGATCGCGCTGGCGGTATCGAAGGCCGGCGGACAGCGCGTCACACAGACGGGGCTCTCGCTCGGCACGCCGCAATACATGTCGCCCGAGCAGGCGACGGGCGATCGCGTGATCGACGCGCGCAGCGACATCTACTCGATGGGCGCGGTGCTGTACGAGATGCTCACAGGCGAGCCGCCGCATACGGGTCCGAACGTGCAGGCGATCATCGCGAAGCTGCTGACCGAGCGCCCGCGCAGCGTCCGTGCATCGCGCGACACAGTGTCGGAGCCGGTGGAGGCAGCGACGATGAAGGCACTCGCCAAACTGCCCGCTGACCGCTGGAGCACGGCGCAGGAGTTCGCCGAGGCACTGCGCGGAAGCGCGACGATTGCGATTCGCGAGGGGCACGGCACGCTCGCGCTGCTCGCCCGGCGCGCGCGACGCATGACACGGTCGATGACGGCGTGGCGCATCGCTGCCAGTGCGTTGCTTGCCGCGGCGGCGCTCCTCGCGTGGCTCGCGTTCCGGCCGCATCCGCCGTCACCGGAGCTGCAACTCGCGCGACAGCTCACGTTCGAGGGCGACGTCATCGGCGCGGCTATGTCTCCAGATGGCTCGTGGCTCGCGTATGTGAGCGACGATTGCTTCGGCCAGGCGTACACCTGCACACACACGCTGCAGGTGCGCGAGGTGGACGGCACGCAATCGGTGAAGCTCGTCACCTGGCCAGCGATCTACAGCGACCTGCGCTGGTCGCCCGACGGCGAAACGGTGGGCTTCACCGGATCGCCGGACTCCACGGCGCCTGCGCTGTATCTCATCCCACGGCTCGGCGGCACGCCGCAGCGAGTGGGCGACGCCGCGGCCGCCTGGACGTTCGCGCCGGACGGCAAGCTGGTGGAAGTCGCTGGCGCACCCGGCAAAAACGCGCTCGTATGGCTCGATCCGCATACCCTCGCGCGTACGGACAGCGCGACGCTGCCGCGCGGATTGGAATTCGCCGATCTGGCCGCGAACCCGGAGAACGGGACGTTCGCCGCCAGTGGCATAAGCCATGGCGCGAATATGCTGGCACTCCTCGACCACCGGGGACGGTTGCTCGACAGCACCACGACGTTCTACATCCGCCCTGATGTCCGCTGGGATGCAACGCACATTGGAATCCTGATACTCAACCCGTCACCAGGCACCGCGGACAACCTCCTCCGCATTCCGGTGTCTCACGGCAAGCTCAGAGCCGATCAGACGCGGCTGGTGCTCGGCCAGGTGAGCGACGGGATCGGGACCAATGGGACGATGGACGTGGCGCCGTCCGGGCGGGTGTCGATCATCGACGGTCCGACGTCGTTCGAGATTCTCACCCTGAAGCTGGGCGACCCGACGGCGAAATGGACTCCACTGACCCACCGCACGAGCTGGGTGTGGGGACAACAGTTCTCGCCCGATGGTCTATCCCTCGTTGGGTCGGCGACCGACAACCTCGGTGACAACATCTATGTCTTCCCGTTGTCGGGCGCTCCGCCGCACCCCCTCTCCGCACAGCACGGACTGCGTGACTATCCGTTCTGGTCGGCTGACGGACAGCACATCGCATTTGATGCGACAACCACCGATGCAACGCGAATAGGCGCTATGTTCACGGACGCGGCGGGTGGACGCGAGCGCGTCATCCGGCGCGAGTCCGGACTTGGGGTCACCAGCGGATGGCTGGGAAATGATGCCATCGTGCTCGCGCAGCCGGGTGCGCTGGTGGTCGTGGACACGACCGGGCGCATCCGCCGCCGGATTGCGGTCCCCGACTCCCTGAGCGGCTTCGCACGGGTGATCACGGACCCCGCCACGCAGCGAGTGGCGTACTGGTCGGCCGTCGCGAGCGCGATCATCAGCGGGGACATGGCGAGCGGCAAGCTCTCGCGACTGGTGAGCTCGAAGTCGCCTGTGCAGCCAGTCGGCTGGGGGAAGGACGGATCGCTGTTCGTCACTGGCGAGGCCGCGGGGCAGACGACGTTGTCGGCGGGGAGCGCGCCGCGGCGGGATCTGGTGCTGGAGCGCCTTCCACCCGGCGGCTCGGCGTTCGTGCGCGTGGCGACGCTCCCGAACGGTTGCTGGACCGCGCTCGGGGGCGTGACCGTCGGCGCGGGTGGTACGCTCGCTGCGTGCACGGTGCGGCGGTTCGTGCCGGACGTGTGGCTGGCCGATCGCGCGGACAAGTCGGGGTGGTGAGCAGGAGCTTGGGAGCTCCCAGCGTGATCACACTGGGAGCTGCCCCGCTTCCAGTCGCTCGATGAGGTCGAGCAGGCCGGTCGCTTCCCACGAGCGGTTGCGCTTCGATTCCGAGAGCGGTACCAGGATCCGTGCGGCCACTAACTGCTCAATGGCGTCGTAGATCGCCGTCTTGACACGTCCGGTCGCGACGGTCGCCACTGGCGCCGTGATGATCGGGTGGGCGGGTAGCACGTCGATGATCGCCCATGCTGCCGCCCCTGCGCGTGGGGCGTAGCCCGATGCCGTGAGCTGTTGTCGCCATCTGTCACGCAGCTGGTGGACGGCGCCGATGTACGCATTCGCCAACCGTGCAGCTCGTCCCGTCGCAGCTGCAAACTGCTCGATCCACGCCACCACCTGATCACCGCGAAACGCTGTCAAGCCGTCGATGTAGCGACCCTTCGCCGCAGCCAGTACGACGCTGATAGGCGGCA
Source organism: Gemmatimonadota bacterium (assembly GCA_027307165.1). Classification (GTDB taxonomy): domain Bacteria; phylum Gemmatimonadota; class Gemmatimonadetes; order Gemmatimonadales; family Gemmatimonadaceae; genus Fen-1247. The sequence goes on along the minus strand of DAHUXM010000024.1, from coordinate 99,357 downwards.
GGTAGTGCGGGGCCAGAGCCCGCCGTCTCAGTATGACCTGCACCAGCGCTCGACCCGTGCGTCCGTTCCCATCTTCGAAGGGATGGATCGTCTCGAATTGCGCGTGCACCAGCGCCGCCTGTACCAAGGGGGACAGGAGATCGTCGTTGATCGCGCCGCAGAGGTCCACGAGCAGTCGCCCCACCTCTTCTGACGGCGGTGGAACGAAGTCGGCGCCGCATGGATTGTAGTCGTTGCCGCCAATCCAATTCTGCTCCGTGCGAATACGGCCGGCCAGGTGCTTGTTCGGAGCGTGCAGCATGAGCCGCGTGTGGATCGCGATGATCTCCTCGACTCCAAACCGCTCCACCTCTGCGGCGTGTCCCACAGCAAGCTCCATCGCGTTGATGTTGTCAATCAGTTCGAGCGCTGTCGGGCTGGTGGCGATGCCCGTATCGGCCCGCGCCTCGGCGCGCGCCATCTCGCGCACTCCGAGCTGCATCCCTTCGACCTTGGAGGATGCGATGGACTCTGTGCGTAAGAGAAGCCGCGCGAGAGGTAAAAGCGCGCCGTCACGCGTTTCATTCAGGCTGCGCAGCGCCAACTCCGCGCCGGAAACGAGGCCCGCGATGGTGGCGGGAAGCTGCACCGGAAGCGTCGCCAGGGGTTCGGGTACGAAAGCGTCGTAGTGACAGGCACGACGGTACTTCGGCGGTGCGTCCAGCACCGGGTTGTAGTGCCACGTCCGCTTGAGCCAGATGCCGGGCAATCAGCCTCCGTGAAACTGGACTAGGGTCGAACCTTAGTCCAGTATATGACACAATCTGTACTTTGGCAATAGCATTAGTTCAGGATGTCATCTATCCTGAACTACGGCCTTGGGGCAACTTTAGTTTTTAGGCACCGACGATACGGAAAGTCGCCCGACCGTGACCACCTTTCGCGCGTCGCCGACACATAGCTCCCGCAGGGGTTACGGGCGAGAAGCCGCGGCGGAAGGGGGATGGGCGGAGTCCGTCCCTACTCTGTCCGCTTGGTCGGAAGGAGTTCGGATTGCATTGATATCATCGATCGATGACGCGGATCGCGTCGAAATGCTGCCGTTCCGCTCGATAATGCTGGAAGTGCGCATTCCGACGAGCTGGAGAACCCCGTCACCATCACGACTACAGCGTGACAACGGCGATCCAACGGCGGACGCCGACGAGTGCTGCCCGGGCTGCATTTGACCAGACACGACCATGGCACGCGAGCGATGAGCTCTGGACGGAGGAGACTGTTCATCGGACATTCTGCGTATGCGATTCCGTCTCGGTTCGACCCGTTGAACACGATGGCGCTGTCCCCTCCGCCGTATACAGCCCAAGAAATCGGTTGGCGCTCTGTGCTCGCAGAAGTCTTAGCCGCAGGGAATAGGGCCCGACGCTGCGCTCCCTTCGACGAGGAGGCTCGAGCGAGGGAGGTTGCGAAGCGCGTCGCGGAATCCAAGCGATTTCCGTGGTGGCCGATCATTCTGGTGCTTGCCGGATTTATCGTCCCCTACGGATGGATCTGCGGCATTGGTGGTTTGTTGCTGTTCGGCTGGCTGATCCATCGGACCATGCAGCGCGCCGCGGACCTGGAAGCGCAACTGCAAAACGAGACACAACAACTCCGCGACAAGCGCGATCGAGCTTCCAAAAGTCTGGCGACTGTAATCGCAGACGCTGACGCGGGGAGCACCGAGGCACTTGACGCATTGCTCGCCCGCTGGAACACGTGTCGGCCTCTGTCGATTCGAACCTTCTCCGTCGCGCTGACGGTGAGTGCCGCGGGAGTTTGGTCCCTTGACGGACAGGCGATTCGTCGCGACGACATCCCCTCAGGAGTTCCCCGCCGCGGGCGTGGCGGGCGAACGGTGTTCGACAAGCGAAAGGCGAGTGACGTAGATGAAGACGTGGCAGAGCTGAACGCCGCTGCCGTCCTATCGGTGCTAATCGCACTGTTCTCGGGAGCGATTCCACATCCAGTCCGGGTTCGACTGATGATTGCCAGCCCGGCCACGGGTGGACTTGTGCCTTGGATCACGCTTGCGGCTATGGTGAGCAGTCGAGGGCTGCAGGAAGTTTGTTCGTCGATCGCGAGCGCGACCGGCGCGATTCGACAACTCGGTGGCGATGTCGGACGTTGGCACAATCAGCGAATCACTGCCGCACGCGAACCATCCGTCCCCGCCCCGCCAGCGCGAATCGCGTCACGCACGACGACGCCCCACGGCATGGCAGAAGCGCCGGTAGTGCAAGCTCGCTCGGCAATCGACGGTCCGCCTGCCGCGTATGGCACACTCGGTGTCGCCATCAGCTTCGATGAGCCTGCACGATCCACGCAGACATCTGGCGGTGCGGTGCCACCAGCGCCGCCGTACATCGGTACACGCAGTGGCCTCTCGAGCGCGACGCCATCACTTGCGAACGTTCGTGGCGAGTTCTCCACTGTAGCGCGCAAGTTTGCCACCTATCGAGGAGATCCCCAAGCCAGGTTCGTCGCTTTCCAGGCATACTACTCGACGTACGCACAGATGGATCCGGGTCAGCTCAAGTTCTACTTCAAATGGCGGAACGCCGTTAGGAATGGTGAGGTACCGCAGACGGACCTCAGCTACATCTTCGTACATGTCTACGAACTACTGCACCTCATCGGCGCAAACGGCGCCGAAGACGCCGCGCTCCAGCTCGAGCAGGTATGGACAAACTACCGCCCACTCTACCCAAAGCTCGATTGGTATCTCGTACGGTGGATCACCGATCTGTACGCGACAGAAATTGGTGCTGAAGCGGCGTTGAACTTTGCTCGGCGTGCAGTGCGACTCGGCGCACGCGTAGGTGCGGAGGAATCCCTTGTGATCACCGACACGTATTGGGCCGCGGGCGAATACGCACAAATGGCCCAAGACGGGCTTGCGCTGCTTGTGGGTGATCCACGGCTGGGCGAGAACAAATTTTACGTCGAGTACAACACACCCGTCAACGGTCGCGGCTGGATCGATCATGCGTATCGCGATGCGATGATCGTAGCCGACCGCGCGTATGGAACGCGACACGGGCGCACGCCGCGTGACGATACGGTGACTGCAAACGGCCTCCGCGTCATCACGCGAGAGGCATTTCTGGGTGCCGTTTACGACTGGAAGCGGAAGCAGGTCATTCTTGGCAAGGCGCCGCTGATCGTGGCAACCTTGCCGGCAGTCCTCTGGTATCGGGGCGCAGTTCGATACACCGAGAATATCCTCCGCGCTGAACGTCAGTTCCACACAAAGCTCCGTGGGGTTGATGTCGATGCGTCGCTGAGTAAGGCACTCGATGCGCATTTCGCGGGCTACAGCCGCGCTTCGAAGCCGAAGGTACGAGTGACGATCGACGTGATGCGGGCTGAACGTCTTGCGCGAGAATCTGCGGACGTACGCGCGCGTCTACTAGACGGAATTGATGATGAAGGCGAGAAGAAGGCTGGAGGACAGGCGAGTGCACGCTCATCAGCTACGCCCGGAAATACGGCCGCATGCGCGACGGAATCAAGTTCCGCACCCCCTCCAGCCGTTGCCAACTCTGCTCCAGCCGAATATCTCGCAACCGGGTTGCTGACCGATCTAGTGGCTGTCCAGAAGGCTTTCGCGCGACTCACGCCGCCGGCGCGTGCCCTTGTCGCAGCGCTCGTTGCACGCGGCTGGGAGGCTTCCGAGGCTGCGTCAGACATTACCGCTGCGGCATCCGGCGCACTCGTGAGACCGCTCGTAGACGCAATCAATGAAAGCGCCATAGACGCCATCGGTGACGTGCTCATCGTTACCGAACAGGATAGCATCGTCGTTCAGGAAGATTTTCGCGACGAAGTGTACTGGGTGCTCAACGGCACACTCGACGGATTCAGCGCGAACATGGTAGCATCATCTGCACACACGGCCCAGCAACCCTTCGGGATGGAGGCGCAAACGAAAGGGGGGAACGCATCAGCGCTTGACCACGATGGATTCGGACCCGGGGACCTTCGAGCGCTTGGGATCGTCGCGAGCGGAACCGCGGTGAGTCAGGCGCTAATCGATCTAGCGACAACCGAGGCAACTACGCCGCTACTCCTTCTTGACCGCTTGAACGAGTGCGCGCTTAGGTCGTCTTTCGGTGATATCATCGTCGATGCCGACCAGACGCCACCTACCATTCTCGACGACGCGCGCACATATGTCGATGGCTTGCTAAACCGTATGCCATTACTCGTCGCTGCGGATACCTGCTAAAGTGGGGGATTGCATGGTTGAGCTCTGGATTGCTGGCACCTCCGCTGTTCGTATCTGTTACTCGTTCATGACTCTTCTCACATACCGCTAATGACACCTTCTGACACCAACCCACCGAAAATCCCTCGGCGGATTCTCACCGCAGTTATGAATTCGGTCGCCGCCGGCGTCACTCCGCGCACCGGCATCGAGCATCTCGCAGTTGGCCGGAAGGAGGAGATTGGGGCCATCGTTACAGATCTAGACAACGTCGGAGATGGAGGGGCGGCTTTCCGCATAATCTCCGGGCCCTTTGGATCTGGAAAGAGCTTTCTGCTCCAGCTCGCGCGGAACTACGCGCTCGAGCGGAGCTACGTCGTGATGGATGCCGATCTCACGCCGGAGCGACGCCTTACAGGCACACAAGGTCAGGGTCTCGCCACCTACCGCGAGCTCGCAAAAAATATGGCGACAAAGACCCGACCGGACGGCGGTGCATTTGCAACGATTCTGGAAAAGTGGATTTCGGGAGTCCAGGCCGACGTCATGCGCGAGCAGAAATTATCGGCCGGTGACGCTGCGTTCGCAGAATCGGTCGAAGTCAAAATCATCGAGGCAGTGAATTCGATGGAAGGCCTAGTCCACGGATTTGACTTCGCCCAGGTGATTGCCACTTACTGGCGCGGTTACATCGAACAGGACGAGAAAAAGAAGGTCGCAGCATTGCGGTGGCTCCGCGGGGAATACGCGACGAAGACCGAGGCACGCGAGGCGCTCGGTGGTTGCGTTCGGGTGATGATTGACGATGACACGTGGTACGACTACGTAAAGCTCCTCGCGAGTTTCGTTACCACCATCGGATACCGGGGACTGATTGTCATCATCGACGAGGCGGTGAATCTGTATAAGATCAGCCACACGCAAGCCAGGCTTGCGAACTATGAGAAGCTCCTGGCAATCCTCAATGATTGCCTCCAAGGCAAGGCGCAGAATATCGGGGTACTCTTCGGAGCAACGCCGCAGATGGTTGAGGATACCCGCCGAGGACTGTTCTCGTACGACGCACTTCGCACGCGCCTTCAAGAGAGCCGGTTCGCAGCGCGCGCTGGACTCCGCGACGTGAGTGCCACTGTGATCAAGCTCGAGACTCTCTCCTTCGAGGAAATCTTCGTCCTGCTTCAGCGCCTCCGTTATCTCCATGCCGCATTTCATGGCTACCCGGAGCGTGTCACGGACGACCAGCTCAAAGCGTTCATGGAAGAAACGCTCAATCGCCTGGGTGCCACACGATTCACAACGCCGCGCGAAGTAATTCGCGACTTCATCGCCATCCTCAACCTGCTGCAACAAAACCCCGAAGTTGGGTTTGATGCACTGATGCACGGCGGCTCGTTCCAACCGACTGCCGCTGGTCCTGACCTGGACGCGGTAGCTACTGAAGATGAGGTAGAGCCTGCAGCTCAACCGGCTGACAATGCCGTTACCAGTACCGGGATCGACACCAAATTCAAAGCCTTCACGCTATAGGATCAAAGGAGTTTTGCGCTCGATGCCCGATCAGGTTGCGTCCCCATCGCCAGAACCATCAACTGAGCGCGCATCGGATGCGTTCAATCGACTTGCGCCATTCATCCAGGAGTTCATCTGGAAGCACGACTGGTCGGAGTTGCGCGAAATCCAGGTCCGCGCGGCAGCGGCGGCTTTCGACACTGACCGGCATCTCCTCCTCGCATCAGGGACGGCGAGCGGTAAGACAGAAGCGGCGTTCCTGCCCATACTGACACAGCTTTATGAAGATCCGTCCTCTACCGTTGGTGCGCTCTATATCGGTCCGCTAAAGGCGCTGATCAATGACCAGTTTCTTCGGCTTGGCGATCTGTGTGTAGCGGCGGATATCGCCGTAACAGCCTGGCACGGCGACATCTCGGCGAGCCGGAAGCACGCACTACTCAAGAAGCCGAGCGGCATCCTGCAGATCACGCCCGAGGCGCTCGAAGGACTGCTGCTCAACCGCGGTGCGGAGCTGATGCGGCTCTTCGGAGATCTTCGCTGGATAGTCATCGACGAGGTGCACGCTTTCATGGCATCCGACCGCGGCGGGCAGGTGCTCGCATTACTTGATCGACTCGCGCGGTACGCATTGGACGCTACACGGCTGCCTCGCCGTATCGGGCTCTCCGCGACACTCGGGGATTACGCTGAAGCGGCTGGCTGGCTCGACGGCGTGTCGCGACGTGGCGTTGAGGTGATCGCGGAAACGGGCGGTCGCACAGTCTTTCTTCTCGTCGATCATTTCATGGTGAAGCCCGAAAGGACGGTGCGGCACGAACTCACGTTCGCGGAGTCCAGCGTTCAGCCTGGCGCATTGGCCAACGACGCATTTGCAGGTCCCGGCACCGCCGACAACGGATTCGCTGTTGCGGACAAACTGATCACACGCCAAGCGGATCTGTTTCATGCCGCCTTTGAGGCGACTCAGAAGCGGAAGAGCCTGATCTTCACGAACACGCGTGGTGATGCGGAAGAGATAATCACGGGACTCCGGCGACTCGCGGAGCGAGAACACGCTCCTGACATCTACTTTGTTCATCACGGAAGCATCGCGGCGGCGTTGCGAGAAGCGGCCGAGTCAGCCATGCGGGACGGCGAGGAACCCGCCTGCACGGCGGCGACCGTCACTCTGGAGTTGGGCATTGATCTAGGACAACTCGATCGTGTTCTGCAACTAGGACCCACTGTCTCGGTCGCGAGCTTCCTTCAGCGGCTCGGCCGGACCGGACGTCGCGGACAGCGGGCGGAGATGTTCTTTCTGCTTCGCGAGACCGATGATGACACGGTCGCTTCCTCGTTGGAGCAGATCCCGTGGGAACTCCTGCAAGCGATCGCCGTCATTCAGCTCTACGCGCAAGAAAGATGGATCGAGCCGCTGAGTCGGGCTCATTTGCCCGGAAGCCTGCTTTACCACCAGACGATGAGTATCGCGGGGGCAGCCGGCGAACTCACGCCTCCACAGCTCGCGGAGAGAGTGCTGACACTCGCCCCCTTCGCGCACATCTTGCAGGACGATTTCCGCGCACTCCTGCGCCACTTGCTTGAGATCGACCATCTCGAGCTTACGGAAACGGGCGGTCTCATTCTCGGATTGGCAGGGGAGAAAGTCGTTCGTAATTTCCGATTTCTCGCCACCTTCCGGGATACAACAGAGTGGTCCGTCAAGGACGGGACACGCGACATTGGCACCATCGAAAGCCCGGTCCCGCCGGGCGAACGGTTCGCTCTAGCGGGGCGGATATGGGAGGTCGTCGATGTCGTTGCAGAGCAGCGCGTCCTTGTAGTCCGGCGCGTGATGGGAGGTCTCAGAACCCACTTTACGGGTGCCGCAGGCCCCTCGATTCACGACCGGATCGTGGAACGGATGCGCCGCGTGTTACACGAGGATACCGTCTATCCCTACCTCACTGAACGGGCTGCTGCTCGACTTGGCACCGCCAGACATTTTGCGCGCACATTGGGGATCACCTCTGGACCAACGCTTTTGCCATTAGGCGGTGACAAACTCGCGCTACTGCCGTGGAGCGGCACGAAGATCGTTCGCACATTGGCCTTCCGCATCATGCAGACTGGTGGTGTGACGGTCACACCGAACGACTTTCACCTCACGCTGGCAGCAGGACCTGGAGCGTCGGCAACGGTGGTAGACAGCTTGATCGAGAGTGCCGCAGTGCCGTGGAACGCGACACAAATTGCTGAACGGGTGGAACGCACATTCTGCATGGTGGCCAAGTACGATGAGTTCCTTCCCGATGAGCTGCTCAGGAAATCGTTCGGTGCGGAGCAACTCGATGTGGTCGGCGCTCGAACGCGACTCCGCGATGCGTTGGGCCTTGCTACCGATATAACGTCTACGAGTGCCGTACTGGACGCTGGGGGCGCCTAGCAGAGACTGAAACTGACTCGCGCCGGGCCTACCGAAGGCTACAAATCGTGAGAGCGGCGATTCGATCGAGTGGGCGTAAACGCGGGACGGTTCCGCCCACTCTTCCACCGGCCGCACGGAATACACTGCCACGCGCAACAAGATCCTACGTCGTTACGGTACGCACGGTTAACGAGCCAGTGGCCAGCACGATCTCAAAATGGGTGAGTGGATACACGTCCCAGAACGTGTGTCCGTGGAGCGTGAAGTTTTCAGAGATGCTACAGAGCCAGCATTCGCTGCGCGTGAGGTGAACGCGGGAAACGATGTGTGAACGCTGGCCAGAGAGGTACTCGCGATGTCGCAGGAAGAGTTAAGTGCTGCGTTCAGGAACCCGCGGGCGAAGCGGGCTGGTGCGGAACGCCATCGTCGTTCTCGATAACATACTTCGCTCAGCGTCCTAGATCTTCGGGCTACCAGCGCGCGGCTGCGAATTGCAGCACTAACGCGCGTGGACGGACACTGCTACGGCTTCGACGGCTGCATGCGATGCATCTCGTGGTGGTCGGGGCTCGCGGCGCCGCCAGCCCGGTGGTCCTGGCGCTGAAAGGCGATGAAATCGTGTACCGCGACGAGCGCCTCGGGATCCGTCGTATGAATCCGGACCTCGCCGCCGCGCGGCAGATCGCGCACGCTGTAAGTGATTGCATCGCGCCTGGCCGCCATCACCGCGGTGCCAGGCACCTGCTGATCATGTACAAAGGCCGGCGTCTGAAAATCACCCTTCGCGAACGCGGCCGCGATCTCCCGAAGGTGCCGCCGAATCTGTGCAACACCAGCGGGGTCGTCCACGTCGCGCTGCAGTTCGATGCGCCCGCCGTCGGGAAGTGCGTCGAACCGATGCATGGATGTGTACTGGTCCACGCCCATGGCACGTCGATCAGCGCCGCGCAGCTGCATGGCCGCGAAGGCGCTGTCGCTCGCGCCGCCGTGCATCATCCCAGTCATCCGGTCGTGCGCAGCATCAGGATGCTGCGCACACGCCGCCGCGGTCACGCCGGTGAGCAGCACCGCACGACGAACCGCACGAGAAATTGACGGAGTGCTTCTGCGGGTAAGCTGTCGCATTGGAGGTCTCGGGCGCTGCTGGTGAACGATCCATAGACGGGCGCGCAGCGGCATTGCCGTCGCTCTGGCACTGTGTGAAAGCTGTCAGCTGGCGCATCGAGGCGATAGAATGCGCCGACGAACAAATGCACGAAGTGTTCGCGGCGCGCCCCAACGCCGCCAAGCGGCGCCGTCCCTGCTACATCGACTGCCGGCGCGCGAAGCGGCGCTGCGCAAAACGATAGCCGCCGATCCCCACGATCAGCCATGCCGCGCCCGCAAGCCAGCCGCCGAGCACGTCGGTAAGGAAATGCACGCCCAGATACACGCGGCTGAAGCCAATCGCCCCGATGACGACGAGGCCACCTACAACGAGTGCGACGCGCCTGCCGCGCTCGTGTACCTGATCGAGCAGCAGTGCCAGCAGGAAGCCGTAAGCAATCATCGAGTTCATTGCATGCCCGCTCGGAAAGCTGTAACTCGGGTGCGTCATGAACTCGGCAGCGCTAAGCGGCCGCGCACGATGGAAGACCAGCTTGAGGATCGTGCTCAGCGCAAGGCCGCCGCCGGTCACGAGCGCCACGGCACACACGTGGAACCAGTCATGGCGCCGTGCGAACACGATGAGACTGATCGCGACCGTTACCGCGAGCACGGGGGCACCGATGTAGCTGACCCACGTGAAGATCGTCTCGCCCGGCTCCGTGTTGTGCGACTCCATCCACGCGTTGATGGCTGCATCGCCGCGCGTCAGTGCGTCATGTGTCGGGATCTCGTGGCCGATGAAGAGGAAGAGCGCGATCAGGACGATGACGGCAAGAGCACCAGCAATCGCGTACGCGGTCAGGTATTCGGTGGGATGGCGGCGTGCGAAGTGGGAGTCGCTTTTCGGCGGTGTTGCGTGATCCGCGGTCATGGTGGCCCTCCGGCCGTTGGAGACGACTGTGTACCAGCACCTCTAACCTCGCGCGTCATCTTGATCATCGTCGGCCGGAAACCCGAACGAGTAAATAGATGCTGCGCCGCCTCGTTTTGCGTGGCTGTCGAGAGCACCACTCGCGCTACGTGACGCTCACCGAGCGCTGTCAGAGTGGCGTCGAGCAGAGCGCGGCCGATGCCCCGGTTGTGATGGGCTGGATCGACGACTATGTCGTGCAGAATGCCCGCAGGTCCGCGAAGCGACATGTAGTCGTATCCCTCGACCGCTGCGTACGTGTAGCCCTGCACTTCGCCACCGCTGTCTGCAACGAGTACGATGACATCCGGATTGTCGAGTTGTGTGCCGATGAACGAAGCGTAGCCTGACTCGGTGCGCGGCGAAGCTGCGATGAAGCGTTCCGGATCAAAGTCGTGATGCATCCGGACGAGCAGCGCACCCAGCCGGCCGATCGCAGGGAGATCGGCACTTACGGCGGGACGAACTATGACGTCTGAAGATCGGTCCTTATTCTTCGGCAACAATGCGGAATTCTCGCTAACCTTAGTCACAAGCAACGAATAGTCTTTCGTATCGACAGAGTGAAAATTACATGCGGATCGACCTTCCTGGGTTCAGGGTTGATGGGGGAAAGCTGGCGCCGAGCTTCACGCACGCAAAGGAAATAGCGCTGCTCATGGGACAGCTGGCTTACGAGGGTGATTGGGGGCGCGGCACTGCCATACAGATTCGAACACTTCGAGGAGTTGGAGAGACCGTAACATGACCATTCTCTTCCTCGCCCACTCCTGGCTTCGTTATCTCGTACTGGCTGTCGCGCTGGCGGCTCTGATCGCGCTCACGTACAGTGTCGCGACGGGTCGCTCGGTACGCCTTGCTCGAATCCTCGCCAACTCGTTCGCCGGTCTGCTCGACCTCCAGATCGTGCTCGGAATCGGACTCGTCATGGGCGGCATCTTTCCCGACGCAGTGACGGGCCATCTCATGCTGATGGTGCTCGCGGCGATCGTCACGCACGGTGCATTCATCGTCGGACAGCAGTCGAGCAGTGATCGACGAGAACTCGGCATCCGACTCGGCGGAATCGTGCTCGCTCTGGCGCTGATTGTGGTGGGAATCATGGCGATAGGCCAGACCATCCTGGGACGCTCGGCTCTCCCAACCTTCCCGCAATAGCGCCTGCAACCAGAGGCGATAGCGTCGCACATGCGGCGCTATCGCGTGAACCATCAGACGTCGCCAGTCTACATCACGCGATCTTCGTCTGCCGGTTCCGCAGCGCGCAACGAGGCACGGGCCGCGAGCATCGCCTCGGCGTTCGCCGCGGGGTGGACGGCGGTCCAGCGGAGCGTATCCTCCACCGCACCCGACGTGTAGCGACGTGTCGCCGTGCCGTCGTCCCCTGCGATCGCGATTCCACCCAGATCGAGCAGCGCTGTGACGGCGGTACGTTGCACCGCAGCGGCAGTCTCGGTCGCACCAGCCACCACGTCCAGCAGATTGCGCTCCGCTTCCGCACGAGCCTCGGTTTCAGGCTGCCGGCGGTAGCGCCGGAACAGTGCGTGACAGTCCTTGGACACGCGGCGATGTGCACGGACCATTTCGCGCACACTCAGAAGCGTGATCACTGTCGGCGCATCGAACGCGTCCGCGATGGCGAGCATGCGGTCGAGCACCGGTGTGTCGGGAAGCGGGCGGAATCGGCGGCGCGTGATCGCGGTGGGAAAGGAGCCCAGTGCGACCTCGATATTGGTGAGCTCATCGATGAGAAGGCTGGCAAGTACACGACGTCTCTCGTCACGCGCCTGAGCCTCCCTGCGTCGTGCCTGGCGCGCAGTGAAGTGCGCCGACGCCCAACCTCCGAGAATCGCCGCACCCGCGCCGGTGAGCGTGGCAAGCGTGGATGGCAGTGCTAGGGCAAAGGTGCCCGGATCGCTGGACATAGGTCTGGGGTGCTGGGTCCGCAAATCGCCGGTGCGCTGGCGTGCGATGCTAATTGATCGGCCGCGGAGTCGGGACGCAAGTGCGCGCCGCGGGCCACTCCGCATCGGCACCGGCGTGCGCGTAGGCATGCTTCCCTTGCTCCATGCCCACGGAAGCTGTTATTTGGTTCGCTCGCCCCGTTTTCTCCCTCCCGACCGGGTCGCCCATGAGATCGTCGCTCGCGTTTTCGCTTCCGTTGTCTCTTGCGTTGCTGACGCCGCACCCGGTTATGGCGCAGGCAGCGGTCGACTCCGCGCTCGGCGCATACATCGCATCGATTCGTGCGATCGACACGCACGCGCATCCAATGCGACCGGTAGCCACCGGTGAGCCGGCGGACAGCGAGTACGATGCACTTCCCCTCGATGGAATTCCACCGTTCGGTTTTCCGCATCGGCTCACCCAGGAAGACCCGATCTGGCAACGTGCTCAGTTTGCCCTGTACGGAGTCCCCATCGCGATGCCGGACAGTGCTCGCAAATCGGCGCTCGATGCGGCGGTGACGGGCAACATTGCGAAGCGTGGTCTGCATTTCCCGGAGTGGGCGCTCGACGAGGCGGGAGTCGACGTGATGTTCGCGAATCGCGTTGCCATGGGGCCTGGTCTCGATACACCACGCTTTCGCTGGATTGCATTCGTCGATGCACTGATGCTTCCGCTCGATACACGCGCAGAGGGAACCACGCCCGATACACGCGTGCTTTATCCGCGGGAAACCCGGCTGCTGCGCCGATACCTTCGCGATCTCGGCATCACGCGCACACCGGGCACACCGGGCACACTCGCGGAGTACGTCCGGCGCGTCGTCACTCCGACACTCGAGCGACAGCGAGCAGCCGGTGCTATAGCGGTCAAGTTCGAAGCCGCATATCTGCGTCCTCTCGACTTCGCCGATCCCGACTCGGCGCAGGCAGCACGCGTGTACGCACACTACTCCAGCGGTGGTGTGCCGACACACGCCGAATACAAGGCACTGGAGGATTATCTCTTCCGCGTGATCGCGCGCGCGGCAGGACGACTCGGCATGTCGGTGCAAATTCACTCGCTCGAGACATTCGGGAGCTACTACAAGTCGGCAGGCGCCGCACCGCACCTGCTCGAACCCACATTCAATGACTCGACGCTGCGCGGCACCAACTTCGTCGTGATCCACGGCGGCTGGCCCCTGGTGAATGAGACGCAGGCGCTGCTTGCGAAGCCTAACGTCTATACCGACATCTCGGCGATGGATCTCATTCTGTCGCCCACCGAGCTTGCCCGAGTGCTGCGGCAATGGCTGGGCGAGTTCCCCGACAAGGTTCTCTACGGGAGCGACGCGTTCGACGGAGGCACGGAGCAGGGATGGGAGCAGGTTGCCTGGGTTGGCAGCATGACCGCGCGTCGCGCGCTGGGGATCGCGCTCACCGGAATGATGCGCGACGGCGAGATAAGCAGAAGCCGCGCGGAGGCGCTGGCGCGAATGGTTCTGCGCGAGAATGCGATAACGGCATACCGGTTGTCGGGCGTCAGCCGGTGAAGCGGAAATAATACAGCATCGGGGAAGCATGATAACCCGGGATGTTCCGCTGCGCGCCATAGCGCCGGGGATCGCAGCGAGGTTACAGTAAGTAGCAGATGAGTCCGCCCCTCTTTTCAGTCCTCGACCTCGCGCCGGTACCGGCGGGCTCGACTCCGGTCGATGCGCTCAGGAACACGCTCGATCTGGCGCAGCACGCGGAGCGGCTGGGATATCACAGGTTCTGGCTCGCCGAGCACCACAATATGACGGGCATCGCGAGCGCGGCGACCGCGGTCGTGATCGGGTACGTGGCTGGTGGGACGCGCACGATTCGCGTCGGCGCGGGTGGCATCATGCTTCCCAACCACGCGCCGCTCATGGTCGCGGAAGCCTTTGGCACGCTCGAGTCGCTCTACCCCGGACGGATCGACCTCGGCCTCGGCCGCGCGCCCGGCGCGGATCAGCGGACGATGCGCGCGCTGCGACGCGATCCAGCGAGCGCCGACAGCTTCCCACAGGACGTGCTGGAACTCCAGGCATTTCTCTCGCCCGTGAAGCCGGGACAACGCATCCAGGCCGTGCCGGGTGCGGGCCTCGACGTACCGCTCTGGATTCTGGGATCGAGTCTGTTCGGTGCACAGCTCGCCGCGGAGCTCGGTCTTCCGTATGCGTTCGCATCGCATTTCATGCCCGACGCCTTGATGGACGCGCTCGACGTCTATCGCACCGCATTCAAGCCATCGGCGCAACTCGAGCGGCCGCATGCGATGGCGGGGATCAACGTCTTCGCCGCGGAGACGGACGCTGAAGCGCGCAGAATCTTCACGTCGGCGCAGCAGCAATTCACCAATCTGTTGCGTGGCACGCCCGGCCGGCTGCCCCCTCCGATAGACGACATCGAGCGCTACTGGAGTCCAATCGAGAGGGCGCAGGCGTCGGCCAGACTGGCGATGTCCTTTGTGGGATCGCGCGAAACGATCGCACGTGGACTGACGGAGTTCATCGAGATGACCGGCGTCGAGGAGATCATCGTTGCGTCCATGATCTACGATCACGCGGCAAGGGTGCGTTCGTATGAGATTCTCGCGGATGTGATCGCGCGGCTCTAGACGCAGCCGGCGCGCTTGCCGGCGCGCCACGACGGCCTATGTTTACCGCTGTTCCCCCCCCCCCGAAACGGAGGCCGGCATGAATGACGGAGAACGCTCGAGCGCGAGGCGGAGGCGCGGCTGGCGGCGCGCGATGCCACTGCTGCTCATCATCCCATACGTCGGCACTCTCTGGGTCTCGACATACGCATCCGTCACGCCGGAGCTGTGGGGAATCCCGTTCTTCTACTGGTATCAGTTTCTCTGGATCGGCATCGGCGCAGCAATCACCATCGCCGTCTATCTCGCTGAAGATCGCAGCGGCATGTCACGCGGCAATGGCAGTGAGCGATGAAAAATTTGCCTGCCGCGATTCGACAAGCGCCGTGTGATCAACGAGTGTATGCGTGAACGTACCTGCACTCGCGGTGATGATTGCGCTGTTCGTACTGGTTACCGGACTTGGCTTCTTCTCCGCACGCTGGCGCAGCGGAGACATGGATCTCCTGCACGAGTGGGGGCTCGCGGGCGGACGGTTCGGTACTGTCGTAACGTGGTTCCTGCTGGGCGGCGACCTTTATACGGCCTACACATTCATCGCGGTACCGGCGCTGGTATTCAGCGCTGGTGCGATCGGGTTCTTCGCGGTGCCGTACACCATCATCGTGTATCCGCTCGTATTTCTCGTGATGCCGCGACTGTGGTCCGTGTGCCGCACGCACGGCTACGTTACACCGGCGGATTTCGTTCGCGGACGGTATGACAGCAGCACGCTCGCGCTCGCCGTGGCCACGTCGGGCATTCTCGCCACCATGCCGTATATCGCGCTGCAGCTGGTCGGCATTCAGGTCGTGCTCGGCGCGGTCGGAATCGGCGGAACTGGATTCATGGGCGATCTGCCGCTCATCATCGCCTTCGTGATTCTCGCAGCGTACACGTATTCGAGCGGCCTGCGCGCGCCGGCGATGATCGCACTTGTGAAGGATGCGCTCATCTTCATCGTCGTGATCGCGGCCGTGATAATGATCCCCGCAAAGCTCGGCGGATACGGCCACATATTCGCGGCGGTACCCAGGGAGAAGCTGATCCTGTCTCCCTCGCAGTACGGATCGTACGCCACGCTCGCATTCGGTTCCGCGCTCGCGTTGTTTCTGTATCCGCATTCCATCACAGGCGTGCTCAGCAGTGACAGCCGCAAGGTGATCAAGCGCAATGCCGCGTTTCTTCCCATCTACAGCTTCCTTCTCGGACTGATCGCGCTACTCGGCTTCATGGCACTGGCGGCGGGAATCAAGCCGGATGCAACCTACGGCGCGCAGTACGCGGTACCGGCGCTCTTCAATGCGATGTTCCCGCCATGGTTCGCTGGTGTGGCATTTTCGGCAATCGCGATCGGCGCGCTCGTACCGGCAGCGATCATGTCCATCGCTACCGCGAATCTGTTCACGCGCAACATCTACCGCGAGTACTTCCGGCCCGACGCAACGCTGCGCCAGGAAGCGCGCATGGCAAAGGCCGCGTCGCTGGTGGTGAAATTCGGCGCGCTTGCATTCATTCTGCTGCTGGAGAACGCCAGACAGGAAGCGATCAACTTTCAGCTGCTCGGCGGCGTGTGGATACTGCAGACCTTTCCCGCGATCGTGTTCGGACTGTACACGCGCTGGTTCCACCGCTGGGCCCTGCTCGCCGGATGGGCGGTCGGCATGGTCAGCGGGACGATGATGGCCGCGTCGCAACACTTCACCGCGATCTTCCCGCTGCACATCGGCGGATCGCTGGTACCTGGCTACACCGCGTTCTACGCGTTCGTCGCGAACGTGATCGTCACAGTCGTACTCACTGTCGTGTTAAACGCACTGGGCGTGGCAAGCGGTGCGGACCGGACTGCACGTGCGGACTACCTGGCGGAGAGCTGAGCCCGGCGGTGAGAAGGAGGTGGAGAGTTTCTTGCAAACAACAGTTTATCGCTGACAGGCAATAATCATGCGTGCGTGAATCGCCGTACGGCCCTACCTTAGGGCCACGCACCTTGGGGACACATGTAGCCGGAAGACGTGGGGACATCATTCAGGAAGCTCTGACGCATGGACGTGGAGCCGAATACCACCCCGACTCAGGCCACACTTCCGCACGGCGGCACCGTGCGCCTGGTCACACTGGGACGCCTTGCTCTTCTCCAACCTTCCGGCGAAGAGTTGCCCCTGCTTGGACACAAGCGTAAGCTGGCCCTCCTCGCCGTGCTCGCCCTTTCTTCCCCCGCCGTGAGCCGCGAAGAGTTGATGGCGATGTTCTGGGCCGACGACAAGGATGAACGGTCACGACGGCATTCGCTGAGCAACGCGCTGTCGTTTCTACGCAGGCTGCTGGGCAGCGACTCGATCGCAACGCACCGGGCGGAGGTCGCGCTCGCACCCGACGCGGTCGAGGTCGACGCGGTGGCGCTGCTTTCCGCTGCGCGATCCAACGATCACGCGCGCGTCATGGATCTGTACGAGGGACCCTTCCTGGATGGAGTTTCCGTCCCGGGATCGACGCGCTTCGACAACTGGGTCGACACGCAGCGCGCGGCCATCGAGCGCGCCGTCTTTCGCGCGAAAGATGCCCCGAGAGACGCGCCGAGGGGAGCGAGCGGCAATTCGCACGGCGCTGCGCAACTCGCGCCCGAGACCGAACAGCACAGCCTGCGGTTTCCCGCTGCCGGCGCCGATCGCGAGAAGCACACCGATCCCAATGGCTTTCCTCTTACCAGACGCGTACTGATAGCCGTCGCGTGGCTCGCGACGATCGTAGCCATCGCCGCGTACGCGTTGCTGCGATACAATCCTGTCGTTCCCACGCGGCCACTGATCGCGGTGACGGACATCGTAAACGTAGAGGGCGACACGGCGTCCGAATGGCTCGAAGATGGCTTGCGACAGATGATCACCGCCGACCTCTCTAGCACCTCCGCGATCGAGATGGTCGGTCCGGCGCGGGTGCGCACCACCCGCGCACGCGCACGGTTCCCTCTGCGCGGCGGGCTGAGCACGGCACAGGCGCTGGATCTCGGACGACGGCTCGGTGCGTCGACGATCGTGCGTGGGGAATTCACGCACGGTAACGGGACGTACGTGCTGGATCTCAGCACACAGGATGTTGCGAGCGGCCGCTCTGACAGCCGCTTCACCGTGACCGGAACAGATCCCATGACAGTCGCCGGCTGGGCTGCCGGACGGCTGCTCGATCTCGCGGGCATCAACGGAAACAAGCCGCGTTTCGCGGATGTGGAGACCAACAACGTCGCTGCATATCAACACTTCGTACGCTCACTCCATGCGGAGAGCGAAGGGCGCTTCGCGGATAGCAGACGCGAGCTGGATGAATCGATCGCGATCGATTCGGGTTTCGCGAGTGCGCTTTCCGCCAGGTCGCGCATCGCTGCCGCCGAGGGCGACACCGCGACGCTCAGCCGCCTGAACCGCGCGATGACACATGCGCGTCTTACTCCCTGGAACATCATGGGTGACGCGATCGATTCCGCGATTCACAATGGCGAGAACAGTCGTGCGGCACAGTTGGCAGTGGAACTCGTGGCGCGCTATCCGCATGATCCGCGGGCGTATGCAGCGCTCGCATCGATCTACACCAATCAGGGCGACTGGTCGCGGGCGCAATCGACGGCGCAGCAGGAGCTCGCGCTCGACTCTCTTGCCAACGAAGCCGGCGATGGGCCGTGCGTACCGTGCAGTGCGTACGCCACGCTCGTGCAGATCGAGCTGTTGCGCGGGAACCTCGCCGCCGCCGAGCAGACCGCGCGGCGGTGGGTGCAGCTGCAGCCGGAACTACCGGTGGCGTGGGCCGTAATGGGAGACGTCCTCCATTACGCCGGCCGTTATGACGCCAGCCTCGCCGCCACCCGGCGGGCAGTGATGCTGAGTGGCAACGATCCGTCATATCAGGTTCGCGCCGCACGTGCGCTAGTCGCCGAGCGCAGAATCGCTGCGGGGGACTCGGTCCTGTCGCAAATCCAGTCCACGAGCAAGCAGATCCAGAACGACATCAGCGACGTCATGGTGCTGGCGCTGCGCGAGCGTGGCGAATGGGGCAAGTCCAACAAGCTCATCGAAGCGTACCTTGCCACACACCCGGATGACGACGCGTTTCTGCTGGAGGAAATGGACGGACTCGGAAGGCTGGGCGAATACGCGGCCGCCGCGCGATTGTTCGATACGCGTATTGCGCCGCGAGTTGCGCCACCGGTCGAATCCGCGCCGCAGCGTCCGCGCGGCGATGCCGCTCGCGCCTTCAGCTGGACGCGCGCGCTGGAAGCAAACGCGATCGCCGGATCGGGTGATACCGTGCGCCTGCACGCAATTGCCGATTCGATGCGCGTAACGGGCGCACTGAGCTATCTGGATCGCGACAGGCATCTGTATCATCACGTCCTTGGCCTCATCGCCATGCAGGGAAAGCGGTACGCGGAAGCGGACGGCGAGTTTCAGGCCGCACGATGGGGTGTCGCTGGATGGACCGAGACAGTCGCGTGGCAGGCACGCGCGGAAATGGCGCAGAACAAGCCCCGTGATGCAATCGCCACGCTGCGCCAGGGATACCAGGGACCGCTCGACGCCATGGGCCGTTACGAACCGCGCAGCGAGCTCGACATGCTCATGGCCATGGCCTTCCGCCAGGCGGGAATGCGCGACAGCGCCGCTGTATATGACCGGTACGTCGCAAGTGTACGCAGCAGCTCGCACGAGTGAATTACGGTCATGGCACCGAACGCGCTTCCAACTCGGCGCGTGTGTGATTGAGCCGCGGATGCAAGGGATCGGAAAGATCCATCCACTCCCACGGAATCCGGAATCGACGATACCCGACGACGGATCCGATCCTCTGAACAAGCTTCTGCGCGAACACACCGCCCGTCAGCGCTTCCATGAGCCCGTACGCACCGACGTGAAACTCGACGACTACATAGTCGTTGCCATGCTCGTGCAGCTCGATCCTTGCAAGCAGCTCCTCGATCCTCCCAACCTTGAGTCCGTCCGCGTCGCGCACCTGCCGACCGATCAGATGACTGAGGAGCAATTCGCGAGACGTCACTTGTTCTCTCCCTGCGATCCGGGAATGTGACCGATGATGTGATCGCCGAGCCAGCGCTCCAGGCGACTCGACGGAAGTGTTGCACCGTCCACATCCAGCTCGATCGTACCTCCGATCCCACGAACCGCGGAGAATGGCACGCGGCTGACGCCGAAGTCGCGGTCATGATGCAGCATCGCTGATATCGCACCGCGTAGCCTGACCATCCACGTCCCGACGCGCTCGGCGCGCACTGCGCCGCCAATGAGTATCGTCGAGACGCGCAGCGGCTTGCCTTCCGTCAGCGTCAGAGCAAGCGCGTCGACGCGTCCTATCCTCCGGCCATTGCGATCGCACAGACATGCGTCCAACACGTCGTGAACCAGCTGTACTCCATCCATCGCTTCCATGTCAGCCGCCTCCCTTTATCTGCAGCGGCAGGGAAACGAAGAACAGCACTATCGAAAGCACCGAGATGGAGATCAGGGCGATGTTGCTGATCCACCCGTTACAGTGACGGCCCATGACCTTGCCGTCGTTCATAAGGGCGATGAGCGGGATCACCGTGAACGGAAGACTCGCTGCGGAGAGCACCATCGACATATTGGTGAGCGAGAGAGCACTGATGCCGAGCGTCGCTGGTATTGCCGCGACGAGTATCGCAACCGTGTAAACGGTGCTGAAGCGCGAGTCGCGAGCGGGCCGCAGATTCTCGCTCCATTCCCATCCGAATCCCTGCGCGATGAGATATGCGATCGATAGCGCGATCTCGAGCGTTGCACCGAAGCAGGTGATGCACAGCGTTGCGACGAAGAGCCAGAAACCAGCGCGGCCGAGCGGTGATACGAACAGCGATCCGAGTTGCTCGAATCTGTCGATCTGGATGTGCGCCGGCGCGAATACGAGCGCTGCCGTTACGATTACAGCGAGTGCAAGCGTGCCGCCAAACAGATTCCCGAGGCCTGCCGTGATCCGGTTCACGCCCAGATAGTCCTGGGTCCAACCGTCCTCGACGGCGCCGGCTGAATAGAACAGATAGAGATAGGGACTGATCGAAGCACCGAGTATGCTCACGGCGAGATACCAGTAGCGTGCGGGATTTTCAGCCGGGCCGGATGGGATGAACGCGCGGCCGAGCGCGCCCCAGTCCGGATGCGCCTTCACCGCGCCGACCGCGAACGAGACAGAGAGCAGCCCGAGCGTCGCCGTCCCCTGCTCCACGATTCCGAACGTTCCGCGCCACAGAACCATCCAGCCCAGGACTGCGACAGGTACAGCCCACCATGCAAACGTGATCCCGGTGGCCATCTGGAGCGCCGTGCCCACGCCGCCGATCTCCGCCGTGAGCACCATCAGGCTGACCACGAACACGGCGACGAGCGCGACGAGAAAGAATCGCATTCCGAAGTGCTCGCGCAGCAGATCGACGTACGTGCGCTTGCTCACGGCAGCGAGCCGCCCGGTCATCTCCATCAGAAAGGCGAGGCTGATGACGCCGAGTGCCAGAGCCCAGACCAGCTGATAGCGAAACTCGCTCCCGGCCTGCGCCGAGGTGGCGATGGATCCCACCTCGAGGAAGCCGCCGATGCCAGTGACGATTCCGAGCGCAATTTCGAACCATTTCTTCATGCAGCGGCGGTACATGGCAAGAGCTCTGCCGGAATTGCGGGAGCCAAGATAGAGGAGCCAGGACGGGCGGTCGCGCAGGGCGGCCCCGGACGCGTATCTTGTCTCGCGATGACGTTTCCCAGCGAAGCACCGGCGCGCCTGCGTGAACTGGCTCAGGCGTGGGCCGGCACCAACGTGAACGAGCGCGCGGCCTTCCAGACCTGGATGTTGCGCTTCTGCGAGGCACTCGGCGTCGCCACCCCTGATCCGCCGACTGACGCATACCGGTTCGAGCTGCCCGTGCAGGCGATGGATCGTGAAGGACGGGAATCCACCAACTTCATCGATTGCTGGAAATCCGGTCATTTTGCGATCGAGGCGAAGGCCTCAGGCGACGACAGACGTAACGACTCGCTGCTGCGAAAGGCCTTCGGTCAGGTGCGCAACTACGTCGCGTACGTTTCCGGTGATGTGCCACCATATCTGATGGTGCTCGACGTCCCGCGCACTCTTATAGTGTGGGACCGGTGGAGCGGAGCGTACGGGGATTTCGCCGCCGGCCGGCGCATCGCGCTCAACACGCTGCACGAGCGCGCCGAAGACATCCAGCTGTTGTACGACATCTTCGTCGATCCGTCCGTCCGCGATCCCCGTGGGAAGGCACAGGAAGTGACAAGGGAAATCGCCGCCGGACTCGCCGAGCTCGCCGCGGAGCTGGAATCGCGCGGACTCGACACCGAGCGCGTCGCGCGATTCCTGATGCGCTGCGTCTTCTCGTGCTTCGCAGAAGATGTCGGGTTGCTGCCCGAGAATCTCTTCCGTCGCACGCTGGAAACCGCACGCAGCTCCGGCGATCACGAGCGTCTCACCCTGGCGCTCACATCGCTCTGGAAGACGATGGACAGCGGGGGCATGTTTGGCGCCGAGCTGCTGCATCGTTTCAACGGGCACTTCTTCAAGACTGTGGAAGCGTTGCCACTCGCGGCGCGCGACGTCGATCTTCTGATCGATGCCGCCAAGCACGACTGGTCGCGCGTCGAGCCTTCCATCTTCGGCACTTTGCTGGTTCGTGCCCTCGATCCTGAAGAGCGTCACAGACTCGGCGCCGAGTACACACCGCGCGCCTACATCGAGCGGTTGGTCGAGCCCACTGTGATCGAGCCGATACGCGAGCGATGGACTGCCGTGCAGGCGGCGGCGTTGCAGTTGGAAGAAGCGGAGGAGAAGAAGAACAGGAAGAAGAAGGACTACAGTGCCGCGGTGAAGGAGGTACGCGACTTTCACGACTGGATACGCGGACTGTCATTTCTCGATCCCGCATGCGGCAGCGGAAACTTTCTGTACGTGACGATGGCCGCTGTGAAGCGGATCGAGCACGAAGTGATGAACGAGATCGCGCGCCTGTCACACGGACAGGGCGGACTCGTGCTCGACGAAGTGCATCCGAGACAGTTCCACGGCATAGAAGTGAAGCCCTGGGCGCGCGAGATAGCCGAGCTGACGCTGTGGATCGGATATCATCAGTTCTGGCGCGAGTCGCATGGCGGAAGAACGCCGCCAGATCCGATTCTCGAGGACACGGGAACGATCGAATGTCGTGATGCTGTGTTGGCGTGGGATGAGATCGTGCATCGACCGGAGCGCGATCGGCCGGATCCGACACCGAGAATTGTTTCGCCGATTACGGGGGAGATGATTCCGGATCCGAATGCGAAGCTGCCGTACTACGAGTATGTAGGTGCGAGGCAGGCGGAGTGGCCGAGGGCGGATTTTATTATTGGCAATCCGCCGTATCTAGGCCAAGCGCGCCAGCGGGATGCATTTGGCGATGGCTACGTGGATTCCTTGCGGCGCGTATACCAATTCATACCTGATAGTGCGGATTTTGTCATGTATTGGTGGTGGCACGCAGCGAAGCTTATTGCCGATGGAAGTACGATGCGCGCTGGGTTGATCACGACGAACACAATCACTCAGAGTCAGAATCGTCCCGTGATTGCGCGCGCTGCGGATGACGGAGCGCACGTTATTTGGGCTGCGCCGGATCATCCGTGGGTGGAGGAGGCGGGCGGCGCCGCGGTGCGCGTGGCGATGACGGTTCTCGATGCGAGGGCTGTGACGGCGCGGCTTGTAAAAGCGAGTGATGCCGGAGTAGTCACGACGGAGATCGTTGCCGGTCTCATTAACGCGGATCTGACGTCGCACGCCAACATTGCGGCGGCGTCTCAGTACGCGCTCCGTGCGAACAGCGGGCTTGCGCACCGCGGGTTCCAGTTGATCGGAGCTGGGTTCATTCTCGACGCGCACGAGGCTACGGCGCTCATCGGTGCCGACCCAACTACTGCAGACGTGATCAAACCCTACCGCAACGGAAGGGACCTCGCTGCGCGACCGCGAGGTGTATACGTGATCGACTTCGGATTGGGCAGTGAAGCAGACGCGCTACAGCATCCGGTTGAATACGACATAGTCAGATCTCGCGTGAAACCGGAGAGGGACG
The DNA here is from genome assembly GCA_027307165.1 of Gemmatimonadota bacterium. Lineage (GTDB taxonomy): Bacteria > Gemmatimonadota > Gemmatimonadetes > Gemmatimonadales > Gemmatimonadaceae > Fen-1247. Next base: position 75,428 of record DAHUXM010000024.1, on the reverse strand, counting down.
CCAATGCACGTACGACGTACGGAACATATTGGTGGCGTTACGGTGAACCGCGCCGCGAGTTACGTACGGCTCTAGTGAGCCTGGACAGATACATCGCAACCGTCGAAACCTCAAAGCATCGGTTCTTTACGTTCCTTGACGCGAGCGTCGCGCCGGACAACATGCTCATTTGCATTGCCACCTCAGCGGCTTGGCACCTCGGTGTGTTGTCATCCAAGGTGCACGTGGCATGGGCCGTTGCTGCTGGCGGCCGTCTTGGCGTAGGCAATGACCCGAGATACAACAAGACTCTCTGCTTCGATCCCTTCCCATTTCCTGACCCACCTACCGCACTCCGCGCCCGGATCTCCGCTCTCGCCGAGCGTCTCGACGCTCATCGCAAATCCGCAGTCGCGCGCGACGAGCGTGTGACGATGACCGGCATGTACAACGTCGTCGAGAAACTCCGTTCGGGTGAAGCACTCACACCGAAGGAGCGCGCGATTCACGAGATCGCGGCGTGTGGTGTGTTGCGCGACATGCACGACGAGCTGGATGCGCTGGTGGCCGAGTCGTACGGGTGGCCGTGGCCGATGGAGAAGGAGGAGATACTGGAGCGGCTCGTTGCGTTGCACGACGAACGCGTCGAGGAAGAAAGTCGCGGTGTGATCCGCTGGCTCCGGCCCGAATATCAGATCCCGCGCTTCGCTCCAGCCGCGGCCGCACTGACGCTCGCGATTCCGGAGGCTGAGGCTATGCCCGTTGCCGCAGCCGCGCTCCCCGCGTGGCCGTCGACCGCCGTGGAGCAGCTTTCGGCGATCGGCTCGCTCGTCGCCCAGCGCCCGCTGAACGCGGATGAGATCGCCGCCAGCTTTGCCGGAGGGCAGCGGGCCATGGTCGCGCGGCATCTGGAGACGCTGGCGTTGATGGGTGAGGTGACGCAGGACCAGGATGGGCGGTACGCAGGGGCACGGAAGGTGGCGTAGGAACGGCACCGTTCCGTTGACGCGCCGAGAGGCCCACCAAAGCGATTCGGCATGACGAGATCCGGTACTAGCCAACCGCGCCCGACCGCGCAAATTCCTTGATCATGACTATTGCGATCGCATTGAAGGTGGGCGACGGCGTGGTGCTGGGGACAGACAGTGCCACCACTTTCATTGCACCCGATGGGTCCGTTTCCAACGTCTTTTTCAATGCCGAAAAAATGGTCAACCTCGTCAAAGGTTGGCCGATTGGAATCGTAACGTATGGGTTGGGTAATTTGTCAGGGAGATCGATTTCCAGCTTGGCCAAGGACCTGCGGCGCCGGCTAAGCGGCGAAGATTCACTGCATCGCGATTGGGCTCTGAATGAGGCATCGTACACTATGGTGGACGTTGCAAATCGTGTACGAGACTTCTTTTATACGGAGCATTACGAAGTCGCGTTCAAAGGCCTGATTGGGGAGCCATTTCCGTCGGAGGAAGAACGCCGCAAAAACCCACGTCCGTATGCGCCTGGCCTAGGATTTCTTGTCGCCGGCTTTGGCGCGGAAGCGCCGCACGCCGAAGTCTATGCTGTCGAAATAGCCGAGGGCGGTCTGTGCTCTGAACCCCAAATAGTCTGCCCACAAGTCGAATCGCGAGTGATGTGGCGAGGAATGGGAGATGCCTTGCATCGCCTTATCCTTGGATTTTCCGCTGGACGCGCTGCGAAGCTGATGGCAGAGGCGAACATATCTCGCGAGGACGCGAACGCAGCGCTTATGGATCAGGCCCCGCTCCTCAACCCGGCGATGCCTATCCAAGATGCAATTGATCTCGTTCGATATATGGCGGACGTAACGGTCGGATACGTGCGCTTCGCGCCTGGTGCGGCGTCAGTCGCCCCACCAATCGACGTGGCGGCGATTACGAAACATGAGGGCTTCCGCTGGGTTAGTAGAAAGCATTACTATAGCACGGCGCTAAACTTGCCACCTTCGGTGGTCGATATTGTGGGTAGCCGTTCGGTCGTATCAACCGGAGAAGGATGAATGTGGAATAGCGACTCGCAAGGCCCCATAGTAGAAATTCCTCGACCCAGTATTTCCGGCGGTCAGGCCGATTCCACGCCTCGGGATCCGGTGCCCCACATCGCTGCACACGTGATTATCGCGTTGCGCGATTCTGGAAGAGAAAAACCTATGGACCGTGAGCCGGCCATACTGAAAAAATAGATGATCGAACGTTCAAGCCCACCTGTAACTCGGCGGGCTTTTTTGTAGCCCGTCGGAATACCATCCTACCTGCGCCCCTCGGACGCCGAGCCGCGATTCTCGGAGTGTTTACGCTACTACCGCGCTCGATCACCCGATGGCAACTCCCACGCGAAGATGGCGCGATTCTGGAATTCCGCGTCAAATACGTGGCGCGATTCGCCCTCGATGTGCCAAAGAGTGGCGACGCAAAGCAGATGGCTGGTGCCGCCGGTCCAGTCCACACACTTGACATTCCGTAAGCCCATACTTACCGTAAGCTATGGCTTACACATCAGCCCTGACCGCCCTCGCCGATCCAACCCGCCGCGCGGTGTTCGAGCGCTTGCGCCGCGGACCGGTGCCGGTGGGAGTGATCGCCGCTGGGCTTCCCGTCAGCAGGCCCGCCGTCTCGCAGCATCTCAGGGTGCTCAAGGATGCGGGCCTGGTTTGTGACGAGGCCGTCGGCGCGCGCCGGCTCTATGCCGTCGATCCGCGTGGCGTCGCGGAATTACGCGCGTGGCTGGACCGCTTCTGGGATCAGGCGCTCGACGCGTTCAAGGCTGAAGTCGAAGGCAAACCTCAACCGACGAAAAGGAAGAAATCACGATGACAGGCCCACGCACCACAGCAACAGCGCCATCCGTTGCACCAGTTGTGAAGACGATCACCGTGAAAGCCACGCCTGCGCGTGCATTCGAGGTGTTCACCGCCAACATGACCCGCTGGTGGCCGATCACGCATACGATCCGGACGAGTGGCGCACCGATCGCCGAGGTCGTGCTGGAGCCACGCGTGGGCGGCCGCTGGTACGAGCGCGGTACGGATGGCACGGAATGCGGCTGGGGCCACGTGATCGCATGGGAGCCGCCGAACCGAGTCGTGCTCGCGTGGCAGATCAACGCCGAGTGGAAGTTCGACCCTTCGCTGATCAGCGAAGTGGAAGTGCGGTTTCAGGCGCAGGGGACGGATATGACACTGGTGAGATTGGAGCACGGCAAGCTCGAGGCTTTCGGGGATGGCGCAGAGAAAGTACGCCAGGCGATCTCGTCGGAAGGCGGCTGGGGCGCGCTGTTGCAGGCTTACGCGGATGCTGTTGTGAAGGTCGCGTGAGTGAAGCGGGCGCCGGGCTCATTCAGCGTCGGCAATTCGAGCGTGATCGTTGTTTGGACAGTAGCCGGCGATCGATCTTCGCCCGAACCCAATGTCTCGAATGGCCCGGCGGCGGTGCGGCCAGGGCGTAGATTCCAGCGCTGTGCCAGAACACGCAACGGATCACGCGGAGCGCGGTGGGCTTCCACCGGATAGACACACGAGACCGCGTGTATCACCAGCGGCGACGATACTTCTAGCCTTCGTCGCAGGCGGAGTGTGCGGCGCGATCTTTCCGCAGTTTGCGGGTGCGATCGGTCCCGTGGGAACGACCTGGGTCAAGGCGATCAGCGCACTGGTAGTACCACTGGTAGTTGCATTGCTGATCACGAGCATCGCGTCACTTGCCGACGCCGGCGCGGTCGGACGACTCGGCGTGCGGGTGATCGGAGTTTTTCTCGCGCTCCTCGTCAGCGGCGCGGTGCTGATCGCAATCATGACGCCTTGGCTGCTGACGTTGCTGCGCGTCACCGCCGGATCGGCGGGAGCGCTCGCCGGGACCCGCGAAGTCGCGCCCGTAGTTGCAGCAGCGCCACACGCGGCGCCCGGTTTCTGGGACTGGATCGGCGCACTGATACCGGCGAATCCCGTCGCCGCGGCGGCCAACGGCGCGCTGCTTCCGCTGGTGATCTTCACAGTTGCGTTCGGCGTCGGTGTCACCAGACTCGCACCGGAATCGCGCGCACATCTCGTCGGCTTCTTTCGTGGTGTTGCCGACGTCATGCTCGAGCTCGTGCGCTGGGTACTATGGATCGCGCCGATCGGCGTGTTCGGCCTGGCGTACGCACTCGGCGCGCGCACAGGATTCGGCGGCGCGCACGCAATCATCGCGCTGCTGATACTCGTCGCGATTGCGTGCCTCGTCTACACGTGTGCGTTGTATGTGGTCGCCGTCGTGGTGGGTGGAGTTCCGCTGGTCAGGTTCGCGCGCGCCATCGCGCCGGCGCAGGTGGTGGGATTCAGCTCACGATCTTCACTTGCGACACTTCCCGCAATGATTGAAGCGGGCAAGCTCCAGCTCGGTCTTCCTGCGGCCGGCACAGGCTTCGTGCTTCCGCTCGCAGTATCGACGTTCAAGCTCGGTGCAACCATCGCGATCACCACCAGCAGTCTGTTCCTGGCCCGGATCTACGGCGTGACGATAACGCCCGCTGAAGTTGGGTCGATCGCCATGTCGGCGGTGCTGCTCAGTTTCAGTGTGCCCGGTATTCCGGGCGGCGTGCTGCTCGTCATGGTACCGGTGCTGACCAGCGTCGGGATCCCGGCCGAAGGCATTGGAATTCTGCTCGCCGTGGACGTGATTCCGGACATGTTCCGAACTGTGACGAATGTTACCGCGGACATGGTCGCAGCGGTGATCGTGGCGCCGCGTAAAGTGACAGGATAACGAGGCCCGGTTATCGGAAGGATGCCAGACAAGGTGGGGCAAGGATGCATCTTTGCCTGTTACCTACCCTGGAATGGGATCGGCGAACTGCTACATCACTGCGCCAGCACCCGCACCAGCCGCGCCAGCGATTTCAGATCGTTGAGATCCAGTACCTCCGCTGGCGAGTGACTGTACCGTCCCGGCCACCCGAGCTGGGCACCGATCGCACCTTTCGCCACGAACGGAACGGCGTCGGTCGATCCCTTGGTCGTGCCCACCTGCAACAGGATGTGATTGTTGCGCGCCAGTGCGATTATACGGTCGCGCTCGCTCGGTAACACGATCATCCCGTCGTCCGACGCTCGCAATACCGGCCCTTCACCAAGCGGCGCGAAGGCGAAAAACGGCGACTCCAACGGCGTATCGGACGACACGAAGGTGTCGATCGCGTATGCGTGATGCACCGACGTGCCGATGTGTTGGGCCGCAGCTGCTGCGCCGAAGAGTCCGACTTCTTCCTCGACCGACCAGACGAAGATGACCTTGTGCGTCAGCTTTGCCGGATCCATCTCTGCAAGCGCCAGCAACAGGGCAGTGTCACCCGCCCTGTCATCCAGTGCGCGTGCGGTGAATCGTGGCGCGGCGAGACGTTCGCCGCGCTTGTATGCGGTAACAACCAGTCCGGGACGTACGCCGTGCGTAACGAGTGCAGCCGAATCCATTCCGAACCACGCGCGCATGACGTCGGGGCGGCGCAACTTCGCCTGCTCGCGCGGTACGAAGACTCCGGGGAGTGATGCGGGCGCCGCGGCGCCGAGTGCGTTACTGGTCGCCGGCCGGTCCAGAAACAACAACGCAGGTTGCCCCTCCCATGCTGCGCCGTTGAGACCGCCCTGCGACGTCAGTGTCACCGTTCCATCACGGTCGATGGATCGAACGATGTATCCCACTTCATCCATGTGCGCGAGAAAGACGCTCGTATCGCGATCCGGTCCCATCGACAGGATGAGGTTGCCTGCAGAGTCCTGTACTATCTGCTTGCGCGCCCATTCCGGCAACGCGCTGCGAATTTCATCGCGCACCGGGGACTCGCGCTCGCCGACCGCCGGTAGCTCGACGAGACGTGTGAGAACGTCCGCAGCCACTGAAAGACTGTCGCGCGCGCGCGTTGCGACCGTCGCGGGAGGTCGCGGAAGCACAAGCCACGGTGCTGGCGATGACACGTGTGCGGCAGCGCGCACCGCAAGGAGCAACGAATCCAGATCGCTCGCGCGAACGGTCTCCATGAGCGAGCCGGCGAACCGCGCGCGCACAGCCATGCGCGACACTGCGTCGCTGTTCACCGCCGGAGCCGATCTCGCGCGTGGAGCGAAGGGTGAGTGCGACACCGCTGCACTGTCATCACCCGACATGCTTGCAGCGGCAACGATCGTCGCCTCGTCGAATCTGCCCAGACGCGCCGTGGCAGCTTCCAGTCCGCTCCATCGAAAACTGCTCTGGGTGGACAACACGAATACTGTCTCGCCCGTGGTGTGCGCATTGCTGCGCTGCGCCGCGTGCGCGACCGATGCCACCGCTGCACATCCCGCGCGGCCACTCGCGTCGGCGCCCGCCACATAGTCGGCGTATATCCATGGCGGAACGTCTCGTACTACGGGATCGATCAGGGCGACGCCGAGCGCAGTTGCTTCGGCGCGAGATCTGACACCGACGTCCACCCACAGCTGGTCCACGTTCACGATCGACGTATCGCCACGATGCTCCTGCGCGAAGTGAAGATTGTCCACGGCGACTACGCCCGGGATGGATCCGTTCTTCGTCAACACCCGCACCTGCTGCGCCTGATGAAACTGATCCCAGAGTGGATGCGTCGCGCCATTTCCGGCGCGATGCAATCGCAGATAGCCCTGGTCAGTTATCTCACTGACGATGAACCCTGCATGATCGAGCCCGCATGCGATCAACCGACGAGGGTGACCGCTTCCGACCGTCATGACCAGGTTGCCGAGCGCGTCGCGACGCCAGTGATCGTCCGCCGCCGCCACCGCATTAGTGATGTAGGATTCGTCTCCGGGCGGTGCGTCGTAAGCAAGCCAGGAAGCCACTGCGGCAACCGACGCGGGATCGCCTGCCGGTCGAGGCGCATTCTGCGCCGCCCCTCCTGAGGCGACTACGATCACCGAAGCAGCAGCGGCAATAGCGAGCGAGAGACGCACGAAGATTCCTTTGATGGGATGCCAAAACTTACGACTCCCCAGCGCCTTCTGCTGCCTCGGCCATGCCCACGCGTCCGCCGACTTGCCGCCCGCCGTGATGTCCTCCATGTTCCCTTACCACTCACCCAAAGAGACGACCCATGGTGCCGGTATTTCGCCTGCGTCACATCCTCATCCTGGGAGCCGCGGTATTCGGTTCAGCTGGAGTGGCTCTCCAGGCTCAGGCTCCCGCCAAAGCTCCAACGCGCGCTGCAGCTGCACTGAATATTCCCGTCGAGTTCTACAAGCTCGATAACGGACTTCGCGTCGTGCTGTCTCCGGATTCGACCACGCCGACCGCGGTGGTCGCTGTGTATTACAACATAGGATTCCGCACCGAGCCACGAGACCGAACCGGTTTCGCGCATCTCTTCGAGCACCTCATGTTCCAGGGATCCCGCAACCTCGGCAAGCTTCAGTTTGTAAAACTGGTGGAGCAGAACGGCGGCATCCTGAATGGATCCACACGATTCGACTTCACCAATTACTTCGAGGTCATACCGACCCACGCGGTGCGCAGGATCCTGTGGGCGGAAGCAGATCGCATGCGGGGACTCGTGATCGACACCGCCAACCTCAACAACCAGCGCGACGTGGTCAAGAACGAGGTTCGCGTCAACGTATTGAACCAGCCCTACGGCGGTTTTCCGTGGATCGATCTGCCGATGCACGCGAACACCAACTGGTACAATGCGCACAACTTCTACGGCGACATGCATGACCTCGATGCAGCGAACCTGAGCGACGTCGAGAGCTTCTTTCACACGTATTACTCGCCCGGCAACGCGGTGCTCGTCGTGACCGGCGACTACGACCGTAACGATGTGCGTAACTGGATCACCGAATACTTCGGGAACATTCCCGCCGCGGCGCTCCCGCCCAGGCCAGACCTCTCAGAGCCTCCGCAGACGGCCGAGAAGCGTTTCACGCGAATCGACTCGCTCGCCACACGTCCCGCGATCGGAGTCGCGTATCACGTCCCGCAACGTCTGACGCCCGAGTGGTACGCTTTCGGATTGCTGGATCAGATCCTGGCGCAAGGCCAGAACTCGCGCTTCTACCAGGAGCTGGTGCAGAAGCGTGGTCTCACAGGGAGCGTCGATGCCGGCATCAACTTCGGACTGGGCGACATGTTCGACTATCAGGGACCGATGCTCTGGGAGATACAGGCATTTCACGATTCCGGAAAGTCGGGCGAGACGCTGCTCGCAGCAATGGACACCGCGATCGCGCCGCTGCGAACGGCGCCGGTGAGTCAGGCGGTACTCGATCTTGCGCTTGTAAAGCTGCGGTCGAGCCTGTATCAGGAGCTGGAGCAGTCCGCGGGCTTCGGCCGCGCGAACCTGCTTGCATCATTTGCACTGTTCGACAACGATCCAGGCGAGATCAACAACCTCGAAGCCGGCTTCGCGAGCGTAACTCCGGAGTTGCTGCTCAAGACTGCGCAGGAATATCTCGCTCCGACCAATCGTACGGTCGAATTCATCGTACCGGCCGCCAAGAGCGGCCCAAACCCATGATCGCGCGGAGACCAGACAGATGAGGAACATCATATCAGCCGCGGTCATCCTGCTTGGCACCGCGACCACTGTGAGTGCACAGCAGACCTCGACCACTCGCGAGGCGCCCCCGCCCCTTGGCACACCGAAAGCATTCCACATTCCGCCGCGGCACGACATCACGCTCGCGAACGGAATGAAGGTCACGCTGGTGCAGTTCGGAAAGATTCCCAAGGCTTCGATCTATCTCGAACTTCGCACGGGTCACATCGACGAAACCGCGACACAGACGTGGCTGGCCGACGTTACGACCGATCTCATGCGCGAAGGGACAACGACACGGAGCGCAACCCAGATCGCCGACGACGTCGCCGGCATGGGAGGAGAGCTCACCACTTCCGCGGGTGACGACATGTCGCGGATCGGCGGCGCCGTGCTCGGCGAGCGTGCCGCTGACATGGTGAAACTCGTCGCCGACGTCGCTCAGCATCCCTTACTCCCCGAAAGCGAGCTAGCGCGGATCAAGGCGAACGAGGCGCGTAATCTTGCGATCGCACTGAGTCAGCCGCAGCCTGTCGCGCAGGAGGCTTACGCACGAGAGGTCTATGGTGACCATCCGTACGGTCGTGCGTTTCCCACGGCCGCGATGCTGAACGGATACACGATCGCGCAGGTGCGCGACTTCTACGCGCGGAACTTCGGCGCAGCACGTGCGCATCTATACGTTGTTGGCGTCTTCGACCCCGCCGCGGTCGAGCGTGCGGCACGCGATGCGTTCTCGGGGTGGAGAGCCGGCGCACGCCCAACTATCGACCCGCCAACGCCAAGCACGAAGCGCACGGTGACACTGATCGACAGACCCGGCTCGGTGCAGTCGACGCTGATTCTCGGCGTGCCCGTTCCCGGCCCCACCAGCGCCGACTATATCCAGCTCAACGTGATGGACGCGCTGCTCGGTGGCACTTTCGGCTCACGAATCACTACCAACATCCGCGAGCAGAAGGGGTACACGTACTCACCGTACAGCTATGTGAGCACGCACTATCACGACGCGAACTGGGCCGAACAGGCTGACGTGACAACGGCGGTGACCGGCGCATCGCTCAAGGAGATCTTCGGCGAGATCGCGCGGCTGCAGAGCGCGGCACCGCGCGAGCCGGAGCTGAGCGGTATCAAGAACAACATGATCGGCCTCTTCACGCTTAGAAATGCATCGCGCGGAGGGATCGTGAACCAGCTCTCGTTCGTCGACGAGCAGGGACTGGGTAATTCATATCTCGCCGACTACGTCAAGCACGTTCTGGCCGTGACGCCGGCGGAAGTGCAGCACATGGCGCAGACATACCTCAAGCCCGACCACATGACACTCGTGGTGGTCGGTGACAGGAAGACGGTGGATCCGCAACTGGCACCGTACAGGGTGAACAAGTAACTCCGCGCAGTCCTCCCGGGTAATCGCCCGGGAGGACTACGCAACCCGTACTGCGTTCGATTCGACCGCTACAGGGAACAGATCCGGATGCATTATCGCCGCGAGCGTCTCGATTCCGTTCACCAGACGCGGACCTGGCCGGCTGAGAAGCGAGTTTGCATCGACGGCCCACACCGGAATCCCACCAGCCCAGGCCCATTCGTCTCGCGCGAGCAAGTCACGCGCAGCGGATGCCGCGTGCTCCACGTCGTACCCGCAGGGCGCGACTACGAGTAGCTCGGGCCCGGCGGATCTGATTGCTTCGACTGTGCGGACGGTGGAATGCTCGCCCGCGACCGACATCAGCTCGTGACCGCCAGCGCGCCGCACCAATTCGGGAACCCAGTGGCCGGCCGCGAATACGGGATCGGTCCACTCGATCACCACAACGTTGGGACGGGGCGCGTGGGCTGCGCGCAGTGTCTCGTGCACGTCGCGAATACGTGCCTCGAGTGACTCGACGACTTCCGCTGCCGTATCCACGCAGCCCAGTGCCGCGCCGAGCCGGCGCATGTCCTCGGCGACGCCGTTCCAGGTTGAACCCGAGAGAGTCACCACCTGCGGCTTGCTCGGCAGTCGTGCTGCGATCGCGCGGACGTCGGTCTCGCTCACCGCGCACACTTCGCACAGCGCCTGGGTGACGATCAGATCCGGCGCAAGTGAGGTGATGGCGTCCTCGTCGAGCAGGTAGAGCGGCTCACCGGCGTGCGACAGGCCGCGCACCGCCTCGTCGATCTCGCGTGGGGTCGTCAGGCTCGCATCCACAATCGAACGCGTCACGCGCGGGAGCGTGCGCACGACGTCTGCAGGAAAGTCGCACTCGTGCGTGATACCGACGATCGAATCGGCAGCATCAAGTGCGGCGATGATTTCCGTCGATGCCGGAAGCAGGCTCAGTACGCGCATATGAGTTTTGTCGACCTCTCGGGATTCTACCGCACCGGCCCTCTCCACAAGTGCAGTGTAGCGTAGCTGCGCCACGGGCGCCACGCCTGGGAGATCTCATCCGCGCGGGCAGCGGTCACTCCGCCGAGGTTGTTGCGGAGGACGACGTCTTCCCTGGGGAACGCGTCCGGCCAGCGCAGCGCGCGCATTGCGATGTAATGGGCAGTCCAGCGTCCTATGCCGGGCAGCGCAATGAGCTGCTTCATGGTTGCATCCGGATCCGCGCCAGCGTCGAGTTCCAGACGCCCGGACGCAACCTCGGCTGCGAGCCCGATGATTCCGCGGGCGCGCGATTGGATGATGCCGAGCGAGGCGATGGCATCCACGCCAAGTCCGGCAACGCGCTGCGCTGTTGGCGCGAGATGCGTCAGACCATCGTGCGGCGTGACGATGCTGTCACCGAACGCGTTGACGTAGCGACCCGCCAGCGTCGTTGCCGCCCTCACAGTGATCTGCTGTCCGAGTATCGCGCGCACTGCAAGCTCGAACCCGTCGAACGCGCCCGGTACGCGCATGCCTGGATTTGCTGCGACCAATTCGGTCAGCAACGGATCGAGCATCAGCTGCGCGGAGATGATGTCGGGGCGAGCACTCAGATCGAACACGCTGCGCAACCTGGTCAACAGTGTCGGGAGCACCGGCATGAGCGAGCGTGTGAGCTCGACCAGCAGCACGCGCTTGTGCGGCATGTGCCGCACGTGAATCCAACCCGTGTGACTTCCGAGTCGTATGGTGCGCGAGTAGGAATCATCATGCACGCGCTCGACCCCTTTCGATGCTCTCACGCGCAGGAAGTCGAGCATGCCTGTCCAGTCGAACGGGGGCCGATAGGCCAACTGCAGTGCGAAGGTGTCGGTCGGCACCGCGCTTGCGGACGACTCGCTCGCAACCTTGCGCAGGCGCGTCGGCGGAATTCCGTAACGATTGCGGAACGCATCGTTGAAGCGGCGCAGGCTCGAAAAGCCGCTCGCGAACGCCACTTCCGTAACGGGCAGTGCCGTCTCCGTCAACAATTGCTTCGCCAGCAGAAGACGGCGCGTCATCACGAGCTCCATCGGTGACACGCCGAGCTCCTTGTGGAGGATGCGCCGAATCTGGCGTGAGCTCCAGCCGAACTTCGCGGCGACCTGCTCGAGACCGTCACCGTTGTCGAGCATGCCTTCCTCGATGCGATACGCAACGAGGTTGGCGATGCGATGCGCGTCATCGACTGGCGCGTTGCCTGGCGCAAGCTCCGGCCGGCAGCGCAGACACGGCCTGAACGACGCCTTCTCCGCGGCTTCAGCGCTGTCGAAGAACCGGCAGTTGGCAGCCCTGGGCGTCCGTGCGGTGCAGACAGGGCGGCAATAGATCCCGGTCGACGTAACGCCGACGTAGAACACGCCGTCGAACCGGGGATCGCGGGAAGTGAAGGCGTTGTAGAGTGCCGCGGGGTCCGTGGTCATTCCATATCATAGCACGATCCCTGCGGTGCGACCAGCCATTTTCGGACATCGAATCACCCACCGCTGACCGAGGCGTCAAGGGCGTGGTATGATCCGTGAGAGGTGGCGAGCGGTGTCCGAAAATGGCTGGTATCGCTCATCAACACATCAATAACGGAAACTAATCGTGAAGAGACAGCGGTTGCTCGGGCGACTGGATTCGGCCTGGAAGGACTTCGAGGAATCGTACGCCGGACTGTCGGGATCGCAATTGAAAATTCCGCGCGTCACCGGCGAGTGGTCGGTTCGTGACATCATCGCGCACGTGACATGGTGGGAAGAGGAAGCGCTCAAGAATCTGCCGGTAATTCGCGCGGGCGGTGCATCGCCACGCTATTCGGTGACGTACGGCGGCATCGACGCGTTCAACGCCATGATGACCGAGCGGCGGAGCGGGCTTTCACTCGCCGAGGTGCTACGGCAACATGATGAAGTGCACGTCCGGCTCGTCGATTACGTCGCCGCAGCGCCGGAAGAGCTGTTCACGCGCGAAACTCGATTCCTGCGCCGTCTGCGATTCGACACTTACGGCCACTATCCCGTGCACGCCGGCGCGATCCGCGCGTGGCGTGCACGGACGCAGAGCATCGCTCAGTGATCTGACCGGGGAGGCGGCACGATCGTGTCGATCGCGTCGAGATCGGCGTTGCTCAACTCCCACCGTGCCGCAGCTACGTTGGCCGTCACCTGTTCGGGCGTCGTTGCGCCCGCGATTACGGAAGCGACTACGGGCCGCGCAAGCAGCCAGGAGAACGCGAGCTCGAGAAGGGTATGTCCGCGTGATTGCGCGAACGCGCGCAGCTCTTCGACCAGCTCGAGCCTGGCATCCGTCAGTTGCGCAGCGCGCGGCCCGCTCGCCAGCCGGCTGCCCTGTGGTGCCGGTTGACCGAGATGGTACTTGCCCGTCAGCAGTCCGCTGGCCAGAGGAAAGAACGGCACGAACGCGACGTGTACGCGTTCGCATTCAGCGAGCACTTCGACTTCCGGATCCCGGTGCAGGAGACTGTACTCGTTCTGAACGCTCACGAAGCGCGCGATGCCACGATCCTGCGCGTTCTGCTCCGCGTCACGAATCTGTTGAGCGGAAAAATTGGAGCATCCGATCTCGCGCACCTTGCCGGCCTTCACCAAGTCGTTCATTGCACCGAGCGTGTCGGCGATCGGCACATCCGGGTCGGGGGTGTGAAGCTGATACAGATCGATGTGATCGATACCGAGTCGCCGGAGACTGTCCTCGGCGGCCGCATGTACGTATTCGGGGCGTGCGCCGCGACGATCGTCGTCCATTCGCATGCCGAACTTGGTTGCGACTATGACTTCGGAGCGGCGGCTCCCCAGCGCGCGGCCCAGGTACTCCTCGCTCTTTCCGCCGCCGCCGTAGATATCGGCGGTGTCGAAGAAGTTGATGCCGGCATCGAGCGCGGCGTGCACGACGCGTGCGGTTGCCTGCTCATCCAGCCGGCCACCGAAATTGTTGCACCCCAGTCCTACCGCCGAGACGGTGAGCGATCCGATTCTGCGCATAGCTGTCATTGAATGGAATATCGTACATTGTGGTAGTGGAGCAGCATAATCTGCGCATACGCCGAGCCACGGAGTAGCGTTGGTAGAAACCGTCATCTTCCTTCTGATCATCGCTGCGGGTCTGGAGATGCTGTCGCGGCGCATAGGAGTGCCGCGTCCCATCCTGCTCGTCATCGCCGGCACGCTGCTGGCCCTGGTTCCGGCCGCTCCGACGGTCCGCGTGGATCCGGATGTCGTCTTCTTCATCTTCCTTCCGCCGCTACTGTACTGGGCGGCGATAAACACGTCGTATCGCGAGTTTCGGCGGAACGGCGTGGACATCATGCTTCTCGCGATCGGACTGGTGGTGGCGACCGCTGGCGTCGTTGCGGCCGCGGCACATGTGATGTTCCCGTCGCTATCATGGCCGGCAGCGTTTGCGCTGGGCGCCGCGGTGGGCCCGACTGACGCAGTCGCGGCAACGGCAGTGATGCGACGGTTCGGCGTGCCTCGCACGCTCGTCTCGATTCTCGAGGGCGAGAGTCTCGTCAACGACGCTACGTCGCTGGTGATTTTCGAGATGGCCTTGACGGCCGGCAACACCGGCACGTTCTCGCTCGGGCCTGCGTTGCTGAGCTTTCTGTGGGCGGCCGGCGGCGGAATAATATTCGGCCTGGCCGCTGGATGGTGCATCGCGTCACTACGGCGCTGGATCGCGCGAACGCCGGAGCGAAGTCCGGTGCTCGAGAGCAGCATATCGCTGCTCACGCCATACGTCGCATTCCTTGCCGCGGACCGTGCCGGAGTATCCGGGGTTCTCGCGGTCGTCGTCGCAGGGCTCTACCTGGGCCACGCGGCGGCGCGTCTGCTCACCGCGGCATCGCGCATTCAGACCATCAACATGTGGGAGATCGTCGATTTCCTGCTGGAAGGTCTGCTCTTCATCTTCGTCGGCCTCGGACTTCCATTGGCGCTGGCTGCCGTACGTACCGGCGAAGAGGAGACGCTGGCCAGACTGATCGCTACAGCGGCCGCAGTGAGCGCGGTCGTGATCGTGTTGCGTCTCGCGTGGGTATTTCCTGCTGCATACGCGTCACGGTACCTGAGACACCGACTCACTGACCGGCAGCCGGCGTATCCACCGTGGCGGCATGTTCTGTTCGTGGGATGGGCGGGGCTGCGTGGTGCGGTATCGCTGGTGCTCGCACTCTCCGTTCCATTCGTCACTTCGAGCGGCGCACCGTTTCCGGGACGCGACGTTGTGATCTTCGTAACGTTCGTCGTCATCCTCGTTACTCTTGTCGGTCAGGGGCTGACATTGCGACCCGTGATCTCGAAGCTCGGGCTCGAGCCGGATCGCGCCGATGCATTCGAGGAGATCAATGCGCGACTGCAGACCGCGCAGGCAGCTCTCGCACGGTTGGACCAGATCGATGCAGGGGAGGACGGCTCGCTATCTGGGCTCGGCGACGGCGACTCGCGTGGCGTGGTCGCCGCCCTGCGCGACGAATACACACACCGCGTTCATCGTTATTCGAACGAGGCACGTACCAGGTCGATCCCGCCGCCGGATCCCAGCGGTGATCCGGCCGTTGTTGACGACGATGCCACGGAAGCTGACGTGGACGGGCGCCGCGCTGGTTCGTATCGCCTGCTGCGTCTGGCGACGCTGGACGCCGAGCGGCAGCGGCTGATTCAGATGCGTGACGGCGACGAGATCAGTGACGGCGTGCTTCACAGAGTGGAGCGCGACCTGGACCTGGAGCAGGCGCTCCTGACGGGGTCGGACAGCCGACAGACGAATGGTACGGTCGTGCGTATCCCGTGGACCACGCACGGGTGATAAGTTCCAGTAGAAACCATCCTGGAGAAGCCATGAAAGCGTCTACCGTGAAGAAATCCAACAACGCCGTACGCCTGCGGCGGGCTCCCCTTGCAACACCGACCGACCTTGGCGCGTCCGCGGTGCGAGATATCGCCGCCGCACTGAATGGCGTTCTCGCGGATGTTTTCACGCTGTATCTCAAGACGAAGAATTTTCACTGGCACATGAGTGGCCCGCACTTCCGCGATTATCACCTGCTGCTGGACGAACAGGCGGATCAGCTTTTCGCGATGACGGATCCGATCGCCGAGCGTGTCAGGAAGCTGGGCGAGACGACAGTGCGATCGATCGGCCAGATCGCGCGCACGCAGCGGATTCACGACAATGATGCGAGCTACGTCGAGCCGTCCGACATGCTGGCGGAATTGCGCGATGATAACGAGACCCTTACCGCGAGCCTCCGGCAGGTCCACAACGTGTGCGACGAGCATCACGATGTGGCGAGTGCGAGTCTCATCGAAGTATGGATCGACGAGACGGAGCGTCGCACATGGTTCCTCTTCGAGTCCGCGCGAAGCGGGGATTCAAGCAATCATTGAGCGACCGCTGAGTACCTCGCAACGGCCGCGATGAAGAGCCTGAAGGAGACATACATCATCGCGGCCTGCGCGACGCTGGCGTGCGCAGGCATGGCTGGTCCCGCACGCGCCCAGAACGCGGCACCACCGCTGGGTGACTATCTGCGAACCAGCGTCGGCCTCAACGCGGGCCAGATTGCCGATGCGCAGAACGGCGTGGCAGTGGTGAAGCTGCTGCACACCGACATCGGCCGCGACGTGACGGTATTCGGAATAATCGGAATACACACTACGCGGGATGCATATCTCGCGCGCATGCGCGACGTTCAGTCGCTCATCGCCGCGCGCTCACAACGATTCGGAATCATCAGCGACCCCCCGACTCCGGCAGAGATGCAGACCATCGCGCTGGATCCGTCGGAATGGCAGGACCTCAAGGGTTGCCGCGTGCGAAACTGCAACTTCAAGCTGTCGGGGTCCGACATGAAGCAGTTTGCGCAAGTGGACTGGTATGGACCGAACGCGGAGCAGCAGGCTGATTCCGTGATGAGAGTTCAGGTGGAGAATCGTGTCGCGGCGTATCGCGCTCGCGACAATGCGGCGATGCCGCGCTACGACGACACCAACGGAGTTCAGGCAAGCGACGCATTCGCCGCGCTGCTCGATCAGTCGACCTACATCCAGCAATACGCACCGGCGCTTCGCAATTATCTCGTGAACTTTCCCGCGGATCGGCCCGACAATGCCCTGGATGTGATGTACTGGTCACTCGACAGGATTCCACATCTCCGCCCGACTTTCACGCTCAACCAGATGGTGGTTCTCACACCGCCGGCCGGCAACGCGCTGATCGTGCGGAAGCAGATCTATGCGGATCATTACTTCGAAGCCGCCCTGGAGCTCTCGACGATCTACGATGCACCGGCATTGAATGGCGGAGCCGGGATCTATCTGGTAACCACGCGCAGGTACCGGTTCGACGCTCTACCGGGCGGTCTCCTGAACATTCGCGGACGGGTTCGCAGCCAGCTCCAGAAGGTCATGAACTCCGACCTCGAGCGTGAACGCAAGACCGTGGAGGCGCGGACGACGGGCTGAGGTTCCCCGCGCGTCGGCATCCAAGATGCAGGACGGATGCACGACGCCCCACCCGACGGAGGAGGTTCGATGCCAGTCCGCACTCCCGTACTCGCAGTAGCCATTGGCGCTGCGGTTGTCGCCATGTCCGCTTGTTCTGGCTCGAATACCGAGAAGGCTCCCGACACCACTCATGCGCCGTCGATCGCGGCTGCGCCGAGCGCGCCAATGGTCAGCCCCGAGGATTGGCCCGGCTACAATCGGACGCTCGCCGGAGACCGGTTCTCCCCCCTCGCCGAGATCACGCGTCAGAATGTCACGCAGATGAAGAGCGTATGCACCTACAATCTCCCCGAAGTCACTTCACTTCAGACCGGACCGATAGTCGTCCACGGAACGATGTACTTCACTACGGACACGATCTCCTACGCCATCGATGCGAGTACGTGCGCCGAGCGATGGAAACAGCCCTGGCATAGCGCCAAGCCGAGCCCGTTGCTGGTGAATCGCGGCTTTGCCTACATGGATGGCCGTCTCTTCCGCGGGACTTCGGATTCGCACGTTCTGGCGATGGACACCACCGACGGCAAGGTGCTGTGGGATCATGCCATCAGCGTGAACGCGCCGGGCATGTCTATACCGATGGCACCGATCGCAGCAGACGGCAAGGTCTTCGTGGGCAATGCCGGAGGCGATCAGGTGGGCGTGACGGGACACGTCTACGCACTCGATGCTCGCGACGGACACGTCCTGTGGCAATTCGATGTGGTGCCTGATTCCGGTCCCGCGCGGGCGACGTGGACCAATACGCGCATTCCAGTGACCGGCGGCGGATTCTGGACGTCGTTCACATTCGACACCGCCAGCAAGGTGCTGTACGTCCCAGCTGGCAATCCGGCGCCGGATTTCGAAACCGAGCTTCGCACCGGCGACAATCTCTATACCAACTCGGTAATCGCACTCGACGCCGCCACCGGTAGAATGCTCGGCTACAATCAGCTCGTGAAGCGCGACATGCACGACTGGGATGTGGACAGTCCGCCGACGCTCGTGACCACGCACGCCGGAACGCGGATTGTTGCGTCGGCAAACAAGGATGGCCAGCTCGCGGTGCTGGACCGCTCACAGATCGCGCGTGGCAGGGCGCCAACCGGCGACCTGGGCACTGCACTGCCGATGCTGTACATCAGGCCGACCACTACCAGGCAGAATGTGGACACACCACTCTCGCGTGATCACGCCACGCGCTTCTGCCCGGGCATCACCGGCGGATCGGAATGGAACGGCGCGGCTTACAGCCCGAATACAAATTCGCTGTATGTCGGCGCTGTGGATTGGTGCGCGAGTGTGCAGCTCAAGCGCGATACCACGACCATTCCGCCGGCAGGTACTACGTGGCTTGGCAATGAAAACGCGAATCCGTTCGTGCCGGCGAGCGAGGCGCGCGGCTGGCTCACTTCATTCGATGCGGACAGCGGCACCGTGCGTTGGAAATTCCACGCACCGCATCCCATGCTTGCGGGTGTTACGCCCACAGCCGGAGGAATTGTTTTTGCAGCGGACATGTCCGGCGAGCTGTACGCGTTCGGCGCCGACAGCGGCCACGTGCTCTGGAAGACCAACACGGGTCAGTCGACCGGTGGGGGCATCATCAGCTACTCCGCGGGTGGACGCCAGCTCGTCGCCGTTGCGTCGGGAATGAAGTCACCCGTGTGGCCCGGTGTCGCGAAACAAAGTCGAATCCTGATATACGGGCTGCGATGATTATGGCGTAACAGCGGCCGAGGACGCGGCCGAGGAAGCCGCGGACCCTGGACTATCGTCTATGACCTGTTCTTCGTGCACATCCGGAACCGAGGCCGTTTTAGTGGCCCCGTGGGCGCGAAGTCTGTAGCCCTGCAGCAGCATCGCGCCGCCGAACCAGAGGCTGAATACCGCGATCGGGATTGCGAACACGCGTGGCCAGACGACGGCCACAATCGCCAACGCGACGAGTACCGCACCCGCGATCGCGATCGCGCGCGAGTCGGCGGATGCAAGCACGCGTCTGTCTGTCACCGCTGCGGTGACCGTGTTGCCGAGTCGAATCGCGCCCGCGACACCGCGGCCAGCGCTGCCGGAGCCCCTCCTTCGCTCACGCATGCGCCGCGCCGGCGGCAGTCCCGGCAACGCATCATGTGAACGGTGTCTGCGACGGCGTCTGTGCAGTACTAATTCAGTCGCGTGCGCAAGATCGTCCAGATACGATTCCACCATGCGTTCAGCGAACGCAGTGTCTTCGATCACTGCATCGAGCTCATAATTGCCAAGCCAGCTCGCAATGTTGAGATTGCTCGACCCGACGCGTGCGAGGCGACCATCGGTCACCGACGTCTTGGCATGCATCATCGGACCATTCCACTCGAACACGCGCACTCCGGCCTCGAGCAACGGCCTGTAACCCGCCCGCGAGAGCGGACGCAGCAGCGGAATGTCGCTACCGCCTGGAACGAGCAGGCGCACGTCGACGCCATCCTTCGCCGCCGCGCGGAGTGCCTGCACGTGCGTCGGCATGCCGGCATAATACGCATCGGACAGCCAGAGTGTCTCGCGCGCCGCTCCAGCGACAAGCTCGTCGAGACGCAGCAACCGGGCCCGCCATGGCTCGCTCGCGACGACGCGCACCGACGTATCGCCCGCCACTGCGATGCTATCGCGAGCGGTGAGCTCCTCAGGCGGAATCGGCGCGCCAACTACGGCCCACACACGACTGAAGGCGCGCTCGATCTCGGCGACCGCCGGACCGCGCACTTCCACTCCGGTATCACGCCACGGCGCAACGCCGCGCTCTGGATCGCCCACCCACGCATCGCCGACGCAGAGACCGGTGATGAATCCGATCCTGCCATCGACGACGACGCTCTTCCGATGATCGCGGTGGATCCAGCCGAGCGGACTTGCGAGAGTGAATGGATTGAAGCAGCGAACTTCGATACCAGCCGCGCGCAGCGATTCCCAGAACCGCGACGGAGTCTTGGCAAACGCACCCATCCAGTCGTACAACAGGCGCACGGTTACTCCCGCACGCGCTTTTTCGATGAGCGCATCGGCGAAGCGCCGGCCCGATACGTCGTCGCGCATGATGTACGCTTCGAAATACACGTACCGCTCTGCGGATGCTATCGCATCGAGCCACGCCGGATAATTCTCGGCTGCATCGCGCAGAAGCCGGACGCTGTTGCCATCGATCCGACGCGCACCCGCTGCGCGCGAGATCGCCTGGTCCATGATCGACCGGCCCGTGCTTGCGTCATGGCGGACGTGCGATCGCGGCACGTGCTGCGGCGACAGGTCCGTGCGCATGGCTAGCGTCTCACGAACGTGCAAGGACGGCGATGCACTTCATGACATTCAGGGTTGGGGGAGCGGTCTTGGATTTCCAACCCGCGACTCGCGGCCCAGGATGTTGTCCACGTGTACCCGAACCAGGTGAACGCGCTTCGGCATCGGATCGTCCGCTTTGAGTATCTCCGGAACAGCGCCCCTGAGAAGCCGGACCGCGTTTTCAAATTCGAACCAGTCCTCGGAGTGCATGTCCGAAGAGAGAAACTCGATCGCGCCCCAGACCTCGACCGAGCGCCAGTCCAGGATGCCATCGACTTCGTCCACCTCGAACGCCGCCCACGGATGATGCTCCGCCATCACCAGGTCGTCCCCAAGCTCCGCGCGCGCGTATATCCAGTCTTCGGAATACAGATAGTTGCATATCTTGAGGTGGAATCGGTCCTGATAGGTGATGCCGACACGACCCAGATGATGCTTCGCAAGTATCGCGAGAGACTCATCGCGCGACAGCTCACGAACCGTGACGTTCAATTCGCCCGTGTCCTGCGCAGACATCTCTGTCATCGCTTGCCCTTCCGCTCCAATGATTCACGATCCCATGCGGCACGATCAGCCGCCGCTTCGTAGGTACTCTCGCAGAACTCCAGCAGCATTTCGTCGGGCGACGGGGCAGTACGCACCGCCTCGTAAGGCAGTATGAACTCCCGCATGTTCGCATCGTAGTATGCGCTCTCCGGCCCCGGAGGATATTCCCTGTAACCGTCCGGCTCAGGGTACGCGTACGAATAGAACGCCGCTTCCTGAGTACCACCGCCGGGCCAGAATCCCACGCTGCTGCACTCTCTCGAGTACGCCTCCTGCATGACGTAATCGGGGCAGTTGGGAGCACCGCCGGGATGCAGCGGTGCGCCACGTCCCGAAAACCGTGTTGCAGCGATGTCGAAGCTTCCCCAGAAGAAGTGTACGGGGCTCGCCTTCCCCTCGAAACGCCCGCGGAACTGCTCGAAGACGCGGTCAACCTGAACCATCGCACGCCACCATCGGTTCACGGAGTCCGCGTCGTATGACGCGTGCTGCGTATCTTCCGCGAACGGAACCGCAGTTTCGACCTCGACGGGCACTCCTCTGATCTTCGCACCGATTCCGAGCGCAGCAAGAACATCGAGATATTCGATGTAGAATTCGCGCACGGGACGCTGGACGAGGGGAATCGTGCGAGTCTGCCCCGCGCTCGTTCGTATCGCGACGTTGTGATAGATGAAATCAAAATCCACCGTGGCGGTATGCTTGCCGAACGGCATGGAACTGGTCGTGAGGCCGCGCTCCGTTACGTAGAGCGTCACCTGCCACCAGTGATTCACCATTGGCGCCAGCGCGAGTCGGGTCTTGCCGACAATCTGCGTAAGCATGTGCAGCGTCGCATAGCTGTCCTGCCACGATGCGAGCGTCAGCTCCGGCCAGACGGCATCACCATCTGTTGCCGCCGCTACCTGGTGCGCGGTCACAAGGTCACCGCGCCTGTGGCGCAGGCTCGAACGTCACGTCGTCGACGTAACACCAGCCCCAATCCTCACCTGGCTCGAATGAGCGCATGATCGGATGTCCTGTTGCGTGGAAGTGCTTCGTGGCATGCTTGTTCGGCGAGCTGTCGCAGCAGCCCA
Organism: Gemmatimonadota bacterium; assembly: GCA_027307165.1. Classification (GTDB taxonomy): domain Bacteria; phylum Gemmatimonadota; class Gemmatimonadetes; order Gemmatimonadales; family Gemmatimonadaceae; genus Fen-1247. The sequence continues at coordinate 53,088 of DAHUXM010000024.1, read as the reverse complement.
CATGTCCGCAGTCGAGACACAGACGCAGGTGTACCCACCTGCTGTGCATCTTGAGACACTCCTCGCAGCCGTTCGGCGTGCGCGGCTCGACATTGCGTACCTGGTCGAGATGAGTGCAGGTTTGAGAAGCCATTGGAACGACCCTGGTCACAGATGGTACCCGCGGAATATACCGCCGGGTAGCTCCAATTGGAGCAAGACGCGCGCCCGCGGGAAGTCAGGCCGACCGCTTGTGATACTGGCGTATGGCGATGCTGAGCACCACGGAACTGATCGCGGCCAGGGCGGCGAGATGCGATGCGACGTCGCGCGTCCGGGCACCCTTGAGCAGCACGGCCCGCATGAGAGCCACGAAATGCGCGATCGGGTTGATCTCGGTGGTCCACTGCGCCCATACAGGCATGCCACGAATGGGTGTGAACAGCCCACTCATGAGGAGGTACACCATCAACAGCGAGAATGTCACGAACATCGCCTGCTGCTGCGTCTCCGCAACGGTCGAGATCCAGAGTCCGATGCCGAGCGCACCAACGAGATAGATCGTCGCGGCGAAGAATACCAGTACGAGGCTGCCGAGCACCGGTACGTGAAAGACGAACCGCGCCACCACAAGCCCTATCGAGAGGTCGATCATCGCGAAGGTCCAGAGCGGTATCAGCTTGGCGGCGATGAAGGTCGACCGGTTGATGGGGGTCACATTGAGCTGGTCGAGCGTTCCAGCTTCCTTCTCACGGACTATGTTCATCGCCGTCAACAGCGTGCCGATCATCGTCACCAGCACCACGAGAATTCCAGGAACCATGTACTCACGATAGTCCAGCTCGGAGTTGTACCAACCGCGCCGGCGCAGTTCCATCACGGGATGACCTCGCGCGGGCGCTCCACCATCACCGACGCTCAGTTTCGTAACGACCGACGGACTCACCTCGGCACCGAGCTCTCCGGCATAGTTCATCACAATCGCATTGGCGTACGTCTGCATCACGGCGGCTGCGGCGCCGTCCTCTGCGTTGAACACGAGCTGCAACGGTGCACGATGATCGCGCACGATTTCGCGCTCGAAGCCCTCCGGAATCACGACGATCAGATCGACTCGTCGGTCCAGGATCGCCTCGTCACCCTCGGCCATCGACGGAGATGATTCCGTCGGCACGAACCGCCCCGACGCTGCCAGTCGCGTCGCAACCCCCCGCGACATGCTGCTGTGGTCCTTGTCGATGATGTACATGCGCGCGCTCTTTACCTCGAACGTCACCGCATTCGCGAGCACCAGCAGCTGAATCACCGGCATGATGAACAGCATCCCGAGCAACGTGCGATCGCGCACGATCTGCAGGAATTCCTTTCGCAACAGAAAACGCAGCACCCGCAGCCTCACGCGAACCTCGGCTTGAAACTGCGCACAGCGGCTATCAGCAGCACGACGAGCATGACCGTGAGTACCGCAAGTTCCTTCCAAAGATAGGTAAGCCCCACACCCTTCAGCATGATCCCGCGCGCGATCACGATGAACCAGCGCGCTGGAACTACATACGTCACCATGCGCAACCATGCCGGAAGGCTGGCTATCGGGAATATCATCCCGGACAGCAACGCGTTCGGCAGCATCGTTCCAGCGAGCGCTGCAAGCATCGCCGCGCGCTGGGACGGTGCCAACGCGGCGATAAGCACCCCAAGAGAAAGGCCCACCATCGAATAGAGAACGCTGGCCGATAGCAGCAGCACCAGGCTGCCCCGGAACGGGACATGGAATACCGCCCACGCCGCCAGCAATGCAGTCGCGACGTTGCCAAGTGCCAGCAACAGATACGGCATTACCTTGCCGAGTATGATCTGCCACGGGTGAAGCGGCGATACCAGCAATATTTCAAGCGTGCCGCGCTCCTTCTCGCGCGACAGCGATATCGACGTCATGAGCGCTGTGATGAGGGTCAGCACCAGCGCGATGAGCCCGGGCACGAACAGATTCACGCTCTCCAGCGTCGGGTTGAAGCGCATTCGCAGCTGCGGAACTATTCGAACCGCCTGCCCCGTAGCACCGATTTCCGTCTGGTAGCTGGTGATCACAGCGGTCGCGTACGCGGCCATCGTGCTTCCGGTATTGGGGTCGGACGCATCGCCGACCAACAGCAGGCGGGTTGGCACGCCCTGGGATAGCGATTCTGCGAACCGCGGCGGGAACGCCAGCGCAAGGTCGGCATCTCCGCGACGAAACAATGGCTCCGCCAGATCCGGTGTCTGCGATGTTGCCACGATTTCAAACCGTGGATTGCCCGCGAACCGGTTGCGCAGGGCAATCGTCGCGTAGTCGGGCGTCGGATCGATCACGACGAGCCGCACATCAGTTATGTCATTCCGCAACGCGTAGCCGAACAACACCACCATGGCTAGCGGGAGCAACAACAGGATCGTCAACGTCTGCCGATCGCGAAGGATGTGCCGCATCTCCTTCACGATGAATGCGTGCAGCGCTGATCTGCGGTCGGCCATTTGAATTCAGGCTGACTGTGGAGTCTGTACGCCTGCTGGACGTACCAGTCCCAGAAAGACCTCGTCCAGCGTTGCAGCGCCGAACCTCTGCTTCACTTCCGCCGGCGCCCCCATCGCCGCGATGCGGCCGTCCACCATTATCGAGATCCGGTCGCAATACTCGGCCTCATCCAGATAGTGAGTCGTGACGAACACAGTCGTGCCACGCTCGGCGACAGTGTAAATCATCTCCCAGAACTGCCTGCGCGTGATCGGATCGACACCGCCGGTTGGCTCGTCCAGAAAGACAACCGCAGGTTCGTGCAGCATTGCGACGGAGAACGCGAGCTTCTGCTTCCACCCCAGCGGTAGCGACTCGACGCGCTCATCGCTCGAGCGGCCCAGTTGCAGTGTCCCTATCAATGCGTCGCCACGGTCCCGGATCTCCGAATCGGTCAGTCCGTAGATTCCGCCGTACAGCGTGATGTTTTCACGAACCGTGAGATCCTCGTACAACGAGAAGCGCTGACTCATGTATCCGATGTGCCGCCGCACATCGTCCGGATTGGTCGACACATCGAATCCAGCCACGCTCGCCTGACCGGAACTCGGCGCCAGCAAACCGATCAGCATCTTTATCGCCGTCGTCTTCCCTGCTCCATTGGCGCCGAGGAAGCCGAACACTTCACCCTGCCGCACATCGAAACTGATGGACTCGACAGCGGTGAAGCTGCCGAAGCGTCGCGTCAGATTCCTTACGTCGATCGCCGTCGTCATGCCGCCGCCCTGACGGTCGCTTCTGGCTGTCCCATCAACTCCATGAACGCATCCTCGACTCCAGCCGATATCGGTTTCACGCGAAGATCCGTGAATCCGCTACCGGCGAGATACGTGCGCAGCTCCGCCACGATATCATCCATCGCCTTCGCGGCTCGCGCATCGCTGTAATGGACTTCATCGCCGAACGGATAGACCGATTTCGCATGCTGGTAATCCCGGAGCGACTGGATCAGCTTGTGCCGCTCGTTTGCATGCACGGCGATCAGCGGGTTCGGATATCGCGCCGCGATCGCCGCAGGAGCATCCACGGCAAGAATGCGCCCTCGCTGAATCAGCCCGACCCGATCGCAGCGTGTCGCCTCGTCCATGTAAGCGGTCGATACCAGAATCGGCAGGCCGGACTTCTTGAGCGCGCCGAGCAGATCCCAGAATTCGCGTCGCGAGACCGCATCGACGCCAGTCGTCGGCTCGTCGAGAAAGAGAATCTCGGGACAGTGGACCAGCGCACAGCAAAGCGCCAGCTTCTGCTTCATCCCACCAGACAGCGCACCAGCGCGACGGTCCTTGAACGGCTCTATCTGGTCGTAGATCGGCGCGATGATGGCGCGCCCTTCGTCGATGCTCGTGCCGAACACCGAAGCGAAGAAGCTCAGATTCTCCTCGACGCTCAGATCCGGATAAAGCGAGAACCGCCCGGGCATGTAACCAACTCTGGAGCGAATCGCCCACAGATCGCGTACCACATCCAGCCCCAGGACCGTCGCCGTGCCGGAGTCCGGAACAAGCAGCGTCGTCAGAATGCGAAACAGCGTGGTCTTCCCGGCACCGTCCGGCCCCACGAGCCCAAACAGTTCGCCCGCGTTCACCGCGAACGAGACGTCGGACAGCGCGACGGTCTCCTCGAAGCGCCTGGACACGCCGCGAACTTCCAGCGGCGCCCGCGAACTCGCCACTGCGTGATCTGTCATGAGCGGCGCGCCGGTGCCGGTGAATCGCTGTTGGCCGCAGGATTCACGACGGCTTTCGCGCTCGTCGCTCGAATGGACACGTCGCCCGGCATTCCAATCTTGAGCGCGCCATCGCGATTGACCACGCGCACCTTGACCGCGTACACGAGATCCACGCGCTCATCGCGCGTCTGAACCGGTGTCGGTGTGAATTCCGACGTGGACGACACCCAACTTACTGTTCCGGGCAGCGTCATTACATGACCGCGACGATCGACATGCACGTCGACAATCTGTCCGACCCTGAATGACGACAGTTGCGGCTCGCTCACGTACGCCCGCAATACCAGAGTGTCGAGATCCGCGATCCGGTAGAGCGGCGTTCCGGCCTGCACCACTTCCCCGGCGCGTGCGTACGTCGTCAACACAGTCCCCGCCTGCGGATTCGTCACCAGGCTCTTGCCGATCCGGTCGCGAATCTGCGCCACCTGCGCATCCGCGGACGCGGCCTCCATCCCCACGCTGCTGCTCTGTGCCCGGGCAGCTTCTATCTGCGCCAGCAAGGTGCGATAATCCCGCTCGGCCTGATCCAACTGTTGTGCCGTCGCCGCCTGCTCTGCGTGAAGTCGCTGCGTGCGCTTGTATGCCCGCTGCGCGACGTCCCGTTGCACCAGCAATACCTTCAACTGCCTCGCAGCTTCGGTATTGCGCTCGTTCGCCGCATTGCGCTGGGCGTCCACCTGCTCCTGCTGCAGCGCAAGCTGGGTCGTGTCGACGAGCGCCACCTCCGCGCCGCGTGCGAGCTGCATTCCTTCAACGGGAGTGAAGCGCTGAATCTGTCCCGCAGTTTGCGACGATACCACAACCTCGGTCGCTTCGAAGTTGCCGTACGCATCAGGCTTGCTTCCGCCTCCGCAACCGGCGAAAGTGAAACTGACGGCCAGCGCCAGCGCCGCGCAGCGCGTCCCGCCGATGCCGGTAATACCAGAGCGAGTCATCAGTGAACTCCCAGGCCTAGTGATGTCAGAAAGTTCGCGCGCGCCTGTGCCAACTGCACGCGATGCGTGGCGCGCGACAGCCGCGCGTCCAGCAGGTCGGTTTCGCGATCCACGTATTCCGCCGACGTGATCACACCTTCCGAAAACCGGAATCCCGTTTCGCGAAGAATCTTCTCGCACAGAGCGACGATCGTGTCGTCGTCCACCAGTGTTTGTGCCAGCTGATCGATCGAGGCGACGTCATGCGCAATCGCTCGTCGAACACCCTGCGTGAATGCAGCCTCATTGGTGGCAACGATCTGTCGCTGCAGCGCAAGCACCTCGCGATCCCGTCTCGTTGTGCCCCAGTTCCATGGCGTCCATTCGACCTGAACGCCGGCGAGCCAGTAGTTGCTGAATTCCTGCGCCAGCGGGTTCAGCCCGGGTCTCCCATAGCCGGCGCGTCCAAATGCGGACACGCGCGGCAGATCTGCCGCGCCGAGCGATACCTGTTGCTGCGCCAGAACGTCACGTGTGCGCGCGAACTGCTCGTATTCTGGCCGCGCACGCAACGTGTCGATATCCTGTCGTGCTCGCGCAACCTCCGCGCCCAGATCCGGCAGTACCAGCGCATCCGCGCTCGTTATCTTCTGGCCGGTGAGATCGCTGAGCACGACCAGTGCAGCGTCGCGACTGGCGGCAAGCTGCGCGACCCCCTGACGGCGACGCAGGAGCTCCGCATCGAGCATGTCCGTCTCACTTGGCAGCGCCGATCCTTGCGCGACGCGGCTGACCGCAACCTTTCGCCTGGCTTCCAGGTCGGTGATCGCGCTCTCCTGCTCGGCGCGTTGAGCCTGCTGCAGCAACGCCGCGAAGTACGCGTCGTTGACGTTCTGGCGCAGAGCGAACGTGGATGCCTCAACACCAGCCTCCGACGCTGCAAGCTGTGCGCGCTCGACGCCCCGTCGTGCGCTCACTGTCGGGTCGTAGATCGGCTGCTGCGCACCGACGTGCGCGTCGTAGGTGTCGTGCGCCGGAACGGGCACTGACAATCCCTTCGGAAGCTGCAGCGGGAGCGTCACCACTTGCGATTGATACTGCCCCTGAGCATTCGCGCCGATTACGGGAAGCCGCGATGCATCTATATCCTGCATCCGGAGCGCCGACTGCGACGATAGCAGATCGAGCTGCCGAGTGCGCGGGTCGTGCTGCACCGCACGGTTCTGCAGGTCGCCGAGCCGAAGCGAGTCGCGCGCCGCCGACTGCTGCGCGTGCAGCATCATCGGACCGGCGCAAATTGAAATCGCCGCACATACGATCGCGCCAACTGATTGACGACACTTCATCACGGCCTCAGCGCGTTGAGGATGAAGTCAGGAAGCTCGCGTCTCCGCTCGTCGAGGAATCGCGAGAACGCCGCGTCGTCCTGGCCGAAGACGATGCGCAGTACCGGCCTAGCGACGAAGGGAAAGACGCACAGCGCGACCAGATTGACCAGAAACTGGTCCGGGGCTATCGAACGCATCGCGCCGATCTTCACCTGCTCGTCGATCTGCGCACCAAGTCGTGGCAGAAATGCCTGCATCACGCTCGCCGGATGGGTGCCCGCAATTTCCGCCGCCAGCGCCGTGAGCCGCTCGGGATTGAAGTGCAGCTCTGCGACGATATAGCCCGGGATGAACGGACTCTGTCGCACGACGTCGATGTAGAGGTGAACGAACTGCTCGACCTTCTGCTCGATACTGCTCTCGGAGCCGAACACGGCGACGATCGACGGTACCATCCGCCCGGCGACGTCGCGGAAAACAGCCTGCGCCAGGCGGTCCTTGGACCGGAAGTAATAGTGCAGCAGCGCCTGGTTGACGCCGGCCTCCTCGGCGATCTCCTGCATTCGTGCGCCGGCGGTCCCGTGCCGGACGAAGACCGTTCGTGCCGCCTTGAGTATCCGCTCCTCGGTCTCGCCGTCCCTGTCGTTGGACATACTTAACTGAATAGTTTAATCGATTGATTAACTCCAGGTAGTTTAAAAAGCCCTCGCCAAACTGGCAAGGGCCACGATGTCAAAAGGTCAGTTGTCCACCTGAAGCTGGAAATCGTCATCCCCGCGAAAGCGGGGATCCATGTTATCGATCTCTGAACGCGGTGATAGCGGAAAGCTTCTCGGCAACAGATGGATTCCCGCTTTCGCGGGAATGACGACCGGCAGATGGATTCCCGCTCTCGCGGGGATGACGACCGGCAGATGGATCCCCGCTCTCGCGGGGATGACGGCATTAGGCGACGACGAGCCCTACAGATTCAGCGATTTCATCCCGCCCTCGGCGTATCGCTCCCCCGCCGCAACTCCGCGCGGTGCGATCTCATCGATGCGCGACATGTCCGCAGCCGAGAGTGTCACGTTCAGCGCTCCGACGTTCTCCTCCAGATACTTCTCGTGCCTGGTCCCCGGAATCGGCACGATGTCGTCACCCCGATGCAGCAGCCATGCGAGCGCGATCTGCGACGGGGTACAGTCTTTCGACTTCGCCAACTGCTCGACGTGTCGCACCAGATCCAGGTTCCTGTCGAAATTCTCCCCCTGAAAGCGCGGATTCCTGTGACGCCAGTCGTCGGCGGGAAGATCGTTCTCACTCTTGAATTTGCCGGTGAGAAAGCCGCGGCCGAGTGGACTGTAGGCGACGAAGCCGACACCCAGCTCTCGGCACGTTGGAAGGATCTCATCCTCCACGTCGCGGCTCCAGAGTGAATACTCGGTCTGCAGCGCAGTTATCGGATGCACCGCGTTGGCACGCCGCAGCGTAGCCGGCGCGGCCTCGCTCATTCCCAGATGTCGCACCTTTCCCGCGCGCACCAGATCTGCCATCGCTCCGACCGTATCCTCGATCGGCACCTTCGGATCGACGCGATGCTGATAGTAGAGATCGATGTGATCGACACCCAGCCGCCCCAGCGATGCATCGCACGCCTTCCGCACGTAGTCCGGCGAACCATTGATGCCAAGATAGGCACCCGATTCCGACCGCATGTTCCCGAACTTGGTCGCGAGCACGACCTTGTCACGACGATCGTGGATCGCTTTTCCAACGAGTTGCTCGTTGGTGAACGGGCCGTACATGTCCGCGGTGTCCAGCAGCGTTACGCCCAGTTCGATCGCCCGATGAATCGTCGCGATCGATTCGTTGTCGTCATGTGCGCCATAGAAGTCACTCATTCCCATGCACCCGAGTCCGAGTGCGGATACTTCCAGCCGGTCACGTCCAAGATTTCGTTTCTGCATCTTCGCTACCTGTCCACAGTTGCCATGCGTTCCTTGGTGTAGCGTTCGCCGGCCACCTTGTCTGGCGCAAGCGCATCGTCGAGTCGCATCATCTCCGCGTCACTGAGCACTACATCGACCGCGCCGGCATCTTCCTCCAGACGGGCACGATGCTTGGTGCCCGGAATCGGCACGATGTCATCACCCTTGTGCAGCAGCCATGCGAGCGCGATCTGTGCCGGAGTCGCCTTCTTCTGCATTCCGATCTCCTTCACTACGGAAACCGCACGCGTGTTCGCATCAAAATTCGCGCCCTGAAAGCGTGGATCGCCCCGACGGTAGTCGCCTTCCGGATATTCCTCGGCGCGCTTCACTGCGCCAGTGAGAAAGCCGCGGCCGAGTGGGCTGAACGGAACGAGGCCGATGCCGAGATGACGCAGCAGCGGAATGATGCGCGGCTCGAGGTTGCGCTCCCACAACGAATACTCGCTCTGGAGAGCAGATATCGGGTGTACGGCGTGGGCGCGTCTTATCGTTTCCTCGCCTGCTTCCGAGAGTCCGAGAAAGCGAGCCTTCCCCGCGTGCACGAGGTCGGCCATCGTGCCCACGACATCCTCGATGGGGACGGTGGGATCGACGCGATGCTGATATAAAAGGTCTATGTGATCTGTCTGCAGCCGGCGCAGCGAGCCTTCAACTGCTTCGCGGATGTGCACCGGTCTGCTGTCGAGACCGCGCTCCTCCCCCGGCTTCCCGATGCGCCAGCCGAACTTGGTCGCGATGGTCGCCTGGTCCCGTTTCCCCTTCAGCGCGCGGCCGAGCAGCTCCTCGTTGGTGAAGGGACCGTACACCTCTGCGGTATCCAGAAACGTGACGCCGATCTCGAGCGCACGGTGCAGCGTGGCGATCGCTTCGCGCTCATCACGCTCCTCCGGCGATCCATATGATGCGGTCATCCCCATGCAGCCGAGCCCGATGGCGGAGACTGTGAGGCCTTGTGTTCCAAGCTTTCGTCGAGCGATCATCCCTGTCGTTCCTCATTCGTTGTGATGACGATGCGTCATCCATCCGAAATAAGGGTGCATGGGAGTGCGACGGGAAGTGGCTACGGCCGCCGAAAAGGCGGAGATGCACCAGGAGATGCACCAGGAGACGAGTTCGGAATCGCGCGACAGGTCAGTTCGACACGCGAATCGGCACGCCGATGAGGAAACCCGGTGGCGCACGGATGCCCGGGGGCGGAGTACCGTGCACCTCGAGCCCGAGGAGCCCGGGATGCATCGGCACGAATTCGAAATCGTACGTCTCACCCATGCTGATTATCTGCCGTGCCGCGCGAAGGGCTTGCGCACTCACTGGCAGCGCTGCGCCATCCTTGGCAACCGGCCGCCAGCGCACGACCATCGTGGCTCCACTCTTCGACGGCGCGCCAACCTCGCGCGCGGTGAGCGAGACCGTCGGTGTCGGGGTCTGCGTACTGAGATTGAGAATTCGAAATCTCGCTACGCGGCCGACGTGCAGCACGATCGTGTCAGGATTGGTCTCTCCGTTGATCTCGAGCGGGTGCGCAGGATTGAATCGCTGACCCTTGAGGAAGAAGGCATGGTCATCCGGCGATGCAGTCGCCCCCGGATCCCGCACGATCAGCGCCCCTTCGAGGCCGGCTGTCTGCTCGCGAACCTCGTCCACGTGCGCGTGATACATGAACGTGCCGGAGCGCGGCGGTGTGAACCGCGCCTCGAATGAGTCGCCGGGTGCGATTTCGGGTGCCAACCGCTTACTGTCCCCGCTGAAACCCGGCACACCGTCCACGTAACTGTCCTCGACTTCGATGCCATGCCAGTGCACGCTCGTCGGCTCGGTCAGATGATTCACGATCATGATCGACACTGGCTCACCACGCGTGAGATCGATCTCCGGACTGAAGTCCCTGCCGGTGTCGATGCGACGACCGTGCTCCTCGAGCACGAACCGCATCGACGGTAGCGTATCCGCGCGACCAGCGTGATGCACCGACGAATCAGCGATTGCGATCAGGCGTAGATGCCGCTTGGCATCGGGCTCGCGGACGGCCGCCATGCCTGGTCGCGCGGCGACCTCGACTCCGAGCACGAGCCCCGCCATATCGCGCATCTGCGGGTCTTCCGTCTCGGCAGGGAGGGAATTCCTCGGTTCCAGGTGGATTGCGAAATGACAGTGGAACAGCCAGTTGCCCGGCCGGTCCGGCGACCACGTGATCGACATTGCCGACAACGGCGACATCAACTGGGTAACGACGTGTAGTCCTGGTTGCGGCCTGCCCTGGTAGTCGGCAAGCGGGCCGGAGAATCCATCGACGCGGTAATAGAAGCCGTGGAGGTGCATCGGATGTATCTCGCTGGACGCGTTGATGACTCGCCAGTGAACCGAATCACCCACAGTCACGTGTATCCGATCCGTGTTCGGCCACGAGCGACCGTTGATCGTGAATATCGTGCGCCCAGCTTCCGCTGGTGCTACTGCGATGGGTGCGCGCGCGGTGTCCTCGTACGCCGCGAACGCCGAGTCGAGCGTCTGCATGATCACGAACACGCGGTCATGCGCCGGTTCGCTCTTCGACGCCGTGTCGATCACGATCGCGCCGGCCAGAAGTCCTTCCATCAGTGCCTTTATGCTCGAACCGCGCGCGGTCGTCGCGCGATACACGTAGTTCCCGGGCACGGTGGCATTCGTCGTAACGGTTTTCATGTCGCCCGCGGGAACGACGACGGAGTCATCAGCGCCGGTCCGGTCCGGGCCACCCCTGAGCGCCGCGGGCACCAGGAACGTGAGCGGGGTCCCAAGCGAGTTGCGGATCGAGAGCCGAAGCTGCGTACCACGCGGCACGCGTATGAACGGCCCGGGCATGAGCGGCGCCTTTCCCGGTTCGGCGAAGGCCGCAATCCGCATCGGCGGACGGTGCGGACCGTCGATGAGAAAAGCGCTCTCTTTCGCCTCAAGCGTGACCGCGAGCACTGCATCGTGCAGCACTCCGGCCCGCTCGATGTTCGAATTCGCCTGAACGAGCGGTGCGGGGGCGGGCGACGTCGGTGCTCGTCCGGTGGGAAGGACGAACCCCACGATCGCGGCAATTGCGAAGATCGATTGCGTGTGCATGGCAGCTCCGGCATCGTGCAACGTGGAGCGAATGTATGAGCGTCCGTTGGCCGTGGCAAGCTACGGCTGGCGAGCGGTCGACACGCAGTGTCCGCCAGCGCACACGGGCCCCGGGGCATCCGTATATTCTGCAACGAACCCGTTCTCCAGTACCAAGCCCACAGCCACCACGGTCTCGATGCGACTCACTTCCCTTCCCCTCGTCGTCTCACTCGCCGCGATCGCAGCCGTTCCTGCGACGCCGATCACAATCGCGCCGTCCGGCGACATACTTGGCTTCACGCCGGCGTCGTCGCGCGCCGAGCAGGAATGGGAAACGAAGTTCCGTGCACGGCCAAGTCCGGAGCGAATGCGAGCCGACATGAAGCGCCTGACCGCATTTCCGCACCACGTTGGTTCGCCGTACGACAGGAACAACGCCGAGTGGTTGCTGAAACAGTTCCAGGATGCCGGATGGGATGCACACATCGAACAGTTCGACGTGCTCTTCCCGACACCGAAGGAACGCAAACTTGAGATGATATCGCCGACACGTTTCGTCGCGAAGCTCGCGGAGCCGCCGGTGCCCGGCGATCCAACTTCATCCCAGACGTCGCAACAACTTCCACCATACAACGCCTACTCGATCGATGGTGACGTCACGGGCCCGCTCGTGTACGTCAACTACGGGCTCCCGTCGGACTACGATGAGCTCGCGCGACGCGGAATCTCCGTGAAAGGTGCAATCGTCATCGCACGCTACGGCAGATCATGGCGCGGAGTCAAGCCGAAGATCGCCGGTGAGCATGGCGCCGTTGGCTGCATCATCTATTCGGATCCGGCGGACGATGGATACACTCAGGACGACACCTTCCCCGTCGGACCGGCTCGTGCGCCGTACAGTGTGCAACGCGGCAGCGTGATGGAGATGACTCTCTACCAGGGAGATCCGTTGACGCCGGGAGTCGGGGCGACCAAGGATGCAAAGCGTCTGGCGCTCAAGGATGTGAAGGTATTCACCAAAATCCCCGTACTTCCCATCGGGTACGCCGACGCCAGGCCGCTGCTCTCGGCAATCACCGGTGACGTTGCACCGCGCGACTGGCGGGGCGCGCTGCCAATCACTTACAAGATCGGACCCGGCCGCGCACGCGTTCATCTCGTTGTGAAATCCAACTGGGACATCAAGCCGGTTTATGATGTCATCGCACGGATCACCGGCAGCACGCAACCAGATCAGCTGGTGATCCGCGCCAATCACCACGATGCATGGGTCAACGGAGCGACGATCCAGTCGCAGGCCTCGTCGCCGAGCTGGAGGAGATGCGCGCGCTGGGCGCGCTCAAGAAGCAGGGATGGAGTCCCAAGCGCACCATCATCTACGCCGCCTGGGACGGCGAGGAGCCCGCAGTACTCGGCTCTGCAGAATGGGCGGAGACCCACGCGGCAGATCTGAGCGAACATGCAGTCGCGTATCTGAACAGCGACAACAGCGGCCGCGGATACCTCAGCGTCAGCGGCTCGCACATACTCGAGAAGTTCATCAACGGTGTGGCGCGTGACGTGATCGATCCCGAAACCGGCGCGACACTCGAGCGCAGGATGCGTGCAGCCGAAGAAATGCGCGCACCTGCGGCGCGGCGCGAAGCGACCCGCAAGCGCGCAGATCTTCCGATCGGCGCACTCGGCTCCGGCTCCGATTACACGACGTTCCTGCAGCACCTCGGCATTCCATCGATGGACCTGGGCTTTTACGGCGAGGGCGGGCGCGGCTCGTATCACTCAGCGTACGACGACTATTACTGGTACACGCACTTCTCCGACACAAGCTTCGTGTACGCACGCGCGCTTGCGCAGACCACCGGGATGGCGGTGATGCGGCTGGCCGACGCGGATGTGATTCCGTACGACTACACCGATCTCGCGGAAACCGTGCAGGGTTACGTAGGCGAGCTCAAGCGGCTGGCCAGCGGCATGGCGGCCGACGCGGTGGAGCACAACCGGGAAGTGCGCGACAGCACTTTCATTCTCACGACAGATCCGCGCAATCCAATGGTCGCGCCGACCATCGAACCCGACGTTCCGAAGCTCGACTTCTCGGCACTCGACAGCGCCACCGCGGCACTGACGCGCGCAGCAACCGCGTACAACACGACCTTCACGCACGCACTGGACGCGGCGACCACATCGGAGGATTTCGCCGCGCTCAACACGCAGTTGATAAAGAGCGAGCACATGCTGACGTCCGATGCCGGACTGCCCGGCCGCCCCTGGTTCAAGCACCTGCTCTACGCACCCGGAGTGAACACAGGTTACGGAGTGAAGACCATCCCAGGTGTGCGCGAAGCAATCGAAGCGAAGAACTGGACGCTCGCAACCAGCGAAATGGCCCGCGTGTCAGCCGCATTGAACGCCGAAGCCGCGCTGGTAACGAACGCAACCGCCGAATTGCGTCGATAACACCCCATCGACGCGCCGAATGGGTACGCCTGCGTAGGGCGCGGATGTATCCGCGCCTGGCCCATTTACGTACAATCGGATTCCGATGACCGCGACGTATCCGCGCCCGCCCCATTTACGTACAATCGGATTCCGATGACCGCGACGTATCCGCGCCCGCCCCGTTTTCGTACAATCTGATTCCGATGACCGCGACGTATCCGCGCCCGCCCCGTTTTCGTACAATCGGATTCCGATAACCGCGACGTATCCGCGCCCGCCCCATTTACGTACAATCGGATTCCGATGACCGCGACGTATCTGCGCCCTACGCATTTACGAATTATCCAATCCGGATCCACCCACCGTTCACGCCGCCACCGGCCTGCGCGCGAACAGATTCATGATGCCGCCGACGACGCCCACCGCGAGCGCTGCCCACGCAAGCATCGGCGTCGCGAGATATCCGAGTCCCAGCGCTGCATCGAGCGAGTACTGACCCGGCCCCGTCAGCAACAAGCCGGCTGCGACCACGCCATAGAGCAACGGCACTTCGATGCCGCCGTTTGCTGCGAACAGACCGTTCTTGAGATGCATGCTCACTGCGGCGACGATCATCACCGAGATCATGAGCGCCGGACCGACTGGTCCGAGAAATCCGAGTGCGAGCAGAAGTCCGCTGGTGACTTCAGTTGCTGAAGCAAGCGTCGCGAAGAACCGGCCTGGGCGAAAGCCGAGGGAATCGAAGAATCCCGCCGTTCCGGCGAGTCCATGCCCGCCGAACCAGCCGAACAGCTTCTGGCTGCCGTGCGCCGCCATCAGCAGTCCGAGCGCGACCCGCACGATAAGCAATCCAATGCTGGCCGTCGCGACATCGATGAATGGTGTTGTCATTTGAGTAGTTGGTAAATGTGGTTGAAGGATCTTCGGAAATGCGTGGTATGACACTAGTTGTTATAACATCTATTATTGCAAAAAAAATCAGGCCGGCTCTCTTATCTCCGCGAGCGTGCTGACCAGCGACGCCACCGCGCGCGGGTCCAGATGCCTGCACCGCTTGCGCTCGATCGACTCGAGATCGGGAGTCGCCTGCGTGAGCAGACGACGACCCTTCGGCGTGATCCGCGCCGTGACGTGCCGCCGGTCAGCCGCATCACGCAGCCGGCTCACCAGCTCCATGTCGTCCATCCTGTCCAGCAGGCGCGAGACGTCAGGGACCTTCGAGATGAGCCGCTCGGCTATCTCCCGGCCGCACAAGCCGTCCTTGCCCGCACCCTGAAGGATGCGAAGAACGTTGTACTGCGTGTGCGTTATCCCGTGCGGCCTGAGCGCCTCGTTCTGCTCATGCTCGAGCACGGTCGCAGTCCGCAGGATGGACAGAAGAGCCTCGGCCGTCCTGGATGGAAACGGCTTGGTCTGACGGATCTCCTCCTGAAGCGTTCGAGTCATGACACATAATACTTGTTATAACATGCATTGTCAATACCGCCGTCTGTCGGACACCGTACAGATGACGGTACTGGCAGACCCAGCCTCATGCCTGTATATCCACGTGATTCTTACAACCCGCTTGCGTAGCAGCCCGTACTCCTTGTGTCGCAGCACTGCCACGGCGTTGCCCGATGCGCTGCCTCGGGCCTGCATCAAGCCCGTGTCAACCCTGCATCGACCGCTGTACCGGCGGATTCTTCCACTTACCCGCACGACAATGCACATCAGAAGCGCCAACTTTCCCACCAGCTGCCGCACCGGCTACCGCTCTCACTTCGGTGTCGCCCTTGCGGCGGCCGTCATCGCTGTCGCGCCGCCAATCCACGCGCAGCAGCAGCGCACGCTCACAACGGCGGACTACGACCGCGCCGTCAAGATGCTCGCGCCCAATCTCAATCCGCTCGTGAACGGCGGCTCGGTGCGCGCCACCTGGTTGCCGGGCGATCGGTTCTACTATCAGAACACCACTCCGACGGGCGCCGAATGGTTGATCGTCGACCCCGCAAGGAAGACCAGCACCCCACTCTTCAAGGCTCCGGAAGTTGCGCAGGCGCTGACGAAGGCTGGCGCGGGCACGATCGACCCGCGCAACATACCGGCGCAACGCGCCGAGCTGTCTGCGGATGGAAAGCACGTCGTGCTCGACATCGGGCGACGGCGCTGGAGCTGCGATGTGGGAGGCGGCACCTGCAACGCCGTGAACGACACCACGCCGCGTCCCGGTCCATTCGGGCCGCCGCCGGGAATGTCTCCGGACGGAAAGAAGGTCGCGTTCATCCGCGACTGGAATCTCTGGGTCCGCGACGTCGCGACGGGCCAGGAAAAGCAGCTGACGACCGATGGCACCGAGAATTTCGGCTACGCCACCGACAACGCGGGCTGGGTGCACAGCGATCGCCCGATCGTGCTCTGGTCCCCCGACTCGAAGAAGATCGCAACACAGCAGCAGGACGACCGTCACGTCGGCGACATGTATCTCATCGATACGCGCGTCGGTCACTCGCACCTGGAGCACTGGAAGGGCGCGTATCCGGGCGACAGCGTGATCTCGATGATCTCGCGCGTGGTGATCGACGTCGACAACGCGAAGGTGATTCGTCTCCAGGATGCGCCCGCGTACCACCGCGCAATGCTGGGCGACAACATAAACATGGCCGATCTCATCTGGAGTCCGGATGGATCGCAGCTCGCGTACGTGAACACGTCGCGCGATCACAAGCATGAAACGGTGAAGCTCGCCGACGCGAACACCGGCGCGGTTCACACACTGTTCGAGGAAAGCTCGCCGACTCAGTTCGAGTCGATCGCTGGATGGCGCATCATCTGGCCGGCGCACCAGATCATCTGGTCGTCCGAGCGCGACAACTGGGCGCAGTTGTATCTGTACGATCTCAATACGGGCAAGCTCATAAACAAGATCACGACCGGCGAAGGTCCCGTGACGCAGATCGCGCACGTCGACGAGAAGGGCCGCTCGCTCATCGTCGGTGCGCTGGGTCGCAATCCATCCGAAGATCCCTACTTCAAGCACTACTATCGCGTCGGGCTGGACGGAAAGGGATGGAAGGAGCTGACGCCTGAAAGCGGCGACCACACGATCCAGATGTCGTCAGACGGGCGCTACTTCGTCGATACGTACTCCAAGCCGGACGTTCCGCCAACCGTCGTGCTGCGCGATGCGACCGGTCGCGTGGTGATGCAGCTCAGACACATGGACGTCTCGAAGCTCGTCGCGAGTGGATGGAAGCCGCCGATTCCGTTCACGGTAACGGCGCACGACGGCAAGACCAAGCTGTACGGCCTGATGTTCCGTCCCACCAACTTCGATTCGACCAGGAAATATCCCATCATCAACAACCCGTATCCCGGACCGCAGTCGGGCAGCGTGGGATCGCGCAGCTTCTCGCCCGCGCGCGGCGACCGTCAGGCGCTCGCAGAGCTTGGCTTCGTCGTGATCACTGTCGATGGAATGGGAACGCCGGACAGATCGAAGAGCTTCCACGACGCTTACTACGGCGCAATGGGGCGCGACAACACGCTTCCCGATCAGGTCGCGGCGATGAAGGAGCTTGCGTCACGTTATTCGTGGATCGACATCGATCGCGCGGGAATCTACGGGCACTCGGGTGGCGGCTTCGCCACCGCCGACGCGATGTTCCGCTATCCGGATTTCTTCAAAGTCGGGATCTCCGAGTCGGGCAATCACGACCAGCGTAATTACGAAGACGATTGGGGTGAGCGTTATCAGGGCCTGCTGGTGAAGAACGCCGACGGCACCGATAACTACACTCAGGAATCGAACGAGAGTGTCGCGAAGAACCTCAAGGGACATCTGCTGCTCGCGCACGGATCGATGGACGACAACGTTCCACCATCCAACACGATGCTCGTAGTGGAGGCGCTCATCAAGGCGAACAAGGACTTCGACGAGATAATCATCCCGAACGTGCATCACGGTTACGGTGCGGCGTCGGATTACATGATGCGCCGTCGCTGGGATTACTTCGTGCGCTATCTGATGGGCGCCGAGCCGCCGAAGGAATACGAGATAGCCACGCCGGCGGCGGGCGCGGCGCGCCGGAGGTAAAGAAGAGCCGTCATTCCGCCGTAGGCCAGTACCCCCGCGCGCACCGGGGGGTGCCGGCCGGACGGAAGTCCTCACGGTCCTGGCGGCCAGCCCTTATTTTCCAGAACAGGCAACATGGGCCCGTCTTGTGCGGTATACGGAGAAATCGGGCCGCCGCGTGACGTCATCACCGCGGAGAGGCTGGCGTACCTTGCGGCGAGGTAGTGTGATCCGATGGTGGACCCCAGGATCGGGTTCATTGGATTGCAGGTGGCGCTGGCTGGTACCCAGCCGGCGAAGTCCGGGTTCTGATTTCCACTACTGCTCAGATGGACATCGCACTGGTAATAGTAGCTCTCCTGCTCTTCGTCGTCGGACCGGTGGTCGTGGTGAACCGCGACCTTCTATTCAACCGCTCCGCCGCGAAGCGCAGGCAGTATGTCGAGCCGCCGCTCCCATTCTTGATAATTCCGACCTCGCCGGACTCGTCCGACATCCAGCCCGCTGGAACCGTTTCGTGGCGCGCTCGTCCCCAGATGCGTACCCCCGTCGAAGAAACGGCGGAAACGGACGAAGAGCCTTTCGAACGACCGTTCGACAGGCGCGCGGATTACCAGGAAGCGGCCGATAACACGGCCACCGGACGGCGCCAGACGCCTTCGGTCGACCTTCCCGTAGAACCGATTCGCGTCGCGCCGATGGCCGACGTGCGGGGTGGCATCGAAGAAGGCGATGACATGGACGAGCCGTCGCCCGACGCCACGGTCGTCTTCCACCGGCCGATGGACGAGGCCGTGCAGATCCTGCCCGGCCGGCTCCACGTCCTTTCCGGCGAGGCGGCCGGAAAGGATTTTCGGCTGGTGAGCAGGATCGGCGAGGCGCCGCACATCGTGGTAGGACGCGAGACTGGTCCGCCGTACCGGCACATCACGCTCGAGGCACCCACGGTCAGCCGTCGCCATGCGCGCATCGATTTCGTGGATGGTCACTGGACGATCACGAACCTGTCGAAGACCAATCCTGTACTCGTGAACAATCGGGCGCTGCTCAACGGCGGCACCGCGCGGAAACTATCCAACGGCGACTGCATCGAGCTGGGTGAAGTGGCGCTGCGCTTCCTCGCGAGCTGATAGTCACGCACGATGGACATGATGTTCCCGGATAGCCTGGCGCAACCCCCGCTGAATCCGCCGCCGGATCTCGCTGGTGCCGCTCCGTTCAGCGATTCGTACGAGCTGATTCGTGAGATCGGCCGCGGCGGCATGGCGATCGTCTATCTGATGCGCGAGCGTGCAACAGGGATCGAGCGCGCCGTCAAGGTGATTCACACCAAACACCTCGACGATGAGGAGGCGCTCGCACGCTTCGATCGCGAGGCGCGCCTGGTTGCGCAGCTGCAGCATCCGAACATCGTTGCGACGCACTCCGTGCGGTGGATCGAAGCGGTGGGGTTCGGGCTGGTGATGGATCACGTGCCGGGCCGAACGCTCAAGCAGATGCTGCGCGACGGGCCGAAGATCGCATTCGATCAGGCGACGTGCATACTCAGCGACATCGCCGCTGCACTGAGCTTCGCGCACGAGCGGGGCATCGTGCACCGCGACGTCAAGCCTGAGAACATCTTCATCGACGAATCATCCGGCCGCGCGTTGCTCGCCGATTTCGGCATCGCGCGCTCGGTCAGCAACGACACGCAGCAACTGACGCTCGCCGGCGTCGCGATTGGAACTCCGACCTACATGGCGCCGGAGCAGATCGACGGATCGCTCGTCGATGGTCGCAGCGATCTCTACAGTCTCGGACTCGTCGGCTGGGAAATGCTGACCGGGCGGAGGCCGTGGGATGGCGAGACGTTGTACAACGTCATCTATCATCAGAAGCACGACCAGCTTGCGGCAATCGACGCACTGCGCCCGGAAACGCCGGTGCGACTGGTGGCAGCGATCGAGCGGCTGCTCGAGAAGTCTCCAGCCGACCGGTGGCAGTCCGCCGCGCAGTTCCGCGACGCGCTCATATCCGATGCGCCGATCCCGCGCAGGCGTGAATTCGCCGCGCCCGCGCCGGATGAGACCATCGCCATGACGATCTCGCCGGCGCGCCAGGTTCGGAGCAGGATTCGCCGAGTTGCACCATTCGCGGCGATCGGCGCTGCGCTCGTGAGCGCCACGTTGCTGTTTGCGTGGCCCGTCTCGAACTGGGTGCCGCTCATCAGCGGTGGAAGCAGCGGTGCAACGCGCACCGCGCCGAAGCATGCGGCCGCCGCTCCCGTACCTCATTCACCAGTCAGCAACTACGGCAGATACGACTCCGTCGGCGCTGGAATCGTACCTGCGGCCGGCGCGGCGCAATCGGCGACCGATCCATCTGCAACGAGCGTCGATTCAGCCGCAATCGCAGCCGCGGCTGCGCACGACTCGAGCGCGCTCAAGCCGAATCAAGCGGCTGGCACGCCAAAGGGTGCAGCGGCAGGTTCGGTTGCGGGCTCGATGACGGGCGCGACAGTGCCGGAATCCGCAGCACAGGCGAACGTACCGGCGACGATGCCGCTTCCTGCGGCGCCGACGCCACTGCTCGTAGTGGCGAGTGGCCGCTCGACGATCGCGGCTGGTGGTGCACACACCTGTCTCATTGCGCTGGCTGGCGCTACGTATTGCTGGGGCGCCAACAGCAGCGGCCAGCTCGGCACGGGCACATCGCAGGGTGCAGCGCCAACACCGACTGCGGTTACTGGCAGCACGCACTTCTCCAGCATATCCGCCGGTCTGTCACACACCTGCGCGCTTGCACGCGGCACGGTTTACTGCTGGGGTAACAACGACCACGGGCAGCTCGGCGACGGTACCCACGCGTCGCACGACACACCGATGCGTGCCGCACTGGCACGGTCGCTGACATCCGTCGTGAGTGGTGCGGGATTCAGCTGCGGTCTGGCAAGCGATGGCACCGCGTACTGCTGGGGCGCGGGAAACCGCGGTCAGATCGGAGACGGAGCCGCGAGCGAGCGAGTCACACCCGAGAAGGTTGCCACGAACGTTTCGTTCGCGATGCTCGCGGCTGGATGGAACCACGTCTGCGGGTTGACCGAAGCCGGGCGTGCGTACTGCTGGGGCGCGAACGACTCCGGACAACTGGGTGACGGCACGATTGGCGACCACTCTACTCCGACGCCGGTGCGAAGCGACGTTCGGTTCACGACTCTGAGCGCGGGAAGCGCACACACGTGCGGCACCACCGCCAGCGGAGCCGCGTATTGCTGGGGCGACAATCAGTACGGCCAGTTGGGCGATGGGACGCACGGTACGCACTTCACTCCGACCGAAGTGAGCGGCAGTGCGCGCTTCGTTGCGTTGTCGGCGGGAAGCGTGCACACCTGCGCGTTGACGCGGAGTGGCGATGCATGGTGCTGGGGCCGCAACACGTACGGCCAGCTTGGTGACGGCTCCACGGTCACTCGCACGATACCAGTACCGGTTTCCGGTGGTCACGCATTCACGACAGTGAATTCCTTTGGATCACACACGTGCGGTACCACCGAGACCGGTGATCTCTTCTGCTGGGGTTACAACCTTGATGGACAGTTGGGCGACGGAACACGCGAGCATCGTCTCCGCCCGACGTACATCGAGAAACCAGCCTGAGATCCGGATGCACATGCGGCGTGAATCGCTCGCGTCGCGAGTCCACTATTTCTGGATCGACCACCGTGCGATCGTGGCGGCCGCCGCGCTTATCGCGTGCGGCGGCTCGACGGATTCGGTGTCACCCGGCGGCGGCGGTGGTGGTGGAGTTCAGATCGCCATTACGCCCAACGCGCCGTCGATCACAGTTGGCGCGCAGGCTACTTTGCAGGCCGAGGTACGCGGTGCGAATGGACAGGTGATTTCCGGCGCGACCGTATTCTGGTCCAGCGCTGACACGAATGTCGTTACGGTGTCATCGGCGGGAGTCATTACCGGCAAGTCCGTCGGAAATACGCAGATTGCGGCGAGCTCCAGCGGCGCGTCTGCCGTAGCGACGGTAACGGTTCAGCAGATCCCGGTCGCGTCGGTGGCTGTGCTTCCATCGGCAGCGACGCTCGTGATCGGTGGCACTGTCACCTTGCAAACCGTAGCATACGACGCGAATGCCAATCCGCTAAGCGGACGATCGATCGTCTGGGCCAGCTCGGCGTCCCAGGTTGCGACGGTGGATGCATCGGGCAGGGTCACCGCGATCGCCGCCGGTACGGCAAGCGTGAGCGGAACTGTCGAGGGAAAGACCGCATCCTCCGCGATCACGGTTACCGTCATTCCGGTTGCATCAGTTGCCGTCATACCCGGATCTGCTGCGCTCGACGTGGGAGCATCCAAGGCGTTCAATGCAGTTGCGACGGACGCGAACGGCAACACGCTGGCGGGGCGCCCCGTCACGTGGGCGTCCGCTAATACGTCGATTGCAACCGTGAGTACGGCCGGTCTCGTCACCGGTACGGGTGCGGGTACCACGAACGTCACCGCAACCGCGGAAGGCAGAACGGGAACGGCGCAGGTCGTCGTAACGGCGACGACACCGCCACCACCGATTCCGGTGGCGTCGGTCGTCGTGGCTCCGGGAACAGCGAGCCTCAACATCGGTGGATCTGTCACGCTTTCGGCAACATTGCGCGACGCGAACGGTGCCACGCTGTCCGGGCGCGCGATTACGTGGTCCAGCAGTGCGACAGCGATAGCGACCGTATCGAGCACGGGTGTCGTCAACGCAATAGCGCCCGGCTCGGTAACGATCACGGCGACCAGCGAGGGCAAGAGTGGGAGTGCGACGATAACTGTTCTGCCGCCGGCACCGCCGTCGGTTGCATCTGTGACAATCGTTCCGAATGGTGCAACGATCGATTCCGGTCAGACTGTGACACTGACTGCCACAGTACGCGATTCTGCTGGTAATGCATTGAGTGGACGTCCTGTGGCCTGGAACAACAACGGGTCGTCGGCCGCAACGGTGTCACAAAGCGGTGTCGTCACCGGCATCGCACCTGGATCAGCACCCATCACAGCCAGAAGCGATACGGCAAGTGCATCTGTTATCGTCACGGTACTTCGCGTACCGGTAGCATCGGTCACCGTCAGCGCGGCCAACTCGACTATTCAGGTCGGTGCCACCACAACGGTGACCGCCGTGATGAAAGATGCCGGCAATCACGTGCTGGCCGGTCGCACGGTCAGATGGAAATCCAATAATATCGGCGTGGCGACAGTCGACAGCGTGAGTGGTGTCGTCACAGCGGTCGCACCTGGCACCGTGAGCATTATCGGAACCAGCGAGGGGCAGACCGGCAGCACAAGCATTACCGTGATTCCGATACCGGTTGCGACCGTCACGATCTCACCGTCGAATCCGTCGGTAGTTGAGCGTCTGACGACAAGGCTGGCCGCGATCACCAAAGATGCAAACGGCAACACCCTGTCCGGACGCACAGTCACGTGGTCGATAGTATCGACGTCGGTCGCGACAATAAACGCAAACACAGGCGACGTCACAGGAGTCAGCGCCGGCACTACCACGGTTACCGCAACGAGCGAAACAAAGGTCGGCACAGCGACGCTTACAGTGACGCAGGCGCCTGTTGCCACAGTAACCGTTGCATCGCCCGGTGGACCGCTTACGGTCGGTCAGACACTCACGCTAGCTGCCACTACAAAGGATGCTGGAGGGTTCGTACTTACAGGGCGCACTATCACATGGGCGTCGAACAATTCGTCAAAAGCTACCGTTGACCCGAACACCGGACTTATTACAGCAGTCGACTCCGGCAGCGCAACCATCACCGCAACAAGCGAAGGTCAGAGTGGATCGACGACCGTTACGGTCCAACTCGTGCCGGTTGCGTCTGTAATCGTTGCCGTTACGACACCGCTAGCAATGGGTCAGACGGCGACAGCTACGGCAACGCCCAAGGATGCGGGCGGCAACACGTTGAATGGGCGACTCGTCACGTGGGCCTCGACAGACCAGACAATTGTAACGGTGGATTCCGCAGGCATCGTAACTCCCGTCGCGCCAGGCACTGCCACCATCACCGCGACGGTAGACGGCACCACAGGCTCGACTCCCATTACCATAACCCCCTGATTATCGTGTCACGTATGTCACTGCGCGCAACGACCTTGCTGTTGATCGCGTTTTCCGTAGCTGGCGCTGCCGCTCACGCGCAGGTTACGTCTGCCGGCGCACCCAACTCGACATTGCCGAGTCGCTGCATCAGTATCGTGGGGCCGCTCGCTCCGGTATCCGACAGCGCAAGATCGGCCGCGCAGCTGATCGCCGGACGCGCGCAGGCCGCGTCGATCGTCGGTGACAACGCGGCCGCGACCTCATTGTACCAACAGGCCGCGAATCTCAATCCGACCGATCTCAGCATCGCGTACGCACTCGGCCGCGAATACGAAGCCACCCACGACCAGCGCGCGATGCGCGAGTATTGCCGCTTTCTCGCGATCAACCCCGGGGCCGCCGAAGCGAGCGACGTGCGTCAGCGAATCGCAGAACTCGCGCTCGCACTTCCACCCGACACCACGGTCGTGCGAATACCAGTCGCTGCATCGGCCCCACGCATGCCGGCTCCGGCTGGTGTGTTCCTTGGCGGGCTGATCATCCCCGGACTCGGCCAGATGACGACGCATCGCCCGTTTGCGGGCGTGCTCGTGCTGGCGGTCTCCGGCGGCGCGGTTGCGTACGGACTGCAATCGCAGAACAAGGCGGTTCAGGTAACTCACACCGCAATCGATCCGCTCGGTCACAGCTATACCTATCAGACGACCGAGACGCGCACCGAGCGCCCCAACGCCGCCGTGGGGCTCGGAGCGGCTGCTGGCATCGCCGTCATCGCGGCAATCGAGGCCGCCAGCCACGCACACTCCGTCCGTAGCGCGGCAGCGGCGCAGGGATCGGCGCGCGGGATGTCTGCGGCACCGCTGCTGGCGTTCGGGCCGAGTTCCGTCGGATTTGGGCTGAGCATCCGCTAGAGCCCCGTTCTACCATGCGGTGCGAGGGCATTTGCACCGCCGGTTCCAGTGACATGGGCGCGACTTGTGCGTAAGGGAGTCCTGTCTCCGTCACTGGCCCCGAATGAGAACTTCTGTCGCCACAGCACATTTGTCAGCTCCTTCCGGAGCCCGCCTCAGAATGCATTGGGTTGGGTAGGTCGATGCTGGATCGCAGTCAGCCTCAATTGTTTCAGGCAAATCGCTTCGCCGCGGTATTCCTCGCTGTCCTGGTAACCGCCGGATTTCTTGCGTGTGGCGGCAGTGGATCGGACTCCGTGGCGCCCACGAGTCCGGCACCCGCTCTGATAGCGATCAGTCCGAACGCACCCGCAGTCACTGTCGGCGCACAGATCGCCCTGCAGGCGCAGGTGCACGATGCCAACGGTCAGATCGTGCCCGGCGCGACCGTCTTCTGGTCCAGCAACGACACAAGCATCGTCTCGGTATCACCGGCCGGTGTCGTAACCGGGCACAGCGTTGGAACGACCCAGATCGCGGCAAGCTCCGGGGGGCAGTCGGCGGTGGTCCCGGTGACTGTGCTACCGGTCGCCGTCGCGTCCGTCGCCATAGCTCCGGCGACAGCGACGATCACGATCGGTGGAACGGTGACTCTGCAGGGCATCGCGTATGACGCGGGTGGGAACACGCTGACCGGACGTACGGTCGTCTGGGCCAGCTCTGCGCCACAGGTTGCGACGGTCAATTCCTCGGGTCAGGTGACAGGCGTTGCGGCCGGAACGGCAACCGTGACTGGGACTGTCGAAGGCAAGACAGCATCATCGGCAATTACGGTGACGGTGATCCCCGTCGCTGCTGTCGCGGTAAGTCCGGGATCGGCAGCGCTTGATGTCGGCCAGTCGGCATCCCTGACAGCGGTCACGACCGATGCAAATGGAAACACCCTGGCCGGCCGGACGATCACATGGTCGTCAGCGAATACGTCGATAGCCACGGTAACCGCGGCCGGTCTGGTGAAGGGAATCGGCGCCGGGACGACGACGATCGACGCGACATCCGAGGGGAAGACCGGAACGGCTCAGGTGGTGGTGACGGCAACGACACCGACACCACCACCGCCGCCGCCGGCAACTGTCGCATCGGTGACCGTCAGCCCTGCCTCCGTCACGCTCACCAGTAACCATCCAAAGACTCTGACTGCGAGAGTTGTAGACGCGAGCGGTCACGTGATCACCGGTCGCACGATCACCTGGAGCTCCAGCGACAGCAGCCACGTTTCCGTTACCAGCACAGCTGCAACCACCGCTGCGATAACCGCAGTAAGACACGGTACCGTCTTCGGCATAAGGATCACTGCGACCTGCGATGGCGTCTCCGGTACCTCGATTGTGACGCTGACGTATTAGCGCAGCACGTACAGCTACGTCGCCACGTCGCGCGCTTCGCGCTCCGACACACCGAAATCCAGTATCGCCATCCCTGGCTTCACGTCGCGCGGAAATCGAATCCACAGTACGAGATTTCCGGGAGTGGTCGGCAACGTTCCAGCAACGTATGCGCGGCCGGCGATTCGGTCCGGTGACGGAAGCCGCGATCGGCACTTCTGTGGGATACGTGGAAGTGTCTTTTGTGCGCTTTTGGCCGAGTGAGTAGTTTCCGGTCGTGGTGCACATTATGCCTCGACGTAACGCCATGACCACGCCTGTCGACGACAAGCTACTTGATAAACTGCAGCAGAAGACGTTCCGCTACTTCGTGAACGAGGTGAATCTCGACAATGGCCTCGTGCGCGACAGAACGGAAGCGAACTCGCCATCCAGCATCGCGGGAACGGGCCTCGCCCTTGCCGCGTATCCCGTGGGTGTGGAGCGCGGATACTTCGAGCGCGACGACGCCATCCAGCGCACGCTCGCATGTTTACGCTTCTTTGCGAAAAGCACGCAGAGTACCGACAGAAATGCAACGGGCTACAAGGGGTTCTACTACCACTTCCTGGACATGCAGACGGGCCGCCGCGTCTGGAAGTCCGAACTGTCATCCGTCGACTCTGCGTTCCTCCTCGCGGGAATGTTGACGGCGGCAGAATATTTCACGCGCGATACACAGGATGAGCGCGAGATTCGCGCGCTTGCGAGACAGCTCTACGAGCGCGTCGATTGGCAGTGGATGCTCAACCACGGCCCCACCCTCTCGCACGGATGGACGCCGGAACGTGGCTTCATACGCTATCGCTGGCAGGGCTACAGCGAGGCGCTTCTGCTCTACGTACTCGGCCTTGGCTCGCCAACGCATCCCCTCCCGGAAGAGACCTACACGGCATGGACATCGACGTACAAGTGGAAGAAGATCTACGGCACGGAATTTCTGTACTCCGGTCCGCTGTTCACACATCAGCTATCGCATGTCTGGATTGATTTTCGCGACATCCGCGACCCTTACATGCAGCAAAGGGAGTCGGATTATTTCGACAACAGCCGGAGTGCGACACACGTACAGCGCAAGTACGCGATCCGTAATCCGATGCAGTTTGCAGGATACGACGAGTCATGCTGGGGTCTCACGGCAAGCGATGGCCCGGGCCGTATCACATGCCGCGTCGATGGTATCGTGCGACGCTTCTACGACTACATATCGCGCGGCGCACCCTACGGTCCCGACGACGGTACGATCGCGCCGTGGGCCGTCGTCGCCTCGCTTCCATTCGCACCCGATATCGTGCTGCCTGCGATCAAGCAATTCGAGCGATTGGAATTGATGGAACCCAACCCGTACGGCTTCACGACGGCGTTCAACCGCACATTCCCGACGAAAAAGGCCGGAGCGATCGGATGGATCTCCTCCAGCCACTGCGGACTCAATCAGGGCCCGATCGTCCTGATGATCGAGAACCATCGCACGGAATTGATCTGGAAGCTGATGCGCAACTGCTCTTACATCGTCACCGGATTGCGCCGCGCGAAGTTCGCCGGCGGATGGCTGCAGGGTTAGCGAGGGCCGGGACTCAATCGCGCGACAATAACTACATCACGCCAGGCGCCGCATCGCGTGTCGCACCCCGGACCTCCAGCAGCAAGGTCAGGGAATCTGCAGGTGAGGCAGCAGACCCCCGTACGCCCCCATGTCGTTTCGTGTCCGCGCAGATACCGGCGCCCGCATCCCATGTGTCGCGCTTGCGGCATCTTTGTCGACCGATCTCGTGACCGGGTCGCCCGCACCAATGGTGGCTGAGTGCGCTACAACATGGTAGCGAAGAGTGTCGGTGAATTTCGGGTCGATGCTGATGTTCCCAACCCCACGCCATCCGCCCTGCACGTCGGAATAAGTCGTCGTGACCGCCGGCGTATCGCCGGCGATGGCACCGCCAGTGCGCTGGGTGTTCCCCCAGATGATATTGTTGCGCAGAATAACTGCGTTGACGTACACGCCTCCTGAGTAGACGAGCACGGCTCCGCCGCGCCCATTGACATCGTCGACTTTGCCGGTGTCCGCAACGCCTGTAGTATCGCCCACGGCATGATTGTCAGCGATGGTGTTATTCTCGATCACGTTCGGAGACCCGCGGGCGAGACGCGCGGTGATCCACAGCCCGCCCCCGCCGAACGAATAGCCTCCCACGTTGCGCACGATCACGTTGTTGTGGACGTTCGCCGCTGTGTAATAGAGCACCACACCTCCACCGTAACCCCCGCGATTTCCGGCAATGACGTTGCCCGCGATCTCAGGTTCCCCATTGCCGCACCGCATTGCACCACCGCCCGCACTCCGCACGCTGCCGGAAACGAGCGTTGCAGTATTTCCAACGATGATGTTGTGAAGTATCCGCGGCGACGCGAACTCGGAAAGAATGCCACCACCTTCGCGGTAGAGGCCCCCGTTCCGAAGATCGCGCCAGTTGGTGCCGCTCCCGCCAGTGATGGTAAAACCTTGAAGGACAGGTCGGCCCTGACGCGGGTTCGTTATGATCACAACGCTCGCCGAATCCGAATACCGGGGCCGGCTGCCATCGATTATCGTGCGCTCGACGTCACGCGAGTCGCCAGTCCTGGCATAACGGCTCGTGACGACGATGTCCTTGCCCCGATAGTTGATGTTTTCGTAATAGTGGCCTGGATCCACCAGGACAGTATCCCCGTCCACACTCGCCTCGATGGCCGCCTGGATCTGCGAATACTCGGCGGGCACACGAAGAACCCTCCCCTTGGAAGACTGGGCCGCAGCCGGCGAAGCCAGCGCCATGACTGCGAAAACCCACAACAGTGAAGTACGTAGACGCAGACTTCGGATATCGGGTTTGATGATCGGCAGACGTGCGCGCAGTCTGGACACACGCGTCATTCGCGGATGGGCTTGACACCCTCGGGTGCGCGCGGAGATCCGACAACATCGACGGTCCATCCGCGCTTGCGCAGACGATTGGCAACCATCGCCAACTGCGCCGGCTCCCCGATCGCGCTCGAGTACGCCCAGTGAAGTGACGGCGAGTACAGAAGAAGAGCACCCTGCAGATTCGGTACGTCAATTGGTTCAACCCAGAGGGAATCACGAGCCGCACCTTGAAACTTGATCCACTGGCCACGAGCGACAACGTGAAGCGTGCTCAGCGGCGCGCCATAGTTCTTGAGCGACGCGGAATCGCCCTTCGCGCCAGGCTGTGCCACGTAAATCGGCAGTCCCTTCCTGGACACCCACGACGCACCGCCTGACGGAAACGTCGTCCCCATTACCGCGCCAATCACTTTGCTGCCCGCATCGTTCGAAGCCAGCCAGCTCGCAGCGCGTGCGGCGTTCAAGGGCAGGTTTCCCGGTTCCAGAAGCACCCAGCCGTTGCCGACCTTTACAGCCGCGACCGGGCCACCCGGCGCTTGGAATAGCGCGATCATTCGATCGGGCGCCAGGCGAGCGTTTGTCAGAGGCAGGTCGGCCATCGGATGACGTGCGTGCGCCAGATATTCCGATCGAACGGAGTCGCTCAGTACGAGTGAATCAGCTGGAAGCGCAGGATTGAACGCTACCGACAGCACAGTCATGCGCTTGTACGGTCTTCCCACTCTTGCAATATCCCATTGCGCGGGAGTCCGCACATGTGAAGCGGGGTCGGTACGCCACTGAGAGTACCACACTTCGACAGTCATCGGTCCCCACGGAGCGAGCCCAAAATCGTTGGACTCGTCAGCGTGATAGCGTGCCATCGTCAGAAAGCCGTCACTACGACGGAAGAATGCCGTCGTAGGAAAGCCGTCGATCGTCGCCGAAACAGCCGCCTCCTGGATTCCGCCTATCACGGTGTCGGGGTGCGAGCGCAGATCCGGAGCGCTGCGAAGTAGCAGCACCAGCCGGTCAGGCGTAAACGCGAACAGCTCGCGCCGTTCATCGATGTATGCAACGTTCAGTGCAGTCCAGTTGTCGACGGTCCTGCCTGCATTGGCGACACTTGGAAGTGGCGTCGTGCTGTAGCGAGCCGCCACTGTGTCGATCACGAGATCGGTGACCTCGGTCCACGCAGGTCCGGCAAATCTTCGCACATTGCGCCACGTGCGCGTCGTGTAGTCACGCATGTCGCTGTTCAGCTCGTAGCTCGGAGCATCCTCGAACGGCCGTGGAGCAAAATTCGTCGACAGCCACTGCGTGACCATCGAATAACGCGCCGTCCGAATACCACGAAGCGCATCCAGACCACCCATCTGTGCGATCGCCGAGTCGACGGTCGCCATGGCCCGCAAGTCCGTCCGTGCGGCGACGGGCGTGGGCCTTTGAGGGACTGGGTACGCAGTCACGACAAGAGAGGACAACAATGCAATGGTCCAGAACATCATCACGGGAGTTCAGGTAATCGAGCGGGACATTCAACAGTTGCGAGGAAGCTAGAATCGCGGTCGTCCGCATAACAACGGGCAAGCAGTGAACGGTAGCGATCCTACAGCGAGCGGTCGTTTGACTACGGCTAACTACCGCCGACTCGGCCAGTGCACACACTGGCCGTATATGCGCGCCAGGATCGGCGAATCCTGTAAACACAATCGGTACACGTTGCAAATCTGACAACCAGGCCGCGACACTCCGTAGACGCGCAATCACTTTGATAATGATTTGCATCACATCATGTTAAACTTCACGGCTCGCCTTCCAACGAGGATAAAGCGAAGTGTATAGCAGTGCGCTCGACATGCGTTACAATTGGCGCCCGGTCCTTACGGCGGTCCGCAACTGGGTCAGCGACCACGGTCGCGGTTGCGTCGAGCTGCCATTGGAGACGGTAGATGATGAATTTGGGATTACGCACTTCGCGCCTCGTGGCGGCACACTGGTCGTGAAGGCGCGCGACGCGGGGAGTCGTTCGGTAAACGAAAGGTTTGTGCTCTTGCTGAAACCCGCGAACGCGAGAGCTGACATGCGCTCGGTGCGTAATGCCGCCGGTGCAGAATCAGCCCGCGCTGCATCGCTTGGCGAGGTATATCGCGCGACGAGGTGCCGGCCTGGTTGCGTACCTCCACTCGGCAGCCTGTTCGATCTTCCAGTGCTGATCGACGCACGCATCGCGCATGCCGCGGAAATCTTTGTGCCGTCGGGTCAGCCTGGTTTCGTAATTCTGATTCGTACGCGCGATCTGATCAGAACGGAGAGCGCGCTCATCATTTGAGGCGGCGAGCTTCTCCCTTCCCGCTCGCACTCGGGACGCAATCCGTACGGCTCCGTCGCCGCACCGAGAAAACTTCAGGTATTCGGTAAACGTGCGGCCGAGTCGTGGGAAGAACGGCAATATGATTCGTACCGTCCTGTTCGCCACGATTCTCATCCTCGGCGTCGCGCTGTTCGCCTTTGTCCGACGGCCGGCGAGCGACGCGTCGGGTTCAACCCTGGCTCCCGTCGCGGTCGCGGCGAGTCGCGAGCTCACTCCACGTGTCATTGCAACAGGAAGCGTCAGGCTCTCACCGGGCGCAAAGGTCGACGTCGGCGCGCAGGCATCCGGCGTGGTCCGACGGCTCGCAGTCCGCCAGGGATCGTTGGTGCATCGCGGCGATGTCATCGCAGAGCTGGACGACAGGGAGGCGCGCCTGAAAGTCAGCGATGCGGAATCCCGGGTAGCCGACCTCGAGGCAACGCTCACACAGGCCGAGGCGGACCTCACCAGGATGCGGCCGCTCGCGGATCGGGGATACGCCGCTCCGCGCGATCTGCTGAATTCGGAGACCACTGCACTGCAGGCCAAGGCTCGCCTTGCAAGCGCGATTGCACAACGGGATCTTGCGCGCGTCCAGCTCGGCTACATGACGATTCGAGCTCCGGTGGATGGCATTGTCGCATCGGTGACAACGCACGAAGGGGAAACCGTCGCATCATCGTTCGCGGCACCGACGTTCGTGACACTCGTGGATCTTTCCAGGCTGGAATGCGTCGCACTGGTCGACGAGACAGACATCGGACGCGTCCACACCGGCGATCACGCTGAGTTCACGGTCGATGCATATCCCGGCAGAACGTTCTCCGGTAACGTCGTTCGCCTGGCACCCGACGCCACAGTCATCAGTGGGGTGGTGGATTACGAGACAACCATTCGGCTTGACCCGCCGTCTCGCGATGCAGCAATCCTTCGGCCGCAAATGACGGCCAGTGTGACGATCTCCGGGCCATCCCGCGTCGCACTCGTGGTTCCGACACGAGCGGTGCGCCAGGCTGGCGACGGCGTATATGTGTGGAGGCGCACCAACGGCAGGATCTCACGCGTCGCAGTGCGCACCAGCGCGAGGCAGGCCGATGTAACACAGATATCAAGCGGGTTGCAAGCAGGCGACACCGTTCTCACAGGCAACTTTCCGGAGGTCAGACAATGATATCGCTCGAGCACGTAAAGAAATCCTATGGTGGAAGGGAGCGTCCAGTCGCGGCTCTCAGCGACGTCTCGCTCGAGCTTGGCAAAGGTGAATTTGTCGCAATTGTTGGCGCATCCGGATCCGGCAAAACCACCTTGCTCCAAATACTTGGCGCGCTCGATCTGCCGAGCGAGGGAAGCTACGTTCTGAACGGTCAACGCGTGGACGGACTGGACGACGATGAGCTCTCTGCACTACGAAACAGGACAATTGGCTTCGTATTTCAGAGTTTCAATCTGCTCCCAAGGGCCTCGGCACTGGAGAACGTGCTCACGCCCGGTCTGTACAGTGACACGCCGCCTACCAGGGCAGACGCCGAGCTGGTTATGAGACAGGTAGGAATGCTTCATCGCAGTTCACACATGCCATCGGAGATGTCTGGCGGCGAACAGCAACGCATCGCGATCGCGCGAGCTCTGGTGATGCGCCCCCAGCTATTGCTTGCCGACGAGCCGACAGGAAATCTCGATGCCGCAACGGGGGATCAGATCATGAACGTGCTCTCGGAGCTTCATCGTTCCGGCCTTACAATCGTGCTGGTCACACATGATCCCGTGGTCGCTTCGCGCGCCGAGCGCACGATCACCATCAGGGATGGCAGGATTGCGTCCGACGAACGGCGACTCGCGAGACAGGAGGCCGTTCAGTGAGTGCACGATCGGTATGGCCGGGTGCATGTCGCACCGCCCTTCGCACGATCCGGAGGACCAAAGGGCGTTCACTTGCGATGGGCCTCACACTGGCCATCGGGGTTCTGGCAATTACGCTCACCATCGCGACCGGAGAAGGAGCGCGCCGCGGAGTGGAGAAAAGCTTCCGATCGATGCTCGGCGCCTTCGACGTCCTCCTGGTTCAGCCGGGCGGACCAGCGATGCGCGGAATGGCGAGACCGGGCAGCAGCGTTACGACACTCAATCCTGGCGACGTAGCCGCAATTCTGGCGACGGTTCCGAATGTACGCGAGGCGAGCATGGCGCAAACCGGCTTCGATGCGGGCGTCGAGATGAATGGCAAGAGTGGAACGACGAGCCTGTTCGGTGTGACGGCAAACTGGTTCGCGATCCGTGGCGACTCCTTTCAGGCCGGCGCGCCGTTTACAAGCGCGGACGAAAGTGCGATGGCGCGCGTTGCAGTAATTGGGTCGGACGTCGCGCGGACATATTTTGGTGACGCATCACCGATTGGTCAGCACCTCCGCGTCGGGGGGACCGACGTAATAGTGGTGGGAGTGCTCGCGCCGAATGGCGCGGGCCCGGGGGGCGCGAGTCTCGACAACATTGTTGACGTTCCGTTCGAGACGACACGGCGGAGGATCTTCAATCGTGACAATATCGAGCTGGCGACCCTCAAGCTCGCGAACGCGGCGCAATGGGCCGAGACGGAAGCAAGCGTTAACTCGCTCCTCAGGGAACGGCACGCCATTCGCCCGCCCACACTCGATGATTTTCATGTCACATCGCCCGAGGCGCTGATAGCGCGATACGCAAAGGTCGATTCGACTCTGAGGACGGCCTTCTTCTGGGTTGGCTTCCTTGCGCTGGCCATAGGAGGCGTAATAGTTGCCAATCTCATGTTCACCGCGGCGACAGCGCGGAGACAGGAGATCGGAACCCGCCGCGCGGTAGGCGCCACACAGCGCGATATCCTGGCACAGTTCTGGATGGAGGCGATCATTGTGGCGTTGCTCGCCGCCACGGTCGGGGCCGGTATCGGCGTAGCGCTGACTCGCGCCGGAGCCAGCATGATGCGCATGGCGATTGAGATCTCATGGCCGGTAACACTCGGCGCGTCGGCGGGCACACTCGCGATCGGCGTCATCGCCGGATATTTTCCCGCACGGAAGGCGGCCGCGGAAAGTCCGAGCGCTGCACTTCGGACATCCGAGTAACAGGTCGCTACATGAGTGAGGCTGCCTCGACACGCACGGCTCGTCGCCCTGCTCTCGCAAGCTCCCGAATGGCTCGCCAGACGGGGGAAGCGCTGAAGATGCTTCTGCGGCGTCCGCTGCGCTCCGCGCTGATTGCGAGTGGTGTCGGAGTCGCGCTCGGGGCGTTGATAATCGCGGAAGCCGTCGCGGAGAATGGCCGGATGCAGACAATTCGTGAGATTGGACGGATGGGAGCGAACGTGATCATCGTCAGTGCGCAACAATCTCGCGCCCGCGGTGGTCGCGGTCGAACAGGGAGCGAAGTTACCACTCTCAACATCCGCGATGCAGCTTCCATTGCAGCCTCCACTCCGGGTGTCGTATCCACCTCGGTCGAGTATCGCGGCTCGGCGCCCGTCAAGTTCGGTGCGCTGGCACGCCAGGCGAGCGCGAGCGGCGTGGAAGCGAGCTACGGCTCGCTCCGGAGTGCGC
This sequence comes from Gemmatimonadota bacterium, assembly GCA_027307165.1. Taxonomy (GTDB): domain Bacteria; phylum Gemmatimonadota; class Gemmatimonadetes; order Gemmatimonadales; family Gemmatimonadaceae; genus Fen-1247. Next base: position 17,842 of record DAHUXM010000024.1, on the reverse strand, counting down.
CGATGCTTCGCGGACATTTCTTCAACGAAAGTGACGCGCTGTCAGCTCAGCGTGTGGCGGTACTCGGAGCGCAGCTGGCGCGGGATCTACTGGGCGAAGATGATCCTGTCGGCGAGACGCTCTGGATACGCGGAATTCCATTTCGGATCGTGGGAGTTCTCCCACCACGAGGCACCGGCGTCGACGCGTTCGACGAGGACGGAGTGGTGTTTATCCCGATTCGCACCGCGCAGCGACGCCTGTTTCAGGTCGACTATGTCCAGCGGGTCTTCGTGCGGATCGACGAGGCCGTAACCACGCTCAACCAGGCAGCCAGCGCTATTGCGAGTGTAGTCGCAGCACGACACCATTTGCCCAACGATCAGATAGGAACGCAACGAGCAGACTTCCGAGTCGAGACGCAGGGCCGGCTTCTTGACATACGGTCGACATCCGCACGACGGCTCCGGGCGTTCGAGATTGGCGCCGCGGTTCTGCTGATCGGGGCTGGCTCAGGAGGAACGCTCGCGCTCCAGAATCTTACCGTGCGCGAGCGGCTTTCGGAGGTCGGGACTCGCCGCGCGCTCGGTGCCAGCAGACGCGAAATCTTTCTTCAGTTCCTGGCCGAATCCGTTACCGCCAGCGTGCTCGGCGGCGCCATCGGCAGCGTCAGTGGATTCCTGGTGGTCAAGACGGTTGGTTGGCGCTTTCCGTTGGACGCGGGCATCGTCGCGTTCATCGTGTGCGTGTCTTGCTGCGTATGCGCAGCATGCGTTCCGACGTGGCGATCAGCGCGACTGCAGCCGGCAGTAATCCTGAGAGTGTCGTGAGGAATCGGTGATCCTCAGCATCGGTCATCATCGTGAGCACTGAGTCGACGAGGCAGCACGCGCTTGGCGCTGGTGCGATCGGGCCCGGTGAAGTCACGGACAACGAAGTCATGTCCAGGCTCGCCGCGGGAGACACCGAAATCCTCGGAGTCATTCTCCGACGTTACGTCCGACCTGTGACCCTGTTTGCGGAGCAGTTTGTCCGTGATCGCGACGACGCCGAGGATGTGGCAGAGGAAACGTTTCTCGTCGTCATGCGGCAGTGTGGCGCGTTCGATCCCGCTCGCGCAGCATTTCCTAATTGGTTGTATGGCATCGCGCGGCGAGTAGCACGGCGGCACAACACTCGCCGTCGGCGACGACTGATGCTATGGGAGCGCTGGCACCGGGAACCAAACGTCGCGGCCAGCTCGGAACGAGTGGCGGAAGCGCGCGAAACGCTGGGTCAGGTAGCTCGTATATTGGACGAATTACCGGAGATGCAAAGGCAATGTTTTGAGCTTCATGTCGTACGCGGACTGGACGTTGCCGTAGTTGCCTCGATGTATGAGATCAGCGAATCAACAGTCAGACAGCATGTGTTCCGCGCACGTCGGATCATTCGGGGCCAGCTAGGCTCACTGGGGGAAGCATGAAAGAGGACATCACCGACCACAACTCGATTGCACGAGGTACATGGATGCGCGAAGGACGGGACGATCTCGAATACTGGCGCGCCCTCGAGAGCCGTATTCACGCTTCTGTACGCCGCGAAGCAGCGGTGCTCCGCGACCTGGACGGGCTTCACGGCTCCGACGAGACGAGATGGATCGCCGCGTGGTCCAATGCCGTTTCTCTGTTCGCAATTGCGGCCGCCGCCGCCGCTGCAATCATTGTCGCGAGAGTACAATTGCCGCCGCGTCCTCCAAGTGACCTGCAGAACCTCTGGGTGTCGGCGCTTACCGCACGCAGTTCGTCTGGTACTGCGGACGCACTGGCGAAGGTCGTTTTTTCGAGCGCTACCGCTCCCGATATTTCCTCCCTGATGATCAGCAGCTATGACGCGTCGAGCGACGCTTCGCGCCGGAGCGACCCGTGACAACTACCCGTACGCGCGCAACGATCTCGCTTATTGCCGTCCTGGTACTTGGTGTCGCAGTGGGAGTTGGCGGCGACCGCCTCTGGCTGATGCGCATGCCGCCGGCGCCGATGTCGGCGTCGATGGCGATGGAGCCGGCATCGCTTGTCCGGGAAATGGATCGCCGTCTGGAGCTTGATTCCGCCCAGCATACGGCAATCGCAGCAATCCTTGCCCGTCATCAGAGAGTTGTCGATTCGATGTGGGCTCGTCTCCGACCTGCGCTTCATGCGGGCATCGACTCGTCACAACGCGAAATACTCGACGTACTTCACCCCGATCAACGCGGGCCCTATCTATCGTGGCTCGCGACGGCCCACAAGGGAATGGCGAACGCGCCGCATCGCCCATGACAACACTGGCCATGGACGATGCGGATAATTGCCGACCCCCATTGCGATTCTGAACGGCGCATTGATGACGGCATACGGTCAGACTAGCCGTATGCCGAACTCGCGACGAAGCGCACGACGTCCTTCGTTCGTAACTCTCAGTGCGCGCGTCGCCGGCATGCGCGCCACCCACTCGAGTTCGATCAGGCGCGTCACGAGCGCTGCGCCGAGCGCGCCCGCGAGGTGGTGACGACGCTCGCTCCAGTCGAGACAGACACGCGTGAGTGGTCGGCGTGTTCGCCGAGCCATTGCATGAACTGCATCGACGTCGATCCCAAGTTCCGCGAAACGTAGAAGCCCCGCGTCCGTAACGACGTATTCCCGCCCGCCTGGCATGAGTGCACGCTGTTCGACCAGGGCTTCGGTGATCTTTACACCAAGAAGCCCGGCCAAGTGATCGTAACAGGTACGAGCGAGCCGGACCGCATTCGCGGCGTGCGCTTCCTTGAGGGACATCGCGGCTATCGGCTCGGATATCGCGGCAAGTGCTTCGAGCACGTTGACAATTCCGGGGGCGGCCAATCTGTAGTACCGATGCCGTCCATGAGGCTCGGCCACAAGCACCCTTCCCGCGACGAGCTTTGTAAGGTGCGCGCTGCCGGCGCTGGGTGTAACTCTTCCAATCCGGCATAGCTCGCCAGCGGGAAGCGCCCGCCCGTCGCTAACTGCCCAGAGCATCGCGGCACGCGCGGGGTCGCCCAGCAGAAATGCGAGCGGTGCGACATTGGCGTCGGCAAGACCCTCGGCGGGAAGTGCCGGGGCGCTGGTGGAAATGGATGTCATAGTTCAACGCGACGTGAAACGATGGATCGGTACAATATGATCGCAGACCGTCGCAACAAACCACTGTTGCGCCGTCAATTTGATCTTTTCCTAACGGAGCTGCCTGATGTCGACCAGCATCGCGATCCGATTGCCTTCGTTCTTCAAGCGCGCCTGCATAATGTCCCTTCTCGTGTCATTGCCGTGCCTCGCACATGCACAAACCGAAGAGCAATTCCGTGTACCAGTCGGCTCGACCGGGTTGCGAGTCTTTCTCCGTCACCTTCCGGCAGCAGCGACCGGTATGGGTCGCAGTCGCGCTCCAGTCCTCTTCATTCACGGGTCGACGTTCCCGTCAGCCCTGGCGACGGCATTCAAGTTCGACGGCACATCCTGGATGGACGACCTTTCCAGGAATGGATATGACGTCTGGGCACTCGATTTCCTTGGATACGGACAGTCCGACAGATACCCGGAGATGCTCGATGCGCCGTTTGCCCACGCGCCACTCGGTCGCGCCGACCAGGCGGAGGGCCAGATTGCGGCGGCCATCGCGTTCATTACGGCGCACGAACATGTCTCACGAGTGTCGCTCGTAGCGCACTCATGGGGTACGATCCCGGCCGGCATGTATGCAGGCAGACATCCTGAACGGATCGAGCGACTGGTTCAGTTCGGTCCCGTGGTACAGCGCGAACAGCCCCGTGATACTGCCAGGGTGCCAGCGTACCTGCTGGTAACGGAAGATGACCAGCGCAATCGCTTCTACGGATTCGTACCGAAAGGTGAGCCTGCAGTACTCGACCGGCGCCACTTTGCCGAATGGGGCCCAGCGTACATCGCCAGCGACCCCACCAGTAACACGCGTACGCCAGCGAGTGTCAAAGTGCCCGACGGGCCCGACGCCGACGTTGCCGAAGCGTGGAGCGGGCACCTGCAATACGACCCTGCTGCTATCACGGCACCGGTTCTGATAGTGCGCGGGGAATGGGACGGTGTGACTACGGACGCGGACGCTCGGTGGCTTTATGATCGGCTAACGCATGCACAGCTCAAGCGCGACGTGAAGATCAGTCGAGGCACGCACGTTATGCACCTGGAAGCAAGCCGGTATCAACTGTACCGCGAGGTGGACGCATTTCTGGCCGGCGGTGATATCGTAACGGGAATACACAGGGAATCCACGGACGGGAACACACAGTGATACCGTCCGTCAGTAATTCACGAATTTGCCCGTACGGAAGTCACCGGCTTTTGACGAGCGCAGGAATGTCGGACGGTCACCTGCACCGGCCTCAGCAATTGCGTCATCTAACGACCGTTGCTGATGGTGAGATCCCGCGTCACGACTTCAAGCTGCGAATGATCCTTCAACGTGTAGATGTGGCGCACGATGGCGCGCGTCGCCGGGTCGATCCATAATGTCTCCGAGCCTGATGGATATGACAGGTCGATTGCCCATGCGTTACGCACTCCATTTGGCACGGAAATGCGCTCGCGTCGGCGCACGTGAATCGTGTCCAACTCCACGACGCCGCCCCCAACGAACGGGAGCACCACATGATAACCACTCGCGAGGGGGACCGATTGCACGACAACGTCATCGATCGTACCGCTGAATGACGGCGTCGCTGTCGTCAGGTCGATCGGACGCGAGGCCGAATCAATCCGCGTCACGCGACCTGTAACGTGAGTTCGATCGAATGAAAGAACGGTCGTCTGCCCACCTCTGTGCAAATGCTCCCAGACAGGTCGAAGAGTCGCCCGGTAAAAGAGCAGGCTGTCGGTGTATTCGTGGCCAGCCCCCTCGCCCCTCATCACCTGCATGACCGCTGGGGTGCCGCGATACTCCGTGAACCGCCGCTCGGTTACCCAGCTCGTGCTGTGCGAAGCTTTCGCGCGCGTCAGCGGAATCAGGCGACTTTGTACGACGCCCTCAGCGAGGTGGGACGTTACGAGAGCTGGCGCGGAAGGCGATTGCGCCCTGGCCGTGGATACAGGCAACGGAACTGATACGAACGAGAACGCCAGCGCGAGCGCCAGACGGCGTCGAGTTGTTTGTCGCACGATACGGACTGAATTAGTTGTGGATTCCAGCAGTTCACCTGCGAATGTATGATCCGTGCTACCGCATCGCTGTCCGAATAAAGATCTGTGCGGGGAACGGCGGCCATGACGCTGTGAGCGGCGGTTCCACGGTGCGGCTCACCGTGCGGCTGGGGATTTTGCGGTCGATGGCGATCAGGCGATCGATCGCCGCCACCAGGATCCCCCGTACGCGGCGCCAAGCGTGCGTGGCGAGCGGCCCGTCACCGCCCTCTCACTGGCGTTTGCTGAATTGACAGGCTTCGCGTGCGAGGGCGACCCACTCCGCGTTGGGCGAATCAAACATGACCCACTGGGTCATGACTCGACCCTTGCTCGGTTCGAATTTCTTGCCCGTTCCGGCGGTTACGAGCGCATCCACTCGCGCGCGCGACAGCTTGACGACGAACTTTCCGCCGACAAGCATCGCGAAAATCTTGCCGCCGACGCTAAGCACATCATCCGAGGCGAATCGCCGTTTCTTCGTCACAGCACGGTCGTGCGCGAACGCCGCCACCACCGCCGCGAATTGGCGTTCGACATCATTCGTGTCGCTCACCATGATGCGTCTTACCAACGCGGCGCAGGACGGCCCTGCGCGTACCAGACTATGAGGTCGACCGTAGGCGGGGTGATCCCGAGTTCGCGGAGACGCACCGAGTTCTGACCGCGATGCCACTGGCTGTGCATTGCTGTCTGCAGGAGGACTTCGCCCGCTGCGATGACCAGAGGTGGATCGAACCACGGCATCGTCACCCGGTCAGACAGCCGGTCGCCGGTCATCTGCGACAACACGCGATCCATCTCCGCGTGAGAGCCCCGCGCAAATGCCCTGAGGTCGTCGATCGTAGCCAGGCTGTCTGGCGAAGTTACCGTAAAGGGCTCAAGACGGTCACCAACTGCCCACATGAAGGTGCGCTGAACCTGGTGCAGATGATGCAACCTCGTCCGAAGGGCATGATCCTCGCGCGCTGGGCCGAAGCCATCGATGACGCGCCAGTGTTCCGCGTCTGCCCATGCTTGATGGCCGAAGAGTTCGTGAAGAAGCGTGTGCGTCTCGTTGCTCATGGGATCCTTGTGTCATTGTGGGGATTGTTGACATCGTTGACGACGATGAGCTCGAGCACCTCGAGACATGCTGTCCACCCGGCCCGGTGTGCACGAAGCTTGTGCTCACCGGGCATGTGCGCATGGGTCACGGTGACTTCAGTGCCGCCGTCTCGGGCAGCGACATCAAAGGTCACGAGCGTTTCGACTCCGGCGTCGGGATCGGGCGGCTCCCAGGTCCACGTGAAGGCCAGTCGTTGTGGTGCCTCGATTATGAGATACCGTCCGTGAACGACCGATCGAGATCTCCCGTCCTTGTCAACGTATGAGAACCGGTATGCCCCGCCGACGCGCAAATCTAGTCGCAACACATCGAGCCGAATCTCCGCGCTCGGGCAGAGCCATCGCGCCACCGTCGAAGGGTCGACCATCGCCCGGAAGACGAGTTCGGGAGATGCATCGTACCAGCGACGCACCTCGAACGAGGTCGGCTGGCCGGCAGCGATCATCGCTTCTCGTCCGCTTTGAGCACGGCGACCACCTGATCAAGGGAGTGCAGCGAGCCTTCCCAGAATGCGCGATGCCGCGCAATCCAGGCTTCGGCCCGGGTCAGTCTGGCGGGTACCAAACGAAATATGTGGATCCGCCCTTCGATCGTTCGACGCACCAGCCCGGACCGTTCAAGCGTCTGGATGTGCTTCGAAGCCGTCGGCTGCGAAACGGGAAACGGCTCGCCGAGCTCGGTAGCTGATCGATCACCACGGGCCAGCAATGCGAGCATCCCGCGCCGCGTGGGATCGGACAATGCATGGAACACATCGTCGAGCGAATTGTGCGAATATATCGACATATGGCTATATATCTCACGCATCGCGTGGAGAGTCAACCCCATCATGAGTACCGCGTGCACGGTGCGACGAGAACACCCGCATGTGACGCAGACGCCAATGGCTTCTACATCCATTCGATCAATGTTCGTTTCCACACCTTTGCACGGTAGCTACATGGGGCATGGTGATTTACATGGATAACGAGGCAGGCTATCCTTACGGCCACGCCTACCACTCTGCCGGAGTCAAATCGATGGCCAATAAATCGAGAGCAGTATCCGGAAAGCCTTTACCGCGATCTTACGACCTGCAGGCGGCTTTTGGAACAAGATTTTTCGTTACGATCGCCGTCGTTGCACTGGCCATCGCGCCAGCTACTAGCAGTGCCCAGGACGCCGTCTACGGGCCGCTCCAACTGTATGACGGCAGCTGGATCGCCACCGCGTCGTCCGGAGGCAAGCCCAACCTGATTCATAACGACTGTGCGCGCGTCGGGAATTACTTCGCGTGCCAGCAGACCGTCGGCGGCAAGGTGGGCGCGCTGCTCGTGTTCGTCCCGCGCGAAGAACCGGGCAAGTACTACACACAGGCGATCGGCACCGATGGAAGGGCGTTCGGGCGTGGTAATCTGGAGATCGCTGGCGTGCGTTGGACGTACAGCAGTGAAGAGCGCGACGGCGATACCACGAAGTACCACCGCACCACTAACGCATTCTCGGGCCAGGATCGAATTCACTACGAGATATCGGAGTCCCGCGATGGAACCCATTGGACGGTGACCCGATCTGGTGATGAGGTACGCAAGAAGTAGGCTGGCACGCTACGAAGACGGTCTGCTCACAATCTGGACCCCATCCACACGCCGTTGCGCACGCAGGGGACGGAGATCACCAGTACCGCTAACGGACCGGAACCGTCCGCTCGCTGCAAAACATGAAGCTGTTGCGCGGCGGTGGGGTAGCGTGAGAGACAACATGACTCCTCGCACAATCACGAACGCACTGCTGCCGATGCTGCTCACGTTATTGAGCACTGCCGTCGCCGCACAGGCAACTCCGCCCCGTATATTCTCGCCCGGCGTGATCTCGGGTCCGGCGAACGACCTGTCCCCTGCTTTCACGCCCGATGGCAAGACGGTTTTCTTCACGCGGTCCAACTCGAGCCAATCGACGATCCTCGTTTCACATCTGTCCGCGGGGGCGTGGTCGAAACCTCGAATCGCTCCGTTTTCCGGAGAGTGGCTCGATCTTGAACCGACGATGGCTCCGGACGGATCGTACCTGGTCTTCATCTCGAGCCGGCCCACAGCGACGGGCGGAAAGCCAATCGATGGGTTTTACAACGGCGCTGCACAACCAGGCAGAGGCGGAAACCTCTGGCGCGTTGATCACACGTCTGGCGGCTGGGGTGAGCCGCATCGCCTGCCGAACATAGTCAACAGCAATACATCGATCTACTCGCCAAGCATCGCGGCAGACGGAAGCATCTACTTCATGCAACCAACGGGCGCAAAGACCAGGTTTCACCTGTTTCGCGCGCAATTCGCGCGCGGCGAGTTCGATGCTCCGGTAGAAGTACCCGTGAGCGCCGGTGAGGACATCGGAGACTTCGATCCCGCCGTGGCGCCCGACGAGTCATTCATGGTCTTCTCGTCCACGCGCATTGCCGGCAAGGGCACATCACTCTTCATCACGTTTCACAGGAACGGCGCCTGGAGCACACCGCAGTACATGGGAGACACCGTGAGTATTCCCGGGGCAGGCAGCATCGAGGCGCGCCTGGGTGGACCAGGCGATCGCACGCTCTACTTCTCCAACCGGTACGTCGAGCCAGCGACACCTCCCCAGAGTCGGGCATCGAGTGCCAGAGGCCTCGAGCTCATGGCTGAATGGAACAACGGCCTCGCGAACATCTGGCAAGTGTCGCTCGCCCCCTGGCTCGACAAGTGACTAGACGAAATGCGTAAATTCAGCCCGTAGCTGATTGCTGCGGCGGCGCCTGTCGACAATCATGAGAGCAACGGCTCGCGACGGGGGGCGAGCTGCCTTCCGAACCGGCCTTGTGAACCGAGTGCACCGATGTTAGCGTCGCGATGATGCAAGTCCTCGTTCCGAACGCCGCGGAGGAAAGCGGCTCGCGCCGGCGGGTGCCGTTCGATGTGATTCTCGTCGCCGTGTGGGCGGTACCGGCCGCGCTGGCGGTCATCGAGACGTACACGTTCGCACGAACGAGCGGGAGACCGTTTTCGCTCCAGTCCATCATACTGCGCGAGACCGCAACGTGGGCAACCTATGGCCTGCTGGCCCCGCTCATATTCCGGCTGGCAAACCGGTTTCCGCTCCGCGCCCCGTCAGTGCGCCGGCACCTCGCCCTGCACGTCTGCGGCGCCATCCTCGCCGGGTCGGCGGCTGCTGCGGCAGATACCGCAGCAACCCAATTGACGCGCAATGCTACCGACTCCGCTCAACTGTTGACGATGAGCGTTGAGCGAATGTTCCTGTCATGGTGGCTCGGCGGCCTTGCTGTTGCCTTTCTGGCGTATTTTGTGGTTGTCGGCGTCGCCCACGCCATGAGCTACTTCCGCGAAGCCCAACAGCGCCGGGAGGATGCGCTCCGTCTCGAAGGCCAGCTTGCTGATGCGCGGCTCGCCGCTCTGCAAGGGCGGTTGCATCCGCACTTTCTGTACAACACTTTGAATGCAATAACCGTCCTCGTCCGCGATGGCGACATCACGCGATCGACGCGAATGCTGGAGCTTCTCAGTACCATGCTACGCCGCGTGCTCGACGGATCACTTCCACAGATCGTCCCGCTGAGTACCGAGCTCGTGCTGTTGCGTCAGTACCTGGAGATAGAAGAAGTGCGCTTCTCCGACAGACTGACGGTCACACTCGACGTCGACCCGCATGCCCGTCAGGCCGGAGTGCCGACGCTCGTAACTCAGCCCCTCGCCGAGAACGTGATCCGGCATGCAGTGGCGAATACCTTGCGCCATGTCACGCTCAGCATCGACGCACACGTCATCAGCAATCCGGAAGGGCGCGACACGCTCGAGTTGACTGTGTCGGATGACGGCCCCGGGCTCACACCGGGCTGGGAACGACGTCGCATCGAGCATACGGGCCTTTCGGCAACGGCGCTGCGCATCACGACGCTCCACGGCCCTGATGGTTCGCTTGAAATACATCCGCGAGCTGACGGTGGAACCGTGTCCACTGTGCGCATCCCGTACGTGAAGCTCCCCGAACATCGTGACGACGAGTGGGCTGCACTCGATGACGGCCTGACACGGCAGGCAGTTTGATGCGCGTCGTAATTGTCGATGACGAGCCGCTCGCAAGACGTGGCATTCGTCAGTTGCTGGCCGACCATCCCGATGCGCAAATCGTCGCCGAATGTCCCAGCGGAACGGTAGCTCTTGCGGCTGTACAGACGCTCTCGCCCGATCTGTTATTTCTCGATGTACAGATGCCGGAAATGGATGGATTCGAAGTGGTTCGACGAATCGGAGTCGAGCGGGTTCCATCGGTCGTATTCGTGACCGCATACGATGAATTTGCCGTGAACGCGTTCGAGGCATCTGCCGTCGATTACCTGATGAAGCCCGTTGGACCGGAGCGTTTCTCCGCTGCAATGCGTCGCGTGCGCGAGCGCCAGACCGAAACGGCTGCCCTCGCCCGCGTTGCGGAGCTGCAAGCCTTGTTGACGCAGGTGGCTCCCGCGATCAGGCAACCGCTGCTCGTCACTACAGCGAAGGGCACGATACGTATCGATCCTGATGAAATTGACTGGATCGGCGCTGATGATTATTACGCCGTTCTGCACGTTGGGGTGAAGCATTATCTGCTTCGCGAATCGCTCGCGTCGTTGGAGGATCGTCTGCCAGCCGGCCGCTTCGTGCGCGTCCATCGCTCCGCGATGGTGAATTGCAGCAGAGTGACGGAGATTCGCCGAGGAGTGGTTGTCCTGCGCAATGGCATCACGCTGGCTACCAGCAGGCGCCGGCGTGCGGCAGTACGAGCTGCGTTGGGTGAGACGTCCGCCGCCTGACGCTCAACAGCGCCGATACAACCGCTTGCTGAATCCGGGCTACCGTCCGCTGCAAGCTCTGGAATTGCCGTCGCAATGAGTCTTACCGGGATGCTAAGCTGAAGCTTGCGGCATAAGCCTGCTCGCCATTCACATAAATCATCTCAGGGAGCCTCGGTGCGCTACTTTTCCGGCCCTTCATTCCGCGGTGCAACGCGGAACATGATTCCGCTGTTCGCCACACTCACCATCGCCTCGGCGGCCCATGCCACCGCACAATCTACGCACGCCGCGTCGATCGGCTCCGGCGCTGGTGCCAGCACCGCGCTGATGCCGGGATCAGGAGACCTGACGACGGCACATTTTCGCGATACTACAACGTCTTACCACTTCATACAGGACAGATTACCGAACGGAGATTCGGTCGATATCGTTCGCGGTGTGGGGCACGAACAGGTCCGGCACGTGACGTATCGGGGACGGCCCGCCATGCTGTTCGTCAAGACAGTAGACCTTAACGGGCGCATGTATGTTGACAGCTCAACCGTCCTCGTTGACGGCCTTGCGCCAGTATCGGAGGTCTCGATCCTGGGGTCGCGACGCACGACGTACGCATACGATGGCGCCAGGGTGCATCGCTCGGTCACGCAGCCCGATTCCGCAACAAGGACCACCGATCATGATTTCCAAGTTCCGATGTTCCATTTCGAAGGGCTCGATGCCGTGATTCGCTCCATACCATTGCGGCCCGATTATCACACGATCGTCCGCCTCTACTCCGAAGGCGACGACGGGATCGAGATGGACACAATAACCGTCGAGAAGCGTGACGGAGCCAGGATGTGGAACGTGCGCTTCGCCGATCCGGTGATCATTGCCCATTATGGCATCGACGGCAAGACACGCAGAATCGTGCACTACGACATCGCGCGCCATGCGGACCGCGCACATTTCATGTATGTGTTCGATCAATAGCCCAAATAAACGCGCTTGAATGACCTCCACGTCCGCGCCGCGACGTGGAGCGACCACGACACTGATTGCAATCAGGTACCGTTTTCTTTTCGACTCCTTCGATGCCACCATTCGCGAAACTCGGTACACTGGCCAGCGGAGTTGAAAGTAGCCATCAGAATACCATCCAATTGCACGGCATCCTTCGAGGGGCGGCGTACGAATGATGCCGTCCAATGTGCGATGCCACGTTGTCCGGTTTCCGAAAGCACTTCGAAGTTGAAGTGGATGTCTCGCTGGTGCTCAGCGATGTCAGTCCAATCGGCTCGCATCGCGGCTCGGCCCACGGTCGCGGGACCGAATGGATCTTCGCGATAGGTCGCATCCGGCGCGAAGAGCATCACCATCGCATCCGGTTTCCGCTCCGACCATGCACGTCCGTACGCCGTCAGCCAGGACGCGAAATGCGCGCTATCCACTGCATGAGTAGCGATGGCAACCCGCACGGACCTGCCCTCGCGCCGATGGTACGGCACAATTGCAGCGGCGCGGGCCGGCATGATGAGCCACGCGGCGAATAGCGACGTTGAAACCAGCACGATATTGACTGCGCTGCGATATTTCATCGGCTAACGCAGCTCCACGTCTCTGGACGGCAACTTCCACACCGTCGTCCCGTCCGGCAGTGTCCAGCGCAGGCGCACGAGATGACCATCGGCACGCGAGATCCAGAACGTCGCGTGACCGGGCCCCACCACTACGGTGCAGGGGACGACGCCACCAGCAGTCTTGACTGTATCGACGGTCGTCGAGCGCAACACCGTCGCCATCACGGTTGAGGCCGGTGGGTTTGCTGTTGGTAGCGTGATCGCCGCGCCGTCACCAAGTGGAAGTGCTGCGATGAAAGATTCGCTCATCATCGAAACGAAGAATGGATGCCGTGACTCCGCGTGCACTTCGCTCCGGACTCCAAGCGAGTCGGCCTGCCAACCATCGATATGTGTGCCATCTATATGTACGTCAAATGCTTGCTTGTTATTCGAGCTGAAGTATCGCAGCGGAGCGAGGGTCGACGCACTGACGTCCAGAGTATCGTATGATCCACCGCCATCGACCGAGCTGTAATGTTGCGTCTCGCGCACGATCGCAACACCGCCGACATTCACGTGACGGATACCGCGCACGAGTATTGACGAAGGCCGTTCAGCGCCATTTGGTGGAGTAACAAGGAGCGTGAGTGTGTCTGTGCGATCGGATACGCGGTTCGGTCGCAGGGTCGCTGCGCCGGGATAAAGTACCGGCGGCATCGGCGTCGAGTCGCGCCCGGCAACACGCCGCGTCTGCTGCTGCGCTGGCAGGCCGACGGCGCCGATAAGTCCGGATCCAAATGCGAAGAGCGCCGACGCACCGCCGATCAAGGCTATCAGACGGGGAGAGCGATCAGGAGCAGGCATGAATTTTCGTGTCAGTGCGCGTACCGCGCGGTGGGTGCCGGTTCGTCTCTGTGCCCGGCATCTCGAATCTCTCAGGTGCGCAGCGCGCCGCGGAAGGTGCGTTGACGCCGACGGTCTCCGGAGTGCAGCCAGCGGCGTGTACGCGTCGCTAACTTTACACCGTGCCCGAAACCCCACGCGCCATGAATCTCGCCGACCGTCTCCGCGATGCTGCCGAGCTGCTCGAGTCGATAGCCAGCGATCGATCGCTGCTTGCCGGTTTGCCGGAAGAAGACAGAACCCGACTGCTGCAGGCAGCCGGCCGCGTCTCACGACCCGATGCAATCGACCGCCGCCGCCTCGTCCAGGCCACCAAGCGCGAGCGCAGGATCGCCAAGGCGAATCGTGCGGAGACCGTGCTTTCCAACACCGGCATTCGCAAGCTCCGGCGCGAAACGGTTTTCATGACACCCAACGTCTTTCCGCCGGCGCAGTTCGAGCAACATGACGTCGAAGACGATGCGGATTTTCGCGAAACCGTCGAGCCGCAGAATTGCTACATCTGCAAAAAGGATTTCTCGACGCTTCATCATTTCTACGATCAGCTCTGCCCATCGTGCGCTGCGCTGAATTTCGCGAAGCGTACGGAGTCCGCCGATCTGCGCGGCCGCGTTGCGCTGCTCACGGGCGGACGAGTCAAGATCGGATATCAGGCCGGCATCAAGCTGCTGCGCGCCGGTGCACACCTCATAGTCACGACGCGCTTTCCACGCGACTCTGCGTCGCGCTACGCGCAGGAACCTGACTTTGCGACGTGGAGCGACCGGCTCACCATCTACGGACTCGATCTGCGTCACACGCCGAGTGTCGAGGCATTCTGCGCCGAGATGCTGCGCAAGCGCGATCGTCTGGACTTCATAATCAACAACGCCTGCCAGACCGTTCGTCGCCCGCCAGCATTCTACGAACACATGATGGAGAGCGAAACGGCAGCGCTTCGCACCTTGCCCGAAAAGTCCCGCAAGCTGCTCGGCGAATACGAAGGACTGCGCGGATATCACATGCTTCCCGAGGGCGAGTCCGGCGCCACCGCGCCCGCTGTAATCGGTGCGCGCACTTCCGAGATTGCCGGACTGACACACGCTGCAGAGCTGTCCCAGATCAGACTTCTCCCCGACGAGCAGGCCGCTCAGCGCGCGCTCTTCCCCGAGAAAAAGCTGGACCAGGACATGCAGCAGATCGATCTGCGTGAGCGCAACTCGTGGCGCATGTTGATGGCCGAAGTGCCGTCCGTGGAATTGCTCGAAGTCCATCTCGTCAACGCGGTCGCGCCGTTCATCATCAACGCGCGTCTAAAGGCGCTGATGATGCGGACACCGGAGCGCGACAAGCACATCGTCAACGTGTCGGCAGTCGAGGGACAATTTTACAGAACGTTCAAGACGACGCGCCATCCGCACACCAACATGGCTAAGGCCGCGCTCAACATGATGACGCGCACCGCTGCGGCAGATTATCACCGTGACGGCATTCACATGAACGCCGTCGACACCGGCTGGGTGACCGACGAGGATCCAGCCGACATCGCCGCGCGAAAGACCGCCGAGCACGGGTTTCATCCACCGCTGGATATCGTGGACGGCGCCGCGCGCATCGTCGATCCGATCATCGCCGGCATCAACACCGGCGAGCACGTGTGGGGCAAATTCCTCAAGGATTACGCGCCGACCGACTGGTGACGCCCCGCGCGCACTGACCGTGCGCCCCAAGGTGCGCTAGCCATCGCGATCGGCGGCGCGTACTTTCTTGCGAGAGTACCCCTCCCAACTTGACGATGAAACTTTCGCATCGCAGCACGCTCACGGCTCTCGCGTGTGCACTCATCGCGCACGGCCTGCTCTCCTCGCAAGCCGCCGCGCAGTCCTCGACTCTCCCCAGCGAGACGCCGGCGCGGTTCACTCCCGCAACGTCGTCGTTCGATTACGTGCGACGCGAGGTCATGATCCCCATGCGCGACGGCGTGAAGCTGCACACCGTCATCCTGGTCCCGAAAGGCGCCCACCGCGCGCCGATCCTTCTGACCCGGACGCCCTACGACGCCAACGCCACCACCACTTACGCCGCAAGCGCCCATCTCGCCTCCAACCTCGCCGGCTACGACAACGCGCTCGACGTCATAATCCCCGGTGGCTACATCCGCGTCGTGCAGGATGTCCGCGGCAAGTATGGCTCCGAAGGCGACTTCGTCATGAATCGGCCACTCATCGGTCCGCTCAATCCAACGAAAGTCGATGAATCGACCGACACCTATGACACCATCGACTGGCTCGTGAAGAACATCCCCGAGACCAACGGCAAGGTCGGCGTGCTCGGCATCTCCTACGACGGATTCGAGCCCCTGATGGCGCTCGTCAATCCGCATCCGGCTCTCAAAGTCTCCGTCCCCATGAATCCGATGGTCGACGGCTGGATGGGCGACGACTGGTTCCACAACGGCGCCTTCCGCGAACAGAACATGCCCTACGTGCTCGAGCAGGAAGCCACCCGCGACAACTCGGCGAAATGGTGGACCGATCACTTCGATGACTACGACCTCTACCTCGACGGCGGCTCCGCTGGCGAGCTCGGCAAGGCACACGGGCTCGAGCAGGTCGGATTCTGGAACCGCATCCTCGCGCACCCCAGCTACGATTCGTGGTGGAGTCAGCAGGCCATGGACAAGGTCCTCGCCGCACAGCCACTGAAGGTGCCCGTGATGCTCGTCCACAGCCTCTGGGATCAGGAAGACATCTACGGCGCGATAGCTGTCTACAAGGCCATCAAGCCGAAAGACGTCAACAACGACAAGGTGTTCCTCGTCATGGGGCCATGGCACCACGGCCAGGAAATCGAGGACGGCAGCTCACTCGGCGCCATCAAATTCAACAGCAACACATCGCTCTACTTCCAGCAGCACATCCTCGGGCCGTTCCTGGCTCACTATCTGAAGGACACCGCACCCGCGGATAGCGTCGCACCAGTCAACGCATTCGAGACCGGAACCAACACATGGGAGCGTCTCGCCTCATGGCCATCGGGCTGCGCCACCGGATGCAGCATTCATCTGACGCCGCTCTATCTGGAGCCAGGCTTCAAGGCAGCATTCTCGGCGCCAGCATCCGCCACCGCGCCGTTCGATGAATACACGTCCGATCCGGCAAAGCCGGTTCCGTTCCGCGCCCGCCCCAGCCAACCCATCGGCTACGATCCGCCGCTGACATGGGTGCAGTGGCTCGTGGATGACCAGCGCGAAGCGTCCGGCCGCACCGACGTGCTCGCATATCAGTCCGACGTGCTGACCGCACCGGTCAAGATCAGCGGCCAGCCCGTAGCGAACATCATCGCGTCAACTACAGGCACCGACGCGGACTGGGTGGTGAAGGTGATCGACGTCTATCCCGACGAAGTCGGCGGCGACGCGAAGATGGGCGGCTACCAGCTACCCGTGTCGATGGACATCTTCCGCGGCCGCTATCGCGAAAGCTTCTCGAAACCAGAAGCCATCACGCCCGACAAACCACTGTTGTACAGGTTCGACCTTCCAACAGCGAACCATGTCTTCCTTCCCGGACACCGGATCATGGTGCAGATCCAGTCCAGCTGGTTCCCGCTGTACGACCGTAATCCGCAGACGTTCGTGCCCAACATTTTCTGGGCAAAGCCCGGCGATTACAGGAAGGCCGAGCAGAAGATCTATCACGAGCCCGGCAACGCGAGCTTCGTGGAACTGCCCGTGGTCACGGGGTCAGCGCGCAATTGATCAGGGACGCGGGGATGACGTCTTCTCATCCCCGCCCCTTCGTTCACTCAGCCATGTGAATGAACACTTCTCCGCCGTAAGCCTCCGGCGCTGTGACTCTCACGCCGGCCATGTTCTCGCGCACCCAGGCCGATGCGCGACGCGAGCTCTCGTCCGCGCCTTCGCGATTCTCGCATACCGTTATCGTCGCGAGTGCCTCTCCGTCCCGAATCGCGTAATAGGCGATGAAGCCAGGTCCGTCACCAAGCAGTTTCTTCACTTCATCCTGCCGCTTGTCGAGCTCGTGGATCAACTTCGCCACGCCGCTATAACGCCGTATCACTGCGTACATGCCGCTACTCCGTATGCTTGGGGGATTGTACTGGGTCGCTCGACGCCATCGACCCCGAAATTCGGTGCCGAAAACTGACTGGCATAGTCTGCACCAGCGAAGCGCGATGTCAAGGCGCGAAGCGCGATATCAAGGCGCGAAGCGCAAAGTCAAGGCGCGAAGCGCAAAGTCAAGGCGCGAAGCGCAAAGTCAAGGCGCGAAGCGCAAAGTCAAGGCGCGAAGCGCAAAGTCAAGGCGCGAAGCGCAAAGTCAAG
>DAHUXM010000014.1 GCA_027307165.1 Gemmatimonadota bacterium | reverse complement strand
CGCGGGCGTACGGCATGTTACCGGCGCGCAAGCTTGGCAGGATCGGGGTGCAGCTTTACACGATTCGCGATGCGTTGACCAACGATCTGGACGGATCGCTCGCGCGCGTTGCGTCGATCGGGTATCAGGAGGTCGAGCTGGCCGGGTACCGCTCGCACAGCGTCGCCGACTTCAGGGCCGCACTGGATCGGCACGGCCTTGCAGCGCCGTCCACTCACATTGCGATGGAGCGCGTTCGCGACGACCTGCCCCGGGTGCTGGACGAAGCACATCAGCTGGGGCACAAGTTCGTCATATGCCCGAACATTCCGGACGAGAAGGCGGGGCTGGATGGTTACCGGAAGGCCGCCGACGTACTCAACCATGCGGGTGAGATCGCAGGCCAATCGGGAATCAGCATCGGATATCACAACCACGAGTCGGAGCTGGCACCGATAGATGGCGTGCGTCCTTATGACGTGATACTGGACCGGACCGATCCGAAGCTGGTCGCGATGGAGATGGACATCTTCTGGCTCGTGAAGGGTGGCGGTGATCCGCTGGCGTACTTCAGGAAGTATCCGGGCCGCTTCAGGATGGTGCACGTCAAGGACATGGACGGCAGCGCTGCGAAGACGATGGTGGATGTGGGGAAGGGTGTGATCGACTGGAAGGGCATCTTCGCACAGTCGCGAGAGGCTGGCATCGAGCACTACTTCGTGGAGCATGACAATGCCAGGGATCCGTTCGCGAGCATCGCGGCGAGCTACGCGTATTTGCGAGGATTGGAGTTCTAGTGCCTATCTTCGTCATCCCGCTGTAGGGCGCGGATGCATCCGCGCCTTGGGAATGACGCACGACGGGGATGACGGACGCGGATTGGCGGATCTCGCCGGATTTCGGCACATTAATATCGACGTAGCCACCACAGAAATCGTCACATACTTCTGAAGATCAGGATTCATTAATGACGGCAACGCGCGCCAAGCTATCGGTGATGATGTTTCTCGAGTATTTCGTTTACGGCGCGTGGTACGTGACAGCCGGAACGTATCTGACCGAGACGCTCAAGTTCAGTGGATCGAGAGTCGGGCTGGCGTACGGGAGCATGGGTATCGCGGCGATGATATCGCCTTTCTTCATCGGCATGATCGCGGATCGGTTCTTCTCATCCGAGCGCGTGATGGCGATTCTGTTGATCGTTGGCGGAGTGGTACTGTATTACGTATCGACGCTCCATGCCTTCGTGCCGTTCTACGTGCTGCTCATCATCTACGCGCTGACGTTCATGCCGACGCTGGCACTCGCGAATTCCATCAGCTTCGATCACATCGAAGACCCGGCGCGCGATTTTCCGAAGATTCGAGTACTGGGGACGATCGGCTGGATCGTTGCCGGCCTGCTCGTGAGCTTCATGGGGATCGAGTCCACGGCGATTCCGATGAAGATCGCAGCCGGTGCATCGCTGCTATTCGGCCTGTTCTCGCTTACGCTGCCGCACACGCCACCGCACGCTGCCGGCCAGCCGCTTCGCGCGCGAGACGTACTTGGTCTCGACGCGCTGTCGTTGTTCAAGGACAAGTCGTTCACGGTTTTCGTAGTGGGATCGTTCCTGCTCGTGATTCCGCTGCAGTTCTACTACACGTTCACGAACGCGTTCCTGAACGAAGCCGGAATGGCAAGAGCCGCGGCGAAGATGACGATGGGCCAGGGGTCGGAGCTCTTCTTCATGCTGCTGTTGCCGTGGTTTCTCACACGCCTTGGCATCAAGCGCATCATGCTGCTCGGCATGGCAGCGTGGGCGATCCGGTACGCGTTCTTTGCCTTTGGAAACGTGGGGCCGACTGTGTGGATGCTGTACGCCGGCATCCTGGTACACGGCGTGTGCTACGATTTCTTCTTCGTGAGCGGACAGATCTACGTCGATCAGCAGGCGACTCTCAAGATCCGTGCGGCGGCGCAGGGATTGATTGCGTTCGTTACACTCGGCATCGGCAACGTGATCGGTTCGTGGCTGTCAGGGCTCGTAGTGCAGGCATATCAGACTGTTGGCGCGAACGGAGTGATCACGCATGACTGGAGATCGATCTGGTTGATTCCGGCGACTGGATCGGCGGTGATCTTCGTGATATTCCTGTTCTGGTTCAAGCCGAGCGTAGCGGTGAAGCCGCCGGCGGATGAGATGGAGATGCCGATCGCGGCGTAGCGCGCGGCGTCAATGTGGGTCCGATTGCGCGTAACGGGGGCGGGATGCGTTCGGCGAAGATCCGAAATCGATTGTGCGTAATGGGGCCAGGCGCGGATATCCGATCGACATCCGATTTCGATTGCACGTAACGGGGTGACGGCGCGGATATCCGGCGGACATCCGGATCCGATTGCACGTAACCGGGCCAGGCGCGGATATATCCGCGCCCTACGCAGGCGTACCAATTCGGCGCGTGGGAGGTATTGTCGCGCAGGCGCGACTACCGATTCGGCGCGTGGATGGTGGGGTCATGGACGCCATTTCCCGCGGGCGACGGCGGGTTGGAAATTTTCGATTCCTTTTGCGGGCAGCTCGATGGTCCTGCCTTCTTCGGCGCTGCGATATGCGGACATCAGCAGCTTCACGACCTCCAGGCCATCGTGGAATGTCAACAACGGTGTCTCGCCGCTGAGAAATGCGCGGGTGAAATGGCGGTTCTCGGCTTCGTAACCGTACGCGGCGGCTTCGCTCGCTACCACGGGCATCAATCCCATCTCGGCGTTCTGCTTCTCGATCAGGTCCTCGCCTGCCTTGCCGCTCACTTCGCGACTGAAGAACAGGTTGAGTCCGCTGTCGAGTGTGTTCCATGACATGGAGTACTCAGGGCCGAGTAGTTCGGCGGAGAGGCGAAGTCCCGCGCCGACGAAGCTCCAGGATGTGCTCGCTTCACCGATCACTCGCGTACCGTCGCTCGCTTCGAACTCGATCGTTGCACCGGCGAAATCCTCGGACGGATGCTTGCTGTAATCGACATCCTTCCCCATTGTCCTGCGCAGACGTTCGGCGTACTCCGGCCTGCTCCATTTGAGACTCGCGATGCGGCCGTTGATGGAAACGGGCGTGAGCGAGTTGCGTGGATCGCCGGGCTTTGTGAGCAGATAGCGCACCAGCTCCACAGAATGACACATCATGTCGTTGAGCACACCGCCGCCCTGCATGTCGCCGCGCCAGAACCATGGCATGTGCGGGCCACTGTGTTCTTCGGCTGCGCGCGCGAGATACGGGCGTCCGGTGGTCGCTGCGCCGCGACTCCAGATCAGCGACCGGCCGGTCTCGATCTGCGGAGAGAATAGTTGGTTCTCGAGATAGCCGTGCATCAGTCCAACGCGCTCGACGAGTTCGAGGACCGTCGTGGCTTCGGCGACGTTGCATGCAAGCGGTTTTTCGCACGCGATTGCCTTGAGAGTGCCCCTGCCACTCTCGATCGCTGCGACTATCGCCCTGACATTATCGATGCGGGAGAAGTTGGGGCCGAGCAGCCAGATGGCGTCGATCGCGGGATCGGCGACCATGTCGGCGATGGAATCGTACGCGCGGGCATTTCCAACATCGAGCGTGCGCGCGAACGCCGCGGTCGCGGCTGCGTTCTCACGGTTCGGACTCCAGATCCCAAGTACGTCCGCGTCGCGCACTCCGACGAACGACTGGAGATGGAACCGGGCGATGAAACCGCTGCCAATGAAGCCGATGCCGAGTCTGTTACTGCTCATTGATTCCTCTAACTGTCGTAACTGACGCCCAACTGGTGCAGCACTTCCGTGGGGCAGCCGTTCCAGTTCGGATTGAAGACGTTCCCGATGTATCTCACGTCCTTCCATCCCATCTGTGATGAGAAGAAGCCGGACGCAGTGAAATCGCGGAAGCTGTTGAAGAACGCAACGCCGTGGCTCAGCTCCGGGCGAGCCTTTTCGGGCCACGAGATGTCGTCGAGCAGCTGACGACGCTGCGCGTCGGTGCACTTCACAAAATCAGCGTTGAAGCGCGTGCGACATTCGGTGTCGAGCCACGCGAGTCCACCCCGCATCTCGACCCGATTCATCTCGCTGGCCTCGCCGAGCATGTAGTCCATGAATTCCGGGACGCGCGCATCTGTCGCGCTGCCGGAGCGCTCGTCGCGCGGGATGATCAGATCGACGAGGATTCGGACGGTCGCGTCTTCGTGAGCTGTAAAGAACTTGGGCCTTACTTTGGGCGCCTCGGCGTCATCCTGCTGCAGCACGTGGGTGGCCCGGCTGATCGCTTCGGGCGTCCAGTGCAGCGCACCGGTGAGAGGGACAGCACCGAGCAGCTTGAGTGCGTCCCTGCGGCTCATTCCGTTGTTCTTGTCGTCGCTCATAGTGCCCCCGTCTTGCGCTGTTGCGTTATGTAATCACTCGTGCGCCACGCGAGCGCGAGAATCGTCCACGTGGGATTCTTGTCCGCCTGCGATACGAACGGGCCGCCATCCGCGACAAAGAGATTCTTCACGTCGTGGGCCTGGCAATTTTTGTTGAGCACCGACTTGGTGGGGTCGTTGCCCATGCGTGTAGCTCCCAGCTCGTGGATGATCGTACCGCCGGCCGCGAGGCCGTAGTCCCTTTCACGCGTAGGCATTGGCGAGAATACCTCGCCGCCCATCTCGGCCACGATCGAGCGGAAGGTTTCCTGCATGTGCTTTGCCTGATTGATCTCGTGATCGCTCCACTTCCAGTGGAAGCGGAGAACCGGAATGCCGTACTTGTCCACAACTTTCGGATCCAGCTCGCAGTAGCAGTCGTCGCTCGGAATCATCTCGCCACGTCCCGCGAATCCGACACTGGCGCCGAAGTAGCGACGATAGTCGTCCTTCAGTGATTTGCCGTAACCGCCGGCGTTGGGGTAGCGCTGAATTCCGCCCATGAATCCGTACGACGGAGCATCGAAACCGCCGCCGACCTCGATGTGATATCCGCGCGGGAAGTCGAGCTTCTTGTTGTCCTTGGTCCACGGCATGTAGATGTGATTGCCGCCGGTTCCATCCTCGTTGTGCGGCATGCGGTTCACCATCTTCGGGATAAAGCCGTTGAGGCCGGCCCCGGTGGTATCGGTGATGTACTTGCCTATGATGCCGCTGGAGTTCGCGAGACCGTGCGGAAAGAGCGCGGATTTGGAGTTGAGCATGAGTCGCGCCGATTCGAAGGCACTAGCGGCCAGTACCACCACGCGAGCGCGAACATGCTGCTCGGATCCATCCCTGGTTCTGATGTAGGTGACGCCCGTTGCGATTCCGTTCTTGTCGATCGTTACTTCGCGCGCCATCGCACCCGTGATGAGGGTGAGCTTGCCCGTGTCGAGTGCAGGTTTGATCAGAACGCCGGGGCTCGAGAAGTTGGAGTTCGTCTGGCAGCCGCGGCCGCACTGTCCGCAATAGTGACAGGCCATTCGGCCGTTCAGCGGACGCGTCAGGATTGAAAGACGTCCAGGAATGCAGGTGATATCCAGCTTGTCGCACGCCTGCTTGATCATCAGCTCGTAACAGCGCGGCCTGGGCGCGGGCTGAAAGATTCCGTCCGGATTGTTGCGCAACCCTTCGTTGCTCCCGAAGATGCCGATGAGCTTGTCGACCTCGTCGTAGTACGGCTTGATGTCGTCGTAGCCGATCGGCCAGTCGTCGCCGAGTCCGTCGATGCTCTTGCCGCGGAAATCGTCGGGGCCGAATCGGAGCGAGATGCGGCCCCAGTGGTTGGTCCGGCCGCCCAGCATCCGGGCGCGCCACCACGAGAACTTGGTGCCTGGCGCGGTGGTGTAGGGTTCGCCCTCGATATCCCAGCCACCGATACAGCCATCGAACTCACCGAACGGCTTTTCGCGCGAGCCTGCGCCCCGGCGCGGTGACGCGTAGGCCGGTACGAGCATCTTGGAATCGCGAGTGCTGTACCATTCAGGCCCCGCCTCGAGCAGCGCGACATTTGCGCCGGCCTTGGTGAGAACGTAGGCGGCCATTCCACCGCCAGCGCCTGAGCCTACGATACATACGTCGTACTCGGGCCGCTGTGAGAGCTGGGACATCCATTCCTCCAACTTGAAATCGTGCGAGATTCTGGGGAGCTGCAGTGTGCGGGCGCGAAGATAGTGCGCGCGCGGCGCACTCGCAACGCTACGGGATCGTACAGACCACTGGCGCGACGGGCGCAGGAGAGCGAACGTTTCCCAGTTGACGATAACTCCACCGACATGTCATTCGAAATAGCAAAGGAATTTCCCTGGGCCGCCAGCGGCACCACCACGTATCTCAACGCTGCGGCGACCGGACCGCTGCCTGCGCGCACCGTCAGCGAGCTGGATCGCTGGACTCGGCTTCGCGCTGAGCCGTGGAAGATCGCGCTGGACGAACAGTTCGCCGCACTGGCGAAAGCCCGCGGGCTGTGCGCCGGCCTGGTTGGCGCCGACAGCGATGAGATAGCTCTCGTTCCCAATACGAGCACGGGACTCAACATCGCGGCGCAGGTCCTTCCGATCGCGCGAGAGAAGGTGATCCTTGGATACGACGGCGAGTTTCCTGCCAACGTGTATCCATGGATGGCGATTCAGCGCAGAGGCGGCGCACGATACGAACAGCTGAGCCTGCTTCCGAACGGGCTCCCAGATTGGGACGCGCTGCCGGCCAGGCTCGATCGTGGCGACGTTGCAGTTGTCGCGATATCGTGGGTGTCGTTCGTGTCCGGCGATCGCGCGGATCTGGCTGCCATAGGCACCATGTGCCGCGACCGAAAGATATGGTTCGTCGTCGATGCGATTCAGGGAGTAGGGACCACGTTGCTGGACGTGCATGCGTGCCACGTGGACATTCTGTCGTGTGGCGCACAGAAGTGGCTGCTGTCTCCCTGGGGATCCGGATTCTGCTACGTGCGACGAGAGTTGATTCAAATGCTGGAGCCGCGCACTGTAGGCTGGCTCAGCGTGCGTGGCGCAGAGGACTTCTCGCACATGCTGGAGTACGATCTCACATACGAGGACGATGCTCGCAGGTTCGAGGTCGCTACAATTCCATATCAGGACATGGTCGGGATGGACTCGAGCCTCGAGCTGCTGCACGAGATCGGCCTCGACGCAGTGGCGTCGCGGATCCATGCGCTGGCTGGCAGACTCGTAGAAGGGATGTCGGCGATACCAACCCTGTCGCTCGTGACGCCGCGCGACGCCAGTCGCCGAGCGGGAATAGTGTCGTTCAGAGCGAAAGACGCCGAAACGATTTCGCGAAGGTTGAACGAACACAACGTATCGCACTCCATTCGTGGCGGCGGTGTGATTCGATTTGCCCCGCACATCTACAATACGGAGCAGCAGATCGACAGAGTACTGGCGCTGCTGGATGGGTAGCGGACCGGCGAGTGCCATCGTGAAGGACCGCTCGATCCCGAAGATCGGAATCTTCGACGCGACGATGCTCGTCATGGGCGGTATCGTCGGTGCCGGGATCTTCAGCAATCCCGCCGTCGTCGCGAACATGGTGCACAGCGGCGTGCTCATGATGATCGTGTGGACGATCGGCGGAGTCATAGCGCTGGCCGGTGCGTTCGTGTACGCCGAGCTCGCGGCGCGCCATCCCGCGCGCGGCGGACACTACGCGTACATGCGGGACGCCTTTCATCCCGCGATCGCGTTCATGTTCGGCTGGGCGATACTGCTGGTCGTGCAGACCGGTGGGATCGCTGCAGTATCGGTGATATTCGCGCGCTATTTTCTCGCGGTTGTCCCGTTGCCGATATCCGAGACGACGGTTGCGGTGCTCGCGCTTGCGCTGTTGACCGGAATCAATTGCGCCAATCTGCGTGCCGGCAACAAGACTCAGAGTCTGTTTATGATTCTGAAGGTCGTCGCCATAGTTGCGATAATCGGGTGCGGTGTCGCCATAATGGCGCACGGTACCGCTTCGGAGTCGATGAGCGGAACGATGCCGGTACACCCGTTCAGTGCGCTCGCGGCTGCGTTTACGCCGGTGATGTTCGCGTATGGTGGATGGCAAACGGCGAGCTTCGCAGCCGCTGACATGCGCGATCCTGCACGCGACCTTTCGCGCGCGATGCTTTACGGCGTGCTCGGAGTCGTGGCACTCTATCTTGCGGTGAACGCGGTATTTCTCCTCGCGCTCGGCGCCGACGGGCTCGCGAGTACGGTTACGCCCGCCGCGGCCGTCGTCGATCACGTGTCGAGCCGGATGCACATCGGCGCCGAAGTAATGGCGGGTTGCATCGCGCTGTCGACGTTCGGCTTCCTGAGCCAGGGAATGTTCGCCACACCGCGCGTGTATCAGGCGATGGCAGCCGACGGATTGTTCTTCAAGGCAATCGCGCGTATCTCACCACGATCGCACACGCCAACAGTTGCGATAGCGCTTCAGGGTACGCTGTGCGCGATAGTCGCCGCGTCGGGAAGCTATGAATCCATCATGAGCTACGTGACTTCGGTGGATTTCATCTTCTACGGACTGGCAGCGCTCGCGCTGTTCGTATTTCGGGCGCGGGATCGTGAGCGTACGAGTGTAGTGGGATACACCGTGCCGGGCCACCCGTGGACCACGGCGTTCTTCATGATCGCGAGCTGGATAGTGGTGGGGACGACCATCTACAGCGATCCCAGGCACAGCCTCATAGGAATCGCCGCACTGTCCCTGGGTGTGCCGACGTACTTTATCTGGATGCGATTGAGGAAGGCCGATCCGTCGATCGCGGTCGAGGCGCTGGATTAGCGTCGTCATTCCCGATTTCGCGGGATTGACGAGTCTCTCTCGTGTCACACGGGGTTGTCGCGCTCGAACTTCGCGAGCATCGGTTCCGTTTCCCTGGTATAGCAAGACGGGCAGATGCTGTGGCTGAAGCGTGTGTTCATCCGCTTCGATATGTAGCTCTCCACCGTCTGCCAGTAGTAATCGTCATCGCGAATCTTCTTGCAGTACGAGCAGATCGGCACGATCCCCTCCAGTGTGCGGATCTCAGCGAGCGCCGCCTGCAGCTCGGTCACGAGACGCTCGCGCTCATCGTCCGCCTGCTTCTTGGCTGTCACATCGCGCGCCACGGAATAGATCGTGCTGCGGCCGGCGTCCGGCGCTGCGTTCCATAGCAGCCATCGATAGCTGCCATCCTTGCAGACGTAGCGGTTTTCGAAGCCGAGGGCGTGGCCGCCCGCTCGTACCCTGGCGTTCTGCTCGAGAGTGCGCGCGCGATCGTCCGGATGCACGAACTCGATGAACGGCCGCGACCTCAGCTCATCGCATGTAAATCCAAGTGTGCGCTCCCATGCTGGATTGAGCCGCTTGAAGTAGCCGTTGAAATCCAGGCAACAGAGCATGTCGAGCGAGACCTCGAAAAAACGCTCCTCGAGATCGCTGACTGGCTCTATCGCGTCGTAGCCTGGACCTGAACGATGCGCGACCTGCTCCATCACCCTGCCCTCTCCTGTCTGATTCGCTCTGCGGTCGGTGGTTGTGCCATGTGTCATAGTCGTGACGCTGGAATCTAGCCAGCGTCACGCGCTTGCCATGGGGCGGAGGACGCAGGTCGGCGTCAGCGCACGCGGACGTACGGAGTCCATTGATACCGAACAAACCCCGAACTGCTACCGAACCGTGATCTCCTGCAGCGCTTCGCGCCCGCGCGGATCCTGCGTACGTGAAAGCGACGCAATCGCTCGCCGGCGCAGCATGTAATTGCTGTCGCTCTTCGCGATCGAGATGAGCTTGTCGACGGATGCGCGATCGTCGCTCTGGCCATAGATGCGGATCAACGCTTCCTTGAGGCTCGGATCTTCCATGCTGTCGTAGAGCGCAATCGTCTGCGTGCGGCCGCTCGCGCTCCGCGCAGCGAGATCCAGAGCGCGACGGCGCGCCTCCGCGGACATCTGCGAGTTGCGTGCGACGCCGAGGAGCCACTGAGTGTCGGTGGTGGTTCCGCGCTGGCCGATCACCTCGAGCACTGCTGCACGCGCGCGGTCGCTCGTCATCGTTCCAAACGAGCTGCGTAGCAGGTCGATATCCTTGCCGGTTGCCTCATTGCCGCCGAGTCCGCGCACGGCAGCTGCGAGTGTTGCGTCGGAGATGCCGGTGCGCGTTACTTCCCTGCGTAGAAAGTTGCGCGCGCGAGGATCGCCGGACTGCGATAGCGCCCTCACGCTCTCCTCGCCGATCCAGGACGCCGAATTGTCTGTCGCCAACTGAATCAGAGACGGAATACCGGCGCCGTGACCCACGCGGCCGAGCATGTTGAGCGCGGAGCGGCGCAGTGACTGGGTCTCGTTCTCGTCGCGTGATATGCGCAACAGCAGATCGGTTGCCTGGGCAGTCTGCGCCCTGGAGTCGCTGCCATCGTCGCGCGCGAGCCACGAGAGCGCCGCGCGGCGGGTATCCGATGGACGGTTCTGGTCGCGCGCGATGCCGACGAGGGCCGGCGTAATATCGACGCCATCGGCAATAGCCGCGGGCAGAATCGCCTGCCGGCTTGCACGGCCGTCGGTATTCGTTGCGAGTGACATCAGATAGTCCGAAGCCTCGCGGCCCGAGACGGTACCGAGATCGGTAGCGCCTTCCGCAGTGTGCAGTGGACCGGCAACTGTCTGGATATTCGTAACTACACCGTCCGCGCGGTCGATCACTACACGAACTGGCCCCGCCGCGCACGGTTGACTCGTGACGCCGTTGATGACGTTCACCTGGCCGTAATACGATGAGCCGCCTCCGGTCGAGAGAAACGCCTGACCATCACCGCATACGTCGGGGCGTCCTGCGAATTCGAACTGCACGCGTGTAGCGGAGCTCGAATTGCTGCGCGACGTGAGCGACTGCGCACTGAGCGTTCCCGGCGCGCCGCTGAACGAAACAGCGAGCGCGAGTGCGCCAGCGCCGATGAGGAACCCATGTGTCTTCATTTGTCGATGATGTCGAGGAGGAGTTTAGTGACACGCGGATCCTTCTTGCGTGACAGAGCAGATATCGCCTGCCGGCGCATGCTCGGGTCGGTGCTCGTGCGCGCGATGTCGATGAGCTTGTCGGCGGCTTGCGGCTCCGGCCGCTGGTCCAGGAGCGAGATGATCTCTTCCCGCGTGGATCTGTCGGCCGACGCATCGTACATCTTGATCAGGTCGGAGAGCTGCAGATCCTTCTTGCCTGCATAGTGAAGTGCGGTGATCCGTACGTCGTTCGATACGTCGGTGCGTGTCATGAGGCTGCGGAGCGCCTGGGTCGATGCAGGCGACTGTTGCGCGGCAAGCGACCGCACGGCAATACGCTGAAGCGGAGCCTTGTCGGTAGTCGTCGTCGCGAATCCTACGAGCGCTGCAGTCGCGCGGTCGTCCGGCGTGCGGCCAAGCAAACGAATCGCTTCCGCGCGTACTTCCAGTGATGGGTCGCTTTTGGCCGTGCCGATCAGCAGATCGGTGTTGTGCGCGTCATTCGAACGTGCGATCAGCCCGAGCGCACCGCGGCGAAGCGGCGCCGAGCAGGCGTCGCGGCGCGCGAGCACCTTCGCGATTGCCGGATCGGCGTTCTTCGGATCCATCTGTACGAGCGCGTTAAGCGCCTCCACGCGGAGCTGCGCGTCTTCTTCGTCGCACGATGTTGCGCTGGAATCGGCGGTACGGGCGATCTGCGCCGCGGCAGTTGCGTCGCCGCGAGCCGCGAGTGCGCCACGGATTCGTGTTGCGAGCACCGCCGCTTCCCTGTCCGACGAGCCCCGTGCATTCAAATAGAGCGTCATTGCGCGCGATTCGCCCGGTTCGACAGCGGGAGCGGCAATCGCCATTTTCATTTCGGTCGCTCTTACTCTCGCCCTTTCAGGCGTGGTCGCGCTACGCGTTCCAGCGGAGTCGAGTGCCTGCAGCGCCTCGTGCAGATCGGCGATGCCACCGATGCGATAGAGTGCAAATGCACGCCAGTACGCGGCGTCCGCACGGTACTGCGAAGTCGGGTACTGGCGCGTGATCTGCGCGAACAGCTGAGCTGCGCGACGGTAATCACCCGAGTTGAGAGTCTGGCGGGCGAGACGATAGAGTGAATCGGCTGGATCATCCGCGGCCCATGATGGGCGCGGGGATTCGGCTAATCCAGCGAACGCGCGTGGTGCGTAGTCCAGGTCGAAATCAAGATCGAGACCTGGTGTCGCGAGCGCCGCCGCCATTGGCGCGAGCTTCCCCCTGAGCATCCATGCGTCGTCCGCTGCCATACGTGCGGCCGAAGCAGCCATGGTGCGAGGCAGGTCGGTGTCGATCCAGTCGAGCTCCTTGAGACCGTCGAGTTTCTCGAGCGGCAATATTTCTGTCGGGGGTGCCGGAGCGATCGCAGGGGCGGGTGTCTGGGCTGGCGCGGCCGACGCGAGAAGCGACATGGCCGAAGTGAGCGAGACGAGTGTGTAGATGCGCATGTTCGGTGAATCCTCAGTCAGTGATGCT
The DNA here is from genome assembly GCA_027307165.1 of Gemmatimonadota bacterium. Classification (GTDB taxonomy): domain Bacteria; phylum Gemmatimonadota; class Gemmatimonadetes; order Gemmatimonadales; family Gemmatimonadaceae; genus Fen-1247. The sequence continues at coordinate 73,836 of DAHUXM010000014.1, read as the reverse complement.
GGCTTCGATCGTCGCGTCATGGACGCGCGGAAGTACGTCGTGGGCAGTGAGTGTCTGATGTATCAATTGCAGATCCGTTCCATTACGCTGGCCGCGCAGACGCGCTACTTGCGCCAGCACCAGCTCGAGATCTTCGAGCAGCCTGTGTAGCGTCGGATCGCTCCCAGCCTTTGAATCGAGCAGCAGATGCGTCTGGGTAAGCAGCTCGCCGGCGCGCGTTGCGACCGCCGTATCGGACTCGGCCGCCGCCCGGTCGGACGGCAGCGAGGCGAGCAACACCGCAGTCTGCGCCAGGTACCGACTCATCTCGGATCCGCCGCCGGCATCGTTGAACTGAGATGCGAGTCGCGCCGCCGCCAGATCCCGCGAGTCGGGCGTCGTGACTGAATGTGCATTCTGTATCCGTGCATTTTCGCGCGACTGAATCGTGCTCGCGACATTGTTTGGGGCTTCCGTGCTCGACGGAGTTGCATCTTCGGACGCAACTTGCTGTGTCGCCGGAGTTGCAGCGGCCGGCGATGCAACGACTCGCGTAACGACGGTGCGCGGTGCCGCGTACCAGCCAAGACCAACTCCGAATACGAGAGCAGCCGCTGCAGCGAGGGTTGGGATGAGCCAGCGTGAGGCGCGCGTGTGAAGAACGAGTCGCGGTTTCGCGTCGCCGAAAACCCGCTCCTCGATCTGTAGCCACATTGCGTCGAGCGGAGGCTCGGGTGGTCGTCGTGACGCGGCCAGCGTCTGCCGGATCATCTCATTCATTCGTTCCTCTTCCATCGAAGTGCTCTCTCCATCCCCGGACGTCATTGGTCCCTCAAAGCCGTCAGCGTGTCACGCAACTTTGCCCGTGCGTGAGCGACGCGTGTCTTGGACGTTCCTTCCGCAATCGACAACGCGTCGGCGATTGCAGCGTGTGTGTAGCCTTCCAGATCGTGCATGATGAGCGGCGTGCGATACATCTCCGGCAGCTCATCCACCGCGCGTTCAAGCCGGCTCGCCAGCTCGGCGTCGTGCCCGTCATCGCCAGCGGCAACCTCGCGCGCTTCGTCCATGTCCACGAAGCGAGCAGACCGCCGGCGCTGGCTTCTCAATGCCTGCAGCACGACGGACACCGCGATTCGATGAATCCACGTCCCGAAGGCCGCTTCCTGCCGGAACCCGTTCAGTCTGGAGAAGGCACGAATGAAAGTGTCCTGAGTGCATTCCCGCGCCATATCCTCGTCGCACGTCATGCGATACGCCAACCGATAAACTCTTGAGGCATGAGCGTCGTACAGCTCGCGGCCGGCCAGCCGGTCGCCCTCCAGCACCCGTGCGATCAGGTGCGCTTCACTCATGCGCCGCTACCGCTGGATGGTGGTACTGGAAAGCTCCCAATGTTACAGTGGTCGTCGGCCCCAATCTCACGGTGGACTGAGGGTTGGATGCCGGCCATCCGAAAAGCGTTCACTGAGGGTCACCTCGGGGCAGATCCGGCTCGGCGCTGTATCTTACTCGCACTACAATCGTGCTGCCAAAACCACTCGTACTCGCACTTTCTGCCGTCGCGCTCTGCGGCGCCGTCTATGCCGGCGTGCGTCCGGTCGGACCACTCCCGCCTCTGGGTGGATTGCTCGATCCTGTGAGCGGAGTCTGGGGCGCCGCGGGCAACGCGGTCCTGCCGCGAAAGGCAACCGTCGCAATTCCCGGTCTCGAGGGCACGGTCGACGTCCGCTATGACGACCGTGGCGTTCCGCACATATTCGCGACAACCGAAGAAGATGCCTACCGCGCCCTTGGGTACGTCGTTGCGCGGGATCGTCTGTTTCAGCTCGACATCCAGACGCGCGCGGCGTCCGGGCGACTGACCGAACTGGTCGGAGCGCGCGCACTGGAGCTGGATGAAACACCGCGGCTGCTCGGAATGCCGCGCGCCGCCGAGCAGAAGCTCGCGGCAGTCGATCCGAACAGCGAAGCGCGCAGGATCCTGGATGCGTACGCCGCCGGAGTGAATGCATACATCGATTCGCTCAAGCCGCGCGACTATCCAATAGAATACAAGCTGCTGAACGCCAGGCCCGAGCGTTGGCGCTCGATCAACTCCATTCACCTGCTCAACAGGATGGGATGGACACTCGCATCCGGCGATCCGGATCACATGCTGGTGCGCGCAGCCGCACTCGTCGGTGATAGCGCCGCGCGGTCGGTGTTTCCGCAGCACACTCCCATCGAAGAACCGATCCAGCCGCAACCCGGCTGGACAGCGCCGCACGATCGTTTCGAGACGATCGTTGCTCCCGGCGCGCCGGACCGCACCGCGATCGCGTTGTCGTCGTTGTATCAGCGTTTCCGGACCGACGATCCGGGTGCCGAATCGCAGCCTGCATTCGCGAGCAACAACTGGGCGGTATCCCCCGCGCGCACGAAGGACGGATACGCGCTGCTGGCTTGTGACCCGCATCTGGAGCTGACGCTTCCAAGCATATGGTACGAAGTGCATCTCGTAGTGCCGGGAAAGCTCGACGTTTACGGAGTTACGATCCCGGGCGCTCCGGCCGTGATCATTGGATTCAACCGCGACGTATCGTGGACCTTCACGAACACCGCCGCGGACGTCATGGACTTCTATCGCGAGACAGTTGACGATTCCATCAATCCTGCAAGGTACATGCTCGACGGACGGTGGCGTCCGCTCTCACGACGCATCGAGCAGTATCGCGATCAGTCAGGACGTGTGATTCACACCGATACAGTGCGGTACACGCATCGCGGACCGATGACCAAAGAACACGGCCACTGGGTATCGATGCGCTGGACCGTGCTCGAGCCGTCCCACGAGCTGCAGGCGTTGCACGACGCGTCACACGCACGCAACACGCACGAATTTCAGGATATAGTATCGCGCAACTTTCTTGCGCCCGCGCAGAACATGCTCGTTGCCGATCGCAACGGCTCGATCGCGATTCGCTCGACCGGTCATTTTCCGATTCGAGCGGGTGACGGAGATGGAGAGACGATCCGCGACGGTTCCACGAGTACGAGCGACTGGCAGGGTTTCTGGCCGGTCGACAAATATCCACAGTCGTTCGACCCCCCGCAGGGATTTCTCGCATCGGCAAATCAGGAACCTGAAACTCCGGAATCGGAGTTTGGATACCTTGGTACCGATCATGGTTACGAAGTGTGGCGTGCACTGAGAATCAATGAACTGCTGCGCGCCAACGCGAGAGTCACACCGGACGACATGATTCGCTGGCAGACCGATCCCGGCAGCATGCGTGCAGATCTGTTCGTCCCGTATTTTATTGCCGCGGCGAAGACGGAGCGCGCTCGCGGACGGAGCAACGCGGCGCTCGATTCTGCTGCGGGACTGCTGGCGCAGTGGGATCGCACTTACGCGCTGAACAATCAGCGCGCCGTACTGTTCGAAGCAGCTATGCGGGAGTTGTCCGATCGCACGTGGGATGAGCTGACGCGAAACGGCGTACGTGTCGCGACGCCCACTACCGCCGTGCTCGCGGAATTGATGAGCCAGCCCGGCAATGCGTGGTGGGATGATCGGCGAACGCAGAACATCGTCGAAGATCGTGATGACATTCTGGCGCAGAGCCTCGTCGCTGCATACGATAGCGTGACCCGAAAATACGGTGCGCCGGATGCGGGTGGATGGCGCTGGGATCGAATTCGTTTCACCAATATCTACCATCTTCTCCACATACCGGCCTTCTCCGCGCTCCGTATTCCCGTGCCCGGTGGGACTGGAACGCTGACCCCGTCCACCGGAACCGGACATTACGGCCCGAGCTGGAGAATGGTTGTGGAAATGGGGCCCGAAGTTCACGCGTGGGGCACGTTTCCCGGCGGGCAGAGCGGTAATCCAATGAGCCCAAGGTACAGCGACCATCTCGCATTCTGGGAACACGGCGAGCTTCAACCATTGTTGGTCCCGCGCACTGCAGCGGATCTCCCAGCGGCCGCGACGAGTGCGACACTCGACCTGAGACCGACAAGGTGACCGTGCTGCGATACGTTGCTCGCGTTGTGATCGTCGCCGCGATCTGCGTGATGGCGACGATGTGGATCGGCTGGGTGAGCCTGCCTGTGATCGGCTTCGCCTACGGTGTCGTCGACCGGCGGGCACACGCGCGCGGATCGGTAGCGGCAATCGGCGCAATACTGGGCTGGTTCGCATTGCTTGCGACCGAAGCAGCGCGCGGAGCCGACGTGCGCATGGTAGCCGTCAAGGTTGGCGAGGTGATGCAACTACCCGCGTTCGCTTTCATATTCGTCACTTTCGCATTCGCTGCTCTTCTCTGCGGCACCGCGGCAGTGCTCGGATCGGCTTTGGATCAGACGTAGAGGTACCATGAGGCGATGCATCCACGCCTTGCACGTGCCTACCTCGCGCGTGCCTGCGTCTTTGGAGCGCGAGGCAGCGTTCTCTCGAAGAACTGGACGATGGTCGCGTCGAGTTTCGCGTGCATCGATGATCGCGAGAAGCCTGGCGGGTCCGTGCATATCCCGGCCACCACGCGCGCCAGAGCCGCGCCGCACGGCGCAAGAAACGAGTAGTGAGTCGCACCGTGGATCACGCCCGATACCGGCTTCACTGGCAACAGTGAAGTGACGTGCAGGGCGTTGTCAGGCTCGATGACAACCTGATCACGCGAGCCGCGCTCGATCAGAAGTGGCGCGTGAACTTCGGCGAGACCGGCACGATCGAACAGAAATGACCAGGCGGGAGCCAACAGCACGCCGCTCCGAATGCGATGATCCGCAGTCGGGGTCGTGTAACGTCCGGTCATCGTGATGTGACCATGAAGAGGAGACGTGCAGTACAACGGATCAGCATGATGTGCGATACAATATCCGCGAAGACGATTCGGGTCCGGCCGCCCGCCAAGTAACTCGAGTGCAGTCAGGCTGCCAGCAGAATATCCAAGAACGCCGATGCGTGACGCATCGATCCGCGCCTGCCATGTACCATCGGAAAGTACGGCGTCGAGGAGCGCCTTCACCTGGGCGGATCGCCCATACAGATACCGATCGGTTCCCAATCCGGAATGATCGCGGCTGTTGTCGCCAGGATGCCGTATCGTAAGCACGATGAATCCGGCCCGCGCGAGCGCTTCGGCGGTGTCCCAGTGACCGAATTCGTCTCCGCCCGTACCATGCGAGATGACGATCAATGGCCGATGCACCGCGGGCAGAGTAGCCTCTCCGTTTGGCGCAACGCGGAGCGACTGCAGGGCGATTGTGGTATCGCGCGAAGGGCTAGTGCTCGGATACCAGATCGCGGCGTGAATCGTATCGCCGTACTGCGTGTCGACGGCTGTGAAACTGGATAATCCGACGGAGCCGGAATGGGCGGTAACGGAAACGATCGCGATTGCGAACAGGGCGACGAGTGACACGGATCCTGTGCCTATTTTTTTGGTTACGGCTACATATTATATGTGATAACCGTCTCGCGCGAACCGCACAAACGTCCAACTGGATTGGATCCACATGACAAAATCATCTTCAGAAAGCGTGGCGGAGTCGCTCTACACCGATCTGGAAAGCGAGCTCGCCACAACGCGCCGCATGCTGGAGCGCTTTCCATCCGGCAACAGTGACTGGCGTCCGCACGAAAAGTCGATGACACTCAGCAGCCTCGCCTCGCACGTCGCGGAAATACCGCAGTACGGAATCACGATCCTCGGCAGCGACGAGCTGGATTTCGCAAAGGGCCCATACGAACGGAACAGGTACGACACCGCCCAGGATCTGCTCGCCGTCTTCGATAAGAAGGTGAGTCAACTCCGGCCGGCGCTCGCGAGTCTCGACTCGACCACGGTGGCGACGCCCTGGACCATGCATAACGGTGATTACGTGATCTTCACCATGCCCAAGGGCGCTGCCATCCGTCGCACGATGCTAAACCATCTCGTGCATCATCGCGCGCAGCTCGGTGTGTACTACCGACTGCTCGGCGTTCCCGTGCCGGGATCATACGGACCATCCGCGGACGAGCCGATGTAGTTCCGTACAGCACGGATGAGCTTCGTGGCGCACAAGTGCCACAGAGTTCATCCGTGTCCGGTCATGATGTACACACGTGCGTCTACACGTGCGTCTACACGCGCATCCCGCGTCCGGTGAGGAAGTGCCAGAGGACCGCGATGATCGCGAGCACCAGCAGGATGTGGATCAGTACGCCGACGGCAGGGAAGATGAAGAACCCCACGGCCCACAACACCAACAACACGAGCGCGACCAGCAGAAACATGTCATCCCCCGGATGTCACGAAAAGCAGGGGTGAATGTAAGACTGACTGGCCCGGAAGGCGCGTTAAGTACGCGATAAGAATCTGCGTCCCGCACGCGCCGCCCGGCGTGTGTCACTTGCCTTCCACCCGGGCGAACGCTTGATCAAATACCTCGAGCGCGAAATCGACGTCGTCCGCTGTGATGCACATGGGTGGCTTGATCCGGAGCGTGTTGCCATCCAGGCCACCCTTGCCGATCAGCACTCCGAGCTCGCGTGTCGCCTCGAGGATCTCGACTGTCTCAGCCTTCGCCGGCTCCTTTGTCCCGCGGTCGCGGACGAGTTCGACGCCGAGCATGAGTCCCATTCCGCGTACGTCGCCGATCAGCTCGTGTGACTCCTGCAACCGCTCGAGTCCCTTCTTGAGGCGCGCGCCGATGACGCGCGAGTTCTCCTGAAGGCCGTCCTCGTCGATGATGTCCATCGCCGCCAGTCCAGCGGCCATCGACACTGGGTTCCCGCCGAACGTGTTGAAGTGGATGCGCTGAGACAACGTTCGCGCGATGTCCATTCGCGTCGTCACCGCGCCGATTGGCGCGCCGTTGCCAAGCCCCTTGGCCATCGTTACGAAGTCCGGAACCACATCGAAGTTCTGGAATCCCCAGTAGTGGTCGCCCGTGCGCCCGAATCCTGTCTGCACTTCGTCGGCGATGCAGAGACCGCCGGCTCCGCGCACGATCGCGTACGCTTCCTTCAGATAGTTCGGCGCGCCGTGCGTTGCTCCTCCAACTCCCTGGATCGGCTCGGCGAGAAATGCCGCGACCTTTCCGGGCGTGGAGTATCTGATGAGATCGCGTATGTCGCGTGCGCTCATCGTCGCAATCTCTTCCGGCGTTCCCGTGAACGGACTCCTGTACGGGTGCGGATTGATCGCGTGATGCACGTGTCCTTCGCCCGACACGGGGAACTTCCAGGTGCTGTGAGAGGTCAGGCCCTGACCCGTTGGGCTGCCGCCGTGATAGCCGTTCCGCACCGCGATGATGTCGGTGTTTCCAGTGAACAGGCGCGCCATCGTAATCGCGAGCTCGTTCGCCTCGGTTCCGTCGTTGACGAAATACGTGACGTCGAGACCGGCCGGCATCTTGGACGCGAGCTTCTTCGCGAGCTGCGCGAAGTTGGGATGCAGATACATCGTGGTTGCATGCTGCAGCCTTCCGACTTGCTCCTGAACGCGTCGCACGAACTCCGGATGCGAGTGACCGCATGAAACGGTGACGATACCGGCGAACATGTCGAGATATCGTCGGCCCGTCTCGTCGTACAGGTACTGCATGAACCCTTCGACGATGAGCAGAGGATCGTGATACGTGGTGAAGATGGCCGGATTGGTGTAAAGCCGGCGCATCTCCAGGATCGCTTCACGGGTCGGGCCTGTGTACGGGCGCGGCGTATGGTTCACTGGCGGCATGTCGAGCCGCGGTGCAATCGTGGTCACCTGCTGAACTCCTTGATGTCGTTTCTCTGGCGAGGTCGCCGAGCTAGTCTGGCCGGCACTGTTTTTCCACACTCAATAATGCACGATCCGCCGTCTGGAGCGAACCGGACCCGCATCGACCCATCGCTCGGTACGCGCTCGGTACTCTCGCGAACGGACAGGGTCCGGTGGGCGCTACCGGCAGCCGGCTGGCCGCGATTCGTGCGTGCGGCCGATTTTTTGACCTGTGAGTGCTCCTTTCCCATTGGCTGGCCGATACTGGTTTCAGAGTTGCGTTGTCAGACGTGCCTGGCGTGATGGGGATGGAGCTTGCAAGTCTCTGTGTTCGGAGGAAGAGGGGATGACACTGGATACGTTCGTGGGTTTTGTCGCTGACCATTGGGTGATGATGGGGCTGATACTTTGCCCCATCGTGATCGTGCTGATGGCGCTCGCCGCGCTGTCATGCGAGGCCTGCGGCGCCCCGTTCGGGATCTTCCGCCGCCGCAGCCGAACGATAGATCTGTGTCTCCGCTGCGCGTTGATTCACGACATCAGGCATGCTGGCGAAGCGAGCCAGTCCCGGACAGGGCGGGAATCGGCTGGTGCCGGCCGGCCGGTTCAGACACCGGCGGATCGCGATACGACGCGCGATGACCGCCGCTCGAGGTCAAACCCGCCGACCGGGCTGGGCGTCGCGGGACATGCTGGGACGCACTAAGGGCGGACGATTGTCGTCCCAGCCCAAGAGTTCGCAAGGCTCGTCATTCCCGCGAAAGCGGGAATCCATCTGCTACCGACCAGCCTTCATCGTCATCGCGTCGAGAGATCGATGACATGGATTCCCGCGTTCGCGGGAATGACGGTAGCGGAGAGATCGATAACATGGATTCCCAAGGCTCGGATGCATCCGCGCCCTACAGCGGGAATGACGACCTGAGAGACGGCTTTCCTCGATTCTACGGCTTCGCAGCCGCAGCGGCTTGTTGTTGCTGCGTCAGAAATTGCTGACCCAGCGCCGCCGTTCCGCCGAGCGCACCCATGCCCATCGTGTCCAGGGCTGAGCTCGGAACGATCATCAAAGCGCCCTTTTCCTTGAGTCCCTCGTACAGCATGTTCATTGCGCGCAGATGCAGCGCGGTCGGATTGCTGCCGTACGTTGCCGCCGCCTTGTCGAACAGAGCCGCGATCTCCACTTCGGCTTCTCCAAGTATCACGCGTGCCTGCTTTTCACGGGTCGCCTGCGCCTGACGTGACATTGCATCCTGCAACGATTCGGGGATCAGCACGTCGCGCATCTCCACCGCCTGCACGGTGACGCCCCACGGGCTGGAGCGCTCGTCGATGAGCTTTTGCAGCTCGCCTTCTATCTGTTCTCGGCCCAGCAGCAGGTCGGAGAGTGACGTGCGGCCGATGATGTCGCGCAGCGCAGTCTGTGCAGCCCACGTTACTGCATTGAAGTAATCCTGCACTTCGAGCGCCGCTTTCTGCGGATCGTGTACCAGCCAGAACAACACCGCATCGACGTTTACGGGAACGGTATCCGCCGTGAGCGATTGCTCCGCGGCGAAGCCGGTCGTGATGACGCGCTGGTCGATCCAGCTGTTGACGGTTTCGACGAACGGGGTCACCCAGAACAGGCCGGGGCCGCGCAATCCGACGAAGCGGCCGAGCCGGAGTACGACGCCTCGCTCCCATTCCTGGGCGATTCTCGGAGCCTGGGCGAGAATGATGCCGATTATCGCCAGGAGAATCGCTGGAAACGGCGAGACCGTTACGGCGCTCAGCACCACGCCCACGAGAATGCTGACGAGCAGAAGTGTGACCGAGACGATGTTGAGGCGCGAGCCGCGCGTCGTCGGTCGATTGTTGTTGCGTGAATTGCGCATCGTGGCGAGTGCCATGCCAATGTCGTCAGCCATTTGAAGACGCCTCCTTCTGGTAAGCGCGTTGCAGGTGATCGATCACTTCTGAAGCGGAGAAGCCAAGTCCTGACATGTCGGCGATGAAGCCCGCGGCTCGTTCCTCGAGCTCGCGCGCGAGCATGGCACTCCGCACGCCGGAGCCTTCCGGGTGCGGCCTGATGAACGTCCCTACACCACGCTGGGTCTCGACGACCCCTTCCCGCTCGAGCGCCGCATAAGCCCGGGCGACGGTATTGGCGTTGATCTTGAGGATGACGGCGAGCTGCCGCACCGTGGGGAGCTGGTCGCCGGCTTCCAGCCAGCCGGCTGCCACCGCGGTGCGAACTGCGCGCTCGAGTTGCGCGTAGATTGGTGCAGGATTGCCCGGATCGATCTGGAACATGATGTATGCTTGTATTATAACAGTCATACAACTACCCAACAAGACGGCAACTTCGGTCAGGTGGAGGCGATCCGGATCACGGGAAAAGGGGTAAATGTTCGGCCTGGCTCGGAATGTGACGCAATTCGGCGTATTCGGGTCGCACAGTCACTGTCACTAACCAAGAGTTCAATGTCTCAGCACTTCGGGCTAATGCGTAACAAACGACTACCGGGTTTCCGGGCACTTGCCAGCATCGGCCTCCTGGCTGGAGTGACTGCATTGAGCGGATGCCAGCTCGATAAAATATCGGGGAATACGACTTCGCAGGGACTCATTCAGTTCATCAATGCGGCGCCACGGTATGCCACGATGAACCTGTTCATCGATGACACGAGTGCGCTGTCGAGGCCGCAGCCGTACGACTCCGGTTCATCGGTGTATGCCAATGCGCTTACGAATGCTCGCAAGTTCAGAGTTACCGCGGGGACAGACACGACGACAATCGCTTCGACCCAGCTGCTGGTCCAGAACCTCAGCGTCTATGCGATGATCGTGACGCAGCATGCGACCGGTGCGGGATTGCTCATTCTACCGGATACGGTGTCGCCTCTTCCGAGTGGTCAGGTTGGATTGCGAGTCATCAATGCATCGCCGTCTGCAGGCCCGGTGGATTTCTATCTGACGAGCGCGGATTCGACGCTCACGACGCCGGTCGCCACCAACATCACGTTCGAAGGCACGTCGGGCTACATACTTGCGCCAGTTCCGAGCGGCATTCTGCGTCTGCGCGTAACTGCAGCAGGCACCAAGAACGTCCTGCTGGACGTCGACGCCAGCTCGTTGACTAATGGGCAGGCGAGAAGCGTACTGCTGATGGACGCGGCCGGCGGCGGGTTGCCGAATACGTGGCTGGCGATACCGGATCGAGGGTAGCGGATCGGCCGGCGTGTGACCGGCCCGCACTCAACTCCGCTTGCGCACGTAGTGAAGCCCCACCACGCCGGTGGGATATGGTGTCGCTGACACCAGGCTGAACGTCGCGTACACGCCATCAGGGAACAGCCGCTTGCCACTTCCCAGTGTCAGCGGATACAGCACCATGTGCAGCTCGTCGACGAGATCGTGCTTCATCAAATCGTGGACGAGCTGGCTGCTTCCGTCGGTCAGGATGTTCTTTCCCGGCTGCTCCTTGAGCTGACGCACCGACTCGATCACGTTGTCGCGAATGATCGTGGTGTCGCGCCAGATTGGTTCCTCGAGCGTTCGTGACACGACGTACTTCTTCGGCGCGTTCATGAGATCGCCGAACTTGTCGCCCACGGGCATCGGCTCGAACGCCTCGGCGTGTGTCACGTACGTGCGACGGCCCAGCAGGAATGCGTCGGTGTCCTTCATCAACGCGACGAAGCTGTTACCGATGTCGTCGTGCCAGTAGGGCCATGTCCAGCCGCCGTGCTCGAATCCGCCGTCCCGATCCTCGTCCTTGCCTCCCGGCGCCTGAATCACGCCGTCCAGGGTGACGAACTCGGATACGATGAGCTTTCGCATGTGAACTCCGTTACCTGCAGCGTGGAAACGCGGGATCGTCACCGGTGATCACCGGCCTGTTCTTACGGTCCGCTACCGCGAGAGCGATGTCGTGCACGAAGTTGCCTACTTTCGCCATGTGATCGTAGTCGGCGTACTGCGGCTCATCGGTGGGTTGATGGTAGTCGAGCGCGTATCCGGTGGAGGCGTAGACGACCGGTACGTGATGCAGCACGTAGTTCACCTGATCGCTGCGGCAGAACCGGTTCCACGGATTGGCCGGCACATCCCACGACTTGTCGATCGCCATCGCCTCCGGACGTACGGCGTTCACCGAGTCGATCACGTCGCCGAACTCGCGCGAAAGCCTGCGTGCGCCGAGCATCTGGATCGAGTTCGGTCCACCGAACTTCACCTGCCAGACGTGCCCCTTCGCTTCCATGTCCATGTTGATGGCGGCAGCGACCGAATCGAGCGAGATCGTGGGATGATCGGTGAACCACTTGGAGCCGAGCAGGCCTGCTTCCTCGCCGGTGTGCGATACGAAGATGATGGAGCGTTCCGGGTGCTCGCTCGCGAACTTCTCCGCCTCTTCCAGAAGTATGACGGTACCGGAGCCATCGTCGTCTGCGCCGTTCATGATGGAATCGCGACGAGGTGGGCGGATGCTGCGCGCGTGTGCGATGAGCGAATCGATTTCATGCTGCTGCGCCGCGTTGGGTCGGCAAACCGGATCGTTCGCGCCCTGCCGCCGGGTGACCATGTTGACGGCACGCAACGAATCGTGATCCACGCCTTCGGGACGCATGCCGACGTGGTCGTTGTGCGCGCTGATCAGCACGTACTCGCCGGCGCGTGTGGGATCGCTGCCGGGGCGGATCGCGATCACGTTGCGGCCTGGAGTCGCGGAAACGCTGAAACTGTAGCGCCAGTTGGCGGACACTGTCGCGCCTGCGTCGCCTACTGCGAGCTGGCTCGTCGCCTTTCCGAACAGCTGCTGCGCGGTCACGCTGTCGATCACCGCGCCTGCTGGAGCGGCGATGAGTGAATCACTCACCGGCATCCCGACGCGTGGATGCATCACCGCGGCGGCGGCCGATGCATCGATCGACTCGATGAACAGCACGCCTGCGGCGCCTGCCGCGAGTGCGCGCTCATCTCGGCGCCCGAACGTCCGCACGCCACGGGCGCGGTTGCGCGCGTCGTCGGCGATGGCTGCATCGGCGCCGAAGCGATCCGGGAGAGAGTCGCAACTCGGGACGCGTGCCGTGGCACCCTGGCTCTCCGGCACGCGCGGGCCGCCCACGAACACCGCCACCTTGCCGCGGAAGCGAGCCGGATCGAGCGTGACTGTGTCGCCGAAGCGGCCGGCGAAGACCACCGGCGTGTTACGGAACTCAGCCCTTGCTCCGGTACCAGTCGTGGCACTTGGCGCCAACGGAATCCATCGTGCGCCGGCGGGGAGTGTCTTCTTCCCGACCGAGAGACGCGGCGCAGGCCCCTGCAGCGCGAACGCGCCGTAGGGGAGATCCTGGAAGTACGTACCGTTGTCGCCGGCCGGCTTGAGACCGAGGCGATGGAACACGTCGGCGATGTAGGCGGTCGCCTTGTAGTCGCCGAGTGCGCCGATCTCGCGACCCTGCATGGAGTCGTCGGCGATCTGATAGAGGCGAGTGCGGAGATCGTTCGGAGTGATTGCGGCTTCAGTTGCGCGCGGCGTCCAGGTGCGCGGACCCTCGTCGGGCCAGACGGGGCGATCGGAGCGCGGTGCGGCCTGCTGTGCGGAGACAGCGGAGACGGAAGCTGCGCTCGCGAAAAAGAGAGTGATGAGCGCGGAGCGAACGAGGCGAGGGCGGTCGGTCACAATAGTGGTCCCGGGGGCAGAGTTGCAGCAGGGTGCGTCGGCGGACGCCGGCAGCCGTGCCGGCGCTGTGTCGGTACTGGTCACACGTTAGCAGGGAGAGGGCTGCTCGGATAGGGTTGTGGGTGGCCGCGACGGGAGGAGATCTGAATCGACAGGCAAGCGGGCCGCATCGCCTGGCACCCCCGTAGCGAGACACAACATGCGTCGATTGTCGGCTCTCAGCACACTCGTAATGCTTGCCTCGATCCATGCGCGCAATTGATCCGGGCGCACCTCGTCGCCGGATGCGTGTCGTGCGCATCTTTCCAAACGAACCACGCTTCATTCCTCTTACCACCGCACTCGCGATCGAACGCAACGAGCGATGGCTCGAGCGGTGCTATTTGCGCATGCAATCCATGAACGAGAAACAGACCGGTGAAACGAGAGTGCTCAGGCAATCCGCTTGAGCATCACGCTCTTTGAGAAGATGCTGCAAGACTACAGAACATTCTGCACTTGACCGGAGACAGTCGCTCCCGGTGGCGGCGCTTACTGACGGCTCAGATCGCTGGGAAGCAGCACACCGCTGAACGCTACACACCGGAACGGCCAACCAAGGGTGCGCGGCAGCCAGGTTCGCGCGGCGCCATCCATAGGCCGCGTCATTGAGGCGCCCGTAGAGACCACTCGCTGAGCCATTGCAGCCGCTCCCTGCAACGCACCGATCGGCTGCTGGCCAGGTTCCATATTACGGTCCTCGGGGACTCCAATTGCCTTCATGGGTCCTGCGATGTGGCCTGCAACCAACCATTCGACAAGATTGACTTCAACTTCCGTTTTCCGCGGTTTCCGTGCGCCGCTCAAGATAAAACTGTCTGCACTATTGATTTCCATCGCAGCTTTCGCTCCACCGGCTGCACGTGGCCAGCAGACGACAGGAGGCGCGCCAGACCCGCACGCACTCATCGCTGCCGCGATTCGCACCGTGGAAGGCCGCGGCTCCCTGAGTGCGCTGCGGTCATTGCGCGCCGTCGGCATTCAGCACGAATTCCTGCTTGGCAACGCCGAACGTGCAGACGGCCCGTGGCGCACTGCGTACACCAAGTTCGTCGAGTTGCGAACGTTAGGCGAAGACCGTATGCGTCGCACCGATCAATCAGTGCCCGCTAACGGATCCGCCGGCGCGAATCGCGTAATCATTCTGACCGATTCGGTCGTCGCTCTGACCGCCGGCTCGCGCCAGACCGGTTTGTCACCCGGCGCGTATGAGGATCTCGTTGATCATCTGGAGAACTCGCCGGAGCGCGCTTTGTTGCTCGCTTCAGTTTCGCCACGACTGCGCTGGGACGGTGTAGTCAAGCGATACGGGTTGGTGTTCGATGTGGTTTCGTTCCCCTGGCGGAACGGAAGGATGCGTATCGAGCTCCGCCACAAGTACCATTTCCCGGATGCTGTCGAAATTGTGCGACCGTATCCAGGCAATATCCGGTGGGCGCCATTTGGCGACGTCACGATGCGCAGCGAATACGTGGACTGGATGCTGCAAAGCTCGGGCGTCTGGTGGCCGATGCAGCAGAAGGTCACGTTCAATGGACAACCGCTCCGCGATATCACCATTGCTCACGTCACCCTCAGTACAGAAAGCGCTGCCCCGGATTCCTTTACCGTGTCCGACTCTGCGCGCGCCACCTACGCAGCCAACGCGAAGACAACGTTCGAGAATTTCAGACTCGGAATGCGCGGCCAGCCGAAGGAGCTAAGGTCGGGAATCGTGCGCATTCCGGATTTCTGGGCGATGACAGTCGTGAACCAGGACGACGGTATCGTCATCTTCGAGGCACACATCAGCGCAGGCTATCTGCGCCAGGTGATAGGCGAGGCGAAGCGCAGATTTCCAGGCAAGCCGGTCAAGGCCATCGTGATGACATCCGATCCCTGGGCGCACCTCGGCGGCTTTCGGGAAGCTGTCGCGTTGGGGATCCCCATTTACGTGAGCGCCGGTAGCGTGCCGTTTCTCACGAGCGTTGCGAAAGCACCCCACACGCTAGCACCGGATTCGTTGCAGCGCGCAACAAGAGCACCGAAGTTCATCGCTGTTGCCGGGAAGACTACGATCGGATCGGGGACCAACCGAATCGAGCTGTATCGTGTAGGGGGAGAATATGGTGAGCGTATGCTGATGGCGTATTTCCCCAGTCATCGCCTGCTGTATGGGGCCGATCTCGTCGATCCGAACAATGGGCCAGACGAGAACAGGACACCTGCGTTCGATCTTCGGAACGCAGTGGCAAGGGAGGGGCTCCAGGTCGATTCAGTGTTCTGTGTGCAGAATCAGGATCCGATCGCCTGGCAGGACCTCGTCAAAAAGGCGCAGTAACTTCGCGCTGTCAATTGCGCTGCCACTCATCGGAATCAACAAACAGAACATGAAGCGAATTCACATCTTGCGCTCCTTCCGCTATCGCTGTCCGCAGCTCAATAGCCAGAGAGGAAGCCGAAGGTAGAAATCATGATTGTAGGCGTCGCGCGTTGCAACCGACCCAGTGGTGGCGGACGGCGATGATGATCGGCAATGCAGCTCGACGCACGACGTTGGCGGAAACCATTTTGTGAGCCAAGGTAACCAATCCTGTACGGGGAGGCCTTCGGGTTTCCAGTCTTGTGTCCAGTACCGTTTCAAGTACCGTTTCAGGCAATCAATCCGCTCTGTCCAATGTCCTCCTTGAATCCGGGATTTGCGAGTCGGCATCGCTCTGGTCGGTGGATCCCACCAGCGGCGGCTCTGCTGACGGTTGCGTGTTCCACCCTTGTCGTGTCTTGCACCCTTGTGCGCGGTGACCGGTATTCAGTGCGACGAGCCGGCCAGGCGACGACGTCAGGCATTGACACGATTCGAATCGTCAATGGCTCCGATCATCTCGTTATCATCGGCCGCGTTGGATCTTCTGCTGTGAATGCAGCGATGGTGGTCCATGGCTCATCGCAGAAGGCGGCCAATTCCGTCAGACTCGTTCTGGAGCGAAACGGTGACGTGCTCGAGCTTCACACCGACCGGCCCAAGCGATCATGGCTCTCCCTCGATAACTCATCGGTCGCCCTGATAGTTGCGGTGCCCTCCGATCTTGCAATCGACGTGCTGGATGGAAGTGGTCTGGCGCGTATCGAGAACGTAGGTGCGATCAAGATACGCTCCGGTTCGGGTGAGGTTCACCTAAGCAATGCGGCTGGCCCGGTTGATCTTGTCAGCGGATCCGGTGACGCCGAACTAAGCAACATACATGGCAATCTCATCGCGAAGATCGGCTCAGCCAGCATGACCGTTCACGGTGTCAACGGCTCCATAGATGTAAGGGGGGCGGGCTCCGGTGCGCTTGTCATCAGGAATGTTACAGGCTCGCTACACCTCGGCTCGATCGAATCCGGCAGCCTTTCTGCGGACAGCGTCGGTGGCGACCTTACCGTCGACCGCAGGGGTAGCGGCGACGTGAAATACACCAACGTCAGAGGTCGTGTGCGCGTTGCAGGTCGACATTGACGCTCCATCATGTCGTTGTGCCGTCAACGTGCTGTCAACGTATTCGAACCCAACCCAATCAAGTTGCTTGCCAAGTGCTCACAACCTTCACGGAGTCTTACTGGTCCCATGTCTAGCCGTATTACGTACCTGCTCATCGCAGTCACTGCCATAACCAATCTTGCCTCGGCGCAAACTAGCGCACATACGATGCGCAGCAACGCGCCCGATGCCGTGAGGTATCTACCGGGAGACTGGCACTGCGTTGGCGCTTTTGCGAGCGGCAAGCGTACCGCCGGAAATGTTACCTTCCATGAAGTCCTGAACGGCGCGTGGCTCGAGCAGAGTCAGGATGACGAGCCTCCCGGCACGTATCATTCGGTTGCACTGTGGGGCCCGGAAGGTATCGGCGGTGTCGTCGCCTACATCGCCGATGGTCGTGGCGGCATGCGTCACTTCGTTGCCAATGGCGGCTGGTCGTCGAATCGGATAGTACTTCAGAGAGACAGCATTGCGCCATCTGGCTTCTCCGAGCGATTCACATACGCGCGAGAATCGGAAGACATTCTCAAGATCACATACGAAATTACGCGTGATTCCGCGGCTACCTGGCGTATGGGCGATACACTATCGTGCGCGAGACAGCAGCACGCCTCTTCGCCCGGCTCACCATAGACCCCGTGTCCCAAACCGTGCAGCAAAGGGTATCGGCCTTGTTCGCGCGGCCTAAATCAGCCCTGCAGATGGCCTGAACCACCAACCACCTAAGCGATCATGAATTAGTTTCTCTGCCGCCTCACAGGCTCCGGCATCGGCTCGACGATATCGCCGGAATCAGCATCGCCTCGTGTAACCGCGAGCTTCCTTGAGCCAAGCACCCGGTAGAATCTCCGAAAGTACGACGGCAACCCCTCTCCACTCGAATCCTCGGCGGTATTCATCACTTGGTAATGCAGGTGAGGAAGAAACGTATCACCCGAGAAGCCGACCGCACCGATGATCTGCCCCTGGGTGACGCGATCGCCTTTGCGGACCCTCACGCTGCCGGCTTTCATGTGTACCAGCGCGCTAAACTCGCCGTCACCGTGGTCGATCACCACGTGATTCCCAAGACCGTCCGGATCCCGATCGCCGAGACCGGCTGGGTGGCGAACCAGACGCCCGTAAAAGGTGTTGTCTGGAATGTCGTTGACTGCGGACACCACCACCCCGGATCCCGGCGCAACGATCTCGCGGCCGTAGCCGAACCAGTCGCTCACCTTGTACCCGTCTCCACGGTGAGTAGCGCCGGAGCTGTCGACCACCATGAAGTCGTACGCGTAACGGACGGAGTTCGTATTCCTGTGACCAGGCAGCCCCTGGGGCTGACGACGGTGATGGGCGTAGAAATCATGGCCGTCAAATACGATCGCGCGCGCTCGCAGCGGGAGTACGAGATCTGTCCTGCCGGCATAAGAGTGAGGGTACACCGTGAAGTGTGCACTGTAGTCGTAGTCCACGGGGAGACGGCGCGTATTGCGCGCCCGGTCCACCACCGACGCTTCGCGTTCAAAGAAGAAATCGTAATCGAGCCGGCCAACATCGACGTCGGTGTCGAATGTGTAGAAGGGATTGTAGATCTTGATGCTCGCACCTGGCCCGAGCAGTGTCTGAACAACGGTCGATAGTCCGGGCGCAAATCCATTGTCGTCGATAAATCGTCGAATCTCCAACGCACCCTTTGCATCCCGGACTGAGACACGAATTGCATTCAGGCGCAATGGGACCCGTCCCGAATTGGTAAGAATGAAATCGAAGTTGATGAGCTGATCATCACCTCTACGCTCAATGAGTGGTTGATCGGGACGCACCCCGACGCTCAGGAGGCCCTGATGCGAGGATCGCTGCGCAGCAGCGTCATTGGTCCATGCACATCCGAGCATCAGGAGCCCAATTGTAATCGCGCGTATTCGCGGATTGATTGACATTCTATTTCCACTCGGTCTGTTGGCGTTTGAGTCCTGAAGCCATGGAATCGGCGCGGGATGCAATCGATGGGGGTTGGCACGTCTGACGGTTCGAGTCCGGCAATGGTTCGAACTATGCGGATCCGGTACACCAGACGGCATGGAATCGTCGGTAAACGGTCGATTCTGCCTGGCCAAGGTAATTGCCGCCGCTGAGTCGCGATCCAACAAGAACGATGTCGAAATCGGCGGGGCTGGCACGTCATTGTCGTGAACGAGGAGACTCTTCGTTCTCTCAAACCACTGTTGACATAGGTCGGCCAGGATGCGAATTGCAGCCAACACCCCAGCGGGAAACTTCGGACGCGAAGTAGTGCACGAACTTCTTCAGGGTAAGCAGGACGTCGTAATGGTCAATCGCAACCCCACGAAGATAGCGGACTTGGTTGAGCGCGGGGCACAACTGATCCAGGGCTCCATCGATAGTCCATCTCTCCTCGATCTCGCGTTGGAGAACGCCGACGCATTCTTCTGGCTTACGCCATTCGCATTCGATCAGCCAGACTATCTCCACTGGGCGCGGCGCACCTTGCGATTGCAGACATTCGATGTCGCGGAGAAGGCGCCATTGCTTCCCGCAAATCGACGGTACCCATTGGTGCTCATATTCACACGGCCATGCTGAATCGCGCGTTGATTGCGTTCTTCAAACGCACCTTGGCTGTGTCCACGCAACAAGACAAATGATGGGAATTTGCCGTGAAACTCCACCGTGATCGTGCCACCCCGTAATCCGCACCGGGATCCTACGGGGACATCGTCACGCGAACCCACCCACGCAGACTGTTGATCAGCCAGATACCCGTCGCGCGATCGAGCTCGTGCATCCCCAGGTGAGCTTCACGTATGACGCCAAGCTCGAGCAACTCACTGCGGAACGTTCCGTTCAACAGACCGGATGAGCGCGTCGGCGTCAGTAGATCCCCGTCGATCTCGAGCACGACATTGCCGATCGTGAACTCGGTAAGCTCTCGCTCCTCATTCCAGAGGAGCACCTCCCAGCGATCAGGACGCTCTGCCCGCCGCAAGTCGTACACCGATCGATTTGTGGTCTTGTGATAGAGAAACCGATCGTCTCGCGCGACAGGCGTCGCGGCGAGCGCCACCACCAACGACTCGTCCTGCGGTGTAGCGATGAAGTCAGCATGCTGGATGGTGACGACGCCGTCGGGTGCGGCGGTAATGCGCACTCGATATCGACCTGAGCCCATCTGCTTCGAGAGCTCGCCGAGCTGAGACTGTACCGCTGCGATAGGATCAGCGAATCCGAAGTAGCGCGCCGAGGCTCCCATCCTGCTGAGATGGCGCCGGAGTCGATGACAGACGCCGTCCTCCATGCCTAACGTCTCCACAAGCTCAAAGTCGGGCTCCGCCCGCGTGATTATTGCGGACTTCAGCATCGCCTCCCGGTACTCATCCTCAGGATTGGAATCCCATGTTATCCCACCACCTATCCCGTATGTCACTTTCCCATCGGCTGTATCCTGGGTCAGTGTACGTATCGCCACGCTGAAGGTGCAATCGCCGCCTGGTCCTACTATTCCGATCGCTCCGCAGTAGGCCCCGCGCGCGCGGGGTTCGAGCCTCGCTATCAGTTGCATTGCAGCGAGTTTGGGCGCGCCAGTAACAGAGCCGCACGGGAACAGGGCACGGAACAGCTCAACCAGCGTGCAACTGGGCCGAAGTGTCGCCTGGATTGCCGATGTCATCTGCAACACCGTCGGGTGCCTCTCCACGTCGAACAGTCGCGGCACACGAACCGACCCGACCTCGGCGATCTTCCCGATGTCGTTCCGCAGCAGATCCGTGATCATCACGTTCTCGGCGCGATCTTTCTGCGACGCTTGCAGCTGCTCGGCCCGCTCGTCGTCCTGCGCGTCCCAGTATCCACGCGCGCTGGTGCCCTTCATCGGACGAGCCTCGATGCGGTTACCGTCGTAACGGAAGAAGAGTTCCGGCGATGCGGATACAATCTTCCACCGACCGATATCCAGATATGCCGCATACGTTGCGCTGCTACCGTGCCGCCCGGCGCGGCGAAGCCGATGAAATAGCGACTCGGCGTCACCCGTCGAGCTGGCTGTAAGGCGGACCGTATGATTGACCTGATAGACATCGCCGCACTCAATCGCAGCCTTGATCACTTCAATCGCAGTGGCGTGATCGGCACGGTCGGGCGGCACGTCCCACGGCTGCAGATCGAATCCGGGTCGGACAACAAACGGTGCGGATTGAGACTCTGGTTGGACCACCGGTTCACGCGTTATCGCGAACCACGCGAGCGGGATCGCCGACCGGGCCGGAACTAGCATACGCCCTTCAAATGCGGGCGCCGCTTCATACGCCACAAACCCCACGGAATGAAGGCCGCTCAACGCTGCCTCCCACACCCGCTCAAGCACCGGGACTACTTCGTCAATCCGGTCCGCTACGAGGACTTCGATTGGATTCGTGTACGCGCGCAGGCCGCGGGGCGCTGACGGCTCCGCGAAGTCGATCAGTGCAGTGCTTATCTGTATCTCCCTGTATTGAGCGCCACTCGTGGCACGCTACCGAATCTATCGACGCGTCGATCCCATGTGACCATGCGCACGTTGCCGCCATGCGAGGTAGGGGGTCCGCTGGTCCGGGTGCAACACGCCCAGAATCTCCGCCTGCGACGCGCTCATTGCGGCGCGCACGCGCCGCTGTACCACCCCCTCCACGCTGAATCAACAGTTGCCTGGTGCGTCAACAGAATGGTCGCGATCGTCGCTCTCTGCGACGCATCAAGGTGCAGGCGTTGATCCATTTCTCTTATGAGAGCCCGCGAGTCCATGGAGATCGGCGCGGCCCGCATCAGAGCGGTCGCCTGGGCAGTGAGGGTCTTGCCCCGTGCGTACCCGATACGTCCACTGTGACAGCTCTTACGTTTGGCGGAACGCCGTCGCAGCGCATAACTGGACGCGATCCGCTTCTGGGTGCTCTTGGAAGCGTTTCGCTGGGCGGTCATACGGTGACCTTCGGGTATGACCATCAACTGGGCGTGCGAACGAGCACGACCTATGTGCCGCCGACACGGACAACGGATGGCAGCGTGCGAGCGGATAGCTATGCGCCCTTCACGGCTCTGCCGGTCGAGACGTCATTCAATGTCGCGCAGGTGGATTCAGTCCTGCACCGTGCCTACGGCTATGACTCGGCAGGAAGACTCACTAGCGAGCAGGTGGCAATCAACTATTTCAAAGACGGCGACGGAGCCAGGCAACGCCAGCGTCAGTTCAGCTACGATTCGCTTGGACGCCTGACCAGTGTCACGGTTCGCCGTGGCACGTGCATGCCTTGGCCATCGGACAGCACAGCCAGCGACTCATTGAGCTCATCGTTTGGCTGGCGCTATACCTGCGGTACGGTAGCGCCCGATAGCGGCGCCGTGTTCAGCTACGATTCCGTAGGAAACAGGACTGATCACAGCGCCGTCATCACAGCCGGAGACCGGCTCGCCAGCTTCAACGGTGACACTATCACCTACGACGACGACGGCAATTTGATCCGCCGGTACAATCCTGTAGCCGGAGCCGATCACCGGTACGTATGGAATGCGCTGGGCCAGTTGGACAGTGCGATCGTGGTGAGCGCGATCGATCCTCAGAGTGGCCAGCGAACGACCGTTGCCGAGCATTACGTGTACGATGCGAGCGGACGACTCGTGCACGTCGATGGCAGCCCAAACACTGGCTGGCTTGTTTACCATGGAGACCAGGTCTCGGAAGTAGTCCAGTCCCAGAGCGCATACACCGATGTGGCTTATGACGACGGCACGGATCGGCCGGCGATGGAGTACATCCACACGCTGCCGTCGGACGAGTGGCGAGCAGAAGTAATAGATCCCATGGGCAACCTTGCCGGCACGGTGAACCTGGACTCGATCGGAGTGCCGCACACGTGGGACGCGTGGGGAAGGAACACGAGTACGATGTGGGACGCTATGGATGCCCTGGGCTGGAAGGGCTTGCAGCCGGAGACTGGGACCGGCCTCATCTACATGAGAGCGCGATGGTACGATCCGACGCTTGGGCGGTTCATAAGCGAGGATCCGGCAGGGCTCGCGGGTGGGATCAATCCGTATGTGTTTGCGGATGATGACCCGATCAATAACAGCGATCCGAGTGGGATGATCGTCGACGACGACCCTGTGTGCGTGCATTTCTCGACTGGGAAATGGATGTGCAGCTACTCACCCGTGAACATTACGGCGCCTGCCACAAGCCCATTTTCCAATCCCAACACCTGGATTGATTCAAGAGAACCGGCTGATGTGCCGTCTTCGTCATTGACATTCACTCTGCAAGGGCTACATATCGGCAGCGGATCAAATGCGTCGGCTGCACGGAAATCATCAGATTTTAACTGGAAAAAATGCTTGTCTGCCGGAGCTAGCCTCGGACTCGCCGGATTAAATACGTTCTCTTGGTTCACCGGAGGCGGAGAAGCCGCCTTTGCGGTGAAGGGAGGAGCGGCGTTGACCCGTGCGGTTGCACGTAGTATCGCGTTACGGGGGGCCGAGGACGCGGAGAATACTGGCAAACTCGCGTTAACTGGATTTGAAACAGCGCTCACTGAACACGCTTTTGGCGAGAAGTTCGATACGGAGGCCAAAATTAAGGCAGTGGCCGAATTGTTCCCTGTGCTAGATGTTATCTCAACAGGCATATCGGCGGCCGAAGCATGCCATTAGGGCAAACGGGTCGCACGTTAGGTGATATCGGTCGCGACATACATTGGGGCGTGACACGCGTCACTCCATTCGTCCTTGCGTTTGGCGGCCTATCTCTTGTAGGAGAGTTACTCGGCGTAAAATTCCACGGTCTCAATATTCAGCGTACCATTTTTATTTATGCCGTTTTTGGACTGCTTACAGGAATCGTAGTTGGTGCGCTACGGCCGATCGCGTCAACGACTTGGGGCGCCGCAGTGATTGGTGCGGTCGTCGGAATCCCGCTCGCATTCTATGTTCGTGTCTTGGCGATTGGATTGGGAGATTGGAACCTAGCCGATATCTTCATTTTGCTCCTGTTCGTCTCGATTTGCGCGTTCTGCGCCGTTGGATTCCGACGTGGATACGCCCGCGCTGAACAGCGGAGTAGTACGGATGAAACTCTGAAATAGACAATCGGCTAGTGAGGAATTTGGACTCGACACGGGCTCAGCCGTGGTCAGGTCTTCCCCGTGCGTCGCCCACCGTCGTTCGAGGGTTCCGCTACACCAAGCTGTCCTTCAGCTGCGCGATTGAGAAGTTGGCCTGCTGCCAGTTTCAAGGACACCATATTTAGGGTGGACCAAGGGGAATAAGAGGTTGGGGTGGGTACGAGATGGAGATTCACGAAGGAGTACAAGCAGAAATCTGTTCAGCTAGTCACGCCGCTACCTCTCCCGTTCCGTCAACCGTCGCACAATCCGCCTCGCCACCTCCTCAGCTGTCATCGGCTCCGCCCGTAACCCACTACACGTAACACCAATCATCAACTCGAACTGCGCATCCATAGCCCGCATCGTACAACCGAGCATGCGCGCGATGCTCTCGAGCGGCACCGTCGATCTTGTAATCGCCGTGTAACCAGCCACGATCCGCACCGCGTCCAGCAGTCGCGTCCCCGACACGAAGCCCGCATCGGCGAGATGCCGCTCGAGACTGCGGCGTGTGTGCGCGGTCATCGCGGCCAGTGCGTCGAGTGAATGAGCGCCATCCCCCGTCAGCAATACATCTCTAAGCCTGTCCCGTATAACCGACGTGAGGCGGGCCATCTGCGCTTCGACCCCGGATAGCAACGCCGCGCTCAGCTTCACGTCCGGCGTCAGCAGCAACGCCCGCTCCAGCAGCGAGTGCTCGGCTGGCACCCCACGGAAGATGAATCGCGCCTGAGTGCGCTCGGCCAGAATCACCGCGCTGTCCATCGCCACCGGGGTGATGGCGCACGAGACGACGACCGGGCGCGGGAACTTGGACAGGCTGACGACGATCGTCTCGGCTATCGCAGGCGTGATGAGAGACGGATCGATGACGAGGCAGTCGCCATCTGTCGACGCGATCGCGGTCAGCGGCCGGCGCGCATCCAGTACGGAATCGATACTGCCGCCATATCCAGCGACGATTGCTGACACAGTTTCCAGCGTGTCTGGCGACAGAAATACGATGTATCTCAAGTCAGCTCGGATTCTGTCACATCCGGGGATTCCCGGGTGTAATGAGCGTGCGCCACGCACATGAGTGCTACGAAGTCGCGTTCTTGCACGGGGAGAAATACTACATCGTTCGTACTCCAACGGTAAGAACCTGCATCGGCCTGGCGTTCCCCACGAAGAGAACCCCGGGATTGGGTTGACGGCCCGCCATAAGATGCGGTAGGCAAGCAGACGAAGGGTTTGGTCGCCAAGGTTGAAATTCGTATCAACCTATCGCCGATGAACGACCGGGTATTCAACGCCAACACCCTTCCCGGAATTCGAACTGAGGCAGAAGCAACTGCCGCGTCGTACCTGGCGGCAGAAGAGTCGGGCGTCGTTTCCTTCCAGTTGATGACATGCGAATCCCGGCCAAGGTATGCGAATCCCGGCCAACACGAGAGATGCCCCTTCCGCGCCGGCTCGCAACCGGCAATCAATAGATCGGCGCTGGTTACCAAGAAGAGGTCATTCCCCCATGTATTTCACTGGTCCCGTGCAAGACGTCCGTCGGTGTACCACTCCTGACCGTGCCGTGCGGTCAAGGTCGCTCCGAGTATCCCGTCACCTCAACGCAAGCGGTTAACGGCCCAAAAACACGATCAATCGGGCTCAAAGTAGCAGTTTATGGCCATTTTTTTGCCCGGGATTCGCATAGGCTGGCCGGAATTAGCACTTGCTTGGCAGGCGGGGATACATACGTTGTAGTCCAAATCGTAAATGCTCTCTGCGCATTGCTCGATTGCGAATACGTTCTGCGAGGCTACCCGTGCTATCGGTTTCCGAAGTTGCTGTGGAGTCGTTCGCTGTTACTGGCGTGAGTCGAGAGTATTTGCTGCATCATCGTGTGTGTCCAGATAAACTGGGCGACGATGGCAAGTTGATCGTGGCGGTCGCGCCCGGTGCGTTCCTGGAGGCGATACCGGAGCTCAGCGATATCTACGGGCGCATTATCGTCACGCGCGATACCAACGACGATGATCTCGAGCGGATGATCGAACGCGCCACCGCGCATGCCGGTGATGGTTCTGACGTGACGTCTGGCAGCGATGAAGGAACCGCGGACGTGCGTGAGATTGCCAATCAGCCGCCAGTCATCAGGTACGTCAACACGCTGCTGCACGACGCGTACGAGGCTGGTGCCAGCGATGTCCACATTGAATCCACGCGCGGAGGAGCGACGGCGCGAGTACGCGTTGACGGTGTGCTCGCTCCAACCATAGAGCCACCTCGACGGTTGCATGAGGCAGTTGTCTCTCGGCTCAAGCTTCTGGCGGATCTTGATATCTCCGAGCGTCGTCGTCCCCAGGATGGACGAATCCGCGTACGCGTGGAAGATACGGAACTGTATCTCAGAGTATCTACCGTCCCAACCGTTTACGGAGAGAGCGTCGTACTGCGTCTCCTCGATCGTGGCAGCCGGCCAGTGGATCTCACAGCACTCGGGATGCCACGCTCGATTCTGCATGACATGATTGCAGCGATCGATCGCCCTCACGGCATGGTGCTCGTCACAGGGCCGACGGGAAGCGGAAAGACTACGACGCTCTACAGTGCTCTGCGCCGACGTGACATCCAATCCGAGAAGATTGTCACGGTCGAGGATCCCGTCGAGTATCAGCTGGATGGAGTTACTCAGGTCCCCGTTCACAGGCAGGCTGGCGTGACCTTTGCGTCCGCGCTCCGCTCCATCCTCCGCCAGGATCCCGACGTAGTAATGATCGGCGAGATGCGCGATACGGAAACGGCGGAGATTGCCATTCAGGCCTCGATGACTGGCCACCTGGTCTTCTCCACGCTTCATACGAACGACGCTGTCGGTGCATTGCCAAGACTCTTCGATCTCGGCGTGGCGCCGTACCTCGTCGCTGCGACGTTGACCGCGGTCATGGCACAGCGACTCGTCCGTATTGCTTGCCCGCAGTGCAAGACAGCCGAAAAGCCACGAAGCGAAATCGTGGCCATTCAGGAACGCGTTGCGCCTGAAATATCGTCTCGCGAATTCGTACGCAGCAACGGCTGCGCGGCATGTCGCGGCACCGGCTTCCGGGGGAGAATAGGCATCTTCGAGATGGTTTCCATGGACGAATCGCTGCGAACTGCCATTTCAAAGGGAGCGTCCAGAGTCGAGCTCGAGTCACTCGCCGACGGACGCGGATATCGTCCGATGATTGCCGATGGCATCGCGAAGGCCGCTGCCGGGATTACTACCGTTGATGAAGTGCTGAGGGTCTGCAATGCATAATGTGCTCGCTACAGGCTTACTGTTGATTCGGAATACGCATCGCGCCGACGTTGCACAGTCCTGCGCTTCCAGACATATCCCCTCCATCAGTCGCAGGCATGATCGCCGCGCGTTCACGTTGATGGAGCTGCTCGTAGTTATTGCAATCATCGCGACACTGGCAGCGATCGTTGCACCGTCCATCTTCCGCAACCTCGGTGACGCAAAGACCAGTGCGGCGCAGAGCCAGATAGAAATTCTCTCGCTTGCTCTCAATTCCTACCGGCTCGATAACGGGGACTATCCGTCGCAAGCGCAGGGGCTGATTGCGCTACGCGTCGCGCCGACAGGAGCCGATGCGCCACCCAACTGGCGCGGTCCATATCTGACGCGTGACATACCCCTGGATCCGTGGCGCCGGCCCTACGTGTACACCTTCCCTGGTGTGGGGAATCAGGGAGGATTCGACCTGTACACACTCGGCAAGGACGGCAAACCCGGCGGTGATGATGAAGATGCGGACGTCACCTCGTGGGGCGGCCCGGTGCACCAATGAGTGACGATTCCCCGGATAACCACGGCAGTGCTCGTCCCTTCAGGTATCGGGCCGCGCGCAACGACGGTACGATGCTGCGCGGAACGATACTGGCCGCCGACAAAGGCGCTGCAGTGGATGCACTCCATTCGCAAGGTCTCTTCCCAATCGAAATCGCGACTGCGCGTTTTGTCGCAAGCCGTAGCATGCCCCGCGGGTCGGACGTCGCGCCCGGGTTGCGTGTACTTGCCAACCTCCTCGCTGCCGACATTCCGATGTCGCGGACGCTTGCGACATTCGAGAAGCTTGCGCCCGACTCATGGGCTCCGGCATGTACCGCGATTCGAGAGCGTGTCAGAACGGGTGGACGCCTCGCGGATGGACTGAGGGACGATGCGGGACTGCCGCCAGTTCTTGCCGGTATCATTTCCGCCGGTGAATCTTCGGGCGATCTTGCGCCAGCCGTGCTGAGAAGCGCCGAGTTGGCGGAAGAGACTGCTTCGCTGAAATCCGCGATCCGTGGGGCTCTAGTTTATCCCGCAATTCTTCTGGTTGCAGGCGCATGCTCCGTCGCGCTGCTTGTCGGCGTCGTGTTGCCACGCTTCGCTGTGATGCTGGCGGATACGGGCCAGCAGCCACCACCACTGACGCGATTTGTGCTGCAGGCAACAGCAGCCATGCAGCATAACTCAGTCCTTGCTGCAATTATCCTGATCCTCGGATTCGTCGGCTGGCGCATCTGGACAGGCAGTGCAAACGGCAGCGTAGCCTGGAGTAACCTGCTGCTGAGGTTGCCAGGCGTGGGGTCAGTTCGGAGAGCGGCTGCGACATCGCGCGTCTGCACAGCCATGGCGGCATTGCTCGACTCTGGTGTTCCGGCGGCAACCGCTCTGCGTCGCGCTGCTACCGCGGCAGGGGATCCGGCTATCGAATCGAGACTCGCCGTCGCCCGTGCGGGAGTGACGCGCGGAGAATCGATCGGATTGGCATTGGAGCAGTCGTCGGCGCTCACCGTTGCTGCGATACGACTCATCCGCGCGGGGGAAGAGTCCGGGCGAGTTGCAACCCTGTGTATCCACGCTGCGAGGATCGAGAGTGAACGTGCGCGCGAATTGACGCGCGCCGCTGTACGGCTCGTCGAGCCAATCCTCATTCTAACGTTCGGCGTAATTGTCGCCGTCGTATCCGGCGCCCTGTTGCAGGCCGTATACGCCATACATCCGGTGCGCTGATGACTCGCACCAGCTCGCATCGCACCGGCGTAACGCTGATCGAATTGATAGTGACGATAGTGATAATAGGTGTCGTGCTCGCGATTACATCACTGTCGCTCGCTGGCCAGAAACGCAAAGATGCAACGGTAGCGTCCGTCCACACCCGCATAAAAGCTCTCCGGAGCTCAGCGATTCACTCAGGCAGTTCCCAAACAGCCACGTTGAGTGATTCGGCAGGCGTGATACTCGTTACGGCCCTACCAGATGGCCGCGTCATCTCCGATCCGCCAAACATCGATCGGGTCGCGGTATCTACAGGGACTATCGATGTCCGGTAGAATCGCTTTTGCCTGCCGATCCGGAGCAGTCCTGCTCGAGGTCTTGATAGCGATGACCATCTTCTCCATCGCTAGCGCAGTAACGCTGATAGGAGCAGGACAGGCGCGCCACTCCGTCGCTCTTGCACGGATGAGCGAGGATCGCTTAAATGCCGCGAGCGCATTCATGGATCGTGTGGTGCTCTGGCCGCGAGACGACCTCGACCGCCATCTGGGTGCGCACACGCAGGGAGATTGGTGGCTCGATATCGAGCATCCCGTGCCGCAACTGTATTCGATTGCCCTGCTGGACGGGCGTTCGCACGTAAAATTGCTCGATACGATGGTGTATCGTGCGCTTCCACGTACGCATGTCACGAACTAGTCCTTTACACACCGGCTTCACACTACTCGAGATCCTAGTCGCGGTAATGATAGCAGCCACGTTGCTCCTCTCTGCGGATATGGTATTCGAGCAGTTAGCCGATTCCAGGGACAAGGACGCATCTTCAGCGTTGGCGCGAGACGATACGCAAAATGCCGGAGCGTTGGTACAGAGATGGGTAAGACAAATCGACATATCTCCTGAAGCCGGGCCGACACATGAGTCGAGCAACTTCGGTGGAGATAGTGCGCAGATGCGCTTCACGTCGTGGTGCATTTCGGCCGGAGGCTGGGAATGCGAGTGTGGCATCTCACTTCGTGCGGTATTGGATTCGAGCGGCGTAGCACTTCAGGCTGAGAGCTCGTCCGGCGATTCGGCTCGTGTCAGGTTACGCGGAAGTACCATAGCTCTGCGATATCTGATGGACGCCAATAATGGTGGACATTGGGTGAACAGTTGGCCGATCGGGCCCACAGTACCGATCGCGATCGGCGTTGTCAGCCGATCCGACACGGTAGTCTACCGTGTCGGAGCGCGCGGATGAGATCATCAGGCAGGATCTCGAGTGAGCGGCGTGGTTTCGCACTCATCGTAATTCTGTGGCTGATAGTGGCGATGGCAGCCATTGGGCTGGATGACACGGCAACGACGCAGGATTCGCTGGCGACTGCTCAGAATCGCATGAACATCATCCGTGCAACGTGGCACGCCGAGGGCTGTGGCGAGGTCGCACGTGCCGTGACGGATGCCGCGCTTGGCGATACACTCGTAGCAGCCAGCGCGGCGTGGGACACGCTCGATCGCACATTTGCCGACGTCCAGGGAGAGCAGCTTGGCTGCGCCATCAGCGCGCGGGCTGCGGGAGATCGTCTCGATGTGAACGAAGCGAATACTGACGCCATCAGCGCGACATTCGTCGCTGCCGGCGTCGGTACGGATCGGGCGGACAGCCTCGCCGATGCAATAGCCGACTGGCGTGATGCTGACTCCATACCACGACCGAGTGGCGCTGAAATTGGCTGGTACCGGCGTGCGGGGCGATTGCCACCATTCAATCACCAGTTTGACGACGAGAATGAAATACGTCTCGTTCGCGGTTTCGAGTCAGCCGATTCGCTCATCGCGCTTCTCGGTGTCGAGCCGGGCAAGATCGTCCTGGATCGCGCCCCAATCCCGGTGATAGCGTCGCTACCGGGGATGACTGCTGAATCGATTGCTCGTATCGCCGAGATGCGCTGGAGAAAAGAGCCGATAACCGACATCCGGACTCTGGAGCCGTATCTGAGTGCTGACTCTCGCACGAAGCTCGAGTCGGCATTCCAGGAGCTGGCGAACCTGATCGCTAGCGAGCCGGATGCGTGGATAGTCCGGCTGACGTCAACTGCAGGAACACCGCCGGTAACGGTCGTCGAGGAGTTGCGGTTGGTTCGTGCCGGCCGCAGGGCCGGTATTACACGTGCGAAGATCTGGCCGTGATTGTATCGTGAGACGCGCCGGCGTGTATCTGGACCACAATGTGATCAACGTTATTGTCGTCGAGCATGGTGAGGTTGTATGGTCTGCCACAGCTCAACTCGACGCGGATCGCACCTCGGGCGACAGCGCTCCGATCGCAGCAGCCCTTGGTGAATTGCTCGATGGTATTCCGAAATACAGGTGGCCGAAGTTACGCGTGGATACTGCGATCGGAACTCCATGGAGCCGTGTGAAGCTCGTGAAGGGTATTCCATCGGTTCGTCATCGAAAGGAAGTCATCGCAATGCTTCGGCTGAACACGAGTCGTTTCGTTGCGTCGCCGCGACCAGTCGTCATCACCGGCGCAAGCGCGGTTTCTGCTGGGCAGTATCACGTCGGCGTCGCCGAAGTTGGCGTGATCGGCGCGATTACTGGCGCGATATGCGACCACAATCTGCGTGCTGGGCCGCTTGTGCCGGCGGAATCGATCGATCCAGGCGTCCTTTCCGCGCTGGCAGCTGATGAGGTTGGCAGCACGGGTATGCGCACGGCCGGTGAAGCAATTGCCGTGCAAGTCGCAATGGGGCATGTACCGCGACAGCTGGCGCTATGTGCAAAGGACAATCCAGCGATAACGATACCAGATGTGTCGCGCACCAGGATTGTCGCCGCTACGGCAATACTTCTCATCGCAATCGGCACCTATTTCGCGGCTCAAGGTTACGTCGACGGTGCACGGCTAGCGCGTAACAGAACTGAGCTACGCAGTATGCAGATGTTGAGCGATAGTGGATCGCACGAAAAAGCGGAACTAGGACGCATCAGTCGCGATCTCGCCAGCGCTGCGAACTTCTCGCGGCATCGTGTATCGACTGCACTCCTCCTTGGCGCGATAACTCAGGCACTGCCTGCAGAAGCGACCGTTACGACGATGCGTATCGACACTGCCAACGTCGATCTGGTGGTGCTGTCCCCACGTACAGCGGCGGTCGTGGATGCGATGAGTGAGGTAGCAAATATCGTTGCTCCCACGATAATCGGACCTGTCAGCCGAGAGATGGTTGGCGCGCGCGAGCTGGAAAGAGCGACGCTTCGCCTGCACATGCTGCCTGACTATGGTCACGCCAAAACTGCGTTTGAACCACAACGGGACACAAGTCAATGAATACTGGCGGCAGTATCGTGTCTGGCTCTACGGTGCGGACGAATCCCCTCTCCAAAGACGTACGCACGCTCTTGATAGGCGTAGTTTGTGTCGGGACCATGCTGCTCGTTGGAAAGGTCATTCCACGAGTGATTGCTGCGCGCCGTACGACCGAGACGCAGTTGCGGTTGATTCACGCCGAACTGGCTCAGGACAGGCAGATCATTTCTCGTCGCAACAGCACTCTCAAATCGCTCGACGAGACGACTACGCAATTCCTCGGCTTGTCGTCCGCATTTCTGAATGGAAGCTCGGCCAGCCAGGCAGCCGCGGCCCTTGCGTCGGTAGTGGCCGACGCAGCGGATGCGAACGGGGTTCATCTGTCGTCGATTCAGCCCGAGGCGGACTCCGCCAATCGCACTCTGCTCGTGCCCGTGGTTGTTCACGCGAGCGGAACAGGAGATGTACGGGGCGTCTCCGGAATGTTGCGTGATCTGGAAGGCGGGGAGCCACTCACCGAAATTCGCCAGCTTACTATAGCGCAATCCGATCCTGCCGCTCCCGCCGATCGTATGGAAGCTCTCCACATCGAATTGACTGTGCGTGGCCTATACAGACGCGTTCCAGATTCTCCAGACGATAAGGTCGGGCAATGAATCGCCGGCAATTGGAGCGCGGCCTCTGGGCCTGCACAGTGTCGGTTCTCGGTTTGATGGGCCGAGAGGTCATGCTCGCACATAGGGACGACATTGCAGCCGCAAGCGCGAGCGGCCGTTTACTCGGCTCCGGTGCGATCCCAAGAATGGCAGCATTCGATAGCGATTCATTGGATAGCGCATCCAGTCACATCGTCACGCACGATCCCTTTCGTGTGGATCGTAAACCAGCGATGGTGGCATTCGCGATCGCAGCAAGCGGTGTTCCTGCGCCACCGGTACCTGCTGCGCCAATCGTACGCATCGTGCTACATGGAACCATTGGTGGTCCTCCATGGCGCGCAATCATTTCCGGTATCCCGGGTCGTGATGGTACGATCGTGGTGTCGTCTGGCGACACGCTTGGGACCGTTGCAATCCGCAGCGTCAACAAGGATGGCGTCACAGTACGCGTGAGAGATTCGACGTGGACCGTAACTCTAGCAAAGGCGGGAGTTTGATGAACGGATTCGACCAACGCTGTCGTGCTGCTGTTGTCGCAGTTCTGGCTGTTGTGGGGATATGTACACTTACGCCGTTAAGACTTTTCGCCCAGGCCAAAACGGCGCTGCCGGACACCGTGTCGATCCATCTCATCGACGTCGATGTCCGGACGGCCATTCAGGCCCTGGGACAGTACCTGGATCGCCCGGTCGTATTCGGACCGATCGGTAACAGCAAGGTCACACTACAGACTCCGCACGCGATTCGTGTCGCGGAAGTGCTGCCGCTTCTCAAAGCGACGCTCCGGGGTGAGAATCTCGAGCTCGTCGCTGACTCCGGTGGCCCGTATCAAATCAGGCAAAAGCCGCCCTCCTTACCCGAACCCAACGCTGCATCCGCGAGAGCGCCACCCGGTGGCGATGCGCGGTTATACGTCATACGCTTGAGTCATGCGCGCGCAGCCGATGTGGCCGCAACTGTGAATTCCCTGTACGGAAGAGCCAGCGCATTTGGCGAGATAGGAAGCAAGTCCTCAACTCTTTCTCAGCAGCTCTCGCAGCAGCGCCAGTCCAGTTTCAATGCCATGACGGGGCCGCCTGCTACCGCTGCTCCGTCTGGTCTGCTGAGTGGTGCAGTCACTCAAGGCTCTGCAACACTATCAGGGGAGACCACGATCGTCCCCGA
This sequence comes from Gemmatimonadota bacterium, assembly GCA_027307165.1. Taxonomy (GTDB): domain Bacteria; phylum Gemmatimonadota; class Gemmatimonadetes; order Gemmatimonadales; family Gemmatimonadaceae; genus Fen-1247. Next base: position 39,656 of record DAHUXM010000014.1, on the reverse strand, counting down.
TGCATCTACGAATGCGCTCCTGATCAGGGCGAATCCCAGTGACTTCGCGTTGATCGCAGCGGCGGTTAAGGAGCTCGATGTACGACCACTGCAGGCGCTGATCGAAGTCCTGGTTGTGGAGGTCAGTCGCGATCGATCACTCGAGTTAGGAGTCGATGTCAATCTTCCCGCCGCTCGCATACCAGGTCATCCGCGCACGACCTATGATGGCTACTCCACAGGTATAGCTGCCGGAGATGCGAGCCTTCACGTGGTAGGCATCGGAGGCGATCCTGATCTCGAAGCTACCGTTCGCGCCGCGGCCTCCAAGGGAGAGGTGACCATCGTGTCGCGACCGACAGTGATAGCCGCCAACAACGAGGAAGCCCAGATCCTCGTTGGCAGTCAGCAGCCGTTCGTCGAGATATCGCGTTCGCTCCCCACCGATGGGGCATCACGGGATCAGGTAGTCCAGTACAAGGATGTTGGAACGAAATTGTCGGTGCGTCCCACTATTTCGTCGGACGGATATGTCACGTTGCAAGTGAGCCAGGAGGTAAGCGCAGCGACGGACCAGACGCAATTCGATGCGCCGGTCATCTCTACCAGATCCGTTCAGACGCAGCTTCTTCTCAAAGATGGCCAGACCGTAGTAATCGGTGGTCTGACGGATCGACAACACGAATCGACACAGGGAGGCGTTCCCATTCTGTCCAGCATTCCGATTCTCGGTGCGCTGTTCGGCCATGTCAAGCGCTCTACATCCGAAACGGAGCTGTTCCTTTTCATCACGCCGCACGTGATTCGGACTGACGATGATGCGGACCAACTAACCAAGCCTTTGCAGAAGCGAGCCGGAGACCAGAACAAATGACACATACCAGCGTGAATGAGCTGATCATTGGTACGTCAGCCGTCGCCCGAAATCTGCGTGAGACAGTCCGCCGGGCGGCCCCGCACTCGGCGCCGGTGTTGATTCAGGGTCCAACCGGCGCCGGGAAGGAATTGGTTGCTCACGGGTTGCATGTCGAGAGTGGACGGCGAGGTCGGTTTGTGAGCTTCAACGCCGCGGCGATACCGGAATCGTTGTTCGAGACCGAAGTGCTCGGCCACGTGCGTGGAGCGTTCAGCGGAGCGGTACGCGATCGTGCCGGCCTGTTGCGCAGTGCCAATCATGGCACAGCATTTATCGACGAGATTGGCGAGCTGTCTCCGCTGGTACAAGCCAAGATGCTGCGGGTGCTCGATGCATACGAGGTTTCGGCTGTCGGATCGGATGTGACCGAGAAGGTGGACTTCCGCCTCGTTACAGCTACCAACGTCAATCTTCTGGTGGCTTCAGGCGACGGGCGATTCCGCACGGATCTGCTATTCCGTTTGCGGGGAATCGTCATAACAGTTCCGGCGCTTCGCGATCATCCAGAGGATATCGCTCCGTTGACAGCGCACTTTGCACGGATGATTGCCGGCTCGTCAAACACGGGCGAGATAAGCTTCACGCCGACTGCGCTTCGACGCCTCGAGGCCTACAGTTGGCCTGGCAACGTTCGTGAACTCCGGCAGGCGATCGAACATGCGGCGTTTCTCGCGAACGGAAATACCATAGGCGAAATGCACGTGACGCAGGTTCTTGCGTGGGGGCGTGGCGGAGCCGTGGGACTGGAATCGCAACTGGAAAACGACCGGCGCAAGTTCCTTGAATTGCTCGCTGCCTATCAAGGCAACGTGAATGTCGTTGCGCGAGCGCTAGGAGTCGATCGCTCGACAGTTTATCGACGCATGCAGAGGTTGGGACTGTCAGGCGCTCCGCGTGGGTTGAGTCGTGTGCCAGTGTCTGCGGTGGAGGAGTTGGGCGAGTCCGAGGAGCATACGCGAGTGATCCGGTCGTGATGTAGGAACGAGTGGTTGTCGCATTTTGTCGCGCGACAAGGTGCGACTGTCGCGCGACAAAATGCGACAACCGGAAGGTGAGTGAACGCTAAGTCGTTGAGGTAACGCGACTTAGCGTTTGTGTTGAAATGGCACTCGGCGTGCCTATGCCGCCAGTCATGCTGCCATCGTCGCCGCCATCTCCCAGGACGCCTCTCGTGCGTCACCGGATTGCGTCTACACCGGTGAGAAGTATCCCCGCCTTCTGGCTGCTCGGTCGACTCATCCCCTCTCACGCCCTCGCATCGTCATGAGTAATTATCCGAGATCGGATTCTCGCATTGCTCTCATCCTGCTTCGCCCGGCAGTCGGGATCTGTCTCTCGGCCGTCGCGTTGTGTTCGACACTCACTCCGGCACTGTCGCACGCCCAGGGCACGAAGCCAGGTGCAATGCCGATGATAGGCGGCAATGCGATACTCGACGTGAGTCCGGTGAACGGGAGCACCACGGCCGTCGGCAACAGTACCTCGCAGACCTACGTGTTCTATGTCGAGAATACGGGCACAGCGAATACCACGGCGACGTTCAGCATCAGCTCGTGTGCGGGAGCGGTCAGCAACTGCTCCCTGTCGCCATCGAGCGCATCAGTTCCTTACGGAGGCAGCGTTCCTGTGACTGTGACGTTTCATACGGCAGCCACAGGTTCGGGCACCATAATGCTCACGGCAAACTGGCCCTCTGCCAACTATGTCGACGGCTCCGTTACGGTGACGCTGCCGAGTGCGCAGCCATCGGTCACCACAACCCAGCCGACCGAGTGGACGCAGCAGAACGTGAGCACGGGCTTCCCATACTTCACGATCAAGAACACCGGCAATACCGCGGCCACCTACAATCTCACCGCAATCTGTAGCAACGTCGTCGCGGATACGTGCTCGGTCGCCTCTCCCACAGGATCGGTGGCACCCAACGGAACTATCACGGCTGAGGTCCATTTCACGACAAACCCCGCGAGCAGCGGAAATGCAACGGCGACGCTGACCGCCACATCCCCGTACGCTGAGACGAACAGTGCAAGTGGTACGATCGTGCCAATGTCGGAAGACGTTGGCGTAGCAGAACAGGGAGCGCCAACACCGCCGGAACCTGGCGGAAGTGCCACATACGGCTTCACCATCACGGCTACTGGGAACAATACCAGCACGGTTACCTACGGGCTCACGGCAACGTGCACTGGCACGTTGAGCTGTAGCACGACCCCGAGCCCAGGATCGGTTGGCATCTCGCCCGGTAGCCCGGCGACGGCGAGCGTGGTGGCAACCGCCAGCAGTGGCACAGCGGGTGGTGCGGGGACGGTCAAGCTCACGGCGCTCTACACCGATGACTGGAATAATCCGTACACCGGTCAGTATACCTTCTCGGTGACGGTGCCTCCCGCTCCTGATTACACGCCCGGGGTGGTGCCGTTGAGCGAATCTGGACCGCTCGTAATCGGACAATTGGTAGTCGACACGTTTACCGTCAGGAACCAGGGTAACACTGAAGCAAACTACAGCGTGGCTCCCCACTGCAGTCCGAACATACCGACCTGTGCCCTGGCTAATTCCATGCAGAGTCACGTGGATCTTCTGCCTCAGGAAGAAGCGTTGGTTCCAGTTCGATGGGAGGCTTCAACGTCTGCTCCGACTGATACGGTCTCCCTTACCGCATCCTACAGTACCTGGACTAACACCGGCATCAAGACGCTCACATACTATCCCTGGGTCGCACCGTCGGTCACGGCTCAAGGCATACCGCCGGGAGGATTCAATGAGGGCGGCGTTGGCCTGATTCAGTCGTTCACAGTGACGAACAACGGAAGCTCCCGCGCCACTTACAGCTACACTGTCTCGTGCGTGGATGATGTTGGCGAGGCTGCGATTCCGGCAAGCTGTGCGGTCGTCACGCCGGCACCCGACACGGTTGCAGCTGGAGCGAGTGTCACGGTCCAGGTGCGTTTCAACGCCGGCGACGCTGGGACATCGTCCACGATGACTCTAGTCGCTACCGAAGGCACTGATAGTACGTCCGGTCCGGCGACGATTGTCATAACCCAGCTTCCAGCGTCGATCACCACGACGACACCGTCTGTCGTGGAATTCAACGGTGCGTCCGAGACGCACTCGTTCATGATTCACAATCCGAACGCCGTGGCTGAGAACTACTCGTGGAACATTGCTTGCTACAACGCGGCGTCGTGCACGCCGAGCTCCGGAACAATTGGCGTAGGCGCCAAGGGAGATACGAGCCTTTCAGCTTCATATACGACCTCAGGCGCTCCCAATGCCACAGGCTCGGTCGTGGCAACAGTCAGCAACCTTGCTGGCACCGCTACGGATTCCATTCTGGTCCGGATCAAGAGCTACATGGTGCAGATCGCCACTGTTGGCTCACCCGATACAGTTGCATCAGGCGTCCTCGATACAGCGACGTTCACGGTCAAGAACATCGGACTGGATTCGATGTCTTATTCCGTATCCGCCTCGTGCGATGGCACTGCGGCTACAGCTTGCCAGCAGCCATCGACGCCGATATCGCTCCTGCCGTCACAGCAGAAAACTGTGACAGTACGGTTTACCGGCGGCGGCAGGGACTATTCCTCTGGCACCGTCATGCTTCACGTAGTGGCAAATGACGGCGGAACATATTCCGACTCCGCAGCCGTTGCCGTGAACGTTCATTCGCCGAACGCCGTTCACGTGTCGACGGCATTCATGAACAACGACGATCAGGACATGAGCCTGTGTGCAGCGTCGTGCTTCGCAATGACTGCGAGCCGGAGTACGGTTCCGTACTACACGCTGAACACTCCGCGGAGCGTGACGCTTGCCTATAACGGAGACCGCGCCTTCCCGAGGCCATTCATCTACGCCGACGTTTCCGTACCTTCGGCTCCAGCCAACATCCAGAGCTACACGCTGGAGGTGAAGCGGCTCGGTGCCCACCTCCTCTTCACCAACGGAGATTCGGTACTCACATTCGCCGGCACGAGCAGTCCTGCCACGACCTATAGACTGGCTGGCCAGCTCGACATGTCCAGCTATGGGACGGGAATCGACTCCGTGACACTGGTTGTGACGGCTCATTACGCCAACGGCATGAGCGATGTGACACCAGTGAAGACGCAACTCATGATTGTCAATTCGACACTCAACACGCAATCTTCACCGATTGCCAAGGGTTGGACGATTGCCGGTCTGCAGCACTTCTGGCCGACTCCGGAAGGCTCAGGCTCACCCAGCGGTGGCTACATGATCGAAAACGGGGACGGGTCGGCAACATACTTCGCTAGTAATGGCGCTATGGCGGCAGACTTCAGTACCCTCCACTTCGACAGCGTCGCAACCTGGATCAGGACGTACCAGGATAGCAGCAAGGTGCTGTTTGACGGCGGTGGTCGCATGCTGGCCGCGATCGATAGGCTGGGAAGAAAGACGACGTTCAACTACGGTGGTCTGGACAGCTTGCAGGTGACGAACATCATCGAGCCAATGCGATCGAGTGGCAGCTCGGCATCGGCACCGTATCTCGTGTTGTCATACGATGCCAATCACCACCTTCAGTCAATCACAGAGACCGGCGGTACTGGCGGGCGCACAACCAGCGTGACGGTCGATCCGACCACTGGACATCTGACGCGAGTCACCGACCCGGATGGCGGATACGATAGTTACGGCTATGACGGATCGGGTCGGCTCAGTACGATCACCGACCGGCGCGGCAACACGACGACGTACGACTATGACCTGACGTGGAAGCTGTCACGGATCGTAAGTCCCCTAGTACCAATCGACGCCGGAGGCGGGTCAACTACGACGGGTACGCCGACCACCAACATCGCAGCTTGGCAGGCTGTGGGTGTACCGACCGTTGCTACGGCAAGTAACCATGCTCCGTTACTTGATGCTGATACAATCGCCGCTCGCGTTACAGATCCAAAGGGCTACGTATCAACGATATATCCCGATCGATGGGGCGAGCCGCTCAAGACCGTCGACGCGCTCGGCAACGTTACGACGATCACGCGGCAGGGCTTTCTGCCAACCGTAGTGACGCACCCCGACGGAAGCGCAGACTCGGCAACATATAACCTGAGCAACGGATTGTTACTCACCCAGCGCGCAGCTGGCCAGCAAATGGCGTCGTATATTTATGGTGCGAGAAGCCAGTTGCAGGGCGTTTCCGGTAGCGGAGTCGTAAGCGTTAGCAACACTCTCGACAGTTTGGGCCGTGTACTCAGGACACATTACGGTACGGTAGCTGGAGACACGACCGAGTTCACGTACGATCCGGTGACAAAGAACGTGGCGACCATGTTTCGTGCTGACACAGGACTAGTGACCTATCAATACGATTCAAACTTCGGAAATCTCTCGACCGAGACAGATCCGGGTAACCGGATGACACAGTCGTATTTCGACTCCTATGGTCGCGACACTTCGACCAAGGCGCCGCAATTTCCCAGGACGCGCGTGGTGTACGACTCTCTCAACCGCGTGACGGCCTCGTACGACAGCGTTGGCGCGAACCCGGTCAGGATCAAGTACGACGCAATACTTCCGGTATCGGTGCGGGATCAGTTGAGCCATGTCGATTCCACGGAATACGATGCCTTGGGGAGAACTACACGGCACTTCGGTTATGCTTCATCGACCCTCGCAACCACGGCCAGGTACGACTTGGACAGCCGACCCACAAGCACTACCAACAGGCGTGGGCAACGGATAGACCTGACATACGATCCGCTGGGCCGAGTGCTGAGCAAGATGGGCGACAGTACCAGTGAAGATCGGTTCACATATTCGCCGAACGGACTGATCCGGACTGTTGCTAATACGACCGATTCGATGCGCACAGTATCAGTGCCAACCGCAGTACTTGATACGGTACAGACGACCATGCTGGCACAAGGTGTGACGCGGCATACGTACACGGTCGTGCATTATCACAGCGCTGATGCGGGAGGCACCGACTCGACCACGATTTCGAGCGATGGAGCGCCAGCGCAGTTCGTCACACGCCGTTACGTGCGCGATTCCACGAGCGGTACGCTCAAGTCGATCGATCTAGGACTCAATATCGGGCATGGCAACTTCATCTACGACGCTCCTGGCAGACGCGTCTCAACCGCATGGCCTACTGGCGGCAGTGGAAGCGGGCTGTACCTCAGCACCGGGTCGCACGTGACACAGAGCTACAACCCGGGCATCTCGGGGTACCTGTCTGCCGCATACCGCGTAGATTCGGCCGGACGAATACGGGCAGACAGCCGAGCGCAAACTGGTACCGATACTGTCGTAACCAATCGTGTCTTTGCCTACGACGCGCTAGGACGTTACGCGGGTGCGACCGATGCGAGCGGTTATTCGTGGGCCTGCAGCCAGAATCGCGACCGATACGATGTCAATTACGGCATGGTGAACTGCCCGATCGATAGCGTGGTCGCTCCACAGCTGTACAGGTACGACGCCGCCGGGAACAGGGCCGACCCGGGAGATACGCTGGGCGTGGGCGATCAGATGAGAGTGGTCACCTACTCGGGCATGGAGCTGTATTACGCGTATGACGCCGATGGCAACGTCACAATACGCTTCATGCCGCTGCACGATGTGATTTGGTCCTATCACTGGAGTTCTGACAATAGGCTCCTCTCGGGTGGCTCTGACTGGGGAGGAATGGAGAACTTCGATTACGATCCATTGGGCCAGCCCGTGGTGATGCGGAAGGGGAGCGATAATCACATCGCTAGAGTGACGCTGTACGACAGAGGCAATGTCTTGGCCGACTTGGACTCGCTGGGGAACAGAGAGGGCGAGTATGTCTATGACGCTGGCACCGATCACCCCTATGCGCTCCTGACCGGAGCCACTGCGGTGACTGGAGTTCAATACTTCGTGCTGGATGACATGGGGAACGTCACTGGCACGGTATACGACTCCACGCACGTGGCACAGACGATCTCCTATGACGACTGGGGAGACATACAGACGGTGACTGGGGATACGACCAACCGTCTCGCGTGGAAGGGCCTGCCGGTTGACTCACGTCTTTGGCTCTCGCAGGTGAGAGCGCGCTGGTACGATCCGGTGCAAGGCCGGTTCGTCAGTGAAGATCCAATAGGGCTTAAGGGTGGCATCAATCCATACTTGTTTGCCAAAAATGATCCGGTCAATGGTCGGGATCCAAGTGGCGAAGCACCTTGGTGGCTGCGCCACACTGTTTGTCTTGCGATCATACCTTTGAACTTTATAGGCGATTGGTGCCGTCCCCAGGTAAAACAAGACGGACCTCCTCAAACTCAGGATATGGTTGGCGGCCGTCATGGGGATCCAGCGGAGAGTTACCAAGAGGGAAAGAACCTTCCCCCCGAGAATGATCCAATCGGGCTCGTGGTGGATCCGAACAAGCCAAAGCCGGACAGTACACAGAATGGCGACAGCAACAACTCATCACCCCTTCAATCAATCAAAAATACGGGCCAGCAAATAATGGACTCGTTTTGCGCTGCTGTTGGCCGCTGTATAGATCCGACTAAAACTCCCGGGTGGAACGCTCCAACTCTTTGGGGCGTACCGAGCGGTGGACGCACCCCGTGGATATTTACGCCTGGAGAGCTACCGCCGATCACCGAGATGATTATATGACCTGCGGCATTCAACCCTCACGTATAGAATTGGATTGGGTCGAACGAGCCACCCCATCAACGAACGTTAATGTCTCCAATGCTAAACTGTCATCCGCGCCTGGTACTTCGTGCTAAACGACCCGGATTCTATCTACAGCAATTGATCGCCATTGCTGCAGCGCGTCCGCATTCGATACATGGATTCTCGGTTCATATTCCGGAACGAGACCGAATGCGAGACAAGGCTGCTCTGGAATCGACGCTGGCAAAGGTTGATGATGCGATCAACGACATTCGGAGATTTGATCCCTCTCGTTATGCGCGGATGCTGGACTTGTGCACGTGTATCATCGTGCTTCCGGTACCATCGGCTATGTACTGGGAAGAAACGAATGTCTGTGTCCTGTCCATGGATGTAATATTGGAATACTCTCCTGGGCTCACGGCGTGCGATATTGTCCACGAGTTCACACATGCTAAGCTGGCACGGGCTGGATTTCTCGCTGCGTTCAGAAGGGACCTATTACCCAGAATGGAGCGATTGTGCACCGAAGAGGTAATCACTTTCTTGCGAAAGACGCCAGACGAGCTTTATGCAACCAAGCAAAAGTACATCGCTAGTCTACGGGAAAGCCTATCCGAGGCGTGGTGGACCACAGAGAATCGACAAACGAACAACAGGCTATGGCAAGAGTGGCGGCGTCAGCGTGGCTACCCAGTTCGGTGAGTAAATCCCGCAGGGAATCAGGGGTCGGAGTGTATTTCTTCAGCCGGTCCCAAGTTTTGGACTAGAAAATAAGCTCTGACCTCGTTTCCCCATATCTAAATGTGCACAGCAACCATGACACACACTTGGGTCAAACAAATGCGGTTTGAATCGCCCCGGGTTTATCGGAGGCCCAGTTGTTTGACTGCTCCAGCCACAGTTGTTGCGAACTTGGGTTCCTGAAGCTGTCTCACGAAACGGGGAACAGAGCATACCCCTCCGCCACATCGTCAGCTGCCATCGGCTCCGCCAGTAACCCACTACACGTAACACCAATTCGACGCACTACACGAATGTGCACCACGACGCTCCGGTCTCGCGTGGAGGGAAAACTACACCGTCAGGATGCGAACGGTAAGAACCAGCGCATGTCCGCTGTCCTGGCCACGTGGATGACCAGCGACGCCGTCAATTCGCCGCGATCAATCTCCCGCATCCAATGCGCTTCGTGCTCACGACAATGTTATCCATGTAGCGGCTCTGCTCCACTGGCGATCCTGCGTTCCAGTAATTCTCGAAGAAGACTGCGTTGAATCCGTAGTCGGTGAAACTACCGAGCCAGTCGATGTTTCCCTCACGTGCCTCGATGAAGTCGTCGACCCACAGCTCGAACACACCGTTGTTCTTCCCTGGATCGTTGAGTCGCGCGTGCGCCTCTATGCAATACCACTTGCCCACCCGCGACGGCGCGAAGATCGGCGTCGCACTGCGTATCGCGCCGAGCCAGCGGAGACGCGAAAAGTCGTTGTACGTTGTTGCGCGCACGACTCCGGAAGCATCGGTCCCCGAATACGGATCGATGACGAGATAATCGGACGTTACACCACTGCCGGACCACACCGGCGCGCCCGCGGCCTGCGCCCACGAACGTGAAGTGAGCACCTGCGCGCGCGACAACTTGTCGCCGCCGCCACCGGTCCACGTGGAATCGTTGCGCAGATACACGCGCCAGTACAGCTCGCGATACACCGTCGCACCGCTATCCACCGGATGCATGTACGGCACTGGAGTCTTGCCGAGTGCGAGCTTGAGCGATCCGGCATCGACCTGCCCTTTCTTGAAGCGTGCGCGCATCCCGAACGAACCCAGCACACCCACACTGTCGGTGCGCTCGAAGCTGGAGTCCGGATGGGTGTACTCGAAGTAGCGGCCGAGTCTGTCGGTCTCGAAGTCGTCGCAGAATACCCATTCCGGTCTGGCGGCATCACACTCGTGAAGCACGGGATGATTCGGGGCAGTGTCGCGCGTGGATATCGTATCGATGAAGACAGGCGCGACGGGAGTCTGCGCAGCTGCGATATCGATCGGTGGCGACAGCGCGATGACGCAGCCCAGGACTATCGATAGCTTCATGACGCGTATCGCCATGCGTGAAGTTACTGCTTCTGCGACTGGTATCAGTCAGCTCCGAGCAACCACTGCGACGCCGAGTACCACTCGAGTCGTGATGGCATAGGGTGGAGGGGCGGCGTAGAGTCCAGGGTGATGAGCAACGGACGCGCTCGGGGGAATTCAGCCGCCGCTGCCGCGAGAGCTCTTATCTCCCGCTCCCAGGTTGCATCGGCCGCAGTGTCGAGGCTCACCTGGATAAGCAAGGGTGCAGTGCCCCTTCGCGCAGCGTGGAAATCCACCTCGTAATCGGGCCCGACACGGACCCAGCCCGTGTCATATCCGCGACGCTCGAGCTCCAGCAGGATCGTCGTCTCGAGACTCCTGCCCGTGTTTTCACGACCGGTCTGCTGATACACTGGAATCAGCCCGGGATCGATTGGGTACACCTTCCGCGGATTGCGCATGCGCTGTCGTTCGGATGCACTGTGCATGTGAACCAGACGAACGAGGAAGGCGTCCTCGACATGACGCAGAAGATTGTACAGCGTCTCCTCGCCCACATGTAATCCCTGGGATTTGAGATCGCGGTGAAATTTGGAGACACTGAATGCCGCGCCGGGATTCGTCAGGAGGTGGCGCTGGATTCGCCGAAGCGCTTCCGGTTGGGAAACGTGATGCCGGTCGATCACGTCACGCAGGATCATGAGATCCACGTATCCCTTTAGAAGACCCATTCTATCCCGGTATTCGGCCTGTTGGGCTTCCGGAAAGCCTCCGACCTCCAGATAGCGCCGAAGCGCACTGTCAACGGTGGCGCGATCATTGGGATCGAGACGTGCCCATTCTACCGCTGGCTCCTCGCCGGCATGGCGTAGCGCCTCCCGGAACGAGAATGGATGCACCAGCACTTCCATCGAGCGGCCACGCAATGAAGTATGAACTTCACTGCTGAGGAGCTTCGCAGAGGAGCCAGAGACAAAGACTTGCGTGTCGTGGGTATCGAGAAGGCGCCGAACGAGCACCTCCCAACCCGACACGACCTGTATCTCATCGAGATAAACCGTTCGTCTTCCCTGTCGTCCAACAGCCGGCACGATACGCCGGTGTTCGTCGAGCAGCCACCCCAGGTCAGCTGCAGTCATTCCCACGAGCCGCTCGTCTTCCAGCGACACGAGGAGATGCGTGCCAGGCTCATCACCCGCGGCAAGACGCCCCGCCATGTAGTGGTACAGGAACGACGTCTTGCCGCCGCGCCGAACGCCGATCACCGCAAACGCCTTGTTGGGAACTTTCGGAAGTCGAATGTCACGGGCGGTGCGCACAGGAGTCGGCGCAGCGAGTGACTCCGCCAGTTTCAGCGAGAGCAGTTCGTTGGATATTGCCCTTCTCATAAGTACAAAATAAGGGATATCTGTACTTATGAGAAGGGCAAATTAGACCCTACCGCCCGATCAACCCCCCTGCATCCGGTTCTACCGTCGCCATGCGTGCGGCTACTGCTTCTTCGGCTGGTACGTGCCGGGAGTAGTGCGTGCGGCGACGCTGAGCCGGTTCCATCCATTGATCGCTACGAGCACCATGGTCAGCTCCACGATCTCCTTCTCCGAGAAGTGCGCCTTTACGGCATCGTAGGCTTCGTCCGATATGAAACCGTCGGTCACTACTGTAACTGCCTCGGTCCATATGAATGCAGCGCGCTCGCGATCCGTGTAGTACGGCGCTTCCCGCCACGCAGGAAGTCCGTACAGACGCTGCTCCGTTTCACCCAGTGCACGAAGATCCTTCCAGTGCATGTCGATGCAATATGCACAGTGATTGATTATCGATGCGTAAAGCTTGACGATATGGATCAACGGCGCTTCCAGGCTGGTCTGATGAACGTACTTCTCCAGCTCGGACATGGCGCGGTAAGCGCCAGGATCTGCCGTAAGGTTGAATCTGGGCTGCATGTGATTTCCTTCCATCGGTTGAACTGTGGTAACGCTTTCACACGTAACGCGACAGGCGCGGATACATCTGCGCCCTATAGAAGAATAACAACTATCTGGTGACGCTACCGCTCATGCGCGTCACGCGCGCAATCAATAGCGCCAGCTCCGAAGATCCGAACCAGCGGGTGCGTACTTGTCCATGTGCGCGGTCATCTTCGTGATGAGATCCGGCAACGGAGGTCCCCAGCAGTGCGGCGCCATGGGCTGGAACACAACCTCTCCCGTCGGCGTCGGGTTCTTCGCCTGCTTCAGGAACTCGTCCAGCTTGTGCACGCCCATGTTCAGGAAGTACGTGTCGGCGTCGCCGACGTAGACGTTGATCTTGTTCGCTACCTTTGGACCGAGCGTGCTCCAGTTCGTTTCCAGGATGTTGCGCAGATCGTAATGCTGCTTCCAGTACTCCGCGACCTTCCTGTCGATGACGCCGGTCTTCTTGTCCCAGATCGGCACGGGGTATCCATCGGTACCGACTGGTCCGTACGTCGCCTGCCAGATGTCCCACTGACCACCCGATCGCGCGTGATCTCCCACAGAAAGCTCGAACCAGTTCTCGTCCTTCATCATCGCCGTGATGTTGCCGTCGGGCTTGCGTGAATCGGGACGCTCGAGCCTGGTCCAGCTTCCCGCATTCAGCCAGTACGCATTGGTGTCAGCGTAGATGTCGACGATCTGGAAGTAGCGAAAGTCCACGCCGTCGGGACAGAGCGCCCACGTGCCTCCGTAGAAATCCGGATACATCACCTGATGTGCGAGCGCAATCCATCCGCCAGTCGAGCCGCCGGTAAGCAGCCGCGCCCACGGCTCACGCTCGACACGGAACTTCGTCTCGACCGCGGGAATCAACTCCTTCATTATCGCGTCGCCGTACGGGCCGTTGTTGGCGGAATTCACACCGTACGAATCATCATAGTAAGGCGACGGATGTTGCAGCGTGACGAGAATCACGCGCGGCGTTCCATCAGCGAGCCAGTAGCTCGTGAATTTTGCGCCAGCTCCCGAAGTGCTCCCGAATCCGCCCGGCGCGCGGAGCGAGAAGTGTCCTTCATCGTACACAATTGGATACTTCACACCGGGATGCTTGTCGTAGTCCTTTGGCAGCAGCACGGTCGCGCCGAAATAGATCGGATGGCCCCACCACTTGCTGAGAATAGCGCTCTGTATCCTGATGCGCTTCACGTATTCGTTGTCTGCAGGCACCGTGACAGGTGGAATGACCCTGTCGGCGACGAGCTTGATCGGCTTTGTCGATCGCGGATCGTACGTGATCACGACTGGATCGCCATAGATGTTGCCAGGCGACCGCTTCCAGTTCTGGCCTTCCCACTGATCCATGTGCATCCACACGGTATGGCCATCGGCGCGCGCGAATTTCGTGTAGACGTTCACGAACGGCTCGACGCGATATCTGCCGGCTGGAATGTCACGCAGACTCCGAACCGGATGACCGAACGCGGAAGCATCGATGATCGCGGTCTGGCCCGGCGCGAGATTCTCGACGTTGACGCCGAACAACGGATCGCCGGTCTCTCCGGTGCGCATGATCGGCGTCCCCGCCGTATCGGCAAGCCGGCTGATCGCGACATAAACCCGGCCCGTGACCGGGCCCGAATGGGCCTGGCCGCTGAATGAGATCTCGAAGAGCGGTCCGGATACGGCAGGCGCCTGACCGTTCAGGGGAAGTGAAACCAGAATGGTGGCCAGCGCGGAGCAGGCGAGCGCGCGTCCAGCCAATAGGTGTGTGTTTGAGCGCATGCGCGAATCTACAGGGGCCGGAGGCGGGACGGAGTGGGGACGGAGTGGGGACGGAGTGGGGACGGAGCGGGGACGGAGTGGGGACGGACTCCGGGCAAATATTGCCGCGTGCACGTACGGTGAGCGAACCAGGGACGCGAACCGACCCATTCCGAAACATCGCTCGGTCTGCCATTTTCGGGCGGTCCCCAGGACTCACGAACCCGCATTCCGATCATCCAATGACAGATCACGACGTCACCAGGCGAGACTTTCTCGCTGGAACCGGCAAGCTCGCACTCGGCGCGATGGTCGCGCCGCATTACATGGCCGCCGAAGCGCGGCGGCGAACTCCAGGCAACACACTCAACGTCGCCATAGTTGGCTTCGGCGGCCAGGGTTCGGTGAACGCCGAGGCACTCGCGGAAGTCTGCAACATCGTCGCGATCTGTGATGTGGATGCGGACAGGATGATCCTCAAGAAGTTGAGCGATCCCGACGGCAAGGGAACGCCAGCGCGCCTGCGACTCGAGGCGCAGATAAAAAAGGCCGTGCGCTACGCCGACTTCCGCGAGATGCTCGCGAAGCAGCACGACATAGATGGAGTCGTGGTAGCGACTCCCGATCACCAGCACGCAGTTATCGCGAAGGCAGCGATGCAGGCCGGCAAGCACGTGTACGTGCAGAAGCCGTTGACCGTATCGGTGCACGAATCGCGCGTGCTGCGCGAGCTCGCAATGGCAAATCCAAAGCTCGTGACGCAGATGGGCAACCAGGGCCACTCCGGCGAGGGCGCACGGCTCATCAACGAGTGGATTCAGGCTGGAATCATCGGTGACGTGCGCGAAGTTCACGTCTGGACCAACAGGCCAAAGGGATACTGGCCGCAGGCGATCCCGCGGCCGTCCAAATCCAAGCCGCCCGTGGAATATCCCGACGACGGATTCGGCACCGAGTGGGGTCAGCGTCGTCTAGATGACGCTGTCGCATACGCCATGGGATCGTACCCGGTACCGGATGGTCTCCACTGGAATCTCTACCTCGGCGGCATCCCCGAAGACATTCCATATCACCCGATCTACCACCCGTTCAACTGGCGCGGTTGGCTGGATTACGGCGTCGGCGCACTCGGCGATATGGGCGCGCACCTGATAGATCAACCCTACTGGGCGCTCGGCCTGACGTATCCGACGAGCATCGAAGCGACGTCCACGCCGTGGGGCGTGACGGAGCAAGCTGAGCCTGCGCGATTGACGGCAAGCAGTCGTCCAAGGATGCGTCAGGTCTCGTATCCGCTGGCGACGAACGTGCACTACCAGTTCGCAGCGCGCGGCGCGCAGCCGCCGGTGAAGTTGAGCTGGTACGACGGAGGTCTGTATCCGCCGCGGCCGGATGCGCTGCCCGACGACGTGCCACTCAAGTCGAACGGAGTAATATTCGTCGGCGAGCGCGGGATTCTCATGAACGATACGTACGGACAGAATCCGCGCCTGTATCCCGTGTCGCTCATGGCAGATGCAGCACTCGTACCCAAAACCTACGAGCGCATTCCGTGGGGTCACGAAGTGAACTGGGCAAAGGCCTGCATGGGACAGGCGACGGCGAGCTCGCCGTTCGAATACAGTGCGCGTCTCACCGAGACGATGCTGCTCGGCATCGTCGCGCTGCGCACGGGTCAGGGGCGGAAGTTGCTGTACGATGGAGACCAGATGCTGGTCACCAACATACCGGAAGCGAATCAGTATTTGCGGCGCGAGTATCGCGACGGCTGGTCGGTCTAAATTCCAATAATCAAGGGGACACGATGTACGAAAAGGCATTGACGCGCTCGGCAACGTTGATTGCAACGTCGCTTGCAACTGCGCTGTTGCTCACGGGATGCGCGAAGACTTCCAACCAGGCGAGTGCACCCGCCGGTTCGACCGGTGCGGTTGCATCGGCAACCGACACGGGCACGCACAGTGCAGGAGCTGGAGGCATGGCTGCTCCACTCGACTCCGCCGGATGGCACACGTTGTTCGACGGAACGTCGCTCGCTGCATTCCGCGGATACAAGGCCGACAGCGTTCCCGCCGGCTGGCACATCGTCGACGGCACGCTCACAAAGTCAGGCAGCGTCGGCGATCTCGTAACGCGCGACAAGTTCGGTGACTTCGAGCTTGCATTCGACTGGAAGCTCGGATCGGGCGGAAACTCGGGAGTGATGTACCGTGTGACCGAAGAGTACGATCACATGTACTGGAGCGGACCCGAATACCAGCTACTCGACGATGCAGGTCATCCCGACGGCAAGAGTCGTTTGACGGCCGCTGGATCTGCGTATGCTGTATATCCGTCGCCAGCAGGTGTCGTGAAGCCGGCGAACCAGTGGAATTCGAGTCTTATCGTCGTGAAGGGTAATCATGTGCAGCACTGGATGAACGGCCAGAAGCTGCTCGAGTACGATCTGCAGAGCCCCGACTGGAAAGCCAAGGTCAAGGCGAGCAAGTTCTCGGCATGGCCGAACTATGGACTTGCGCGGAGCGGATACATTGGAATTCAGGGAGATCACGACGGCGTGCTGTCGCTCCGCAACATCAAGGTTCGCGAGCTGAAGTAGCGACCACGGGTCGACCGGCAAGGTACTGGCGGATTGCGTACAACACTGTCGCAATCACCAGTGCCACGCCGACGCTGATGAATTCGATTCGCGATGCGCTGGAGAGCATCCACACCACGACGACGCACGCAAGCAGAGGAATGACGGGACCGCCGCGCAGCACGAACGGCGGTCCGTCAGTGCGAACGTCGCGCCTGCGCAACTGTATCGCCGCAAGACACGTCGCGAGGTAGATGAGCAGCATCGAAACTGTCGACAACACCACCAGCGACGTGAATGTGCCGGTGAGCGCGAACGCAACACAGGCGGCAGCATGCGCGATTATCGCAATGACCGGTGTGTGATGACGCGGATGCACCGAGCCGAAACGTGCGGGGAGAAATCCATCCCTGCCGAACGCGAAAAGAATTCGCGGCGTGGTGAGCATGTCACCGCTCACATATCCGAACGCTGAGACGGCAGCCGCGACGGCGAGCAGGGCACCACCGGCAGATCCGAATGCACGAGCGGCGACTCCCACCAGCGGAGCGGTCTGGTCGCTCGCCAACTCTGGTCCGAGCACTCCCTGCGCCACCATCTGAATGGCGATGTAAAGCAGCGAGACCGCGCCGAGTCCGAGGAGAATTGCGCGCGGAACCGTGCGCGACGGATTTATTACCTCTCCGCTGGACGTGAGCGCGTTCTCGACTCCCTGAAACGCGAAGATGAGCACCAGCGATGCAGAGCCGACCTGCGATAGCGTCGGAGTGAAGCTCCATTGCAGATTCACGGGTCGTACGAAGAATGCACCCACAACCACAAGGAGAATCAACGGCAGCAGCTTGGCCGCCGTCAGTGTCTCGACGACGCTGACGCCGGAACGCACTCCCCGTATGTTGAGCGCCGCGAGCGCCGCATACAACACGATAAGCAACGCTGCGTGCGGCACGGGTGCGGCGAGTGCCGGCAGGAGTGCCGCAAGGGATCCGACGAATACCATTGCGACCGCCGCGCTCGCGACCGTCTGGCTGCACCAGAACAGCACGCCCGAGAGAAATCCACTGAACGGCCCGAATGCAGTCTCGATGTATGCGTACAATCCGCCCGGCGCAGACACGCGGCTCCCCGCCTCAGCGAAGCTCAGCGCGATGAGTCCGGCGGCGATCGCGCATACTATATAAGCGATGATTGCGGAAGCGCCGAGTGTTGCTGCGACAACGGCTGGCAGAACGAAGATGCCCGATCCGATGACGCTGTTGATCGTGTTGGCGCCAAGTGCACGCACTCCCAGCGCGCGGATCAGTCCGGTATCTGCGACCAGTGGTGCAGCCTTCTCATCCGCCATGCCGGCTCCGGATCGGGGATTGACGCTCGTGGCCTGTGCAGCGGCTCCAACATACATCCGGCGCACGAATCGCGATACAGCGGCCCTGGTAAGCAGCGTACAGTAGCCGCACACCGGCGCTTCACCGGAAATGTCGCCCGGATTAATTTGCGCGATGCCCGAAGGCACCGAAGTCATTGTCCCGAATACGCACGGGTTCTGGGAAACCGTGCGCGAGTCACTGCGTGGATCGCACCAGGATTACACCAGGGGCAGCATCCCGCGCGCGATTCTCCTGCTTGCGGTGCCGATGGTGCTGGAGATGGTGCTCGAGAGCGTCTTCGCCGTTACCGATGTCTTTTTCGTCGGGAAGCTTGGCGCCGACGCCGTCGCCACCGTCGGGCTCACCGAATCGCTGCTGACCGTTCTGTACGCAATGGCGATGGGGCTGTCGATCGGCGTCACGGCGATGGTCGCGCGCCGCATCGGCGAGCACGACGTCGAAGGGGCGAGAGATGCTGCAGTGCAGGGAGTCATCGTCGGTCTCGTGATTGCCATCGTGCTCGGCGTCGCCGGCGTGATACTGGCGCCACGGCTGCTTGGTCTCATGGGTGCGTCGCCGCAGGTCATCGCGATCGGATCGAACTTCACGCGCGTCATGCTCGGCGGCGACGTGAGTGTCGTACTGCTGTTTCTCGCCAACGCGGTGTTCCGCGGCGCCGGCGACGCTGCGATAGCGATGCGGGTTCTCTGGCTGGCGAATGCGATCAACATCGTGCTCGGACCATGTCTGATCTTTGGACTGGGTCCGCTTCCAGCGCTGGGCGTGACTGGTGGTGCAGTGGCGACGACGATCGGACGCGGCACCGGCGCGGTGTACGCACTGTCGCGACTGGTGCGCGGCGGCGGAAAGATCGCTGTGACACGCAAGGACGTGCGCGTGAGGCCGCGTCTGATGGGGAAGCTCATCACGCTGTCGGCGGCCGGCACGTTCCAGATGATCATCGGAATGGCGAGCTGGATCGGGCTTGTGCGTATCGTATCGACATACGGCAGCGACGCGCTCGCGGGGTACACGATCGGTGTGCGATTGATAGTCTTTGCGCTGCTCCCGTCCTGGGGAATGAGCAATGCCGCCGCCACGATGGTAGGACAGGCTCTGGGCGCCAACGATCCGGAGCGTGCGGAGCGCGCAGTGTGGCGCGCGGCTGCGTACAACACGCTGTTTCTCACGACCATCGGATTGTTGTTCGTGATCGCAGCGGCGCCGATCGTCGGCATCTTCACTGGTGATCCTCTGGTTGCTGGCTACGCAGTCGACTGTCTCCGCACGGTGTCATACGGATTCCTGTTGTACGCCGGCGGAATGGTATTGACGCAGGCGTTCAACGGCGCCGGTGATACGTGGACGCCGACAGTGCTGAATCTGCTGGTGTTCTGGGTATTCGAGATTCCGCTCGCGTACGTCCTCGCGAAGACGCTGAAGATGGGCCCGCATGGTGTGTTCCTGGCGATCACCATCTCGTTCTCCGCGCTCACGATCGTCAGCGCGATCGTGTTCCGGCTCGGAAGGTGGAAGCGGCGCCAGGTCTGAGATGTCCGGGAGGCGCCCTGTCTCACCCAGGCTGATACTTGACAACGGCAACTAATTGGTTGACTTTGTCAAATATCACCCACGGAGGGGGCAGGGGAATGAGTACCGCTCGAAAGGGGACGCGGCGGGTCGACACGACCGTGGCGAAGCAAGCGCCGGTGGCATCGGCCGTGGATCCAGCGCGGATCGAGGAGATGCGCCGCTTCAATCGCTTCTACACGCGAGAGATCGGCGTGCTGGAGCAGGGCCATCTGCACAGCCCGTTCTCGCTCGCCGCAGTGCGGTTGATGTACGAGCTGGCGCACTGGAACGACGATCGCCCGGATCCGCCGACGGCGACGGATGTCGCGCGCGAGATGGGGCTGGACGCCGGCTACCTGAGCCGGCTCCTGCGCGACCTCGTGCGCAAACGGCTCGTGAAGCGCGCACCATCGCCCACCGATGCAAGGCAACACCATCTGCGGCTCACGCCCGAGGGACGCAGCGTGGCCGCCGATCTCGAAAAGCGCGCGAAGGCCGACATCGCGGCATTGCTCGCACCGCTCGGCGATAACAAGCAGCGTCTGGTGATCGACGCGCTCCGCACGGTACAGGCCTCGCTTGCGGTTCGATCACATGATACCGCACCCGACGTCTCAGTCGAAGCACCCGCGTTCATCGTCAGGCCACCGCGTGCCGGCGACCTGGGCTGGGTGGTCGCTCGACATGGTGCGGTGTACTCGCAGGAGTACGGCTGGAACGAAGAATTCGAAGGTCTGGTCGCGCGCATAGTCGCGGACTACGTCGAGCATCACGATGCGGAGCGCGAGGCTTGCTGGATTGCGGAGCGGGCTGGCGAGAACGTGGGCAGCGTGTTCCTCGTCCGGCATCCCGAGCGTGCGGGTGTCGCCAAGTTGCGCCTGCTCCTGGTCGAGCCGTCCGCACGCGGGCTTGGCATCGGGCGACGGCTCGTGGAAGAGTGCACGCGATTCGCGCGAAAGGCGCGATACCACACCATCACGCTCTGGACGAACAGCATTCTGGATTCGGCACTGCGCATCTACGCCGCCGCGGGATACACAATGATCGAAGAAACACCGCATCACAGCTTTGGCCATGATCTGGTGAGTCAGGTATGGGAGCTCGAGCTGTAGATCTAATGGTGCGCCGACGCTCTCAGGAATTTGCTGGCGCTACGCGAGATCCGGTTCTCGTACGTGCGACCAGGAACAATCCCGACGCCACCACCAGAACTCCGCCGATCACGGAGAACTCCCTGACCGTCGCATTGCTCAGGATCCACACGATCACCGCAACCGCGAGAAACGGCACCACGGCTCCGCCCGGAATCCTGAACGGCGTTCCTCCCGCCTGAACGTTTCTTCTCCGCAGCTCCCATGCGGAGATGCAGCAGAAGAGATACAGCACCAGCACGGCGATGTTGCTCAGAATCGCAAGCTCGGCGAATCCACCGGTCACGGCAACGACGAAAGTCATCGCGCACTGCGCTGCAATCGCGACTGCCGGCGTATCGTACTTCCGGTGCACGCGCGCAAAGATGGGCGGAAGAATTCCGTCGCGCCCGAACGCGTACAGCGCGCGCGGCGCCGTAAGCATCATTCCGCTCACGTAGCCGAACATCGAGATGCTCGCGCACACGCCGATGAATATCGCGCCGCCCGCTCCCGCCACGGCGCGCGCGGCCGAAGTCAGCGGAGCCGCCTGCTCCAGCGCGAGTTGCGGACCGAGTATCATCTGCGCGACATACTGTATCGACACGTACAGAATCGTTATCGCGGTCATCGCCATGAACAACGCTCGCGGTACTGTCCGCGCAGGATCCTTGACCTCGCCACTGGGCACCAGCGCGAATTCGATTCCGGCGAACGCGAAGATCAGCACGATCACGGATCGGCCAAGTTTCGCCGGTGCGAGATTGCCAAACACATCCGGCGCGCCGCCGTGCGCGAGTGCTGCGCCAATCACGACGAACACGATGAGCGGCAGCAATTTCACGATCGTCACCAGCTCCAGAAACCGCGTGCTCTGTCTCGTTCCGCGGATGTTCAGCGCACCGAACAACAGAAACACCAGCGCCAGTATCAGCGCGCGCGGCACGGGTTGCGCAAGCGGTGCCCAGAATACGGCGATCGATCCGATGAACGCACTTCCCACCGCCGCTGTCGCCGTCGTTCCCACAAGCCACAGCAACGTTCCGACGAGAAAGCCGACATACTTGCCGAGCGCGATCTCGACGTACGCATAGGGACCGCCCGTGAGCGAAACTCTGCTTCCGGCCTGCGCGAAGCAGAGTACGATGAGCCCCATCGCCGCCGCAACGACGACGTACGCAACCGGCGCCGACGGCCCGATCGCGGCTGCAACAACCGCCGGAAGCACGAATATTCCGCCGCCAACCGTAACGTTGAACGCCGTAGCCGCAAGCGCGCGCACGCCAATCGCACGCTCGAGCCCGTGCTCGGTATTTGCAGGGCCATTATTCCCGGGGAAGCGGGGATTCATGGCCGAGGATGTACGTGTAGCATCCATCGTGGCAGGTGTCGGCTGTAGGTGGATGAAAAACGGGGGTGATTTGGGTGACAGGCAACCACCCATCGCAGACCGATGGTCCGCGATGGTGGGGCAAGGATGCATCCTTGCCTGTCATTTCAAAAAGCCCTGCATCCCAGGGTGCTAGGATAATACCCAGGGCCAGGATTGCATTGCAGGCCGTGGTTGCATTTCAGGCCCCGATACCATTTCAGGCCCCGATTGCATTGCAGGCCACGATAACATTTCAGGCCACGATACCATTTCAGGCCATGATTGCATTTCAGGCCACGATAACATTTTAGGTGACAGGCAGGGATGCATCCCTGCCCTACCTATGTCTGGCATTGTTGCTGGTGGTTGAGCGTCGTCAATCCAACACGTCGATGACGTGGCACGCTGTTATGCAACTGGATTCGTTTTCGGCCCCTATTCGCGAACCGATGGTCCGCGATGGTGGGGCAAGGATGCATCCTTGCCTGTCATTTCAAAAAGCCCTGCATCCTTGCCCGTCGACAACCCCCAGCATCCTAGCCCGTCACATCGCTAGCCCGGGTAGTGTGGATGCTCCATGTATGCCGGGCGTAGATCCGCGATCGGCATCGATGCGTCGGAAATATGCGTCGGGATCGACGGCGCCGCATGCTCTCGCTGTTCGGGGTCTTCCTGCTGTTCGGTGCGTTGGTCCGGTACGTCCAGCCTCCGCAACGTGAGATCGATGCTGTCGATCGTATCTATCTCGGCTGCTGTTCCTGCTCCGAGATCGCGGAACTTTCGCGCCTGCGGCAGTACCTTGCGTTCCAGGGAGCCGACTGCGCTGTTGTACGCCTCCACCGATTTCTCCAGTCCGCGCCGCAGGGTGTCGAAGTGATTCGAGAATGTGCTGATGCGGACGTACATCTCGCGGCCAAGCGCGCTGATCTCCTCGGCATTCTTCGCCACGCGATCCTGCTGCCAGCCGTATGCGATCGACCGCAGCAGTGCGATCAGCGTGGTCGGGCTGGACGGAATCACGTGCTGGTCGACACCATACTCGATCAATCCAGGATCGTACTGCAGTGCGGCACTGAAGAACGTCTCGCCCGGAAGAAACATCACAACGAACTCCGGAGTCGATTCGAACTGTCCCCAGTACGCCTTCTGGCCGAGCTTGACCATGTGGTCGCGCACCTGACGCGAATGGTCGCGCATCAAGCGTTCGCGCTCCATCTCGTCATTGCACTCGGTTGCGGCGAGATACGCCATCAGCGGTGCCTTGGCGTCGACGATGATCACCTTTCCGCCCGGCAGTCGCACGGTGAGATCGGGACGCAGTCTGCCGTCTTCCGTATCCACGCTCGTCTGCTCGGCGAAATCGCAATGATCCAGCATGCCTGCCATCTCGCACACTCGCTTGAGCTGGATCTCGCCCCAGCGGCCGCGTACGGCCGGTGCACGAAGCGCATCGCCCAGTTGCTTCGTGCGGCCGCTAAGCTCGCGCTGCGCTTCGCCCATCGACCGAACCTGCTCGATCAGCGACTCGTACGATCCGACGCGTGCAAGCTCGACCTTCTGCAGCGTGCCGTCCATCTTCTCGAGCGTTTCCTTTATCGGCGACACCAATTCGCTGATAGCCTGCTGCCGCAGCTCCAGTTCGGAGGAATTGCTCTGCTGCATCTCCGTCAACGATGTGCGCGCGAGCTGCAGAAACGACTCACTGTTCTGCCGCAGCGCTTCCGCTCCCATGGACTGGAATGCTTCGCGCAGCCGCAGCTCCGCCTGCTCCATCACGGCGACCTTGTCGGTGTTGCTCTTTCGTTCGGCGTCGAGCTGCGCGGCGAGTGCCGCACGTTTCACATCGGCAGCCCCGAGCTGCTCCACCCGGAGTGTAAGCCGCGCGGCTTCTGCGCTCCGTATTTCGTAGCGCGCCGAGAGATCCGCGATCCTGCTTTGCAGTGTGCCGAACGATGCGCGCTGTCTGCCCGCTGCCGCGAGCCAGCCGAGTCCGACGCCGAGGAGTAGAAGACCGATTGCGGCAGCGATTGTGGTGATGGTGAACATGTCAGACACGGGACGCTCCCGATGCAGCGTGCGCCTCGCCCCAGACGCGATCGCTCAGCTTGTAGCCCTTGAGCTTTGCCAGCTGCACCGCCTGGCCCACGTGCAGTGCCAGGTGAACCGTCGCGTTGAGGAAGTCCTCGTACACTGTCCAGTGGCGTCCATCCGGATCGCGTGACGGTGCGGCGTAGTCTTCCGTGGTGAGCGAATCCATCGCAACGCGCACCTCGTCGATGGCGCGCTCGAGCTCGTCCAGGATCTCGCGCTTGGTGAGCCGGCGCGATGCGTCGAACTCTTCAGGGCGATTGCGAACGTAGTCCGTACCGGCGATGTGGCGGCCGATGAAGTGTCTGAGGTTCCCCGCGCAGTGCAACGCCAGCACCGCGACAGGATTGACGCCAGCCGCAGGCTGCCACCAGATGGAGTCGTCGTCGAACGGCTCTATCGCCGCCTGCATCATCAGGGGAAGCGCGCCCGTCAGCCGGGTGCGCAGCGCGGTGACCTGAAGGTCCTTGGGGGGAGGAGCTGCCATCGTCGTGTCAGATTTTGGAATGTCGAGCGCGGCCGCACTCGTGCCGCCAGGTTGCGCCAGAACAGCTACGCGGGACCCGGCCGCCTGGAAACACGACAGTTCGGGGTCACGTTGCGTAACATCGAATCCGATACTTGCTTTGCAAAATTTTCCACGGGCCGTTTCGAATCGATAATCCCATCGATTCTGCGCGTACAACCCGTACTGACTGAGGTCGAGCGAGCCATCCCTATCGGGCATCATTTGATGTATCTTTGATGCATATCACATTGGAGCGTCGCGATATGCGCACGACCCTGAACCTGGACGACGACCTCATCGCTGAAGCCCAGCGCCTGGCCGGGATCACCGAGCGGACCGCTGTCATCCACGAAGGACTGCGGGCCCTCATCGAGCGCGAAAGCGGCCGTCGGCTGGCACGCCTTGGCGGCAGCGAGCCCACGTTGCGCGCCGTACCGAGACGCCGGTCGGCCAGCGCGTGATCCTGGCCGATACGTCGGTGTGGGTTCAACACCTGCGGAGTGGAGATAGCCGGCTCATTGATGCGTTGGAAGCGAGCCGAGTGTGCATCCATCCATTCATCAGGGGTGAGATTGCGTGCGCCAATCTGAAGAACCGCGTGGAGCTGCTCGAGCTGCTGGGACACCTTCCGTCTGCAGCTGTCGCGACTGACGCCGAAGCGCTGATGTTTCTCGAACGGCACGAGCTGATGGGGCGCGGCATCGGCTTCGTCGACGCGCATCTGCTGGCCTCCGCGGCACTGAGCGCCGCAACGCTCTGGACTCACGATAGACGCCTCGCGGCCGTCGCAACGGAGTTGAAGCTCGCGCCTTCCGGTATGGACTGAACGCGCCCGATTCTCGTCGTTCCCGCGGTGGCGGGTGGGGGGCTGGAACCCATCGCTTTTCGTCATTCCCGCGAAAGCGGGAATCCATTAAGGCCGTCATTCCCGCGAAAGCGGGAATCCATTTGCTGCCGGTTGCCTCCGTCTCGACCGCACACCCGGAACCCCGGGCCTTGAAGGCTGGCGCAGCACTCGCAAAAATGCTACGATCACGAGTGGAGACGGACCTCGACAGACTGATCCAGCGCGCGGAATCCGACCAGAGCTCGGCGGATGCGCTGTTCGCGCTGCTGTATCAGGAGCTGCACCGGCTCGCCGAGCACAATCTGAGACGCAGCAACGCGACCATCACGCTCGACGCCACGACGCTGCTGCACGAGGCGTATCTCAACATCTCCGGGCGCAAGGATGTCTCGTTTGCCGACCATCCGTCCTTCCTCGCCTACGCCTCCCGCGCGATGCGCGGTCTGGTCATCGATTACGCGCGGCGCCGGCGTGCGCTCAAACGCGGGCGTCAGCTGGAGATCACTCTCGCTGGCGATGAACAACCGTCGGACGACGCCGTGCTACGATCGCACGAGCTGGAAAGGCTCGGCGACGCGATCGAGGAGCTCGCGCTGCTGGATCCGGCGCTCGCCGAGCTGGTGGATCTGCACTTTTTCTGCGGCTTCGCGTTCACGGAGATCGCAGAGTTCCGCAGCTCGTCGGAGCGCACCGTGCAACGCGACTGGCGAAAGGCGCGACTGCTGCTGCAGCATTCGTTGATGGATGAGGACAGCGACCAGACGTAAGTCGCTCAGCCTCTCGTCATCCCCGCGTCTTCTCCCTACCGCTGCAACGTTCCAATCAACTCCTTCGCTTCGCGCGTTCGCGGATGGTCTTCACCCGCTCCATTGCGCAGCGCAACAATCGAACGCGCAAGCTCTGCACGCGCACGCGACGTGTCACCATCAGCCAGCATCGCGCGAGCCTCGATGAGACCTGCCTCACCAACATACGCGCTCCGCGTCTCCGCGAGTGAATCGAGCGTCGCCTTGACGCGCGCAGCATGTGCATAACCGAGCGCGTCGGTCGAATGTCCCAATGCGAGCGCAGTCTCCGCCGCGAGAATCAATGCTGCGTGAAACGTCTTTCTACGCGTGTCATTGAAGTACCCGTTCGCCCGCAGCATCTGCACGACGAGCGTGTGCGCCCGCGCCGTATCACCACTGCGCAACGCAAGCATCGCGTGCAGCATACGAGAGTCCGTCACCTGATCGTCGCTGCTGAATTTCACCTGCCCAGTCGCGATCTGATCGAACCGCGCCGTCGTGCGCCGCGCACCTGAGATATCCCCGAGTTGGAGCTGCGCCTGTGCCAGTCCGAACAGGCCGCGTCCTTCCCAGTAAGTGTTCTTCTCGCTCGCTGCCTGGCTCGCGAGCAATCCGAAATACTTGGCCGCGGAATCCGCATGGTCCTCGAACAATGCGGCGTGGGCATAATGAATGAGCGGCTGCGAGGGCAGATCACCGCCCGGATCGCTCCGCTTCATGCGCTCCAGCAGATCATGCAATGAACGCTCGGCGGTGGCCACCTCGCCCAGACCCATCAGCGACACGGCGCGATCGTGCTGGAGGATCGCCCGAGTCATCGTCTCGCCACGACCACTCCGGTCGAGAACAGTTATCGCGCTGTCGTACGTTGCGAGTGCCGCGCGATGCTGTCCCTGTTCGTCGAGTGCGTCCGCGAGCGACGAGAACAGCCCCACATACAGCATATCCTTCGTTTCACCGAGACTGTCGCGGATGAACATTGCGCGACGGATCGCCGGGACGGCACGCACGTGATCGGGGCCGGCCTCATTCTCGAGATCGGCCAGCGCCTGCAGACAGGTCACTTCGACACGCGGATTGGGAGTTGCGCGAAGCATCGCCAGCGCGCTGTCGATCATCCGGTGCGCGTCGTCGTAACGTCCTTCCGTCCGCAGGTTGTCCACCATGTCGCAACGCGCTTGTATCATCTGCCCCCGATCGCCAGCGGCGACGGCCAGGGAATCGGCGCGTGCGAGCAGCGTTCCGCGAATCCTGCTATCGCCCAACTCCGCATAACGCGCGGAGAGCTGCAGCAGGATCGGCGTGAGCAGGCGCGGATCACCGCCGTACTCTCGTTCGAGTGCATTACGCGAGCGATCCAGGATCTCGCGCATGGTGATCGGCCTGTCGCCGATCTGCGACATGAGCTGGGACTGGAACTCCACCTGGGCATCTGCACGCTGGCTCTGGTACAGCGCCGCATCGCGCTGCTGTTGCGCTTCACTCATCTGCACGAACGAGAACGCGGTAGCAGCGAGCACGGCCACAGCCGCGATCGTTGCGCCAGCGACGCCAGCCCGATGTCTGCGAACGAACTTCCGCGTGCGATACGCGAGTGAATCGCGCCGTGCGCGCACCGGCTCGTGGCGCAGATAGCGACGCAGGTCATCCGCGAATACATCCACGGTCTGATACCGCAGACGGGGTTCCTTGTGCAGTGCCTTGGCGAGAATGCTGTCGAGGTCGCCGAGTCCGAGCCGCGCGGCGCGCACCTCACGCAGCGCGCGAATGGTATCCGCTGGAGTGGTGCACCCCATTGATGTCGGATGATGGCCGGAGATCAACATGTACAGCAGCACTCCCGCCGCGTACACATCCGTTGCAGTCGTGATCGGCTCGCCGGATACCTGCTCCGGCGCGGCGAACTCCGGCGTCAATACGCGCGTCGTTTCTACAGTGAGCGCAGTGGACTCGTCGTCGTTGTCGCCGCTCAGCAGCTTGGCGATGCCGAAGTCGAGCAGCTTCACGGTGCCGTCGCGAGTCACCAGGATGTTGGACGGCTTGATGTCGCGATGCACGATGAGATTCGCGTGCGCGTGACCGACTGCGTCGAGCATGTCGAGCACCAGCTCAATGCGCGCCTCGGTCGAGAGCTCGTGTTGCTCGGCGTAACTGTCGATGCGCACGCCATCCACGTATTCGAGTACGAGATACGGTTGGCCGCCAGGTGTCACGCCCGCATCCATCAGTCGTGCCATCCCGGGGTGTGTGAGCCGCGCGAGCACCGAGCCCTCGCGCCGGAAGCGCGCCTCGCCGGACGGACTCAGCAGACCAAGGTTGAGCAGTTTGACAGCTGCGCGTCCCTCGAACTGTCCGTCGGTGCGACGCGCGAGCCATACCGTGCCCATGCCGCCGGCGCCGAGCTGGCGTTCCAGGGTGTAGGGACCGAGCCGGAGGCCGTCGAGTCTTGCGCCGACAATCTCGGTGAGGAATCCGCGCTGGTCGGCCACGCTCTCGCCGGATAGCAACTGTGCGAGATCTGCCGCGAGCGCCGGTGATTGCGCGCGCAGCTCGTCCATCCACGACTCGCGCTCCTCGATAGTCAAATCCAGAGCGCGGTCGAGTAGCGGTTCGAGAAGCTGCCAGCGATCGCGATCGATGGTGCCCATCGTCGGTCTCCCATGCGTGGGATTCTGGCAAAGTATGCTCTCGCCGGGCGTCCGGACAAGTCCCCGGAATCTCGCGACCAGGTCGTGGCGGGTTTGGCGGCCGAATTCCGATTATATGATTGCGCGGCTCATGATGTGTGCCGGGTCGGTCGCACCATTTCATACCCAATTGGTGATACAGACATGAAGTCTCGAACCATCCCAGCCCTGATTTCCGCATTTCTCCTGCTTGCAGGGGCAGCAAGGGGAAGTGATGCGTAGCGGATCGCGTAGGACAGCAGTCGCGATCGCGGGAGTAATTCTCATACTCTTCGGTTGCACAGACCAGCAACCGACCGATCCGGCGCGCGTCGCCCCCACCGCTCAGCGCAATGACGGTAGTTCGTCCGACACTGCGCTTTCGCCGCGGCTCGTGCGCCAGCTCGCCGCCGCGCGCGGGATTGGGCGGCTGGCCGATCCGCCGCATGTACGGCCGGCGCTCGCGGAGCTCGGACAGGCTCTCATGTTCGATCCGATACTGAGCGGGAACCACGACGTCAGCTGCGCCACGTGTCACGTTGCAGCATACGCGACAGGCGACGGGCGCAGCCTCTCGATCGGCGCCGGCGGAACAGGGCTCGGTCCCAACCGTACCCATCCCGACGGCATATTCATCCCGCGCAACGCACCGCCCGTCTTCGATCTGGCGCAGCTGCGGCACATGTTCTGGGATGGACGTGTCGAGACCGATGGCCACGGTCACTTCATTACACCGGCGCAGTCGCAGTTGACGCCGTCGATGCAGCGCGTGCTGGAGTTCGGTGCGATATCGGCGCAGCCGATGTTCCCGGTCACCGCACGCGCGGAGATGCGCGGCCAGTCCGGCAACGAGCTGACGCAGATCGCCGACAACGACTACACCGATATCTGGTCGGGCCTGATGCGACGGCTCGGCAACATTCCGAAGTATCGCAGGATGTTCGAGCGGGCGTACCCAGGAAAACGATTCGACGACATGAACTTCGCGTACGCATCGAATGCGATCGCCGGCTTTCTCGTGTCGAAGTTCACGATGAACAATTCACCGTGGGATCGGTTTCTTGCCGGCCACGACAACGCGCTCACGCCGCAGCAGCTGGAAGGTGCGCGCTCGTTCCTCACGCTCAAGTGCTCGATCTGTCACAACGGCCCGACGTTCAGTGACGACAAGTTCCACGACGTTGCAGTCGCGCAGATCGGACCAGTGCAGGGTGAGGGTCTGCAGGGGCGCGACGATTTCGGACGCATGAACGTTACCGGCAATCCAGCTGACAAGTATCTCTTTCGCACCACTCCGTTGCGCAACGTCGAGCTCACCGGCCCGTACGGCCACGACGGCTCGATAACGACACTGGAAGGATTCATCGCGCACTACAGCGAGTCCGACGTGAAGCTCAGGACGTACGATCCGTCGCAGCTCGAGCCGGATCTCCGGGGCACCGTGCTCGACAACACCGCCGGTGTACTCGCGCAGCGCGACACTCTATTGAACGGCGTCGTGCTCACACCGCAGCTGGTGGACAACCTCGTTGCCTACATGCGCGCGCTCACCGATCCTGCAGCGCGGAATCTGACCAGGTTTGTGCCGAAGAAGGTGCCGAGCGGGCTGCCGGTAGGGCAGTAGACAGGTTGTTGTCAAATGCGGCCCCCGGTGTCCGGGGGCCGCATTTCATTCACTCATGCATCACGCCAGCGCAGTGTTAATTCCTGCGACGGTGTGCGCCGTTCTGCTGGTACTGCCGGTTCTGCGGATTCTGCTGGTTCGGCTGGTACTGCTGGTTTGTACCGGGAAGAGCCTTTCCCGTGCGACCGTTCGGTATGATGGGGTTCGGGAAACCCGGAATCACTGGCGATGACGGGTACCGTGTTGCGTTGCGCGGCGGGTATCCGTTGCGATTGCCGTATCGTCCGTCGTTGTCGTAACGTCCGTCGTTGTCGTAGCGCCCGTCGTTGTCGTAGCGCCCGTCATTGTCGTACCGTCCGTCGTTGTGGCGGCCGTTTCTGTAGTACCCGTTCTTGTAATTCTCGTTCTTTTCCTTGTCCTTGTGATGCGCTTTCCCGTGATGCCCGTTGTCGAAGCGTCCGTTGTTGTCGTGCCACTCGGAGTGGTCGCGGTGACCTGGACGCTGCGCGCCTGCCGGCGTCGATGCTGCAAGCATCGCGAGGGGTACGGCCACCACGCTTGCAGCCTTGAGCACGGTACTGATGAACTTTGCAGTCATAACAATTCCTCCAGTTGGCACGATTGTACACCAGATCGGTGGGTTCCTTCCACCGTATCTTCAAGATAGACATGCGCAAGCTCCGTGCTAAGTCGCCACGCGCGAACATTCGAGCGAATCGGCTCTCAAGCTGTCATCAAACTGACAATCGGCGTGTCACAAGCGAATGCGTCGCTCCCAACATGTCAGGAAGCTGTCACGAGCCCGGTGTGTTGCGCTAACTTTCTGGTACGGCGGAGTGCTGTGGACGCACAACACACATGATCGAGCCGCGTACGCTTCAATCTGTGAGTGATCGCAATGGATTCGACGAGCAAGTTTCAGAAGCCGAGTGACGAGGAGCTGAGGAAGAAGCTCACGCCGGAGCAGTATCGTGTCACGCAGCATGAAGGCACCGAGCGTCCGTTCACGAACGAGTACAACGACAATCACGAAGCAGGCATCTACGTGGATGTCGTATCCGGCGAGCCGCTCTTCAGCTCGCTCGACAAGTTCGACGCGCATTGCGGGTGGCCGAGTTTCACGAAGCCGCTGGATGAAGCGAATGTCACGACCAGAACCGACAACAAGCTCGGCATGACGCGCACCGAAGTGCGATCTGCGCAGGCGGACTCACATCTGGGCCACGTGTTCGACGACGGCCCGGGTCCGACCGGTCTGCGTTACTGCATGAACTCCGCGTCGATGCGGTTCGTGCCGGGGGAGAAACTGGCGGAGGAAGGGTACGGGGAGTGGTTGAAGCTGTTTGGTGGAGAGGGGAAGAAGTAACGGGCTGGCGTTCGCGCGAGAACACGCACAGAATCGTCATTCGCACACTCGTCGTCATTCAAGCGAGAACACGTACAGAATCGTCATTTGCACACTCGTCGTCATTCCCGCGAACGCGGGAATCCATTTGCTGCCGACCAGCTTCCAGCTGTGATCGCACTCAGAGATCGATAACGTGGATCCCCGCTTTCACGGGAATGACGAATCCAGAGGAGCGTTAGCGGGAATGACGAGTCCAGGGCAGCGGTCGTTGACGGTTCAGCCATTCGCACAACGACTTGCCCTCGACGTACGGCATCACGTAATACAGCAGGCCCTCCATCTCACTAAGTCGAACAGCGGCAGGATATGTGGGTGGTCGAGCCGAGCAGCGGCGCGAGGATGTCGCGGATACGCTCGATCTGGGGCGTCATGCGGTATTTTTGGCGGGAGTCCCAACCCTTCACCAGCCCATCAGCATCGATTGCTGGTAAACAACTGTATTGACAACGTCACCGAATTTCGAAATTTTGCTGCCCTCCCCGCCAACCCCCGGAAGGTCAAGTTGAACCACCGTTACCGTGTCATTATTGCTGTCGCCGGAGCAGTCGCGTTCGTAGCGTGCTCGCCGGACAGCCCCAATCCAGTTGCACCCACCGTAAGCGCGTCGCGTGACGTACTCGGCGCGGCAGGCCACATCAGTGGTCGCTACATCCTGTCCAGCAGTGCCGGCTTCGGAAGCGATCTCGCGAGTCAGATCGCGAACCTCGGCGGCAAGCTCGAGCGCCTGCATACCGGGGCCGGATTCGCGGTGGTGAGCAACATCAGCGACGCCAACGCCGCGCAGCTGGCCAGCCTCAAGGGCGTGGACGACGTCGAGCCGGACATCCAGATCGCGCTCGATCTTCCGGTACCGTCCATCCACGACGCGGTGGGATCGGTCGTGGACGACGCCGCGACGAGTCAGGGCAATCCAGCCGCCGCGGGCCGTTTCTCGTGGCAGTGGAACATGCGCCTCATCGGTGCGGACAAGGCGTGGGCCGCCGGCCAGCTCGGCTCGTCGAGCGTCACGGTCGCGATCATGGATAGCGGAATCGACTACGATGCGCCCGATATGAACGGACTCGTCGACCTGTCGCGTTCCACGTCCTTCGTACCGTCGGACGATTCGATCACCGCGCATTTCTTTCCATCGCGCAATTTGATCTCCGATTACAACGGTCACGGTACCAACGTCGCAACGCAGGTGAGCAGCAAGGCAGTTGCGCTGGCCGGCGTCACGTCCAAAACCACGCTCATCGGCGTGAAGGTGCTCAACGGGTTGGGAGTTGGACCACTCAGCGGAGTTCTCGCAGGCGTTCTGTATTCCGCCGATCACGGCGCCAACGTCGGCAACCTGAGCCTGGGCGGAAGCTTCGCCAAGCCGGGTAACCGTCGTTACGTCAACCTGATCACGCGCATATTCGACTACGCCAACAGAAAGGGGATGCTAGTAGTCGTTGCAGCGGGGAACGACGCGCTGGATCTGGATCAGAATGGCAACGTGTATGAAGCGTACTGCGACGCACCGCATGTGATTTGCGTATCAGCAGTCGGCCCCAGAGTCGCCGGCGACGATCCCAACACGCCAGCGTTCTACACCAACTTCGGTCGCAGGTCGATCGACGTCGCCGCACCTGGCGGCAACGCCGACGCCGAGGATGGTTTCCCGCCATCGAGCTGGCCGTGGGGACCGGACATCGCGTCGTGGGTCTGGTCGTTTTGCAGCAAGACGACACTCGTGTTTGACACGACCGGCACTCCACTCGGTTTCGCCGGCTGTCAGGGTGGCAATCTGCTCGCCGGCTTCATCGGAACGAGCCAGGCAACGCCGCACGTGAGTGGACTCGCCGCGCTTCTCTTCGCGCAGAACCCGAACGCAGCTCCGTCGCGGATCAAGGCGCTTATTGAGAAGTCGGCGATCCAGTTCGGGCAACGCGGCAGGGAGCAGTATTATGGAAAGGGCCGCATCAGCGTGAGCAACGCGATGGGCTTGGGAAGCTGAGCGTGGGTGGATGAAAAGAGCGGGGCGCCCCAACCCGGCGCCCCGTTTTTATTCCCTGCACGCACAGTGCTGGCGCTATTCGTGATTTTTCCGGCCGAACGGATCGCCGGTAACTGATTCAGTGTGCAGTGCGCAACGCCAATCGCCATCGCGACGAAGCCAGACAGACGCGTCGTGCGCCTTGAGCGGGAACGTCTTTCCGTCGAGGATTACGGTTTCGTTCACAGTGTACGCGATGATTGCGATGTCATCGGTGAGGAAGCGCAGTTGCATTGTTTTGGGATCGAACTTGAAGTGCGTGAGCTCCCACGCGCCTTCGGTCGTCATCTTCGCCATTGCTTTAGCGTCGATCGCCGAGACACCCTGCGCTCCGACGACGATGCAACCATCGTCCGTCATGCTGGCGGCGCTGGTTGCGTCCTTGGACTGCATTGCGGCCCAGAAGGCGGACTCGAGGTCGCGGATGGTCTGGTCGTTAGGAGTTGCTGGCATCGTCTTTCGGCTCGGCTGTGAATGGTCGGGATCGGACGTGAAAGAACCGAGCCAGGGTGCTCTATGCGATGCGCTTTGATAGAACGACGAACACCAGCTCGGTAGTCTTCGGCAACCCGAAGCGCACGTCACCGTGGGGGAAAGGTCGTTCCTCGCCGGTTGGTGAGTAACCGCGGCGGTGGTAGTAGTCGATGAGCTCGGTGCGTTGCTTGATGACGGTCATCTCGATCGCGTGCGCGCCGAAGTGTGTTGCGGCCGCGCGCTCGGCGGCAGTTATGAGTTGTCTGCCGAGCCCGGTCGCCTGTCGTCGGGGATCTACCGAGAGAAGACCGAGATAGGACGTGCCGTGCTCCTTTCTGGCGATCTGGACACAGCCGATGATCTCGGATCCGTCGAGAGCGACGAGGATTTGCTGATCGGGATCGTCGATGATCGCGGTCAACGATTCGGGATCGGTACGTTGGCCGTCGAGGAGATCGGCTTCGTGGGTCCAGCCAAGGCGGGCGGAGTCGCCGCGGTAAGCGCTCTCGACGAGGGCGTGGAGGGCGGGGATGTCTGCGAGCGTCGCAGGGCGGAATATGGGTGGGGTTTTCGTGCCGGGCATGGGTGTACTATAAGGCGGGTGATCGTCACGCGCCTGTGCTGTGCGCAGGCTTTTACCGTAAATATTCTGGTGCGGATCGCTGAGGGCTCGATAAGAATGTGTGTGTGGGATGCCCTGCTACTAATTAGTATATTCTCGCTACTAATTTCAAAGCTGTCGCCGTTGTAATACCAATCGGCGTTGATGGCTGGAGAGAGACGCGCTTCGATTGTCAGGGGTGGTTCGTACGTTGTCGGTTCAGTGCCGTGCTCCGGGATCGGCCGGTTCGATTCAGTCGGCTGATTCCCGCAAATGCTGAGGGCGCGATTGCGAACTCAGCTGGAGGCTTGTGTGCCAGCGAGACTCTCAGTCTCGTTGCGCGGCGTCACTCTATCCGGTAACGCGTATGATCAGGCGATTGGTGGTCTTGGTCGTGGTGGCAAGTGTGTTCACTGCATGCACGCGGACGAACGCCGCGCTCATCGATAATTCTGTCCATCTTGCGAGGACATGTCCTGACGGCGTCAAGCTTTATACGTCTCCCGACAAGGTGGGAAGCACGTACACCGAGGTTGCCCTGCTCAATTCGGCTGGGAGCACCGGATTTACGACAGAAAGCGGAATGATGAAATCGATGAGGAAGAAGGCCGCTGAAGTGGGCGCGAATGGGATCATCATGGGTGGGATAGATGAGCCTGGCGCGGGGGCGAAGGTTGCGGGGGCGTTTCTGGGGACGGGGACGGAACGGACGGGGAAGTCGGTTGCGATCTTTGTTCCGGAGGATACGGCGAGGGTCAGGCGGGTTTGTAGCAATTGATCGACGTAAGGCACCGGCGCGCTTCGACAGCAGTCGCAGAACGCCAGTGCGCGGCCTCGTAGCCACGGCGATCCGCAACCGACGCCGTCTTCTGACAACGCTCCAATGTCATCTGCGGCGCGGCTCACGCGCGCCCAGATCCACCTGCCTGGCGTCCGAGTCGCCGAAGATCGCTCCGGCGTGTCGAAAAGGGGCATTCGAGGTTGCCGTCCTTGGTGTCATCTTCGACATACCGTCGGGACAGGGCGCCTGGCAGAAGATCCCTGCAAAACCGTCGGGCGCATAGGGGGAATTCAAGGCCAGCCCGGTCTGGCCTTGCGGGAACATCGTGGATACTTAGGTTTACTTATAAGGCAACCGATAATTAGTGGATGACTGTGAACTGCTGGTCCCGAACCTTGGCACCGTCAGCGTCAAGTGGCTGCGGCACTCGGACAGGATTCTTCATGGCAGACGTTTCTTCGATGAGAACCCCGCCTGCCGCGGTGCGTTGGTGGCCCAGGCAAAGCAAATCGCACTGCGGGGACGGGTGAGCAAGGTCCCCGAGAATGGTCGGCAACTGAAGGGAAAGTACGCTGACATCACAGAACTCAAGCCAGGCAACTTTCGATTCTTCGGCTTCCGCGACGGCGGCACGTTTTACATCACGAATGGAGCCCGCAAGGATCCTAAACGGCAGGATCGCGACTACGATTTCGCCGTCGATCTCCGTGCGAAATATTTCGAACGAAAGTTGCAGGCAGCAAGGCCGGCATCTTCCAAAGACAAGTCTTGAAGCTGTCTTCTAACTCCCCAACGGTAAAACACGAAGAGATGAGCGCACCATTCTGCACTCCCAATATGTTCCCCATTCAGCTTCGATCTGTCAGCGGAGCTGCTGCTCCTCCCACCGATGTTGATCGCGTTAATTGGCTCAGAGAGATCCTCCCGAATGAAACCGAGCAGCGTGATTACGCTCGGGAGCGCGGTGCTATCGTGCTTACCGAGGCGATCGGCGACGCGATGGAAGCGGCGAATTTGAATAGAAGCGCTCTCGCTGAGCGACTCGGTCGACACAAGAGTTACGTAACTCGCGCGCTGAGTGCGCGTCAGAACATCACCATCAAGACGTTGAGCGACCTTCTCTGGGCATGTGGGATGGAGATCGAATCGCTGCAACTCGCTCCCGTTGGCGAAGCACTGCTCCCACGTGCGGAAGTTGAGAATTTCCTGGGTGAGACTGTTACACGGTCGCCACAGACGTCGCTCACCTGGTCATCAGCAGGAGCAACCGGGAATGATACGCCCACATCAAATCCGAGCCCTTCCGCGGTGGCGTTGGACTCAACGGATGACACTAAACTAGCGGCATGAACGATCAACGCGCGCCCGGTTACTATCTCGATCGCATCTTCTCTCCCGAGCTGCTTCTAAACTTCGAGGAGCCCGAGGAAGGCGTCCCGTCGGAAGAGAATGCTGCGGTTGGCTGGGACTGGTTTGCACATTCCACTACGATCTTCGACGTGATACTGCGGGTCGAGATCTCGCCATCCACGGAACGAAAGGAACGTGTCAGAGCGACCGTAGTTGGTCGCTTTGAGCGAGTCG
Organism: Gemmatimonadota bacterium; assembly: GCA_027307165.1. Classification (GTDB taxonomy): domain Bacteria; phylum Gemmatimonadota; class Gemmatimonadetes; order Gemmatimonadales; family Gemmatimonadaceae; genus Fen-1247. The sequence continues at coordinate 1,914 of DAHUXM010000014.1, read as the reverse complement.
GCGAGCCGGAGCGGCCCACTTTCAAGAGCTTCGTCATGCAGAACGCGTCGGCGATGCTCGCTCCGTATCTGCGCGAGGCGGTAAGCGCACTTACCGCACGCGGTCTGTTCGGCCCGATGTTGCTACCACCGATGAATGTTATCGAGATGATGGGGCGAATTGACTTCGAGAAGTCGCAGGGGTACTTGCACGCACACAGTGATACAGAACTCGCAGTCTCCTACGCGACCGCCAACCCTAAGGAAATACCTCAGCAGCCGTAGAAGGATGAGATTGGTACTGATTACTAATAGAGGTACGATTCATTAGTTAGTTCGAGCGCTATTTTCCAATCGCTGTTGATACCGCCGGTTTTTCTTACTCTACCGCGACTCGGGGCCACGGGACACGCTGCTTGGATCCCGTGGACCGAAATGGTGAGCCGATATCCACGCACCGCCTCCACCTACCTCACCCAGCACGGGTTCAGAACTGCGACGGGCGGGCACATTTTGCAGATATCCAAGCGTTCTAAGTTCGAGATCGCAAATGCGCGTGGACGCAGTGGCGCGTTCGTCTACGAGACGCACCTCAGTCCCGTCTGGTGGCGCGGTGCCCAGCCAATTCGGAGGAACGCGTTCGACCCACTCGTTCCACGCAGATAAGCTTTGACCCGTCCACCGCCTAACGAAGTCGTGCCAAAGCCGGCGCTGCCCGTCGGTAGTCCACAAACGTTCGACGGTCGCTAGTATCTCGGCATCGCCCAACCAAACGCGCATTGCATCCGAATCAGTAAATGACGGAGCCAATGTGCTGATTATACTCGTTACCATCGCTCGCGATGATAAACCCGATTGTGCGAGGAGGGCACCCTGAACAGTAGGCAGCCCATATGTGAGACACAACGCGAGGCTCCCAGTCACGACTTCAGCATCGGGCATAGTGCGGGCGAGCGCCTGCACGCGAACGGCTTCCACAGCCCAAACGAGCTTGTACACAACTGCGTCTTGGATGCACGTGCTCACGGAACTCGAATCGGCGGAGACTGACAGCAAAGAGAGTCCACTAATCCATCCGCTTAATAGCTGATGCCACGTGCCGGGTCTATCCTTAATCGAAAAGGCTGGGATTCTCCAGACGATGTCGGCGAACTGAGTGATCGCATCGGTCGCACCCGCCAAATCCCTCATAGACAGCGCTAACTCTGCTGTTTGAAGAAGCTGTAGCAACGGAACCAGTTGACCATCAACCAATGAACCGGTTCGGTAGCCGACGCCAGCGGCATAGAATCCGCGTCGCTGAGCGGAAGTACTGTTTGACCAGAGCCACCGTACGCGACCTCTCAATATCGCCCCGTGCAAAGCGGCTTCCTCCGGTGTTCGCCGCCCTAATCGGCGTGCCCAGAGCGACGACCGTAGGGCGTCGTCAAGGCTGTCGGCCACGAGCGCGATGTCGACGTCATGCTGTTCAACAGTCGTAAGGAGCGCCGTGTCCAGCAATTCGAGCGTGGATTCAACGTATGCGGCCTCATCTAATTCATCATCAATTGCCCGTACAGGCGGTTCGTTCGTGCCAAGCAGATCCTGCACTGTCCAAGGACCTTCGGTGTTCGTTACGTACTCAATAATATCATCGAATGTCGTTCCAGTGTAACGCACCATTACCTCCACGAATGTCGCCACGAGAGTCACAATGCCACTCTCAAGATGGCGTTGTCGAGCTTGTGCCTGAAGAGTTCGATAGACATTGAGCTGATAGCGACGTTTTAACGAAAGTGAATCGCCCCGGGATTGCCGGAGACTCCCAGAGTTGAGAGGTTGGGAGTATGACAAAGCAGAGGCGGTTTTCTCCAGAGGTTAGGGAGCGGGCAGTCCGGCTGGTCCGTGAGCATCAGAGCGAGTACGCCACGCAATGGGCAGCGATCACCTCGATTGC
>DAHUXM010000012.1 GCA_027307165.1 Gemmatimonadota bacterium | reverse complement strand
TCCGTGGACGAGAGCGTCCGCCGTGTAGCCGGAGACGAATAGAACTTTCATTTCCGGGCGACTGGTGGCCAGCCGGCCGGCAAGCTTGGGTCCGCTGGCCCCCGGCAAAACTACGTCGGTCATGAGCAGGTCGATGTGCCGCGAGTTGTTTTCAGAAGCCTCCACGGCTTTCTGGAAATCTTCGGCGACGATGACCTGATAGCCCTTCTTCGACAGAAATTCCTGCGTGACGCTGCGAAGCGATTCCTCGTCCTCGACGACCAGAATCGTCTCCTCACCGCGCGGGGCGACTCTTTCTTCCGAGGGAACTTGCGGCCTGTCGATCTCTTCGTGGGTCACCGGCAAATAGACTTTGAAGGTGGTGCCTCGGCCCACTTCGCTGTACGCCGAAATGTGTCCCCCGGATTGCTTGACGATGCCGTAGATCGCCGCGAGACCGAGGCCCGTGCCTTTTCCTTGTTCCTTGGTCGTGAAGAACGGCTCGAAGATCCGCGACTGAATCGGCTCCGGGATACCGGAGCCTGTATCGCTCACGGCAAGTGTCACGTAGTCACCTGGCGCGGCACCCGCGCACTCACTGCCATCCGCGCCGTCGAGCTTCGCATCTCTGGTCTCGATGACGAGCTCGCCGCCTTCTGGCATTGCATCGCGGGCATTGACGATGAGATTCATCAGTACCTGCTCCAGCTGGCCCGGATCCGCGTTGACCCATCCAAGCGATCGATCGAGTGTCATGATCACCTTGATATCGGCCGGCAGGACGCGGCGCAGCATCTGCTCCATTCCTTCCACTACGTCGTTGAGATCGAGCACGCGAGGCTCCAGCATCTGCTGCCGACTGAACGCAAGCAGCTGACGCGTGAGCACGCCAGCACGATCGGCTGCGCTCATTATCTCCTTGATGTCGGGGCGGATCGGCTCGTCCTTGGGAAGCTCGGAGAGAAGTATCCCCGCGTATCCGGTAACGACGGTCAGAAGATTGTTGAAGTCGTGCGCGATTCCACCAGCGAGCTGGCCGACGGCGTCCATCTTCTGAGCATGCCGCAACTGAGCCTCGAGCTTCGCACGCTCGGAAAGATCCGCGGCCAGCAACACAAAGCCGCTCGGCTCCGCGTGCGCGTTTCTGACAACGCCGACGGAAAGACTCAGATCAACCAGCGAACCATCGCGACGCATGCGCTGTGCGTGGACATCGATGAATCGCCCCTCGCGCAGTGCCCGTGTGCGACTGCGCGCAATTTCCGGCAGCATCGTTTCCGACGCGAGTGGGTATGGCTTACCGATGACTTCCTCTGCCGCCCACCCAAACAGTCGCTCGGCGGCACCGTTCCACTGCAGCACCTGGAGGTTCAGATCCGTCGCAATTATCGCCACTGGCGAACTGTCGAACAGAGCTCGAATGAACTCGTTCGATGCGCGTAATGCGCTCTCCGCTTCCTTGCGCGCGTCGATGTCGCGGCTTGCCGTCACGAGCTCGATCACGTTACCCCACACCGGATCGCGGATTGCACGCCCGGTGGTTTCCAGCCAGATGGAGCGACCATCGGCGTGACGCAAGCGATGCTCCACGCGATACGCACCGTTTGTAACCCGCAACTGGTCGAGAATCTGATCCATCGTGGTTGGATCATCGTCGCTGCTCAACTCGGTGAGATGGCGGCCTTCGAGCTGTCGTGGCCGATAACCCAGAGTCTGATATACAGCGGGCGACACGTACACGACGCGTCCATCCGGAGCATGGCGCGCTATGATGTCCGTCGCGTTGTCAGCCAGTAGTCGATATCGAACTTCGGATTCCGCCGTTTCCCGATGCTTGCGCTCACGCATTGTCTGGCGGCGCGCGATCGTGATGATCGCGATCATGAAGACGATCGCCGCAGAAGTGGACAGCTCCGTAGCGAGCCTCGAGTCTACCGACGCGAATACGACGTCTGTCAGTTCTCGCCGGCGCAGCCCCCACGGCATACCGTCGATGCGCGTCGCGAATTCGACACGCGATCCAGACACCACGGCGGTGGTGTCCGGCTGTATCAGGAAAGCCGCGCGCACCGAACGAGGCGCCAGTGCCGCCGGCCACGCCCCTTCGAGTCTGCCACGCATCCGATCCGGGGTCAGCGTGACTTCGTAGATCGAGTCGTCGATTCCGGCGACGAGAGAAGCTGATTCGGTTGCGGTGCGGCCCGACCACGCGGAGATATCCGTCAGCAGCGGCGTGGCATCGCTGGTGAGCACCACCGACCCGATGATCCGACCTGTCATCGGGTTCTGACCGGTCCGCAGCGGAACCGCAGTGACGCGGTGCGCGAATGCGACAGCGAGTGTCTGAGAGCCCAGCGGGAATGGTCCGAATATCCGTCCGGAATCGGTGACGAGCGACGCCATGGCCGCTTTTCGAACCGCCTCGGGCGGCGGCTGAGAGGAAACGGTTCCAACAACATTTCCCCGGCTGTCGAGCAGCCAGACTCCGTTGAACCCGTGAAGCTGGTTGAGCGTCGCCATGCTTCGCGTCAGCATGCTCCTGATCGTATCTGCCGACGGTACAGGACGCGCCTGCGCTGCAATACCAAACAGCTCGGGGCTCTGGCCAGCGGAGATCGCCAGTAGCCTTGCATCCGCCTGGCGCGGCCGGAGCCAGTTGGACGCGTTGGCGCCGGCGAGGCTGGCGATCACCGACGACCGCGTTGCCCAGGAATGCACCGAATCCTGGCGCAGGACGTGCCGGCGCACAGCAGCGGCGGATGCGAAACTGACCGTAGTCGCCGCAATGATCGCGACGGTCCGCCATGGACGGCTACGGAATGATTCCACAAGCTGCAGCTGGTCCTCAGGCATCAAATTGTCCTGGGAAATAAAAAGTGCTTGGTGCGGGGGCAGACGGCTACGGACGCTTACGCTACGGCCATATCTCCTTCTGAGGTCTCGGCGCTCCGCAATCGCGGCTTGACTGCCAAACTGGGTAGTCGCTGCCGGTTGTCGTCCCACCCTCCCCCGAACTCCAATCTATCTCCTCGAGCCCCACGCGCCATCGACTACCCTCGATCCTTCGGCCGCAGCACCAGGCCCAGGCTCACCAGAGCGAGTATCAGTGCAATCCATTGCACCCACTGCACGGACGTTACCGGCCTTGCCGCGGTGGTCGAATCAACTGGTGCGATAGTGGTGACGGAGGCGGGTGTTTTCGATCCCTTCTCACCGGTCCAATCGACGCGCTCGTTGCCGGCGTAGGTCTGGTAAACCGGCCAGATCAATCGCGTTGCCGTCTTGGGGTTCGCGGCCATGAACGGGAATTCCACAAAACGCTGCGGAGCAAGTGTCCCCGTCCATACCGCCCCCACGATTCGCTTCGCTGAATCGGTGAGCACCTGAAGCTGCCATCCGGGAACGTCCTCGAACGCGGTGATACGCACTCCTTCAGGAAAATGAATCTCCACCCGCGTCGTCGAAATCGTCTTCTCGTTCGGAACACGCAGCACGTAACGCTCGTATGCGCCGGTCGCAGATTTCCTGGGATAGACGACCGCGTGCGCGAACGCTACCGCGGGAACGAGCGACGTAATCGCACTCGCCAGGATCAGTACGCGAATCAGGCGACGCTGAATATTCATTGATTCGGGGTGTGGACGTGTGAAGAAGGGGACATCGCAGCGGGATGTGAAGGTGATACGTACGCGAGCAGGCCGCCGAGCAACACGACGATACTCATCACTGCAACCTCGCTGCGTATCGTCGCGGTGAAGACGCCGGAAACCGTGGCGTCATGCGTCAGACGTGGCAACACCCGATATCGGTGATGGGCGCCGAACGCAAGCAGAACGAGAAGCCCAGCGATCTTGGCCAGCAACACGGCGCCGTACGCAGAGCTGAACAGATCCCATGGGGATGACATGAACAGCAACGCCTGCAACACGCCGGAAAGAATCACCACGACTGCAGCAACAAGCGCAATCGTCGAGACGCGCAACGCATCACGCATGAACGTGTCGGTCGCGTCACGATCATACGCAATGAGGTAGAGCAATGCGCCGAGCCACGCACCACCGGCCAGAAGATGCAGTGCCCTCGCAGGCTCCGTCCAGATCGGCTCGCTTGCAGCCGAGTGACCGCTCGCCCCGCTCACGACGAGCGCAGCGACCGCGAAGAACAGCGCAAGCCGCTGACGCCTCGCGATCGCAAGCGCCCAGAGAACGAGAATGGTGAGGCCGGTACGCCAGGTCTCGATCTTCCCTATGCTGCTTGCCAGGAGCGCCGACGTCGAATCGCTGGCAAGGCGGTGATCCGGCGTCGCGTTGACGATCCAGGCGCCGAAGTGCAGTGCGAGCAGTATCGCCGCAGCGATCGAGAGTCGGGTCGCAAGTCGTGCCGGCCTGCGCTGCACGAGCTCGGTCGCGGTACGCGGCCACGACAGGCAGAACAGCAAACCCGTGACCCCCATGAGACAGCCGAGCCCGAGCCCGCGGAGCGCCGCTGGCGCTATGGGAGCTCCGATCACCGTCGGGCCCCACGTTGACGGTGCGTTCAGCGCGACCGGAGAAACCGGCGGAGCCTGTTCAGCAGAATTGCCTGTCCAGAAGATGATGTTCCCCTCGACCGGATGACCGTCGGCCGAAACGACTCGCCATACAAGCCGATAGGATCCGGGTGCGAGCGATCGGACCGGTGCAACTATCGCGTGTACGTCGTGCGGATCTCCCGCAACGACGAGCCGTGTGACGCTGCCGTCGTCTGCTACGAGCGACAGTTGCGCCAGCTGCGGCTCGATTTCCTCACTGAACAAGAGACGCACGCGCGACGGGCTGACCGACAGATGAGCATTCGCGGCCGGCTCGGAGCTTACGAGAGAGGCATGCGCGTGCGCGACCGATCGCGTGGCAAACAGCATGACCAGACTGCCGAAAACGACGAATGCGGCAGTCTGCACACGGGCCATGAAGCGCATGTGCGCAGCATGTCGTGTGCTCGTTCGTTTGGCACCGGCGACGCCTGGCATACTACAGCGAATACTTCACGCCTGCCACAACGGTGCGCTGCGGGAATGGATGAAACAGAAAGTACTTCCTGTCGAGAAGATTATCGACTCCGACAGACGCTCCCCAGTGACGATCGATCCGGTAGTTCGCCCGGGCATCCATCACAAACCACTCGCTGAATCCCTGATACGTGTTTGGGTTGACGTCGCTGTTGTCCAGCGTTGTAAACATCTTGCCGCTGTAGCGCCCCGCAAGCGAGAAGGCGACTCGCGTGTCAGGGTGATAGGTGGTAAGGAACGTTGCGCGCCACTTTGGAATGTTCGGCAGAAACTTGCCGACCGCGGTACCAGCCGGCGCCGACGCGCTCGCACGTCCCGAGAGTGCCAGTGTACGTGCGTCGAGATATGTCACGCTCCCGGACAGATCCAGCCCGTGAAAGAGGATCCCGGTGCTGTTACCCGTCAGCTCGACACCACGCGCCCTCACATGATCCACGTTGGAGAGAAACGAATACAACGTCGGCGAGCTCGGCACGAGTGGAAGGAACTGCGAGATGATCGCGTCGTGCACGTCATCCTGAAACAGCGACAACTGCACTTCCCCGCGATCGAAGGAATGCCTTGCACGCAGCTCGGCGGCAAGATCGTCATCCGGCTTCAGATCCGGATCCGGAGAGGTGAACGTCGCACCCGTCGAGACGAGCTGATACAGCTCAGCGGCTGTTGCAAAGCGATACGCCTTCGCGACAGACGCCGTGATCTTCCAATCCGGAGCCGCATCCCACGCAAGTACTGCCTTGGGCGAGAACTTCGACGATGTGACAGTGGGCTGAACGATGCGCGTGGATCCGTTCACGTTGAGGCCGTCGTAACCGCGCCAATCCTCGTAGCGACCACCCACGGTGAGATTCACCGTCGGACTCACGAGCCACGCCTCCTGCGCCCACAAAGCGTAAGTGCGTGTCTTGCCGTCGCCTTCGGTGGATACGGTAGTGAGCGGACCATTGCGCCAGTCGGGGGTGTTGAATGTCGGGTTCGCCAGTGCATAACGATCCGCGTGCGCACCGAAGGTCACGGTATGTCTCGCACCCGGCCCTCCGCGATGCCACGCGCCCTTGAGATCGAGCGTGGACCAGCCTGTGCCATCCATCGTGGCGACCTTGCCAGCGGTTCCGAACGACGCACCGCCAGACACAGCCGCCGGTGTCCGCTGTCGATCCCTGTCGTACTGATACAGCGTGCCAACCGCTTCGAAGTCCCAGTCGCTCTTCGTGTCCGTCCGAAGCGAGAAACTCTGCGACCTATGCGTCTGGTCGAGATCGTAGAAACCGCTCGCGAATCCCGACTGGCCGCCGAACGTCGGCTGACCCGAGTCGGCCAGATACGTATCGACGCCAGACTTTCCGTCATTGCGCCAGAAGCCGATCGTGTACGCCGCGCGAAGCACCGGCGTGATATCGTAGGCGAGCTTGATCTTCCCGTTGGTCATGCCGGTGTGAAGCAGGCCGGAAGCCCCGGTTACGTTGGTCGGCGCACCGAGCTTGTTCGCGCTCGCGTAACCGCCTGTCGCACCAGCCGGCAGGCTCGAGCTCGTAACATAGAGCAGCGGCTGACTCTGACTGTTTTCATAGCTCCCGCTTGCCCAGAACGAAAATCTGCCGAACCGGTCGCCGACGGTGGCGTTGGTGAGCGAGGTCCCGAAAGTTTGATCGGTCCCATAGAGATTGTAGTGCTGCAGCGCCTGGGTCTGCTGTACCGACCCTTCGAGCGAGCTAGGCTGGCGCGTCGTGATCTCCATCACTGCACCCATCGAATTGCCCGGATACGCCGCCGAGTAAGGTCCATACATGATGTCGATGCGCGATATCTCCTCGGGAGATATGAGCCCCCATCGTGGCCCACCGATCGTGTTGTTGTTGGCGATCAATGCGGAAAGCGGAACGCCATCGGCATATACGAGACTGCGCGCACTGGAGCTCACTCCCCAGACTCGTGTCCCGATGGTCGCCTGCGTATCACCGTAGTTCCGTTTGCGAATGTACAGGCTCGGCAGGTACTTAACCGCATCTTCGGGATCGACGAGATTGACCGTCTCCTTCGCCTTCTGGGCGGTGATGCTCGCCGTCACCGGCAACGTGAGAAGCTGAAGTGGAGCGACGCGCGTTTCGCTACCACGCTTCGCCGTAACCTCAACGGCGCGGAGCTTCGCGGTGCTGTCTCGGGCGATACTGTCCCGCACTGTCTGTTGGGCAGCCGGAGTGATCTGGGCACGCAGTCGTCCCGGATGCGCCAACACGCACACAACAGAAAGCAGCATCACCAGGTGCGGCTTGAATGTCCTGCCCGACAATTTCGAAATCATTTATATCGCTCTGAAAACGGCCGGCGCCATTTGCGCGCACCTTCCGTGAATCGGTCATGGAACACGACGTCGAGCGCCAGATGGCGCACGGGTCGTGATCGAGTGATGTGATGTGATGTTCGTACCAGCGACGCGGCCGCGTTCCATCACGCGTGCACCGTACGAGGACTACGCTGTCGAGCTGCTTGTCAGCGCGTCAGGTCGAGAGCGCTACAGGGGGGCCGTTCGCGAACGGGTGCGCGTACGGCACCGCTGCAACGGGAGTGCTCACATCACACGACGGTGCGATCGTCGCGTATTCCACGGTCCTGCTGCCAGCCACGGCCGCGCGCGCAGAAACCGGCACCAGTACCGGCGGTGCACAACAGCAATCGCTGAGACAGGTGCAGGTCGTGCCCGACCCCTGCGACGGCGTTTCATGATGGGCAGTGTGGTCGGCAGTGCCGCTCTGCGACGTGACCCCGCCAGCCATCCCCGGCATTGCCGGCATGCCAACCATTTGCGCTGCGATGCCACCGTGCGTGGCGCACGGGTGCAGCATCATGGGCTCGGTCAGTGCAACGCCGAGCCAGATGCCCCACATGGCGGTAACTATGCGAATCCAGAGCGCGCGTCGCATCCCGAAACTTACAGCAGAACCGGTTCAAAAGCATCCGCGCCCGCTCGGGCACGGCGCGCCCGGGGCGAATCGTTGGAAAAAGCGCCGACAAAGTGGTCAGGCAGTCTCTGACCGGACGATGATCCTCGGCACCTTCGGGCGGCCTGGCCCGGGATGAGCCAGCCGTTCCAGCCGACGGACGGAGGTACCATGCCAATGGTAGATTGCGGGATGATCCTGAATCAGCTGTTCACAGATCTATTCGTCCCGGGCGTATCGATCGCAGAGAAGGTTCTGCGCACCGTTCTGGTCTACGGCTTTCTCATCGTTCTGCTGAGAGTGGCTGGCAAGCGTACACTCGGGCAGGTCACGTCGTTCGATCTCGTGGTTCTGCTGCTGCTGTCGAATACAGTGCAGAACGCAATAATCGGCAACGACAACTCACTCCTGGGTGGTCTGATTGGTGCAGTTGTGCTGATCGTGGGGGACTACGTGGTTGTCAGGGCACTGTACAATCACCGGAAGCTGGATCGCATAATCGAAGGAGGCACGGCCGTGCTTGTTCACCACGGCAAGTTTGTGGACGAAAACCTGAAGCGTCAGTTGATCACGCGGGCGGAACTCGAAGCCGACATGCGCAAACAGGGCATCGCGCACATGTCGGACGTGCGCTGCGCGCGAATCGAGACGGGTGGCGCAATCACGTTCGAGCTCGAGAGCCCTACGGAACAGGAAAAGCATCTCACCGATCTCGTGACGCGACTCGAGCGAATCGAAAGCATGCTGGAAAGACTGGAAGCGTCCGGCAGTGATCAGCAGGCCGACACGTAGCTGTACGGAGCACGAGTGAGGATCTGGCACGGACGACACGCTGCACCGCTCGTAGCCATCTGGATGCTGGCGTTGATCGTCGCAGCGATCCTTTACAGGATCGAGGACATTCAGCCTGCGCTATCGGATCTCATCCGGCCAGTCTACGTCGTCCTGCTTGGCCTGGCCTTGCTGGTCACCTGGAAGTGGTTCCGCGCGCGCGCCGGCGGGAAGCAGCACGATCGCAGACAGGCTGATCGCAGACATGCGGATCGGCGCGAGGACAGCGACGGCGATCGCTGATCATGTTATGCCGCTACGGCGTTCGTCACTCCGGTGAGCTGCTCGTTGACCCAGGTCAGAGATTTGGTATAGAGCCAGGCCATCTGCATCGGAAGCACCCCCAGCGACGACGCGAGCACATCGACCTGGTCCCACTCGCCACGCTGGTACGCGTCGGCCAGCAACAACGGCTCGGCGTACGGACCACTTCCCTCCATGACAGCCTGGCGGATCTCGTCCGACACGCTGACGCGCGCCAGGACGTCGCGCATGGGCATGCGCAGAAGCACGTCGAGCATGGAGAACAGCCCGGTCATGAACAGGGCCTGCGGATGCCGCACCTGCGGACTCGATTCTGCGATCAGCTCGCACAACCGCGCGCGCAACAGCGCCGCGTACACCAGCTGATCGGTGACGTCGTTGCCCGTCACCATCGACGAGACCATGAGCAACGCGAGCCAGCGATACAGCATCTGGCGTCCGACCATGCGGATCGCGTAGCCGATCGAGTCGATCCCGCGGCCGCCAACGGACGCTGAATTCACGATGCGCAACAGCTTGTAGGTGAGCGTCGGATCGGAACGGAAGCCACTTTCGATAGCCGCGTCCGGAGTCTCGTGGTCGCGCAACATGTTGAGCAGACGCACCATCGCCGTCTGTCCTACCTCGATCTCCTTGCGCGTAACGAGCTCGGGACGGCGATAGAAGTATCCCTGAAAGAGATCGAAGCCCAGCTGCATGCACTCCTGGTGCATGTCCATGGTCTCTACGCGCTCTGCGAGAATCTGCACGTTGAACGGCCGCAAGCGCCGCATCAATGCGGCCAGCTCACCCGGTTTTCTATGCAGTACGTCGAGCTTGACGATGCCGACGGTGTGAAGCAATGCGTCGAAAGATGGATCGTCCACGTAGTCGTCGAGCGCGAGCTGGTATCCGCTCTGCGTAAGGCGCCGGCATGCCGAGACGACCGCGGGGTCGTTTCCGACTGTTTCGAGTACTTCGATCACGACCTTCTGCGACGGAAGAAGCTCGACCTGACCATCGAGCAGAAACTCGCGCGTGCAATTCACGAACGCGCGGTGGCCGTCCGTGAGGTCGTCGAGACCGATATCGAGGAAGGAGTGAATCACGGTATCGGTGCACATCGCGTCTGCGGCGGCACCGTCCGCGATCGTGGACACTGCCGTATTCCGGTACAGCAGTTCGTACCCGGAAAGCCGGTCGTGCCGGTCGAAGATTGGCTGGCGTGCAACAAATACGTCAATCATGGCGTGCCAACGATTAAGGGCTCCGATAATTGGTGGATCTCATCTAATTATCGGCTTCGCGGCGCACGGAGTCGCACATTATGCATCCGTTTGGCGCACCAGCCTGCACTACCGACGCCGACTAGGCGGCCGACTTCAGGGCGGCGAAGAGGCCTCCGACCGCGCGTATCACGTCTTCATTACCCTCGCGCATGAGGGCGGCGAGAATGTGCTTGCAGACCGTGTCGCGCCACAGATAATCACCACAGTCGCAGCGTGGGTGCGCAGCTGAATAGAGGTCGACCCAGTGCTCCGACCGGCCCCCGACGATGCGATAACGGCCGTGTCCTACGTGCTCCGCGCGAAGTCCGAGTGCCCGCTCCAGACGAACAACGTCAGCTCCCGGGCCCTCGAGATCCAGCGCCGGCAGCAACGTAATCTGATCCCGTTCCATCGTACTAACTCCTTTAATATCAATCACTTACCGAACTAGACTGATACCCGGAACATCAGATTATGTTGCGTAGAACGGTCGTTCTACTACTACCTCCCAACGCCGGCAAACATGACCGGACCGGTGGGCGCAGGCATGCCTCCGTCCGGCTCTTCGGTCACCGCGACTCGCCGTAGAGTACCGGGCTCCATCGGGTGTTTGGAAGCCACCACCGCCGAGCCGGTGGAGTCCGGCATGAAGGTACCGAGCGAAACTGGGGTGGTAGTTCCGCGTGCAATCAGCCACACCTGATAGACCTTCCCGTGGGCGGGGGGCTTCACGTTGGATGCGTACAGTATGAACATCTGCTTCTTCTGGTCCCAGAACATTCGGGCCATGGGCGAGGCATCGGCGTAGCTCATCAGCTCGATGACGCGAGTGTGCATTCCGGTCAGCGCGGAGATGAGACTGTCCTTCTGTGCGATCGAGATTCGCAGCTGAGCGACCTGCGCCTCGAGACTGGAATCGTGCATCGCGCTCGCGGTCGTGGCACCGCCGGCCTGCGACCGGTTCCGCCAGCTGTAAATGCCGACCGCCGCGATGGCGAGTGCAGCCGCGATGGCCAGCCCGCCAAATATCCGTCCCATCGGCAGGCGGCTGCGTGGCTCGAACGGAATCACGTGTAGCGGCGCGTGTCCAGCCTGAACATTTCCATGCGATGCCGCCGGCGCTTGGTGGCGCGAGGGCGATGACGACGCAGGCCTGGTCGGTCTGACGGTGCTGGCGGCCTGCTGAGTGCTCTCTGCTGCGACCTCCGACGGCTGCGTCTTGCGCCCGATATTGGTTGCGGCTGCGCGCGCGACCAGTCGCGAACGAATCCCTGCCGAACGGCCGCGATTCATTTGCTGCATGGGCGACAGCCACGCGAGCTCGGCGACTACGGCTTCCATGGCGGCAAGCTCTGCCGAGACAGCCGGATCTACCGAGGCGGCGGTGTACAGATCCGCTTCCTCGCGCGGCCCGAGCGCGCCGAGCGCGGCACCGGCAACGTCGAACGCGGACTCCGACTCGTTGGGCGGAGTCGGAGACACGGGATGCGCGCGGTCGTCGCCGCCGTTTGCATCCTCCGGGGGACGGGGTGCGTTGTTCGGATCGTTGACGTCGCTCATGCTCTGCTCTCCCGCAGGCCTTCCAACCGGTCCCGCAATTTCTGCATGCCGAGCCGCATTCTGGTCTTGATGGTACCGAGCGGCTCGCCGAGCAATTCGGCGATTTCGGATTGGCTGAAGCCGCGGAAATAAGCCAGGTCGAGAGCACGGCGCTGGTCTTCGGGAAGCTCCTGCAGCGCTGCGTGTATCAGAATTCTGCGCTCGTTGCTTTCGACGTCCTGTGAAGGATCTGGAGCCGGGTCGCGAAGAATGCTCAGATCGGCGGCGATGTCCTCGCGGTTGCGCTTGCGACTACGGAGCCGATCGAGCGCGCGACTGCGTGCGATGGTCAGAATCCACGTTCGCACGGTACCACGCGACGCGTCGTATGACGAAGCACGCTGCCACACCTGCCAGAATGTTTCCTCCACGACGTCCTCCGCACCATCAGCGTCCTTGAGGAGATGAGCAACCATCGAGTAGACTGTCTGCGCCCATCCATCGTACAGGGCAGCCAGAGCTGACTCATCGCCTCCCGCGATCCGCCGGACGAGGGACAAATCGTCGCTGGGCGTAGCGATGGCTGGTCGTGTGGTGTACGCCGGATCCTGCCGCGACGGATTCATTGCGAGGGAATCTATCCCGCCACGCCCGGGTGGGCCATGCGGCGGAGCGTGCGGATTCACCGCGACGGAGCGCGTTACGAAGGGAATCGGTTCGCGTCCCTATAAAGGAAGATGCCGAGCGAGCGGCCCAGGAACGAGGTTACGACGTCGACGATCGCCGCTCAAAATGGAGAACAGGTGGCATGGCAAATATCCTTGGTATGACAGGCTCGTTCGTTTGCAGCTCGGTAGGATGGTGGCTTGGCGCATTCGTCGGCACGATGACCGCGTGCATGCTGTCGATCGTTGGCGTCGGCGTGGGGATGTATATCGGCCGCCGGATAGCGAACGATTTCTTCTAGTATCTGATGCAGTGATCGTGCGGTAATTCGATCCAGCGAGCACCAACGAGATTGCCCGCATCGCGTTGACTCATGCAAGGTTTGAGCATGATGACAAGACCATCGTTGGTGCGAGTGTTGTGCGGCTGTGTGATCGCCGTTTCGTCTGGCGGCGCCGCCGCGCCTGGCAGCGCGCCGCTTCTGGCGCAGGGCTCGACATCCACAAAGGGCCTGGTAAATGTGACCGGGGAGTTTCGCGAAGATGGATCGTGTCAGGTCTTCGCGGACGGCAGGCCCGTTTTCAATCCATCTGACAATGCGCAGACGACGTACATTCACGACGCGACGATGAATCTTGCGCCGCGCGGATTCGATGCGCATGAGTTGTGGTGTGCGCCGAGCGGTCCTCGGCAGCCCACCATGCCTCCGATCGATCTCGAGGCACGCTCGTTCGTGGTTCTGCTTTACGCACCGAGCGGACAGCTGGCGCAGCCTCGGACGTATGACGTGCGATCCGGCATACCTACGTCGGAGGCCGCGAATCGTCTCGTCGGTGCAGGGTTGTTCGGAATGAGTCCTCAGGTGACAGTCGACTCGTTGCCAATCCAGATCGGGCTGGTTTATCTGATGGGAATTCGGGGGACGGTGGACATAATCCGTGTCGACGCCAACAGGGTGGTGGCGAAGTTCGCATTCGGTGCGCAACCGGCGCGGTCGCTATGAGCTCGGCGTAGTGGCGAGATCATGCGCTCTTGTCGCGACGCCGGATGCGACCGCGATCAGTATTTCGCGAGGTAATTGTCCAGCTCCCACTTGCTCACCTGCATCATGTACTCGCGCCATTCCTCGCGTTTTGCGGCGAGGAAGTGGCGTGTGACGTGGGGGCCGAGCGCGTCACGGATGACCTCGTCCTTCTCGAGCTCGTCGCAGGCTTCGTTGAGATCGTGAGGAAGGTCGTCGATGCGCAGGCGCCGGCGCTCGCGGTGTGACATCTCCCAGATGTTCTCGTTGACGGGCTCGCGGTAATCGGCGCGCGTTTCGATGCCATCCAGGCCGGCGGCGAGCATCACAGCGAGAGCGAGATACGGATTGGCCGAAGGGTCTGGCGCGCGGTGCTCTACGCGCGTGCCGATCTTGCGGCGCGCGGGGATGCGCAGCATCGGAGATCGATTCCGCATCGACCACGCGACATTGGCCGGCGCTTCGTATCCGGTGAGGAGTCGCTTGTATGAATTTACGAGCGGGTTTGTTATCGCCGTGCACGCACGCGCGTGCTTGAGCAGACCACCGATGTAATGGAGGGCAGTCTCGCTGAGCTCGTACAGGCCGGCTGCATCATAGAATGCATTGTCGTTGCCGCGAAACAGCGACTGGTGCGTGTGCATGCCGCTGCCGCTCTGACCGAAGATCGGCTTGGGCATGAACGAGGCGACGAGGCCGAACTGCTGAGCCACGTATTTGACGACAAACCGGAAGGTCGTGATGTTGTCGGCGGTGCGCAGAGCATCGGCGTAGCGAAAGTCGATCTCGTGCTGGCCGTGCGCCACCTCATGATGTGCGGCCTCGACTTCGAAGCCCATCTTTTCCAGTGCAACCACGATCGCTCTGCGCGCGTCCTCGCCAAGGTCTGATGGCGCGAGGTCGAAGTAGCTTCCGACGTCGTGGGTGGTGGTGGAGACGTTACCTCCGGCACCGGGCCGGAACATGAAGAATTCGGCCTCCATGCCCGCGTTCATCCGGAAGCCCATGGCGTCAGCCCTGGCGACCGCGCGCTTGAGAACCCAGCGAGGATCCCCCTCGAAGTGATCGCCGTCGGGGGTGTGCACATCGCAGATGACCCGGGCGACCCGGGCATCGGGGTCGCCCCACGGATAGACCTGGAAGGTGGACAGGTCCGGGACGAGGAGCATGTCGGACTCCTCGACGCGGACGAACCCTTCAATTGAAGAGCCGTCGAACATGATATCGCCGTCCAAGGCCTTCTCGATCTGGGAGGAGGGGATTTCGACGTTCTTGTTGATGCCCAGGATATCGGTGAACTGGAGCCTGAGGAATCGGACACCTTGTTTCTTTGTGATGTCCAAAATTTCCCGCTTTTGCATTTTTTAGCCCGGTTTGCTTGCGATTGACGACCTAAATATGCAGATTGCTACCCTGATTGTGCAAGTTTAGCAAATTCCTCATCACACCAGGCCTAGCCGCCGCCTCCAAAAATGCCTACCGCCCGCCAGTTAGCTGTCCAGGACATCTCCGCCCGCGTCACCGACGAATCATCGACGCCGGTGCCCCTCCGCACGTCCGAGTACTTCGGCGTCAATACCTTCGGCGCTCGCCAGATGCGCGAGAAGCTGCCAAAGGAGATCTACGTCAAGCTCCTCTCGGCGGTGCGCCAGGGAAAGAAACTCGACCGTGACATCGCGCCCACAGTCGCGCAGGTGATCAAGGATTGGGCTGTGTCGCGAGGAGTGACTCACTTCACCCACTGGTTCCAGCCGCAGACCGGACTGACAGCGGAAAAGCATGACGCATTCCTCACCTTCGACGACGAGTTGGAGCCGATGGAATCGTTTTCAGCGGCGCAGCTCATTCAGAGCGAGCCGGACGCATCGAGCTTTCCTTCGGGCGGATTGCGCGCAACGTGGGAAGCGCGCGGTTACACGGCTTGGAATCCTGCAAGTCCGGTGTTCATCGTCGAGAGTGCGGGCGCGCGCACGCTGTGCGTTCCGTCGGTGTTCATCGGCTATAACGGCGAAGCGCTCGATGAGATGACGCCGCTGCTGCGCAGCTCCGACGTCCTGTCACAGAAAGCGACCGAGCTGCTCGAGCTGATGGGCGATCGCGGCGTACGGCGAGTCTACACGACGCTCGGCGCAGAACAGGAATACTTCCTGATCGATCGCACCCTGTTCGCGATGCGTCCGGATCTCGTGATGGCCGGCCGCACGCTCATCGGTGCCGCACCGTCGCGCGGACAACAGTTGGAAGATCACTACTTTGGCGGAATTCCGGAGCGCGTGCAGGCATGCATCGCGGAAGTGGAGCACGAGCTGTACAAGCTGAGCGTGCCTATCGTCACGAGGCACAACGAAGTTGCGCCGTGCCAGTTCGAGATGGCGCCAATGTTCGAAGAGACCGACATCGCGGTTGATCACAATCAGATAGTGATGGCGACACTCCGGCGCATCGCGTTGCGCCACGGACTGCAGGCGTTGCTCGCGGAGAAACCGTTCGCGGGTGTGAACGGAAGCGGCAAGCACTGCAACTGGTCCATGGCGGTGCGCTCGGACGACCCGGCCCTGGATGGTGTCAATCTTCTGAAGCCAGGCAAGACACCGCATCAGAACATCCGCTTCCTGCTCTTCCTCGCGGCGGTGCTGCAGGGCGTGAACAAACACGCAGGTCTGCTTCGTGCGGCAATCGCAACGTCTGGCAACGAGCACAGACTCGGTGCGAACGAGGCGCCGCCGGCCATCATCTCCGTATTCATGGGATCGATGCTCACGCGCGTGATCGACGAGATCATCGAGGGCAAGAGCACCAAGAGCGCCGATCAGCAGATGATCGGACTCGGCGTCGCCAAGCTGCCGGAGATCGAGAAGGACAACACCGATCGCAATCGCACGTCGCCGTTCGCATTCACGGGACAGAAGTTCGAGTTCCGCGCGGTCGGCTCGAGTCAGAGCATCGCCTTCCCGATAGTTCTGTTGAACGCCGCGGTCGCAGAGGCGATTTCCGATATCACCGAGGAACTTCGTGAGGAGCTGAAGGACGGCAAGCGTGACTCCAAGTCGATCGACGACGCCGCGCTCAAGGTCGTGCGGAAGTCGTTCAAGGCGAGCACACCCGTCCGGTTCGAGGGAAACAACTACTCCGCCGAGTGGGTGAAGGAGGCCGAGAAGCGCGGACTGCTGAATCTGCGCCGGACTCCGGAAGCGTTGCAGCAGCTCGAGACCAAGCAATCACGCAAGACCCTCACTTCGCTCGGAATCTTCACGAACGAGGAGCTGGACTCGCGTTATCACGTTCGACTGGAGCGCTATACCAAGGACATGCTGATCGAACTCCATACGCTGTGCGAATTGGTCGACACACTCGTCGTTCCGGCAGTGCTTGGTTACGTTGGATCGCTCTCCAACACGGCAGCGCAGGCGAAGGCCGCCGGAATCACGGTCATCCCGCAGATCGGAATCGCCAACAGGGTCGGCGCAAGGATCGAGGAGCTGCTCAAGCGCCACGACGACCTTGTCGGCGTGATTGCGAAGGCTGAATCGATGCACGACGATCCGGGTGCTCAGGCAAAGCTGCTCACGAGCAAGGGCGCAGAAGCGATGGAAGCCGTGCGCGAGACGTGCGACGAGCTGGAGCTCATGGTGTGTGACAGTGACTGGCCGCTGCCAAAGTACCGCGAGATGCTGTTCCCGGTCTGATTACCGGTGATGCAGGAAAAACCGGGGAGACGATGCTGTCCATCGTCTCCCCGGTTTTTGTCATGCGGACGCCGAGGCCGGCTTCATCTCGCTCGTAACTTCCCTTCCGATCCGCAGCACGCCGTCGATCAATACATCGATATCGGACATGCGTGCGCGGTGGTTCACGTTCGCGATCCGAATCGCGAATTTGCCATCGATGATCGTGCTGGATGGAACGGCGAGCCCGCATTCCTGAATGCGAAGCAGCACCTCGGTATTGATTGCATCGAGCGTGTCATCGGCGATGCCCGCCGGTGCGTAGCGGATGCAGGCGATGTTGAGCGGTGCGGGTGCTAGCAACTCGAGGTCCGGGTGCGCTTCGACACGCTCGGTGAGGTATCTGACCTGCGCGACGTTCTGCTCGACCATGCGCACGAGCTTGTCGACACCATCGGCCTTGAGCGACAACCAGGCCTTGAGCGCCTTGAAGCCGCGCGTGAGATCGATGCCGCGATCGGCAAAGGGCAGACCGCCAGCGATGACGCCTCGCGTCGCTGCGGCCAGATAGCTGGCTGGCGCCGCGTACGTCGCCACGTGCACTTCCGGATCGCGCACGAGCACGCAGGCGCACTCGAACGGCAGATCGCCCCACTTGTGCAGATCGAAGCCGAGTGAATCGGCACGCTCGAGGCCCGCAACTTGTGAGCGCAGTTGGTTCGACAGATAGGCGAGCGCACCGAATGCGGCGTCGACGTGGAACCACAGATTCTCGCGGCTACAAAATTCGGCGATCGCCGTGAGATCGTCGGATGCTCCCGTGTTCACCGTGCCAGCCGTGCCAACGACGCAGAACGGTATCATTCCAGAAGCGCGATCCGTCGCAACCATTTCGGCGAGCGCTGCCATTTCGATTCGGTAATTCGAGTCCACGGGCACACGCCGGAAAGCTCTGTCGCCCAGGCCCATGAATTCAGTGGCCTTGCGCGCCCATCCGTGGGTCTCGGAAGATCCGTAGAACACGAATGGACCGCGCTGTGGCGCGTTCGGCCATTGCTGCACACCGTCCTCGCGCACGTCGATGCCCAGCTCCCGCGCTTTCGCAAAGCGCGCAACGCCGAGTGCGAGTGTGCTGGCCATGGTGCCGCCGGTAACGAGAACTCCACTTCCCCCGGGCATTCCGAGCAATTCAGCCAGCCAGTCTATCAACTGTTGCTCCACCAGCGCTGGCGCCTGATTGAAACCAGCCATGTGCGGATTCAGTCCGGAGGCGAGCATGTCTGCCATCATCCCCAGCGGCGTTCCGTTGCCCTTCACCCAACCGAAGAATCGCGGGTGAAGATTGCCGTCGGGATACGGGAGCACGTTCCGAACGAAATCGAGATACGCCGCTTCCGCACCGACACCGGTGCGCGGGACCGGCTCCGCGAGTGCCTCTCGCACCGATGCCGGCATCTCACGCCATGCGGGTTGCTCGCGCAGGCTCTCCAGATGAGCGAGCATGTCGTCCACCATGCGGTGCGACAGCGCGCGAAATTTTTCCCATTCTTCTGGCGAAGCCGGGTCGAACGTTTCTTCAGACGGATTGTTGGGGGACGTCATCTCGTATTGGTTCAGATCTGCATCGCAAGCGACGCGCGATGCCTGAAAGAACATAGCGGGCAGAGGGTGAAATTTGCCAATGCTGGCCGGTGGGACATCTGCGCGACGGGGCTGGATATTGCGTAACCATCTCGTTACATGTTCCTGCATGCCTCGTGTCATTCCCCGGACAGACCCGTTCCACGCGGTCGCCGATCCAACGCGGAGGGCGATCCTGGACCACCTGCGGCGCGGTGCCGCGCCTGCGACCGAGATCGCGGCCGGCTTCAGGATAAGCCGCCCCGCAGTATCGCGGCATCTGCGGGTGTTGCGCGATGCGCGCCTGGTGCGAGAGCAGCGCCGCGGCGGAATCGATGGGCGACAGCGCGTCTACGAACTGACGCCGGTGCCGCTCAGCGACGTTGCGAAGTGGATTGCCGGCTACCAGAAGTTCTGGCCGTCCACCCTCGCGAATCTCAAACGGCATGTCGAGGGTAGTACGGATTGGACCTTCGATCACCCACCGGAAAAGCCCCAGTCATGAACGACGCAACAACCATGGAGCTTGCAGAATCTCCGCACGTGAAGAATGACGATGCACGCGACAACGATCGATCAATACACAACTCATAAAGTGATGTCGACCCTCTACACACCTTACGTCACCGAGCGCTCGTCTCGCGGAGAGCACACATACGACGTGTTCTCGCGACTCCTCATGGATCGCATCATCTTCCTGGGGACACCGGTCACCGACGACGTCGCGAACATCATCATCGCGCAACTGCTCTTCCTCGAAGCGGACAATGCGGAGCGGGACGTACATCTCTACATCAACTCGCCCGGCGGATCGGTATCAGCCGGACTTGCGATCTACGACACCATGCAATTCATGAAGGCGCCGGTGAACACGATCTGCATGGGATTCGCGGCGAGCATCAGCTGCTTTCTGCTCGCTGGCGGACGCGCCGGCAAACGATCGGCGCTACCGCACTCGCGCATCATGCAGCACCAGCCGTCACAGACCGGTGGTGGCGGCACTGCATCGGATGTCGAGATCCAGGCGCGCGAGATAGTGTTCCTGCGCCGCAAGGTGAACGAGCTCATGGCGAAGCATACCGGGCGTCCGGTGGAGCAGATCGAGCACGACTTCGATCGCGACAACTACATGTCCGCCGAGCAGGCAAGGGAATACGGAATCATCGACCACGTGGTGACGCACAAGGGCGAGGTCATCGAAGCGAGCAGAGAGCCGGCGACTACGGTGTAGCCGGCACTTTCCCGTTCGGTGTCAGCTTGTCGATGGCACCCGGAAGCACCTGCGCCAGCTTGGCGGAGAGCTCTTCCGGGGGGATGCCGAACTTTGCCGCAAGTTGCGTCATGGCATCCGAACCCAGTGCTGCGTGCAGCTGGTCTCCGGTTATCGGCTCGTTCGCTCCCGTGCCGACCCACGACTTCACGGTATTGCCGAGTCCCTGCGACTCCAGCTGGCTCACTATCCCCTGCACGCCGCCATGCTTCTCGATCAGGCCATTGACGACAGTGGCCATCTCGGCGCCGACGACGCCACCCAGTAATCCGTCTAGCAGTCCCATGGTTTCTCCCGATTCGGAGGTGGTCCCGTCAGTCGGACGGGCTGATCTGAAGTTGCGCGTCGTTCCCGTCCTTCGCTACCGCGCGTCCGACGATGATGGTGATGTTGTCCGTGCCGCCACCATCGAGCGCATCCTGCAACAATCCTTCACACGCCTCGCGCGCGGACGTCATTCCACGAAGCCGCTCGGCGATCCGCGCGTCGGAAACGTGTTTTGTGAGACCATCGCTGCAGATGAGATGAGTGTTCTCCCAGCTTGCCGCGAGGCGCGTTACCACCGGCGCCGTCTGCTCGCCGCCCAGCGAGCTGGACAGCACGTTCGCCCACGGCGACGCGAGTGCTACCGGGCGCGTCATCACTCCCTGGTCGATGAACTCCTGCGCCATCGTCTGATCACGCGTAATCTGCGTCAGCACGTTGTTCCGGAACAGGTAGTAGCGTGAATCGCCGACCTGGAGCAGATAGATCCACGGCCACACGCCGATCCACAGCGTCAGGGTCGTAGCCATCCCGCGCAGGTCGCTGTCATCGCGCGCGCGCTGCAGCACCGCGTCGTGACTCGTTATCGCCGCCTTCTGCAGGACGTCCACGAAGTCCTCTGCCTGTGCGTCGGACTGGTAGTAGCAGAGCGCGCTGTGTATCACGTATTGCGTGACCGCTTCGAGCGCGATCCGGCTGGCCTCCTCGCCAGCGAGCTGTCCGCCCACCCCGTCGGCGACCATTGCAATGAAGCCCGCGCGCTCGTTGGACGCGCGAAGCTGCTCGGCTTCAGGAAGTGAAGTCGCCTGGATGTCGAGATGCTTGCGGAGGGACCCCAGCAGGAAATGATCTTCGTTAGTCTTGCGAACCTTGCCGGGGTGCGTCAGTCCCCATACATCGATCTCTTCATCGAGCGGCTTGCGCGGCGTGGACGACTCGTCATCATCTGCCACTTGCAGTTCACCAGGTATGAAGCTGTGAGTCAGGCCGGCGGCGCCGGGCGAGAGCGCCAAAATGCCGACAATGGCGAATATATGCCGGGTACCGACGGGTAGCTACGGCGAGGCCTGGGAGAGTCGACCCTGCTTGCGGCTCTTCACGCGCGCGTAGTGCCGGTGGGCCTTTTCGCGCGAGCCGCACGTCTCCATGCTGCACCAGCGGCGGAGGCCGTTGCGGCTGCGATCCACGTAAACCCAGCCGCAATCCTTGCCGGCGCACACACGCACCGAATCGGCAGAATCCGACGCTAGCACATGTGCTGCATTCCAGATGATCGGCCACTCGATGCAGTCCAGTCTGTCGCCCATTCCGCTCCAATAGAACCGCGCGCGCCCGCGCTCGGCAGCAAGGCGTCGATGCTGGAGGGCGTCAGAAAGCCGACCGCCGAGCGCGGTAACGGAACTGTTGAACGCATCGCGGATGCGCGCTCTTCCGTGCGCTCGAGCGGTCGCGTTGAAGGCCCCGTGAAGGATTCCACGCAACTCACGCGCGCTGGCCAGCGCGCGATCGGCCTCGTCCCTGTCGAGACGCGCGCGACTGCGCAGCTTCCGCGCAACGCGCGCATCGACAACTCCCGCCTGCACGGCCCACTTCACGAGCGATTCGTAGTCGGAAAGCAGATCCACGAGCAACTCATCGCCATTCCACTCCGCAGTGTTCACGAAGTCGAGGCTCGGCTCTCCACCTATGAGCCTGAACCCGGGCGGCTCGCCTTTGCGCGACGCTGGACTGCCAGTCATGACTGGAATATATAACCGGTATAATCGCCTTGACAGGTGTGAGAGGCAGGCGATAATATACGACCAGTTAGATCGGCCAAACAGGTAAGAATCCGTTACTGCCAGGGAAGTATTCGAATGACCGTTGCTGCTCGGAAAGAGGATGCGCCTGCACGCCCCGTACACCATGTAGAGGCCGCCGGCGGCTCCGGCCGCGGCATGGCGTACCTGGCGCTCGCCGCGGCCGGCTGCTCGTGGGGAACCGGTTTCTATTTCGCGAAGGTCGCGCTCACGGAGATGGGCGTCGGCCACATGCTGGTGTACCGCTTCGCGTTCGGATGCCTTGGCTTGCTGCCAGTCGCGCTCCGCATTCGCGCCCTGCCGCGAGCTTCGGACGTCCCGTTCTTTTTCGTAGCAGCCGCGCTGTACATACCGATCCAGTTTCTGGTGCAGTTCGAAGGACTCGCACGCACGACTGCCTCGCACGCATCGCTGATGGTGGGCACGCTCCCGCTGACACTTGCGATAGCCGCGGTCATCTTCACCAAGGAGCGCCTCGATCGTGTCGGATGGTCGATGATAGTCGTCTCGACGATCGGCGCGATACTCATCGTGCTCACGGCGCATCAAGCCAGTGGCGCCGTTGGGGGACCAAGCTTGATCGGTGATCTGCTCGTGCTCGGTTCGCTGTTCGCGGGCGTCGCATGGGTGCTGGTCACGCAACGCGTGATGCACGCCGGGCATGGGTACTCTGCTGTCGCAATGACCGTGTACGTGGTGTTTCTGGGCAGCGCGATGCTATTCCTGTGGGTGTTCGTCGCCGACGGCCCGCCTCCCGTGCATCTCTCCACGCACGTATGGCTGGCGCTCGCGGCCCAGGGATTCCTCGCGACGACGGCGGCAACACTGCTCTGGAACTGGGGCCTCAGGAGAGTACCGGCGGCCCGCGCCGGCATCTTCGTCAATTTCGAGCCGGTAGTGGGGTCGATACTCGGCGTCACGCTGCTAGGCGAGTCGCTGGGACCGGTTGCGATCCTCGGGGGCCTGTTGATCGTCGGTGCGGCCACCATATTCTCACTGAGAAAACCGGCCGCACACGAGGCTCGGAGCAGGGTCGCGTAAGGCAACGCCATCCTCGGCATCGGGCGCGGCTCCAACGACGTATTCATTGCGTCCTTTCCAGCCACCGCAACGATCATGTACAAGCTCGCATCATTCAGTCTGACACGACAATTCAGTGCCGTCGCGCTGTTGTCCGCATGCGTCCTGGCTCCAACAGCGCAGTTGACCGCGCAACGCGTTGAAGTCTCCTTCCCCTCGAGCGTGCACGCGACGCCGATCACCGGACGTCTGATCCTCATCGTCGCCCGCGACTCCGCTCGGGAGCCGCGTTTCCGTGCAGGGAGCTACGGTGGAACGCAGCCATTCTTCGGACTGGATGTTCCCGCACTCGCGCCGGGAGCAACTGCAACGATCGACGCGTCGACCGCCGGATATCCATTCACGCTCGCACAGCTTCCCGCCGGAGATTACTACGTTCAGGCGGTGATGAACGTTTACACGCAGTTCCATCGCGCTGACGGACACGTCATCTGGGGACATATGGACCAGTGGGAGGGACAACACTGGAACACGTCGCCGGGAAATCTCGTGAGCAATGTGCAACGCGTGCACGTCGACGCAGGCGACCCGCTCAACATCAAGCTGTCGCTCTCGCGCGTGCTGCCGCCCGTCACAATGCCGGCAGACACGAAATGGGTCAAGCACGTAAAGATCCAGAGTAAACTGCTCTCCACGTTCTGGGGTCAACCGATATACATCGGCGCGACGATTCTTCTTCCCAAGGATTACGACAGTCACCCGAACGCGCATTATCCGGCGATCTACCAGCAGGATCATTTCTCGCTCGCGCCAGCATTTGGATTCACGACCGACAGCAGTGCCAGCTACGCAGCAGAGCGTACGATGCTCAAGGCGCGCACGGATGGTCGCGAGCCCGGATTCGATTTCTACAAGTCGTGGAACTCGAGCAACTTCCCGCGCATGATCGGCGTCAAGTTCCAGCATCCGACGATGTACTACGATGATTCATACGCGGTCAATTCACAGAACAACGGCCCATACGGCGACGCGCTGCTCACCGAGCTGATCCCGTACATCGAGTCGCACTTCCGCGCGATTCCGAAGCCGTATGCGCGCGTGCTCACCGGTGGCTCGACGGGCGGATGGGAATCGATCGCGCTCCAGGTGCTGCATCCGGATTTCTTCAACGGAACGTGGACGCTGTATCCCGACCCGGTCGACTTCAGCCGCCTGCAACTGGTGGACGCGTATGCCGACACGAGCGCATTCGTCGAGAACGAAAATCCAATCGTGGTGACGCCACGCTACATGAGTCGCTCATCCGAAGGCCAGCCTCAAACGACGCAGCGCGACCTGAGCAAGATCGAGTCGGTGCTCGGCAGCCACGAGCGCTCCGGCCAGCAGTTCAACGCATGGGACGCGGCATGGGGACCCGTAGGCGCCGACGGATATCCGCGCCCGCTCTGGAACAAGACCACCGGCACGATCGATCGCTCGGTCGCGACGTACTGGCGCGACCATTTCGATCTGCGCTACATCCTGTCGAAGAACTGGGCGACCATCGGTCCCAAGCTGCAGGGCAAGCTTCACGTGTACGTTGGCGACATGGACAATTATTATCTGAACCTCGCCGTCTATCGCCTCAACGACTTTCTCGCATCGACGTCGTCACCCAGGTCAGACGCGGTATTCCAGTACGGCCGCCCGATGAAGGGTCACGGCTGGCAGCCGATGAGTGACGCCGAGATGGTCCGCATGATGTCGAAGCGCATCACGGAATCGGCACCGAAGGGCGCGGATGTGACGTCGTGGAAGTACTGAGCGAGTAACCGACAAGTTGTCATTCCCGCGAAAGCGACTCCATGATCGTCATTCCCGCGAAAGCGGGAATCCATCTGTTGCCGACCAGCTTCCTGCGGTCATCGCATCTACAGATCGATAACATGGATTCCCGCTTTCGCGGGAATGACGAGGAGGCAGCGGGAATGACGAGGAGGCAGCGGGAATGACGAGGAGGCAGCGGGAATGACGAATCTCGACGCACCCTACGCACTCACGTCGACGTGTTTCATGTTCGGCAGGAAACCCGTGAGCAGTCCAACGGCTGGTAGGTACGAGCAGACCTTGTACACAAAGTCGATGCTCGTGTGATCTGCGAGCTGGCCCAGGAATGCTGCGCCAATTCCGCCAACACCGAAGGCGAGGCCAAAGAACAGGCCGGAGATCATTCCCACCTTTCCCGGCACCAATTCCTGTGCGAACACTATGATCGCTGAAAACGCCGATGCGAGCACGAGACCGATCACCACGCTCAGGATCTCGGTCCAGAACAGATTTGCGTAGGGCAACAGCAGCGTGAAGGGAAGCACGCCAAGTATGGAGCACCAGATCACGAGCTTCCGGCCGTACCGATCACCGATCGGGCCGCCGATGATCGTACCGGCAGCGACGGCGCCCAGAAACACGAACAGGTGGATCTGCGAGCTCTGCACCGATATGTGGAACTTGTTGATCAGATAGAACGCGTAGTAGCTGGTGAGACTCGCGAGATAGAAATACTTGGAGAACAGCAACGCCATGAGAATTGCCAGCGCAAACCGCACTTTTCCACGCGACAGCGTGACGTGATCAGCACTTGCCTTGCCACGTGCCGGCGAGACGACCGATCGATTTGCGCTGTACCAGGTTCCAACGTTCCACAGTACGATGATTCCGATGAGCGCAGCGGCGGAGAACCACGCAATGCTCGACTGTCCGAACGGAAGGACTATGAACGCAGCGAGCAGCGGCCCGATGGCGGAGCCGGCATTTCCGCCGACCTGAAACATCGACTGCGCAAATCCATGCCGTCCACCGGATGCCATGCGCGCGACACGCGACGATTCCGGATGAAACACCGACGAGCCGACGCCGACCAGCGATGCGGCGACCAGCAGCGCGGGAAAACTCGCGGCTCTCGACAACAGCAGCAGACCGAGCAAGGTGAAGCTCATGCCGGCGACGAGCGAGTAGGGCTGCGGCCGATGATCCGTGTACAGGCCAACCAGTGGCTGCAGCATCGATGCAGTCATCTGATATGCAAGCGTGATGAGTCCGATCTGGGCGAAGTTGAGCCTGTAGCTCGTCTTCAGCATCGGGTAGATCGCCGGCAGGAGCGACTGCATCATGTCGTTCAGCAGATGACAGAATGCAATCGCTCCGAGGATCTTGACGGTCGCGCCAGTGGTGGCGCGAAATTCTCTACTGCTGGTGGTCGCCAATCAATTCTCGCGTGTTGTCAATCAGTTCCCCCAACAATATCGCGAGATTCATGACCACAAAGGCAGTCCTGCTGCGATTCTACCGTCTGCCCTGCAACACAGCGATTCCCGAGCTTATCGCGACGACCACCAGCATGATCGAAACCAGGATCGTCCCGATCCCTATCGACACGTGCGACGTCAGAGCGGCATTTCGTCCAACCTCGTGACCAACGGTCAGCACCACGAGCGGGACCATCACTATGCCGACCAGACCAAGCACCGCGTCCGCGATCAGCGCGCGGCTCTCACGAAGAGCCAGCGAGGCTGCGACGCCGGCGATTGGAACCAGAAACAACACCAGCGCGAAGATGTTCAACCCGAAATCCGTCTTGGTCAGGAAGAGCAGTGTTTCGGGCTCTCCCGATCCGGCGAGTGACAGACGCACGAACGGAAAGAGAAGCATGAACGCGAGTGTGACGGCGAATATCGTACCGGCGACGGGTGGCACCATCGCATGAAAGTGCCTCGGCCGGTTTGAACCTGCGTATTCCACGACTACCTCCTTGACTGTGGACCTCTCGAATCATCGTGCATGGGGCGTGCTCGCGCTAGCGGAGAAGTACACAACAAAGCAAAAAGGGCGGCCATCACTGGCCGCCCTCAATTCGTTACGCCGGCGACGGTTCGTTACCAGCCAGTCGGCGACCAGCTGCTCGCGAAGAGGCCGGTGCTTTCCGCCCATGGCATCTGCGCCAGGGCACCAGCGCCGACCAGCTCATCCAGGCTACGCAGAGGGATAAGCGGGTCCGGAATCGCCGCGGCCAGAAATTGTGCTATCGCCGGATCGATGACGGGTGCCGGGCTGATGGTGATCGAAACGCACTGGGTCCCGTCGGCTGCGGTCACGACTGGAAGCCGGATCGTCGTACGCTCGCCTGGCGCGAGCGCCGGTATCGTCGCCTGTCTGGCCAGACTGAGATGGTCACGCGGCGCGACCGAAACCGTCGAAACAGGAGCCTCGATCGTTCCACGGTTCTCGATCACCAGAGTGACCACATCCGGCGCAGCGTGCGCGGCTTCCGAGGGCATTACCGCCGACACGATCGCCAGCGAGTAGTCACCGCAGTCGGAAATGCAGTTTCGCGCGGAGGAGTTGGCTGGGGCGTTCGCTGAGCGCGTCTGCGTGGATCGATCGGGCGATGCCGGCTGCGCGGACACGCGAACCGCAGAGGTGGAGCGCCGGACGTTTCGTTGGGCAAGGAGCTGCGAGGGTGCCAGTAGCGAGGCGGTGGCCAATGCCACGCCCAACGGCAATCCAAAAGTGCGCATACAATACCGGGGTTGAAGTCTTCCCTGGTAAGTGTCGGCTGGATCGGTCACGACTTGACCAGCGTCTCTACATGGGAATACTTCGTCATGGTGCAAGGAGCTTCTGGCACATTACACGCAGCATTTCCCCGGCCATGACAAAATCCACAGCAGCGATCTGTATCCTTGCGACCGCACTCGGTGCGTGCAGTCGCGGCGCCGTGCAAAAGGAGGATACCTCCGCCGGAGCACCGCCAACTCAGTCCGTAAGCGCACAGACCATGGCCGCGACAACGCAACAACCAACAGGGAGCAATGCAATGACGTTCGAACTCACATCGTCCGCGTTCGTGGAGGGCGGCAACATTCCCACCAAGTACACCTGTTCGGGCGAGGACACGTCACCACCGCTCGCGTGGTCCGGCGCGCCAGCGGGAACGCGCAGCTTCGCTCTCATTGTAGATGATCCCGACGCACCGGATCCAGCCGCGCCAAAGATGACCTACGTGCACTGGGTGGCGTACAACATCCCGCCCGCGACGACCGATCTCGCTGAGGGAGCGGGCAAGGGCGCGATGCCCGCGGGAGCCGGCAAAGGCTACAACGACTGGAAGAAACCGGAATACGGCGGCCCATGCCCTCCGATCGGACGGCACCGCTACTTCTTCAAGCTGAGCGCGCTCGACACGACACTCGATCTGTCACGCCCGACCAAGGCCGACCTGGTGGCCGCGATGAAGGGCCACGTGCTCGGCACCGCTCAACTGATGGGTACCTACCAGAAAACCAATTAGCAGCGACCTCGCGAAGATGTCACGGCTCATGTAACGCGAATACAACAGCCTGGGATCGTGGCGGTCCGGCACTCTGCGCGCGACATTATACCGCCATGCACACGATCCCATTTGCAACGAGCGCGGCGCAACGTATTCTCCGCGCCGCGCTCGTGCTGACTCCGCTAGCGATCACTCCGCTCGCAACAGCTCACGCACAGCACGCAGACACGACGGCGCTGCGACACGGGCTGGACTCCATCGCCGACGCGCACCATGGCACGGTGGGCTACAGCGTGATCGACCTCGACGACGGTGATCGCATCTCGCGACGTGGCGATGAAACCTTTCCTACAGCATCGCTCATCAAGGTCGGAATACTCGTCACGCTCTACGATCAGGTAGCGAAGGGCAACATATCACTCGATGACCTCGTCACCGTTCTCAAGATCGATCAGGTGCCGGGGTCAGGAATCGTGCAGTTCCTCCACAACGGAACCGAGTTGTCGATCCACGACGCGGCGTGGCTCATGATCACGCTGAGCGACAATACTGCGACCAATCTCATACTCGATCGCATCGCCATACGCCCCATGTGGGACAAGATGGAATCACTCGGCCTGCATCACACCAAGGTGCACGCGAAGGTGTTCAAGCGAAACACCAGCGTCGCGATGGACAGCTCGGTCAAGTACGGGCTTGGTGTCACGACGCCGAACGAGATGGCGCACCTCTTCGAGCTCCTTGCCAACGGCAAGGCTGTGAATCCGCAGGCCGACTCGGCGATGCTCTACATACTCGAGCACAACGAGGACCAGACTCTGCTGCAGCGCTACCTCGATGGTGTACGCGCCGCCCACAAGACAGGAGCGGACGACGCCGTGCGCACCGAATGCTCCCTGTTCTACCTCCGGCATCGCGTGGTCGCATGCGTGTTGACCAAGGACAACAAGGACACTCGCTGGATACTGGACAGCGAGCCTCAATTGACGATGGCCCGCATGGGCTACGCGATATTCCAGGCCTGGGGACCGGCTCCGCGCCCGCCCGCGGCAAAATGATTCCACCGGCTGGTTTCCCACGATCACATATCGGACGTACTCGCGTCTAGATTTACCCCCACGATGTCATCAGATCAGCCACAATCCACGCCGTCCGTCTGCCCGCGGTGCTCAGCGCCTGGCACGGGCCGCTTTTGCACCGAATGCGGCGCACCGCTCAACAGCGCTCCGTGCGCCTCGTGCGGTCAGCCACTAACCCCCGGCTCGAAGTTCTGCCACCACTGCGGCGCCATAGCGGGCGCGGCCGCCGCTCCAGCTGCGACCGGCGGTGGAGCGACCCTGGCCAACACGCTTCCCTGGGCAGTTGCCGCTATCGCCTTTCTCACGCTCTTCGCGATGCTCGCGAGCCGAGGATTCAACGCCAAGCGCGGATCCTCCGTGGACGCGCCGATGAACGCGCTACCCAACCCCACGGTCGACGCTGGTCCGGCCGGCGCGATTGGCGGGGGGGATCCATCCGCTGCCCCGTTCGCAGGCGCCGCTGGCGCAGCAGGTGGTGCTCGCGCCCCTGACATCTCCCAGCTTTCCCCGACCGATATCGCCAACCGGCTATTTGATCGCGTTATGCGACTAAATGATCAGGGGAAGGCCGACTCGGTCGCCTTCTTCGCCCCGATGGCGGTCCAGGCCTATCAGATGGTGGAGCAGGAGCAGGGTCATCCGCTCGACGCCGACCAGCGCTTCGACGTCGGACGCATTGGCGAGGTCGCCGGTGCTCTGCAGATCGCGAAGGCACAGGCGGACACGATTCTCCAGCAGCAGCCTGATCATCTGCTGGGCCTGCTGCTGGCGGCGCAGGCTGCCAAGCTGTCGGGCAACACTGCTGCGCTCAATCAGTACAAGGCCACGTTCGAGCGGGTCAAGGTGCGGGAGCTTGCCAAGAATCTGCCCGAGTACAAGCGACACAAGGCAGACATCGACGCCGGCGTGTAGGGCCCGTCCCCAACGCATAACACTCACTAAATGACGACGATCCACCTCGCCCACTCGCCCGACTCGGATGACGCATTCATGTTCTACGCACTCGCGTCGGGCAAGATCGAGACTGATGGCATAAAGTACGTGCACGAGCTGCAGGACATAGAATCGCTGAACCAGCGGGCGCGCCGAGCGGAGTTGGAGGTTACGGCCGTGTCGATCCATGCGTATGCGTACCTGTCCGATGACTACGCGTTGCTCCCTCACGGCGCCTCCATGGGCGACCGCTACGGGCCCAAGCTCGTAGCCCGGACGCCGATGACACGAGAGGAAACCATCGGCAAGCGCATCGCCATTCCCGGGCCGCTCACCTCGGCATATCTCGCACTCAGGCTTTACCAGCCTGATTTCATCCCTGTCCCGACACATTTCGACAAGATCGAGCAGGCTGTGCTGGGCGGCGACGTCGACGCCGGCTTGCTGATTCACGAAGGGCAGCTAACGTATGCCGATGACGGACTGCATCTTGTCGCAGACATGGGAGAGTGGTGGTTCCAGGAGACCGGCCTTCCGCTTCCGCTGGGCGGAAACGTCGTGCGGAAGGACCTTGGGCCTGAGCTGATAGCCAGGGTTTCGCGGCATCTGAAACAGAGCATTGCCTATGGCCTCGATAACCGGAAGGCAGCGCTGGACCACTCGATGACGTACGCCCGTGGGCTCGAGCGCGACAAGGCGGACGAGTTTGTCGGCATGTATGTGAACGACTGGACACTTGACTATGGCCCGCGGGGACGCGAGGCTGTTAAACTGCTCCTTGACCGTGGCGTGAAAGCGGGTATCATCACGCGCGACGTACAAGTCGAATTCGCGGACTGATCGCCTGCACGTAATCGGCACGCATGGTAGTTGCGACGAATAATTGAGATCCTGATCGAAGTGCAATGTCGCGTGTATAGAAGGCACGCGACGTGCAACGCGCGACAGAGACATCTGAAATCCCCAGACAGGAGAGGGCAATGCCCAGCAGAGACGAGGTGCCAGAGACGTTCCGCTTCGCGGACGACGATGACGACGACCTCGGCGGATACGGTGGAGGCAGTCGGAGCCGCCGTTCACGTTACGACGAAGACGACGATGACGAAGGCGGCTGGAGCATAAACAGCGACAACAGCGACCAGCTCTGGGATAGCGCAGAAGACATCGACGAGGATGACGAGGACGCCGTAGAGGGCGAAGCTGGTGTCGAGGACGAAGAGCCGGATCTGTTTCCGACGAGCGCGGCCCAGAACATGGGGATCGAGGACATCGACGACGATGAAACGGGTCCACTCGTGCGCGCTCCAGGGCGCCGCGGCCGTCCAAAGGGCTCGGGCAAGAAGAACACATCTTCCGGCGGTAGCTCGATCTTCGAATCGCTGGACTCGTCGCTCAGCATCCCTCCCAAGAGCCCGATCGTCGACGACGACATCGAGGAGCTGGAGGATGAGCTGGATGATCTGGATGACGTCGACATCGACGAGGTAATCATCATCGAGCCGATTCCACC
>DAHUXM010000037.1 GCA_027307165.1 Gemmatimonadota bacterium | reverse complement strand
CCCGGGACTCTCAGGGTTTTCCCGATCAAGGACTTCGGTGCGATCGAACAGGGCAGCCATGAGTTCTGCCAGTTCGCGACTGGCAAGTGCGATGGACGCGCCGATTTCGTAATTGTGTGGCGACATCAGAACGCGAGCTGGAAGATCACGCGCGTGCTGAGCTACGCGCACCGGCCCATCGATTAGCGCTACTCCGCGCCGCCGCCTCGGTACACCACGCCGCCCTTCATCACGAACTGCACGTGCTCCACTCGAGTGATGTCCTGCAGCGGATTTCCGGGGACCGCAACGACGTCGGCGAGATATCCGGGCTTCAACTGTCCTACCCGGTTCTCCCACGTGAGAATGCGCGCGCCGTTCAGGTAGTCGGCCTGTAGCACCGCGAGTGGCGTCATCCCGTACTTCACCATCAGCTCGAATTCCTGCGCCTGCGTTCCATGCGGAAACGGTCCCACGTCCGACCCGACTGCCATCGGAACGCCAGCGGCCACCTGCCGCTTGAACTCGTGGATCTTGTAATCGAGCATCGCGTACTCGCGTCTGGCCGCGGCGGAATCCGGTGCGTGGTCGGCGAAGTACTTGAAGATGACGAAGGTGGGAACCGCGGGGATGTCCTTCTGCTTCATCAGGGTCATCGTGCCCTGGCTGAGCTGCGTCGCGTGGTCGATGGAGGAGACCCCGGCCTCCACGGCAAGACGCGCTGCCGGCTCGCCCTGGCAGTGCACGCCGACGTTGGTGTTGAGTCGCGCCGCCTCGTTCACGGCCGCCTTGAGCTGGTCTTCCGTGTACTGGTACGTGGTGTGGAAGTCCCAGAAGCCGGGATCGCCCGGCTCCTCGCCGATTCCGAGCTGCTTGCAGATGGGATCGCCGAGGCATGGGGCTGATCCGGCGGGGACCATGCGATCCGGCCCGGTGACGTAGATCTTGGCGAAGCTTGCCCCCTCCTTGTGCTGCTTGCGGATCGTCTCGATCAACTGTTCGGAATCGTTGGCGTAGTCCGCGTTGCCCAGTACGTGCTGCTCGGGGTTGAAGCCGACGGCGTCCTCGTGTCCGCCCAGTATCGAAATGGCCATCCCGCTTATGCGGAGCCGCGGACCGGGAATGTCACCTGCGTCGATGGCGTCGCGCACCGCCGCGTCTGCCGGCCCCGCGCCTTCCGTTCCCATGTCGCGCTCGGAGGTGAAGCCGGCCATCAAGTCGGATTTGGCGGCAAGCACGGCCTTGATCGTCCGCTGCGGCGCAGACTCATCCACAGTCTGCATTCCTTCCGATGGAGGGGCCGGGTGCAGGAAGAGGTGCACATGTGCATCGATCAGACCCGGCATGAGCGTCATGTCGCCCAGGTCGATCACTTTCGCGCCGGCGGGATGCGGCACCGACGTGCCGGCGGCCTCGATGCGGCCGCCTTCCACCAGCACTTCGCCCGGGCTCACGATCCGTCCAGGAACCACCTCGAACAGCCGCGCCGCGTGCAGCACTATCGGTTGTGCGACGGTTGCCGGGACGGATCCGCCGGCCTGCGACGATGCAGCCGCCGGTTTGGCACCGAGCATCACCAAGGCCGCAGCCAAATACACCATGCTTTTCATTCAATCCCCGGATTCGAGAAACCGGGGTCGGAGTGCAGTTTATTTGACTCTGTCCCGACGCCGGGACTCCGGAAGCTGCACTCCGACCCCATTTTTTTACTTCTGCGCCGCTGAGTAGACCACTTTCCCGCCAACGATCGTGTAGAGGACGTTGGTGCCGAGTATCGAGTCGTCTGGCACCGTCATGATGTCGCGGGAGAGGACGGTGATGTCGGCCCACTTGCCGGGCTTGAGCGATCCCGTCTGACGATCGTGAAACTCGACGTACGCACCGTTCGTAGTGTAAGTCTGGAGCGCCTGCTCGCGGCTCAGCTTCTGCGCGGGGAAGAAGGCCGAATCGGTGCCGACCATGTCGCGCGTCACGCTGCAGTGGAATGACGCGATCGGACTGATGTCCTCGACGGGAACGTCGGTGCCATTGGTGACGACAGCGCCTGTCTTCCACAGCGATTGCCAGACGTAGGCGCCCTCCTGCGCGCGCTGCATGCCGAGTCGCGGCAGAACGTAAGGCGCGTCGGAGCAGGCGTGGATGCCCTGCATCGATGCGACCACTCCCATCTGTCCGAAGCGCGGGATGTCGCCGGGATTCAGGTGCTGCGCATGCTCGATGCGCCAGCGCAGCGTGTCGCTCTTCACGTGATGTTCCTGGAAGAGCGACTGATACATATCGAGCGTCTCCTTGTTGGCGCGATCGCCGATTGCGTGCACCGAGATCTGGAAGCCGTGTGCGATGCCGACCTCCGCAATCTCCCTGATTCGCGACATCGGTGTGACGTTGAGTCCGGAGTTCCTGGGATCGTCGTCGTACGGCTGGAGCATCCAGGCACTTCTGGACCCGAGCGCGCCGTCGGCGGTGATCTCTCCGATCGCGCGCACGGTGAGATGGCCGTTGCCGTGGTCGATGATGCGGTGCGCCGTGAGTGAGTCGACGTCGTCCGCGCGGACTTCGTTCCCGCTCACCAGGATGTAGAGGCGGAGCGGCATGTCGCCCGTGTCCACCATCTTCTTGATCGCGTCGATCGTCGCGAACGACTCGCCCATGTCCTGAAAGGTCGTGACACCGTTGGCGAGCGCGTTCTGCGTCGCGAGGTGAATTTCATTGGTGAAATCGGCGCGCGCCTCTTCCGGCGATCGCGCCGCGAGGCTCTTGGCGAGTGCGGCGCGAAGAAGCGACTGCGCGCCGTCCACGAGAACACCGGTTGGCTGGCCGCTGGCGTCCTTGATGATGCGCCCGCCCGGGGGATTCGGCGTCGAAGAGCTGATTCCCGCAAGCCGGAGCGCCGCCGCGTTAGCGATCAGTGCATGGCCGCTGGCATGGGTGAGCACGACCGGATTGTTCGGCGCGGCCTGGTTGATGAGGTCGTTGGTCTGGAAGCCCTCGACCACGCGCCCCGGAGAGACGTTCCACTTTTCCTGATGCCAGCCGCTTCCCTGGATCCATGCCCCAGGTTTTGCCGTCTTCGCTGCGTCGCCGACCATCGTGGCGATCTGCTGCCATGACGGCACACCCATCAGACGCAGCTCCGTGAGGGTCTGACCAAGTCCGGTGAAGTGACCGTGCGACTCGTTGAAGCCAGGGATCGCGAGGTGTCCCTCGAGGTCGATGACCTTGGTGCCGGGCCCGACGTAGCGCTGAATCGCACTGTCCGAACCGACGGCCACGATCGTGTCGCCCGAAACGGCGATCGCCTGACCGGAGGGGGTGGTTGAATCCATCGTCACGACGTGACCGTTGCGAAGCACCATGTCCGCAGGAGCGACGTGCGGGTCACATCCCGCGATCGTGAGCGTCGCCAGCATGATGACGGCGGAAGAGTTCATCGACATGGATCGGCGGCGTTCGGTCTTCATGGGCTGCATCCCTCGGTTGGCCGGCGTAGTACTCGGAAGCGTCATAATATTAGCAATTGCCGGGCGGGCTGCTTGCAGCGCTTCGGGACCGGCGATCGCACCATGACAACTCCGACGGGAGCACCGGAACCAGCCCTCATGCGCACATGAAAGCCGCGGTATTGCATGCGCTTGGCGAACCACCTCGCTTCGAGGATTTCCCTGATCCCCAACCGGGCCAGGACGAAGTGCTCGTCCATGTGAGAGCCGCGTCGTTGAAGAATGTCGACAAGGCGATGGCGAGTGGTTCGCACTATGACAGTCACCGCGAACTACCGGTGATATGCGGCATTGACGGCACAGCAGTCCTGGAAGATGGAACGCGGGTCTTTTGCGGCGGGTGTCGGCCGCCCTATGGAATGATGGCCGAACAGGCCGTCGTCTCGCGGCATTTCTGTTTGCCACTGCCGGATGACGTGGATGACAACACCGCCGCAGCGCTGCCCAATCCGGCGCTATCGTCCTGGCTTCCGCTCATCTGGCGCGCGAAGCTCAAGCCGGGCGAGACAGTATTGATCCTCGGCGCAACCGGCGTGGCTGGCAAACTCGCCATCCAGATCGCAAGACATCTCGGTGCCGCACGCGTTGTTGCTGCCGGCCGCGATCGGCGCATCCTCGAGACCCTGCCCAGCCTCGGTGCGGACGCGACAATCTCCCTGGACCAACCGGATCAGGAACTGGCCGCCAACTTCATTCGTGAAGCCAGTGGGAAGCGGTTCGATGTCGTTCTCGATTATGTGTGGGGCCACCCGACGGAAGTTCTCCTCGACGCCATGACCGGGCATGATGTAACGGCGGAATCCGATCCGCTCCGTTTGATCGAGATCGGTGAAATGGCGGGGCCGACCATTTCCCTTTCCGCTGCGGCTTTGCGTAGTTCCGGAATCGAGATTTACGGAAGCGGCGGCGGAAGCATTCCGCGCATGGCCATCTTCGAAACCTTTCCGCAGATGTGGTCACTGGCAGCCAGCGGCAAACTCCACATCGACACGATACCGGTGCCGCTCGCCGAGATTGAATACGCCTGGCAGCGCAATGATTGGCTGGGTCGAAGGCCTGTGATTGTCCCGTAGTCCGCGAAAGCACGCAAGTCTTCCTTACGATGTATTTTTCCCGCAGGTGTTCGACGCGATGACTCCATCGGCAACGCCGAAATTATCCCACCCAGGACCTGCGACTTGAAGAATCTGTTCGAACCGTCAGTGGCGAATGAATTGAAGGAGCGAGCGCTCCGACTGACGTCCGACAGCGAGCGACTGTGGGGGAAGATGAATGCAGCGCAGGTGATGGCACACTGCGCCGGCGGCCTCGAGCTGGCGGCTGGCCAGATGCGCCCGCCACGCAAGTTGATCGGGCGGATCGTCGGCCCGATCGTGAAACCGCTGGTGCTGCGCGACGACGAACCGATGCGCCGGAACACGCCGACCATCGATGCATTGCGCGTGAACGACGACCGTAATCTGAACGCAGAGCGCGCACGGTTTCTCGACATGATCGACAGGTTCGTCGCAGCGGGGCCGGCCGGCTGTACCACGCATCCACACAGTTTCTTCGGACCACTGACTCCGCAGGAATGGGCGATACTGATGTACAAGCATCTGGATCACCACCTGCGGCAGTTTGGAGTCTGAGTATCGGACTCGGAGCCTGGCGAGTGCGGCTATCTCGCCATCTTCTGCAGCCACTCGATCACAGCGCTCTCCAGCGCTATACGCTGGTCGGAGTTACTGGTGGCCCGCCAGTGATGGCCACATCTGCTGCAACGTCATGCGCGGCTCCGTCGCAAGATAAATGGGACGATCGCGCTCCTCGCTGACCGACCACGGCCGACCGAGTCGCGCCACTTCCTGAACCGAGCGCCATCCCTTGTTGAGATCGGCCGGGTCGCTTCCAAGCGCTATGAGTACCTTGCCGGGTCGGGTGCCCGGTCCGAAGAACCAGAATGATCCCGCGTTTGTGACCACTGGCGGCAGATCGAACTCGCGCGCGTAGAATTCCGCAGCACCTGCTTCGCCGTAATTGCTCGTTGCGATAACTGCCTCGCGTTGCTCGGCGAGAGGAAGCGAATGATATACGCGGGCGAGTGCAGCCGCCTCGGCGCGCCAGCCGAGCATGTCGGCGAAGTCCTGCGGTAGCTTATCGAAGTTGCCGCGATTGGTGCGGAGCGCGGCGCCGCCCGCAAGATGCGCTGCATATTCTGCCGACGCTGGAACCGATAGAATTGGAAGTGCGACTGGGAGCGTCACGACGAAGTACGCACCCATCAGCGCGACGACAGTCCAACGCGCGGCAGTGACGCCGCGCGGCAGTCGTGCCCATTTCATCCGCTCGAGCGCGACACCACCGGCGGCGAAGAGAGCAGGATAGATCGGACCAATGTAGTAGGGCTTCCCACGCAGCACGAGCAGCAGCAGGAAGGCCAGAATGCAGCTCAACGAAACCGCGGCGAAAGTTCTGAGCGGACTCCACGCGAGCATGACAGCTGCACCGACAATCGCGACAAGAATTCCCGCTGGACCGATATTGAGTACCTGCGCACCGATGAACTCACTGGCGGTGACGTGCACGAGCTGAGTCGCGTTGAGGTCGCGCATCTGCGCGACCACGGGGAAGTGAAGCGTAATCTGTCCGACGATGCTCGGGCTTCCGAGTACCAGCATGATCAGCACGGCGATCCATGGCCATGGTCTCAGGAGCTCGCGGCGCATCGGAGTGAGCAGAACGGCGGCGAGAACGCTGACGCACAGAAACAGTATGCTGAACTTGCAGAGCAACCCGAGTCCGATCGCGACTCCGAACGCGAGCCACGGATTTCTCGTGTTGCCTCCCTCTGCCCGGACACGCGCGACCCGTGCAATGGCGAAGAGCGCGAGCGTCCAGCAGATCTGGTCGAGTACGACTGGCTGGAAGAGTGTTGCGTTACGCTCGAACATCGGCGACGCCAGCACGGCAAAGGCGGCCAACCCCTGTGCGAAGCGCCCGCCGCCGAGCTCGCGCGCGATGAGAGCGGCGAGCACGATTAGGAGAGCTCCCTCGATAGCTGGAAAAACGCGCGCAGCAGCGACGGTGTGGCCTAATACCAGCTGCGACAACGCGCCGAGTATCGCGATGGCCGGCGGGAAATCCATGTGCCAGAGGCGCAGATGGTTTCCCATCGAGAAGTAGAGAAACTCATCTCGATGGATTCCGAAGGGAGTGACTGCGAGTACCACAGCGTGCAGAACGAGCGAGGCGATCGCCAGACCGGCGATCACCTTCACAGCAACTTCTTGCTCTGGATATTGCCTGGCCACCGTGCTTGCACCTCGTGCGACTGGCTCTGAAACCTGCCGGACATCCGTGGTCCGCGTCAATTTGTCCCTCGTACGGCGCTCACCGTTGCCATTGCCGGCGGAAATGCGCGTGCAGTATTTCGGTTCCAGGTGTTGCGATCGATTGAACGGCGAGACTTCCGTCCCCTAGTATGTTCAAGTTCGATTGACGCCCTA
The DNA here is from genome assembly GCA_027307165.1 of Gemmatimonadota bacterium. Lineage (GTDB taxonomy): Bacteria > Gemmatimonadota > Gemmatimonadetes > Gemmatimonadales > Gemmatimonadaceae > Fen-1247. The sequence goes on along the minus strand of DAHUXM010000037.1, from coordinate 24,154 downwards.
TCTCGCCATCTTCTGCAGCCACTCGATCACAGCGCTCTCCAAGGCTATACGCTGGTCGGAGTACGAATGATCTGTAGGGAAGTGCGCGGTGGTGACTTTCGTATTGCCACGCGCGCGCACGGCTGCGACGAGTGCGTCGTTCGTCGGCGCCAGACCATCGTTCGATGTGACGACGAGCATTGGAACCGATGCCAGGCCGGCGTATGCGGTGCGAAAGTTCCAGGTGTCCTTGTGCGCGATCACCTCGTCGGCCATCTGCTCGGGGGTCGTACCGGCGAGCGACTCCATGTCGCTGGCCATCCCCGCGACAAGTTTCTCTCTCGACGTTCCGCCAAACGCGCTGGCCATGTCCGCCGCCGAGATGAGCACGGCTCCCTCCAGTCCGTGCTGATGCGCTGCGGTGAGCACCGTCACCCAGCCACCCATGCTGTGACCCGCGAGGACGAGATGTGTGGTATCGATTCCGAGCGCCTTGACGTTGGCGGGATCGCGCAGGAAGGCGAGCACTGCATCCGCGTCCTCGAGATTCTGCGCGAAGCGAAAGACACCGGGACTGCCCCACGATCCACGGTAGTTGAATGTGATAGCGTTCCAACCGGCGCGTCGCACAGCCTGGGCGAGATCCAGGTTCTTCTCGTTGCCCGGTAATCCGTGCAGCAGCACGAACGTTGGATGCACACCGGTACCGCCGACGAGATACGCGACGCCATTGATCTTCACGCCACCCGATGGGATGTGCAGCACTTCCATCCGCGCGGGGTGCTTAACGTCGTGCGGTGGGTCGGTGTAAATCGCTTTCGGTACCTGCTGCGCGCCGAGTGTTGTGCCGAAGGTGAGGAGTGTGGCGGCGGCCACGGCGAACGGACGGATGCGGATAGGCATGAGACGGAGCCAGGTTGGTGTCGGGAGATGCGATGCGCACAAAGCGTAGCTCGCACCTTGCGGAGCCGCAAGAGCGCGGCTGGCTTACCTGTTCAGCCAGTAGCTCACCTTGACCAGGAACGTATTGTCCGGCCTCAGTCTGAAGAGCGCCGGATACGTCCCCGTCCAGCCGCGCGCGTCGGGCGAGTCGTTGTAAGCCGACCGCCCCTGCGTCCATACCAGGAACACCGTCGATCCAGGCCGGTACTCCCAACGCGCCACCGCGTTCAGCTTGAACTCGCGATCGCTGAAGCCCGAGGTCGCCGATGCCGGCGGCGAATACGCGACGAACCTGTCGGCGTAACGCGTCGCTCGCGGTGTCGAGCTCAATTCGCGCGGATCGGAGTACGATCCGTTGGACACGAACGGCTGCGCGTAGAACTGCAGCGAGAGATTCGGTGTCGCGAGATACGTCGCTCGCACCGAAGTCGAAAGTGTGTTCTGATGAAGATGTGCAAATGCGTAGTGCATCCTGTTGCTCGCCGAGTCCGTGAAGTTTCCGATCCACTGGGAGTTGTCATCGTTGTGCGACGCGTTGACGTCGAGCGAGAACAGCAGCTGACTCGTCGCCTGAATCGCGACGCTCGGATCGAGCGACATGTAATGCGACCGGCCCTCGTCGCTCCTCTGGAAGTTGGCCGATATCGAAGGCGCGATGCGACGGCGATCGTCGCCGGTGATGTAGAACCATGGCGAGAGATACGACGACTGCCGCACGGCAGGCCCGCCGCGCGCGCACCGGTCGCAGTACACCGTGCCGAGCTGTCCCAGCGTTCCACCGCCGCCGGCGCTCCAGTTGTTGTGAAACACGATGTGCGTGTTGGTGTTGAGAGCGTGCTCCAGCGGCAGACCCGCGCTGGTCCATCGATTCCAGAAATTGCCGTTGATGCGCAGGCTGTTGTAGACGGCGGTGCGCTTGAAGAAATTGAGCGCAGCCCAGTTGTTCCATGATTGTACGTCCGCACGCTGCAGGTAGCCGATGTCGTTGACTTCATAGCCCGCCGATTGACGCTGGTAGCTCGTCTCGAAGCGCGTGATTCCGCCGCCGTATTTTCCAAAGATGAATTCCTCGGAATTCCCGCTCAACGAGGTGAGGCTCGAATCGACGCGCAGCTTGCCGTCCGGACGCTGATAGTAATGAACGGCGTTGGTCTGCGTGTTGAGGATCGCTTTCGGCGTACCGGTGACGTCGCTTGCTGTCACAGAGCCGGACACCGTGTAGTTGTCGGCCAGGAACTTGTGCGAGAAGTCGGCTCCGAGCACGCTCGCCGACTTGCGCAGCGCACTGGACGTCCACGAGTCGTTGTCGCGCGCGACGCTGGTCGCGATGATCCCGACGTTGCTCGCACCGCCGCCGAAATCGCGCTGAGCGCGCAACACGCCGTAGTTTGTCGTGGGCTCGATTGTACGGTCCGATGATCCAGTTGCGCGGGCTGTCACGGCATCCAGTGCGCCGAGCGAGATGGAATTGCCGATTCGCCCGCTCAATTTTGCCGCGCCGAGAATGGTGGACGCTGTGGGCGAGCTTGCGTCGCCGTACGCACCCAGCAGTTGCGGTGCGCGTCCGATGCGACGCGAGTAGAACAGACCTTCGGAATTGCAGTTGACCGCGTTGCAGTTGAGACTCATCGTGTACCGTCCCTGCCCTTCGACGAAGAACGGACGCTGCTCGCTGAAGAAGGTCTCGAACGCGCCGAGGTTGAGCACGGATGGATCTGCCTCGACCTGACCGAAGTCCGGATTGATCGCCGCGGTGAGCCGCAGTCCCGGCGTCACTCCCAGCTTGAGATCAGCGCCTGTGGAAACACGTTGTGCTCGACCGAACGACGAAGCACCGATCGTCTCGACGTTCGTGGTGACGACGTATGGAACGACTTCGAGCGGATGTGTCGAGCCGACGTCACCGATTCCGGTGACGGTTCCGAATTGTGAGACGAGACCCGTTTTGCTTGGATGAAAGCCAGGCCAGCTCACTCTCTCCTTGAAGCGGTCCAGGTCGCGCCACACGCTGAAGCCAATGGTGTGCGTCGGCGCACTCGTGAAGCCGAGCTGCGACATCGGGATTGCATATTCGGCGGTCCAGCCGAGCGAGTCGATTCTGGTCGCGACGTCCCAGACACCGTCCCAGCTTCCGTCTTCGTTGTTGTCGTTATAGATGGCGTAGTCGCGCTTGACGCCGCCAGGACTCGCGCAGAATTCGAAGCCACTGCGGCCGTCGTGATACGAATCGATCATCACGATTATCTGATCCGTCGGCGGGCGTGCATCGCGTCGTGCGAGCGTGGTGCGTATCGCCTTGGGATCGTTGTCGAATGCGCGGACGAAGACGTAGATGTTGTGGCTGTCGTACGCAATCTTGAACTCGGTGCGAAAGCGCGGATCGGAATCTTCCACCGGGTCGTGCTCGCGGAACGAGGAGACCGCGGGCGCGACGTGCCATACCGCGTCGTCGTCCTTGCCGTCGATTACCGGCGCGTGTGTGGCGTGGGTCGCGACAGCTGTCCTGCTGCTGTTGCTGTCCGTGGTTGTCGGCGGTGCGGATTGCTGAGCATGGATCGCGGCCGGCGCCGCGGCGATACAGATGATGAGCCATGCACAGATGGCGGGGAGTGGCCGGCAGCCGAGCGACAGAACCGATTCGAACAACTGAACGAATTTATGGTGAAAAATCAGCATTGTGTCTCGAAAAGAATGCGCCAACTGAAATCGCGCGGCGCGTTGTTCGTCTGAGCGCGTATGGTGAAACCCGGAGGTCCTTGCCCCTGTAATGCTGAAAAATCAGCGGTGGTGAAATTTCAACATATCAACCCGGCCTGTCAAGGAGGAGGGGACATCGCGCTTGGTCGCGGTATCCGCTGGCAATCGTGACGGTGCTCGAATGAGTGATGTTCTGCGTGTCAATCGTCGGGATCCCTGTCGCTGCATACCGCACGTTCGCACGCCCATCGCCGCCGAGGTCGCGGCGCCCTAGGGCCTTTCAGTGGCGCTGGGTCAATCCGCGACCTTGACGATCAGGCACTGATTGCCACTCAGCTCGAGCACCGACTGCCTGGAATCCTTCAGATAATCATCGAAGGCGCGGCGCACTGCGGCGAACTCGACATAGTCGTGTGAAATGAGCATCGCTCCGACGCTCATCCTGGGATAGAACAACTGGAGAGCTTCGAGCGTGCTTTGATAGAAATCCACGTCGAGGTGCACAAACGCGAATCGAAGATCGCGAACGGGGCCGGCCATACGATTGCCGATCCAGGCGCAAAGGATCTGTAGATTCCACAACCGGCTTGTTTTCGCGGGACCGGTTTGACCTGCACACGGAGCTATGGATGCGCCACATCGAACGGCACCGCACCGCACACATCGGCTGGCTACGGGCCGCAGTTCTTGGCGCAAACGACGGGCTCATCTCCACCGCAAGCCTCGTCGTTGGCGTCGCCGCAGCCGGAACTGGTCGAGCGGCAGTACTGATCGCGGGCGTCGCCGGCCTCGTCGCCGGCGCAATGTCGATGGCCGCTGGCGAGTACGTCTCGGTAAGCTCGCAGAGAGATACCGAGACCGCGGATTTGAGTCGCGAGCGGACCGAACTCGCTGCGAGTCCCACGGCCGAGCATGAGGAGTTGAGCGAGATCTTCGAATCTCGCGGACTTACCCCCGCGCTGGCGCGCGACGTTGCCGAACAGCTCATGCAGAAAGACCCGCTGGGCGCACATGCACGAGAGGAACTCGGCCTCTCGGAACTGACGACCGCGCGACCACTCCAGGCAGCGTTGTCGTCGGCAGTGTCGTTCGCCGCTGGGGCTGCCTTGCCCGTCCTCGTATCCGCATTTGTTGCGAGCTCATACTTCACGGTGGTCGTGATCGGAACAACGCTCGTGCTTCTGGTTGTACTCGGTGCGCTGGCGGCGAAAGTCGGTGGTGCGCCACTGATGCGCGGCGCATTGCGCGTCGCATTCTGGGGAGCGCTCGCGATGGGAGCGTCGGCGCTCATCGGTCGCCTGTTCGGCACGACTGTGAGTTGATCGAACGCCGAGCGCTGGGATGGCCTGGCAAGGAGTGAACTCACCGGCCACCAGTCTACCCAGGAGCGACGTCCAGCGCAGGTGAAATCCCATGTCCGCGTCAGGCAATCGGCTACAGCGCGAAGGCGTATGGCTGACTGACAGATTCGCATCCCATCGTCACCTTGCAGCATCGAGGCGATGCGGATCACGCGAACATGGAGAACCTGAACAATGAAATCGGCAGAGCTGGCCCACTTCGAGAGACTGCTACTCGATGAGCGCGGAGGTATGGTTCGCGATCTCGAGCGGATCCGGGCGAGTGCAGTGCAGTCGGCGCTGGAGAACAGGTCGGCGGGGGTCGAACCCACCGACTCTGTCGGAGACGATCGGAACGACGACGCCATCGCCGCGCGCGAGGTCGAGGCGCTCAAGGAGCTGGACGAAGCGCTCCGAATCCTGTACGAAGCGCCAGAGGAATATGGCGTCTGTGTCGCCTGCGGAAGTCCCATCGCCCTCAACCGCCTCGAGATCGTACCCGCAACTCGCTACTGCCAGGACGATGCGAAGCGGCAACAGAATCCGCGCCGTCGTCCGCGACCTGACGCCGGTCGACAGCTCCTTGCGGCGGCTGGGTAGAGAGCAGCCCCGCACTTCGCGAATCGTCCGGATACCAGCTGCGGCAGCATCGCTGCCGGGAGGAGTCGTTATGAACGGGATGTACAGAGACCGGCGCGACGCCGGACGAATACTGGCGGAGATGCTTCGTCCGTTGGCGAGGCGCGGCGGGCTCACGATACTGGGTCTTCCACGCGGTGGGGTTCCCGTCGCTTACGAAGTGGCGATGACCCTGGGTGCTCCACTCGACGTTTTTGTCGTCCGGAAACTCGGCGTGCCCGGCCACGAGGAACTGGCGATGGGGGCGATCGCAACCGGTGGAATTCGCGTCCTCAACTCCGACGTCATCCGGCAGCTTGGAATCTCCTCCGACGCGGTCGACCGCGTCACACGCGACGAGGAGCGAGAGCTGACGCGGCGCGAGCTCGCGTACCGCGGCGGTCGCGGCCCTGCAGAGGTGCGAGGAAAGACCGTCATAATCGTGGACGACGGGCTTGCGACGGGAGCGACGATGGCCGCCGCAGTAACGGCTCTCCGCAAGCTGGGCCCGGACGCCATAATCGTGGCCGTTCCTTATGGATCACCTGATACGTGTGACGCAATGCGCACAAACGCCGACGCGTGTGTGTGCGCGCGCAGCCCGCGCGACTTTCACGGAGTGGGAGAAGGGTACGCGGACTTCGGGCAGACGACCGATGCCGAAGTGCGCGCTCTGCTCGAGCGCGCCGCCGTGCGATTCGACGGCGCGGTGCCGGAGGAAACCGCCGCAACGTCTCCGGCGATGCCGTGAGGCGCGACTGAAGAGAGAAGCGACGATGCAGACACGAGAGATGGCTGTGGCTGCATCATGAGTTCCACGACGGAGGGCGTTATGCGGTGGTCCTGGCGGTTGGGTAGAGTTCGGGGTGTAGAAGTGCGTGTGCACGCAACCTTCGTGTTGCTGCTGGCATGGCTCGCGGTCATCTACTACCAGGAGACGGGGACAGGCGCCGGCGCGGTCGCAGGTATCATCATCACTATCGCACTCTTCGCGTCGGTCGTGCTTCACGAGCTGGGGCACGCGCTCGTGGCGCGCCGGTTCGGCATCGCCACGAGCGACATCACACTCCTCCCGATAGGTGGAGTCGCGCGCCTCGAGCGGATACCGCAGGAACCGAAGCAGGAGCTGGCGGTGACGCTCGCCGGCCCGGCGGTCACGCTCGTCATCGTGCTGTTTCTTTACGGCGCACTGCGAGCTTTCTCCGTCTCCGCTGCGATTCCGGCCGCAAACAACTTCACGAGCGTGGGCGGGGCGGTTGCGCAGCTCATGTGGATCAATTTGTCGCTGCTCGTTTTCAATCTTCTGCCGGCGTTCCCGATCGACGGTGGGCGCGTTCTTCGCGCTGCGCTGGCGCTGCGCATGGATCACGCACGCGCCACCGAGATCGCGGCGCGAGTAGGACGCGGCTTCGCACTCCTGTTTGGATTGGTGGGAATCTTCTTCAATCCGTGGCTTGTCCTGATCGCGCTCTTCATCTGGCTCGGCGCAGCTGCGGAATCCAGCATGGAACAACTTCGCACCTCACTCGCTGGGGTGAGCGTGGACCAGGTCATGATCCGCGACGCCCATGCGCTTTCCCCAACAGATACGCTCGGCACCGCGCTCCAGAGCGCGCTGTCCGGCTTCCAGCACGACTTCGTTGTCGTCGATGGAGACCGTGTGGTGGGACTCCTCAGTCATCAAGCTCTGCTGGCCGGACTCGCGAACAAAGGAAGCAGTGCACGCGTCGACGAGACAATGGAAAAGGCATTCGCGAGCGCAGCTCCCAACGAGCCGCTCGAGGGAGCGGTGGAGCGGCTGCAGGAGTCGCGTGTACGCACGATGCCCGTGCTCAGCGGAGGAAAACTCCGCGGCCTCCTGACACTCGACAACATCAGCGAGTTCGTGCTGATGGCGAGTGCGATCCGCGGCGGGAAAGCGGCTACCGCGGCCCGGTAGCCACACGCCGCGGCGCCGTCACGTCACTGCGTGGTAGCGTGCTCTTCCCACGACGGTGTCTGAAGCTCCACGCGTGGCAATCCGAACAACCCGCCACTCGGCCGGAAGCGGAGTCGAGCGACGACACCGCCTGCCTTGTCGAGCGCTCCCGCATTCCTTGAGACCTCATCCACAGTTGCGCCCTGGTCCAGCGCGCTGCGTATGATCGACTCGGCGGCCGCGCCCTGTGTCTTCAGGAAGAGCGGGCTCATGTATACCGCGCTGACGCATGAAAGATCGAGCGCCTTCCGTGTCATTTCGCGTCCGATGACGCCAAGTGATCTCGCCTCCGCCTTCTCGATGATGTCCGGGATCGCGCGCGATGCGCTTGCGTCGCGCAACATGGACGCTCCGACGCGCGCGGCGTCGGCGATCATCGCGTGGGTGGAGTGCACGTCGAGCGAGTCCATCCGGAGCACGCGCTGGGACATGGGCGACAGGCCGTTCGCCGCCTGCGCGATTATCTTCGGGATTCCTCCCAGCACAACCCAACCATCGTCGCCGGCGAGGCCGCGTACGCGTTCGCTCAGCCTGGCGAGCATCCGGCGGGTTTCGCGTAGCCGCGCGCGCTCCGCCGCATCGTGGTTTCGCTCGCCGCGCGTGCGCGGGTGGAAGTCGGTTCGGCGAACGCCGCCACTTTCGAGCGGCGCTGTAATCACATGGTCGGCGTCGAGCGAGTCGACGCGCTCGAGAGTGCGGAGCCGGTAACGGTAGATGGTCGCCTTGCGCGCGTCCATGACCGCGATGATCACCGGATGACGTTCCTTCATGAGGTGGATGTACGGAGCGAGCGCAGGCCCCTTGCCCCAGATGGCGGTGGTGGGGATCGGCGCCAGAGCGGCTTCGAGATGCTGGACCCCGTCTGGCGAGACGAAGATGATCCATCCCGGCGCCAAGGCCTCGGGCGCGAGCTCCCCAAGCCGGCGGTCGAGCATGGACGCGCACTTTGCGAACTCCGCCATCTCGTCGGCTGATGATTCGGCGATGGTCCTGCGTATCGCCTCGAGCGAGTCATCGAGCGCGACCCGCCATTCACCCTTCATCGCCGGATCGGCGACGCCGACATCGATGTATGCGCTCAGAACGCTGGTATCGCGCAGAGTGCGCTCCAGTCCTGCCAACTCCTCTTGATTGAGCATCGGCTCCCACCAGTTGTGCGTAAGTCAGATCCGGATTGACCGGCCATGGCATGCAATGGCAGGATCGCAGGTCGCGGTGGACTTCACAATCGGCCGTTGCCCGGCAGCGGTGTAAGCAAAACGCGCACACCGTGTAAGCAAAAACCGGGGTCACAGTGCAGTTTTTCAGTTCATCCCGATCCGCAGGCCTCGGGAAACTGCGCTCCGACCCCGGTTCTCAATCAGCGCAGCGATCTGAATGATGTGCGGAGCTCTTCGGAGAAGACCTGCGGCTGCTCCCACGCCGCGAAGTGGCCTCCTTTGGGGAGCCGATTGTAATGGATCAAGTTGGGATACGCTTTCTCTGTCCAGCTCCTCGGTGCCGTATAGATCTCATCCGGAAATGCGCTCACAGCAGTGGGAATCGAAACACCTTTCGGTGCGAAGAACGCGAGCTTGCTTTCCCAGTAGAGACGAGCCGACGATACTGCAGTATTCGTCAACCAGTAAAGCGTGATGTTGTCGAGAATGTCATCCCGCGTGAGTCCCTCGGTCTGACCGTCGAAGACGCGTGTGATGAGCGCGTAGCTGCGCGCGTCGTGGTCGTTCATCCAGGCTGCGAGTCCGACCGGCGAATCCGCGAGTCCGTAAAGCGTCTGCGGGCGGTTCGCCATTTCCTGAGCGTAGCCCAGGCCGTGCTTGTAGAAAGTGTCGAGCTGATCCCACGCGCCCTTCTCTTCGGCTGAGAGACCGGCCGGCGGCGGATCGCCGAATTGAAGCGCCTTCGCGACGTTGTCCGGGACGGTAGCCGGCATGTTGGTGTGGATGCCGATCAATCCCGGCGGTGTCTGCAGAGCCATCTGCTCCGTAACGGCATTCCCCCAATCGCCGCCCTGGGCCACGTATCGTGTGTATCCCAGGCGCTGCATCAGCACGGCCCAGGCGCGCGCGATGCGGATGGGATCCCAACCGGTCGCAGTCGGTTTGCCTGAAAACCCATGACCAGGCAGCGAAGGAATCACGACGTCGAAGGAATCCGATGCACTACCGCCATGCGCAGTTGGATTCGTCAACGGATCGATGACCTTCATCTGCTCGATGATGGACCCGGGCCATCCGTGCGTGATGATCACAGGAAGAGCATTCGGATTCTTCGAGCGCACGTGGATGAAATGAATGTCCAGACCATCGATGTTCGTCATGAACTGCGGCAGTGCGTTGAGCTTCGCTTCGCATCTGCTCCAGTTGTGACTTGTTGCCCAGTAGTCAGCGAGCTTCCTGGTCGTCGCGAGCTGCACGCCTTGTGATGCATCATTCACCGTTTCCCGCTCAGGCCATCTCGTCGCCTTTATGCGTCTGCGCAGATCGGTAATTTCGCTTTCCGGGAAGTGCGCATGAAACGGACGGATTGTTTCGTCGGCAGCCGTCTCCTCGCCGACCCGTAGTGTTGCATTACCGTGTGGCGTAACATCCTCCTTTCGAGTGGTTTGGAATCCTGAATTTGAAAACGACTTCCCGATCACCGCTGGACCGAACGCAACCGCCAGGCCCAACATCGAACTCATTTTCAGAAAGCCACGGCGCGACCTGTCGTCTGACTCTGCCATTCCCCGCTCCTTTCGATTGGCTCTGCGTTTGGTGTTGCTGCTTATTCCATCCGCGCAGGTTCGTCATGAACGCGCGCTACGCGTTCACATCCAGGATGGCCCTGACGAATTCCTGTGGTGCTTCCTGAGGAAGATTGTGACCGATGCCCTTCAAGTCCCGGTGCGAATATTCCCCGGAAAATTTCGTGGCGTAGGAGCTGGGCTCTGCGTGTGGCGCGCCGTTGGCATCGCCTTCGAGCGTGATCGTGGGGACTGTGATGACAGGTAATGCAGCAAGCCGTTTTTCCAGCTCATCATATCGAGACTCGCCCGGGGCCAAACCGAGCCGCCAGCGATAATCGTGAATCACGATGGCGACGTGGTCCGGGTTGGCAAACGATGCTGCAGTGCGATCGAATGTTGCATCATCGAACGCCCACTTGGGCGAAGCGATCTGCCAGATGAGCTTCGCGAAATCGTTTCTGTATTTGTCGTAGCCGAGTCTTCCGCGTTCGGTGGCGAAGTAATACTGGTACCACCATGCCAGCTCGGCTTTAGGCGGCAACGGGTCCTTGTTGGATGCGGGGGTGCCGATCAGATAGCCACTCACGGAGACGAGGCCCTTGCAGCGCTCCGGCCAGAGCGCCGCGACGATATCGGCGGTCCGCGCACCCCAGTCGAAACCTGCGATGATTGCCTTGTCGATCTTGAGTGCGTCCATCAACGCAGTGGTATCCAGCGCGACCGCCGACTGTTGAGCATTCCTTGTCGTTGCGCTTGAAAGGAAACGAGTTGTGCCGAATCCGCGCAGATACGGTACGATCACGCGGTAGCCGGACGACGCCAGCAACGGCGCGACCTCGGCATAACTTTGAATGCCGTACGGCCATCCGTGCAGAAGAATGACCGCAGGCCCGTTCTCGGGGCCGGCTTCTGCATAGCCGACATTCAGGACGCCAGCGTCGATGTTCTTGAGCGGGCCGAGCGACGCGCCCATCCCGCGCTTGACCGGCGTCGGATCCGGCGCTGGCGCCCTGGATTGTGCTTCTGCAAGACCAGCGAACCCGAACTGTGCTGCAGTCATTGTCATGGCCGCAGTTCCCAAGAAGCTCCGACGAGATTGATCCACTACTTCGCTCGTTCGATCCCTGAACAGTCCGGGCATTGCTCGTCCTCGATTGGATTGTCTGGTTTCCTACCGCTGCGAGATCATCGATTTACTGAGCCAATCTTCGAAGCTTGTTGCAGCAATCTTCGCATCTGCTCCAGGAAGCAGTGAGCGCTCACTCAGTTCCGTGCCGAAGTAGCGCGCGTGCGGATCGGCGATCACTTTACGCGGATCGTTGCGGTCGGCGAGGAATCGCCGGACGAGTTCGTCCATGCGGAACGCCTTCGGTCCCGCGACTTCGACTACGCCATTGACCGGTGATCCGACGGCGACTTTTGCGACGGCGGCAGCTACATCATCTGCTGCCATGGGTTGGAACAACACCGGAGCGATCCGCACGATGTTGCCTTCGGTGGCCGTGTCGGCAATGCCCTTGATAAACTCGAAGAACTGCGTCGCGTGTACAATCGAGTACGGAATGGACGATTTCCTGATCAGATTCTCCTGCGCATTCTTGGCGCGCAAGTAGCCACTTTCAGGAAGCCGTCCGGTCCCGACGACGGATAGCACGACGTGATGGCGTACTCCTGCCACCGCTTCGGCCGCCAACAGATTGCGCGTCGATGTTTCGAAGAAATTGAGCACCGCCGCATCCTCGAACGAAGGTGAGTTCGAGACGTCGACGACCACGGCGGCATCCTCGAGCACCTCCGGCAGACCCTCGCCCGTGAGCGTGTTGACACCGGTGTTCGGCGCCGCCGGAACTGCCTGGTGACCCTGCTCGTCGAGCATGCGCACGAGCTTGGACCCAATGAGCCCGGTTCCGCCAATGATTACGATTTTCATGGCTAATTCCTTCAGCGGCCGGCCGCGCCGGCCATCACGCGGCTCTCGCGAGGTGCCGTTTCCGGCGAGCCCCGCAGGAACGCGAGCAGCTCGGCGTTGATCTGATCCTGGTGCGTGGTCGTGATGCCGTGCGGCGCACCGGGGAAGTAGATGTCCTTCGCGCCCTTTATGAGCCGCGCCGATTTCATGGACGACTCACGCACCGGGACGATCTGGTCATCCTCGCCGTGCAGCAGGAGCGTGGGCACGTCGAACTTCCTGAGATCCTCGGTGAAATCGGTCTCCGAGAACGCCTTGATGCACTCGTAGGAGTTCTTGAGACCTGACTGCATGCTCCAGAGCCAGAACTCATCGAGCACGCCCTGCGATACCTTCGACCCCGGTCGGTTGGCACCGAAAAACTGGATCGCAAAATCCTTGTAGAACTGCGAGCGATCCTTGAAGAGACCGGCGCGCAACCCGTCGAACAGCTCGATCGGGATACCTTCGGGATTCGACGCTGACTTCAACAGAAGCGGTGGCACTGCGGAAATCAGAACCGCTTTCGCGACTCGCCTGGTTCCATGCCGCCCGATGTAGCGAGCCACTTCGCCGCCGCCGGTCGAGTGACCTACCAGCGTGGCATCCTTCAGATCGAGCGCCTCGATCACGGCCGCGAGATCGTCGGCGTAGGTGTTCATGTCGTTGCCGGACGAAGGCTGACTGGATCGGCCATGACCGCGCCGATCGTGTGCCACTGCCCGGTAGCCATTCTGCGCGAGGAACAGCATCTGCCCGTCCCATGCATCAGCGTTGAGCGGCCAGCCATGTGAGAATGTGACGACGGGACCCTTACCCCAATCCTTGTAATAGATCTCGGTGCCGTCCTTGGTGGTGATGGTGCTCATGACACGACTCCTTGAAAAAGATTGACTGCAAGGAGAACGATTACATCGACGATGCGCCGCTCGCGTCAGTCGAACACCCCAGTCTTTCACCCTGTCATGGGGCCCCAGTCGCTTCCGCTGCCGGACTAATCCTGAGCTGTCATCCATGCCGAGCCGCGGAAGACATCACGCAGGGCTCGTCGCGAGCTGATGCCTAGTTTCGCGAACACTTTGTGCAGATGGTACTCGGCCGTACGAGGACTGATGAAGAGCTGGCTCCCAATCTCCGGATTGGTGCGCCCTTCAGCAGCAAGCCGTGCAACTTGCGCTTCCTGTGAAGTGAGCGCCTCGCGGGTCTCTGGCGTGCGCTTGCGCACAGTCTCACCGGTGGCCAGCAGCTCGCGACGGGCACGGCCGGCAAACGCGTCAGCACCGAAGCGATCGAACATCTCGTAAGCGATACGCAGCTGCGCGCGCGCATCGACGCGTCGACCCGCACGCCGCAGCCACTCGCCGTACACCAGATGGGCACGTGCAAGTTGAACGGCGATGCGGCTTCGCTCCAGATGCTCGATCGCATCACGGTAAAGAGCATCAGCTGTCTCTCCGTCGCTCAGCAATGCGCTCGATCTGGCCAGCATGCCAAGCGCCCACTCCGTGCCGACAGCGCGTGTCCGTTCTTCGAGTTGGCGCAATGCGTCGGACGCATCATGGAATGCATCGCTTCGCACAGCTGCCTCGATCAGCTCGACCAGGTACCAACCGAAGAAGCCCAGATCCTCGTGCTTGCATGCACTTTGCGCAGCGGCGAGCGCAGCATCGTAGCGACCCAATCCGTTGTACAGCACGGATGTCACGTGGTCCGCCAGACCGACGGCCCTTCCCTCACCTCGTTCAGTCGCGTCTCTGATGCTATTCTGGATCAGTGTCGTCGCGTGAAGCTCATCGCCACGCCAGGCTGCCAACAACAGTGACGTGTAGGGCAATCGTGCATTGCCAGTTGCTGTCGAAATGGCGTCTGCCTCGTCGATCAGCGTCGCGGCGGTGGTGAATTCTCCAGCATGAACGTGGAACCCCGCCAGGTACCCCAGCGCGATGGGAAGCACGGACAGCGCGCCGGCGTCTCGCGCGAGCTTGACCGCGCACGTAGCAAGCTCGTACCATGTGTCATCGTCCCAGAGCTCGGGCCCCAGCGGCTCTGGCGCGACCGGGCAGGCCAGCCAGAGCACTCCCACGATGTCCCCTTCGCTGCGCAGTTCAGTCTGCTTTCGAAGCGCGCGTAGTGCACTCGCGAGCTGCGTCGCGCCGGCCACATAACCATCGGTGAATCGCGTCGCGAGCCCATCGAGCAGAAGATCGATCGGGCGCGGCTTCTGCGATCCCGGCGGCACGATTCGCACGGCCGACGCGATCTCCTGTACGCCACAGTGTCCGCCAAGTCGCCCGGCAAAGACCGCTGCTCCCATTGCTTCGAGGTACGCGTCACGCGCCAATCCACGATCCGACTCTTCCAAGAGTTTCGCTGCATCGAGAAGCAATGGCGGGGCATCGCTGCCGCGCCTGCGCGCAAACAGGATCCGCGCACGCAATAGCGCCAGCTCCGCGCTCTGCAGCGCGTTCAGAGGTCCAATCGCGGCCGTGGCGAGAAGCTCGGTCGCTGAGTCCGGTGCGCCGGCCTCGAATTTGGCTTGTGCAGCTGCAAGTGCGCGGGCGCCACGACGCGCAGGATCGGGAGTCAGTGCAGTGGCTCGCTCGAGAAATGCTGCTGCGGCAGCACTTCCACCGCGCCTCTGCGCACCGTCAGCCGAGTGTTCCAGCTCGCGAGCAACGCCCTCGTCGGGTCCGACCGCTGCCTGCGCGCGGTGCCACGCGCGACGAGCAGGATCGGCTTGCGAATCGATCGCGTCCGCAAGCGCGCGATGCGCCGCCTGGCGATCAGACAGAGCTGCCGCACGATAGATCGCCGAGCGCACCAGAGGATGTCGAAATCGTGCACGTGTGCCCAGCTCGATCAGGCCCACCGCCTCGGCCGGTGCGGCGGCGTCGGTGCCGATCCCGAGGAGAGCCGCAGCACGCCACAACAGTGTCACATCGCCCACAGGATCTGCCGCTGCTATCAGCAGTAGTCGTTGCGTGTCGATCGGAAGCGTCCGAAATCGGCGCAGGAAACTCTGCTCTATGCGGCGCTCGAGTGGTCGTGCGTCGGGAAGTGCGAATCCCCCTGCCATTTCCGACACGGTGAGGCCCCGCGGCAACTCCAGCAACGCGAGCGGATTGCCACGCGTTTCCGCGACGATCCGGTCTCGCACTCGGTCGTCCAACCGACCCGGTATCGCGGATTCCAGCACAGCGCGGGCGTCGGCGTCACCAAGCCCCGCAATGACCATTTGCGGAAGCCCCGTGAATTCCAGTTCATCGGTGGGCTCGCGCTGTGCAAATACAAGCGCGATCGATTCCGCCAGGAGACGGCGTGCGACGAATGCAAGAATCTGCATCGACGCGCGATCGATCCACTGCGCGTCATCCACTATGCACACGAGCGGGCGATCTTCCGCTGCGTCGGACAGCAGGCTGATCACGCCGAGCCCAACCAGAAAGCGATCGGGTGGCTCGCCGGTGCTCAGCCCGAACGCCGTTTCGAGTGCCCGGCACTGTGGATCCGGCAAGCGCGCCAGACGGTGCAGCATCGGCGCGCACAGTTGATGTACGCCGGCGAACGCGAGCTCCATCTCCGACTCGATGCCGGCGGCCCGTGCAACGCGACAGTTCGACGCACTCGCCGCCAGATAGTCCAGCAACGCGGTCTTGCCGACTCCCGCCTCACCGCGGACGACCAGCACGCGGCTCTGATTCACACGCACGCTCTCCAGCAGGGTGTCGAGTGATTCGCACTCGCTACGCCGGCCACGCAGCACCTGCACTCTATGAAGTTCGGTCATAGCCACGGCATCGACACAAGAATCTACTCAGGCCAGCCCGATCCAAAGCGTCAGGCTGGGTTGAGCAGACAGATCCGTTCCGTCGCGCGCCTGGAAGAGAGCGCTTGGGACGGTTCGAACCTGCGTCAATCGGGCCAGAGTCACGCGTTCACGCGCAATTGAACGCCTGTTCATCAGCGTTAGGAGGGCAGCGCTCTAAACATGCGTCCAGCTTTCGCTCCGCGCGCGCTCGGCCGATTTCGATCAACGCTGCCAGAGCTCGGCGCATCGCGCTTCCATAGGTGACGCGCGCGTGCCGCGGCTCGGGGCCTATCGAACGCGTGTCGGCGGACTTGCAGGGCGTATGCGTCGCGCCAGTCAACGCGAATCAGTAGGTGCGGTTGACGCGGGGACAGCGTGCGTTCCTCACGCCGTTCCCTGATTCTCGTGACGACTCAACGCCTCGACCATTGCGCGAACGATGACGGCGTCGGTCTGCCACCAATCCGCTTGCAATCCCGGGAGATGGTCATTGCGATGACGGCTCACCGATCTGCGCACCGCTTTCGCCGAGCTGTGGAATTCACGTGCATTGCTGTGCAGGGCCACTTCACTGATGTTGCTCACGTCGACACCGGCGCCGGCCATGATGTTGACACGCGATCCGGCCTGCTTCACGAATCCGGCGATGCGCTCTGCGCCGGCGAGCGCGGTCGCTTCGCCGCCCGACGTCAACACACGTTCGCAGCCCAGCTCGATTATCGTGTCCAGCGCACGCGCCTGGTCGCGCGCGACATCGAAGGCGCGATGGAAGGTCACACCGAGCGGAGTTGCCGCGGCGATCAACTCTCGGCAAACGGTTTCATCGACATCGCCTTGCGTATCGAGTGCGCCGATGACCACGCCGTCGCAACCCAATTTCGCGCACATTTCGATGTCGTGCAGCATCACGTCGATCTCGCCTGTGTCGTAGCAGAAGTCACCAGTGCGCGGGCGGATCAACGCATACAGCGGAATGCGCAGCCGATCGCGTGTGATGGCAAGCGTGCCGTAGGATGGCGTCGTGCCGCCGTTGCCCAGGTCAGCGCACAGCTCGATGCGATCGGCGCCACCGTCCTGCGCAGCGAGCGCAGAGCCCAGCGAGTTGGCTGCGATCTCGAGCACGGGCCGGATCACCGAACGACACCGCCACCATAGATCGATTCGGCCGCGATCAGCTTGTCGTGCGGTCCCGGTGTCGCGTCGTGCATTGCATAGACAAATCCGGGATGCAGTGCGTACGCACCAACCTCGCCATGTCTGTTGATTGCGAGGAAGCACACCTGCAGATTCTTGCTCGCGGCCGGCCGCTTCTGAACGACGCGCTCGATCGCTCCGCGGCACGCTTCCCTTGGCGTGCGTCCCTGTCGCATCAACTCCACCACGAGAAAACTCGCCGAGTTGCGGATCATCTCCTCGCCAACGCCCGACGCAGTTGCGGCACCGATTTCGTTGTCGGCATAAAGACC
Source organism: Gemmatimonadota bacterium (assembly GCA_027307165.1). Lineage (GTDB taxonomy): Bacteria > Gemmatimonadota > Gemmatimonadetes > Gemmatimonadales > Gemmatimonadaceae > Fen-1247. The sequence continues at coordinate 6,650 of DAHUXM010000037.1, read as the reverse complement.
GGCACCGATGATGGGACTGTCGCCGACGCGGCCGTGCATCTTCCACGCCATGCCACTGGTGGTGCATGCACCGGCGAGCTTGCCATGCGCATCGAGTGCAAGGATGCCCAGCGTGTCGTGATTGTGTTCGTCGCCGGGAATACGCGTACGCTCGACATTCATCTTCGGTTTGTACTCGGACGTCTTGAGCCATTCGCGCCACGCCTTGCGCGCTTCGTCCGTAAGCAGCGGCTTCTTCGCAAAGCCTTGCGATATCGCGAATTCCTGCGCGCCATGCGCGACGAGCAGCACGTGCGGAGTCTTTTCCATCACCGCGCGCGCAACCGACACCGGATGCTCGATGTCCTCGATCGCGCCGACGCCTCCGCAACTCCCGTCGCCATTCATGATGCTGGCGTCGAGTGTCAGCACGCCATCGCGATCGGGGTAACCGCAGTGTCCCACCGTGGAGTTGCACAGATCCGATTCCGCCCAGCGCGCGCCCGCCTCGACGGCGTCGAGGGCTGCGCCGTTGCGTGCCAGCACCGGCCACGCCGCGGCATTCGCGCCGACGCCAAAATCCCAGGTCGACACCACTCGGCCCCCTGCTGCACGACGCGAAACTGTGCCGCCCGCCAGCATGGTGCGCGGCAGGGCCAGTGCACCGGTAGCGAGTAGTGAGCTCTGGAGAAATTGTCGACGGCTGGTCATCATCTTTTCGGGATAGGATAGAGGGACGGACGATTCGATCTGGCGGGAGCTGGTTAACTTGGGGCTAAACCGCTGAAAACGCACGCTCCCCCGTCCCCCTCCCCCGCACCACCACCCGTCCTCGGAGGTTCCATGAAGCGAGTCACTGGCATTGGCGGCATCTTCTTCAAGGCGAAGGATGCACCCGCGTTGCAGGCATGGTACAAGCAGCACCTTGGAATCGACGTTCAGGAATGGGGCGGCGCCGCTTTCACCTGGACCGACGGTGACGGCAATCCTGTTGCCGGGACCACCGTCTGGTCCATTGCTTCGGCGCAAAGCGACCAGTTTGCACCCAGTGCTGCACCTTTCATGGTCAATTACCGCGTGGAAGATCTCCACGGTCTGGTCAAAGTCTTACGTGAAGAAGGCTGCAACGTTCTCGACAAAATCGACGACTCCGAGTACGGAAAGTTTGGCTGGGTCATCGATCCGGAAGGAAACAAGGTGGAACTCTGGCAGCCGCCTGAAGGTCAATGATCGGGGCAATCCGCACCAGCACGAATCCACGACCCGGCGGACGTTGAAGCCGCCGGGCGACCAACACGAGGGGAGCTAGTGAAAAGTCAGATCGCCACCGCACTCTACGTAGTTTTGATGGCAGTCGTGATCGTCGTGGTCGATGTCTCGTTCTTCAGGAACCGATTCTGGGAACGGCTGGCAGTAAACGCGGGAATCGTCCTGATATTCGCAGCCTTCTACTTCCGGTTCCTGAAACGTCCCTGAGACGGACGACAGCGGCACACCGCGAATCCGTATCGAAACCAAACGCAACGCGAATGAAAATGCCCAAAGCCAAAGACCTTACCGCGAAACAGCGTGACGACCTGCTGAAGACTTTGAAGGCCCGCTTCGAAGCGCAAATGCACCGCCATGCCGGTGTCGAATGGAGCGCGGTGCGGGCGAGACTCGAGTCCAACAGTGCCAGACTCTGGTCGCTCAGCGAGATGGAGCAATCCGGAGGCGAACCGGACGTAGTCGATGTCGATGCAGCTACAGGCGAGCTCATCTTCATGGATTGTTCAGCGCAGAGCCCCAAAGGGCGCCGAAGTGTCTGCTACGACCGCGAAGCGCTGGAGGCGCGGAAAGAGCACAAGCCGAAGAACAGCGCAGTCGAAATGGCGACCACGATGGGGGCGACGCTTCTTACGGCAGCCGAGTACCGGCGGCTCCAGGAGATCGACGATGTCGATACTACCACGTCCAGCTGGGTGCAGACACCCGACAACGTCCGGAAGCTCGGAGGTGCGCTGTTCTGCGATCGCCGCTTCGACATGGTCTTCGTGTACCACAATGGGGCAGAGTCCTACTATGCCGCGCGGGGATTCCGCTGCTCGCTCAGAGTCTAGCTGCGGAGAAGCTTTAGCGAAGTGACATCAGATCCTGCCCCGTGCTCACGGGCACGAGGCAGGATCTACTTCAAGGCGCTACTTCGGTGTGATGCGAAACAGCCCGCCCGTAGCCGAATCCTCGATCAGCCACAGCGCGCCGTCCGGCGCAACGGCGATGTCGCGAACCCTGCGACTCATGTCCCAGCGTTCCGCAGCGTTGGCACCACCGTTCTTGTCGAACGTGATCCGGGTAAGCGACTTGCTCCCGAGTCCGGCGGCGAACGCCGATCCGTCCCACCGCGGGAACATCTTGCCGTTGTAGAAGGTGAGCCCTGCCGACGCGATGACCGGCGTCCAGTAGATGACCGGCTTGACGAGATCGGGCCTGGTGTCCGGGCTCGGGATTGGCACGCCGTCGTAGTTCTTGCCGTAGGAGACGAGAGGCCAGCCGTAGTTCTTGCCGCGCTCGACCAGGTTGAGCTCGTCGCCGCCGCGCGGTCCGTCCTCGAGCTCCCACAGCCGGCCGTCGGGCGCGAACGCCAGTCCGTACGGCGTGCGAAAACCGGTGGCCCAGGTCTCCGACGGCGTGAGGTTCGGTCCGGGAAAGGTATACGTGTAGATGACGGGCGCAGTCTTGGCGGTCTCGGTGTTTTTCGTAGGATTGATCACCGGAATCTTCGACGCGCCGACCTTGCCAGCCTCGGGGTTGCCGGGCGCCGGCTTGCCGTCGAGTGTGAGGCGTAGAATCTTGCCAAGCGGTGAATCAGGATCCTGCGCGGGCGTAAAGCGCTGACGCTCGCCGACGGTGAGGAACAGGAACTTCCTGTCAGGCGAGAACGCGACCGCTCCGCCGAACTGGCCACCCTTGCCACCGGCACCGTCGCGCCAGATGACCTTGAGTCCATCGAGGCTGGCCGAGCTTCCTGAAAGCGAGAGCTTGGCCCGCGCGAGCGCCAGGCTCGACCCGCTGTCGTGCGGCTCGGCGTAGGTGAGATAGACGTAGTGGTCAGTTTTGTAATGCGGCGAGAGATAGACGCCGAGCATGCCACCCTGATCGTGGTGCAGGACGGCGGGAACATTCTTGACCTCCGTCTTCGCGCCCTGCTGGGTCACGACCCAGAGCGGGCCGACCTTCTCAGTGATGAGCATCCGCCCATCGGGGAGGAAGGCGATGCGCCAAGGGAGGTTGAAGGTTGCGACCTGGGTCATGGTGAACGGGAGCGCGGCCTCGGGCTTCTGTTCGCCGGCGTTGACCTGGGCGCCCGCGGCGGCGGATATGAACGTCAGAGACAGTGCTGCGCTTGCGAACAGCTGCATCGGATTTCGGGTTGAGTTCTGGGGCATGACCAAGGTTACGCCATGAATACGTTATGACGCCAGATCTGCTGGGTCAGTGGGACGGCTGTTTGGTAAAGATGACGAAATCGGCGATGCCGGATTCGGGGGCGATTGGTGCCGTCGAGGGATCGGGGACGGGGATGGCGCTGATCACTACGATGTTCCACGAGGGCTCGCGGCGCTTGATGCGTTCGACGGTGCCTTGGGAATAGTCGCTGTGGAAGGCGCCGGTGAAGTGGACGACGATTGCGTTGCGCGGGGCGGCATGTTTGGCGTTCACGATGGACTCGGCCATCGTTTCGTCCTTGACGCACTGGGCTACGTAGAAGCGCTCGGCCATCGCTGCGGGGAGTGAATCGCCGGGTTCGGCCGCACCACCGGAGCCGGTGGAGTGCGCGTGCATCTCGTTCATGAAACGGGCGTGGTAGTCGTCGTTGAGCGGACAGATGATCCGGCGAGCTGCGTTCAAATGCTCGGTAGGAGTGAGAGTGTCGAGTGCCGTGATGCCCCTGCGAGCAACTGCGGATGCGAGCGGGCGAGGTACGTTGGCGGCAATGACGGGCCAGTGGTGGGTGCGGGCTAGTTCTACTAATGGTCTGTACGCGGTGGCGTAGTTGGGCCAGGGACGAGCGCGCGCCAGGAACTCGGCTTCGGTGGTTTTACCCGCGAGATAATTGTCGAGCGCAGGCTGGACGTCGCGCTCCAACATTTCCAGCGACAGGACTACGGGGCGACCGAGGCTGGCGATGGAGGCGAGGGTTTCGTACTCGGCGCGGTGGGTTTCGGGATCGTCGTGTTGTTCGCCGAAGAAGAGGACGTCGGCGTGGGAGAGGCGGGTGAGCATCTGAGGCGGCGTCACGTCGGATCGCGTTGTGGGAGAGACGATGCGATAGCCGGGGGGTGCCGACGACGGTGCGAGCGATGGCACCGGAGCGGTGTTGCCTCCGGCGGCGACGCACGCCGCAAGCGGATACGTCAAGACAGCGATCATGATTGATCGCGCATTGATCAACGTGCGATGATGCCTGTACAGCGAACGGCGGGTTCGCATCTTGGGCCTGTAGTAGTCACGGAGGTTGAGAGACATCAGCGCGCGCACCATAACTATCAGTCGAACGTGACACATGTGCTACGCTTGGTGTGTGAGACTCAGGTCGGCCGCTGTTGCCACATCTGAATCTCGAAGATTTCGTGAGAGATCTTCGTTAATCTGGTTTCGTGCGTACGACGACGTCCTTACATGCATCTCCGCGATAGGATCGCGCCGGAGTTTCTCCACTTAGCTGCCGCGTGAGATCGAGAATTCCACACGCGTGCCCGCTGCTCCACGCCATACCATCTTGGAATTACTCGCGGAGCAATTCAGGCTCGGACCCGGTGTCGGCATGCGAAGCACCTGCCTCTGGTGCGCCTTCCGCCGCGGGTTCTTGAAGCGTCGTAAGGTTAATTGGCTGTAAGTAGAACGTCGGATATCGACTCTCTGTTGTGAGATGAGCCAACTTCGCGCGAACGAATGGCACTAGATTAGCCAACCCATTTCCCCACGCGAACTCACTAATCGTCATCACCGGAGTTTCGCCGACGATCGTATACTGAGCAGCATACGTGACTTCAGCTACAAATGTCGGCGTTTTTTTCGGGGCAACTCTGACGGTTAGCTGAACAATCGCTGCGCGATCGTCGCTGAACCAGAAGTTCGGCGAAGCCTCTACATCAACAAGATCACCGATATCATCGTCTACTTGACCGTGCAGTATGGCATCGTGTCCCTCGTCAACAAACGAGCAACTTACAATCCAAACCCCTGTAAGTAGAATGCCACCGTCCTGTGTTGCCAGCAGCGCGTCGGACGGCTCAGTGTCAGAGTGACTCGGTTGAACGATATTCGGCATCGACGTCAAGCAGTTCGCTGTCGCTTCGATGCGTTCACCATGCGCGCGGCAATCGCCGACGGGATGGGAGCCTCTTCGAATCGTTCCGCTTCCGTTCCGAGACAATGGGACGGTCCGTACTGCGTGAGTATATATGTCATGGCAAACGTCTTCTTACACGCCGGTGTCGCTTGGCTTAGTCCGCGAGGGGCGTTGAGGGACAACTCCAAGTCAAGCACAAGCGCAACTCTCTCAATTGTTTCCAACGTTGGATTGCCACGTGCGCTTTCAAGCTCGGAAATCCGAGATTGTTTTGTTCCAGCCGCTTGAGCGAGTTGATCCTGGGTCCAGTTCTTTCGAAGACGAGCTTCAATAATCGCCTTTGCGATCGCAACTCTCCCGCGCAGGCGCTCGGAGGCATCTTTGCCGCGTGGAGTCTGCGGCCGAAGCCCGAGTTCAGGCTCATTCACTATTTGACAATCTCCCTTGGTAGTCATACTCACCTGAGCAATAATCGCTGTATCGCTTCTTACAAATGCGCTTATCCCCATGTGTAAACTTGGGCCAGCGCTTCGTCACCCCATGCAGAAGTAGGATGCGGCCACCGGATTCGATGGTACAGTAGACTCTGTGATGGCCACGGTCTTTGCCATCCCAACGAATCTCGGAAAAGTCAGTCGGAGGTAGATACTTAAAGTGGGGCATCCCCAATGCGCCGCCATGCTTTTTGACGAGCGGAGCGATGAGGTCATAAAACACCGCTGCGGCATCAGGATCGGTCTCTTCAAGGGAATTTAAGAATTCTTGGACTGGCTTCTTTCCATTCGGACTTACGTACGGGACCAGCCGATAGCGAGACTCTGGATCAGCCATTATACACTACACCGGATATTATCGGCAGGTTGCATGCCAATCTCGAGCCGTTAAGGCGCTTTAGGGTAAGTCACATATACGATATAACGTATGGCCGGGCTGTCGTGTTGTCAATAGGTGCGAGCGGATCGGGTTAGTGCACAACGGCCGTCCGAAGATAACCTCCCGTGGCGATTCAGAGCTCGCCGGAGCCGCATGTGCTCGCGCAAAGCTTCCGCGTATTTTGCCCGGGCGAACTCCGCTTCCGAGCTCGACCGCCGCGGGACGTGATCGCCGCGTATATCGACGCACATCGCGATGAGCATGGAGTCGAGACGATCTGCGCAGCATTGCCGATTGCTCCGTCGACGCACCACGAGGCGAAGGCTCGCGAGTCTGATCCGACCCGGCTGCCGGCTCGTGCGCAGTGGATGAAGGAGTCCGTCCCCACTCCGTCCCCACTCCGTCCCGCCTCCGGCCCCTGTAGATTCGCGCATGCGCTCAAACACACACCTATTGGCTGGACGCG